>NZ_NKEZ01000007.1:0-790237 GCF_002223345.1 Burkholderia sp. AU16741
CGGCGACCGCGTTCGCGCCGTCCTGGTTCAGGTCGGCGATCGCGACGGCCGCGCCGGCCTTGGCCAGCTCCAGCGCGATTTCCTTGCCGATGCCGCTCGCGGCGCCCGTGACGACTGCGGTCTTGCCATTCAGGTTGCTCATGTTCGAATTCCTGTGGTGAAAGGATTGACAGGGAGAAAGGGCTGTTGACGTGTTACTGGGCCAGGTAATCGTAGACGACTTCGCCGAGGCCCAGCGTCAAATCTGCGACGAGGTGGCGCGCTTCGACGATCTCGAGCACGGGCAGGTCGGCCACCGGCGCGAGCGCGTGCGGCGCCAGCTCGAGCGAGGCGGGGCCCGTCCATGCGCCCTTCATCTTGATGTCCTGCATGTAATAGCGCACCAGTTCGCATACGCGCGCGGTGCCGTCGACGTGCGGAATGATCTTCAACAGGAAATTGGGGCCGGCGAGTCGTTTCGCCTGCTCTTCGATATCGAGTTCCTTGTGCTTGTAGCCCATCGTGCCGGTCGCGACACGCACCTTGCCGTAGTCGAGCGTGCCCAGGATGTGATCGGTGTTCACGTGCAGCGTGGGCGACGCGAGCTTCTTCGGGAAGCCCCACAGCTCGCGGCCGCCGGCGATCGGCGGGTGATCGTCGAGATACATCGCGAGCGTATAGCCGCCCGGCTGGCCGTCGTATTCGACGGGGATTACCTGGCCGCTTTCGGTGTAATCGCCGAAGCCGGTCGAATCGGCCATGCGGATGAATTCGTAATGCACGAGCGGCTCGGTGACCTGCAGCGGCTCGGGGACGATTTCGCGGAGGCGGTCCGGATCGGTGCGGTACGTGATGATCAGAAACTCACGATCGACGAAACGGTACGGGCCCATCGGGAACGCGGGGCTGGTCAACGGCATCGCAAACGCCTTCGATCGGACATCGCTGGGTTTCATGCGGACTCCTTGTTGTTGAGCGCTTCGTGGATGAGTGGTCGTAATCGTATGCCTGTGCGTTGCCGTTGTGCGATGCCGCATATGGAATTAATTGTTGCCGATTTCGAATTATTTGAGGCGTAAATATTGAGATGAACGAGGTAAACGGCCTGGACGGCACGAGGCCAAGCGAGGGTCGCATGCGTCGATGACGCCATCATGTGAAAAAGGTGAGGCTTTACGGGAGGCAGGGTGAGCTTTTACGGGGACGTTCACGTGGAAATGTGACAATTGTGTGAACTTGTGTTGCAGTGCAGGTTCTAAGTGCGTTCGCCGCGCGGGCCTCGTCCGGGCGGCTGCCGCATTCAGCCCCGCTTAAGCGGCCACGCTCTGGCATCGTTCGACGCCGGCGGGGCAACCGGCCGAACTTTTACGCCTCACGCAACCGGATTCATGCAGAACGTCAATCTCGCCCTCTTTTCCGCCATCAACGCCGGCGGTGCGTCGCACCCGGGCGTTGCCCGCCTCGCGATCTTCGCCGCCGACTGGCTCGTCTACGCGCTGCCCGCGATGCTGCTGCTGACCTGGATCTTCGGCGCGCGCCCCGCGCGGCGCCAGGCGATCGAAGCCGGCCTCGGCGTTTGCGTGGCGCTCGGGCTCGCGCAGGTGCTCGGGCATGTCTGGTTCTCCCCGCGCCCGTTCATGGCCGGCGTCGGCACGCAGTTGATTCCGCACGCGCCGGACAGCTCATTTCCGAGCGATCACATGACGTTCGCGTGGAGCATGACGGTCGGCCTGCTGCTCGGCGGTACGACGCGGGTCACCGGTTTCGTGATGGCCGCGATGGCCGTGGCGATCGCATGGGGCCGCGTCTATGCGGGCGTGCACTGGCCGTTCGACATGGCGGGCGGCGTGCTGGTCGGCACGGTCGGCGCGCTGGCCGCGCACCTGTACGGGCAACGCGTGACCGCGCCGCTCGAACGGCTCGGCGATTCGGTGCACGCGGTCGTGATGGGGCGCCGGCAGGCGCCGTAAGCGGAAGGCAACCGGCAGGACGCCGTCAGCCGGACGAGCCGGGTGTGCGGGCCGCGTCGGCCGAGGCGGACGGGCCGCCGCCCGCGTCGCGCAGTTCGGGGGTATCGGCCGGAGGCCGCGCGGCATCGCGGTTGAGGGCGCTTTCCGTCAGGATCGCGCACATCGCGACGAACAGCGCGACGACTACCGCGGCGAGGCCGCAATAGCCGGCGATCTTCAGGTGGCGAAGGAAAGGCGAAGCGTGGCTTTCTTTTGTCATGACCGGGCGCTCCTGGGCGGGCTGCGGCGGCTGTCGCCCGACAGCGGCGCGCAGACATAGATATATACCAGCCGCGATGCCGGTGCCAAGCCCGCCGCTGCGCCGGCGCCACGATTGTTTCAGCCGCCCGGCAACCGGGCGCCCATCCCCCGCTCAGTCTTCCAGCGTTTCGTGCACCGCCGCCGCGCCGCGCTTCCAGTAGGCCGCCGCGCGGATGCGCGACTTGTCGACGCCGCGGTCGCCGGTCAGGTGCTGGCGCACCGCACGCATCGACAGCGCTTCGCCGGCCGCCCACATGTAGCCGTCGCCGGACGACGGCAGCGGCAGATCGCGGACGGCGTTCAGCAGCGTGTCGCCGTTCGCCGTGTCGGCTTCGGCGCGGAAACGCCAGATTTCATGCACGTCGGCGCGCGTGTCGAACGAGATCTGTGCGGTGCGATCCGCGACTTCCAGCACGACCGCCGCGCGCGCGCCGGCCGGCAATTCCTCGAGACGCCGCGCGACGGCCGGCAGCGCCGTATCGTCGCCGATCAGCAGGTGCCAGTCGAAATCGGTCGGGATGACGAACGATCCGCGCGGGCCGCCGATGCCGAGCCATTGGCCGACGCGCGCTTGCGCGGCCCACTGCGATGCGGGGCCAGGATGGTTCAGCACGAATTCCAGATCGAGCTCGCAGGCGGCGCGATCGAAGCGGCGCGGCGTGAAGTCGCGCGCGACCGGCTTCGGTTCGCCTTCCGGAAACTTGGGGCCGTTCGCGCCGAGCGTCGGCAGCGCGGGCCGTTCCGCGCCGGGCGGCGGGAAAAAAACCTTCACGTGATCGTCGAACGACGCGGATTCGAAATCCGCGAGATCGGCGCCGCCGAGCGTGACGCGCAGCAGATGCGGCGTCACGGTATGCACGCGCAGCACTTGCAGCAGGCGGAACTTGAGGGTGTGGCGCACGCGGGTGACGGTGCGTTCGGACGTGTTCTGCATCGATCCGTTCTCCTTGGGTTGTGACGGGGCGGCGCGGATCACACGCCGGCGCCGCCTTCTATTTCGGCCGTCGCGCGGCGCATGATGGCCGCGATGCGGCGCTGTTCGTCGGCATCGGCGGCGCTCTTGTGCAGCAGCGCGCGCTTGAGCGCGAGACGCGCCTCGACGAATTCCGGCAGCCAGCCGGGCTGCGATGCGTCCGGCGCATCGGCGCCCGCCGATTCCCCGGCGAACGCGCGGCGCATGAATTCCATCTTGCGAGCGAGGTGCGTGAGGCGCGCGAACAGCGTGTCGACGCGTTCGCGCTGGGCATCGAGATGCTCGCGGCCGGCGTCGGTCAGCGCATAGCGCTTACGGTTGCCTTCCGCCTGCGACGCGACGAAGCCGACTTCGTCGAGATACGTGAGCGCCGGATACACCATGCCGGGGCTCGGGCTGTAGAAACCGTTCGAGCGCGTGTCGAGCGCCTTGATCAATTCGTAGCCGTGGCTCGGTTGCTCGGCCACCAGCGCGAGCAGCAGCAGTTGGAGATCGTCGGAGCTGAACTGGCGGCCGCGCGGCATCGCGTCGTCGCCGAAATCGCCAAAGCCGCCGCGCCCGCCCCGGCCGCCGAACGGGCCGCCACCGAATGCATCGTGGCCGCCGCGACGGTGGCGGCCGATCGCGTGCCAGAGACCGGCGAACCAGTCGGGGCGGGCATGCGCACCATGACCGTCGCATCGGGCATGGCCGCGGAAGTGGTTGTGTCGCATGATCGTGTCCTATATGTCGTAAAACATATCTAAAGATATATATCGAAAGATAGGGAGTCAAGGGGATTATTGGGGGCGGGATGGGGGGCGGCGTGACCGACGGCTTGCGGCGAAGCGGCCCCTACGGCGCTCTGTGGAATTTGAGACCGCATCGATCCCCAGGACCGCAACGCGTGATGCCTCCCGATGGTGGTGGCCCCGCGTGCCGGCCGTTGCGCGGGTGAAACGAGGATCTTGATCTGCGTGCGGTCGGCGAGCAGCGCATCGAAGCCGTCGGCGACGGCATCTTCGAGCGCGACGGTGCGCGTGACGATCGACGTGAGGTCGAGCGCGCCCGACGCGACGATGCGCAGCAGGTCTTCGTACGCGTGCCGGTAGCCGACGCTCGCGGTGAAGGTCAGCTCGTCGTTGACCGCGCGGAACGCGTCGAAACTTGCGTGCGGCATCAGGCCGACCATTACGACGCGGCCGCCTTTACGCAGTGCGCGCGTCGCCGATTCGAACGTGGCCTGCAAGCCGGCCGCTTCGAAACTCGTATCGACGCCGGGCCCGCCGGTGGCCGCGCGAATCGCGCCCTGCATCGACGATGGATCGAGCCCGCGCGCATCGAACGCATGCGTCGCGCCGAAACGCGTGGCCGCCGCGAGCCGTTCGGGCGACACGTCGACGGCGACGATCGTCGTCGCGCCCTGCAGCTTCGCGAGCATGATCAGCAGCAGGCCGATCGGCCCGAGCCCGAATACCGCGCAGGTGTCGCCGAGCCGGAGTTCGCCGCGCCGCAGCGCGTGCAGCGCAACGGCGGCCGGCTCCATCACGGCGGCCTGTTCGAGGCTCACGCCGTCGGGCAGGCGATGCAGCATGTAGGCCGGCACGACCGCGAAGTCGGCCATCCCGCCGTCACCCATCAGCCCGGCGAAGCCCATCGACACGCACAGGTTGTACGACCCCGAGCGGCAATACGCGCACTGGCTGCAGCGATATTCGGGCTCCACCGCGACGCGATCGCCCGCGCGCAGCGCCGTCACGCGTTCGCCGACTTCGACGACGGTCCCGCAGAACTCGTGGCCGAGCGTCAGCGGCGCGGTGCGGCGCGACAGCGGATGCGGCGCGTCGACCGGAATCGCGTGCGGGCCGTCCGCGTATTCGTGCAGGTCGCTGCCGCAGATGCCGCAATACGCGACCGCGATGCGCACGTCGCCGGGGCCGACGCGCGGCGTGTCGATTTCCACGAGACGGACGTCGCGCGGGCCATGCCATTGAAGTGCGCGCATGTCAGCGTCCTCCGAGGTTCGGGGTATCGAGACGGCCCGCGGTGGCGCCTGCGAGCGCACGCTTGTGCAGCACGGCCGGCGCGGTTTCGACGAGGCCTAACGACAGCACGCACGCGAGGATCGCGCCGGCGGCCGACGTCCACATCGCGAACTGCAGGCCGTAACTGTCCGCCGCGAAGCCGGCGACGGTCGGTGCGACGAAGCCGCCGATCAGCTCGCCGGCGCCCATGATCAGCCCGAGCGCGCTTGCGATCGCGCGCGGCGGCACCGTTTCGGCCGGGATCGTCGCCATGAACAGCGTGAAGCAGCCGAGCCCCGTGTACGTGGCGAACACGAGTGCGCCGAGCGCCCAGACCGAGCCGACGTGGATCAGCACGACCGGGCACGCGGCCGCGACCAGCGCGAACACGATCATCGTCGGCTTGCGGCCGATCCGGTCGGAGATCGCCGGCACCGCGAAGCCCCAGAACACCCACGCGGCGCCCACGCAGGTCATCACGACGCCCATGTCGGATGGCGACAGGTGGCGGCTTTGCACGAGGAACACCGGACCGAACGAGATGATCACGACGAACCACGTGAGGAAGAAGCAGCTGATCAGCACGCACAGCAGGATGTTGCGCTCTTTCAACAGCGCCCAGCGGCTGACCTCGGCGCCGCCGGCTGCCTGGGCGCCATGTGTGGTCGCGCTTTCCGCCTGCGCGTGGCGCACGCTGCCGGGCGGCGCTTCGCGCACCCAGCGCCACAGGCAGAACGCGATCAGGAAGCCCGGCACGCACGACACGTAGAACGCCTGGCGCCAGCCGTAGGCGGTCGCGATGCCGATCACGACCGGCGGGCCGATCATCGCGCCGAGCAGGCCGGCGGCCGAGCCCTGCAGCAGGCCCATGTTCAGCCCGCGGCGGCTCGGCGTCGAACTCTCGACCATCAGCGATTGCGACAGCGGCAGCACGGGGCCTTCGGCGATACCCATCAGCGCGCGAAACGCGATCAGGCTCGCGAAGCCGCCGACGAGGCCCGACAGCGCCGAGCACACGGAAAAGCCCAGCACGGCCGCGATCAGCAGCAGCTTGCGAGTGCCGCGCGCGTCGGACCACGCGCTCGTGACGGCGCCCGACAGCGCCCACGTGAGCGCGAGCGCGGACGACACCATGCCGAGTTGCGCGTTCGTCAGGTGCAGCTCGGCTGACATGAACGGGAACAGGAACGACAGCGCGAGGCGGTCGAAGAACACGAAGCCGAACGTCATGAACAGGATCAGCAGCAGCCGGTTCTCGTATGTCCAGGCAGGTCTGGAGGAGCAAGCGGAAGTCATCGTGAGCCTCGCCGCGCGTCAGCGGAACAGCTTTTCGATTGCTTGCGCGCCGAGGCCGACCTTCTCGTAATGCGCCTTGCACATCGCGATGTACGAATGCACGTCGAAGTAGCCGTCGGGATTGCCTGCTTCGTCGAGCCAGATCAGCGGGCCCTTGACGATGAAGAACGCGCGCATCGGCTCGGGGTGATCGAACGCGACGAGCGTGTGACCTTCGCCAGGCGTCTCGTACACGAAATCGCCGCGCGTGGCGGTCCATTCGTGTTCCAGGTAGCCCCATTTCCCCGACAGCGTGTACGCGAACACCTCGTGCGGGTGATAGTGCCGGTTCACGAGCCCGGCTTCCTTCGCCATCAGGATGTCGCACCATTTGTTCTGCGACGGCGAGATCCACAGCGGCCGCGACGAAACCGTTTCGGTGAACGGAACGTAATAGCGCTCGTCGTCGGTGGCCGCGTTCGGGATGTAGGCTTCGGGCAGCGCATCGGGCTTGAACGGATTGGCAATCGCCGGGATGTTTTGCCAGAATTCGGATACGGCTTTGTCGACCACGGTATGTCTCCTCGTATGGGTTGTCGTGGGCTCGACTTTAGCCAGCCGGTGCGCGCCGCTCTTGACTGGGCTGGACGAATTGCTTGACCGAGCCGGACATTGCATCGCACAAGAATCCAGACGAGCCATCCCCCAATCCGTGCCGCTCCGCACGACAGGCGCCAGCAGGAGGCGACGTGACGAATTCGACCGTTCTTTCATGCACGCGAGGCTCGACGGCCGACGTGCCGGCGCGCGACAGGATGGCGTACTGGGATGCGTTCAATGCGGCCACGCTGGTCGGCCTGCGCTGCTCGTCGCTGTCGCCGGCCGGGCTCGAGGCCGAGAAGACGGACATCGCGCTGCCAGGCCTCGGCATCGCCGACATCAGCGGGCAGGACCACGTGATCGAGCGCAGCCCCGCGCTGGTGCGCCAGTTGCCGAAGGAATCATTGTTTGCGTGCCAGATCATGAGCGGGCGCGCCTATTTCATCCAGCGCGACCGGTGCCTGCTCGCGGAAGCCGGCGATGTGGTCGTCTACGACACGCGCGTGCCTTATCTGTTCGGATTCCTGACGCCGATGCGGCAGTTGCTGATCGATATCCCGATCACGACGTTCGACGACCGCCTCGATGCGGAGCTGGCCGCGCTGCCGCTGCGCATCGCGCCGAAGCCGGGCGCGGGCGCGATGCTCGGCGCGACGTTGCGGGCGAGCGTCGAGCGGTTCATGCAGGCGCCAGTCGAGCGCGACGTCGCGCGGTTCGTCGAGCACACGCGCACGCTGATCGCGGAACTCATCGACACGGAAGTGAACGGCGCGGGCGCATCGCGCGCATCGCTGTCGTACCTGCTGACCGCGAAGCAGTACATCGCGACGCATCTCGGCGAGCCGGAGCTCGGACCGCAAGCCGTCGCCGATGCGGTCGGGTTGTCGCTGCGGCATCTGGGCCGCCTCTTCGCGGCCGAAGGCGAATCGATCACGCAGCACATCTGGTCGGAACGGCTGTCGCATGCGCACCGCGAGCTGACCGATGCACGGCTGCGCAAGACGAGCATCGGCGAGATCGCGTTTCGCTGGGGATTTTCGAGCCAGGCGCACTTCAGCCGCGCGATTCGCGAGCGCTACGGCGCGTCGCCGATGGCGCTGCGCGATGCGGCGCGTGCATGACGAGCGTGACGGACGTAACGGGAACGGCGGGCAAGGTGGTTCATCGGCGGTTCTTATGCGTGATTTTGATTCGGCGCGAAGAAGCCCGGTCGAGCCCCGCGGCCATCGGATGCTCGCCATTGTATCCACCCGTCCTGCGTGAATCGCAGGCAGGCCGCGGAACCGCTCGAGCGTGCGATTCCATCGGCCTGCCGCCAGCGGCTTCAGGGCGCGCTGGCCTCGTCGATCCGGCGGATGTCGTCCTGATCGAGCGTGACGCGGATCGCTTCGCCGAGCAGCGCGAGCTGCTCGAGCGACGTCGCGCTCGCGATCGGCGCGGTGATCGTCGGCCGCGCGATTTGCCATGCGAGCGCGATCGCGGCCGGCTGCGTGCCGTGCTTCGCCGACACGTCATCGAGCGCGGCGAGGATGCGCAGGCCGCGTGCGTTCAGATAGCCGGCGACGCGATCGCCGCGCACGCTCTTCTTCAGGTCGGCCTCGCTGCGGTACTTGCCTGACAGGAACCCGCTCGCGAGCGCGTAGTAGTTGACGACGCCGAGCTTCAGCTCGCGCACGACCGGCTCGAGATCGCGTTCGTAGTCGGCCCGATCGAGCAGGTTGTATTCGGGCTGGATGACCTGGTAGGCGGGCAGCCCGTCGCGCGCGCTGATGGTGGCGGCTTCGCGCAGGCGTGCGCCGCTGTAGTTCGACGCGCCGATGATGCGCACCTTGCCCGCGTCGATCAGCGTTTGATAGGCGCCGAGCGTCTCTTCGAGCGGGGCCGTGTCGGCCAGATCGCGATGCGAGAAATACAGGTCGATGTAGTCGGTCTGCAGGCGGCGCAGCGAATCGTCGACGGCCTTCAGGATGTTGTCTTTCGACAGCCCCGCGCGCGTGCCGAGCAGGCCGACCTTGGTCGCGATCACGACCTGCTCGCGCTTGCCGGAGCGCTTCAGCCACTTGCCGATGATCGTTTCCGATTCGCCGCCGTGGTTGCCGGGCGCCCAGGCCGAATAGACGTCGGCCGTGTCGATGAAGTTGATGCCGGTGTCGGCGAGTGCGTCGAGCAACGCGAACGATGCGTTCTCGTCGACGGTCCAGCCGAAGACGTTGCCGCCGAACGCGAGCGGCGAAACCTGGATGCTGGATGTACCGAGGGTGCGATGGGCCATGTTCCTCTCCGATAACTGCAGGTAACGGGATTGAACTGCGGGATGGGTCGAGGCGATCGCGGCGGGACGGCAGGATGCGCGGGGCGGTTCCGCCGTGGTCGCGGGACACCGGACATTCTCGCCGATCGTTTCGATTCGTGCAGGCGCGGTAACGTCGCGATGGTGGACGGATTGCGGCAGATGACGGAGGCCGTGTCCGCTGCGTGAGTCCGCCGGGTGGCTAAGTTCGATCGGGAGCGAATTTTTGCGGCGACGTGCGCGACGGGAATCACGCAGGTTGCGCGGGCGGGGCGCCGACGCGGACGGAAAGCCGGGCGGCACGCGGCCGCCCGTGCGTAGACGGTTCGGTCAGCGCAACTGCACCGCCGCGAGGAACAGCACCATGCTGCCGATCGCGCCATCCAGCACGCGCCACGCGACCGCCTTGCGGAACCACGGCGCCAGCAAACGCGCGCCATAGCCGAGCCCGAGGAACCACACGACGCTGACCGTCATCGCGCCGATCGCGAACGCGAGCCGTGCGCCTTGCGGCTCGCGTGCGCCGGCCGTGCCGATCAGCAGGAACGTGTCGAGATACACGTGCGGGTTGAGCCACGTGAACGCGAGCGTCATCAGCACGATCGCGAGCGCGCCCTGCGGCGGCGGCGCGACGGCGTCGCCGCGCACGTCGAGCGTGTCGTGGCCAGGCTTGAACGCACGGCGCAGCGCATTGATGCCGAACCACGCGAGATACGCGAGGCCGACGTACAGCACAGCGTGAACGAAGGTCGGATAGCGCTCGACGAGCACCGAAGCGCCGCCCACGCCAGCACCGATCAGGATCATGTCGGACACCGCGCACAGCAGCACGATCTTGCCGACGTGCGAGCGCATGATGCCCTGGCGCAGCACGAACGCGTTCTGCGCGCCGATGGTGACGATGAGCGACGCGCACAGTGCGGCGCCGTGGGAAAAAGCGAGCCAGTTCATGAGGGGGGGGCAGCCGTGGAAGCAGTAGACGAATGAATCGGGTAGCGCTAGTCTGCGGTCGGTATGGGAATAAGAGAAGCTAAATCACCTAATGTGGATTAAGGAAATCTAATGCTCGACTACGCGTTGCTCGATGCCCTCGCGGCGGTGATCCGGCACGGCTCGTTCGAGCGGGCGGCCAAGGAGCTGAACGTCACGCCGTCGGCCGTGTCGCAGCGCGTGAAGCTGCTGGAGGAACGGGTCGGCAGCGTGCTCGTCAAGCGCGGGCAGCCGTGCGTCGCCACCACGTCGGGCGCGCTGTTGTGCCGGCATACCGAACGCGTGCAACTGCTGGAAGCCGAGCTGGGCGGCCGGATGCCCGCGTTGCCGGGCCAGATCGCGAGCGCGTGGCCGACGTTGCGCGTGGCCGTCAACGACGACAGTGTCGCGACGTGGTTCATCGACGCGGTTGGGCCGTTTTGCACCGAGCGCGAGACGCTGCTCGACCTCGTGATCGACGATCAGGATTACACGGCGTCGCGTATCCGCGACGGCAGCGTGCAGGGCGCGGTGACCGCGCAGGCCGAGCCGATCCAGGGGTGCCGCTCGGAGCGGCTCGGGCGGATCCGCTATCGCGCGGTATGCTCGCCGGCGTTCTACGCTCGCTATTTCGACGCGGGAATCACGCGCGATGCGCTGCGCCGCGCGCCGTGCGTGATGTTCAATCCGAAGGACGGGTTGCAGGCGCGTTTCATCCGGCGCGTGACGCGCGCGGATCTCGATCCGCCGCAGCACTGGATACCGCACGTCGCGGGCTATCTGCGCGCATGCGAAACGGGATTGGGATGGGGGATGTGCCCGGACCGAATGGTCGACCGCCAGCTGGCGGCGGGTGAATTGATCGACATGTCGCGCGGGCGAACCATCGACATCGATCTGTACTGGCAGAGCTGGCGTTTGTCGATCGGCTGGCTCGACGATTTCAGCGCGGCGCTGAAGGCGCGCGCCGCGCTGTTTCTCGATTGACCGGCGACGTGACGCAGGCGGCGCGCACGCGGTGCGCGCCGGGCGGCGTCAGACGTGCTGCAGGCCGTCGAAGTCGATGATCTGCACGTGACGGCCCTGCATTTCGATCAGGCCGCGCTTCTGGAATTTCGACAGCGTGCGGCTGACCGTTTCGAGCGTCATGCCGAGATAGCTGCCGATGTCCTCGCGCGTCATCCGCAGGTTGAATTCCGACGGCGAGTAGCCGCGCTTCAGGTAGCGTGACGACACGTCGAGCAGGAATGCGGCGACGCGCTCTTCGGCATTCAGCGAACCGAGCAGCATCGTTTGCGACGTTTCGCGCACGATCTGCTCGCTCATCAGCTTGTGCATGCGCAACTGCATCGAGCCGGCTTCCGAGCACAGCGCCTTGAGCGCGCTGTACGGAATCACGCAGACCGAGCTGTCTTCCAGCGCGACCGCGGTGCGCGGGTGCGTATCGTCGCAGATGCCGTCGAGGCCGAGCGCTTCGCCGGCGAGATGCAGGCCCGTGACCTGTTCGCGGCCGTCATGGCGCGTCGCGACGGTTTTCAACGAGCCCGAGCGCACCGCGTACAGGTTGTCGAATGCGTCGCCTTCGCGAAACAGCGCTTCGCCGCGCTTGACCGGGCGTGCCGCGCAGATGACCGACTCGAGGCGGCTGAGCGCTTCGGGCGCGAGGCCCTGCGGCATGCACAGGTGCCGCATCGCGCACGACGAGCAGTGTGCGGCCTGGCGGGGAGCCCAGCTGCCGGTATGGGGCACGGCGGCGGGGCGGGTGGCGACGGGCGTCAGCATGATCGTTTACTCCGGCATTGGATCGACGAAATCATTGTCCCACCGCAAGTTGCCGCTGTCGGGTGACAAAACGTCGCGACCGGCCGCGCGTGCCGAACGCCGCTCAGGCAGCCGGCTCGTCCGCGTTGGCGGCCGCCGGGATCAGCAGCACCGGCAGCGTCGCGTGGCGCACGCATTGTTCGGCAATGCTGCCGAGCACGAGGCGGCGGAAGCCGCGGCGGCCGTGCGTGCCGAGCACGAGCAGATCGGCGCCGAACGCTTTCGCGCCGTCGAGGATCAGCGACGATACGTCGTTGATCGACGTCGCTTCGTTCAGCCGCGTTTCGCCTTTCACGCCGGCAGCCTGCATCAGCTTCGCGAAATCCTGCGCGAGCGCGTTGCCCTGCGCGACGAGCTGATCGCGCAACACGGACGGATCGTAGCCGGGCACGTTGTAGTAGATCGCGGCGTTCTCGACGACGTAGAACGGCTGCAGCTCCGCGCCGTGCGCTTTCGCGAGCGCCAGCGCGGCATCGAACGCATGGCGGGACGTGTCGCTGCCGTCGACGGCAACCAGAATACGCTTGTACATAGTGTCTCCGAATGGCGGGTTGAAACGAAGTCGGCCGGATGGCCGATCGGGCCGGGCAATGCGCCACGCTGCGAGGCAGGGTAAACCAACGGCCGCGATCGTGCAGCGAGGCGCCTGCCGTGCCGTGCGATCGCGCCGTCTGTGCCGGCCGTGCGTGGCCATGCGCGCCACGCGTGATGCATCGCGCGATGCGTGTCGTATGGTTCGGCTGCGTCGTCGGCGAAAACGCATGCGCGCGCATCGACCCGGCATGGCAACCATGCCGATGCGGCGCACGTAGCGCCATTCAATCGAAATCGCGCCGTGACGCCATGACTTCGATCAACGCATGTGCGTCGACACGATGCGCGGCATGCATGATTGCGAATCCCGATGCCAATACGCGGAATCGTTTACCGCGACATCGTGCGAGCACGTCTCGGCCCGCGGTCCGGTCGCGCGCGAATGCACCGCCATCGGTCATCGTCATCGGCCGATGGCGGTTCCCAAACGAACGATCGATTCAAACGTCGCGCGGGCTATCTCGGCACGACGGTCAACTCGATGACGCGCTCCGGCCGGCGGCCATGGCCGGGCCAGTACGCGCTGCCGTACATCCGATGAGCGGGACCGAACGGCGTGTCGCCCGCGGACGGCGCGTCGAAGCCCTTCTCGATCACCATGTAGCCGGCGCGCAGCGCGAACGCCGGATGGTTGCCGTCGGGGCGGCTGTCGAAACCGGCCAAACCGTCGCCGGCTTCCGGCATCGCATTGACGAGCGACGCGTTGCTGCGTGTGATCTGGTCCGGCGAGATCGGCCCGACGCCGGCGAGCCGCGACGCTTCGCGGTGCTTGCCGTCGGTGTCGACCGTGCTGTCGTGCGTGTCGTCGTTGTCGAGTTCGATGCTGCGCGGATGCGCACGACGTGTTTGAGCGGATGATTCCATCGCGGCTCTCCTGGCGGCGACACGCTCCGGATCGAAGCAAATCCCGTTCCGGGCACGACGGGAAAAGGCGCGCGGGCGATCGCCGCAGTCGCGCGACGCGCACTGATTTGTCATGATTTATTTCAGCTAGAAGACGCGTTTTCTACAGAGTATGATTCTTTTCCTGCGAAGCGGCGACAGGGGATGAAGTCTCGCCGCCTCTGCCCGCGCCGGGGCGCCGCAGCACCCTTAAAGACGGGTAGCGAACAACAAAGCAAAGGGACTAGAGGTGGCGGACTCATGCAAGCGACTACTGCCTTCACGCATCGCGGTTATCTGTTGAATTGCGCGCCCGCACGCGCCAGTGACGGTTCGTTCAAGCCCTACGTCGTGATCTCCCGATCGAGCGACGGGGAGCTCGTGGCGAACCGGTTCTTCCCGATCGAGCTCCAGTTCAACGACGAAGGCGACGCGATCGCGCACGCGCGCGACTGGGCCGTGCGCTGGATCGACGCGAGCAGCATCTCGATGTGACGCCCTCGCGCGTGCGGCGTCGGCCGTCCGGCCGATCCGCGGGGCGCCGCTCCCGGACAAAAAACGCGGTAATCTTGCGGAACCCGTCACTTTATTAGCGGCCGTGCAACCGCGCGCGGCTGCCCGCATTGGCCTATGTCGACATCACCCGCCCGTCAGTGGGGCCTCGAAGAAATCGTTGCCGGCTTGCGCGAGTCGCGCGAGGAACTCCATCGCACGCGCCATCCGCGCGGCATCCGCGAACTGCCGTCGCGCGATGCAATCTGCAAGATTGTGACCGGCCTGCGCGCGTCGATGTTTCCGACACACTACGGCGCGCCCGACCTGACCGACGAAAGCGTCGACTACTACGTCGGCCATACGCTCGAAAGCACGCTGCGCATCCTGTCCGAGCAGATTCGCCGCGCGCTGCCGTTCCTGCCCGAACACGTCGATACGCCGTTCGTCGAGCTCGACGAACGCGCGTTCGAGATCGCGCGCGCGTTCGGCCGGCAGTTGCCGGCGATCCGCGCGCTGCTCGTCAGCGACATCCAGGCCGCGTACGCGGGCGATCCGGCCGCGCAGCACATCACCGAGATCCTGCTGTGCTATCCCGGCGTGCTCGCGATGATGCACCATCGGCTCGCGCACGCGCTGCACCAGCTCGGCGTGCCGTTGCTCGCGCGGTTCATCAATGAAATCGCGCACTCGGCCACCGGCATCGACATCCACCCGGGCGCGCAGATCGGCCCGAGCTTCTTCATCGACCACGGCACGGGTGTCGTGATCGGCGAAACCGCGATCATCGGCGAACGCGTGCGCGTGTACCAGGCCGTCACGCTCGGAGCGAAGAGTTTCCCGGCGGATGGCGAAGGCGCACTGGTGAAGGGCAATGCACGGCACCCGATCGTCGAGGACGACGTGGTGATCTATGCAGGCGCGACGATTCTCGGCCGCGTGACGATCGGGCGCGGCTCGGTGATCGGCGGCAACGTGTGGCTCACGCATAGCGTGCCGCCCGGCACGAGCGTCGCGCAGGGCAAGGTTCGCGAGGGGGGGAGCGCCGAGAAGCCGTAACGTGGCGGCGGGCGAATGCGCGGGCGTCGTTTCGCGCAACGCGGCGGATGAAGCGCAATGAATCGACGGCCGGGCCGCCTTCGGGCGTGATCGGTCGTGAGCGGCGCGAAGCCCGCTCGACCCGGCACACGTTGCCGGCGCGCAGCCGCCTTCGTTCATCGAAGCCTCAGTGCTTGCCGTCCGGCGAGCGGTGCTTGTACAGCACGTCCTGATCGACGCGGATCAGGTTCTGGCCCGCATCGACGACGAAATCCACGCCGTTGTACGCATTGCCGGTCAGCAGCAGGATCGCGCTCGCGACATCGTCGGGGCCCGCGATGCGTGCGAGCGGCGTCGATGCGCGGCTCGCGTGTTCGAAGTCGGCCTGGGTCTGGTCGTCGCTCGGCAGCATCAGCCCCGGGAACACCGCATTCACGCGCAGCACCGGCGCGGACGACAGCGCAAGCATCTGCGTGAGGTTGCCGAGCGCGGCCTTCGCGACCGTGTAGCTGAAATGGTCGCGGTGAAAGTTTTCCTTGATCTTCTGGTCGACCACGTTCACGACGACGCCTTGCGTGCCGGCCGCGCGGGCCCGTTCGTAGAACGCGCGCGTGAGCAGGATCGGCGCGCGGCAGTTGACGGCCCACGCCTGGTCGAACGCCGCGAGATCGAAGCTCGGGAAATGGTCCTGCCAGAACACCGACGCGTTGTTCACCAGCACGTCGAGGCGCCCGAAGCGCGCATACACCTGGTCGATCAGCGCGGTGATCTGCGCGGCATCGGACAGGTCGGCCTGCAGCGCGACCGAATCGTGCCCGCGTTCGGCGATCGCGCGGGCGGCGGCGTGCGCGGCATCGGCCGAACGGTCGTAGTGCACCGCGGTGCGATAGCCGTGCGCGGCGAAATACTCGGCGAACGCGCGCCCGGCCCGGCGCGCGGCGCCGGTCACGAGCACGACGGGCGCGTGCGCCGTTTGCTTCGTCTGCTCCATCAGGTATTCGTCAGGTTGACCGAGGAAGGATTGGCGACGATCGACAGGAATTCGCGACGCGTCGACGGATCGGTGCGGAACGAGCCGAGCATGCGCGACGTTACCATCTCGACACCCGGTTTGTGCACGCCGCGCGTCGAGATGCACTGGTGCGCGGCTTCGAGGATCACGCCGACGCCCTTCGGCTGCAACACGTCGAACAGCGTGTCGGCGATCTGCACGGTCATCTTTTCCTGGATCTGCAGGCGCTTCGCGAATGCGTCGACGAGGCGCGCAAGCTTCGAGATGCCGACGACGCGATGGTTCGGCAGATACGCGACGTGCGCGCGGCCGATGATCGGCACCATGTGGTGCTCGCAGTAGCTCTCGAAGCGGATGTCCTTCAGCACGATCATTTCGTCGTAGCCGTCGACTTCGCTGAACGTGCGCGCGAGGATGTCGCGCGGCTCCAGCGCGTAGCCGGCGAAGAACTGCTCGTAGGCGCGTACGACGCGTGCGGGCGTGTCGAGCAGGCCTTCGCGCGCGGGATCGTCGCCGGCCCAGCGCAACAGCACGCGGACGGCGTCTTCTGCTTCTTCACGGCTCGGCCGCGCGGCGACCGGCTGGGATTGTGTGGTTTTCTTTCCCTTACCCATGTAGTGGCTCCATCGAAGGCCGCCTGCGGCGGCCGATATCCGGCCATTGTTTCATGCTTTCGCCGCTCGTGCGTGCGGGCCGCCGCCCACCTTTCTTCACTTCGGCCATTCGTCCTGCTCGTCGTTGAACAGCGACGCGACGACGCCGCGCAGCCACGCGGTGCGCGGGTCGTTGTGGTACTTGCGATGCCAGTGCTGCTTCAGGTCGAAGCGCGGCAGCGCGAGCGGCGGCTCGACGGGCACGATGAACGCGTGCTCGGCCGCATACGCATAGCCGATCGCATGCGGCACCGTCGCGATCAGGTCGGTGCGGCTCAGGATGAACGGCAGGCTCATGAAGTGCGGTGTTTCGAGCACGGCGCGACGCTGCATGCGCTGCTTCGCCAGATATTTCTCGAGCACCTCCTGGCTGCGCCCTTCGGCGCGCACCACCGCATGCCCGCACGCGAGGAACTGCTCGACCGTGAACGGCGGCGTCTGCTCGAGCGGATGGCCGCGCCGCATCAGGCAGACGAACCGGTGCGTGAACAGCCGCTGCTGGAAGAAGTTGTTGCCGTCGAGATCGGGGAAGTAGCCGACCGCGAGATCGATCGATCCGGCTTCGAGGCCGCGACCGACTTCGTCGTGCGCGAGCGAGACCGAACGCAGGTTCGCGTGCGGCGCATGCGTCGCGAACGCCTGCAGCAGCTTCGGCAGGAAGACGATCTCGCCGACGTCCGACAGCGCGATCGAGAACGTATGCGTGCTCGAGGCCGGGTCGAAGTCGTGCGGCGCGACGAGGCCGCGCTCGATCTGCGCGAGCGCGTCGCGGGCGGCCGGCAGCAGCGCGAGCGCGCGCGGCGTCGGCTCCATCCCGCGCGATGTGCGAACGAACAGCGGATCGCCGAAGTACTCGCGCAGGCGGCCGAGCGCCGTGCTCACGCGCGGCTGGCTCACGCCGAGCAAGTCGCCCGCGCGGCTCACGTTGCGCGTGTCGTCGAGCGCGACGAGGTAGGGAATCAGGTTCAGATCGAGCGGGTCCATCGCCGGGGCCGGTATCTTCAAAACGTATACAACATATCTCCTGAATCGCGTTGCCGCATAGTCGGGAAAGCGCTCAAATGTGTTCGACGATTCGAATTAATGTTCAGGAGACGAACAATGCGCACCCAAGTCGCGATCATCGGCGCTGGCCCGTCCGGCCTTCTGCTGTCCCATCTGCTGCGCCTGCAAGGCGTCGATTCCATCCTCGTCGAAGCGCGTTCGCGCGAATACTGCGAGAACCGCATCCGCGCCGGCGTGCTGGAGCAGGGCACGGTCGACACGCTGAACGACGCCGGCCTCGGCGAGCGGATGCGCCGCGAAGGGCTCGAACATCACGGCATCGAGCTGCTGTTCGACGGCCAGCGCCACCGCATCGACCTGTCGGAGTTGACCGGCGGGCGCGCGATCACCGTCTACAGCCAGCACGAAGTGGTGCGCGACCTGATCGCGGCTGGCATCGAGCACGGCCATCAGATGCACTTCGAAGTCAGCGACGTCGGGCTGCACGACGTCGAAAGCGAGCACCCGTTCGTCACGTTCAAGCACGCGGACGGTCGCGCCGACCGCATCGACTGCGATTACATCGCCGGTTGCGACGGCTTCCACGGCATCGCGCGCCAGACGATTCCCGCCGAGCGGCTGAACACGTTCGAGCGCGTCTACCCGTTCGCGTGGCTCGGCATCCTCGCCGACGCGGCGCCGTCGCTCGACGAACTCGTGTATGCGCATCACGACAACGGCTTCGCGCTGTTCTCGATGCGCTCGCCGACGGTCACGCGCCTGTACCTGCAGTGCAAGCCGGACGAAGACCTCGCCGAATGGTCCGACGCGCGGATCTGGGACGAACTGCACACGCGCTTCTCGAACGACACCGGCTGGACGCCGACCGAGGGCCGGATCACGCAGAAGAGCGTGACGCCGATGCGCAGCTTCGTGTCGGAGACGATGCAGCACGGCCGCCTGTTCCTCGCCGGCGACGCCGCGCACATCGTCCCGCCGACGGGCGCGAAGGGGATGAATCTCGCGGTGGCCGACGTTCGCGCGCTGTCCCGCGCGCTCGGCGCGCGCTACCGGACGGGCGACGCGACGCCGCTCGAACGCTATTCGGCGACCTGCCTCGAACGCGTGTGGCGCGCCGAGCACTTCTCTTACTTCATGACGAACATGCTGCATGCGTCGCCGGACGACTCGCCGTTCGTCAATCGCCTGAAGTTTGCCGAGCTGAAATACGTGACGCGTTCGCGGGCCGCCGCGCAGTCGCTCGCCGAAAACTACGTCGGCCTGCCGTTCGACGACGCGACGGCCCCCGAGGGAACCCGCCTTGACAACGCGCTGTGCGCGACTCTATGATCGGCCCATCGTTCGCTAATCGAATCTAGGTTCGAATAACGAACAAAAGCCGAGGGTCGACGAAGGCCTCCGGCGCGGCACGCGGCACCCGCGTGTCCCCTCGACAGGCCGCGCACGAGCTGCGGGTTCGCATCAGGAAGAGACATGGTCAACAAGATTTTCGAATCGCTTCAGTCGGCGGTTGCCGACGTCCACGATGGCGCGACAATCATGATCGGCGGCTTCGGCACGGCCGGCATGCCGTCCGAGCTGATCGACGCGCTGATCGAACAGGGCGCGCGCGACCTGACGATCGTCAACAACAACGCGGGCAACGGCGAGACGGGCCTCGCGGCGCTGCTGAAGGCGAAGCAGGTGCGCAAGATCATCTGTTCGTTCCCGCGCCAGAGCGACTCGCAGGTGTTCGACGCGCTGTACCGCGCGGGCGAGATCGAGCTGGAGCTCGTGCCGCAGGGCAACCTCGCGGAGCGCATCCGCGCGGCGGGCGCCGGCATCGGCGGTTTCTTCACGCCGACGGGCTACGGCACCAAGCTCGCGGAAGGCAAGGAAACGCGCGTGATCGACGGCAAGCCGTACGTGTTCGAGACGCCGATCCACGCCGATTTCGCGCTCGTGAAGGCGTACAAGGGCGATCGCTGGGGCAATCTCGTGTATCGCAAGACCGCGCGCAATTTCGGGCCGATCATGGCCAGCGCGGCGAAGGTCGCTATCGTCCAGGTGTCGGAAGTCGTGCCGCTCGGCGGGCTGAACCCGGAACACATCGTGACGCCGGGCATTTTCGTGCAGCGCGTCGTCGAGGTGCCGCAGGCCGCCCACGCGGCCGAACTGGCCGCCGAACACGCTGCATCGCAAGCCGCCTGACCCACTTGGAACTTTGTATGGGACCGGCGTAAGCGCTGAAGCGCCAACTCCGGTCGACAGGAAACCGACATGAAACGACTGACCCGCGATGAAATGGCCAAGCGCGTCGCCCAGGACATCCCCGAAGGCGCGTACGTGAACCTCGGCATCGGCGTGCCGACGCTGGTGGCGAACCACCTCGACTCGAGCAAGGAGATCTTCCTGCACAGCGAGAACGGCTTGCTCGGCATGGGCCCGGCGCCCGCGCCCGGCGAGGAAGACGACGAACTGATCAACGCCGGCAAGCAGCACGTGACGCTGCTCACCGGTGGCGCGTATTTCCACCACTCGGATTCGTTCGCGATGATGCGCGGCGGCCACCTCGACTACTGCGTGCTCGGCGCGTTCCAGGTGTCGGCGAGCGGCGACCTCGCGAACTGGCATACGGGCGCGCCCGATGCGATTCCGGCCGTCGGCGGCGCAATGGATCTCGCGATCGGCGCGAAGCAGGTGTTCGTGATGATGGAGCACCTGACGAAGCAGGGCGAAAGCAAGATCGTCGCGCAATGCTCGTATCCGGTCACCGGCGTGCAGTGCGTGAGCCGTATCTATACGGATCTGGCCGTGCTCGACGTGACGGCCGACGGCCTCGCGGTGAGCGAGATCTTCACCGACCTGTCGTTCGACGAGCTGCAGAAGCTGACCGGCGTGCCGCTGATCGACGCGACGCAAAAGGTCGCCGCCTGAACGGCAAGCGTGCCGGTGCGCGCATTCGAGCGCACGCCGGCACGCTTGGGTAGACAATAGGCGCACGCCGTTTCCCCATTCTGATGCCATGCTCGAAGACAGCGCCCGCCTGACCTCCCTGATCTGCGGCACCGAGCCGCTCAACCGGATCTGGTCGCCCCGCGCGACGATCCAGCGGATGCTCGACGTCGAGGCCGCGCTCGCGCGCGCGCTCGCCGCGCAACAAGTGATTCCCGCCACCGCGGTCGCGCCGATCGAACGCGCGTGCGATGCCGACCGGCTCGACGCCGATGCGCTCGCGCAAGGCGCCGCGCTCGGCGGCAATCTCGCGATTCCGCTCGTCAAGCAGCTCACCGCGCAAGTGAAGGCCGACGACCCCGAGGCCGCGAAATTCGTGCACTGGGGAGCGACGAGCCAGGACATCATCGACACCGCGACCGTGCTGCAGTTGCGCGATACGCTCGATGTGCTCGAACCGCTGCTCGACGAAGCCTGCGCGTCGCTCGCGGCGCTTGCGCGCACGCACCGCGCGACGCCGATGATCGGCCGCACGTGGCTGCAGCAGGCGCTGCCGATCACGCTCGGCCTCAAATTTGCCCAATGGCTCGACGCGCTGCTGCGCCATCGCGCGCGCTTCGCCGAGTTGCGCGAGCGGGCGCTCGTGCTGCAGTTCGGCGGCGCGGCCGGCACGCTCGCGAGCCTGCGCGAGCAGGCGGCCGGCGTGAGCGCCGCGCTCGCGGCCGATCTGAAGCTCGCGTTGCCGGCCGTGCCGTGGCATACGCAGCGCGACCGCATCGCGGAAGCCGCGTCGTGCTTCGGGATGCTGACCGGCACACTCGGCAAGATCGCACGCGACGTGTCGCTGCAAATGCAGACCGAAGTCGGCGAGCTCGGCGAACCGGCGGCCGCCGGCAAGGGCGGCTCGTCGACGATGCCGCACAAGCGCAACCCGGTCGGCTGCGCGGCCGTGCTGACGGCCGCCGTACGCGCACCGAATCTCGTCGCGACCGTGTTCGCGGGGATGGTGCAGGAGCACGAGCGCGCCCTCGGCGGCTGGCAGGCCGAATGGGACGCGCTGCCTGATCTCGCGCGCCTGACGGGCGGCGCGCTCGCGCAGATCGCGCAGATCGTCGCGGGTCTCGACGTCAATACCGACCGCCTCGCCGCGAACCTCGACCTGACGCACGGGCTGATCCTCGGCGAAGCCGTGATGCTCGCGCTCGGCGATCGCGTCGGCCGGCTCGATGCGCACCACGTCGTCGAGCATGCGTCGAAGGAAGCCGTGCGTACCGGCGCGACGCTGTTCGACGTGCTCGCCGCCGATGCGACCGTGTCGGCCCACCTGTCGCGCGATGCGCTCGCGCGGCTGCTCGATCCCGCACATTACGTCGGCGAGGCGCAGGCCTATGTCGACGCCGTGCTCGCGCTGCACGCGGGCGCGCAATAACCAGGAGAACCTTGAGATGCCTTTCGCCACTGTCAACGGCGTGAAACTGCATTACCGGATCGACCGTGCCGCACGCGACGACGCGCCGTGGCTCGTCTTCTCGAACTCGCTCGGCGCCGACCTGCAGATGTGGGCGCCGCAGATCCGCCCGCTCACGCGGCACTTCAATATCCTGCGCTACGACACGCGCGGCCACGGCCATTCCGACGCGCCGGCCGGTTCGTACACGATCGAGCAACTGGCGGGCGACGTGATCGGCCTGCTCGACCACGTCGGCATCGATTGCGCGCATTTCTGCGGGATCTCGATGGGCGGGCTGACGGGCGCCGCGCTCGCCGCGCGCTACCCGTCGCGCATCGTGCGCGCGGTGCTGTCGAATACCGCCGCGAAGATCGGCTCGCCGGAAGTGTGGGCGCCGCGTGCGCAGAAGGCGCGCACCGAAGGGATGGCCGCGCTCGCCGACGCCGTGCTGCCGCGCTGGTTCACCGACGCATTCGTCGAACGCGAGCCGCGCCTGTTCGATGCGATCCGCGACACCTTCGTGCATACCGACAAGGACGGCTATGCGGCGAACTGCGACGCGCTGAACGCGGCCGACCTGCGCGAGGAAGTGAAGAGCATCGCGCTGCCGGTGCTCGTCGTGACCGGCGCGAAGGACATGTCGACGCCGCCCGATCAGGGCCGCGCGCTCGCCGCCGCGATCCCCGGGGCGCTGCACGTCGAATTCGACGCCGCGCACATTTCGAACATCGAGTGCACCGACGGTTTCAACCGCGCGCTGCTCGATTTCCTGACTGCATGAGGCACGGCGATGGACGACCAGGAACGTTATGAAGCAGGGATGAAGGTGCGTCGCGCGGTGCTCGGCGACGCGCACGTCGACCGTTCGCTCGAGAACCGCACCGAGGTGACGGAGGAGTTCCAGAACCTGATCACGCGTTATGCGTGGGGCGAGATCTGGACCCGCGACGGGCTGCCGCGCCATACGCGCAGTCTGCTGACCATCGCGATGATGGTCGCGCTGAACCGCGGCGAGGAACTGGCGCTGCACCTGCGTGCCGCGCGCAACAACGGCGTGACGCGCGACGAGATCAAGGAGGTGCTGCTGCAGACCGCGATCTATTGCGGCGTGCCGGCCGCGAATTCCGCGTTCCATCTCGCGGACAAGATCTTCAAGGAACAGGATGGGGCCGCGTAGGCGCGGCAGGTTAAGCGCCAGCAGTGATCCGACCGCGCGGCCCGCCGATGCTGGCGAGCCGTGACGATCAACGCGCGCACCGGCAGCGAATCGGTGCGTGAACGAAGGAAAGGCGCGGCCACGAGGCCGCGCGTGTTGCATCTATATCAATGTTGGATGGGACCGGATCGCGCGCTGACGCGCCCACGCCGGCCGACAAGGAGACAAGCGATGAATCGCACACCCGTGGTCGATGTCCAGACCTTCATCAACGAGCAGCCGTTCGGCGGTTTTCAATGGCTCGTATTCCTCATGTGTTTCGTGATCGTGCTGCTCGACGGCTTCGATACGGCCGCGATCGGCTTCATCGCGCCGTCGCTGCTCGGCGAATGGAACCTCACCAAACCCGATCTCGCGCCCGTGCTCAGCGCCGCGCTGTTCGGCCTCGCGTGCGGCGCGCTCGTGTCAGGCCCGCTGTCCGACCGGCTCGGCCGCCGCTCGCTGTTGCTCGGCTCGGTGTTCCTGTTCGGCGTCGCGTGCCTGATGTCCGCGTTCTCGAACACGATCGGGCACCTGACCATCCTGCGCTTCGTCACCGGCGTCGGGCTCGGCGCGGCGATGCCGAACGCGGTCACGATGATGGGCGAATTCTGCCCGGACAAACGCCGCGCGACCGTGATCAACCTGATGTTCTGCGGCTTTCCGCTCGGCGCCGCGTTCGGCGGTTTCCTGGCCGCATGGATGATTCCGCATTTCGGCTGGCGCAGCGTGCTGATGCTCGGCGGCGTGACGCCGCTGCTGCTCGGCGTGCTGTTGCTGCTGAAGATGCCGGAGTCGGTGCGCTTCATGGTCGCGAGCGGCCAGTCCATCGACAAGATCCGCGCCACGCTCGCCCGCATCTCGCGCGACGCGCTGAACGCCGGCTCGTTCGCGCTGACCGAAGTCGCGCCGCAGACCGGCGGCAAGGGCCTCGGGGTCGTGCTGTCGCGCTCGTACGTCGTCGGCTCGGTGATGCTGTGGCTCGCGTACTTCATGGGCCTCGTGATCTTCTACGCGTCGATCAACTGGATGCCGATTCTGCTGAAGGATGCGGGCCTGACGCCGAAGAGCGCGACGCTGATCTCCGCGCTGTTCCCGCTCGGCGGCGTGGGCGCCGTGCTGTGTGGCGTGCTGATGGACCGCTTCAACGCGAACCGCGTGATCGCCGTGTGCTACGCGCTGACGGCGGTGAGCGTGTATGCGATCGGGCAGGCGGCCGGCAATGTCGGCTTGCTGGTGCTGGTCGTGTTCGTGGCCGGCGTGCTGATGAACACCGCGCAATCGTCGATGCCGGCGCTCGCCGCCGCGTTCTATCCGACCGAAGGGCGCGGCACGGGTGTCGCGTGGATGCTCGGCGTCGGCCGTTTCGGCGGGATCGCGGGGTCGTTCCTCGTCGCCGAGCTGACGCGCCGGCACTTCTCGTTCGCGGGGGTGTTCGCGACGATCGCCGTCGCGGGCGTGCTGGCCTGCGCCGCGCTGCTGATCAAGCAGATGGCGCGGCCGCATGGCGTCGCGCAGCCGGCGGGCAAGATCGAGTCGCTCGGGCATTGATTGACTGGCAGGCCGGTGCGGTGCGCCGGCCTCGTGAATGACGGACTCAGGTCGGTTGCAAGCAGATCGACCGACGCACGACACCAGACCGGGCCGCCTTCGCGGCCCGTCGACATTCCGGCCATCGCGCCGTTACTCCTCCGCGTCGTGTTCCTTGACGAAGTTGCGCAGATACGCGCGCAACGCCGCTTCCCGGCGGCGATGATCGTCGTGGTTCGCGGCGCCCATTTCCTCCTCGTCGCCGAACAGCGTCGGCGGCGCGCAGTAAGTGCCGACTTCGATGTTCTCGCGCAGCACGCGGATGTCGTGGGTGACCGGGTGATACTCGGCGATCCAGTGCATGCCTTCGATGTGCTCGCCCGCTCTCAGCATTGGCTTCATCAGCAATCTCCATGCAGAGCAGCGGTGCAGCCGCCGAAACGGTTGCACGCGCCCGTACCGAAAGGGTACGCCTGCATTACGTGAAGCTCAACGGGCGCGCTTGTGAGCGCTCACTGCGGCAGCAGATGGGCGATGAGCGGGTACAGCGACAGGATCAGCAACGCGGCCATCGTCACGTTGAAGATGCGCAGCGCGCGGGGATTCGACAGGAAGCGCCGCAGCCCGAGGCCGAACGCGGCCCACAGGCAGATGCACGGGAAGCCGATCAGGATGAACACGACGGACATCCACGCGGCGTTCATCCCGTAGTCGGCGGACAACTGGACCGTCGTCGCGGCCGTCAGCACCATCATCCACGCCTTCGGGTTGACCCACTGGAACGCGGCGGCTTCGATGAACGTCATCGGCCGCGGCTTGGCGCCGTGCGCCTTTACTTCGCCCGACGTGCCGATGCGCCATGCGAGGTACAGCAGATACGCGACGCTCGCGGCTTCGAGGATCGTGTACAGCAGCGGCAGGCGCTTGAATGCTTCGCCGAGGCCGAAACCGACGCAGAGCATCAGGATCGCGACGCCGATGCTGATGCCGAACAGGTGCGGCATCGTGCGGCGGAAACCGAAATTGACGCCGGACGCGAGCAGCATCGTGTTGTTCGGGCCGGGCGTGATCGACGTGACGAGCGCAAACAGCATGCCGGCAGGCAGCGCGCTGAGGGTGAGGAATTCCATCGCGGATTCTCCATTCGGTTCGAGGCTGGGATGGAGATCAGTTTAGCGACGGTTTTCTGTACGGTACCGGTACAGTTGAGTGGGCAAATGCCGGTACGGGGGCGTCGAATCACTTTGTGTGTACGAAAGGGGCTCGCGCAGCAGGGATACTCGCTCTTCATTCGCGACGAACGTATCTACATTTCCGGCGCGTTGCGACACGCGTCCGGCCTATCCACGCACACCCGCATTTACGAAAGGTGGGCAACTTGCCTATCAAACTGTAAGAAATCATGCCCTGATGAGCTCGATATTAGGCTTATTCAAAGCAGCATCGACGACGAGTATTTCCAAAATTTGGGATAGGCTAAATATTCTATTTTCTAGGCGTGCGTTAAACCTGATGTTTTTACGAGGTGCGCGATTCCTTAAGTATCGAATGATGTCGATGGGTAATTGTAAAAATGCGAGCTGTATGTGTGTTTCCCAATTGAAAGCACGACAGAGGCGTCCGGAAAAGTAGACAAGTGGGAAGGGACTGTTATGGATGGCCGGTGAAATTTTTCTTGCGCTACTTAAATTTGTTAACTTAGGATTGAGACTCATCGAATCGGGAATGCTTATATCCAGAACGGGAAATCTTTCAAACTCCTTTGGCCCGGTCGCCGCAGCGAAATGTCTTGCCGGGTGTAATAGCTCGCATGAATCGCGATCGAGCGGGAACTGTCGTTTTCGCATGCTGAAGCGAAAGTAAATAAACTGCTGCGAAGTATTTAATCGATGCCTCTCCATATTCGTGAGTAGGCTGAGCAGAGTTGCGTCCATATTTCTTTGTTGGGCCGTACTGTGGCTTGGGATTTCTGCATCGCGTAGCTATATCGACGACATGGCCCGATGGGATATTTCAGGTATCCCGTGGCCGGTGTTTTCATGGTTTGATGGATTTGCATTTTGCAGTGTTGTATGGGCCGTATTCCGGTTGAGTGTGGTGTCGATGGTTTTCTATATGGCGCTCGGATCATGGGTCGTGTTGAATTCATGAGCGAAACGATACGTTGATCGCATTTCTTTGGCTTAGAGAGGAATGAGTAAAATGTTGATTGGAAATTCTGGTGGCGATAAAAAATATTCGGACAACTATCAGACTTTTGATGTCGCGTCTGCCGAATGGCGTGACTGGCGCTGGCAGCAACGAAACACCATCCGAGAGGAAGCATCGCTACGCGAGGCCTGCGGGGGCTGGTCGGACGAACTGAGTTCGCACATTCAACACAACCTGAACGGCCGCAAGCTACAGATCACGCCCTATTACCTCCGCTTGATTCGCGAATCGCACGGCGACACCGACGCCGACATTGTCCGGAATCCGCTATGGCGTCAGGTCGTTCCGTTCTGGAGTGACGAAATCGTCGGAGGATACGATGGCGAATCGGAAAACTGGGAGCTGGCGCATGAAATGAAGACGCCGATCTGTCAGCACAAGTACGACAATCGCGTCATTTTGCGCATGGTCAACACGTGCAATTCGTATTGCCAGTTCTGCTTCGAGGCGCTCCGCACACTTGAAGTCAATAGCGAAAAGACCAACGCCAGCCGGGACACGTTCGGCGAAAGCGTGGCCTATATCAAGCAGAATCCGGCAATCGAGGAAGTTATTCTGAGCGGCGGCGACCCGCTGATGCTCTCCGACGCCAAGCTCGACGAGCATCTGTCCGCCCTGCGCGACGTCGGACGCGATCTCCTGATCCGGATTCACTCCAGATCGCTCACCTTCAATCCGTACAGGGTCACCGATCAGTTGGTCGCAATGCTCGAACGGCATCGGGTGAACGCATTCGGCGTTCACGTTTGCCATCCGGACGAACTCAGTCCGGCCTTCACGGACGCAGTGAAGCGGATTCGGTCGGCGGTGCCGATCGTATTTTCCAACATGCCATTCCTGCGCGGCATCAACGACGACGAGGAGACGCTGCATCGGCTCTTCATCGAACTGTATCGCCACGGCGTCAAACCGTACTACCTGTATCACTTCATGCCGTTCTCGCCGGGCGCGTCGGTCTACAAGGCTTCGATCCGCGACGCCATCCGCATCATGAACCGACTGAAGCGGCGCGTTTCGAACGTTGCGATGCCCGAGTATGTGCTGCCTCATGCGAAAGGGAAGTTTACGGTGCCGCTGTTCGAAGGCCAGGGCGACATCCCGCAGTTTGTAGAAACCGGCGAACAACGCATCTACCGGTTCGTCAACTGGCAGGGCGAAACGTGCGACTGGATCGACAACTGAACGGGCCTTGAGCGGTGTGCGGACTGATTTCTCATCCAGGTGAAAACATGCGACAAGACGCGGTTTTATTTGTGCAAATCGAGGGCTCCTTGCTGTCGTTGACCAGCTATCGGGATTATCACTTCGAGGTCGCTCGCAAGATGGGTCTCGCGTGCCTCACGGCCGTCGTGCGCCGGCACGTGCCGACGGACGGCGATGCAGGCGGGGCGCGCGACGACACGTGGTGGCTCGATTCGCTTTCCGTCGAGTCGCTGCTGAGATTGCTCGAGCGTCTGGACGCGCACTATGACGTGAAGGCCGTCTTTTGCTATGCGGGGCAGGCGTCGGCCCATGGAGAGGTGGGCGCGGTGGTCGCCGACGTTTGCCGGATGACCGGCCGAGTCCATTCTCCGTCGGCGGCCGTCGCCGCCTGCAACAACAAATTCCTGATGCGCGCGGCGCTGGAGGAACGGGGGGTACGGTCGATTCGACACGCAATGTGCAGCGATGTCGACGCATTGCGAGAAGCCGCCGACACAGTGGGCTATCCGCTGATCGCGAAACCGCCTTACGGCGCGGGCTCGGCCTTTACCGCCAAGTGTCGCGACTGGAACGAATTGCGCGATCACTATCAGCGATTTACCGCGCAACATGATCAGGCAGTGGTTTCGGACTACTACGGCATGCCGCACGACGTCCACACCCGTGACGGTGCCCAGGTTCGCTATGAGCCGGGCAAGAGCATTCTGCTTGAACAGTACATCGACGGCGTCGAAGGCAGCGTCGAATGTGTGATCGTCGACGATCAGGTTTATCCGGTGCTGATCAACGAAAAACTGATCCTGACGGAGAAGCGCGGCACGGTGCTGGAAAACCTGTTGATCTCGCCGCCGGTGTCCTTTCCGGCGCCCGCGATTGCCGAGATCAATCGGTATGCGATCGATTGTCTCGAAGCGATCGGCCTGCGCAACGCGATCGTGCACCTCGAGTTCCGTCTGTCGCCGACCGGCCCGATCGTCATCGAGATCAATCCGCGGCTCGGCGGACTGTATGTGAACGCGGCGCTCAAGGACATCGCGGGCCTCGACCCGTACGAGTTCTATCTGCGGATGCTGACACGGGCTTCCGGGCTGCACGAACGCCTGCGAAGCGCCTGCGAACGCGCGGCGGACGGGCGTCAGCATTACTCGATGTTCGCGCTGTTTCCAGAGGCGAGCGGAACGTTCAACGGAATCCGCGGGCTCGATTCCGTCGCCGGCGATCCGGCGATCATCGAATGCAAGGTCGCCTGCCCGGTCGGTAGCGAGGTCCGGGCGGACATCGAGGAAAATTATCTGCTGAAGGGCTGGGCGGCAGTAAATGGACGCGATCATGCGATCGATCTCTATGACCGGATCGTTCGCGATCTCGAGCCGGAAATCGTTTCCTGAACGAATGGCCCGACTCACGGGAGACACGATGTCCATCGATACCATCATTGACGAGTTGAATCGCAACGGCTATTGCCATGCACCACGCTTCCACGGCGTGATCCGCTGCGATGGCGACGAGGTCGTTGCGTTCAAGCGCCACTGGGAGCGCCTTGTCGTCGACGAGAACTATAAGCGCTACACGCGACGCGA
Source organism: Burkholderia sp. AU16741 (assembly GCF_002223345.1). Classification (NCBI taxonomy): domain Bacteria; kingdom Pseudomonadati; phylum Pseudomonadota; class Betaproteobacteria; order Burkholderiales; family Burkholderiaceae; genus Burkholderia; species Burkholderia sp. AU16741. The sequence continues at coordinate 29,960 of NZ_NKEZ01000007.1, forward strand.
ACGGCGCTTCCTGCTGTATCGCTTCAAGCCGGGCCAACCGTTGAAAATTGACCGGAACACGAATTTCGAGCCAACCGCGACCTACGATGTGGACTATGTGCCGGGCGTCAATCGCTTGACCTATGCCGAGGACTCCTTCATAGAAAGCGCGATTCTCCGCCAGTTGCTGGACGTCGACATCGCCGTCCTCGGGGAGCGGCTGGTTGCGGGGCGGGAGTACAAGATCGATGTACATTTGTTCCGGATCATTGCGGAACAAGGTGAGGTCAGTCCGACCACATCGGGGATTCATCAGGACGGGTTGGAATGGGTCTTCATGCATTTTATCGACAGTCACAATATCCGGCCGGTCGTCTCGGAGATCCATGCGTCGAAAGTTTCCACTGTTCCATTGTTCGCACGGCCGCTGACGGATTTCCTCGATACCGTGGTCGTGAACGACGCCGTGCTGTACCACAGTGCCAATGCCGTTCAGCAAGCCAACCCTGACGAACTCGCGTTCCGGGACATGTTGCTGATTTCCTTTTCCTCAGCGAGATGAGCTGCCATGAAATCCGAGCTGGTTCTAGAAAAACGCGCTTCGTCTTCGTTGGCGCAGTTGTACGTCTGGTTGTCGTTCAAGACGATCTCCGACATCAGTTCGACGATGATCAGCATCGTTCTGGCGACCTACGCGCTCGAGGTCACGGGCTCCGCCGCGCTGCTCGGCTTGACGATGGCGTCGCGCCTGCTGGGCGCGGTCGCGGGCGGCGCCGCGGTGCCGCGGCTGAGCCGGTTCTCCCGCCGTACCCTGATCTTCGCCGCGGAAGCGGGCAGTGCACTGGCGATCGGCGTGCTGGCCACGTCGTCGCGTGCCGCCGACGCGTCGCTCATCTATTTCGTGCCGTTCTTCATCGGCCTTTTTCAGGGGATCTATCGGGTGTCCATCATGTCCGAGGTTCCGGAAATGGTCGGGCAGGAGGGCCGGCATCGTTTCAATGCGATCCTCAGTGCGACCGATGGGGTGTCGGTGGTCGGCGGCAGCCTGCTCGCATCGGTGATCACGCAGTACCTGGCCTACAAGAGCGTATTCCTGATCGATTCGATCACGTTCGCGATCTCCGCCATCGCATTTCTGATGCTGGTGGGCAACATGCCGCGCCGGCATCGACCGGCCGAGGAGACGCACGCTGCGGCCGAGGCCGGCGCACTGCCGCGCGCGGCGCGTTATCTGTCGGTCATCGTGATGCTCGTGATCGGCGCGCGCTTCGTCGAAGCGTTCGGCTCCGGTACGCACAATGTCGGCTTCCCGATCAGGTCGCAGCTGTTCGATCCGAATCAGCCCGCGTTTCTGTATGGCTGGCTGATGGCTGTGTGGGGCGTCGGACGGCTCGTTTCCGCGGCAGTGACGCCGCACTTGCTGGAGCGTCTCGAATCGCGTCACCAGCCGCTCGAGCCGTATTTCATCGTGTTGCTGATCTTGACCTTCGCGTGCTTCCTCGGCGTCTTCGAGGTGCGTGGCATGCCGGGCATGTTGGGCTTCGTCTTGCTGGCGGGCATTTTCGACGCCGCCACGGAGACGATCTACTATTCGCTCCTGCAGTCGACGCCCGCCGCGTCACGCGATCGCGTGATCGGTATCTCGTACGTCGCCGAGCGCACCGGCCTCGGATTGGGCATGCTGGCGGTCGGGTTCGTGTTCTCCCGGCTCGGCACGGACGTGACGGCGCTGCTGTTCTATGGTGGCTCCATCGCGGTGGCCGGTCTGGCGTTCGTGGGCGTCAAAAGACGGCTTGCGCAGGGGGCGGCGGCGGCGGTCGGGCAGATGGATTGATTCCGGATGTTTTCCCTGCTTCGTCAAGGCGGCCCGAGGCATCTTCTCCGAGCGCCCACAACGGGCCGACGAGCGCGAACGTCCAATGAGCGTCGAACAATCAAAGAGGCTTCCGCCGGTGCCCGCCGTCGGTGAGGTCATGAGCCTGCATGCCCCGCGCTGCGCTGCCGGCATAGGGTCCACGTCCGCGGCTTCCGTAATTTCATTGATCGCGACGCCTTCCATCCCCTTTTGCGCCATGAGTACAAAGGCGGCATCCAGCAGGCGCGCCCGCGTCTCGCGTGGCCGGCTGGGCGGGCGGCACGGGCTTCTCGTTCGTGAGCCTGGCCTGGTCCGATCTGATCGACACGGTCTTCACCGAGTCCTTCAGCCCGCCCCAACGCACCCTTTCAAGCACTTGAACCACAGCCTCACGGCCCCCACCCCGTGCGGCGGCCGACATGAGCGCGGGCGCGGTGTTTCGGTATTTCGCCGACAAGCGCGAGATGATCGACGCGATCATTGCGGTCGAGGTCGAGCGTGATACGTCGGTCTTCAACCGCATCCTCGGCAAGGACGGGCGGCGTTGGCTGCCGACATCGCGGCCGGTGAACTGACCGGGATGCCTGACGCCGGCCCCGGCCGGCGCGCGCCGCGTTGACGCATTCGCCCGCTCGCCGCGCCTTTCAGGGCAAGCCGCTCCCTACCGGATCCGCCGACATTCCCCGGCATCCGGCCGCACGGGAAGCGGGCCAGGCCGCGACACCGCCGCTTTCCCGACGACATCAAGACGCAAATCAACGCGCGGGGCTTTCAGATTTGAAAGCCGGTGCACCATTTGCGTTAGAATGCCCCCCCTTGTCCGCCCTGGCGATTGCTTGAAGCGGACAAGTCGTCCGCATGGCGACACAGGTTTCGATTCGCAGCCGGACGCGAATGATTGGCCCGCCGTTAGCAACATACGCCTTGTAATTTGGATCACTAATGAAGAAGCACAACATTACCAAGTACATCGTTGTCGCGATGATGCTTGGTATCGCCGTGGGTTACGCCTGCCACAGCGCGTTTCCCGACCCGAAGATGGCGAAGGAAGTCGCCGGCTACGTGTCGCTGCTGTCCGACGTGTTCCTGCGCTTGATCAAGATGATCATCGCGCCGCTGGTGTTCGCGACACTGACCGTCGGCATCGCGCAGATGGGCGACGGCGGCGCGGTGGGTCGCGTGGGCGTCAAGGCGTTCGGGTGGTTCTTCATCGCGTCGTTCACGTCGCTGCTGCTCGGCCTGCTGACCGCGACGATCCTGCAGCCGGGCAGCCACCTGAGCCTGCCGCTGCCGCCGTCCGATGCGGCGCTCAACCTGAAGACCGGTGCGTTCACGCTGAAGGATTTCGTCGTGCACCTGGTGCCGAAGTCGATCGCCGAGGCAATGGCGAACAACGAGATCCTGCAGATCGTCGTGTTCTCGATCTTCTTCGGCACCGCGCTGTCCGCGCTCGGCGAATCGGGCAAGCGCCTGACCGGCGTGATCGACGATCTCGCGCAGGTGATGCTGAAGGTGACGGGCGCGGTGATGGGGTTCGCGCCGGTCGCGGTGTTCGCAGCGCTGGCGTCGACGATCACGACCGAAGGGCTCGGCATCCTGCTCACGTTCGCGAAGTTCATGGCGAGCTTCTACCTCGCGCTCGCGCTGTTGTGGGCCGTGCTGACGCTCGCCGGCGTGACGTTCCTCGGCAAGCGCGCGTTCACGCTGCTCCGGCTGATCCGCGAGCCGTTCCTGCTGTCGTTCGCGACGGCCAGCTCCGAGGCCGCTTATCCGAAGCTGCTGGACGCGCTCGACCGCTTCGGCGTGAACCGCAAGATCTCGAGCTTCGTGCTGCCGATCGGCTATTCGTTCAATCTCGACGGCTCGATGATGTACTGCACGTTCGCGGTGCTGTTCATCGCGCAGGTGTACGGGATCCATCTGCCGCTCGGCACGCAGATCACGATGCTGCTGATGCTGATGGTGACGTCGAAGGGGATGGCGGGCGTACCGCGCGCGTCGCTGGTCGTGATCGCGGCGACGCTCAACCAGTTCAATTTGCCGGAAGCCGGGTTGCTGCTGATCATGGGCGTCGACATGTTCCTCGACATGGGGCGCTCGGCCACCAACGCGGTCGGCAACTCGATCGCGGCGGCCGTGGTCGCGAAGTGGGAAGGGCAGCTCGATGCGCCGCGCGACGACGACGATTCGGACGACGGCGCGCAGGTAGCCGAAGTGAAGGTGCGCGAAACGTCGGCATGATATGCGGCAATGCGGCGGCGCAACACCGCATTGCCTGACCGCGGCAAATGCTATTCGCCGGCCCGGATTCGATACGGATTCCGGCCGGCGATTTGTTTGGCGCAGTGGTTTTTCCCGATGTTTCAGAAATGGCATTCGCCGTTTCCATTGATCGACGTCGAATTGACGGCGCTATTTCCACAGGCAGCAGCCGGATTCTCCCGATTCCCGATCCGGCGCGGAAGTGACCATTCACTGACGCACGGTCGCACTCGCGGCAAGCGCGGGCGATTCGCAATTTTTTTCGATTTATATAACGCTATTCTCGCCCTGCGCATCAGTGAGCGCATGCCGTACGTCATACCGACCGCGCCGGATGATCCGGGGAAGAATTTACATCTCGCGGACTTCACGCCATCTGGCCGGCCGATCCGTCGTGTGAACGACTACCCGATTCAGGAGAGCCTCCGTCATGGTCGCCAGAAAACGCATCCAGGCTGCGGTCGTCGCCGCGGCGATCGCCGCGCTCGCGCCGGCCGTTCACGCAGCCAACACCACCGACTGGATCGCGAACACGTACGGCACGCTCGCGGCGCACGTCGGCAACGTCGCGCGCGCGATGTGGGTCGCGCCCGAAGGCGTGATCTACACGGCGTCGATGTGGGACGAGGATGAAGGCGGCGTCGCGATCTACCAGAACGGCAAGAGCCTCGGCTCGATCGGCGCGCATGCGGAATTCCAGGGCAGCGCGATCACGGGCAATGCAACGTCGCTGTTCGTCGCGCTGCAGCCGGGCAAAACGTATGGTAGCGGCGCGGTGGGGCGCTACAACCGCGCGACGAAGTATCGCGACCTCGTGATCCAGATCAGCGCGGCGACCAACCAGCCGCGCATCGACGTCGTCACCGGGCTCGCGACGGCCGGCTCGCTGCTTTATGCGAGCGACTTCTACGGTAATCGCGTGCGTGTGTTCACGACCGATGGCGTGTGGCAGCGGGACATCGCCGTGTCGGCGCCGGGCGCGCTCGCGGTGGACGGCGCGGGCAACGTGTGGGTCGCGCAGAAGAGTGCCGGCTCGATCGTCGGGTTCAGCCCGGCCGGCGCGTTGCTGAACACGATCCGGATGCCGGCCGGTTCGCACCCGTCGGCGCTGTATGTCGATACGGCGGCCGGGCAACTGCTGGTGGGCGACGAAGGCCCCGACCAGAACATCAAGCGTTATTCGATTTCGGGCCGGCCCGCGCTGGCCGGCACGTTCGGCGTGCGCGGCGGCTATCTCGACACGACGACGGGCATCAAGGGGCAGGTCGGCGCGCAACGCTTCACGCGCATCGTCGGGATCGGCAAGGACACCGGCGGCAACCTCTATGTGCTCAACAATCCGTGGGGCGGCAGCTGGGATCTCGGCCGCAACGGCGCGACCGACATTCATGCGTACGGCAGCAGCGGCAACCTGCGCTGGACGCTGCAGTCGCTGAACTTCGAAGGCATCGCCGCGCCGGACCCGGTCACGGACGGCGCGATGTTCTACGGCGGCACGCACATCTACAGCGGCAGCGCGGGCGGCAAGTTCGTCGCCAACACCGTCGATCCATTCACGTATCCGTCGGACCCGCGCATCAACATGAGCGACACGCAGCGCGACGAACACTTCGGGTTGCTCACGTCGGTCGGCGCGAACCGGATTCTCGTCGCGGCCGGCCAGAATCCGCCGGTTTTCTACTTCTATCACTTCAATGCGGCGAACGGCTACATCGCGATCCCGGACGGCTCGCTTCCGGGGCCCGCGTTCAACACGACGCAGCGCGTGACGGGCGGCTTCAGCGTCGACAGCCAGGGCGGCATATGGGCCGGGCTCGACAAGACCGGCGCGATCACGCATTACCCGCTGACCGGCTTCGACGCGAACGGCAAGCCGTCGTGGGGGGCAGGCGTCGCGACCCGCATTCCGGCCAGCATCCAGCCGCTCACGCGCATCGTCTATCTCGCGGACAGCGACACGATGGTGCTCGCGCAGGGCGCGCTCGGCAGCAACGACTGGACGTCGATCGGCACGCGCATCGAGGTGTATCACGGCTGGCGCGCGGGCAATACGACGAAGCCGGACCCGGTGATCACGCTGCCGCACAGCGGCGCGAAATCGATCGACGCGGCGGGCAACCACCTGTTCGTCGGCTACTGGTTCAGCAGCAGCGGGCCGCTGTGGCCGAACGTCGACGCGTTCAACCTCACCACCGGCAATCTCGACACGACGCTCGTCAACGCGAGCCCCGCGACCGTCGATACCAGCAGCGCGATCGATGCGATGTACAGCATTCGCGCGTACCGCCGCTCGAACGGCGAGTACGTGGTGATGAAGAACAACGTGAAGGGGAACAGCATCACCGTGTACCGGTGGACGCCCTGACCGTCTGAATGTTCGGCCGCCTCGGGCAGCGGCCGTACTCGCGAAGTCGTGAAAGCAATCGTGAGCGCAATCGATGCGTTTCCGCGGGATTGTTGCGCAACGCGCATGCAATGAACCGCGCGCACCGTGCGGGTACGCGCCATGCCGGGCACGTTTCCGAACCTCCCGACGTGGAAATGCGGTTCCGTGCACAATGGCGGCGGCTCCCGCAGACGGTATGCGGGCGTGCACGATGAACGGGCGCGGCTGCTCCCAGCCGCGTTTCTTATGCTCGAAGCGACCCAACGATGAAGATGAAAACGACACCGAACCGCCTGTTGACGATCGTCGCGCTGGCCGGCGCATTGAGCGGCGCTGTTCACGCGCAGACGGCCGCGACCGTCGCGACCGTCAACGGCACGCCGATCACGCAGGCCGACGTCGATACGCTGCTGCGCGCGTCCGGGCAACCCGATTCGCCGCAGATCCGGCAGGCGATCAAGAATCAGCTGATCACGCGCGTGCTGGTGCAGCAGGCGGCCGAGAAGGCCAACTACGCGGACAAGCCCGAGGTCAAGGCGGCGATGCAGCAGGCGAAGGCGACGGCCGAGGTGCAGCTGTACTTGCGCGACAACGTGAAGCCGGAGCCGGTCACCGACGAGCAGGTCAAGGCGCGCTACGACGAACTCGTCGCGTCGCTTGGCAAGAACGAGTACAAGCCGCGCGTGATCGTCGTCAAGGATTCGGTCGCGGCGGCGACCGTGCTGAGCGAGCTGAAAGCGGGCAAGTCGTTCGACGGGCTGGCGCGCCAGTACAGCCTGGCGCCGAGCCGCGATACCGGCGGCGAGCTGCCGTGGGTGAGCTTCAACACGCCGGCCGCGGAAGGCAAGACGGCCGGGTTGCCGCTGCCGGTCGCGCAGGCGCTCGAGAAACTGCCGGTCGGCGCGGTGACGAAGGATTCGATTCCGGTCGACGGCGTGCGGGCGATCGTGAAGCTGGATGCGAAGCGGCCGACGCAGGTGCCGGGTTTCGAAACCGCGAAGCCGACGCTTCAGCAGCAGTTGCAGGCGATCGCGGCCGAGAAGGCGAGCGCGCAGATGATCGGCAATCTGCTGAAGGACGCGAAGATCACGCAGTAATGCGAAAGCGTCGAATCGCCGCGCGTCACGCGCGCCAGATCATGTTCACGCTGGTGTCGGTTTCCGACGCGACGCGGAAGCCGAGCCGTTCGTAGAGCCGCCGCGCCGGATTGCCGTGCAGCACGCTGAGCGACACCGGCACGTGCGCGCGTGCCGCGTCGGTCAGCAACGCGTTCAGCACGGCCTCGCCGATGCCGCGGCCCTGGTGCGCGGGAAGGATCTGGATCTGGTGGACGTGCCATTCGCCTGCGGCGCGCGTCACCTTCAGCAGGCCGATGGCCGCGGTGCCTTCGCAGACGATCATCGCGTCGTCGAAGTGCGCGCGGATGCGCCGGTCGTGCGCTTCATCGTCGATCGGCGCGCCGACGCGCTGCAGGTGCTCGGTCATCGTCAGTCGACGGAGCATCAGCAGGAACGGGAGATCTTCCTGAGACGCGGCACGCAGATGGATCGCGGGTTTCATGAGTGGTGAGCGGTTGTGTCGGGCACGAGACCGCGACGTGGATCACAGGCCCGGCAGCTGAATCTGCAGGCCAGCCGCGCGATGTTCGAGGACATCCGTGACCTCATACTCGGTTTTTGCGCCGTCCAAAGTTTGCCACTGCTGCACACGGACATTGCACAAGAGGAGGTCTCCCTTGCTGAAACTGATCTGGCTGTTGTTCACGCGCGACAGGAAGCCGGCATCGGTGATCGTCGCGTGAATCGTCGCCGTTCCGTCGTGCAGCCGCCACTTGTTGTCGTCCTTGAACGCGAGCGACACGATCGAGAACGCCATCTTGCGATGCTCATCGAGCAGGAGCGCATCGGTTGGCTCCGGCGCATGAAACCATGCGATCTCGTTGCGGGCGACCATCTCGTACACCTCGGTATCGGTACCGACCGCGAAAATCTCGATGCCTTCGCGCGCGAGCGGCGCGAGCACTTGCGCGGTTGCACGGCGAACGCGGACGTCGCGTAGCAGCGTGAGCACGGGCAGGTCGATTTCGAGTGTGTCGCCATCGACGTCCAGCACCGCGGTGCGGCCCTGCATCCGGACGTGCGTGATCTCGCGCCCGCGCAGCCATTTGAGGACGGCGAAAAGCCCTTTCCTCGCCTTGGGTGCGGCGATGCCAAGGGCGGTCAGGATCGTGACCGCATTGGCGAGCGCCGTGCCTTCGTTGCCGCTCAGCATGTCGCGCATGCGGCCGAGCAGCGAGGTCGCGAGTGTGAAGTCGATGCCGAAGCTGCCGGTCTTGAAGCTGCCGCGCACGTTGACCTGCGGCCGGACCTGATCGCCGCATAGTGCGCGCGTCGACGCGTCGAGCAAATCGCCGAACGCCAGCAGCGCGGGCGCGAGTTCGCGCACGTCCATCTCGGACGATTCGAGCGCGGGCCCGTCGTACGTCACGCGAAATCGGCTCATCGCGTCGAAGGGGCCGATATCGGCCGGGCCGGTACTGTTTTCATGTGCGGTCATGTGGAATGCGGGTGTGAGAGGTGGACGATACCCGAAACGAATGCTTTCGGATGTCCTTCATGTTGAACGCGAATGGCCGTTTACGCGTGATTTTGGCCATCCGGACAAGACGACTTTTCCGACATGTCCCGATAGCGTCCGGCAAGCAACGAACTTTGCCGATCCCGGGCATGCGGTGAGCCCGGCGATGACGCGGAGGAGGGCGCGGCGGGATCCGGAGGCGAATCCATTTCCGGTTACTGCGATCATGAATCGGTCTGACGCACTGTGCGCGCAGATCGAGGCAATGCAACGCCAATTGAACGGCGAGCGATGGCTCGCGCTTCGCATCCGGCAGCGGGATGCGTACCTCTATCCGTTGTCGAACACGGTGAAACATCTGCTCGCTCGGCGGCTGGGCAGCAATCACGTGCCGTTACGCACGTTCATCGCGAGCGGCCGAATCTTGCGGCGCGTGTCGAGTTCGATCAATCGTACTCGACACGGGATGCGAAGGCCGGATATTGCCGAGCCATGTCCTGCAGACAGTCGCGCATCAGCCTCGCGTCGCGGGGAAAGCGGTGTTCGAATTCCGACCAGCCTTTCAGCCGAAGAATGCGCGGCATATCGACCAGCGCGGTAATGGCGTCCCGGAACGCATCCCAGTTTCTTCCATACCAATCCGGGAAACTCGACTGCTTTATCAGCCGTACATGCAACTGTTCGGTCGACTCGATATCGTCGAGCTCGATTTCTACCCGCGTGTCGCGTGCCGTCATGTTCTCCGACGGACAGATCGCGAAGTATTCATTTCGCGCTCCGTACCAAGCATCATAGCGCGCGCTTCCGGCCGCCGCGCAATCCGCTCCCGGACCTCCGGCGCCGCCAGGCACGTGGCGACGGCCTCATACCCCGGTGCACCGGGGTAAGGCGCCACACGCGCAGGCGGGCTGTGATTGGCCGGGCACAGCAGGATGGTTTCGTCGGGGCCGACCGCCGCGAGATCGAGGATCGCCGACGAGCGCGTCAGCAGGAACAGCGGCCGCATGCCGGCGGCCGCGCCTGCGCGCAGATGCGCGATCAACGCCAGTTGCGTAGCCTGGTCGAGGCCCTGTTCGATCATGTCGACGACCCGCGCGCGCGGACCTTCCGCTTCGAGGTGGACGAGCAGGGCGGTCAGCGCCGCCGACAGCGTCGCGCCGCTGCCGGCAAGCGCCGCCGCGGTGCGCTCGACGCGCGACTTCAGTTCCGGATCGGCGCGCAATGCATCGAATGCCGCGGCACAGTCGTCGTCCAGCCGATCGAGACCGACGAACACCGCGCCGGGCAACGCATCGGCCAGCCGAAGCGCGAGCCGCGTCTTGCCGCTCCCCAGCGAACCGATGATGTAGTTCAACGGCCGGATATCGCGACACTCGAACCGTTCGCCGCCCCACGGCCACGGCAGGTCGAACGCGACGCCGGCCGCGCCGGAGTCGACCAGCCGCGTCAATTCGCCGTTGGCCGGCATCCGTCCCCGTGCCAGGCCGGCACGTATCGCGCGCACACTGTCGAGCTTGCCAACGAGATCCTGAATCCCGCGATCGAGCGCCGCTTCGTGAGCCGCCAGCGCGGCATCGAGACTGCGCGCGTCGCCGTCGAGCACGTTCGCCACCTGAGCGAGACCGAGGCCGAGCTTGCGCAGCGCCGCGATATCCGCGGCACGCGCGAGGTCGTCCGGCCCGTACGCGCGGTAACCGGCCGGCGTGCGCTCCGGCGTGACGAGGCCGTGACGCTCGTACAGCCGCAGCGCCTTGATCGAGACGCCGAGCCGTGCAGCGGCGGCCGAAGCGTTCAAGCGGAGTGTGTCCGTACCCATCCGTCACCTCTTTGCTGTCGATTCGTTGCGATCAGCATAAAGGCGATCCCAAGGGCCGGGTCAAGCGCGATCGCGCGGCCGTTCAGTCGGCGGCCGCGAACTCGTCCCGCAGCGCGCGATACAACCGTCGATAGCGCGCGAGCCGGCCCGCCAGCAGGTCGACCGATGCGGGATCGGGCGTCACCGTTTCCGTGACGGGCGGCGCGATACAGACTTCTTCCAGGCTGTCGTTCGTCGCCGCCAGCCGTGCGAGCCGCGCGGCGCCGAGTGCCGCGCCGACCGCGCCGTCCGCATGGCGCTGCATCGCGATCCCGGTCGCATTCGCGCACAGCCGTGCCCAGAACGCGCTTTTCGAGCCGCCGCCGATGAACGACGCCACGTCGAGCGTCGTGCCGGCCGCGCGCAGCGCGTCGTAGCCGTCGGCCATCGCGAACGCGACGCCTTCCATCACCGCATATGCGAGGTCGTCGGCATCGTGTTCGTTCGTCAGCCCGAAGAACACGCCGCGCGCATGCGCATCGTTGTGCGGTGTGCGCTCGCCGCCGAGATAAGGCAGGAACAGCGGTGCGCGGGCGGCGGCCGCGTGTTCGGCGCGCGCGGCCAGCACGCCGGGCGTCGTGCCGTGCGCGCGCGCGAGCCAGTCGAGGCTCGCGGCGGCCGACAGGATCACGCTCATCTGGTGCCAGCGCCCTTCCACGCAGTGGCAGAACGCGTGCACGGCGGCGTCCGGATTCGGCGCGAAGCGGTCGTTGCCGGCGAACAGCACGCCCGACGTGCCGAGCGACAGGAAGCCGCTGCCGGCGCCCGTGACGCCCATGCCGATCGCCGACGCCGCGTTGTCGCCGGCGCCGCCGGCGATCGTCACGGGCCCGGTGATGCCCCATTCGCGCCGCAGCGCGTCGCGCAGCTGCGCGGCGGCCGCGTTGCCTTCGACGAGGCGCGGCATCTGCGCGCGCGACAGCTCGGTCGCGGCGAGCATCCGGTCGGACCAGTCGCGGCGCGCGCAGTCGAGCCACAGCGTGCCCGACGCGTCGGACATATCGGACACGAATTCGCCTGACAGGCGCCAGATCAGGTAGTCCTTCGGCAGCAGCACCTTGTGCACCGCGCGAAACACGGCCGGCTCGTATTTCGCGAGCCACAGCAGCTTCGGCGCGGTGAAGCCGGGCATCGCCATGTTGCCGGTGATCGCGCGCGATTCCGGCACCAGCGCCTCGAGCTCCACGCATTCGGTGCCGGCGCGCGTGTCGTTCCACAGGATCGCGGGGCGCAGCACCTGGTCCGCGCGGTCGATCAGCGTCGCGCCGTGCATCTGGCCGGACAGCGCGATGCCGCGCAGCGCGGCGAAGCCGGCCGGATGCGCGGCGCGCACCGACGCGATCGCGTCGAGCATCGCGTGCCACCACGCCTGCGGGCTTTGTTCGGACCAGTGCGGATGCGGCCGGCTGATCGACAGCGTGGCCGCGCCGCTCGCGAGGGGGACCGATCGGGAATCGGTGAGCAGAACCTTGACCTCGGACGTGCCGAGATCGATGCCGAGATATGTCACGTATGAAGCGGTCACGTATGAAGCGTCCTGTCTGGGGCGCGCGGCGGCGCGCGTCGCGGGGGCGGTGCGTCGTCGCGGCCGTGCGGTTCGTTGAGCCGGTGCAGCGCGCGGAACTTCGACGGCGGCACCTGTTTCATCGCGAGAAACTGACGGTTGAAGTTCGACAGGTTGTTGAAGCCAACCCGGTAGCAGATGTCGGTCACCGTCAGGTCGGAAAACATCAGCAGCTCGCACGCCTCGTTGATGCGCAGCCGGTTCAGGTAGCGCACGAACGACGAGCCGGTGTGACGCCGGAAAAACCGCGTGAAGGTGCTGACGCTCATGCCGGCGAACGCGGCGACGTCGGCTTCGCGCAGCATGCCGGGCAGGTTCTGCTGCAGGTACGACAGCACCTGGTTGATGGTCGACGACATGTAGTGCTGCGCGTCGCTGCGGTAGCCGGGCCCCGCGAGCACGCGCCGCTCGCGGCACGACGACAGCCGGTCGAACAGCGACATCAGGATCTCGACGCGCCGGCAGCCGTGCGCGTCAGCGAGTTCGAGCATCAGCGGCGCGACCTCGACGCCCACGCGGTCGGGAAACTGCACGCCGCGCGCCGCGTCGTCGATCAGCTCGATCACCGGCTGCAGCTCGCTGAACGCGTCGACCATCTTCTCGATCGCATCGCGCGAGAACTGCAGCACGACGTCGCGCGACGGCACGCGTTCTCCGTCGGCGAGTTCGCTGACCCAGTTGTGCGGCAGGTTCGGCCCGGTGACGATCAGGTTGCCGGGCCCGAAATCGCCGATGTGGTCGCCGACGAACACCTTGCCGCGCGACGCCTGGATCAGGTGAATCTCGTACTCCGGATGAAAGTGCCACTTCGCGACCGAATGCGGATAGTCGTGGACCCATGCGCGAAACGATTCGTCGCGGTGAGTGGGAACGATCTCGAGATCCGGGTTCATCGTGTGCTCCGTCGGGGCGTGCCGGCGTGCTACGGACGGGACATCGACCAGCCCGTCGCGGCAGGCGGCGTGGCGCGCGTCGCGGCCGTCGGCGGCGCCGCGTGCGCGGTCGGGTTCGCGTCCGGCAGCGCGACGTTGCGCTCGGTGCCGGCGTCGAACAGATGCAGGGCTTCTTCGTCGAAGCGAAACGCTACCACGGCGCCCGGCGCCGGGGTCATCGGGGCCGGCACGAGGGCCGCGCACGGCTGGCCGCGCCAGTCCAGCGTGACGAGCGCCTCCGCGCCGAGCAGCTCGACGAGCTCGACCGTGCCGGTCAGCGCGAGCGCGCCCGGGGCCGGATCGCCTTCGGCCACGAGCCGCAGGTGGTTCGGGCGAATCGCGGCCTTGACCTGCTGGCCGTGCTGCAGCCGCGCGAAGCGTGAAGACGCGAGCGGCCAGCGCGCGCCGTTGCAGTCGAGCAGCACGTTCGCGCCGACCCGCTCGATCGTGCCGTCCGCGAAGTTCATCGCGGGCGTGCCGACGAAGCCGGCCGCGAACACCGTATGCGGCTGGCCGTACAGCTCGGCCGGCGTGCCGATCTGCTCGATGTGGCCGCCGCGCATCAGCACGACGCGATCGGCGAGCGTCATCGCTTCGAGCTGATCGTGCGTGACGTACAGCGTGGTCGTTTTCAGTTGCCGGTGCAGCCGCTTGATGTCGCCGCGCAACTGCGTGCGCAGCTTCGCGTCGAGGTTCGACAGCGGCTCGTCGAACAGGAACACGGCCGGCGTCTTGATCATCGCGCGCGCGATCGCCGCGCGCTGCTGCTGCCCGCCCGACATCGCGCGCGGGCGGCGGTCGAGCAGCGCGTCGAGGCTCAGGATGCGCGCGACGTCGCGCACGCGGCGGTCGATCTCGTCGGCCGGCACCTTCAGCCGCCGCAGGCCGAACGCGATGTTGTCGTACACCGTCATGTGCGGGTAGAGCGCGTAGTTCTGGAACACCATCGCGACATTGCGCTCGCGCGACGGCAGGTCGTTGACGACCGCATCGCCGATCACGAGCTCGCCGCCGGTGATCGCCTCGAGGCCCGCGATCATCCGCAGCATCGTGGACTTGCCGCAGCCGGACGGGCCGAGCAGCACGATGAATTCGCCGTCGGCGATCTCGAGGTCGAGCGGATGCAGCACGGCGGGGCCGCCGTCGTAGTGCTTCGACAAAGCGTGGCAGACGATTCGGGCCATGGCTCAATCCATTTCGATCTGAATCTTGACGTCGCTCGGCTGGCCGCTCGCCGCTTCCTCGAACGCGCGCACGCCTTCGGAAAACGGGAACGTGCGCGAGATGAACGGCTTCACGTCGATCGCGCCGGACGCGATCAGCGCAAGCGCGCGCGGGAAGATGTTCGCGTAGCGGAACACCGATTCGATGCGGCCTTCCTTCGCCTGCAGCGCGACCACGTCGAGCGGCACCGGCGCGACCGGCATGCCGATCAGCACCGCGCAGCCGCCCGGGCACATCAGGTCGACGAGGCCCGCATACGCGTTCGCGCTGCCGCTCGCCTCGAACACGACGTCCGCGCCCCAGCCGCCCGATGCTTCGGCCACCGCATCGGCCAGCGGCCGCGTGCGCACGTCGACGGTCGTGACGGCCGGGTTGCCGGCGAACAGCGCGAGCTTGTCGGGCACGACGTCGGCGAGGATCACGCGCGCCGCGCCGCCGGCGAGCGCGGCGAGCGCCGTCATCGCGCCGATCGTGCCCGCACCGATCACGACCGCAAGGTCGCCCGGCTTCATCGCCGCCTTCTTCGCGGCCTGCAGGCCGATCGACAGCGGCTCGACGATCGCGCCTTCGGCGAACGACACGTTGTCGGGCAGCCGGTACGTGAACGCGGCCGGATGCACGACGAACGGCGTCAGGCAGCCGTGGATGGGCGGCGTCGCCCAGAAGCGCACGTCGGGGTCGAGGTTGTAGAGCCCGCGCAGCGTCGCGGGCGAATCGAGGCGCGGTACGCCGGGCTCCATGCACACGCGGTCGCCGACGCTCAGGTGCGTGACGCCCGCGCCCGTCTCGACGACGGTGCCGGACGCTTCGTGGCCGAGCACCATCGGCGCGTCGACGCGGAACGGGCCGATGCCGCCGTGCACGTAGTAATGCACGTCGCTGCCGCAGACGCCGACCGTATGCACCTTGATCCGGACGTCGCCGGGGCCGACCGCCTGCGGCAGGTCGATGTCGCGCAGCGCGAGTTCGCGCGTGCGTTCGAGGACGAGTGCTTTCAACGTGTTCTCCTTATTTTCCCTTGACCATCGAATTGAGCAGCCGGCTCAGCATGCCGACGAAGACGAGCGGCGGCAGCGCGAGCAGCACGGTCGACGCGTTGATCACGCCCCACGGCACTTCCTGGCCGAGCGACGTGAACGCGGATGCGACCACCGGCAGCGTCGCGCTGCGCGACGACGTGAGCGCGAGCGCGATCATCAGTTCGTTCCAGACCAGCACGAAGCTGAACACGATGCCGCCGAGCAGCGTGCTCGCGCACACCGGCAGCGCGATGTGCCAGAACACCGCGTACGGGCCGTAGCCGTCGAGCGCGGCGGCTTCCTCGATCTCGCGCGGCAGCCGGCGGAACACGGGGATCGACAGCCACGTGATGGTCGACAGCGTGACGAGCAGGTACGTGACGATCATCGACAGCTTCGTGTCGTACAGCCCGAGATCGACCCAGATCGCGATCAGCGGCAGCGCGACCGCGACGGGCGGCAGGAAGCGCAGCGACAGCAGGAAGAACTGGATGTCGCGCTTGCCGCGCACCGGGTAGCGCGCGATCGCATACGCGGCCGGCACGCCGAGCACCGCGCCGATCAGCACGGCCGCGCCGACGATCGCGATGCTGTTGCCGAGCCCGATCAGCACTTCCGGGCTCGACAGCACCTGTTCGTAGTTCGCGAGCGTCGGCGTGAAGAAGAAGCGCGGCACGGGCGTGACGATGTCGAGCAGGTGCTTGAGCGAATTGAGCACGGCCCAGAACAGCGGGAACGCGGCGACGAGCAGGATCGCGCCGGCGATCGCGACGGTGGAAACGGCGGCGGGGCCGCGGCGGGCCATCAGTCGTCCCATTTGTTGACCCTCTTCCAGATGAGCGTGAAGACGAGCGTGGTCGCGACCATCATCAGCACGGCCATGGCCGACGCATAGGACACCTTGCCCGCGAGGCCGATGCCCTGCTGGTACGCATAGAGATCGAGCGTCTCGGTCGCGATACCGGGGCCGCCCTTCGTCATCACGTAGATCAGGTCGAACGAGCGCAGCGACTCGACCATCTTGATGAACACGAGGCTCACGAGCGGCGCCTTCAGCATCGGCAGCGCGATGTACGCATGCACCTGCCACGTCGTCGCGTAGTCGAGCCGCGCGGCTTCGAGCGGCTCGGGCGGCAGCGTCTCCAGCAGCTTCAGGATCACGACCGCGAAGAACAGCCCCCACTGCCACACGTCGACGAGCGCGACCGCGTACAGCGCGAGATGCGGATCGGCGAGGAATGCGGTGTTCTCGACGCCGAGCGTGCCGAGCAGCCAGCTCAGGATCCCGGTGAGCGGCGCGTACATGAACTTCCAGATGAACGCGGCAGACACGCGCGGCAGCAGCACCGGCATGATCAGCACCAGCGACGCGAGGCGGCGCCAGCGGCCGTGCACGCGCTCGAACAGGAACACCGCGAGCGCGATCCCGACGAGCACCGCGCCGGCGACCGTGACGACTTCCCACAGCACCGACACCTCGATCGCGTTCAGGAAGCGCCGGTCCGACGCGAGCCGCACGAAATTGCGCAGGCCGACGTATTCGCTGTCCGGGTAGCGCAGCACGCGGTTGCGCAGCGCGAGGTTGATCGCGGCGATCGTCGGGACGAGGCTCAGGACCGCGAGCAGCGCGAGCGTCGGCGCAAGGAACACCCACGGCAGGCTCGTGCGGTCGCGGCGCGCGCGGCCGCGCCGGGCCGACGTGGCGGGAGAGGCCGGGCGGACGCCGAGCGCGCGTCCGCCGGCGCCGTCATTTGCGAGCGCCATGTTCGAGCGCGTCCTTCGCGTACTGGTCCGCGTCGTCGAGCGTGCCGCGGATATCCGTCTGCGTGCCGGTGAACACCTGTTCGAGCGCGATGCCGAGGTTGTCGCCGATATCCGGCCACTGCGGCGTGCGCCAGATCGTCACCTGCGTGACGGGGTTGGTGTCGTTCAGCCCGGCCTGGATCTGCGGTGCGACGTGCTGCTTGAAGTACGGGCTCGCGATCGTGCTCGAGCGGTTGTAGTCGCTGAACACGCCGTTACGCAGCCGCGCCTGTTCCTGGTCCTTGCTGGTCGCCCATGCGATGAAGCGGCCGGCGGCCATCCGCGTGCAGTCGTCCTTCGAGCCGACCGCCGAGATCGCGAAGCCGTGGCCGTACGCGGCCGACGGCAGCGGCGCGGGCGGCCGCGTGTAGCCGACCTTGCCGGCCACGCTCGACTTGCTCGCGTCCTCCATCCAGTCCGCGAACGGCGTCGATTCGATCATGAACGCGACCTTGCCCGAACGGAACGCTTCGAGCGCGTTGCTCCAGTCGTAGGTCGCCGAGCCCGGCGGCGCGTACTTGAACAGGTCGCTGTAGAGCTGCGTGGCT
This sequence comes from Burkholderia sp. AU16741, assembly GCF_002223345.1. NCBI lineage: Bacteria > Pseudomonadati > Pseudomonadota > Betaproteobacteria > Burkholderiales > Burkholderiaceae > Burkholderia > Burkholderia sp. AU16741. The sequence goes on from NZ_NKEZ01000007.1 coordinate 47,964, forward strand.
TTCACGGCGGCCGGCGAATTGAACGCGGGCTGGCCGCTCTTGTCGGTCCACGCGCCGCCCATGCCGAGCATGAACGGCGACCAGCGCCACACGTTCATCCCCGAGCCGCGCTGGCCGCGTGCGACCCAGCCGTACAGTTTCGGCGGTGCGTTCAGCTTCTTGATCGCGGCGACGAGCTGATCGAGCGTCTTCGGCACCGGGATGTGCGCGGCATCGAGCAGGTCGCGGCGGTAGAACAGGAAGTCGCCGCCGCCGATCAGCGGCGCGAAGTACGCGACGCCGTTGTAGCTCGCGACCGCGCGGCGGCCGGGCAGGAAGTCGTCGTAGTCGTATTCCTTCGGGTAGTACTTGAGGAGCGGCACGATCCAGTGGGCCGACGCGAATTCGGCGACGTTCGCCTCGTCGACGTAGTAGATCTGGTAGGAACCCGCGCCGGTCGACGCGTCGAGCCGCGATTTCGCGCGGCGGTCGTTTTCGCCGAAATAGCTGATCTCGACCTTCGTGCCGCTCTTCTTCTCGTAGTCGGCCAGCGATTTCTCCATCACCGACAGGCCGAGGCTCTTCTGCGCGAGCACCCGAAGGGTCGGCACCTTGCAGGTTTGCGCGGCCGCGACGCCCGGCAGGCAGGCGCCGAGCAGCACGCCGGCTGCGACGATTCGCATCTTGTTCACCCGTGTCTCCTTGATTCTGCTTGTTCGAATGCCGCCGATGACGGCAGGAACAATGGTGTGACGCGGGCGAGGCGATCACCACATCAAAAGAGTTCGGAAACCGATACTTTTTGCTCAGGGTCGGTCGTGCGATGCACAAAATGTGGTGGTCGGGCGCGAACCGCACGTGTGAGCGGCAAGGCCCGCGCGTTCCGTCCGTTCCGTCGGGAAGCGCTCGCTGTCGGCGCCGGCGCGAGATCGTCGAGTTGCTTGCGCAGCTTGCTGACGTGGCTGTCGACCGTGCGCTCCAGCGCGTCGCCTTCCGGCAGGCAGGTCGCCATCAGCTCGGCGCGGCTGAACACGCGGCGCGGCGCGCTCGCGAGTTGCGCGAGCAACGTGAATTCGGCGAGCGTCAGCACGAGCGTGTGGCGCACGCCGCCGACTTCGACCATCGCCAGGCGGTCAGAATCTCGACGATCTCGCGACGGGCGGCCTCACACGAGGCGACATGTTGGGACGCTATGGATCGCTCACGGAGGATGCGCTTGCGCATCGGCGAGAGGCTGTGGCGGGTCGGGAGTGCGCGCTCGCACGTCGCGCACGCGTATCGGCCCAACAGCTTTATCGAAATGTGCGCAGAGGAATCGGGGAGGCACTGCCGTGCTTTGTTGCGCGGGTTGCTTGCGTTTGTAAAGAAGTCGTGAGGGAAACCCCGGTGCTGATACCGGAACGCGCGTGCCCATACCGCAGGCACGCGCGTCCATCCTCAGATGCGACCGAGCAGCACCAGTATCACGACAATGACGACGATCAGCCCGACGCTCCCCGATGGCCAGTAGCCCCAGCTTCGGCTGTGCGGCCATGCAGGAAAGGCTCCAATGAGCAGCAGAATCAGAACGATGATGAGGATCGTACCGAGCATCGCATCCCTCCAGAATTTATTCGACACGGTGTGCGCTGTCGCAATTCGCGTGCCGCGACGAGGGACCGATCACGCCGCAAGGCACCGCGGCCGCATCGAACGATTCGGAAGCGGGCGACCGCGATTACGCGCCGGTGTCCGTGCCGGCGGCGTCCGGCCAGAGCAGGGCCTGGGCGACGACCACGTGATCGCCGTTGAAAGTGGCGGCGGGCGATCCGTACAGGCGATAGCCGAGCGCCAGCGCGTCCGATACGCGGTGGCAAAACGTGGCGTCGTCCTTGCCTGTCAGCAGGCGATAGCGGGGCAGGTCGTTAGGCGGGGAATGCGACATGGGCGGGACTCCTGTGAAGGGGGCGGATCGGGCAGTATAAGTCGGACAAACCTGCGCCGCCGGCGAAGGCGGGCGAGGCATTTACCTCATGAATGCCGATTCATTCAACAAATAAATTTTAAAAATGGCCGCCCGCTCGCTATGCTGAATCCTTCACTCAGGCGGGCATGCAATGGCTGAACTCTTTCTGGTACGGCATGGGCAGGCGTCGTTCGGCACCGACGACTACGACCGGCTTTCCGCGGCGGGCGACCAGCAGGGCGTGTGGCTCGGCGAATACTTTACGCGGCAGGGCCTGACGTTCGACCGCGTGATCTGCGGCACGATGAACCGCCATGCGCAGACGGTCGCCGCGATCCTGCGCGGGATGGGCGGCGAAGGCGTCGCGGTCGATCGCCATCCGGGTCTGAACGAATACGATTTCCACGGGCTGTTCGCGGCGGCCGCCAGCGACTACCCGGAGATCGCGCGGCTCGCGGCCGGCTCGATGAAGGAGCATTTCCGCGCGCTCCGGCAGGTGCTGCAACTGTGGACCGAGGACAAGCTCGGCGAGGCGGCACCCGAAACCTGGGCGCATTTCCAGCAGCGCGTGGCCGACGCGCGCGCGGCGATCCGCGCAGGCGGCGGCCAGCGCGTGCTCGCGGTGAGCTCCGGCGGCCCGATCGCGGTCACCGTGCAGCAGGTGCTCGCGGCGCCGCCGTCGAGCGCGATCGCGCTGAATCTGCAGATCCGCAACAGCAGTCTTTCGCAGTTTTTCTTCAACGCCGACGCGTTCCACCTCGCGTCGTTCAACGGCATCCCGCACCTGGAGGATCCCGAACGACACGCGCTGCGAACCTACGGCTGACCCACGAACGATCGCGACGATGACGAACCCTTCCCAGCAACTCGACGTAGCCCGCCTCACGCGCTATCTGGAAACGCACGTCCCGGGCTTCGAAGGCCCGGTCGACACGGAGAAGTTTGCCGGCGGCCAGTCGAATCCGACTTTCCTGCTGAATGCGAAAAGCGGCCGCTACGTGCTGCGCCGCCAGCCGCCGGGCGAACTGCTGAAATCCGCGCACGCGGTCGACCGCGAGTTCCGCGTGCTCGCCGCGCTGTCGGGTACCGCGGTGCCGGTCGCGCACCCGTATCACCTGTGCGAAGACCGCGACGTGATCGGCAGCCTGTTCTACGTGATGAGCTTCGAGGATGGCCGGATCTTCTGGGATCCCGCGCTGCCGGAACTGCCGAAGGCCGATCGCGCGACCTGCTACGACGCGCTGCTGCAGACGATGGCCGCGCTGCACGACGTCGATGTCGACGCGGTGGGCCTCGCCGACTACGGCCGCCCGGGCAACTACTTCGAGCGGCAGATCGGCGTGTGGACGAAGCAGTATCGCGCGGCCGAAACCGGTCGCCTCGACGCGATGGAGGCGCTGATCGACTGGCTGCCGAAGGCGTGCCCCGAGGACACGGGCCGCCCGGCGCTCGTGCACGGCGATTTCCGGATCGACAACCTGATGTTCGCGCGCGACGGCTACCGCGTGCAGGCCGTGCTCGACTGGGAATTGTCGACGCTCGGCAACCCGCTCGCCGATCTCGCGTACTTCTGCATGTGCCTGCGGCTGCCGTCCGGCGGCCAGGTGCGCGGGCTCGCGGGCCAGGATCGTGCCGCACTCGGCATTCCCGACGAAGCGGCGATCGTCGCGCGCTACTGCGAACTGCGCGGCATCGCGCCGATCCGCGACTGGCATTTCTACCTCGCCTTCAGTTTCTTCCGGCTCGCGGCGATCGCGCAGGGCGTGAAGGCGCGCGCGTTGCAGGGCAACGCATCGAGCGAGCAGGCGCTGCGCGTCGGCGAAATGGCCGGCCGGCTGGCCGAACTGGCCGTCGGCGTGATCGACGCGCATCGCTGACCTCGCCGCGAATCGCCGCGGTCACCACGCGGCGGCACGACAACACAATCAATGGAGGAGCACAGCAACATGGCAACGAATCTGTTCGACCTGACGGGCAAGATCGCATTGGTGACGGGCGCAAGCCGCGGCATCGGCGAGGAAATCGCGAAGCTGCTCGCGGAGCAGGGTGCGCACGTGATCGTGTCGAGCCGCAAGATCGACGACTGCCAGGCGGTGGCGGACGCAATCATCGCGGCGGGCGGCCGCGCCGAGGCGCTGGCGTGTCACGTCGGGCGCCTGGAGGACATCGCCGCGACGTTCGAGCACATCCGCGGCAAGCACGGCCGCCTCGACATCCTCGTGAACAACGCGGCCGCGAACCCGTATTTCGGGCACATCCTCGATACGGATCTCGCCGCGTATGAAAAGACCGTCGACGTGAACATCCGCGGCTACTTCTTCATGTCGGTCGAGGCCGGCAAGCTGATGAAGACGCATGGCGCCGGCGCGATCGTCAACACCGCGTCGGTGAATGCGCTGCAACCGGGCGACCGGCAAGGCATCTACTCGATCACGAAGGCGGCCGTCGTCAACATGACGAAGGCGTTCGCGAAGGAATGCGGGCCGCTCGGCATCCGCGTGAATGCGCTGCTGCCGGGCCTCACGAAGACGAAATTCGCCGGCGCGCTGTTCGCCGACAAAGACATCTACGAGACGTGGAAGGCGAAGATCCCGCTGCGCCGCCATGCGGAGCCGCGCGAAATGGCGGGCACCGTGCTGTATCTCGTGTCGGACGCGGCGAGCTATACCAACGGCGAATGCATCGTCGTCGACGGCGGCCTGACGATCTGAGCACGCGATGAAACTCGCCAGCTACGCCGGCCAGGCCGTGATGATCACCGGCGCCGCGAGCGGCTTCGGCGCGCTGCTCGCGAGCGAACTCGCCGCGATGGGCGCGCGGCTCGCGCTGGGCGACCTGAACGGCGACGCGCTCGAACGCGTCGCCGCGCCGCTGCGCGCGGCCGGCGCGGACGTGATTGCGCAGCGCTGCGACGTGCGCGTCGAAACGGACGTCGCTTCACTGGTGCATGAAGCCGTCGCGCGTTTCGGGCGGCTCGACGTCGGCATCAACAACGCGGGCATCGCGCCGCCGATGAAGGCGCTGATCGACACCGACGAAGCCGATCTCGACCTGAGCTTCGCGGTGAACGCGAAGGGCGTGTTCTTCGGGATGAAGCACCAGATCCGTCAGATGCTCGCGCAGCGCGAAGGCGTGATCCTGAACGTCGCGTCGATGGCCGGGCTCGGCGGCGCGCCGAAACTGGCCGCGTATGCGGCGTCGAAACATGCGGTAGTCGGGCTCACGAAGACGGCCGCGCTCGAATACGCGCGCCACGGCATCCGCGTGAACGCGGTGTGCCCGTTCTACAGCACGACGCCGATGGTCACCGACAGCGAGATCGGCGAGCGCCAGGATTTTCTGGCGCAGGGCTCGCCGATGAAGCGGCTCGGCCGCCCCGACGAAATCGTCGCGACGATGCTGATGCTGTGCGCGAAGGACAACAGTTACCTGACCGGGCAGGCCGTCGCCGTCGACGGCGGCGTCTCGGCCTTCTGAACCGAACCGAACGAACCGAAACACGAAAATCTCGAGGAATCGATCATGGACTTTGGCTACACCCCGAAAGTGGAAGCGCTGCGCGAACGCGTGAGCGCCTTCATGGACGCGCACATCGTGCCGCGCATCCGCCAGTGGAACGACGAAGTGCACGCGGGGCAGTATCCGGTGTCGTTCATGGAGGAACTGAAGGAACGCGCGAAGGCGGAAGGGCTGTGGAACCTGTTCCTGCCGCACCTGAAGGACGACGAGCCGGGCACGGGCCTGACGAACCTCGAATACGCGCCGCTCGCCGAGATCATGGGGCGCGTGAGCTGGGCGTCGGAAGTGTTCAACTGCAATGCGCCGGACACCGGCAACATGGAGCTGCTGCACATGTTCGCGACGCCGGAGCAACGCGAACAATGGCTGCTGCCGCTGCTGCGCGGGGAAATCCGCTCGGCGTTCGCGATGACGGAGCCCGACGTCGCGTCGTCGGATGCGACCAACATCACGACGCGCATCGAGCGCGTGGGCGACGAATACGTGATCAACGGCCGCAAGTGGTTCATCACGAACGCCGCGCATCCGAACTGCAAGATCTTCATCGTGATGGGCAAGACCGATCCCGCGGCCGAGTCGCATCAGCAGCAGAGCATGATCCTCGTGCCGCGCGACACGCCGGGCGTGACGGTCGTGCGCAACATCACGGTGGTCAATCACTACGCGCCGGAAGGGCACTGCGAGATCACGTTCGACGACGTGCGCGTGCCGGCGCGCAACCTGCTCGGCGAGGAAGGCAGCGGCTTCGCGCTCGCGCAGGCGCGCCTCGGGCCGGGCCGCATCCACCACTGCATGCGGTCGATCGGCGCGGCCGAGCTGGCGCTGGAACTGATGGTCGACCGCGCGCAGTCGCGCGTCGCGTTCGGCAAGCCGCTGAACCGGCACGGCACCGTCGGCGAATGGATCGCGCGGTCGCGCATCGAGATCGACCAGGCGCGCCTGCTGGTGCTGAAGGCCGCGTGGATGATCGACAAGGTCGGCGGGAAGGCCGCGCGCAAGGAGATTTCGATGATCAAGGCGCTCGTGCCGACCGTTTATACGGACGTGTGCGATCGCGCGATGCAGGTGTTCGGCGCGGCCGGGTTGAGCCCCGATACGCCGCTGGCCGACCTGTGGACCTGGGGCCGCGCGCTGCGCTTCGCCGACGGCCCGGACGAGGTGCACCTGCAGGCGATCGCGCGGATGGAGATCAAGGACGGCGAACCCGGTTCGACCGCACCGTACCTGACGCCGCCGCCGCGCGGTTGAGAGGCTCCCCTCCCGGGAGCATGAGGTGGACGAACGGGAGGCGCACGCCGTATTAAGATGCCGGCAAGGAGATCCGGCGATGCGCCTTTCGAAGATTGATCTGAACCTGTTCGTCGTATTCGAGGCGATCTACAACAAGCGCAACCTGACGCGCGCGGCCGAGGTGCTGAACCTCACGCAGCCGGCCGTCAGCAACGCGCTGGCGCGGCTGCGCAAGACGCTGAACGATCCGCTGTTCGTCAGCACGCCGGCCGGGATGATGCCGACGCCGATGGCCGAGAACATCGTCGGCCGCGTGCGCGAGGCGCTGCAACTGCTCGATTCGAGCGCGCACGAAGGCGACGTGTTCGATCCGGCTTCGTCGGAGCGCGTGTTCCGGCTCAGCATGAGCGACCTGACCGAAGCGCTGCTGCTGCCGGCGCTCGGCGAACTGCTGCAGACGCATGCGCCCGGCATGCACGTGCGCAGCTACACGATGGACCGCCGTGAAGTCGCGACCGCGCTCGCGAACGGCTCGGTCGACATCGCGATCGACGCGCCGCTGATCGGCGATCCGCATCTGCACCAGGCGCTGCTCGTGCAGGACCGCTACGCGTGCATGATCCGCGACGATCATCCGTTCAAGGGCGACACGCTGACCATGGACGACTACCTGTCGATGGGGCACATTCACGTATCGAGCCGCCGCAAGGGCAGCGGGCACGTCGATGCGGAACTGACGCGGCTCGGGCTGCGCCGCAACATCCAGATGCGCGTGCAGCACTACATGGTCGCGCCGCTGATCGCGATGCGCGGCGATCTCGCGCTCACCGCGCCGCTGCGGCTGCTGCAGCGCTATCCGGCGCGGATTCTCGAACTGCCGTTCGAGATGCCGGGGCTCGATTACTTCTGCTACTGGCATCGCAGCGCCGATCAGGATCAGGGCAGCCAGTGGTTGCGCGGGCAGTTGATGGCGTTGATGGGCGGGATGGGGGAGGGGCGGTGAAGCCGCGCGGCGATGGCGTCGTCAGCATTGCAGCGCCTGCGCCAGCACGCGCGCCACATGTACGGCCTGCGTCTGTGCGCCATCGTGAATCTGATGCCGGCAACTCGTGCCGTCCGCGACGACGATCGCACCTTCGGCCCGCGCCCGCACGGCCGGCAACAGCGACAGCTCGGCCATCGCCTGCGATGCGTCGTAATGCTCGGCTTCGTAACCGAAGCTGCCGGCCATCCCGCAGCACGACGATTCGACCGGCGACACCTTGAGCCCCGGAATCCAGCGCAGCACGGTCTGCACCGGCGTGAAGGCGCCGAACGCCTTCTGATGGCAGTGGCCGTGCACCAGCGCCTCGGCGGTTCCGTCGAGTTCGCGCAGCCGTAGCGACAACCGGCCGGCTGCCTGCTCGCGGACGAGAAATTCCTCGAACAGGAACGCGTGGCTCGCGAGTCGCGCCGCTTCGTCACCGTAACCATAGGCAAGAAACTCGTCGCGCATCGACAGCAGGCACGACGGCTCCAGCCCCACGATCGCGGCGCCGCGTTCGAGGTACGGCCGCAACGTATCGAGCGTGCGCTTGGCCTCGGCCTTCGCTTCGTCGACGAGCCCGGCCGCGAGGAACGTGCGGCCGCAGCACAGCGGCCGCTCGCCCGCGCGCACGTTGAAGTGCACGGTGTAGCCGGCCGCTTCGAGCACCGCTTGCGCGGCGCGTGCGTTGTCCGGTTCCTGGTAGTTGCTGAACGTATCGACGAAGAGCAGCACTTCACGGGGCGACGTGCCGGCACCCGCATGCGTCGCCGCATCCGCCAGAAACGGCCGCGCAAACGCCGGCAATGCGCGCTGCGGCGCCAGCCCGATCCATCGTTTCAGCGCCGACGCGACGATCGGCACGCCGTTCGCGAATGCGATCGCGCCGTGCATCCTCGACGCCCATGGTGCGTAACGCGGCAGATACGCGACGAGCCGTTCGCGCAAGGACGTGCCGTGCTTGCGGCTCCATGCGTGCCGCGCTTCGATCTTGAAACGCGCCATGTCGACGCCGGTCGGGCAATCGCGCTTGCAGCCCTTGCACGATACGCACAGGTCGAGCGCGGCCTTCACGTCGTCGCCGGCGAGGCCGTCGGCGCCGAGTTGCCCCGTCACCGCGAGCCGCAATGTGTTCGCGCGGCCGCGCGTCACGTGCTGTTCGTCGCGCGTCACGCGGTAGCTCGGGCACATCGTGCCCGCGTCGAACTTGCGGCAGTGGCCGTTGTTGTTGCACATCTCGACCGCCGACGCGAGCCCGTGCGTGACGTCGGCACCCGTGCCGGGCGCGGTTTCGTCGCCGGTCAGCGGGTTGCGCGTGACGTTCCAGGCCGACCAGTCGAGCGCGGGCTGCAGCGGCCGCGCGGCATAGCCGGGCGCGAAGCGGAAGTTTTCGCGCGCATCCATGCGCGGCGGATTGACGATCTTGTCGGGGTTGAAGCGGTTGTCGGGATCGAACAGCGCCTTGATCTCCGCGAACGCCGCATTCAGGCGCGGGCCGTACTGCCATGCGATCCATTCGCCGCGGCACAGCCCGTCGCCGTGTTCGCCCGAATACGCGCCCTTGTACTCGCGCACGAGCGCCGCCGCTTCCTCGGCGATCGCGCGCATGCGCGTCGCGCCGTCGCGCCGCATGTCGAGGATCGGCCGCACGTGCAGCGTGCCGACGCTGGCATGCGCATACCACGTGCCTTCGGTTTCGTGCTTGTGGAACACGTCGGTGAGGCGGCGCGTGTATTCGGCGAGATGTTCGAGCGGCACCGCGCAATCCTCGATGAACGACACCGGCTTGCCGTCGCCCTTCATGCTCATCATGATGTTCAGCCCGGCCTTGCGCACGTCCCACAGCGCCTTCTGTGCGCCGGCCTCGGTCATCTTCACGACGCTGCCGGGCAGCCCGAGATCGGCCATCAGTTCGGCGAGCCGGTCGAGTTGCGCCAGTTGCGCGTCGCGCGATTCGCCCGCGAACTCGACGAGCAGGATCGCCTGCGGCTGTCCGACCAGCGCCTGCTCGATCACCGGCCGGAACGCCGGGTTCTCCATCGACAGGTCGATCATCGTGCGGTCGACGAGCTCGACGGCCACCGGCTCGAGCTTCACGATGTGCTGCGCGGTGTCCATCGCCTGGTAGAAGGTCGGGAAGTTCACGACGCCGAGCGTCTTGTGCGCGGGCAGCGGCGCGAGCTTCAGCGTGATCTGCCGGCTGTACGCGAGCGTGCCTTCCGAGCCGACGAGCAGGTGGGCGAGATTCGCGTGGCCGTCGTCGGTGTACGCGCGCGGGTTCTGGCAGTCGAACAGGTCGAGGTTGTAGCCGGCCACGCGGCGCAGCACCTTCGGCACGCGCTCCGCGAGCTCGTCGCGCTCGCGTGTCGCGATCCGTTCGACGCCGTGCAGCAGGTCGAGCGTGCGGCGGTCGGTGACGGGCTGCGCGAGCGATCCGAACCGGCATTCGCTGCCGTCCGCAAGGATCGCGTCGATCGCGAGCACGTTGTGCACCATGTTGCCGTACTCGATCGAACGCGATCCGCACGAGTTGTTGCCGGCCATCCCGCCGATCGTGCATTGCGCGCCGGTCGACACGTCGACCGGAAACCACAGCCCGTGCGGCTTCAGCCATGCGTTCAGGTGGTCGAGCACGATGCCCGGTTCGACGGTGACGGTGCGCGCGTGCGCATCGAATTCGACGATCCGGTTCAGCCATTTGCTGTTGTCGACCACGAGCGCCTCGCCGACCGTCTGCCCGCACTGGCTCGTACCGGCGCCGCGTGCGAGCACGGGGATCTGGCGGTCGCGCGCGATGTCGAGCGCGACGCGCAGATCGTCCTGGTCGCGCGGCACGACCACGCCGAGCGGCATGATCTGGTAGATCGACGCGTCGGTCGCATAGCGGCCGCGGCTCGCGCGATCGGCGTGGACGTCGCCGCGCATGGCCGTGCGCAGCCGCTCGAACAGCGGCGACAGCGCGGCACCTTGCGACGGCACGAGATGGATGGGGCGAACCAGCGAGGGCGTGATGGCGGATGTCATGGTGGCGGTCGGTATCGGGGAGAACGGAACGGGCGACGCTCACGCGAGCGTGACGCTGACGGGCGGCAGCCCCGGCATGCGGCCGACGGCCGTGCCCGCGGTCCGCGGGAAAAACATTCCCGTGTACGAGCCGGTCGTGACGACGGTGCCGGCCGGCAGCGCGATCCCGCGCCGCGACGCGTGATTCACGAGCCACGGCAGCAGGCGGCGCGGATCGCCCGCGGGGTTGGCGCCCGTCGCGGCCTCGGCGATGTCGCGCCCGTCGAACGTGAAAGCGGGAGCCGGTGCGACGAACGGGAAATCCGCGCGATAGCCGGTCATCTCGCCGAGCACGAGCGCGCCGTGATTCTGCAGGTCGGCGAGTTGCGCGGCGGGGGCGACGTCCGGCCATTCGCGGAAGCGGCTCGCGACGATCTCGATCGCGGCGCCCATCTGCGAGATACCGTCGAACACGTCGTCGTCGGCATACGCGGCGGCGCGCGGCGCGAAGTCGCGGCCGAAGCGGAACGCGATCTCCAGTTCGAGCCCGAGCGGCCGGAACGCGCCGCGCGGCAGCGTGACGCCGCTCGCATGCCGGCAGTCGTCCGGCAGCGGCGCGCCCTGGATCGGGCCGTCGGGTTGCTTCGCGCCGACCTTCCACGCGCCGATCGCGGCATGGCGTGCGGCGAGCACGTGCGCCTGCACCGCATACGCGGCGTCGGCGCTGGCGGGGACGAGTTCGGGCGGCAGCGCGGCGAACGCGATGCCTTGGTGCCAGCCGGCAACGAGCCGGGCGGCGAGATCGTGGGTAGCTTGGGTCATCGTCGGTAGCGGAAGAAAAGGCGGGCGCCGGCGGCAGCGCCCGGTTGGCGTCAGGCCGGCGAACGATTGGCGGCCGGGCGTTCGGCGGGCGCATCGGCGAAGCGGCTTTCCGGCTGCATGCGGAACGCGAGCAGCACGCCGACGCCCATCAGCACCATGCTGCCGATGAACGGCAGCTCCCAGTTGCCGAAGCGGTCGATCACGAAGCCGGAGATCACCGGCGACAGGATCGCCGCGAGCGCGGAGCCGGAATTCATCATCCCGCTCGCGGTGCCCGAGTATTCCGGCGCGATGTCCATCGGCACGGCCCACATCGGGCCGATCGTCATCTCGGCGAAGAAGAAGCCGGACGCGAGGCACGCCATCGACACGTACAGGTGATGCGTGAACAGCAGCGGCAACAGCGACAGCAACGTGAGCAGCATGCATACCGACACCATCCAGCTGCGCGCGCGCTTGAGGCTGCCGGTGCGCGCATAGATGCGATCGGTGACGAGGCCGCCGAGCGTGTCGCCGACCACGCCCGCGAAGAACACCGCGGACGCGAACACGGCCGATTTCTTCAGGTCGAGGTCGTAGCTGTGCAGGAAGTACTGCGGAATCCAGCTCAGGAACAGCCACAGCGTCCAGCCGTAGCAGAAGTAGACGATCGTTACCGGCATCATCCGGCGAAACAGCGGCCCCCACGGCACGGTCGCGGGCTTTTGCTTCGGCGGCGGCAGCGCATCGAGTTCGGCCTGCGTGATGCGCGGATGATCCTTCGGATGTTCGGTGTAGACGAGCGCCCAGACCGCGACCCACACGATGCTGATCACGCCGCAGATGTAGAACGATTCGCGCCATCCGTACACGGCCATCACTGCGACGACGGCGGCCGGCGCGACCGCGTTGCCGATCCGCGAGAACGCATGCGTGATGCCCTGCGCGAAGCCGCGTTTCTCGCGCGGTACCCAGCGCGCCATCGCCGACGTGGCCGCCGGGAACGTCGCGCCTTCGCCGAGCCCGAGCAGCAGCCGTGCGGCGAGCAGCGATGCGAGGCCGCCGGCCATCCCGGTGAGCAGCGTCGCGACGGCCCACAGCAGCCCGCACGCGAGCAGCGTGCGGCGCGCGCCGAAGCGGTCGCTGACCCAGCCGCCGATGATCTGGAACACGAGGTACGGATACGCGAACGCGGAGAACACCAGGCCGATCTCCGTCCTGTTCAGCCCGAATTCCCGGCCGAACCCGGCCGCCGCCGTGCTCACGTTCACGCGATCGAGGTACGTGATGAAGTACATCACGCATAGCATCACCAGCACGATGCTGGTCGCCCGGAACAGCTTCATGGTGCGTCTCCTTGATGTTGTCTGGCTTGCCGCTGCCGCGGCGCCGGCTCTGGGGCCGGTTGCGTGCCGATGCAGCGCGGCCGCGCGTCGTGCGGGGCCGCAAAGGGGAACGAGCGGAGCGCCCGCGATGCGCCGCGGGCACCTGTGGTCAGGCCGCCGCGCGCAGCGCGGGCGTGTGGCTGTGCGTTCCGAGCGCGTCCATCGCCGCGACGACGCCGCTCGCGGCAACCGGCACGCCGGCGAGCTTCAGCCCCATCTCGCAGCCGGCGAGCGTCGCCATCAGCGTGAGGTCGTTGCAGTCGCCGAGATGGCCGATGCGGAACATCCGGCCGCGCATCTTGCCGAGCGCCTGCCCGAGCGACATGTCGAAGCGTTCGTAAATCAGCTTGCGCACGGCGTCCGCGTCGACGCCGTCGGGCATCATCACGCCGGTCAGCACCGGACTGTAGACGGCCGGGTCCGCGCACTGGATCTCGAGGCCCCACGCGCGCACCGCGCGGCGCGTCGCCTCGGCGAGCCGCTGGTGGCGCGCGAACACGTTGTCGAGCCCTTCGCCGAGGATCATGTCGAGCGCTTCGGCGAGCCCGTACAGCAGGTTGGTGTTCGGCGTGTACGGCCAGTAGCCGTTCCGGTTTGCCTCGATGATCTCGTGCCAGCCCCAGAACGCGCGCGGCAGCGTGGCGTGCTCGCTCGCCGCGAGCGCCTTGGCCGACACCGCGTTGAAGCTGATGCCCGGCGGCAGCATCAGCCCTTTCTGCGAACCCGACACCGTCACGTCGACGCCCCATTCGTCATGGCGGTAGTCGGCGGACGCGAGCCCCGAGATCGTGTCGACCATCAGCAGCGCCGGGTGGCCGGCCGCGTCGATCGCGCGGCGCACGGCCGCGATGTCGGACGTGACGCCGGTGGACGTCTCGTTGTGCACCACGCACACAGCCTTGATGACGTGCGCGGTATCGGCGCGCAGGCGCGCTTCGACCAAGTCCGGCTGCACGCCGCGGCGCCAGCCTTCGATGCCCGGCAGGCCGAGGAACTCGGGCTTCAGGCCGAGCGCCTCGGCCATCTTCTTCCACAGCGTCGCGAAGTGGCCGGTCTCGTACATCAGCACCGTGTCGCCCGCGCTCAGCGTGTTGGTCAGCGCGGCTTCCCACGCGCCGGTGCCGGACGCCGGATAGATGACCACCGGCTGCGTGGTCTTGAAGATCTGCTTGATGCCGGCCAGCACCCTGAGGCCGAGCGCGCCGAATTCGGGGCCGCGGTGATCGATGGTCGGATAGCTCATCGCCCGCAGGATGCGGTCCGGCACCGGGCTCGGCCCCGGAATCTGCAGGAAGTGGCGGCCGGACGGGTGGAAGTCGAGTTGCAGCATGGTCATTCTATCTCCGTGGTTGTATTTTGAATTTTGCATGCAAAATACTTTAGCAGAGCGATCCCGATGGAACCAAGCGTTGATTTCGCCGAAGATGCCGGTGTTTACCCGACATTAGCCATGCGATATTCGGGTCGGGCCACTTGCAGTAGAATCGCGGGAAGCAAGAAGGAAGGACTTTGCATGCAAGATATGAATGATCTGGAGCATGCCGGCGGCGCGCCGGCACTGCCGAAACTGGAGCGGCAACGGTTGCACGACACGGTTGTCGAGCATTTGCGCAAGTTCATCGTCGAGGGCGTGCTGACGCCTGGCATGCGGCTGAACGAGCGCGAGCTGTGCGAGACGCTCGGCATCTCGCGCACGCCGCTGCGCGAGGCGTTCAAGGTGCTGGCGGCCGAGGGGCTGCTGGTGCTGTCGCCGAACCGCGGCGCGAGCGTGTACCGGATGACGGAATCGGAGATCCGCGAGACGTTCGAACTGATGTCGGGGCTGGAGGCGTTTTCAGGCGAACTGGCGTGCGAACGCATCACGCCGGCCGAACTCGCCGAGATCAAGGCGCTGCATTACTCGATGCTCGCGTGCCGGATGCAGAACGACCTGCCCGGCTACTACAGCCGAAACCAGGAAATCCACGACCGCATCAACGAGGCCGCGCGCAACTCGGCGCTGCGCGCGACGTACCAGTCGATCAACCGGCGGATCATGTCGATGCGGTTCCGTTCGAACCAGCACGTCGAGAAGTGGGATCGCGCGGTGCACGACCACGAGGAGATGATCAAGGCGCTCGACGCGCGCGACGGCAAGGCGCTCGCGGCGATCCTGCGGCGGCATCTGCTGGAAAAGCGCGACGCGGTGCTGTTGCTGCATGCGGAAGTCGATACCGACGTACACAAGCTCGCGTAACGACGCCGGTCGCGGCGCGATGCAGCCGCGTCACTGCATGCGTGTCACGTCACGCAGCGTCGATATCCGCCGGCGTGGACGCAAGGCCGTCGGCATTCCCGCGCGCTGCGCCGCCCTCTGTCTGCGCGTGCTCCGTCCAGCGCTGGATCATGTTGCGGGTGCGCGCGGGCGCGAGCATCGTCTGTTCGGGCTTGAACAGGTTGAAGGATGGGGCCTGCGGGCCGGCCCACGGGTTCGAGCCGTAGGTCAGCGACACCCTCTCGAACGGCACGTTGTATTGGCGGCCGGGCGTGAGCTGCCCGCCCGCGGCAGTGGTCGGATTTCACGTTCTCGTCGTTTCTCGCGCGGATCGACCGCGTGTTCAACCCGACCGGCGAAACGGGGCCGGCCTCGCGGCACCGCGCGTGATGCGCGCCGTGTGAACGGGCACGGCGGCGGCGCGCACGTGCGTGCCACCGTTTCGTCAGAACGGCTCGTCGTCGAAGCAGGATGCGGCGGGCCGGCGCTTCAGGTCCTTCAGCCAGTCCCGGACCTTGTCCGGATCGTCGAACTCGCGCAGTGCGACGGTCAGATCGTGGTTGCTGCGCTGCATGCCGGCAATGTCCCGCGTCAGCATGCGCATCACCGTATCGGGCGCGATCTTGGTCGACGACGCGATGCCGTACGTTCGCCTGAAATCGTTCTCGACGTGCACGATCTCCCGGTCGAGCTCGCGGAGCTGTTCCTCCAGGATGCCGTTGTAGTGCGTCAGCCGCGCCTCGCTCAGGCCGTCGATCGCGCGCCGGTCGATCTGTTCGATCTCCAGTTGCAGCTCCAGCAGGTGCAGGAGGTTGCCTTTCGCATACGCGTGGTTGACGCGTTGCATCAGCACGGTCTTGCGCGCCTGTTCCTCGGGATCGGTTTCGCGATCGGGATGCAGCGCGCTGGCGAGCTTGCGATAGACGTCGCGAAGCGACTTGCTCGATTCGGCCTGCTCGGCTTCGCGTCGCGCCTGCGCGGCCGATTGCCGGGGCGCCTTCTTGCGCTTCGCGCGCTGTGCTTCGCGGGCCTCGTGGGCGGCCATGTCGCGCTTGAACTGTTCGTCGAGTTCGGCCTGCATGCGCGCGGCGAGTTCGTCGGGCGACAGCGCGTCGAGATCGTCCGCCGGTTCGGCGGCGGGTGCGGGATCCGCTTCCGGTTCCGGCTTCGTCCGTGCGGGGGCGGCCGCTGCGCGGTCGTTGTCATCGGACAGGCAGTGCCGGTTGTAGATGATTTTCAACGTCGCGTCGTCGCTGACGCCGAGCAAGTCGCGCGCCATGTCGGCGATCAGCGCGGATAGCGTGCGTTGTTCGGCTTTGCTCAGACCTTTCTGCAAGAACGCGTCGTCGAGCAGGTTGAGCAACTGGATTCGCAACGCCGTCGACGCCTGTTCGAGCGGCAGCAGGCCGTCGACGAACTTCTTCTGGAACGCCGGCATCACGGCGTCCCACGCGCCGAGCCGCTCGCGGCGCTTTTCGATCTGCTTGACGAGCGTATTGAACGTTTGCTGGGCTTTCGACAGGCTGGCTGTCTCGTGGCCGGGTGCGATGGCGACCGCGGCACCGCGACGTGCGGTCATGATGAGTGTCCTCCGGCCGCGGCAGGACGCGCGGCAGGCCGGTATTTTAGCCGGATGCCTGCGAGGCGGCGCGGAATTTAGGAACCTGAACGACCGGATAAACGGCGATTCCTGGCGGGCTGTGTTCGAGAATGCGAGAGCGCGCGCAAGGGCGCATGCCGCTGGGATCGTGCATCGGCACGTGCTGCGACGGCGCTACCCGCATTGACCACTCCTGATGCGCGCGACGCGGACAGAGACGGCAGCCGGAAGCGCGCGGTGTCCGAGTCCGATGTCAGGCCGGGGAAATGGGTGTTGCTTATCGTGCGGCGGGCGGGCGTGTACGAATGCCGATCGATGTCGCTATGAATCGATCGCGAAACAAGGGGAGACGCGCCGCTAGAAGGAAATCGGTTGCACGCGCAACCGGGCCCCCCGGAGTGGGGTCCGTCAGTCGCCGAACAGCTGCCCTTGCCCGGAGATCACGCGTTCGAAATCGTCGCGCAGGAACGGCAGGATCGCATCGGCGACGGGCTGAAGCTGGCGGCTCAGGTAGAACGCGTAGTCGATCGGCGAGCGCATCGTCTCCAGCGGCTCGGGGCCGGCCGTCGTCATCACGTAGCTGATCCAGCCGCCGCGCTGATACTGCAGCGGCCGGCCCTGCGCGTGATTGAAGTCGTCGGCGATCCGCGCCGCGCGCACGTGCGGCGGCACGTTGCGTTCGTATTCGCGCAGCGGCCGGCGCACGCGCTTGCGGTAGACGAGCTGATCGTCGAATTCGCCGGCCAGCGTGCGACGCACGTAGTCGCGAATGAAATCCTGGTACGGCTCGCGCCTGAACACGCGCCGGTACAACTCGCGCTGGAACTGCTGCGCGAGCGGCGTCCAGTCGGTGCGTACCGTTTCGAGCCCCTTGAACACGAGATCCTCGCCGCCGTCGGCCGTCGCCGCGAGGCCCGCATAGCGCTTCTTGCTGCCTTCTTCCGCGCCGCGCACGGTCGGCATCAGGAAGCGGCGGTAATGCCGCTCGTATTGCAGCTCCAGCGCGCTGTCGAGCCCGAACTGCTCGCGCAGATGGACTTGCCACCAGCGATTCACGTGCTCGACGAGCGCGCGACCCTTGGCGCCGGCTTCGTCGTCGTCATGCGCATGGCCGAGCCAAACGAACGTCGAATCGGTATCGCCGTAAATCACTTCGTAACCCTGAGCTTCGATCAGTTGGCGCGTGCGGTGCATGATTTCGTGGCCGCGCATCGTGATCGACGACGCGAGGCGCGGGTCGAAGAAGCGGCAGCCCGTCGAACCGAGCACGCCGTAAAACGAATTCATGATGATCTTCAGTGCCTGCGACAGCGGCGCGTTGCGCTGCCGCTTCGCGTCGTCGCGGCCTTCCCACACGCGGCGCACGATGTCGGGCAGGCAGTGAGCGGTGCGCGAGAAACGCGCGCCGAGAAAGCCGGGCACCGATGCGTCGTCGGCGGGCTGCGCGAGCCCCTCGATCAGGCCGACCGGATCGATCAGGAACGTGCGGATGATCGACGGATAGAGGCTCTTGTAGTCGAACACGAGCACCGAGTCGTACAGCCCGGGGCGCGAATCCATCACGAAGCCGCCGGGGCTGTTCTGCCCTGTCACGTCGCCGAGGTTCGGCGCGACGTAGCCGAGCCGGTGCATGCGCGGCAGGTACAGGTGCGTGAACGCCGCGACCGAGCCGCCGGTGCGATCGGCCGCGAGGCCCGTGACGCTTGCGCGTTCGAGCGCGAAGGAGAGCAGGTCGGCCTTGTCGAAGATGCGCGTGACGAGTTCGCAGTCCTTCAGGTTGTAGCGCGCGAGCGCGGGCTTGTCATGATCGAAGCGGCGCTGGATCTCGTCCATCCGCTGGTACGGGTTGTCGATCGACTTGCCTTCGCCGAGCAGCGATTGCGACACGTATTCGAGGCTGAACGACGGGAAGGTCCACGTCGCGGATTTCAGCATGTCGATGCCGTCGAGGATCAGCCGGCCGGCCGCGCCCGCGAAGAAGTGATCGGGCTGCTGGCCGTGCGCGCGCCAGTCGAGCACGCTGCCGCCGCGCCCGAGCTTCAGCGGGATGCCGAATTGCTCCGCGTGCGCGTGCAGGATGCGCAGGTCGAACTGCACGAGGTTCCAGCCGATCACCGCGTCGGGGTCGTGCGCGTCGAACCAGTCGTTGAGCCGCGCGAGCATGGCGGCGCGGCTGTCGCAATAGTCGAGGTTGAAGTCAAGGGGAGCTGCGCTGCCGCTTGCGTCGCCGTTCGGCGGGCCGAGCATGTAGACCTGACGTTGTCCGCAGCCTTCGAGCGCGATCGAGTACAGCTCGCCGTGAACGCTGGTTTCGATGTCGAGCGACACGCAGCGCAGCGTCGGGCGGTAACCGGTTGCGGGCTTCAGCTCGCCGCCGGTGAGCGTGCCGTCGCGGCCGGGCTGGCCGCGAAACTGAACGCATGCGGTGATGAAGCGCTCCATCGCGTAGCGGTCGGGCGGCTGCACGTCGGCTTCGTAGACATCGACACCGGCGGCGGCGAGCCGCTTCTGGAGCCCGGACAGATGGCGGTAGCGCTTGCAATAGAGGCCGACGACCGGGCGCTGCCGGAAGTCGCGCAGCGCGAGCGGGCGCAACTCGGCTTCGCGCTCGTCGGCCAGCGTCCGTTCGGCAAGCGCCTGCTGTTCGGCCGGGATGAACGCGACCGCTTCCTGCGGGCGCAACCGCACGCGGCGCGGACCGTGTTCGGTTGCCAGCCAGAACTCGATCTCGATGCCGGATGCGGTGTCCCGCCAGTGGCGGGTAAGGATGAAGCCCTGCTCGAACGCCGTCAAAACGCTTGCTCGTGGTGGATGCCCAGGCGGCGGATTTTAGCGCCTGGACGCGGTTTGCGCCGGCGTCGGGCCGATGGCACCAGATGGCAGGAAAGGCGGCGCGCGATGCGCCATCCCGTGCGGGCCGCATCGATCGGCCCAGCAACCAGTGGCGCATGACGATTGCGTGGCGCTTCTGCGTGACGTATTCCTCTATCGCGAGTCGAGGGCACCGTCACCGACGTGGGGCAGTGTCGCGGTGGCGCCGTCGCCATCCGGGAATTCGATGACGACGGGATGCGACTTGGCAGTGCGCGGCACATCATGGTCGAGCGTCACGATGCTGCCCCGGATAGAGGTGCGAATGGTGGGTACGCAGCAGGACGGAAGTGGGCATGGAAGGCACTCCGGAAAACGTCGGCTTGGGAGACGTGGGCCGGATTCTTGAGCCTACATCGAGGTGAGCGTTTGCAACGTCATGGCCGGCGAACGCCCGGATGTTCGGCACCTGAGGCCGCACCCGAACCACCCTCCCCCCTCAAACATGCCCCTCATGCTCGATCGCCCCGCCATGCGCCGCCCGCGCCGCGACCCCCACCGGCATCCCTGATGCCTTGGCCGCCCGTTTCGCCCACATCGCCGTCAGAATCGGCACGAGAATCGCCGTCACAAGGCACGCGGTCGCGACGATCGCCGTTGCCGCCGGCACCATCGGTTTGAACTTCGGAATCATCTCGCCGATGATCGCCGGGTTCGCGACCGCGGCGCCGGCCGTCGACGACGCGGCCAGCCCCGCCGTGCCATTGCCGCCGCCCAGAAACTTGTCGGCAAGAATCAGCGGCACGCCCGTCACGACGATCACCGCGAGCCCGAGCGCGATGCCCGGCAGCCCGCTCTGCGCGATCACGTTGAGATCGATGCCGTTGCCCAGCGCGAAGCCGAAGAACGGAATCAGCGGATGGACGCAGCGCCCGAACAATTCGCGCAACGCCACGTCGAGGTTGCCGAGCGTGAAGCCGATCAGGAACGGCAGCACCGCGCCGACGAAAAGCCGCGTCTCGAACACCGCGACGCCGGCCGCGCCGAGAATCAGCATGCTGACGAGCGGCCCCGATTCGATCGACATCAACACGAACGCGCCGGCTTCTTCCTTGGTGCCGTACTGCTGCATCACGGCCGCATAGAGGCCGCCGTTGGTCATGTCCATCGACGTCGTGATCGCCAGCAGCGACAGGCCCGCGAGCAGGCCCGTGCGGATGCCGTCGTCGGGGATGAACCGCGCGGCGATCACCGTCGCGAGCCACGCGACGACGATCTTCGTCGCGAGCAGCGTGCCCGACTTGCGCAGCACGACGCCTGTTGCGCGCAGGTCGATCGTCGCGCCCATGCAGAAGAACCACACGGCGAGGATCGGCACCGTGCCCGCGATGAGGCCGTTGGTGAACGAGCCGAAGTACTTCCCGGCATTCGGTGCGAACGTATGCACGCATGCGCCCAGCAGCATCGGGACCAGCATGAGCCCGCCGGGAATGCGGTCGATGGCCTGTTTCAGCTTCACGTCTCCTCCGTGGACGTCGATGCGTCCCGTTGTCGAATGATGTCTGCTGACTGACTATAGGACATGATTCGGAAGGGTGGTCCGTTTTTATGCGTTTCGATGGTAGTCGTATCATCCGGAAGCGGCCGGCATCGAAGCGACGAGTCGAAGCGACGAGTCGACGCGACCACGGCCGCGCAGGATCGAGCGTGTGCCGGCCGCGAACCGGCAAACCGAAAAAACGATAAGGCGTAGAGGGCGAACGATGAAGATGAAAATGACGATGCGCATGGGCATCGCGATACTGGTGCTCGGCGTGAGCCTGGGCGCGAACGGCGCGCACGCGAAGAGCGCGGTCGATTGCGGGAAGCTCGACGCGGCCACGAGCGGTCCGGACGACAACTTCCGGCCGCCGGCGTTCGGCACGGTCATCGGCACGGGGCGCGCGTATTTCCATTCGGCGCCCGACGCGCAGTGCATCACGAAGCGGACCTTCATCGTCCCCGGCGATTCGGTGACCGTCTACAAGTCGCACGGGCACTGGTACAACATCATGTACGTGAACGGCAAGACCGGCGACGACTTCGAAGGATGGATCGAAGAGGGCCGCGTGCACCTCGGCGGTCAATACGGCGCGCAGTAGTCGCCGTCGGCGGCGCCGCTACACCGTCGCCGCGGCGAAATCGCGCGTCAGGTTCTCCGCGCGCATGGGTCGCTGATACAGGTAGCCCTGCGCGTACTGGATCCCGACCGCATGCAGCGCGCGATGCTGGGCCTCGGTCTCCACGCCTTCCGCGATGATCTTCAGGCCGTAGTGATGCGCGACGGCCGCGATCCCCTCGATCAGCTTCGCACTGCCGGTATCCAGTTGCGAAACGAACTGGCGATCGATCTTCACGTAGTCGAACGGAAAGCGCGACAGCATGTCGAGATTGCTGTGATGCGTACCGAAATCGTCGATCGCGAACTTCGCGCCTTTGGATCGCAGCGCGTGGAAGATCTCGGTAGTGCGTGCGTTCTTCTCGAGCAGGATGCGCTCGGTGACTTCGAGCACCAGCGTGAAGCCTGGCGGCAGCGCACGGATCGCTTGCTCGACGACGGCCACGAACTGCGTGCGCTCGAGGTCCCGCGGTGCAATGTTCACGGCGATGCGTAGCGGCGCGGACGGTGTCAGCGCGGTCAGTTCGGACACCGCCGTGCGCAGCACGAATTCGGTGACCTTCGGCAGCAGCGTGCTCGATTCCACCTGCGGGATGAACACGGCCGGGCCGATGGCCCCCCACTTCGGATGGTGCCAGCGCAGCAGCGCTTCGACGCCGACCGTCCTGCGCGTCTGCACGTCGACGATCGGCTGGTACACGACATGGAACTCGTTGCGCCGGAGCGCATGGCGCACGGCCTTCAGCAACAGCCGTCGCGGCGCCATCGCGAGCAGGTAGGCAGCCATCACGAGGCTATCGGCCAGCACCACGATCGTCGCGCAGATCAGCCGGTAGTGGCGCCGGACCTGTGACGCATAGCGCGCCGATGCGACGGTCGACACCGTGAACGGCCAACGCTGCGACGCGATCGTGCTGCCGCCCGCAGGGCGTGCGTCCGTTTCCGGCGTGAATTTCCCGTGTTGATCGAGGCGGCCCGAACCCGCGATCGACAGCGTGGCCGTTTCCGCTTCGTTACTGGTGCCGTGGGCGAGCGCGTCGGCCACGTAGTCGCCTTCGATCACATACAGGACGCCCGCCCCGCGCGCGGTGGCGCGGAATACGGACAGCACCGGAATGCCACGCTGGAACGGCGTCTGGCGCAGCAGCGTGACGGTCATCGCGCCGGGGGCGGGCTCGCGTGCATACGCGTCGAGCGGCAGGTCGATCGAACCGAGTGCCGACGAGCACATCAGGCGACCGTCGTTCACCAGCCCGACCGCACGCAGATAGCGCAGGCGAGTGCCCACTTCGGCCAGCGTCCGGAACACCGTCGTGCAGGGCCGCCCGACGAGTGCGGTCAGCTCGTCCGCGTGTCGAAGGCGCACGCCGTCCAGGATGCGGTCCACGGAAGCCACGATGTCGTTTGCCGCGACGCGCTCGTGCGTGGTGACGGCTTCGCGTGCGTAGCGGTCGGCCAGCACGATCGCGACCGCGGGCACGAGGACGCAGATGATCGCGGCGGCGAAAAGGATGGCGCGCGGCCGCGCGCCGCTGCGGTGGAAAAGGGGCGTCGAGCCCGGCGCGCGCGCCCGTGGTCCCGCGATTGCCTTTGGTGTTATACGCATGGATTGGCAAGTCGAACCGGTCGATGCGCCGACGGCGCGCATGCCGCATGCCTGATTCGGGCCATGCGGCTCGCGCGCCGGTTTCGGACGCCTATCGATTCGGCCGTCGCGCCGGGCATTGGCCCGAGCCCGTCGCGATCGGCCATTTATCTGGCAGCATTTCTCAATAACGTGTGCGCATTGCGCGTGTATATCGACGCAGCGTACCGAAAAAAGCCCCGGCCGCACAGTGTGTGCAGCCGGGACAAAAGACACCGTCTCTTGGCACGAGGATGGTGCGCGGCCAGTATAAGACGCGGCGCGCTATTGCGAAATATTGTTGTCTAAATATTGATGAGGTTTCGTGATTGTGTCTCGGAGAGAAACATTTTCATGTGACGCCGTTGTCGGCAGACTGCCGCCCGCGTGTCAAAACCGGAGCGTTGTGATGGAAGAAAATGGCGCACCCACGGTCATCGTGACCGATGGCGCCGCCGTGGCGGACGGCGGTTCGCTGTGGATTCGGATCTCGGTGGACGGCGCCGCCCGCGACTATTCGCTCGATCGGGCGCTTGCGTCGTGCGGTACGCCGCATTACGACAGCATTCGCGGCGCGCACGGCGTGTTGTCGGAAGGAGAACGACGGGAATTGCGGGGGCTGCTGGAGCGCATCGCCGACCCCGCGATGTGGGCCGGCATCGTCGGCGCCTTCATCCAGGTGCTGAAGCGCCCCGACGAGCCGTGAACGAGGCGGTGCCGGCGGCGAGTCAGAAATCGTTGCGCATCTTGTGGAGCAGGCCGTCGGGCGATTGGTGCGTGTCCACCGCGGTGAGGATATCGGTCACGAACCACGGCAGATTCAGGTGTGTGTCGGAATCGCCCACGCAGACGCGGATCGGCGGCGCGCTGGAGGGGGCGCGGGCGCCTTGCGCGGCCTCCCGCGACGGCACGCAATTTTTCGCGTATGCCGCCTGAGCCTGAACCGGCGCGGCGGCCCCGGAGGAAGCGCCGGCGAATGCCGGCACGGGCAGGCTGACGGCGGTAAACAGGGTCAGGGCAGCGGCAAGGGCGACGCGTTTCATGAGGGCTCTCCGACGATGTTAGTTCGACCATGCGAGCCGGCGTGAGTTCGTCGGCGCGAGATGCGTGTCATCCCGAACCGGCCGCTTGGCCGCGTGCGACGCTGCCTGCGCTCCGACTGCCGGTCGCGCCACTTCTGCGGCGGTTCTCCACACGGGTGTCGTTCCGCGCATGTATATTGTCGCCGTGCATCGATCGGCCGGCGATCAGCGATATCACGCGGCTTCGTTTGCCGTCACCGTGTGCGCGCACTGCCAACCCGCCGGAGCGTGGTGCTCGCGGTGAAGCGCCAAGAGTAATTACAAGAACCAGAGAGCGTTCCGAGCCCCCATGAGCGATACCGAAGTCGTTTTCCAAATAACCGCGGATGACCTCGTCCATGCATACCGCCTGCATCTTTGGCGCAGGTACAACCCGAAATACCTGCTCAAGTCATTTGCGATCGGTACGATCGCGTACGTCGTCCTGCTCGTCGGCGGCGTTCGGGTAGCGAGCGGACATTTTCCGGAATGGCGCTATGTCTGGATGGCCGCGGGAATCGCGGCTGTCGTCGCGATCGGCGTGCCCATCCTGAATCATCTGATACTGCCGCGCGCAGGTCGCAAGATTTACGACCAGCAAAAGACGCTTCATCAGGTTTATACGGTCATTTTCCAAAGCGACCGGTTCATTGTGGAAACGCCGACTTCGCGCGACGAAATTCAGTATGCGGATCTCGTTCACTGGAGCGAGGATCGTCAAATGATCCTGCTGTATCAATCATCGGTGATGTTCCGCGTGGTACCGACGCGCGTGCTGAATGACGGACAAGTGGCATTCCTTCATCAAGTTCTGCTTCAGAACGGCGTGCGCAAAGTCTAGCGGGCGTGGAGCCCATGACGAAGTCCGGACGGTCTGCGCCGTCCGGGTTTCAAGGTGTGCTTGCGGCGCGAAAGCCTCACGCGTCAGATCACTGATACCCGTAACACCGCTTGAGCCCCGCGTAGTCGTAGAAGTGGCTGCCCGCCGCGATCTTCGCGCCGTCGCACGCGGCCTGGAAATCGGTTTCGCGTTCGTTGTACAGCATCTTCACGATGAGCCGCGACCCGTTGCGATAGACATCCCACTGCATGTTCGCGGCCATCGGCGACACCTGGTCGCCGCGCCACGAGTTGTTCGCATACGTGTACGTCTGCGCCTGCGGCGTCGGCACGAACACGTTCTTCAGGTTCATGATCGACGCGAACGGAATCACGATCTCCGCGTGCGTGAAGCGCAGCTTCGCGGCGTGCGTCAGGTCGCCGCGCGCGATCGCGTCGACTTCGCCGAAGAAATCGTCCTGCAGCACCTTCGCCATCCGGTAGGTCACCGGGTCGGCTTCCTGGATGCCGGGCCCCTTCTGGTAGTAGTCCTCGGCATCCTGCAGATACGCGAGGTACCGCGCCTGCTCGGCACCGATGTACTTCTCCATCGTGACGCCGCCGGTTTCCGCGGTCATCGCCGGTGCGACCTGCAGCAGGTCGTACAGCACGTTTACCGCATCGACGGCGGTCGCGATCTTCGTCTTGCCGTCGCCTTTCAGCGTGTTGGTGAACTTGCCGTCCGTCGACGTGAACGCATAGGTGCCGGTGTTCGCGAACGTGTAGCCGTCGGCGCCGAGCTTGGCGATGAAGGCCGGCGACACGAGCGCGGACAGCACCGTTTGCGCGACGTCGGCCGCCTGTGGCGCGGCCTTGATCGCCTTCAGCTTCGCGGCCACCGTCGCGTCGTTTGCATAGGTCTGGTACGCCTGGCTCGCCTGATAGGTCGCGTAGTACGGATCGCTCGTGTCGGTCACGAGATCGGTGGCCGGCTTCAGCGAATGGAAATACAGCAGGAAGCGGTTGGTGCCGGCCGGTTGCGCGACCGGTGCGCTCGCCGGATAGCCGGCGGGCGCGGCCGGCAGCGTGATGGCCGGCGCGAGTGCCGGCTGCGCGGCAACCAGCGCCGCCGAGAAATACGTCGAGCTGTCGACCGCGCGATCCTGGCCCGAGTTGACGACGACCACCTGCCGGTTGCCCGTGGCGAACAGCGCGGGCAGCCGCTGCGCGAGACGCGCGGCGAGTTGCTGATGTTCGCGGATGCCGGTTTGCGTGAGGTTGCCGTACCCGGGTGTCGAGATGCCCTGCACGCCATAGCCGAGCAGCGCATTGGCCTTCATCATCGCGTACGTGTCGGCCTTGAGCTGCACGCCGAGCGGCGTCAGCGCGCCGTCGGCCTCGGCCTTGACCAGCATCGCATAGATCGCGCCGTCGTATTTGAAGCCCGACAGCCCGCGCGAGCCGTGACGGGCGACGAGTTCGGTATAGACGGGCGCGTAGCCGGCCGGCGGCGCTTCATACGTCGCGGCATCCTGCTGCGGGCGGTACGGCGTCTTCGTCTGGTAGTAGGTCGCGGGTGCGGGGGGCGGCGTGGGCTGCGGCTGCGGTGCGGGCGCCGTGCCGTTGTTGCCGGCCGACGCGGCGGGCGGTGTCGAATCTGCACCGCCGCAAGCGGCGAGCAACAGGCAGGTAATCGCGAGGGTGGCGGCGGTGCGGGGCGGGCGTGTCATCGTGGCGGGCAACGGACGGGACGAAGCGCTTGTGCGTCGTCCCGTCTCCGGGGGAATGTGGTCGAGCCCGGAAGTGTTGCAAGCGACTTTGACAGCAGAATGTCAGGGTGCGGTCGGGCAATCGTCCGATTGCCGGCGGATCGACGTTGACGGCCGGCCGTGGTCGGCCCGTGTGCCGACGTTCAGTGCAGCCCGGCGGATGCGATCGAGCGCACCGTATCGGTGATGTTCACGCAGCGCGACAGCCCGAAATGCTCGGCTTCACGGCGTTCCGGTTCGCTGCTCGCGATCCCGACCGCGCGCTCGCGCGGCACGCCGAGCGCTTGCAGCGCGACATCGAACGGATGCCGATTCGATCCGGAGTCCTGTTGATTCGTATCCGTGACGACGACCGCGAAGCGGTCGAGGTTTGCGCGGCCGAACTGGCCTTCGAACATGTCGTTGAGCCGCGCGGCCGGCAGCGTCGTGACGAGACCGAGCCGATAGCCCTCTTCCGATGCGCGGTCGAGCCACAGGATGATTGCATCGCGCTGATGGCGCGATTCGCGCGAATCCGGGGTGGCTTCGATCTGCGCGAATGCTGCGTCGAGACGGGTGACGATGGCTTCGATGACCACGGTGATTCCTTTTCAGAAACGTGATGATCCGTTCGCCGACGGGAATGCCACACACCTTAGCGTCGTTCCGGAAAACGCGACCAATTAATATTTTTATCCGACTCATACGATTCGACTAATGAATGAGGCGGCGAGCCAGAGCGGGCGGGGGATGCGTGTCGCGCGGCATGTCCCGCATGAATGGCGTCGTGTCGACGTCGTTCAACGTGATGCACCGGCGTGGCGCGCATTGTGAACGCATCGAGTATATGCATATAAAAAAACGGCATATCGAGCGATGCCCGCCCGATATGCCGCGTCGCGATGCTGGAAGCGAACCGGGGCGATCAATGCAGCTTGATCGACGGCTGGTTGCGGCTTTGCAGCCAATGGCTCAGCGACTGGAACAGCGCGCGCTTCGTGCCGACCACGCTGAACAGGTGCTTGCGATACAGGAACTTGTACAGCCCGATCGCCGCGAGTCCGTCGACGATCAGCGAGCGCGAGCGCACGCCGATGTCCGCCTGATACACGGCGCCCGCATGCCCTAGCGACACGACGGTGCCCGCGTCGTGAAACGTGAAGCCGGCCACCGGCTTGCCGGCGATGCGGCGCGCGAATGCGTTGACCAGATACACGGCCTGCTGGTGCGCGACCTGCGCACGCGGCGGCAGGAACCCGCTTGCACCGGTCGACGGGCACGCCGCGCAGTCGCCGAACGCATACACGTGCGGATCGTCGGGCGTCTGCAGCGTGTCGGTCACGATCACCTGGGTCGAGCGGTTGAGCGCGATGTCGCCGATGTCTCGCAGCATCGCGGGGCCCGCGACGCCGGCTGCCCAGATCGTGATGTCGCTCGCGAGTCGTTCGCCGGTCGCGGTCGTCACGGCGTCCGCGCCGACTTCCGCCACACGCGTATCGGTCAGCACGTCGACGTTCAGCGCACGCAGCTGCGCGTGCATCTTGGCGGACAGCCGTTCGTCGAGTGCCGGCAGGATGCGCGGGCCGCCTTCGATCAGCCGGATGTGGACGTCGCGCGCGGACACCAGCGCCTTGAAACGATACGTGGTCAGTTGCTGGATCGCGTGGCGTAGCGCGGCGGCCAGCTCGACGCCCGTCGCACCGGCGCCGATCACGTTGATGCAGATCGGTGCCGCGCGTCGCGCGGGCTGCTGCTCGGCAACGTGATTCGCCTTCGTGCAGGCGGCGAGGAACTTGCGGCGGAAGTCCTCGGCGTGGTCGAGGTTTTCGAGCGGCAGCGCATGACGCTCGGCGCCCGGCACGTTGAAGAAGTTCGTCACGCTGCCGACCGCCAGCACGAGATCGTCATAGTCGAGCGTGCGCTGCGGCAGTATTTCCGTGCCGTCTGCATCTTGCACCGCCTCGATCGTCGCCGTGCGCGCCGCGCGATCGACCCGCTGCAGCGCGCCTTGCACGAAGCGGAAGCCGTGGCGCTTCGCCTGCGCCGCGTATTCGATCGTGTGGGAGGCCGGATCGCGATGGCCCGATGCGGCTTCATGCAAGAGCGGCTTCCAGAAGTGCGTCGGATAGCGGTCGACGAGCACGACGTCGGCCTGTCCGCGGCGTCCGACCGTATCGCCGAGGCGCGTCGCGAGCTGCAAGCCGCCGGCGCCGCCGCCGACGATCACGATGCGCGGCACACGCGGTGCGCGTTCCGTTGCAAGGGTGGGCGTGATGTTGTCCATGTTGGGCTCCCGCTGAATGACGATTCGGATGACATTGCTCAAGAACCGACGATATAGTTTCGTACCCAGTCGAACAATTTAATGTTTATAAGCGACTCATATGTATTCACTTATAGGAAAGACCGCGACGTTCAAGCAGTTGAAGGCGCTGGACATGATCGCGCGGCTCGGCAGCGTGTCGCGCGCGGCGGAGGAGCTGAACCTGACGCAGCCGGCCGTGTCGCTGCAGGTTCGCCTGCTCGAGGAGGCCGTGGGCGCCGCGTTGCTGCAGCGGGTGGGGCGTGGCGTGCAGCTGACCGCGGCCGGCGAGATCGTGGCGCGCTACGCGCGCGAGATCCTGCATCTGTGGAGCGAGGCCGGCGACGAAGTGGCCGCGCTAACGGGCGATCTCGGCGGCACGCTGCGGATCGGCGCGATCACGACGGCCGAATACCTGATCCCGCCGCTGCTGGTCAAATTCACCGCGACGCGTCCGCACGTGAAGACGTATTTCAAGGTCGGCAACCGCGACGACATCATCCGCATGCTCGCGACGCATGAAATCGATCTCGCGGTGATGGGCAGCGCGCCGAAGGAGCTGCGCACGCACGCGGTCGAGTTCGCGAAGCATCCGATGGTGTTCGTCGCGGCGCCCGGCCATCCGCTGATGCAGCGCAAGCGCGTCGCGCTGAAGGATCTCGAATCCGCGCACCTGCTCGTGCGCGAGCGCGGCGCGGGTACGCGCTCGACCGTCGAGAGCCTGTTCAAGAACGCGGGCTACCGCTTTCATGTGGGTTCCGAACTGTCGAGCAACGAGGCGATCAAGCAGATGGCCGAAGCGGGCCTCGGCGTTGCGTTCCTGTCGTTGCACGCGTGTGCGCTCGAACTGCGCACCGGGCTGCTCGGGCAACTGCCGTTTCCCGGCAACCCGATCGAGCGCGAATGGTATGTCGTCACGCTCGCCGACCGGCGGATCTCGCAGGTGACGGGGCTGTTCCGCGACTTCCTGATCAAGCAGGGCGCGCCGGTGATCGACGGCGCGACGGTGGCCTCGCACGAGCGGCGACGCAAATAGGTGGGGGTGTCGACCGTGCGGTCAGACGAGCCCGAAGTCGTCGTTGCTGTCGGGAATCGACGCGAGCAGCCGTTCGAGCCGGTACCAGCCGACGACGCGCAGGCACCACGCGGCGATGGCGGTGTGGCCGGTGCGGGAATCGGGGCTGGATGAAGGGCGGGCGGAAGACGGCGAACGCGCGACGAACGCTGCGCGTTGCGGGCAGTAATGGGGCATGACGGGACTCCGTAGGTGTCGGATGAGCTGATCGTAAGCGGTGCGGCGCCCGCCGGCGCGCACGCAAGGATCGTCCCGAGCAGAAACGGATGATCTTTTTCTGCTTGATTCGCCGGCGGCCGAGCAGGGCCGGCACGCCGGCCCGAAACGCGTCACAATGCGCGTTCGGCACCTGATCTGGTGGAGACCATCAATGAGCGATCCGATTCTTGCCGCGCCGACGGACAACGGCGTCCCCGTCAGCCTGCGCTCCAGCCGCGGGCTCGGCTGGCGCGGCTTCGGCGCGTCGCTGCTGGAAATTCGCGCGGGCACGTACCGGATTCCGGCGGCCGCGCATCACCGGATCGGCGTGCATATCGGTGCGCCGGTGCGCGCGGATTGCGTGTGCGACGGCGAGCGCGTGTCGCGCATCCAGGCGCACGGCGACGTCGACGTGATTCCGGCCGGCCTGCCCGGCCAATGGACCGACAGCGCAGATTGCCGGATCCTGCACATCGCGCTCAGCGACACGTTCGTGCGGCGCACCGTCGAACAGCTCGAACTGAAGCCGTCGCACGCGCAGATCCGCCGGCGGCTGCAGGTGCGCGACCCGCGGCTGCAGCACATCGCGTGGGCGATGGCCGCCGAACTCGAAGCGGAAGACGCATCGGATCCGCTCTACGCGGAAAGCCTGTGTACGGCGCTCGTCGCGCGGCTGGTCGACGGCCAGCCGGCGTTTCGCGAACGCCGGCGCACGCTGGCGCCGAAGGCCGCGGCGCGCGTGATCGACTATGTCGAGGCGAATCTCGACCGGCGCATGACGCTGGCCGAACTGGCGGCGCTCGTGTCGATCAGCGTGCCGCATTTCAAGGTGCTGTTCCGCGAAACGCTCGGGATGCCCGTGCACCAGTACGTCGTGCGGCGCCGGGTGGAGCGCGCGAAGGCGCTGCTGCTCGAAGGCCGGCTCAGCATCAGCCAGATCGCGCTGGAAGCCGGGTTTGCGCATCAGAGCCACATGGCGAACTGGATGAACCGCGTGCTGGGCGCGACGCCGACGGAGATTGCGCGGTCGGGCGCGCGGGGCGGGTTGCGGCTGGCTTATGACGGTGAGGATGGCGGGAGAGACGCATAACGCAACAGCGGTGCACGGGCGTTGCATTTGAGCCGAGGGTAATTGTTCAACAGGTTGTTGGACAATTACTGCATTCACCTTCTCCGGTTTTGACGCGCTTGCATCGGAGCGCCCCGCATGGCTACAGCCGCTCAACGCGTCATCCTTTCCTGCTCGATTCATCCCTCCGTGAGCGCCTTCGCGGCCGCGCATGCCGACAATCACAACACTTTCATCCATCAGGAGCGAATCGTGTTCGTGATCTTCGGCGCATCCGGCAACGTCGGCCTGTCCACCGTGACAGCCTTGCGCAACGCAGGCCATTCCGTGCGCGCGGTGCTGCGCGACGCACGTCATCGTGAACTTTTCGTGCAGCTCGGCTGCGATGTCGCGATCGCGGGTCTGGCGGACGCGAACGCGATCGCCGCGGCGATCGACGGGGCGCAGGCCGTGCAGCTACTGTGCCCGGCTCCGGCCGTCGATCCCGATCCGGCCGCGACGATGACGCGAACGATCGATGCAGCGACCGCCGCGCTCGCCGCGAATCCGCCGCCGGCATTGCTTGCGTTGTCGGACTACGGCGCGGAGCTCGAAGGCAACACGGGTATCACGCGTCTGTTCCGCGACTTCGAGGCACGTCTGAAGACGATCCCGACGCAGTTGACGCTGCTACGCTCGGCCGAGCATCTGCAGAACTGGGCGCGCGTGTTGCCGGTCGCGCTCGGCACGGGCGTGCTGCCGAGCTTCCACCACCCGGTCGGCGAGGTGTTTCCGACGGTCTGGGCGCCCGACGTGGGCGTCGTCGCGGCGAGGCTGCTGCTCGATGCACCGGAAGGCGGAAGCGGGCCGCGCATCGTCAGCGTCGAAGGGCCGCGGCGGGTGAGCGTGACGGCGATCGCGGATACGTTGGGCGCCGTGGCGCGCCGCGCGATCGTCGCGCACGCGTTGCCGCGCGATACGTGGAGCGCGACGCTCCTGCGTGCCGGGCTCAGCGAACGTCATGCACAGCTGATCGTCGATCTGTACGACGTGCATAACGCGGGGCGCATCGATGTGGAAGCCGACGTGTCGGAGCGGGTGTACGGGACGACGACGCTGGAGGAAGCGCTTGCCGTGCTGGTGCGCGCGCATGCGGCGCGGGCGTGAAGCGGGTAACCGGCATCTGGTGTCCATATCGACGGACCGGGATTGGCAAGTTGCGAAACCCGGCCCGGACGTGAGGGAGCACTTCAATCGTGCCCGACACACCGGCGTTTCAACCACATGCGTCCGGGAGGCTCGAAATATGTACCGAACCGCACAAGTCCGGCTTTTTTCAGATGGCACGTCATTTCAAAACTCACCAGCACGCCGGGATCGTCGTTTTCGAGGATGGCGACGTCGATGGAGCGGATACGAGGCTCATATTTCACGAGCGTCGCCTCCATCTGCTGCTTGAGCATGTGGGCTGACGCGGGCAGCGCCTTGTAGATGTTCGTCAGATCCGGCAGACCATAGTCCGGCAGATGCTTCAGCGCACCGGCTCGCGTGTTCAGGATGCGCTGCACATTCTGCTGGACGCTCATGCACTCGAGTGTCCGGTCGTCGTAAGCATCGAGCGGCTCACCGCCGATCTGGCCGAGCAGCATGTCGTGGAGAGAGGGACGCGCCTGCATGATCCTGGCCTCCGGTTACGGGGTCGCGCGGGTCGGCTTCGTCGCGCCCGCCACGACGTTGCTTCGGTCGATGAAATCGATCGTCACGCTCGCTTCGGCCGAACTCGACAACACGATCCTTTCCGGCGCGGCCCCGGCCGCCATGCGCGCAAGCAGTTCACGCGACACGTTCGGCAAAATCCGCTGGTTGAGGAACGCATCGACGTTGCGCGCACCGGACTCGCGCGCGAGGCAAAGCTCGGCCACCGTGTCGATCAATGATGCGTCGCACGCCAGCTCGACGTCGTGCTGCCGGCGCAGGCGGTCGGCGACCTTCGACAGCTTGAGCCGCACGATCGACGCGAGTGCGGCGGCATCGAGCGGCCGATAGACCAGCGACTGGAAGCGCGCGAGCAGCGCGGGCTGGAAGTGCGCCACGAGCTGCGGGTGGATCGACTCGAGCAGCGCCGCCTGGGAAACCCGCGGATCGTCGGCGGTCATCTCGTCGATTCGTGCGCTGCCGAGATTGGACGTCATCAGAATCACGCAATTGCGGAAGTCGATCTCGCGTCCTTCCCCGTCGCGCATCATGCCGCGGTCGAACACCTGATAGAACACGTCGAGCACGTCGCGGTGGGCTTTTTCGACTTCATCGAGCAGCACGACGCCGTACGGCCGCTGTCGCACGGCTTCGGTCAGGATGCCGCCGCGTCCGTAGCCGACATAGCCTGGTGGCGAACCTTTCAGTTGCGACACCGTGTGTGCTTCCTGATATTCCGACATGTTGATCGTCGTGAGGGCGGCCTCGCCGCCGAACAGCAGGTCGGCCAGGGCCAGCGCCGTTTCGGTCTTGCCGACGCCCGACGGCCCTGCGAGCAGAAAGACGCCGAGTGGCGCGTGTTCATTCTTGAGGCCCGCCTTCGCGGTGCGCAGGCTTTCCGCGAGCGCAGCCAGCGCATCGTCTTGCGCGACCACGCGTGTCGCCAGTTGCCGTTCGAGATTCAGCAGGCTCAGCAGTTCGTCTTCGACGAGGTTGCCGACCGGCACACCCGTCCATTCCGCAACGACACGTGCGACGGCCGCTGCGTCGACGTCGACCGAGATCAGCGGTGCGTTGCCTTGCCGGTCGGCGAGTAAGCGTCTGATGTCATCGAGCTGGCCGCGGCTGGACGCCGAGCCGCCTTCGGCGACCTCCGCTCGACGCTGGTGAACGAGGCGGACCAGCTCGCGTTCGCCGACATGGCGCGCCTGCAGGCCGGTCAGGATGTTCCGCGCCTCGGAAAGCGCGTGCTCCAGCGTCACGCGCCGGGGCGCGACGTCATCGATACCAGCCTGCGCGTCCGCGTCGAGCGTCGCCAGTTCGAGTTCGAGGGCGGAGACGGCGGCGCGTGCGCGTTGCAGTTCAGGGGGCGGCGATTCGAGCCCCATGCGCACCCGCGCGGCAGCGGTATCGATCAGGTCGACTGCCTTGTCCGGCAGTTGCCTTGCGGGAATATAGCGTCGAGAGAGTTTCACTGCCGCGATCAGCGCATCGTCCCGAATGTGCACGTTGTGATATTCCGCATAGCGGGTCTTCAGGCCGCGCAGCATCAGGCATGCCGCATCGTCGTCGGGTTCGCCGACCTTGATGATCTGGAAACGGCGCTCGAGCGCGGCGTCGCGCTCGAAGAATTCCTTGTATTCCGACCATGTCGTCGCCGCGATCGTACGCAGTTCGCCGCGGGCGAGCGCCGGTTTGAGCAGGTTCGCGGCGTCGGCGCCGCCGGCGGCATTGCCCGCGCCGATCAATGTGTGCGCTTCGTCGATGAAGAGCAGGATCGGCTCCGGTGAAGACTGAACCTCGTCGATGACGTTCTTCAAGCGTTGCTCGAATTCCCCTTTCACGCCGGCGCCGGCCTGCAACAGGCCCAGATCGAGTGTCAGGATGCGCACGTCGCGAATCACGTTCGGGACGCTTGCCTCGGCGACGCGCAGCGCGAGGCCTTCGACGAGCGCGGTTTTGCCGACGCCCGGTTCGCCGACGAGGATCGGATTGTTCTTGCGCCGACGCGCGAGCACGTCGACCATTTGCTGGATTTCGCGATCGCGGCCGAATACCGGATCGATCTCGCCGCGTCGAGCTTTGTCTGTCAGATCGATCGCGAAGCGGGAGAGGGCACCACCGTCCGTGGTTCGGCGGGGCGTGTGCGTTGCTGCCGCGACGGGGGCGGCCGATTCCGGCGTCTGATCGACGGCGGGGCCGATCGGGTGATCCTCTGCTTCGGCTTCGATATTTTCTGGTCGCGTGCTCTCGCATGAACGATGAGCAAGGCGCGGCAGGACGCGCCGGATCTGCGTGCTGCTGACGGACAGCAGAGGCCACGCGTTTTGCGCGCGCAGTACGTGGGGCCTATTGACGATCGCCTGCAGCAGGTCGCCGGACCGGATGGTCGCGTCGTCCGTCTCGGACGCGGCGTGCACCCATGCGTCCTGCAGTACGGTCGCCAGTTGCGGAGACAACGCCGGCTTGCCCCGAAGATTGCGTGGCAGATGTTCTATCGACGCGAGCAGCGCATCCCAGACGGTGTCGAGGTCGATACTGTAGTGCCGCAGGATCGCCGGGATGTCCCCGTCGCCGGCCTCCATCAGTTTCAGCAGCCAGTGCTCGACGGTGATCTCGTCCGCGAGACGCGTCTGGCATAAGCTCACGGCCGCTTCGAGCGCCTTCGCGCAGTGCGGATTGAGTCGGCGGAGCAGGTGGGTCGTGTCGCGCGGGGTCATGTCGATGCCTGGAGAGGGAAGGGGCGACGCGCAGTCGTTGGCCGGACTGGGTCTCGGGAACAGGAAGGCCAGCCTGAACCGGTCAGGCTGGCAAAAGAACCGCTCGAGGCGCCGGCGGTTCGACCATCGATAGGGATCAGGACCGCTCGTTCCAGGTGTCCTTGTGGATAATGTTGCCGTCCTTGTACGACCAGGTGATCGTTTCGTAACGAAGCTCCATGTTTTCGAGGTGGTTGTGCTTCTCGTAGGCCGGATTCTTGATGTCGTGCATGACCGGATTCACGGCGACGATCTTCACGTTGTCGAGCTTCGTGTTGAAGTACTCCTTCTCCTTGCCCGCATCGTCGATCTTGTACCACTTGATCTCGACCGACTTGAGCGTCTGGCCGCTCGTCACGGCCTTGTACAGATACGGCGTCGACGCGTCGGTTTCCTTCGTCAGCGTGATCGGCTTGTGGACGCGCGTGCCGGTCAGCTTGCCGGTATTGCCGTCGGTCGGGATATGTACGCCGTGGTCGAATGCGACGAGTTCGACGCTGCCTTCGCGTTCCTGAACCGTCACCGAGCCCTTGATGTCGGCGCCGCCGTCGTCCTTGAGCCACATGTAGGCCGGAATTGCCATTGCCTTGCTCCTTTATATTTCACTGTACGTACTACTAAACTTGCCAGGAGCGGGCCCCTGGGCTTGAGAATCCCGAAGCGGGTTGCTTCGGGGACTGAACCTGGATTGCTACCTTCCCGTGTCCGGTACCAGGGTAATTTCCACGCGACGGTTTCGCGCGCGTCCGTCGGGTGTGTCGTTGCTCGAGAGCGGGCGCGTCATGCCGTAGCCTTGAATCGCAAACCGGGTCGCGGAAATGCCGGATGCGTCGACCAGCCAGTCGCGCACGGCTTCCGCGCGCGCGGTCGAAAGCTTCAGGTTGCTGTCCGGATTGCCCACGTTGTCGGTGTAGCCGGCGACGAGGATGCGTTTATCGGGATGCGCGTGGATCATGTCGAGCGCGCCGACCATTGCACGGTTCGACCCCGGCTTCAGCAGTGCCTTGCCACTGTCGAACAGCGACATGCTGTCGAGCGAGACGACGGCGGGAGGAGGCGGCGGCGGCTCGTAAGATGCGATCGCGTTGTTCAGCATGGGGATCAGCTGCGCGCCCCGATACATGCCGAACGACAGGCGCAGCGGAATACCGGTGCGCGCGTAGCGATCGAGTTGATCGCGATCGGCCACGAGCGCCTGCAGTGCGTCCCGCTTTGCGGTGTCGTGCGTTTCCGGGATCGTCGAATAGCGGCCGAGATCGGCGGCGATACGATCCAGCAGCGCTTCGTTGTTCTTGGCCGCACCCCAGAATGCGACGGTAGCGGCGCAGGCGAGCAGGGCGAGTGCGTGGCCCACGGCGGCTTGACGGGGAGACGTCCGGTATCGTCGCGGTATCGCTTCGATCAGCGATTGCGGGAGCGGCCACGGCGTCGGCGAGGCGGTGGTGGTGACACGCGCCACTTGCGTCTGCATTTCGACATCGCGTTCCCACGGGTTCCGACATGCGCTCGCCGGTCCGTAGTCAATCCAGCCGGAACCGAACGGCGCCCATGGCGATGCGGGTTGTTGTCGGTCCGTCAGTGCGCCGAAAACCACGCGCTGCGTCCAGCCGACGATGGAGGCCAGCGCGGCGGCGCGTGCCGCTGCAACGCAATCGCCGGCCGCGCGCTGAACCTGGTTTTCCGCCGCGCGAACCACGGATTCGAAACGTTCGCCGACCGCGAGGCGGGTGGCCGACGACACGCCGTACCACACCGGCGTCGAGCGGTCGACGGGGCCAGTGGTGAGGCGCTGGTACACCGCGACATAGCCCGGCAGTCGCGTACCCAGCATGCGAGCGGCATCGCCGACGGCCTGCCGCACGGCACGCAGATTCTGGGTCAGCGTGTCGGTTTCCGC
Source organism: Burkholderia sp. AU16741 (assembly GCF_002223345.1). NCBI lineage: Bacteria > Pseudomonadati > Pseudomonadota > Betaproteobacteria > Burkholderiales > Burkholderiaceae > Burkholderia > Burkholderia sp. AU16741. The sequence goes on from NZ_NKEZ01000007.1 coordinate 85,899, forward strand.
GTGCAGCGCAGGCGCGACCGACAGCACGACGCCGTCCGGGGCCCGCCCGCCGCGCCACTGCCGGACTGCAACGGCCGTGCGCGGCAGATCCTGAGCGCGATCGACGCGCAGCCAGATGCCGCCGTCGCCGAGGTGTACGCGACGGACTTCTCCCATACGGTCGAACAGTGCGGGCAGTCCGTCGCCGGTCACCAGCACGAGCGGCATGCGCGTGCGCAGCTTCACCGGAATGTCGGCTGTCGCCGCGCCCAGCGCGGTCAGCACATGTGCGCTCTGGCTACGCGCGCGGCCAAGCGTGCACGTACACCACACCATCAGCGCGAGCGCGGCAATCCCGACGATGGCCGAAAGTGCCCATGCGACGCCGGACCCGAGCGGAAGTACCAGCCAGGTCAACGCGAGCGCCAACACGGTTGCGAACGCGACCATGAGCCGCGACGGATACCCGAGGCCTTCGTGCCCGCGATCAGGCGGCCGCTTCGATTCCGTGGAGAGAACAGACAGGTCGGATTTCACGGGCGAACGGCTTTTGCCGCCACAAGATGTGCGAGCTGTCCGTCGAGAGTGGCGGACCAGATGCTCCATACGATCGTGGCAGCCGCGCATGCGAGTCCGGCGATCGCCCAAGGAGACAGCCGGTAGAACCAGTCGGATAAGCGCCGTCCGACGCGATCCGCGATGAATGGCCGATCGGGGGCGGGGCGCAGCGTCTCCAGTCTGGCATTTAAAGACGCGATCAGCGCGATCCGCTCGGCTTCGCCGTCACGGGCGTACCGGCCGACGAATCCCATTCCGAGGATGGCCGAGTAGCACTCGAGCAACGCGACGGGCGGCGCTGGGTCGCGCATGCGCGCGTCGAGCCGATCGAACACGCGTTCACCGGCTTCGTGCAGGTTGAACTGCTCCACCTGCAGCGGCTCGCGCTCCCATGCGGACCGGGATTCGCCAGGCAAGTGTCGCAGCGCTACTTCGTCGAGCAGCCCGCACTGTGCGACGAGCGCCTCGTTGCGCACGTCGTCCGGAAACCCCCGGTGCTGCAGCGCGCTCGCGAATTGCTCGACAAGCTGCTTGCAGCGCGCTCGCAACGCGACCGCGTCCTGAGTCTGTCCGCCCGAGGCGAGCGTGGTCACAAGCAGTGCGGTGTCGCGCAGCAGATCGCGCATCCCGTCGCCGGGGAGGTTACTGGCGCCCGTCGTGTTCGGCATCAGGGCGGTATCGCTTCGATTGGAGGTCAACACATTCATGAACGCAGCACCGCATAGAGTTCGAGCGAGGCGTCCGGTACCGACGCGGGCAGATAGATCTGGCAGGCTCGCGCAGCGAGCATCTTCGCGTGCACGGCGCTGGACGCGTCCAGCGCGAAATAGTGATTGTCCAGACGCACAGGGATCGCGCCTGGCACGCGCTGGACGGCCTTGAGCGGGACGCCAAGCAAAGCCGAATTGACGATGTGTTCGACGTCGTCGGGGGCGCCGATCTTGCATAGCCGTGGAAACTGCTCGATCAACTCGAATGCGGGCATCGGCGCGTTGACCGACAGGTACCAGTCGGCGGCATCCGCGACGATCCGCTCGTCGAGGAACTGGCCAGTCCACGTGGTCGGCCCCTTGCGGGTGAGGCCGATCGACACGACCCGCGACGGAATGATGGCGTCGAGCAGCGTGCGAATCAGCGATTCCAGTTTCGCGAACACCTCGTCGGCGCGCACATGGTCGTACACCGGAACATCGGTGAGTTGCGCTTCGGTCGAGAATGTCATCAGCGCGCTCGTCAGTTGCGCGAGTGCCGTGTACAGATGCTCCGGAGGGCGGCTCGGATGCGCAGCGAACAGTCGCAACTGAGGCCACGCCGCGTGGATGCAATGAAGCAGCCAGAAGAGTTGCACGTCGGCCACGCCGTATTCCGCGACGTCGGTCATGCGTTCGCTACGACGCGTACCGAGCGCGAGGGTCCGGGCGTGAAGGATGTCCGTCAGACGATTGATCCGCTCGACGTGCAGCGGATGGCTGGCGAGCGTGAGGCACGGCGGCACGAACTGTCGATCGATCTGGAACTGGCCGCTGGCGCCGCGCGTCAGTCGCGCGATCGCGCAGATTGTGTCGTCGGCGTGCGACTCGAAGTCGAACACGAGCCGTACTGCATGCCGTTCGACCGCGATTTCGGCTTCGGCGGTCCCGTTCAGGTCCGCGACCTTGACGAATTCTCGGTAAGCGCGCCGCGGGCGGGCGAGCGACGCCTCGTCGAAACGGCAGTTGCTGCCATTCGCGTCCGGCAACGCGAGCGCTGCGAACACCACGACGCTTTGCAGGTCCGCCGGCACACCTTGCGTCAGGTCGCGCGCAGGCGGCAGCGTATCGGCGACGGACGTATCGATCGGCGTGCCGTCCGGAAAACACAGCTGCAGGCGGGCGAGTTTCAGGCGCCCTGTCGACAGCGCTTCTTCGTCGACCTCGACGGCAAGCGTTCCCCACGGCTGTGCGACAGCCGCGCAGGCGTACTGACGTAGCGCAAATTCGGCCCATCTATCCTGTTGCTGAAAATGCTGCTGGGTCAGGATGAGGCCCTCGTGCCATAGCGGCTTCGCGATTCGCATGGTCTCTCGTGTGATTCGTTTGTTCGTTATTCAAGTCAAGGGCGTAACCTATACACGACATCTTTTCGGATGTGCAACCTATTTTGTGAATGTCCATATGATTTGGTTTACTAATTGAGAGATGTGAAATGTGAACGAAATTTACAATTCGCCGGGTGATTATTTTTGGGATATTTGGATTTTTTTGGGTGAATTCGAGAGGTGCAAAATAGGATGGCGTGCGATCAATGGAAAACGCACGGATCATCGTGTAGCAAGGGAGCGCGGCAGAGTTTCCAGTTACTTTGAGTAACGTCATACGGCTCGAATGTGATTTATCTCGAAAATATTGGAAGCAATTTAAATTTGTAAATTGTTTCGGAACGTTTGCGATTTTTTACATTTGATCGTTGTGGTTTTTTGGGTGACGCGCTTTGACTCATCCGGAGTTTGACGTGTATAAATCCCGAGCGATTTCGTCGAGCGGACGGAGGCCATGCGATGAAAGATAAATCGGGGCACGCTGCGCATTGCGTTCACGGGTGATATATCGAAGAGACCATCGCGACGAACACGCCGTGCGCCCACCAATGCCTGACCATCACTAAATAAGGATTGCAAATGGATAGCTTCCAGAGGGAAATTCCGAAGAGCCGTGTCTCGATCACGCTGGATTTGCATACGGGCGGGGCCCAGAAGAAGGTCGAGCTGCCGTTGAAGCTGCTCGTTGCCGGCGACTTCAGCGCGGGCCGCGAACAGGCGCCGCTGGCCGAGCGCAAGAAGGTCAATATCGACAAGAACAACTTCGACGCGGTCCTGGCCGACCATGCACCGGATCTCAAGATTGCCGCGGAGAACACCCTGGCCGGCGACGGCTCCGAACTGCCGGTGAATCTTTCGTTTCGCTCGATGAAGGATTTCGAGCCCGAGCAGGTTGCTCGCCAGATTCCCGAACTGCAAGCGATGCTGGCGATGCGAAATCTGCTGCGCGACCTCAAGTCGAATCTGCTCGACAACGGCATGTTCCGTCGCGAGTTCGAGAAGATCCTGAAGGACAAGCGCCTGTCCGACAAGCTGCGCGGCGAACTGGGACAAATCGCCACCGCCACCCTGCAACAGGAAGGCCATGCGTGAGCGCGGCCGGCCCAAGACGGCCGTCACCGCCTCCCGCAACCACGCAGCCATACCAAACGTGACTGAGAGAAACATGAACCAGAATGAATCGCGCCAGGGCGCCACGGAAACCATCGCGCTCGACAACGACAGCGTCTACGCCGCGCTGTGCAACAAGATCAACCTGAAGCCGGTCGCCGAGGCTCGGCCGCTCGAAGCGTTTCGCGACAACGACGCATTGTCGGAAGCATCGGCCGACGAACGGGTCGCACGCGGCATGGACGCGCTGCTCAACCTGATCGCGAAGGAAAGCAAGCCGGTCGATCGACTCGACAAGTCGCTGCTCGATTTCTACATCGGGCAGCTTGACCGGCAGATCAGCCGCCAGCTCGACGCGGTCATGCATGCGCCGGATTTCCAGGCGCTCGAAGGTCGCTGGCGCGGGCTGAAGATGCTCGTGTCGCGCACGGACTTTCGCAAGAACGCCCGCATCGAGGTGCTGGATGTATCGAAGGATGCGCTGCAGCGCGACTTCGAAGATTCGCCGGAACTGATCCAGAGCGGCCTGTATCGTCTCACGTATATCGAGGAGTACGACACGCCGGGCGGCCAGCCGATCAGTGCAATGATCAGCGATTTCGAATTCGCGAACTCGCCGATTGATGTCGCGCTGCTGCGCAATATTTCGAAGGTTGCGGCTGCCGCGCATATGCCGTTCATCGGCTCGGTGGGCGCAGCATTCTTCGGCAAGAAGTCGATGGAAGAAGTGGCATCCATCCAGGATATCGGCAACTACTTCGATCGTGCCGAGTACATCAAGTGGAAGAGTTTCCGCGACACCGACGATGCACGTTACGTCGGCCTGACGATGCCCCGCGTGCTCGGCCGTTTGCCGTATGGAAAGGACACGACGCCGGTGCGTGCGTTCAACTACGAAGAAGCGGTGAAGGGCCAGGACCACGACAAGTATCTGTGGGTCAACGCGTCGTTCGCGTTCGCGGCCAACATGGTGCGCAGCTTCGTCAGCAATGGCTGGTGCGTGCAGATTCGCGGCCCACAGGCGGGCGGCAAGGTGGAAGACCTGCCGGTTCACCTGTATGACCTCGGCACCGGCGTGCAGCCGAAGATTCCGACCGAAGTGCTGATCCCGGAAACACGCGAGTTCGAGTTCGCGAATCTCGGCTTCATTCCGCTGTCGTTCTACAAGAATCACGACTTCGCATGCTTCTTCTCGGCCAGCTCGACGCAAAAGCCGGCGCTGTACGAGACGAAGGAGGCGACGGCCAATAGCCGTATCAATGCGCGCTTGCCGTACATCTTCCTGCTGTCGCGCATCGCGCACTACCTGAAGCTGATTCAGCGCGAGAACATCGGCACGACCAAGGATCGGCGTCTGCTCGAGCTCGAGCTGAACAACTGGATCAAGGGGCTCGTGACCGAGATGAAGGATCCGGGCGACGAACTGCAGGCGTCGCACCCGCTGCGCGAGGCGAAGGTGACGGTCGAGGACATCGACGACAACCCGGGCTTCTTCCGCATCAAGCTGTTCATCATCCCGCACTTCCAGGTCGAGGGCATGGACATCGGGCTGTCGCTCGTGTCGCAGATGCCGAAGGCCAAGGGCTGATCCGCCGTTTCATGCATGACCCGTCGGGACGCTGATGGCTGTCCCGGCGGCGCCGTTGTGTTCGTGCACCTGAGAGAAAATCCATGTCGATGATCCTGCCGTCGCAGGCTTATGAATTGAAGCTGGCGCCTCATCCGGCGCCGACGTCCGTGCTGCGGTTTACGGGCCGGGACGCCGTGAGCGAGCTGTACCGCTACGACGTCGAATTCACGAGCCCGATGGCCGGTATCCCGATGGATCAAGTTATTGGCCGTCCTGCAAAATTCATCGTCGCGCCGGTCGATCCGAATTTCGACTACCTGCGCAGGATGTTTGGCGAGAACGCCGGCCAATTCAGCACGATGGCGCCGGCGTATACGATCCACGGCGTCATCACGCAGTTCGACGAGTTCGGCAGTTCGGCCGATCAGACCCACTATCGCGTGCGGCTCGAGCCGAAGCTCGCAGACTTGAACCGGGGTGTCACGAGCAGGTTGTTCCAGAAGCAGTCCGTCGAGGAGATCGTGACCGACACGCTGCGTCATTACGGCTACCGGGCCGGGGTCGATTTCCTGTTTCAGTTGCGCGGCGAATACAAGCGGCGCGAGTACGTTACCCAATATCACGAAACGACATTCGCCTTCATTCAGCGCCTTTGCGCGGAAGAAGGACTCTGGTTCCGCTGGGAGCAGAAGAAGGATCACGCCGTGATCGTGTTTGGCGATGATCTGGATGCTTACGCGCGGAAGCAACGCACCGTGTCGTACCGGAGAGACTCGGGGCTCGAAAGTTCCGGCGCGGACGCGATCAAAACGCTCGAGAAGCGGACCCGGCGCGTGCCCGAAGCCGTGCGTTTGCATGACTATAATCATCGGCAGGCCGGTGTGTCGCTGCTGGTCGAGGAAAACGCCGCGCGCGACGACACGACGACGAGCGGTGTTGATTACCGCTGGGGTGAGCATTACGAGACGCCGGAAGAGGGTAAGAGCGTGGCCCGCCGACGCCACGACGCGCATCTCGCCGCGCAGATCACGTTCAAGGGCACCGGTAATCCGTTCTGGCTCGAAGCCGGTGAAGTCATGCGGATCGAGCCGAACCCGGCCGACGCGAAGCATGGGGTCTTCGTTACTGCTGTGGAGTCGCAGGGTGGCCGCGATCAGTCGTATTGGATGACGTTCGAGGGGATTCCGTCCGGTCGTGTGTGGCGCACGTCCATCGATGCGATCAAGCGACCGGCGATCGACGGGATTCTGCCCGCGCGCATTACCTCTCCCGGGGATTACAAGTACGCGTATCTGACCGAACAGGGCTGGTATGTGATCAAGCTGCCGTTCGATCTCGATGAGTGGAGTCCGGGTGGGACAAGCCGGCCGGTGCGGTTTGCGAAGCCGTATAGCGGTGATGACTATGGGCATCATTTTCCGCTGATCGATGGGGCGGAGGTGGCCGTTGTTTTCACGCAAGGTCATCCGGATCGGCCGGTGATTATCGGGGCGATGCATGACAGCCTGCATCCGGATCTCGTCACCAGTCGGAACCATACCCGGAATCTGATCCGCACCGCCGCGCGGAATGAAATGCGGATGGAGGATAAGGAGGGTGTCGAGCATATTCATCTGACGACACCGTTTCAGATCAGTGAGCTGAACCTTGGGCACATGGTCGATGGTGAGTGCAAGGAGCGCGGACAGGGCGCGGAGTTGCGCACCGACGGCCCGGCGGCGATTCGGGGATCGAAGGGCGTGTTGGTTAGCGCGGAAGGACAGCCGAACGCCGCAGGCCCGCAGCTCGCGATGCAGGACGCCGACGCGACGCTTGAGCAGGCCGAACAGATCCTGAGTGCACTCAACGACTCGGCGAACGCGGCAAAGGCGCTACAGGCCGACATCGATCAACAGCGCGTGTTGATCCAGCAAAAGCTCCAACGGCTTCAGAAGCCGGTCCTCGTCGCAACCGCTCCCGACGGCGTCGGGCTCGTCAGCGGGCAGCAGATGCAGCTTGCCGCCCGCAAGCAGATGTTTGTGACCGCCGGCGACGGGCTCGACATCGGCGTGATGAAGCGTATCGCAGTGGCGGCCGGTGAGGCGATCTCGCTTTTTGCAGCGAAGCTCGGGATTCGCATCTTCGCAGCGAAAGGCAAGGTCCAGCTGCAGGCGCAGTCCGACGCGATGGAATTGATGTCGATGCAGGACATGACAGCGAGCTCATCGGATGGCGAAGTGATCATCACCGGTCGCAAAGGCGTCACGCTCGGCGATGGGGCCGGCGCCTACATCAAGCTCTCGGGCGGCAAGATCATTCTCGGCAGTCCCGCTGGAGAAATCGAACTCAAGGGGAATCTGACCGTCGTCGACCCTGACGGCGGCAGTTTCAAATTCCCGACATGGGCTGCGGCACCCGTCAACGACGTGAAGCACGCAATGAACTTCGGATTCTCCGAATAACGGACAACCATGGCAACTCAACCCAAACCGAAGACGCCGCAATCACCTACGCCGGCTCCGGCCAAGATAAAACCGCTGCCGTTCGCCTTTCCGTTTCTTCGAAAGGGACGGGGCAAGTCCGAGGCTTCCGCGCAATTTACCGATGAGCACGAGATCTACCGCCTCCTGGCCGAACGCGAGCCATCAGGCGCGTATCTCGTGAGCCGCAAGGGCATGTGGCATGGTGGCATCCACGTCACCGAGGCAGGCGCCGGGCAATCGCTGGATCTCGACGCGGGCCTGCGCTGCATTGCCGACGGCACGCTGATTGCATTTCGCGCCAACAAGACCTATCCAGTCAGCGAATTCGGCAAGGCCGGGAGCGAGACGCCCGTTCAGGCGCCTTACAGCACGGGCTTCGCGCTGGTGCGGCATACGATGGAGTTTCCGCGTGATGCGAAGCTGACGTTTTACAGCCTGTACATGCACCTGATGTCGTGGGAGGACTACGCAAACTTCCCGAAGCGGAGCAAGCCGTCGTACTGGCCACGGCAATGGCAGGTCACGCAGTACGCGCAGGACCAGCCGTCGCCGGGTCGTAACGGGCAGGTTCCCGATGAGTCGCAACAGGGGCTGCGGGTTCGAAAAAGCTATCCGCGCGGCGAAATCATTGGCCTCCTGCCGCAGGGTGCGAGCGTCAGCATCGGCAAGCAGGAAAAGGGTTGGGGGCAAGTGACGGATATGTGCGACGCATCGCTGTTTGCCCCCGAAGCTGGCAGCTATGTCGAGCCGGCCGACGCCGTTGGTGGCTGGGTTTTTATCGGCCAGGAAAACGGTGGACCAACCGTCGAGGAGGTCATGCAGGATTTGGTGTTCGACCGAGTAATCGTCACGACAGAACAGACGATTCGGCCGGGCGATCCGCAAGGAGCCGGAGGCGGAATACCGATCAAGGCTGGCGACCTGATCGGCCATCTTGGCCGCTACGATTCGCTGAACGAATGCATGTCCGGTACCCGGATGGCGCACATCGAAGTGTTCTGCGACGACGGCATTCAGTTGTTCCTGGAGCAGGGGCGCGCGTGGGTCAACCAGCACGGTCCGCAAAAAGAGGACTGGACGGCGCTGGGCCTGCCGTCGGAGCCGACGATCCTGCGGATTGCGCCGGGCACGGTGCTTTACCAACGCACCAAAGGTGACAAGTTCGTCCCGGGCGATGACCCGCAGTCGCGAAAGACGGACGCCGTTCAAGTGTATTCGCTCGCCGAGCTGGCACGTGATTCGAATCGGCGAGTTCCCGAGAAGCATCCGAATCCCAATCCGGGTTACCCGGTGAACTGGTGGCACGTCGAGGGGGTGAATGCGCTAGGTCAGCCGATCGACGGTTGGGTGTGCGACTTCAACTTCCCCGGCGGGCGGGTGACGCTGGAGTTTGCGCAGAAGTGGGTCGATTTCGAGTGTCTGGCGGAAGACCACGATCCCACACATACGATTTTCGCGACGACCCGGAAGTGGGCGGATTACGCGAGCGGCGCCGATGCTGCGGACCTTGCTTCGCGTTCGAACATCAGTCCATTGATGCTTAAGGTGTATGACGCCCTGTTCAAGAAAGGCGACGGCAAGCAAGCGGCTGATGAACTATGCACATTGTCGCAGACCGAGCGTGGCGGATATCCGTGGCTGATGCAGGCGGCGTCCCGGTTGATTGTGAAGCACGAAAGCGAATGGGCGAATCCATCGAAGTGGAAGCAGTTGATCGCCGAGTTGGAGAAGCAGGCGGGGCCCAAGGAGCAGCACGGCGAAGAGCAAAAGCGGATCGATATGCTCGCATGGTGGGATGACGTGAAGGCTCATGTCCCCACATTTCCGTCCCCGGATGTCTTTCATTTTAATCCAATTGGCTTGGCTGGGAATTTTTCGCGAGAACCGGAGGTTATTACACTTGAAATGCTTGCGGCTGTCGATCCAAATGGCAATAAAAACTACCATAGGCAGATCCTTCCCGCGCTCAATAAATACGCAAAAGGTTATCGGGTAACTACGCCAAAGAGAATTGCTCATTTTCTCTCGCAAATCGCCGTTGAAAGTGGCTTTAAGAATATCGAGGAAGGGCTTTCATATTCTTCGAAGAGAATGAAGCAGATTTTTGGATGCAACCCTGCACCAAAGGGCAAAAAAAAGTATAGCGAAGTAGATGGGGATATTGTTTGCAATTTCGGACGAATGCGGGATAAGTTGTGGACCGAGACTAGCAAATATGAGCACAATCCAAAAAACCTCGCAAGCTATGTCTATGGCGATCGACATAAAAATGGTAATGAAGAGTCCGGCGATGGTTATAAATACCGCGGTAGAGGGTTGATACAAACAACATTTAAAGGCAACTACATGGTGCTTACGGATGAGCATAATCGACGCTTCCCGGATGATCAACGTGACTTCGTGGAAAACCCGGATCTTGTTCTTAGCGATTTGGAGTATGGGATAGAATCGGCCTTTGTTTACTGGGCTGTTACTGGAGACGTAAATAGAATTGCAGATTCCGGGAATGTCCTTGCGGTCTCGAAGGTGGTGAACGGTGGAAAAATTGGGTATTCAGAGCGCCTTGCTGCCTACAACAATGTGGCGCCAATTCTTGGGCTAAAAAACGAGGTGGCGTAGAATGTTTCCCCCAAAACTGTTGGTGGCGAGCGCAATGTCGCTCCTTCTCCCGTTCAGCGCATATGGGGGTGAACTTGTCTCGAATTGCCCGAACGTAAATATAAATAACAGCGTTTTTGATGCCTCGGCGCTGGGGCGTAATTCTCGGATCTCCATAGAAAATGGCACACCCGAATATCCGATTGTTCTCGATCTTTACCAGTCGACAAAATATGGGTGTGAGAAAGCTGAATTTGCGCGATATTCTGTTGAGGGAGGGGTGCCGACGGTTGAGTCAATATTTTTTATGTCTCTTGATGGTCGCGTCAATGTATTCTCCATTGTTGCGTGGGATATAAACAGCCGCGGCGATGGAACCTATGGCCGGCTCTATCAGGTGTATGCCTATTTTTTTGATAAAAATGGAGTGCTAATTGAAAATGACCGTGTTTCTCAAGATGAAGCCATGACTGGGATCGATGGATATGCTCAGGGCGCGGAGTCAAAGTTTCGATACAGAACGGCTTCTGACGTCAAGAAATACTGGCGCCATGGATCGAGATAGATGAAGGTGGCGAGTTTGGTTGGTTATCAAACAGTTGACGGGCGGACTTTCGATGCAAAGCAATTCGATGCTCAATCTGCGTGGAAACTCAGCTTTACTGTGGGCGATGTAAGCACCTTCGCGGGATGCTATAGGATTTCAAATGATTCGTAGATCCCTATTTTTGTTCTTAGCGGTACTGCCCGCGTGCGTGCAGGCCCAGGTTAGTGTGTCGGGTGAATTAAGTGTTTTACAGTATGCCGATCGCGGGCACAACGCCTACCAATCTCTTCATTTTAAACGGTCAGATGGCGCGACGTTTACCCCTTTCGATGAAGGATTGAGATTCTATGAGTCCGACATGAACAGTTTGTCTCCGGACAAACGGTACTCGATCGTGAATTTTTTCGCTGAGGGAGATCTCACTAATTCAAGCGGTGTGTCTTTGCATTCCGAGTATATGTGTGCCTTCGTACGTATGAAGGACGGTTGCGTTGTGCACGTGGCGCAAGACGCAGTCTGTGGGGGAGAGTGGCGACCGCCTCACCAGTGGTCTGTCAACATTGAGCCGATCTTCGATAATCCACCTAATGTAACCGACATCTATGCCGCTTACTCATCGAAACACAAAGCCGGATACCAAATTTCGCGGCCGCCAATCTTGGCATATTTGGCAGAGGGTACCGCATTTGACAATCTGCTTGCGTGCGATCCCCCAAGTGCAGGTAACAGAAGTGTTTATTCGAAATTACTTGTTCAATTACAGTAGGATGAAGACATCGAAAACGCCGACAAGCTGAAGAAGATTTTGACTGGCGGCCAGAATGGCAATTCTATCCACGTAACATCGACGGAGTCGGGTGCCTGGGTGGAGCATGCAGTGATTTCAAAGAAGGCATATCTATATGCAATGCCTAATAAATCGTCATTTACCGGGGCCTATCTCGTGAAAGGTGATTCGGTATTCGTGAATGAATCTAGCTCGTCGACGGGCTTTGTGGTGTCAAGGTATCGTCAGAAGAACAGTAACGTTATCGAACGATGGATTCGTTGTGAAGATGTGAGTGCGTGTTTCTCGGGTAATTGACTCATTGGGTCCTAATTCCATATTTGATATTTTATTAAGGTGTGCGATGTTCGGTTGCGTTAATGAGCCGGTAAGCGAGCTTGCTGCAATTGTGGGCAATGACACGAATGGCCGTGGCAGGCGCGTCGATAATTTCAAGGAAATAAACGGCCGCGGGGATTTCAATTGATTTGTCGATCGCTACATGTGTCAGCTGGTCTTCTTGGTGTAATTCTTGGATGTCAAGTAGTTAATGCCGATGAGATTACATTGTGCCAGCCACATGAGGAAGTCTATTTCAGTTGTCCGATTGATGGGAAAGTAGTCTCGTTGTGCGCATCGGGGAATATTGCACCAGACAATGGGTACGTGCAGTACAGATATGGAGTGCCGGGTCGTGTCGAGCTTCAGTTTCCGGAAAAACCAAACCCTCCGAGGAATTTATTCGATATTATCGATATTTCAGTGGGAAATTTGAACTTTACACACATAAAATTCATGGCCGGAGCATACGGCTACGTAATTTATCAAGGTTCACCAAGTGGGGTGTATGTAAAAAGGCACGGGGGCCTTATATCAAATCATATGTGCGCACCGGGAATTTATCAGCAGCTAAATCAACGAGTATTTCGTGGATTAAGAACGAATTCATCTGTAGATGGTGTAGATGACTGACTGCATGCTTTTCCCTTCTTCGTGTCGGGTTTGAAAACTCTCTAAAATCGATGAAAAATCTCGCATATGAAGGCGACGCAACGAGCCACGGCGGCAAGATCCTGACCGGCTCGGATCGCATCAAGGTAAAGGGTCGCCGAGCCGCACGCGTCGGTGACAAGGTCTCATGCCCGATCCACGGCGATAACGAAATCGTCGAAGGTAGCGGCAGGATGAGAGATGGCACGACGCTGCTATCGCGCGACGGCGATCACACGCGGTGTGGCGCGGAACTGATTGCGTCGACCGACGGGGCGCGGGTTCGCTAAGCGATGCCTGTCGATTTCAATCGCGTGCCGCCGCGGGTGGCGGTGCCGCCTCCGCCTCAGGTCTCGATGATCATCTGGACCGTCCTGCTGGTGCTTGTGATGGCCGCGGGCGCGGGTCTGGCGATCATGCTCTGGCCAGCGGGCCGTCCGACCAACACGCTGTGGTTCGGATTCTGCGTCGCGGGTTACCCCTTTCTGGTTTGGGCTTTTGCGCTGTTCGCATGGTTCGGATACGGGTACGCCCGCCGTAACCAGGCGCTTGCGACGAACCGGATCAGCGACGAAGCGGATCAGGCCTGCCATGCGTTGGCGGCCAGACCGCTGGCGATACTGGGTCATGCCTGGTGTTTCGCCGCCAACGATTCGGAGAACGCGCTCGAGAGCATCCTGAACGGAAGCGCACTGTCGACACGGCGGCCAAGTGGCGCAGTCGCGGATAGCGACGTCCATGCACGTTGGCTCGACATCCCCGATCTGCGTTTTCTCCCCGGGAACGAACTTGTCGAACATGCGCGCCATCATGCGATAGGTATGTGGTTGCTCGAACGTTTGATCGACGATCTCCTGCCGCAGCTCCGCGCGCTTCCACCACGAACGCAGCTTCAGGTCGAGCTACAGCACCGGTCCAGAATGAAGTCCGAGATCGTCGAGACTCGGATACGGGAGTTGATCGCTGAACGCGTCCCTGTCTTGAAGGTCGACATGAAGTCTGGAGAGCGCACGTCCTCCCTCTTTCGAACGGACGCGTGGTTCGACAAGCGAGACGTCAACACGGCGCACCTGCTCATCGCCGTTGAGCTTCGCGATGCCGTCAGTACCGTCCTGTCGGGTGGTGTTGCAGAGGCGGGCGTGGCCCTGCTCGTGGGGGACTCGCGACTTACGTCGACGGCAAATTCCGTCGGGCTACGGTTGCATCGTCCTGCCAAGGACTCGCTTGATGCTGCCGCCCGGACGGTCGGACTGGCTGCTCGCTGGGGGCAATCTCCGCTCGACCATTTGCGCACAGTGTGGACACACGGCCTGACGAGTGAAAGCGTCGGCGCGGTTCGGCAGGCCGCGCCGTTTTCCGGTGAGACGCATTGGAATGTGCTCGAGGCGTCAGTCGGTGATTGTTCGGGTGCGGGACCGTGGCTTGCCGTCACCCTTGCCGCAGAAAGTGCCCGGATAACGGGCGACTCGCAAATGGTGCTGTGTGGCGACGGAAGAGATTTGATCGCCCTCGTGTGCAGAAAACAGACATGAACGACAACAAGAACGACACCAAGACTCGACCGGCGGGCCTCTTTATTGGCATCGCGGCCGCCATCGTCTTCCTTGCACTCGGTATCGCAGTGTTGGTGGAAGGGCCTCGGCATGGCTGGTCCCTTGAGATACGAATCATCATCGAGCTTATTCTGTTCTCGGTCTTGCTGGTGGTGATCCTGCTGGTCAAGTACCTGGAGGGAGTGCTGCTTTGGATCGCATCGTTGAAAGCTTCCCGCTGGTTCGCCCGATACGACGCTGGTCAGCGTGCAGTGTCGGTTGACCCCAACGATCAAAGCCAACCGCCAGGACAGGCCGACCGGGCTGCTGCGCTACGCAATACGCTGCGTGACTACCACGGATCGCGCTGGCGCTATCGCGCACGATGGGTACTGATTGCCGGCGATGAACCACTCGTGAAGCGTCTCGCGCCGGGTCTGATCGAAACCGGCTATGCGATCTCCGGCGAAACAGTCCTGTTGTATGCAAAGCAGACGAGCAGCACACTCGACACCGCGTGGCTCGACGAGATCCGCCGCCTGCGCCGCCGCCGTCCGGTCGATGCAATCGTCGCAGTCACACGTAACCGCAATTCCGTCGATACCCCATTCGACACCGACAATCTGTCGCAACGGCTCGCACGCCACGCGCGTGCGCTCCGCTGGGCCGCGCCGGTCTATCTGCTCAATGTGACGGATTTCGGCAGCGAGACGTCGAGTCCGGACGAGGCGATCGGCTTCACCTGGTCCGACGCGCGCGTCAGCTCGGATGCGCTCGATGCGTCGCTGCAAGACCTCTCCGACAACTTGGCGGATGCCGGTGTCGTGCGTCTGACGAAGGATGCCGGCGACCGCTTTCCCGCTGAGCTGTCGCAGCACATTTCGAACCTCGGAAGTGCGCTGTCGCGTCTGGTGCTACAAACGTCCCAATCAGGCATCTGGCGGCACGCGATCCACGGCCTTCTGTTTGCACCGCTATCCAGGGAACGGGAACCGGCACCGCCGCAGGCACCGGCCATCACAAACGATGACGACCCGCCGCACTGCACGATATGGCAAACCGTCGCCGATCACAGCCGCAAGATCCATGGTCGCCGCGTAGGCTTCTCTCTGTCGACCGCGGTTGCATGGTTCACAACCGGCCTGATCGGCTGCTGGATTGCCGGCACAATGCTGTCCGGCTTCGTCAACCGCGCAACGATCCAGAGCACAGCGGACACGATCGCTAACCTCTCGACGGTTCAGGACCACACAAAGGAGTTGCAAGCCCTGAACACTTTGGGCCAACAGATCGACACGCTCGAAGTCCATCAGCGCGAAGGCGCACCCTGGTCTTCGCGATTCGGTCTGAATCGCGACAGCGCACTCCTCGACGCGTTGTGGCCGAGCTACGCCGGCGCGGCTAACCGCATCCTCATCGCCCCGATTCGCCAGAAGCTCGAAGCGCGCCTGCAACAGCTCGCATCGCTGTCCGACGCTCAAATCGCCGATGGTGGCGACGCGCAGACCCAGGCCGCCTACGACACGCTCAAGGCCTACCTGATGCTCGCGAAGCCGGAGCGCGCCGTCGCGGCTTTTCTGACGCCCCAGCTTGCCGCGACAGCCGTGCCTGCACGTCCGTCCAACTCATCCTTGTCGCCGGGCGCCTGGGAAGACCTGCGTCTGCACGCTATCGCATTCTTCGCCAACCATCTCGGCCGCGCCCCCGCATCCAATGCATCCGCGTTCGCAATCACGCCGGACGGCAACCTGATTGCATCCGCCCGCCAAACGGTGATCGGTGTGCGGGGCATCCAGAATTCGACGGACGCGCTCTACCAGCAGATCATCGACGAAGCGACGCCGAAGTATCCGCCGGTCTCTCTCGCGACGTTGCTCGGCGACACGACGAGTCGAGGCCTGTTCAATACGACCGCGACCGTTCCGGGCGTTTACACGCGTGCGGCATGGGAGGAGCGCATCTCGAAGGCGATCGACGACGCAAGCGCGAAGCGCGACGTGTCTGGTGATTGGGTGTTGCGCCATGAAGGAAACGCCGTTGGCGCATCCGACAACAACGACAGTAACCTCCCTCCACCAACATTGAAAACCGAACTGCGCCAACGCTACTTCGACGACTACGCGCGCGCATGGGCGCTGTTCCTCAACAGCTTGCGCTGGCAATCCGCGCCGACGCTGTCGGCCACGGCCGACCAATTGACACTGCTCGGCGATTCGCAACGTTCGCCGCTCGTCGCGCTGATGAACGCGATCGTCTACCAGGCAGGCGCGGGCGCAAGTGCACAGTCACTCTCCGAGAGCCTGATCAACAAGGCGCAACAACTGGTCGGCGCCGACGAAAAGGATCCGTCGAAGCAGGCTCAACCGCAGCTTGCGCCGCTTGCCGCGGCCTTCGGCCCGATCCTGCGCCTGACCGGCAGCGATCTGGTGTCCGGCGCACCGGCCAACGGCAAGGCCGCCACTCAACTGGCCGCGACCGGCGACCTCGCTCTCGCGCGCTACCTCGAGCGGGTCACGGCGATGCGCCTGAAGGCATCGCAGATCGTCTCCGGCGCCGATCCGGATGCGATCGCGCGGCTGGCCGCTCAGTCGGTCCTGCAGGGCAAGACGTCCGATATTTCCGATAGCCGCGACTATGCGAGCCGCGTAGCCGCGAGCCTGGGAGAACAGTGGGCCGGCTTCGGTGCGCTGTTTCGTGCACCGTTCGATCAGGCGTGGCAAGTCGTCGTGCAGCCTGCGGCGGTGAGCCTGAACGAAATCTGGCGAACGGCGATCCTGGCCGACTGGAACAAGTCGTTCGGCGGCCGATATCCGTTCTCGGACGCCGACAACGACGCGTCATTGCCCGAGATGGCGCGCTTCATGCGGCCCGACAACGGCGTGATCGCCCAGTTCGTCGCCACGCAGCTCGCCGGCGTCATCGAGCGACAGGGCGATCGGTGGGTCGTCGCGCAAGGCGCCGACCAGGGCGCGCTTACGATCGATCCGGTCTTCCTGAGCGGCCTGAACAAGCTCGCGCGGGTCTCGACCGTGCTGTTCCCGTCCGGAGACGCGCGCGTGCGGTACGAACTGCAGGCAGTCCCGACGCCGGGCGTCACCGGCATGAAGTTCGTGCTGTCCGGGCGCGAACTGCGCTACTTCAACCAGAAGCAGGAATGGGTGCCGTTCGAGTGGCCGGGCCAGTCGCTCGAGAACCTGTCGCACATCGAATGGCAGACCGAGCAGGGCGGATTGCGCACGGCGCTCGACTCGCAGGGGCGCTTCGGCCTGATCCGGCTGCTGGAGCGTGCGAAGGTCGTCCAGCAGGACAACGCGCGTTACTTGCTGACCTGGATGCCGGACACGAGCCAAGGCATGCCGCTGAAGGTGCAATTGCGCGCCGAAGCAGGCGCGGGGCCGCTCGACATACTCCAGTTGCGCGACTTTGCGCTGCCGGCGCGGATTTTCGTCACCGGGGCGGCGGGTACTGGGCCGAAGCTGTCGACAGCCCGCCCGCCGCCGTTACCGGCTGCGGCAATCGCCGCGGCAAAGCACGCTGCCGTGCCGTTGCCGCCGGGACTTCCGGGTGCGATGTCGTTGCCGGATGAGCCTATGCCGGCGACGCCGGAACCGGCGCGTCGTCGAACCGTCGCGGTGGATTCGGCCCCCGCGGACGCGCGGCCGGCTACGTCCGCGATGAAGTCGCCCAAGGGCGATCCGGAGATGGCGGTGTCGTCTCTGGCGACAACGTCGATGTCCGCCGATGCTTCCTCCAAACCGTTCGGACACGCCCTCCAGTTGCTGGGCGACGCATTTGCGTTTTGAGACCTCCATGACGCTAGCCAATTTCGTAAAAACACTTGTCGGCGGTTCACGCATCGATTCACTGCACGAAGCGCGCCGGCATACCTGGGCGGCATGGCTTGCCCCGATACCTGGGGAGCACGCGCATGGCCGCGATCCCGGTTACGAGGATGCATTCTTCGAACTGAAGGACGAAGCGACCAAGCTGTCCGGAATCGACGACGGCCTGATTACCCGCGCATGCGAACAGCTTCTCAAGGAAACCGGAAAGGATCTGCGTCTGGTCGGTTACTACGCGTTTGCGCGGCTGCGTCAGGATGGTCCCGCCGGATTCGCCGACGGACTCGAGTTGGCCGCTTCGCTGGTCGACCGGTTCGGCGAGACATTGCTGCCTGCGCGAGCCGAGGCTAAGCGCGCGGCGCTGGAAATGCTGTCGACCGCGCGAATGATCGAAACGCTGGACAGCCGCGGTGACTTCGGCGCCGCGGATCGCGAGCGCGCGATTGCAGCGCTCGAGGTACTCGTCACCCGCACCGGTACGTGGTCCGACGCCGCCCGTCCGAACCTGCATCCGCTGGTTGCCCGCTTCGGGAGCAAGGACGAACCGGTTCGCAACGTGAGCCTGGACATGGCGATGCAGCAGACGTCCGCCTCAGCAAGCGCATCGAGCGGATCGATCGCATCGGCGCGCGACCTGCTCGATCATGCCCGCGCGATGTCGGCATGGCTGCGCGCTCAGGAAAACGGCTATTTGCCGTCGGTGCGTATCGCGCGCGGCGTTCGGTGGGACACCTTGCACGACGTGCCGCCGTCGGACGTCGCGTCGCACACGCGTCTGACGCCGCCTCGCGCCGAATTGCGCCAGCAACTGAAGCGGCTCGTGCTGCAGAAACAGTGGCACGAACTGCTCGAGCGCGTCGAAGGGGCATTCATGGAAGGCGTGAATCACCTGTGGTTCGACCTGCAGTATTTCCAGCACGTCGCGCTCGATCACGTCGGCGCGCCCTACCATGCATGGAGCGAAGTGCTGCGCACGGACTTTGCGTTGTTCCTCGAACGATTGCCGGGCATCGAGCGGCTTTCGTTCAGCGACGGCACGCCATTCTCCGACGACACGACGCTCGAGTGGATCGCCCGCCACGCGGTCGTGCGCGACCTCGAAGCGGGCGAGACCGTCGCGCCGCTACCGGTCTCCGCGGATAGCGAGGGCGATGCGGGCGACTGGGCGGAGATCGAGGCGCAGGCTCGCGAGCTGGTCGCGAGCGACGGTGTCGAGGCCGCGTTCGCATGGCTTGATGTGCTGCCCGGCATGAAGACCGAGCGTCACCGTTTCCTGCGGCGGCTCGTGATGGCGCGCGTGGCCGATCATGCGGGGCGACCCGATGCCGCCCTCGCATTGCTCGTCGAACTCGATACGTCCTCACGTTCGCTGCCGGTGATGCGCTGGGAGCCTGCGCTGGCGTTCGAGGTCAAGCAGCAACTCGTGCGAGCGTTGAAAGCGACGAGCAACCGCAAGGATGCCGACAAACCGACGCTCGCGCGCCGCATCGGCGAACTGCAGGCGGAACTTACCGTGCTCGACCCGGCGCGAGCGCTGACTCTTTCGTAACGAGAATTCATGGCAAACGACGATCCCATCCTGCGCTACTACGAAGCCGAAATGCGCTATTTGCGCGAGTCCGGCAAGGAATTCGCGAAGGCGCATCCTGATCGCGCACGGCTGCTCAACCTCGACCGTGTCGGCGATCGCGATCCGTACGTCGAGCGGCTGTTCGAGGGTTTTGCCTTTCTGACCGGGCGCCTTCGGCAGAAGCTCGACGACGAGTTGCCGGAACTGACGGAAGGGTTGGTCAGCCTGCTATGGCCGCACTACTTGCGCATGATCCCGTCGTTGTCGATCGTGGAACTCATCCCGCTGTCGGAAAAGCTTCAGAAGATCGAAGTCGTGCCGGCAGGCGTATCGGTACGCTCCGCGCCGATCGCCGTGCCGCCGCCGGCTGGCGCCGAAGGTTTGTCGCCGAAGACCGTGCAATGCATCTACAGGACCACGCAAGCGGTCACGCTGCAACCGGTCACGGTCACGCATGCCGGGCCGACCGTGCGCCATGACGGTCGCTCGGTGATTCGGCTCGGCTTCTCGCTCGGCGGGTCGGCGCGCCGGATGGAAACGGATCTGTCCCGGTTGCGCCTGTACCTGAATGCGGATCTGCCGACGGCATTCGCGATGCACCTTGCGCTCACGCGCCAGGTCGACACGATTCAATTGCGCATTCCGGAGATCCGCGACGGCGAGGCGATGCCGCTCGCCGGCGTCACGATCGAGCCGGCCGGCTTCACGGCCGACGAACGGCTGTGGCCGAAGGCCGATGCGGCTTTCTCCGGCTATCAGTTGCTGCTCGAATACTTCACGTTCCGCGAGAAATTCCTGTTCGTGGATCTGTGCGGACTGGACGTCACGAAGCTGCCCGAACGTACCACCCGGTTCGAGCTGGAGATCGTGCTGACGCAGACCTATCCGTCGGACCAGCGCTTCAGCGCGGAAAACGTTCGGCTATTCTGCTCGCCGGTGATCAACCTGTTCGAGCTGGATGCCGAGCCGATCGAGATCGATCATCACGAAACCGAATATCGCGTGGTGCCGGCCGGCCATCAAGGCGAACATGTCGAAACGTATTCCGTCGACGCGATCGAGGCATTCGACCACGAAACGGCCGAGCGGTATGAATACGTGCCGTTTGCGACGTTCCGCCATCGTGGCGGCATGCTGCGCCACGAGGCGCCGGAGCGGTATTTCCATTCGCGCGTGCGCTCGGGCGTGACGGGGTTGCACGAAACGTGGGTGGTGCTCGGTGGTCATGCATGGGAAACCATGGAGGCGCTGCCCGAGGAAAGCCTGTCGTTGCGTGTGACGGGCACGAACGGATTGCTGCCGCGCAAGGGGCTGCGGGAAGCCAGTCTCGACGAACTCGCGACCAGTTCGCAGAACGTCACCGGGGTGCGCAATCTCGTCTCGCCGACGCTGCCGCTGTATCCGCCGACGGAAGACCGGTTCCAGTGGCGGGTGCTGTCGCACCTGGCGCCGAACTTCCTGTCGATGATGAACGCGGAAGTGCTGCGCGGGGCGCTCGCGCTCTATGACTGGACGGACGACGAACTGAACCGTCGACGGCTCGCGGGCATCCTGTGGGTGTCACAGGCACTGATCGAGGAGGTATCGGGTGGCGCGGTCGAGCGCGGCGTGCTGATCGAGGTCACGCTCGACAGCCATGCGTTCGCCGGGGACGGTGACGTGATGCTGTTCGGCGAACTGCTGCATCGGTTCTTCGCGCTCTACGCGGACATCAACCTGTTCACGAAGCTCGCGGTCGTCAGCCTGCCGTCTCAGGCTCGGATCGAATGGCCACGCAGCAAGGCAGAGCGGGCGCCGTTATGAAACTGCACGACTTCCCGAATCTCGATCCGCTGGTCGCCTCGCTCCTGGCGCGCGCACCGCGAATGAACTTCATGCAGCTTTGCCGGTTGCTCGAAGTGCGTTTTCCCGATCAGCCCGGGTTCGGTACACGGGATGCGCTCGAACATGAACCGGTGCGCTTCCGGCCGCGGCCGCGACTGGGGTTCCCGGCGAGTGAGATCGCGTCGGTCGAGTTCGATGATGGGTCGGACACGTTCGGGCCTCATTCACCGCCAACCGTGCGCACGACTTTCATGGGGTTGTACGGCGTCGACGCGGCGATGCCGTCGCACCTGATCGACGAGATCGTGCAGCGCGAGGAAGGGCACGAGGCGGTCCAGGCATTTCTCGATCAGTTCAATCATCGGTATGTCACGTTGCTGTATCGCGCGTGGCGGAAGTATCGCTATCCCGAGCACTTCAGGCCCGGCGGCGTCGATGCGCATTCGCGCAACCTGTTGTGTCTGGCCGGGTTCGGGTGGGGCGACAAGCCGAAGCGCGCGGGCCTGCCCGATTCGAGGATGCTGGCGTTGCTGGGGCTCCTGATTCAGCGCACGCGCACGCCGGAGGGGCTGGCGGGCGTCGTTGCGCTGGCTATTCCGCGAGCCGAGGTTCGGGTCGACGAGTTCTGGCCGGTCGTGACGTCGACGGGGCGGCCGCGACCGCTTGCCGGTGCCAGGCCTGCTGTCGGGAAATCGGGAACCAGTCAACGTAACGGGTTGGGCGGAGGCTACGTATTGGGAAAGCGGATGGCGTATCGCAGCCGGGCGGTACGGGTGACGTTGCGTCCGGCCGATGCTCGGCAGGCGCAGGACCTCTTGCCGGGTGCAGGGCTGCATCGCGATTTGATGGCCTTTGTACAGTTGTACGTCGGTGTCAAGGCGGACGTACACCTGCGTATGGAGATGTCGTCGCGATACACGCCGGAACCGACGCTCGGTCAGGGAAACGCCGGGCCGGCGCCTCGGCTCGGCTGGACTACCGTGCTGGCCGCTGACGAGGAACGGATCGTCAACATTGCGCTTGGTGTCTACGAGGCTTTTCCTGCGCCGGTCCCGAATCCATACGTTGCCGCATCGCATGCTTGACCAGAAATGACGCATGGCCTTCTGATTTTTCGGATCAGCCGTTGCATCCGTTTTGCTGCGATCGGCTTGCGTTCTGCCTCGGGCCGGCAACTCTCGGCCTCAATACGCTGATGACCTACACCATGCACTGCTGAGGAGCATTGATGTCCATCCGTTTCGCTGTTTCAACTTTCCTGTCCGTCTTGCTGCTGTCCGCGTGCGGCGCCTGGCAATCCGTCTCGGACGCCTCGTCGAGTGCGTATCACGCGGTGTTCTTCAAGCAGGTCAAGGTGCTCAACGTCGATCTGTCCGCCCGGGAGGCACTGAACCCCGACGACGCCGGCCGCGCGACATCGGTCGCGGTGCGCGTGTATCAGTTGAAGGACCGGAAGATGTTCGATGGTGCGTCCTACGAGGATCTGCTGAAGAATGACCGGACGGTGCTTGCCCAGGACCTGCAGGCCAACCTTGCTGCGGTGTTGAATCCGGGGGCGTCGGCAAGTCTTACGCAGCCGATGCAGGCCGATACGAAATACGTCGCGGTCGTGGCGTTCTATCGCAACCCGGGCAATGGCGACGGCTGGAAGTACGTGATCGAAAGGAAGCAGCTCGACGCGGACAAGCCGTTGAAACTCGAACTTGTCGATCAGCTTCTGTTGGCCGGCGGCGCTATTCGCAGCACATCGAGATAGTGCCTGACTGGCGGGGCTTCATGACGATCCTTGAGATGCAAAGGACGTTACCTGACCCGACCCGCGCATTCGATGAACCGAATCGCGAGGGCCGACGAACCCGTGGTCGGGAAGGCATTGCACCGAGTGTTCGAGGACGACGTCATGCACGCGCTCAATCCCCCCGACGCCCCCGCACCCTGTTCAACACCCCATACGCCACCGACCCGATCACGATCCCCCAGAACGCCGACCCGAGCCCGAGCCACGTCATTCCCGACGCGGTCGCGAGGAACGTGATCACCGACGCTTCGCGATGGTTCTCGTCCTCGAAGATCCCGTGCACGTTCGCACCGATCGCGCCGATCAGCGCGAGCCCGGCCAGAATCGCGACGAATGCCTTCGGCAGCGCGAAGAACAGCGTGACGATCGTGCCCGCGAAGAGCCCGCCGATCAGGTAGAACACGCCCGGCGACGTACCGCCGCTCCGGATCCTCGTGCGCGTCCTTGCCGGTGCAGAGCGCCGCGGTGATCGCCGCGACGACGATCGTGATCCCGCCGAAGCACGCGACCGCCAGCGACATCACGCTGGTCGCGGTGATGATCGGGCGCGCCGGCGTGTGATAGCCGGACACGCGCAGGATCGTCATCCCCGGCAGGAACTGGCCGGTGAGGCTGACGACGACGAGCGGCAGCGCGAGGCTGAGCGTCGTGCCGAGCGTCCATTCGGGGGCGATGAAGATCGGCCGCGCGAGGCTCGGCGATACGTTGCCGAGATGCGTCATCCCGAGCAGCGTCGCGAGCGCGGCGCCCGTCAGCAGCACGAGCACGATGCTGTAGCGCGGCAGCAGGCGCCGGAAGATCACGTACGCTGCGATCATCCCGAAACCGAGCACCGGCTGCGCGGTCGCGGCGGAGAACGCCTGCATGCCGAACGGCAGCAGGATGCCGGCCATCATGCCGCAGGCGATGCCGCGCGGAATGTGGCGCACGAGGCGGTCGAAATAGCCGGAGACGCCGATCGCCAGGATGATCAGCGCAGCGGTGATGTAAGCGCCGACGGCCTGGTTGAGCGTCAGTTGCGGGAACAGGCCGACGAGCAGCGCGGTGCCGGGCGCCGACCACGCGGTGACGACGGGCACCTTCAGCTTCCAGCTCGCGAACAACCCGGACACGCCCGCGCCGATCGAGATCGCCCAGACCCACGACGACACCATTTCGTTGGACGCGTGGGCGACCTGCGAAGCCTGGAAGAAGATCGCGAGCGGGCCCGCGTAGGAAATCAGGACCGCGAGAAAACCCGCGGTGATCGCGGAGACGGACCAGTCGTTGCCGATCGTGCGGATCGCGCCGGGTGGGGTGTTCGGTTGCATCGTCGTCGGGAAATGCGGCGCGCGGCCGTGCGGCGGAGCCGGGGCGAATGATTGTCGGAAGCCCCGGATGAGCGGCCATTCTGCGCATTGCCGACGCAATTGGCAATTCACGGGCGACGACGGGTATTGTCGGCTTTTCGTAAGAATGGGTGCCGACACGCGGAAGCTCTGACGTTACGTGCTGATCTGCAACACCCGGTCGATCACCGCCACTTTCGCGCCGCTACCCGTCGACAGCGATGCCGTGCCCTCGTCGAACGGATGCACGGGCGGATCGGTCGGCGTCCACGCATGGCGCGCGAGCAACGCGCGATATCCGCCGCGAATCACGAAGCCGCCGCATTTCTTCGCATACGCGTCGCGCCGCATCCGGTATGCGCGCGGCAGGTCGTACCACGGCAGTTTCGGCAGGTCGTGATGGACGAGGTGATAGTTGTTGTTCAGGTACAGCAGCCGCATCGCGAAGCCGGCTTCGTTGATCGTGATGCGCGCCTTCGGATGCGGCGCGGCGCGATGTTCGTACAGCGAGCGGGTCATCGCGAGCGACAGCGCGGGCCACGTGACGGCCAGCAGGTAGTACCACCACGGC
The DNA here is from genome assembly GCF_002223345.1 of Burkholderia sp. AU16741. NCBI lineage: Bacteria > Pseudomonadati > Pseudomonadota > Betaproteobacteria > Burkholderiales > Burkholderiaceae > Burkholderia > Burkholderia sp. AU16741. The sequence goes on from NZ_NKEZ01000007.1 coordinate 111,021, forward strand.
ACGCCGATCGTCCATTGCAGCCACGCGAGCAGCGCGACCACGCAGGCAACGTGCGCCAGCCACATCGGCAGATAACGAAAGTCGCCGCGCCGGAACGCGGCGACTGCCTCGGCGAGCGTCGCCACGACGCTCGATGGCGGCCCGACGACGATACGTCCGATGAAAGTCTTGCGCGCGACCGTCAGCGCCCGGCGCCAGCGCGGCAGCCGCACCCAGCGTTCACGCGTGACGTAGTTCGTTTCGGGATCGATGCCCGGCACGGTCAGGTCTTCGTCGCGGTGATGGTCGAGGTGCGTGTCGCGATAGAGCGTGTACGGATACCAGACCGTCAGCGGCGGATAGCCGAGCAGTTTGTTCACGAAGGCGGAACGCGTCGGATGGCCATGCAACAGTTCGTGCTGCAGCGACAGGTGCCACGCGCCGAGCAGGATCAGCGGCGGCGTCGCGGCGGCGAGCGACAGGCGCCCTTCGCGCACGAGCAGCAGCACGGCGAGCCAGCCGCCGTAGATGACGACGACCAGCAGCCAGGTCGGCCACTCGGTGCGGGCGGTGAAGCGGGCGTCGAGCGCGGCGATCGCGCGAGCGTGATCGACGTCGAAGTATTCGGCCATGGCGTTGAGGCGGGATGGATCGGGCAGTGCGGGGAACGAGCGATGGAACCGGGCGCTCGGCCCGGGTGCGCAGGTGTCTCGCGGATCACGGTCGGCCTGCCCGGCATCGCGCACGGTGGCGGCGCCGGCAGGCATTCGAACGGTACCGGGGCGGCGCGCCTGCGCCAACCAATCGATTCGCATTTGCTTATCGTGTCGTGATCGATAAGCATCCGGGCCGCCGCCGATGCGTAAAATGCCCGCATGAAACCCTGGATCGCAGTCCTGCCGATGTACAACGTGACGCCGCGCCACGCCGCGCTGTGGCGCGCGCTGCTGCGCGACGCGCTCGATGCATTCGCGAACGCGGGCGGCCCGGCCGACGTCGCGCTGCGCGACGCGCCGTTCGACGACCTGCAGGCCCTGTGGCGGCGCGACGATCTGCTGCTGTCACAGACCTGCGGCTACCCGTACCGGATGCTCGGCTTGTGCGACGTCGTGCGATTGGTTGCGACCCCCGTTTTCGACGCGGACGGTTGCGACGGTGCGCGCTACAGCAGCGTGCTGGTCGTGTCGGCGCGCGTGCACGCGGGAGGTGCGACGACGCTGGCCGCATGCCGCGGGTTGCGGGCCGCGTTCAACGGCGAGGATTCGCACAGCGGGATGAACGCATTCCGGCACGCGGTTGCGCCGCATGCGCACGACGGGCGGTTCTTCGGATCGGTCACGCCGTTCGGTTCGCATCTGAACGTGCTGCGTGCGCTGGCGTCGGGAGAGGCGGATTGCGCGGCGATCGACTGCGTGACGTTCGCGTATGTGCGCGACGCGCTGCCCGATCTGCTGAAGGACATCCGGATCATCGGCGCGACGGCACCCGCGCCCGGCTTGCCGTTCGTCGCATCGCGGGCGCTGCCGGACACGCAGGTCGGCGCGTTGCAGGACGCGCTCGATCGCGCGGTCGCCGCCGATGCGGAACGGGCGCGCGTGCTGAGGCTGAAGGGGTTCGAACGGCTGTCGCCGGCCGACTACGACGCGATTGCGCGGTTCGCGCAGGCAGCCGCCGCGCACGGCTATCCCGAACTCAGGTGACGCACGGAGCGGCGCACGGCGGTGCGGCGACCGCCCGCGCCGCGCGCCGCTTACTCCTCGTCCATCAAGCGGACCTTGACCCGCTTGCCCTTGATCTTCCCCGCATTGAGCTTGCGCAGCGCGTCGCGCGCGACGCCGCGCTCGATCGCGACATAGGTCGAGAACTCGGTCACGTTGATCTTGCCGATCTGCTTGCCGTCGAATCCGGCGTCGCCGGTCAGCGCGCCGAGCACGTCGCCCGGACGGATCTTGTCCTTGCGCCCGCCGAGGATCTGCAGCGTTTCCATCGGCGGCAGCAGCACGCTGTCGTCCGCCGGCTTGAGCTCCGCGAGCGGATGCCATTCGACCTCGCGCTTCTGCGCCTGTTCGATCGCGCCGACGCGGCCCATCTCGTCCATGCTCGCGAGGCTCAGCGCCCAGCCGTCCTGATCCGCGCGGCCCGTGCGGCCGATGCGGTGCACGTGCACTTCCGGGTCGGGCGTCACGTCGACGTTGATCACCGCCTCGAGCTGCGCGATGTCGAGCCCGCGCGCGGCGACGTCGGTCGCCACCAGCACCGAGCAACTGCGGTTCGCGAACTGGATCAGCACCTGGTCGCGCTCGCGCTGGTCGAGCTCGCCGTGCAGCGCGAGCGCGTGGAAGCCCTGCGCGTGCAGCACGTCGAGCAGGTCGCGGCACTGCTGCTTGGTGTTGCAGAACGCGATCGTGCTCACCGGCCGGTAGTGGTTCAGCAACTGGCCGACCGCATGCAGCCGCTCGTCCTCGGTCACTTCATAGAAGCGCTGCCGGATCTTGCTGTCGTCATGGCGTTCCGCGAGCTTGATTTCCTTCGGATTGCGCAGGAACTGCTGGCTCAGCTTCGCGATGCCGTCCGGATAGGTCGCGGAGAACAGCAGTGTCTGGCGCGTCGTCGGGCACATCCGCGCGACCTTCGCGATGTCGTCGAAGAAGCCCATGTCGAGCATCCGGTCGGCTTCGTCGAGCACCAGCGTATTCAGCGCGTCGAGCTTCAGGTTGCCGCGATCGAGGTGATCCATGATGCGGCCCGGCGTGCCGACGACGATGTGCGCGCCGTGCTCGAGGCTTTGCGCCTGCGGACGCATCGGCGTGCCGCCGCACAGCGTCAGCACCTTCACGTTCTCCTCGGCGCGCGCGAGGCGGCGCACTTCCTGCGCGACCTGGTCGGCGAGTTCGCGCGTCGGGCACAGGATCATCGCCTGCACGTCGAAACGGCGCGTATCGAGGCGCGCGAGCAGCGCGAGCGAGAACGCGGCGGTCTTGCCGCTGCCCGTCTTCGCCTGCGCGATCAGGTCCTGGCCGGCCAGCGCGACCGGCAGGCTCGCGGCCTGGATCGGCGTCATGTCGACATAGCCGAGCTGCGCGAGGTTCGCGAGCGTGGCGGGCGTCAGCGGCAGCGCGCTGAACGGCGTGGCGGTCGGTTGGGTCAAGAGATGTCTCCGAGGTAGGGGCGGCCTTCCATCTGCTCGTAGACGACGTTGCCTTCGTCGTCCTCGAAGCGTTCGAGATAGTTGCGGGCGCCGCACAGCGGGCAGCGGAACAGCAGCCCCTGGCCTTCGTCCTTGATGACGACGTCGGACTGCTCCCACTGCGTGCCGCAGCTCTGGTTTCGGCAGGTAAACACGGTCTTTCTCCAGCTGAATTCGGTTGATGGCGCGCCCGGGCGGGCGCGGCCACGGCGGGCGGCGCTCGCGCGGCTCGGGCGCGGGCCGCACCGGCGGTGGCTCGGGTTGTATCGATGCGGATGATGGATCGGGCGGCGACGGGGTCGCGCGTGCCGCAATTCTAGCGGAAGCCGGTGCTTGCGCCCGGCGCGCGCCACGAAAAACGGCCGCCCCGGAGGGCGGCCGTGTCGGGCGGCATAACGGTGCCGCATGAGTGCCGCGCGGGTGCCGCGCAGCGTCGGACGCGTTACAGCGCCATGTCGGCCGACGCCTTCGCCGGGCGGGCCGGCGCGGCGCCGGTAGCCTGCGACGGCGCGCCGAGGTCGATCTTCGGCGGCGGCGACAGCTGCAGCACGTCGCTCGTATAGGTCCATTCCTCGACGACCTTCGCCGGGCTGTCGTTCAGCTTGGTGCCGTAGCTCGGCACGATCTGGCGGATCTTCTGCTGCCACTCGGGCGTCGCGACCTTGTCCTTGAACACCTTCCTCATCAGGTTCAGCATGATCGGCGCGGCGGTCGATGCGCCCGGCGACGCGCCGAGCAGGCCCGCGATGCTGCCGTCCTGCGACGCGACGATCTCGGTGCCGAGCTTCAGCACGCCGCCCTTGACCGGATCGCGCTTGATGATCTGCACGCGCTGGCCGGCTTGCCACAGGCGCCAGTCTTCCTTCTTCGCGTTCGGGAAGTATTCCTTCAGCGCGTTAAAGCGGTCGTCGTCGGACAGCATCAGCTGGCCGGCGAGGTACTGCACCAGCGGGAATTCGTCGACACCCACGCGCATCATCGGCGCGACGTTGTGCAGGTTGGTGCTCTTCGCGAGGTCGAAGTACGAGCCGTTCTTCAGGAACTTGGTCGAGAACGTCGCGAACGGCCCGAACAGGATGATCTTCTTGCCGTCGATGATCCGCGTGTCGAGGTGCGGTACCGACATCGGCGGCGAGCCGACCGACGCCTTGCCGTAGGCCTTCGCGAGGTGCTGCTTCACGACCTCGGGGTTGTCGGTCACGAGGAACGAGCCGCCGACCGGGAACGCGCCGTAGTCCTTCGCTTCGGGAATGCCCGACGCTTGCAGCAGGTGCAGCGCACCGCCGCCCGCGCCGATGAACACGAACTTCGCGTCGACCGATTGCGGCGGTTCGTCGGAATGCAGCTTCACCCACGACACGTGCCACGTGCCGTCGGCGTTGCGCGTGATCTCGCGCACTTCGCTCGACAGCGACAGCGTGAAGTTCGGCTGCGTCTTCAGGTAGCCGACGAACTGGCGCGTGATCTCGCCGAAGTTCACGTCGGTGCCGATCGGCGTCCACGTCGCGGCCACCTTCTGCTTGCGGTCGCGACCTTCCATCATCAGCGGCACCCACTTCTTGATCTGGTCGTAGTCTTCCGAATACTGCATCCCGCGGAACAACGGGCTCGCCTGCAGCGCTTCGTAGCGCTTCTTCAGGAAGCGGACGTTGTCGTCGCCCCAGACGAAGCTCATGTGCGGCGTCGAGTTGATGAACGCGTGCGGGTTCTTCAGCACGCCTTGCTTGACCTGCCACGCCCAGAACTGGCGCGAGATCTGGAACGACTCGTTGATCTCGATCGCCTTCGAGATGTCGACCTTGCCGTCCGCCTTCTCCGGCGTGTAGTTCAGTTCGGCGAGCGCCGAGTGGCCGGTGCCGGCGTTGTTCCAGCCGTTCGAGCTTTCCAGCGCGACGCCGTCGAGGCGCTCGACCATCGTCATCGACCAGTCGGGCTGGAGTTCGTGCAGCCACACGCCGAGCGTCGAGCTCATGATGCCGCCGCCCACCAGCAGGACGTCGACCTTCTTCGGGTCGGCGGCGTGCGCGGACGATGTCGCGACGCACAGCGCGAGCGCCGACAGTATTACCCGTAACGTTTTGATCACAGCAGATCCCTTTTTCAACTTGGAAGCATCGGTTTGCCATGCCGCCCGGCGTGCGGTTCCGTTGTGCCGAAACACGGGTCCGGAGATCCGGATCACGAATCCGGAATTCCGGATCGGCGATGCGCGTCGTTGCATTTGCGCACGTGAAGCCATTCGGAAGGACACCTTCGGATCGGCTCCCGCGAGCAGACTAGCGCCTGCGTCGCGACGGTGCGCCACGCGCCGGGGCCCTGACGGCAAGCCCGAGCGGACGGCGCTTCCGGCTGCGTTGAAAGAGGCCGCGCGCGACGCGTTTTGCGGGGGCGGGTTGGCAAGGGGCGCGTAATATAACCGAACTCGGACAACGTGTCGCAGACGACGAATATCCCCGTTTTCGTGGGGTTTTTTGTGCGTCCGGGTTTCCGGAATGACGGTGCGCGACGCGGGGAAAATCGATCGGGGTCGGCGGGGTGGGATGCGTGCGATTCGCATGCCATGCACCAGACCGGAACCTCATCGGATCGCGGCGTTGCACCGCGATCCGTTCACAGTTACATCAGTTAACCTCACTTCACTTCGTTCCGCCGTTCGCGCAGAACTGCTCATAAGCCTGTGCCGAATTCGCAAAGCCCTGCGCCTTCGCGAGTTCCCACGGACGCTCGCATTGTTGCGTCCGCGCGCACCACGCGTAGCCGGCCGAGCCGATGCAGCCGTGCGCGTCGCGATCGCCGCCGACCAGCGGGGGGGCCGCCTGCGCGGCGGTATCGGGCCGCGCGGACGCGTTGGCCGGCGCGGACGATTGCGCCGCACAGGCGCTCAATGCGAACACGCAAGCCATCGCGGCGGCAAACGATGCGGCGGGAGAGTAACGTTTCATCGGGTAGCGCTCCATGGGATGACGATCGACAGCGGATGCCCGTGCGCGGGCGCTTGAAAGCATGAGCGATCATGCGTCGGCACCGGCACGCGCGACGAGAACTTCACCTCGCGCAACGCGAGGCTCGACTGGATCGACGACACGCCAGCCGGATTCGTCAGCACGCGCTCAAGGAAACCGGCGAAGGTGCCGGTCACAGTCTATCGCGGCGTGATCGGCGAAACGCGCTTCGCGCCGCAGGGCGAGCTGAGGCACGGCGCGATCTCGGTGTTCACGTACAGGAGCGGCCGGAAGGTGGGTGCTGGACGTCGTCAGGATGCAACGCCGTGCGCCGCTGCCTTACGAAACCCGCACGCGTGCATCGCCGGTGCGACGCTCCGCGTCGTGCACGATGTGCAATTCCCGTGTGCGGATCGGCAGCGCGCAGTCCGCCTCGGCGAGCGCCTTGCGTACCTGGCGCGCGAGGCGCCAGCGCATCGCCCAGAACGTGTCGGTATACGTCCACACGCGCATGTTCGCGACGGCCGTGCTGTCGTCGAAGCGCATCACCATCACGTCCGGCGCGGGGTCCTGCAGCACGTCGGGATCGGCCGCGGCCAGCGCACGCAGCGCGTCGAGCGCGCGATCGATGTCGTCGTGCACGGACACTTCCACTTCGAGATCGAGGCGGCGCGTCGGGTTGCGCGTGTAGTTGCGGATCGAGCTGCCCCACAGCGCGCTGTTCGGCACGTACTCGCAGATGCCGTCCGGCTTGGTGAGACGCGTCATGAAGAGCCCGACCTCGTCGACGGTGCCCGCGACGCCCGAGCCGCCGTCGATGTAGTCGCCCACCTTGAACGGCCGCAGCAGCAGAAGCATGATGCCGGCCGCGATGTTCTGCATCGTGCCCTGCAGCGCGAGCCCGATGGCGAGGCCGGCCGCGCCGAGCACCGCGACGATGCTCGCGGTTTCGATGCCGAGCTGCGACAGCGCGCCGACGATCGCGACGATGCGGATGCCCCACACCGCGACGTCGCAGAGGATCGGCCGCAGCGTGTCGTCGACGCGCTCCTTGTTCGAGAGCAGCCGGTTCAACCAGTTGCCGACGCGTTTCGACAGCCACCAGCCGGCGATGAGCAGCGCCAGGCCGGCGGACAGCTTGAGGGAGAGGGCGGACAACGCGTTCCACAGGAACGTCCAGCGTTCCGGATGAAGATGGTCGAGAAACATGACGGGATTCCGGTTTTGAACACACAGTGCTCGGCGCGTGTCGCGCGCCGGCAGCCCTCGACTGTACACGGCAGCGCGGGTTCGGCGCGAATGCGTGGCGTCACGACTGCGTTGTTTTAGTACGAGTATTAAGCTGGCTTTCAAGAAAATAAGACAAGTCCTATTTGGCCGTTTCGACCGCGCCGATACACTTGCTTTCGAGTAGCCGGATCGCGCCGATCGTTCCTCCGCGAAGCCTGGTTTTTTCCCGATTTTTCAATGAATAGCGAGTGACGACGTCATGCGGTCAGACCTGCGTTTACGTGTCGCACGCGAGCAAGGTCGACCCGCACCTCGCGGCGATCACCGTTTCCCGATTGGCCGTGCATTACTGCGCGGCATCGTCGCGGCGGCCTGCGTGGCCGGCGCACAGGGCGCGGCAGCGCAGGCGTTTCACGACGCCGCGCCGGTCGCGCCCGCGACGGCGGAAACCACCGACCTTGACGACGTGCCTTTCTTCAATTCCGCGCGTACGACGTGGGGCGGCCTGCGTGCATCGTCCGCGCCGCTCGACGTCGCGTACGTGTCGCACGCGTTGAACGTGTCGACCGGCATCGGGCGCGGCGATCCGGTGGCGCGCTTTGGCGCCTGCGTCGCGTATCGCGTGCTGTGCGAGACCGCGCGCGACGCGGTCGAACGCGGTTATGCGTCGCGGTTCCATTACGGGCTGGCGTCGGCGCTGCCGGCGACGGGCGTGCAGTCGGCGTGGGCGCGAGGCGCGGTCGATCTGGCATCCGCCGAGCCGTTCACGTTCGCGCAGCCGGATCGCGGCACGCGGGCCGGCGCGATCGTCGACAGCCTGCACGCGTCGCTGGCGCGCGCGGATCTGCCGGCCGGCGTCGCCGCGCAGGTCGTCCGCGTGCTGGCCGGGCGCGTCGATCCGACGCAGCACGGCGCGCGGGGCGATACGTTCCGCGTGGCATTCGAGCCCGACCACGACGCAGCGCGGCCGGGCCGCGTACGCGTGACGGCGCTCGACGTCCGCTTTCGCGGGCAGAGTGTCGCGGCCGTGTGGTTCGCGCCGCAGGCCGGCTCGCCGGGTGCCTATTACGAACTCGACGGCATGCCGCTCGCCGGCGCGCGCTTCGCGATGCCGGTCGCCGCGACGCGCATCAGCTCGCAATTCGGCACGCGCGTGCATCCGGTGAGCGGGGCGCGTCACGTGCATTCGGGCGTCGATCTCGCGGCGCCTGCCGGCCGCGCCGTTCATGCGTCGGAGCGCGGCGTCGTGACGTTCATCGGCACCGAGCCGCGCGGCTACGGCAAGTACGTGGTGATTCGCCATGACGGCGGTTACGCGTCGTACTACGCGCACCTGTCGGCGTTCGAGCCGACGTTGCGAACCGGCGCGCGCGTCATGCGCGGTCAACGCGTCGGCGCGGTCGGCAGCACGGGCACGGCGACCGGCCCGCATCTGCATTTCGAGGTTCGTCGGCATGCCCGTCTCGTCGATCCGATCGAACTCGTGCATGCAGCCAAAGCGGCGCAGCTGAAGGGCGCGCAGCGCGTGGCGTTCAACCGCGTGGCGCGTGACGCACGCACGCAACTGGCGTCGGCCGCGTTCGCGCAGCCGGTGGCGATGTCGACGGCTGCCGGGCCGCAGGCGGGGTGATCGGTGCGAGCCTGCGCTCGCAGAGGGCCGAGGCACACCGGCCAATCGCCACGCCGGGCGGCGTGGCGACGACCGTCAGGCGCCTGCGGTTCAACCCAGCGGCCAGTTCAGGATCGCGATGCCGTCGTTGTAGTCGCCGTCGCCGCCATCTTCCGATCCGACCAGCCCGAAGTAGGTCTTCTTGAAGATGTCGACCTGACGCGAGCCGATCTGCGACGGCTTGCCGTTCGCCGTCACGACCACACGCACCTTGCCCTTGCCGGAGTTCACGATCTGCGTGTTCAGGTTCGCGTCCTGCGTGCCGGCGCCCTGGAACATCGCGGCCGGCTTCGGATTGTCGTCGACGAAGACCTCGATCGTCTGCTGCGCGGACGAATTGACCAGCGCGGTCACGCCGAAGGCGATGTTCGGCGGCAGGTTGAAGACGCCGTCGCGTTCGCCGCCGCCGGTCGGCACGGGCTCCGGCTGCACGGGTTGCGGCGTCGCTTGCGAGAAGTAATTGACCACCGCGCCGACGCCGAACTTCGCCGCGGCGCCGGGCAACACGCCCGGCGCGCCGGCCCACGTCACCGTGCACGCGACGACCTGGCCGGTCGCATCGGTTTTCACCTTGTTCTGCCAGCTGCCGACGTCGAAGCTGTACGGGATCGTCGCGATATCGACGAACACGTCGTACTGCGGCAGTTTATCGACGAGCTGCGCGGTCATGAACTGACGCATCCGGTCGAGCACCGCCTGATCTCCATTGGCCTGCACGGCAGTGGCGTCGTTGCCCGCGAGTTGCAGCAGCGCGTACAGGTCGTCGTGGGTAAAAGGTTGTGACATGTCGTCCTCGTCTTGATGGAAAGTCTCGCGCCGCGCGGCCGGTGAACCGATTTCACCGGGCCGCGCGCGGCGCTGAGCGTGGAACTGCAAATGACTGTTCGAACGATTCGCAATGCAGGGTGGGCGTAGCCATTGCGATGTTTCGCCACCGCCGCTGCTCAGCCGAGCGGCCAGTTCAGGAACACGATGCCGTCGTTGTAGTCGTCGTCGGCGCCATCTTCCGACCCGACGATCCCGAAATAAGACTTCTTGAAAATGTCGACCTGCCGCGAGCCGAGCCGCGACGGCCTGCCGTTCGCCATCACGATCACGCGCACGCGTCCCTTGCCCGAGTCGAGCACCTTCGTGCCGAGGTTCTGGTCCTGCACGCCGGTGCCCTTGAACGTCGCGGCGGGTTTCGGGTCGTCGTCGATGTAGATGTCGATCGTCTGGTCATTCGCCGCGTGGGCGAGTGCGGTGACGCCGAACTTGATGTTCGGCGGCAGGTTGAACGTGCCGTCGCGTTCGCCGCCGCCAATGTTGCCCGATCCGCCGCCACCGGTTTCGGTGCCCGGATTGCCGCCGCCTTGCGACGGCGATGGCGTGGCCGCTTCCCCGATCGCGGACAGGCTCGCGTACGAATCGATATGCATCGCACTGCCGCGCACGCTTTTCCACTGGCCCTTCACGAACGTGACGCCGCTGCCGACGTCGATCGTCGCGACGAGCGTGAACGGCATGCGTCCGGTGCTTTCGGGCACCTTCGACGAATAGGTGAAGCAGCCGTCCGCGACGACACCCTTGTCGGTCGCGATCGCGAAATAGATGCCGGGGAAGTTGTTGCCGGTCGCGTAAGGTGTCGGCACGTTGAGGGTGACCTGCAGTTTCCCGTCGCGAATCCCGGCCTTCGCGATGTCGATGTACAGGCCCGGGATATCGACGTAACGCTCCGACGTCGCGACGGGCGCGCTGACGATCGAAGCGGAAAGGAGCGGCATGGACGTCTCCGGTGATGAGGCGGTTTTTTCTGGATGGGGCGTGAGGGTCCGCGGAACGCGGCGCAAACCCGCCGGCCGCCACGGAGGCGGCTGGCAGAGATCGACCGTCGATTGCGCGTCAGGTCAGCCGATCGGCCACTGGAGCACGACGATTCCGTCGTTGTAGTCGCTGTCGTGGCCGTCTTCCGACACGACGATCCCGAAGTTGACCGTGAACGGCGAGCCGTCCGATTTCTTGCCGGTGATCGGCGCGAGGCGCGCATCGGTCGCCGATTTCTTCCCGTTTACCGACACTTCGAAACGGATCTTGCCGTTGCCGGAATTCAGCGTGGCTTCGCGCGGGCCGTCGCGCGTCGTCAGCTTGTGATACGCGGCGGGTTCCTGGCTGTCACCGATAAAAAGCTTGATGTGCTGTTGCTCGGCTGCATTCGCGAAGAAAATCGCACGGAAATCGGTATTCGACGGAATCGAAAACTCGCCGGCGCGATTGGATGACGTTTGAGAGTCGGCCATGATTGCCTCCAGATGGTTATTGGATAAGGCGTGCGCCTTGTCGCGCAAACGTTTTCAGTTTGAAGCGCGACATACAAAGCATGGCGAAAAATAAATAAAAAAATATTCATATAGGAATGGTTATTGTTCAGTAAATCGAAAAGCGGCGCTAATCGATTTAATGAAATGTGCTAAATGAAGGGGGTTTCGATATATTCGAGAAATGGTATCGATACGTATATCGGTTTCTTGAATGATGCGAGAGCGCGCAACGCGGAGCAAGACGGGCGAGGCGCAATCGGGCTTCGGAGCAGACGCTCGACGTTCGCATATGGCAGCGTTTCGTTTCAACATCGACATCTCTGTCGTGGCCGCGCCCACCGGCCACCGTCGAACGTCCACACCGAAACCCGATCGCAAGGGAGGGTGTGCGGCGACCGGCGAAGAGGACAGACCGACTCACTCCGAACATGAATAGGGCCTTACCGGCGCCGCACCCGTGAAGCATATCGACGGGGGACGGCGCCGCCTATCGGACGGGACTGATTCTGCGCGAACGCGCGTGTCGCGGGATCGGGCGAGGCGGAAGCGCACTCGTCCCCGGTTGACAACCGTGGCCACCCTGTGATTTGATGCCGGCCATGCACGCCGCTCAGTTCCTCTTCTCGCTACGACTACTAGCCCGCTTCTCCGGGCTGGGTCTGCGGCTGCGCGCTTTCCATCTGCTTCGTTCCTGAAGCGCCAGATTTTCCCCGCATCACCGACCTGGCCCCGGTTGTCGACCGGCGCCTGAGTTCGTCTTTCTTCCGTCATCACTCCGCTCCGTCCCGGTCGCTCAACCGCCAAGGCTGTCGTTTGCCGTACCGCTTTGCCGTTGTGCCGATTTTTTGCCGTTTTTACCGCTGCGCATGTAGCCGGCTCCTGACGCCGAAGGCTGCCGCGCCGCGTTTCACCGACAAACTGACCGAGGACCGACATCATGATGCTGAAGAACCCCGCGACGAAATACCGGCCGTTCACGCCCGTCAATCTGCCCGACCGCACGTGGCCGTCGCGCACGATCACGCAGGCGCCGATCTGGATGAGCACCGACCTGCGCGACGGCAACCAGGCGCTGTTTGAACCGATGGACGCCACGCGCAAGATGCGGATGTTCAAGACGCTGGTCGCGATCGGCTTCAAGGAAATCGAGGTTGCGTTCCCGTCCGCGTCCGAAACCGATTTCAACTTCGTTCGCGAGCTGATCGAAGGCGGTCACATTCCCGACGACGTGACGATCGAAGTGCTGACGCAGGCGCGCGACGATCTGATCGAGCGCACCTTCGCGTCGCTGCGCGGCGCGAAGCGCGCGATCGTGCACCTGTACAACGCGACCGCGCCGGAATTCCGCAAGATCGTGTTCGGCCTCGATCGCGACGGTGTGAAGCAGCTCGCGGTGAACGCCGCGCGCACGATCAAGCGGTGCGCCGATGCGGCGACCGGCACGCAGTTCACGCTGCAGTACAGCCCGGAAACGTTTACGGCGACCGAACTCGAGTTCGCGAAGGAAGTCTGCGACGCGGTGTTCGACGTGTGGCAGCCGACGCCGGCGCGCAAGTCGATCGTGAACCTGCCGGCCACGGTGGAAATCGGCACGCCGAATTACTACGCGGACCAGATCGAATGGATGCACCGCAACCTCGCGCGCCGCGATTCGCTGATCCTGTCCGTCCATCCGCACAACGATCGCGGCACCGCGGTCGCGGCGGCCGAACTTGCGGTGATGGCCGGTGCCGACCGGATCGAAGGTTGCCTGTTCGGCAACGGCGAACGCACGGGTAACGTCGATCTCGTGACGCTCGCGCTGAACCTGTACACGCAGGGCGTCGATCCGGGCCTCGATTTCTCGCAGATCAACGAAGTCGCGCGCACGTCCGAGGAATGCACGCAGTTGCCGATCCACCCGCGTCATCCGTATGTCGGCGACCTCGTGTTCACCGCGTTCTCCGGCTCGCACCAGGACGCGATCAAGAAGGGCTTCGCGGTGCAGCGCGCCGACGCCGTATGGGAAATGCCATATCTGCCGATCGATCCGAACGATCTCGGCCGCACGTACGATTCGATCATTCGCGTGAACAGCCAGTCGGGCAAGGGTGGTATCGCGTACCTGCTCGAACAGGGCTACGGCGTCGCGCTGCCGCGCCGCATGCAGGTCGATTTCAGCGCAGCCGTGCAGCGCCTGACCGACGACAGCGGGCACGAGGTGACGAGCGCGCAGATCTGGTCGTTGTTCCAGCAGGAATACGTCGAAAGCGATGCGCCGCTGCGTTACGTCGGCCATGAGCTGACCGAGCGAGATGGCCGCGAGACGATCGTGCTGACCGCCGACGTGCACGGCGAGCGCCGCGTGCTGCGCGGCGAAGGCAACGGGCCGCTCGATGCGCTGATGCATGCGTTGCATACGCCGCTGCGAATCCAGCATTACGAGGAACGCGCGCTGTCGCAGGGCGCCGACGCGAAGGCGATCGCGATCGCCGAGCTGGCCGGTACGGGGTTGCGCGGCAGTGCATTCGGTGTCGGCGTCGATGCGAATCTGACGACCGCGTCGATTCGTGCGGTGATCAGCGGCGTGAACCGCGCGTATGCGCGCGCGGACGCCGCGGTGCAGGCGACGTTCTTTGACGTGGCGCAGGCGGTGAAGGCCGTGGCGTAAGGGGACGGTGGCGGTCGCGCCGGGGCGCTCCGGTGTGGCCGCGTCGCAGCATGGTCGTTGCATTGCCCGCCGAGGGCAGCGTGCAGCGCCTGCTTCATGAAGTCCAGCCATGCGCGCGTCTTCGCATCGAGATACCGGCGCGACGGATATACCGGAAACATCCCCACTTCATCCGCGCGGTAGTCGGGCAGCGCGCCCGAACGCAGCGCGTCGTCCACGACGAAGTCCGGCAGCAGACCGATGCCTGCGCCTTCCTGTACCGCGATCCCAAGCGATGCGTCGGGTGCCGTCGCGGCGCCGTTCCAGCTCGGTAACGCACATGTGATCGTGAAGCTAGACGAGAAGCGCGTGACGACCGTGCCGACGTTTGAAGCAGCGAAGAACGTGCTGCGTCAGCAACTCGAAGCGCACGCGCAGCAGCGTGCGCTCGGGGTGGTGGTCGACAAGCTCGCTCAGCAGGCGACGATTCAGCAGTAAGCGGGGGTGTCAGGAAGTCGGTGGATCGTGTGATTCGCGGGGTGAGGCCGCTGCCGTTTGTGATGGCAGCGGCTTTTCTTTTGCGTCGAGCGTGTGCAGCGTGGCATAGGAGGGTAGATCGTTCGGCTAGCTGCGCGTAAAGGAGCGGGCTTGACGCAGGCGCAAGTCGCGGAGCGAATGGGAACCACAACATCCGCCGTATCCAGGCTCGAAGCCTCGCTGTCGAGCGAGAAGCATTCGCCGTCGTTTTCGACGCTGCGCAAATACGCTGCCGCATGCGGAAAGAAGCTCATTATCTCGTTTGCGTGACCGGGCCTGAAGTGCGCTGCGGTTAGCGTCGCGTCCGTCTAGACGGGTGAAGCGATGCGCGATGTGAGCGCGAGCGCGGCTTTGGTGGTCAGTTCCTTGGCGTCGTCGAAATGCAGATCGGCGAGCACGTTGCTCGTACAGCGAGACGCTACGTGTGGCAGTTGCATCCATGCGGCGGCAACTCCTTTGTTTTCGAATACGTCAATCGCACGTGCGATGCGATCCGATTCCTCGGCAGAGAGGCGCTCCGATTCGACGATACTGCGTGGGATCGTCGGACACGGGAGTTTCGGACCTACGAGTAATGTCTCGACCGGTTCATGCTGAAAATCAACTGCGTTCCGTAAGGCGATGTTGGTTACCATCCCTTGACCGATCAGTCGACGTAGTTCGAGCACATCGAATTGATCGAGAGAATTCTTGATGTCGTCGTAGACGGCTTCCAATCTCGTCGAATCGATATGTTGCCTGTTCGATTTCGTCGCCGTTGTACGGCCGCTGGTGGATTGCTTCAATGGCATCGCGAAACACCTCTCTACTGGAACGTCGAGACACCCATTCAGGATTCGACCTATGAGCGGCGAAGCAATCGTGTGCGGCCAGCGTTGAGGACACGTCGACCGGTTTTTAAAATCAGCCCGGTCCGATTGGCTGTAACAATCCGCCACGTTGAATGGATCGAGTGTGGCGACGGAGCCGCTTCGGCGGCGCCCGTTGAGCTCGGCCGTAGTCATGCTATGCAATTCGATAGCATTTATTCCTAACGCATGCCTCATGCGAGCGCTGATGCGCTTTCGGCTGCCACACACTTCTTGAAGCCGAGCTCTAGGCCGTCAGACTGAAACCGTGATTCCCGCCGGGCCAGACTCCCTCGCCGGCCTCACCACGATTTCCACATGCTGGCCGAACGACGCCAGCGTCAGCATCAGTTGGTCCAGCGTCACGTTCCGGAGCCGCTCGCGCTGCTCGGGGGTGACTACCGGCCGAGCCATTTCGGAGAGGGCCGCAGCCTCTTCTTCGGTCAGGCCGCGCGACGCCATCAATGCATTGAGCTTCAGTACGAGGACGGACTTGGCCGTCAGTTCACCGACGTCGTAGTAGTCGAAATCGTCAGGCACGTTGTCGCTGCGTTGATTCGATGCGTCGTCGTTCATCACGCTTCCTCCGTCATCATCGAAAAGCGCCGCTGCTGCCCGGTTCCGCGATCGATATCGGGGAATCCCGCGTTCTTGACCGAAGCGCAATCCGCGTCGTCTATCGGCGTGCTCACCAGCCGCTTGTGCGACACCTCGATTCGCAGGCGCTGCTCGGGATCGAAGCCTGCTGCCTCGATCCACCGGCCGCACAGTTTCGTCCACAGATACACGACAGGTGGTGCCATGTCGGACAGCCTGATGTGCGGAATGACGCGGCGAGATTGAAATGGCGATTGCGGGGAGACAAAACAATCGCGGAAATACGTTGGTGCGTTATGATTCGCGCCAGCCATGGTCAACTCCTTGGTGATGAGTTGGTTGTGGTCAGCGGCCCGCAGGTGGTAACAGCACCTGCGGGCCGCGCTCGTTTGCGCAGCCGATTTCGAGCGCCGCTCCATCACATGCATTGCATGCCGAAGCAGCCCAAGACTCTCCGCGAAAACGTGCAACCAATGTAGCGGAGAACATCGGGCGTCAGGCACCGGTCATGTACGAATTCATCGGCATTGGCCATTTGGCCGATGCCTGGAATGCTTGCTGCACAACGATGCCGGGACATTCACATTGGCTCGACGCCTCCTCGTTTCATCGTCGATGTGTCAGAAAGCGTTTCAGAGACGGCTTCGGTCGGCCCACCGTACGCCGCGCGAGTATCTCGTTCTCGCCCTGCCGATAGCGTTCTAACTCGCGCACGAACGCCGCCGCATCGCCACGCCAGCGTGAAAGCCGCCGCGACGGAGGCGGCGGAAGCCACGTCCGCGAAGCGCGTGCATTGCCCGTTGCGGGCATCGGGTCGGCGGGTGAGACGGTGGCGGTTGCGATGGCTGTGGCGTCGAATGCCGTGGTCGCGCAAGCCGCGACGCCGCGGCACGCCGTGCGACGCCGCCAGTGCGGCAGGCCGCCTCAGCGGCCGATACGCCGGCGGCCGCGCCGGTATCGATTCGACCCACGCCGTCGGCATGACGGCCGCCGAGTTCACGCAATGGCTTGCCGCGACGCGCGATACGTCGCGACCGGCAGCGGGCCGCACCGATCTATCGGTCGAGGCCTGAGTCATACGCGGTAGATCCCCCACGGACTTCGGGGAGGTGTCACGCGCCTCGCCTCCCCTCGACGGAGGACCGTCCTTGCGACGCCGTGCATCAGCATCGCTTCCATCGTTTCCATATTTCGACTATTATAGAAATATGGAAACGAACGAAACCATTGCCGCACTCGCGGCGCTTGCGCATGAATCCCGCCTCGCGATTTTTCGCGCGCTCGTGCAGGCCGGGCCGCAAGGCATGCCGGCCGGCCAGATCGCGACGCTGCTCGCCGTGCCGCCGTCCTCGCTGTCCTTTCACCTGAAAGAACTGGCGCACGCGCAGCTCGTGACGAGCCACCAGGACGGCCGTTTCGTGGTCTATTGCGCGAATTTCGACACGATGAACGGGCTGCTCGGCTATCTCACGGAAAACTGTTGCGGCGGCAATCCGTGCTCGCCGGTGTCCGGCTGCTCGCCTTCCGGAAAGGCCGACC
The DNA here is from genome assembly GCF_002223345.1 of Burkholderia sp. AU16741. Classification (NCBI taxonomy): domain Bacteria; kingdom Pseudomonadati; phylum Pseudomonadota; class Betaproteobacteria; order Burkholderiales; family Burkholderiaceae; genus Burkholderia; species Burkholderia sp. AU16741. Next base: position 128,475 of record NZ_NKEZ01000007.1, read on the forward strand.
GCCCCCGTCAATCCTGACGTGCATTCGCGCGCCCCGCCCATGACCACGAACGTCCTGATCCTCTGCACCCACAACTCGGCGCGCAGCGTGCTGGCCGAGGGCATGCTCAATCACTGGGCTGCGACGCTCGGCAAGGATGTGCGTGCCTACAGCGCCGGCAGCGCGCCGAGCGGCCGTCTGAATCCGTTCGCGCTGGAAGCGCTGACGCATGCCGGTGTCGACGTCAGCGGGTATCGCAGCAAAAGCTGGGACGAATTCGTCGACGACGATGCGCCCGACATGCGCGTCGTCGTCACGGTGTGCGACAGTGCGGCGTCCGAGACGTGCCCGTACTGGCCGGGCAGCCCGGTCAAAGTGCACTGGGGCTACGCCGATCCGTCGAACGCGACGGGTGGCGACGACGGCAAGCGTCTCGCCTTCGAACTGACACGGCAAGCAATCGGCTATCGGATGCTGCAGTTGCTGGCGTTGCCGCTCGATCGTATGAATGACGACGCACTCCGGGCAGCGCTGATTGAAATCGCGCAACACTGATCGCGCGCAGTGCGATGTGCCGAAACGGCGGCTGCCCATGACTTCAAGACCGAATCATCCAATGAATACGCCGAACGTCACGCCGCCCGGTACGGCGGTCGCGCAACCCGCGATCAACTTCTTCGAACGCTACCTGACCGTCTGGGTGGCGCTGTGCATCGTCGCGGGTATTGCGCTCGGTCAGGTGCTGCCGGGCCTGTTTCAGGCGATTGGCCATATCGCGTATGCCCAGGTCAATCTCCCGGTCGGGCTGCTGATCTGGGTGATGATCATCCCGATGCTCGTCAAGGTCGACTTCGGCGCGTTGCATGAAGTGCGTCGGCACGTGAAAGGCATCGGTGTCACGCTCGTCGTGAACTGGCTCGTCAAGCCGTTCTCGATGGCGTTCCTCGGCTGGCTGTTCATCCGCCATCTGTTTGCGCCGCTGCTGCCGACCGAACAGCTCGACAGCTATATCGCCGGGCTGATCCTGCTCGCTGCCGCGCCGTGCACGGCGATGGTGTTCGTGTGGAGCCGGCTGACGGGCGGCGATCCGCTGTTTACGCTGTCGCAGGTCGCGCTGAACGACAGCATCATGGTGATCGCGTTCGCGCCGCTGGTCGGCCTGCTGCTGGGGATGTCGGCCATCACGGTACCGTGGGCGACGCTGCTCACGTCGGTCGTACTCTACATCGTCATTCCGGTGGTCCTCGCGCAGATGCTGCGCAAGCGGTTGCTCGCGAATGGTCAGGCGGCGTTCGATGCCGCGATGACGAAGATCGGCCCGTGGTCGATCGCCGCGCTGCTGGCTACGCTCGTGCTGCTGTTCGCGTTCCAGGGTGAAGCGATCTTGAAGCAGCCGCTGGTGATCGCGCTGCTCGCGGTGCCGATCCTGATCCAGGTGTTCTTCAATTCCGCGCTCGCATACTGGCTCAATCGCGCAGTCGGCGAAAAGCACGCCATCGCGTGCCCGTCGGCGCTGATCGGCGCATCCAACTTTTTCGAGCTGGCGGTCGCGGCCGCGATCAGCCTGTTCGGCTTTCATTCCGGCGCGGCGCTGGCCACCGTCGTCGGCGTGCTGATCGAGGTGCCGGTGATGTTGCTGGTCGTGCGCCTCGTCAACCGGTCGAAGGACTGGTACGAGTGCCGGGCTTGAAATCGCGAGAGCATCTACCTATGACCGACTACCTGAACGACTTGCCGCAACTCGACGTCGAACTGTTCCGTGTGCCGGACGCCGTGCAACTGCGGCCTGCGGCGCCGTCGACGCATCCGCCGCGGCTTTTGCTGCTGTACGGTTCGCTGCGCGAGCGTTCGTTCAGCCGCCTATTGATCGAGGAAGCCGCACGGCTGCTCGTGGCGATGGGTGCCGAAGTGCGTGTGTTCAATCCGAGCGGCCTACCGCTGCCCGACGACGCGCCCGACAGTCATCCGAAAGTGGTCGAGCTGCGCGAGCTCGTGATGTGGTCGGAGGGAATGGTGTGGTGTTCGCCGGAACGGCACGGCGCGATGACGGGGATCATGAAGGCGCAGATTGACTGGATTCCGCTGTCGGTCGGCGCCGTGCGGCCGACGCAGGGCAAGACGCTCGCGGTGATGCAGGTGAGCGGCGGTTCGCAGTCGTTCAACGCGGTGAACCAGATGCGCGTGCTCGGGCGCTGGATGCGCATGCTGACCATCCCGAACCAGTCGTCGGTGGCCAAGGCGTTCATGGAATTCGACGAGGCGGGGCGGATGAAGCCGTCTGCCTATTTCGATCGCGTCGTGGACGTGATGGAAGAACTCGTGAAGTTCACGCTGCTGACGCGCGACGTCTGCCCGTATCTGGTCGATCGGTACAGCGAGCGGAAGGAAAGCGCCGACCAACTCTCGAAACGCGTCAATCAATCGCATATCTAGCGTTCGTCATCGAACGAACGCCGGGACGGCTGGACCAGCCGGATTCGAGCCGTGCCGTATCTAGCCGCCGCGCGTACGGTCGGATCACGCGCGTGAGCGTGCGAAACAGCGCACATTCTCCTTTCGAGCGGCGCGCGCATGCTGGCGGATCAAGTGCAACAGGCAGTCGATGAAGCAACGCGCCGCTCGTCGATCCGCGCGCCGTGCCGCGTGAACAGATGGTCGATCAGCGCGGCCTGGCCGTCCGCCGACGAATTCGGCATCAGTCGCGATCGAGCAGTTCGTGCACCGACGTCGCGCGTTCGCGCGAATGCCGGGCACTCACCATCACCGACGTGTCGTAGCGCAATAGCGGCTCGGACGCGAATTCGTGCGCGGCGCCGGTCATTGGACGGACGTGTCATTCGGCCGATACCGAACAGGTGGCGCGGCTTCTCGTCAGCCGCGGGGCGTTACTGCCCGAAGCGTTGCGTGACGGTGTCCTTCAACCGTGCGGCGGTCAACTCGCCCATGTGCGATTCGACGAGCTCGCCTTTTGCGTTGAAGAACAACGTGGTCGGCAACCCGCGCGAACCATACGCGTGCATCGCATGCAGCGACGGGTCGAGCAGCACGTGGTCGAAGCGCAGGCTCTGCTGGTCGAGGAAAGCGCGCACGGCTTGCGCGCTTTCCCCCTGGTTGAGCATCAGTATGGTGATGCCCGGGTGGTTGCGCTGCGCCTGTTCGAGGATCGGCATCTCGCGGCGGCACGGCGCGCACCACGTTGCCCACAGATTCACGACGGCCGGCTTGCCGACGAAGCCAGCCGGCAATACGGGCGTCGAATCGAGCGCCTGGAGCCGCATCTCGGCAAGCGGCGGCGCACCGCGCTGCAACGTCGCCAGCGTGCCTTGCGCGATGCCCCACGCACCGAGGCCCGCGACGATGCCGGCCAGCACCGGCCGACGCAATGCGGGCAGGCGGCGCAGGCGCCAGCCGGCGAACACCAGCGCGGCCGCGATGCCGATGCGCGCGTCGAAGCCGCCGTCGCCGAGCGCGACGATCGCGCGCGGTGACGCCGCATAGTCCGGCCACCACTGCGCGACGTAACCGGCACGCGCGGCAATCAACCCGAGCAGCAGCGCGTCGAGGATCAGGCTCGACGCGGTTTTGTGATGCCCGTCCGGCGGGCGGCGCTGGATGACACGCGCGACGAGCCACGCCAGCAGCGCGGCGACGGCGACTGCAACGACGCGGATCGAGAAGGGACCGATGCTCAGCATGAAGTAGGAAGAATGGACGTGATCGAGCGGGGCAGAAGACGGGCTCGTCCGCCGCGGCGACGAGCCGTCGACAGTCGTGCGGCGTTTCGACCGGTTGCCGCGCATGAGGGTTCCCTTCGCGAACGTAATGGCGTGTTGCGGCTCGTGATGGGCCTCCCCGGCAGCTCAGGCGTGCATGATGTTCACGTTTGGGTTGGCGCGGCGGTTTGCACCGAGGAAGTCGAGATAATATGCGGCGAGTGACGAACGGCGTTGGAGATTTGCTATTGCTTTCGCAGCGGCGTCGCTTCGTGGGCGATTACTGGCCGTTGCCCGCCCCTGCTTCACCGAGCCGATACGCGGTAAAGAATTCGTACCACGGCGACCCTTGCGCGACCGGCACGCCGAGCGCGGCCGTGCGCTGTTTCAGCGCGCCGAATACGTCGTTGATGAGTGCATTCGTCGCGCTGTCGCGGAATGGAACCGATTGCGTCCGCCCCGCGGCGAACGCGCCGTACGCGATCGCGAGCAGGCGTGCGCGGTCGTTCGTGCCCGCGATCGTCGCGTCGATCGTTTCGACGAAACGCGGCCGGTCCTCATCGCGCGCTGCGGACAGGCACAGGAACACGATCGCCGACAGCTCGTGCGGATCCTTCTCGCGCAGCAGCGCGGGCAGCCGTGTCACGATCCGGTCCACCCGTTCCTCACGCAGCGCATCGCCGAAGTCGAGCACGGCGGTCATGGGGTTCGTGTCTGTTTTCAGGCGGTCGAGCGCCAATTGCCGGGCCGACGGCGCGCCGTCCTGCGCTGCAGCCAATGCAGACCGCAACGCATCGGCCACCTGCTGCGTCCATTCCGGAAAAATCATTCGCACGTTGCCGAACTGCTCGCCGCCTTCCGCGGCCGGGTTCCACCGATAAACGATCGTGCCGCCGTGAACGAACGGCGAATACAGGTGCTCGGGCGTTTGCGGCAGCGGCCGCCGGTTGATCGGCAGCCATGCGAGCGTGAGCCAATCGTAACGGCCTGCCGCGGGGACGGCCGGGCTCGAACTCGCGACGACCTGCCACGTGCCGCGATTCGCATAGCGGCGGCGCGCGTCGGGCACCGGGACCGTCCGGCCTTTCGCGGTGTCGAAATACGTCTTGCCCGTGATGCTCGCGCCGCTGTCGGCGGCCGGCGTAATGGTCGAGATGACCCACGACGCGCCGTCCGCCGAGCGGTAGTCGGACAGCTTCAGCGTCGCCACGTCGTGCACCATGCGCGTTTCAGCCGCGACGGGGCTCGGCGTGGCATCGGCGAGCGCGGAGAAGATACCTGGCATGGGCTTTCCTCGGAATCGGGTGCGTATCGTCGAACGAGGCGATGCGCGGTGGCACGGGTGGCGGTGTCGTAACTGTAGAACGTCGTGACCGGAAACGGAAACTGGCCAAACGGGGTAATCGGTGCACGTCGTTCGCGCTTCGGCTTACCATGCACATCCTGAGCCGACGACGCCCACCGGGCGGGAACACGCATGACCGACACGAAAGCCATGACCGAACACTGGACACAGGTAGCCGACCAATGGATCGACTGGGCCGGCAAGCCGGGCCACGATGCGTTCTGGAAATATCGCGCGGGGCTCGCGGCCTACATCGGTCGCGGCACCGGCGTCGCGCTGGAGATCGGCTGCGGCGAAGGCCGCGTGAGCCGCGAGTTGAAGGCGCTCGGCTACGACGTGACCGCGAGCGACGCGGTGCCCGCGATGCTCGATGCGGCGCGTCACGCCGATTCCGCGCATCGCTATCAACTGGCCGACGCGGCGGCACTGCCGTTCGATGCCGCCAGCTTCGATCTCGTGATGGCGTACAACGTGCTGATGGATCTCGACGACATGCAAGACGCGTTGAACGAGGCGCGCCGCGTGCTGAAGCCGGGCGGCACGCTGTTCATCTCCATCGTGCATCCGTTCCGCGATCGCGGCGGCTTTGCCGGGCCGCAGCCCGATGCGCCGTTCGTGCTGACGGGCAGCTATTTCGGGCGCGAGCATTTCGACGGCGTGGAAACGCGCGACGGGCTGTCGATGCACTTCGCGGGCTGGTCGCTGCCGCTGCAGGCGTATATGGAGGCGCTGGAGGCGGCCGGGTTCGCGATCGTGTCGCTGCGCGAGCCGCCGCCCGATCATGCCGATACGGATCAACTGAAGCAGTGGGCGCGCGTGCCGCTGTTTCTGTGGATCAAGGCGCGACCGCTGGGGTGAGTGCGGAGGGGACATGTTCCCGGGACGACAAATGAGTGCGTAGGAACGGTGCCCCTCGCGCGGCAGAAAATGACCGGCGGGCCGGTTTTGTATCCCCGGCTATCAAGTGGGCGGCCGTCTCGCCGCGGCCAGGCACGCGTGCCGGCCTGATGCCGAGGCCTTCGCGGCTTACCCGCGCATCGGCGGATTGAGCCGCGCGAACGCCGCTTGCCGGCGATACGGGAAGTACGGATACGGCGCTTCCACCGCGCTTGCCGCATCGAGCTTCGCGACCTGCGCATCGGTCAGCGCCCAGCCGACCGCTCCGAGGTTCTGCCGCAACTGTTCCTCGTTGCGCGCGCCGACGATCACCGACGACACGGTCGGCCGCTGCAGCAGCCAGTTCAGCGCGATCTGCGGCACCGTCTTGCCGGTTTCTTTCGCGATCGCGTCGAGCGCATCGACCACGTCGTACAGGCGTTCGTCGTCGACCGGCGGCCCATAGCTGGCCGTTTCATGCAGGCGGCTGCCTTCGGGCAGCGGCGCATTGCGCCGGATCTTGCCGGTGAGCCGGCCCCAGCCGAGCGGGCTCCACACCAGCGCGCCGAGGCCCTGGTCGGCGCCGAGCGGCATCAGGTCCCATTCGTAGTCGCGGCCGACGAGCGAGTAGTAGACCTGATTGGCCACGTAGCGCGACCAGCCGTGCCGGTCGGCCGCCGCGAGCGACTTCATGATCTGCCAGCCGGCGAAGTTCGACACGCCGATATAGCGGAGCTTGCCCGCGCGCACGAGATCGTCGAGCGTCGACATCACTTCCTCGACCGGCGTGCCGGCGTCGAACGCGTGCAGTTGCAGCAGGTCGACGTAGTCGGTGTCGAGGCGGCGCAGCGCGTCGTCGACGGCGCGCACGAGCCGTGCGCGCGACGTGCCCGCGTCGTTCGGGCCGTCGCCGGTCGGCAGGCCCGTCTTGGTCGAGATCAGCACTTGGTCGCGGCGCCCCTTGAGCGCGGCGCCGAGCACGCGTTCGGACGCGCCGTCGGAATACACGTCGGCCGTGTCGAACAGGTTGACGCCGGCTTCGAGGCAGATGTCGACCAGGCGGCGCGCTTCGTCGACGCCGGTATTGCCCCAGGCACCGAACAGCGGGCCGGCGCCGCCGAACGTGCCGGCGCCGAAGCTCAGGACGGGGACCTTGAGGCCGGAGCGGCCGAGCGTACGGTATTCCATGTGCATTTCCTCCCGTCGTGTGAGCGCGGCGCGGCCGCATATCGATCATCCGGCGATCAATGTACCGTTTGCGACTTTTTCAGATAATCCCGAAGATGACGAAAATATCCTTCGGAAGGAGCGAACAATGCTGCTCGACAACCTCGCGCTGTTCCTGCGTATCGTGGAGAAGGGCGGGCTGGCCGCGGCGGGCCGCGAGGTCGGCCTGTCGCCGGCCACGGTGTCCGAGCGGCTGACGGCGCTCGAGCGCCACTACGGCGCGGCGCTGCTCACGCGCACGACGCGCGCGATCAGCCTGACCGACGAGGGGCGTACGCTGGCCGATGGCGCGCGACGCCTGCTGGCCGAGGCCGATGAACTCGAAAGCCGGGTGCGGCTGGGCGTGCAGACGCTGTCGGGGCCCGTGCGGCTGAGTGCGCCGGCCGATCTCGGGCGCGAGCGCATCGTGCCCGTCCTCGACGCGTTCCTGGCCGAGCATCCGGGCGTGACGGTCGACCTGCATCTCGGCGACGGGTATGTCGATCTCGTCGGGCAGGGGCTCGATTTCGCGATCCGTCGCGGCACGCTGGCCGACAGTTCCTTGCGCAGCCGCTCGCTCGGCCGCGCGCGGCGTGTGGTGTGCGCGGCGCCTGCGTATCTCGCCGCACACGGCACGCCACGTCATCCGGACGAACTCGCCGCGCACGACTGCATCGTGATGCGCTTCGGCCAGGAGTTGTATGCCGAATGGCCGTTCAGCATCGATGGCGCATTGAAGCGCGTGGTGGTGCGCGGCCGGCGCGTCGCCAACGACGGGGCGCTCGTGCGTGCGTGGTGCATCGCGGGGCACGGCGTCGCGCTGAAATCGCTGGTCGACGTCGAACGGGATCTGGCGTCGGGCGCGCTCGTCGAGGTGCTCGGCGCGTTCTCGCCGGGCGATGTGGATCTGCAGATCGTCTATCCGGGCAGCGTCGCGCAGCCGCGGCGCGTGCGCGCGTTGATCGACCGGCTGGCGGAGGCGCTCGCGTAACGGCGCGTGGCCCGTGCGCGGCTGGCGAGACGTTGCGACGGCGATCTCGCCGCGATCGCATCGAATGCGCGACGGTGCGCACCGGCGCGCGGCATCGCAGGCTGAAACCGCTGCTCAAACCCATTGCCCACATTTCGTCATTTAGCTAATATTCAAAACGTCAAACGAAGCCGAACCCCATGGACGACGTCATCCGCATCAGCGCCTTGGCCAACGAAAGCCGTCTCGCCGTGCTGCGCTGGCTCAAGCAGCCGCGCAAGCATTTCCCGCCACAGCCGCACGGCGACTTCGACGAACTCGGCGTGTGCTGCACGTACATCACCGAGAAGCTCGGCATCGCGCCGGCCACGACCACGCGCCACATGCGCATCCTCGCCGATGCCGGCCTCGTGCAGGCCACCCGCGTCGGCAAGTTCACGTACTACAAGCGGATCGACGGTGCGCTGCAGCAGCTCGGCCGCGATCTCTCTCAACTCTGACCTGACCGAGGCAACCGACATGGACGAACTCGCCCTGCTGGCCGACGCCGACCGGCGCGCGCACGCGTATCTGGCTGCAACGAACGACCGGCGCGCGTTTCCCGATGCGGCCGCACTGGCCGGCCTCGCCGCGTTCGACGAAGCGCTGCCCGATGCGGGCCGCCCGGCCGACGACGTGCTGCGCCTGCTCGACGAGCACGGCACGCCCGCGACGGTCGCATCGAATGGGCCGAACTACTTCGGCTTCGTGATCGGCGCGACGCTGCCGGCCGCGGCGGCGGCCGAGCGGCTGATGCTCGCGTGGGACCAGTGCGCGTCGTCGTACGCGAATTCGCCGGTGGCCGCGACGCTCGAGCGCCAGGCTGCGCGCTGGGTCGTCGAGGCGCTCGGGCTGCCCGAAGGCAGCGCGGTCGGCTTCGGCACCAGCGCGACGGCCTGCACGCTCGTCGCGCTGGTGACCGCGCGGCGCGCGCTGCTCGCGCGCAAGGGCTGGGATATCGACGAGGACGGCTTGATCGGCGCGCCCGAGGTGAAAGTCGTGATTTCCGCGCTCGCGCACATCACGGTGAAGAAGGCGCTGCGCGTGCTCGGCTTCGGGATGAGGCGCATCGTCGTCGCGCCGGTCGACGCGCACGGCCGGATCGACCCGGCGCAGTTGCCGCCGCTCGACGACATGACGATCTTCTGCGTGCAGGCGGGCGAAGTGAACACCGGCGAATTCGATCCGTTCGCGGCATTGATTCCGCCCGCGAAGGCGGCCGGCGCGTGGGTGCACGTGGACGGCGCGTTCGGCCTGTGGGCGCGGGCGTCGTCGAAGCGCGCGCTGACGGACGGCATCGACGGCGCGGACAGCTGGACGACCGACGGTCACAAATGGCTCAACACGCCGTACGACGGCGCGATGGTGATCTGCCGCGACGCGGCCGCGCTCGCCACCGCGATGAATAGCGACGCCGTGTACCTGAGCGGCGCGCAGGATGCGCAGAAGAACCTGAACCTCGAATTCTCGCGGCGCGCGCGCGGCATTCCCGTGTGGGCCGCGCTGCGCTCGCTCGGCCGCGCCGGCGTCGCGACGATGATCGAGCGGCATTGCGCGCAGGCGGCGCGGGTCGCGGACGGCCTGCGTGCGGCCGGCTACGACGTGCTGAACCGCGTCGTGCTGAACCAGGTGCTCGTGCGCGCCGGCACCGACGAGGAAACGGCGGCGATCCTCGAAGCCGCGCAGGCATCGGGCGACGTATGGTTCGGCGCGACCGTATGGCAGGGGCGGCCGGCGTTCCGGATCAGCGTGTCGTCGTGGCGCACCGAGGATGCGCACATCGATCGTCTCGTCGCGTTGCTGACGAAGCTGCGTGGTGTGCACGTGGGTTGAGCGTCACGCTTCGTTTTCCGCCTAAATGGTTGCGTATGCAACTTTCACGAATTCGATGAAGTGCAGCGCAGCCGGCGGAGCCTGCGATACGTCTGCAAGCGTGAAAATATCGGACAATAGCCGTTCCGCGCGGGCCGCGCCGGCACCGCGTCCAACCGAAGCATTCACGCTTGCGAGATCCCCATGTCGACTTCCTTTCCCCGGGAACTGCTGAAGGCCGCCGATATCGCGAAGATGGAACCCACGCGCGCGGTGCATTCGCTCAATCCCAATGCCGTGCGTCTGAAGCGGCAGCTCAGCGACCTGACCGGCCTCACGCAATTCGGCGTTCACCTGCTCACGCTGATGCCCGGTCACGAATCGGCCGAATATCACCGCCACCTGTACGAAGAGGAATTCGTGTATGTGCTGTCCGGTACCGGCGCGGTGACGATCGGCGGGCACGTCAGCGAAATCGGGCCTGGCGATTTCATCGGCTTTCCGCGCGGCGGCGAAGCGCATACGGTGCAGAACACCGGCGAAGCGCCGCTGGAGCTGCTCGTCGGCGGGCAGCGGCTCGAACACGACGTGTGCGAATACCCGCGAGTCGGCAAGCGGCTTTATATCGCGGGCGGGCTCGAAGAGTATGTCGAGCTGCCGAAACAGCCGTGACGGTCGGGTGTACGTCATCACCGTAGCAGGCCGTTCGTTCAATGGACGCGCTGGACGGCCGCGGGATGGTGCGTGCACGTCAACCACACGAGGACGTCCCGTTTCGGACGACTTGAGCGACACCTGTCGTCGGCGCGTGCATCGCGAAGCAGTGAGGGGCGCGAGCGCGGCCACGCCAGATTCGCGATTCGTGCGCCGAACGAGCCCGATTTCAATGGAACGACTGCAGCCGGCAGCTGCCTACCTCGATGCGTCAGATCCCTTTTCTTGCCTTTGCATTCGCGGCCCTTGTGCCCGGCCTGGTGTGGTCGTATTTGGCCGACGATCCCGGCTCGCTCAAATATTCCATTCCGATCGCCTACTTCGGCACCGCAACGTTCGCGGTCCCGCAATATCTGCTGGTCACGAAATACTGGCGCGTTTCCATCATTTCATCGTGCCTGTGCGGCGGCATCACGGGATTGTTGACGTGGATTGCCACCTGTTTCATTTACACGTCCATCTGGAATGACGATGTTTTCAAGGGCGGCTTGTCGGCCGTTCTGGGTTTCCTGGCGTGCCTGGGCCTGGGGACACTGGCGGGCTTGGTGTTCTGGCTGATGCATCGTTGGCAGCGATCCAAAGGGTAAATCCGCTTCTCGCGACTCCGTCGCGCTTATGATGGGGGAACGCCACTGACAGGGTTCCTACGCCATGGACGCGCCGCTCCCGCCGATGTCTGCCCCGATTGCCGAAACCGCTCCTGAAACCGAAGCCGCCGGCGAGCCGCGCGCGTCGCGCGTGCACCAGCCGGTCGCGCTCGTCACCGGTTCGACGTCGGGGATCGGCGCGGCCGTCGCGCGGCGTCTCGCGGCCGACGGCTACCTGGTGATCCTGCATTCCCGCAGCTCGGCCGACACCGGACGCGCGATGGCGCGCGAACTCGACGGCGCGTATGTGCAAGCCGATCTCGCCGACGATGCCGAACGCGTGCGGCTGATCCGCGACGCGCTCGCGGTGCACGGCCGGCTCGACGTACTCGTCAACAATGCGGGCATCAGCCGCGTGATTCCACATGACGATCTCGCGGCGGCCACGCCCGACGTGTGGCGCGAGATGCATGAAATCAACGTGATCGCGCCGTTCCGGCTGGTGGCCGAAGCGGAGGCCGCGCTGCGCGAAGCGGCGTCGCAGGGGCGGGCCGGATGTGTCGTGAACGTCAGCTCGCATGCGGGCGCGCGGCCGAAGGGCGCGTCGATTCCGTATGCGGCCGCGAAGGCCGCGCTCAATCACACGACGCGGCTGCTCGCGCGCACGCTTGCGCCCGCGATTCGCGTCAATGCGGTCGCGCCGGGGCTCGTCGATACGCCGCTAACCGCCGACTGGACGGAAGCGCAGCAGCTCTGGCGGGAACGCGCGCCGATGCGGCGCGCGGCGACGCCGGACGATATCGCGCAGACGGTCGCGATGCTCGTCGCGTCCGATTACGTGACGGGCGAGATCGTGATGCTCGACGGCGGGTTGAATCTGACGTGAGGCGCTGAGGCGGCGGCGCGGCGGCACGCGGTTATCGCGTGCGCAACCGCCCGGTCATTCGAAGAAGCGTCGTGCGATCAGCCGAGGTTCGACCGCAGCCGCGCGAGCGCCTGATCGTGCGTGCGCTCGAACTTGAGCGGCGTAACCGAGATATACCCGTCGCCGAGCGCGACCGTTTCCGAATCCGCGTCGTCGTCGCGCGGCGCGCGCGCGAGCTTCAGCCAGTGATAGTCGATCTCGCGCGGATCGCGTCCCGACACGATCTCGACGCCCTGCAGCGTGCCGGCGCCCTGGTTCGTCACCTTCAGGCCGCGCACGTCGTCGGCCGGCCGCGGCGGGAAGTTCACGTTGAGGCACGCGTCGCTGTCCCAGCCGGCGGCGACGAGCCGGCGAATCACGTCCGGCGCATGCGCGAGCGCCGTGCCCCACGGCACCGCGTTGCGATCGGTGAAGGCCTGGCTCAGCGCGATGGCCGGCACGCCCACGAGCATGCTCGTCATCGCCGCGCCGACCGTCCCGGAAAACACCGTTTCGGTGCCGAGGTTCGCGCCGCGATTCACACCGGACAGCACGACGTCGGGCCGCGCGCCCTTCATCAGGTGGCTGACCGCGATCGCGACGCAATCGCCGGGCGTGCCGCGCACCGCGAAGCGGCGCTCGCCCTTGCGATGCACGCGCAGCGGTTCGTGCAGGCTCAGCGAATGCGACGTGCCGCTCTGGTCCTCGGATGGAGCCACGATCCACACTTCGCGCGCGAGTTGTGTGGCGACCTGTTCGAGTATGTCGAGACCGGGCGCGTCGAATCCGTCGTCGTTGGTGAGCAGGACGCGGTCGAACAGCGGGCGGGTTGCTTGCATCGGGACGATCCTCGTGAAGAGCATGAGAGGGGAGTGCGGCATCGCGCAAGCCACAAGGCTAGCACTCCGGCGCGAGAATCGTCGTGTTGCGCCCAGGGTGCCGGCCGGCGCGGACGCGAAAACGGGCGCATCGCGCGCCCGTTCGTCGTGTCGTGGAATGTGCGTGCCGGCGTGGCAGGCCGGCCCCGCTCAGCCGAGCAGGTAGCGCAGCAGGCCGGCCGACGCGACGCCGACGATGACGGTCGGCAGGATCGACAGGCGCGTCGCGGCGAACAGCGTGATCGCAAGCGCGAGCAGGTCGGCCGGTCGCGTCGACACGAATGCCGGCGCGATCACCGAAATCAGCACGCAACCGGGCACGTTTTCCATCACCGACGCCGTCCGCGGGCTCAGCGTCCGGTTGCGCAGCAGCACGTAGCCGAGGATGCGCGACAGGTAGGTGGTCGACGCCATCAGCACGATCGTCGCGACGGTGCCGAAATCCGGAAGCTCAGGCATCGCGCGGCTCCCACAGCAGCGCGGCGACGAGCCCCGCGCAGGCGCCGGCCGCGACATACCACGCGCCGGGCAGCGCGAGATGGGTGGCCGCCGCGACGACGAGGCTCACGAACCACGGGCGGCTCGCACGCACCCCTTTCCACATCCCGCGCAGCAGCACCAGAAACACGGCCGTGAACGCCATGTCGAAGCCGTACTGTTCGACGTCGCCGATCGTCGGCCCGACCGCCGCGCCGAGCGTCGTCATCGAGATCCACGTCAGGTAGAGCCCCACACAGATGCCCGCGTAATAGGGCACGCTGATGTGCGTGGCCGAGCGCTCGCGCGCGTCGGCGAGCGACATCGCCCAGCTCTCGTCGCACATGAAGAACAGCGCGACGAACGCGCGGCGGCGCGGCAGGCGGCGGATATACGGCTCGAACGCGGCGCCCATCAGGATGTGGCGCGAGTTCACGAGGAACGACATCGCGACGATCAGCGCGATGTGCGGCGGCGACGTCCACAGATGGATCGCCGCGAATTCGGAGCCGCCGCCGAAGTTCAGGCCCGTCATCATCGGCACCTCGAACAGGCTCAGCCCTTTCTGCGCGGCCTGTGCGCCCAGCACCAGCGCAAACGGCACGAAACCCAGCATGACGGGCAGCGCCGCGCGCAAACCGCGGCCCATCTCGGCGACATAGGCGGGCCTGTCGCGAAGCCCGGACGACGTTGAAACGCTACTGCTCATTACTCCTCCTTCGGGGGAGGGATTGTCTGCTTTTTTGACTCGAATCGGGTTGCGTTGTCGCCAGATTTTTCTGAGAATTTGGCATTGAACGTGGGATATCGAAATTTTTTGGAATCGAATGCCAAATGAAACTTGACGCTATCGACCGCCGGATCCTGAGCGCGCTGCAGCGCGACGGCCGCATGCAGAACGTGGAACTCGCGCATGAGGTCGGGCTGTCGCCGTCGCCGTGTCTGCGGCGCGTGCGCCTCCTCGAGGAAGCCGGCGTGATCGAGAAATACGTGGCCGTGCTGAACCCGGCGAAGGTCGGCAAGGGGCTGACGATCTTCACGCGCGTGTGGCTGAAGGGGCAGGACGCGGAATCGGTGAACCGTTTCGCCGAGGCCGTCCAGCAGATGCCGGAAGTCGTCGAATGCCACCTGATGGCCGGCGACTGCGATTTCCTGCTGCGCCTCGTCGCGGCCGACATCGACGATTACCGGCGCTTCCAGATGGAATACCTGACGCGCATTCCCGGCGTGCTGAGTGTGAAGACCGACATTCCGATGCAGAAGGTCAAGCTCACGTCGGCGCTACCGACCTGACGCAGAGCGAGCCGCGCGGCGCGTGTCGACGAACGGTCATGGCGCGGAGACAATCGCCCGATAAACTGATGGGGTGAGTCGCATCCCACGTATTGCCGGTGCAGTCGCACGCTGGTCGATGTGCAAGCAACTAACGGTCAATGCCGACGCGATCGGCCGAGCGGCGCTGCGTGGCGCGCCGGGCCGCGCGTCGACGCGAATGCGTTTCTTCCTGTCGAGCCCTACATGCAGCCATTCAATACGCCGTGGAATTCGCTGGAAATCGTCAAGCTCGTGCTCGGCGTGCTGACGCCGTTGTCGGTCGCCTGTCTCGGCTGGCTCGTCGCGCGCCGGCTGAAGCGCCTCGAACTCGTGCAGTGGACCAACCAGCGGCTGATCGAAAAGCGGCTCGCGCTGTACGACACGGTCGCGCCGCAGCTCAATGCGCTGCTGTGCTTCTACACGTGGGTCGGCTACTGGAAGGACATCTCGCCGGACGACGTGATCCGCGCGAAGCGCGACCTCGACCGCACGTTCCACATCTACCGCTACCTGTTCGACGACGACGTGTACGACGCATATCACACGTTCATCCATGCGCTGTTCGAGATGCATACGGGGCCGGGCCGCGACGCGCGGATCCGCTCGCTGATCCAGGCGCCCGACGGCGATCGCAGCGTGCACGGTTCGTACGCGTGGAAGCCGGTGTGGTCCGAGCGTTTCGCGACCGCGAACGTCGTGCCGAAGGACGACGTGCTGCGGCATTACACGCGGTTGATGGAGCGGCTGCGCGTGGCGCTGGGGGCGACGCGCTGAAGGCTGCGGCGCGCGGTAACGACTGACATGCCTCGCCATCACTCCCGGTAGCCTGCCCTCAGTTCCGCCCCGCCACCGCGAGCCGCGCCGCGAGCCCCACGAACACCGACCCGAGCAGATACTGGGGCACCTTCGACGGCCGGCGGCGCGCGCCGATCCGCTGGCTTAGCCGGCTCGCGGAGAGAATCACCGCGCCGTTCACGACGATCCCGATCAGGTTCAGCACCGTCGCGAGCACGAGAATCTGCACGGCGATGGAACCCTGCTCGGGCCGCACGAACTGCGGGAACAGCGCGAGCACGAACAACGCCATCTTCGGATTCAGCAGATTCGTCGTCAGCCCCTGGCGAAAGATCGTCGCGGTCGAGCGCCGACGTTGCGACGCGACGGGCGATAGTGCGGTCGCATCCGAACGAAACGTCTTCCACGCGAGATACAGCAGATACGCGGCGCCTGCGAAACGTACCGCGTCGTACGCGAGCGGCACCGCGACGAAGAGTTGCGACAGCCCGAGCGCGGCCGCGAGCGCGTGGCAGTAGGTGCCGGCCTGAATGCCCGCGAGCGTCGCGAAGCCGGCGCGCCGCCCCTGGCTCACGCTGCGGGACGCGATCAGCAACATGTCGGGGCCGGGCGTAACGGTCAGCGCGAGACACGCGCCGGAGAACAGCGCGAGCGTGGAGAAGTCGATCATGGTGGTCCCTTTTTGCCGGTGCGGCGTAAAGGGAACTCAGTTTAGGAGGGCGCCCGAGGCCGGTCAATCGAGCGAACGGACAATGGCCGGACGGCACGGATCGCGTAACGCATGGATCGCGTACGTGCGGCCCGCACCCCTCACTGTTTGCGACAGGCCACCTGGTAGTCGATCACGGTATTCGCGGCTGGCCGGTCCGGCTCGCCGCCCACCGTCGTGACGCCGAGCACGCCGGCCGCGTTCCGGTAACGCAGCGCGCAATACCCGACGCCGGTGCCCGAGCACGCTTCGGCTTCGATGATGCCGTGCTTCGCGAGCGTTGCCGCGCCGTCCATCGCGTCCGGTTTCTCGCGCGGCCGCAGCGGCTGCCAGCCATGCGCGATCAGTATCTTGCGTGCCGCGTCGAGCGGCTTGCCGTATACGTTCGGCACGACCGCGCGGCCGTTGCAGTGTGTGCTTTCGGCCGCGACGCGGGTCAGCCGCAGTTCGCCGTTTCGTTCGTGCAGCTCGCCGACGGGCGGCGCGGGGCCGTCGCCGCCCCAGATCAGCAGCGCGCCGCTCTCCAGCCGGTCGGCCGAGCCGAGCTGCCAGCCCGCCTTGCGTGCCGTATAGCCGAGTGCGACGAGTGTGGTGCCGTCGAATACGCCGATATTGCCGTTGCGCGCAAAACATATCGCGCTCGTGCCTGCGTTGAATCCGCTCGCGAAGGTCACGACCGTGTAGCGCCCGAGCGGTGCCTCGGACGTCACGATCCAGTCGCGCTGCGCGACTTCGCGGCCGGCCGCCGTGGTCGTTTTTGCGCGATACCGCGTGCAGAACGGATCGAGCGAACCGTTTTCAGGCGAGTGCGGCAGCGTATCGAGCGGCACGAGCGACGCTCCGGCGATATCGGAGCCCGTGCGCAGCGGTTCGGCCGATGCCGTGCCGCCGAACGCGGCGCCGGCAAATATCGCGATCGAAACGATCGAGGCAAGATGGCGGGTGAGCGGTGAGGCAACGGAACGAAACACGCAGCTGTCTCCTGGGAAAGTGGGACGGGCGCGGCCATCGCGCGTTTTCGCCCCGATGTCGCGGTCGCGCGCACGGCCCGACGGCACGCGCGCGTGTCGCGGCCGATTCAGCCGTTCGCGACCACGTCGATGCGCAGCGCGTCGCCGCCCGCGGCGATCGCCAGCAGACGATCGACGTTCGGGTGCGCGCCCGGACGATTGCGCGCGTCGGCCGTATGCTCGGCGAACACCGCGAGGCCGTGTTCGGCCGCCTTCGCGTCGAGCGTGCCGAACGCCTGCTTCAGATAGTGGTACACCGCGAGCGAGCCCTGCTTGCCCGGCTGGTTCTCGATGGTCGCGACCACGTCGCCGTTCGCGCCGACGAGATCGATGCGCGCGATGCCGTCGATGGCCGGCAGTTGCGCGAGGTTGTCCTTGAATACTTGAGTCGGTTGAATCACTGAAAACACTCCGTCGGTTCGGTCATCGGCCAAGGTGGGTGGCCGGCCGTATCTTATCCGATCGGCTTCGGCACGCCGGCCCGCGTGCCGGTGTCGGCCGCGCGCCCATGCGAGCGCCGCGCCCGCGCGCTGCAACGCGTTGCCCGTCAGCATCGCGACCCGTATCCCGGTCGCACTGCCGCCGCCCGCGTCGTACAGCGCGCCCGGCATCGCGACGCCGAATTCCGCGCCGGCCATCCGCACCACGTTCATCAGCGCCGCCGCCGTGCCGATGCGTGCGGCGTCATGACCGTCCGGTGCCGGTCAGCATGCCCGCCTCTCGCGCGCGCTCGATGTCGGGGCTGCGATACGCGTGCTCGGGAATCTCGGCAAGCCGCGACGGATGCACCTGGCGCGGCGCCAGCCCGTAGAACTTCTGGAAGCTCATGATCAGCGGCGACCACTTGTCCGGATCGATGCGGTCGGGATGGCCATCCATCAGCAGGTCGGGGTGCGCGTGCACACGCTGGATGCGCATCTCGAACACGCGAATGCGGCCGCGCAGGTCGGGCATGTCTTCGCCGATCCCGTAAGTGGCCGCGACGACCGCTTCCATATGCACAGGACATTCGAGCGCGCGCGGCGGCGCGACGGTTTGCGACGCGACCTCGGTGAACCCGGCCGTGCCGAACTTGTCGGGTTCGAACACGTAGCCTTTCGCGCGCTTGCCGTCGGGCACCGGATACGTGCCGGTCGTGCGCGCGATCCGGTTGACCGCGTCCGCCTGCGCCGACGACGGCAGGTTCAGCACGCATTCGCCGGTGCGCAGCAGGTTGCGAGTGGTCTGCGAGCTGGCGGCGATGCCGATCACGCCGCGCCAGCCGAGCCAGAACGCGGACGAGATCGGCGCGAGATTGGCCGTGCCGCTTTCGTTCAGCGTGCTGACCAGCACGACGGGCGTGCCGAAGTAGAGGATGTTCGGTTCGGTGACGCAATGCGGCGCATTCATGGTCGAGTCCTTCGTTGACGGAATGGGTTCCCATGCTGATCCCGTCTCGTCGGCGCGGCGCTCCGAATCTTGTCGTGTCATTCCGAAACGTGCGTGCACAGGCGTCGCCGGCGTCGCGCCGGACCGAACCGGCAATGCGCGGTTTTTTCCGCTACAGTAAGTAATCGAAGGCCGCGCTCGCCGGCATCATGCCGGCGAGCGCGGTCACGTTCCGCCAATGCACACGAGGGCCTGATGGACACCGAGCAACGCTACACCGCCAACGCGCCGACCCGCGCGGAAGTCGACGCACTGGGCGGCGCAACCGTCATCGAATTCGGCGCGAACTGGTGCGGGATCTGCGCGGGCGCGCAGCCTGCTATCACCGCGTCGTTCTCCGCGCATCCTGCCGTGCGGCACCTGAAGATCGAGGACGGCCCAGGCCGTCCGCTCGGTCGCTCGTTCGGGGTGAAGCTGTGGCCGACGCTGGTATTCCTGCGCGATGGGGTCGAAGTCGCGCGCGTCGTGCGCCCCGCCGACGCGAAGCAGATCGAAGCCGACGGTTTCGCCGCGCTGGCCTGAGGTCACGACGATGCAACAGGCCATCACGCACATCGGCGTCGATACGCGCGGCAACGGCCTCGTCGAAGTCACGCAGCAGGTGCGTGCGTTCGTCGACCAGCAGGCGATCCGCACCGGCCTGCTCACCGTGTTCTGCCGCCATACGTCGGCGTCGCTGCTGATCCAGGAGAACGCGGATCCGTCGGTGCAGCGCGATATCGAACGCTATTTCGCGACACTCGCGCCCGAGGACGACACGCGCTACGAGCACGATACCGAAGGCGCCGACGACATGCCCGCGCATTTGCGCGCGGCGCTTACGCAGGTACAGCTGTCGATTCCGGTCGAGCACGGGCGCATGGTGCTCGGCACGTGGCAGGGGATCTATCTGTTCGAGCATCGCCGCGCGGCGCACCGGCGCGACATCGTGCTGCATCTGATCGGCGAGTAGGCCAGGCTGGCGCGCAAGCAGACGGACGGGAACGCGCGACGCCGCACCGGCGCGCGGCTCAGGCGAGCAGCTTTTCGACGAGCGCGCCGAGTTCGCGCAGGTGAACCGGCTTCGGCAGGAACGCGTCGAACACCCGCTGGTTCTCGCGCAACGCAGCCGATTCATACGCGCTGACGCCGAGAACCGCTGGATGCCGGCCGTCGTCGTCGGGCTCCGCCACCGCACGAATGCGTCGCGCCACGTCGAATCCGCTCAGGTCCGGCAGTTCGAGATCGAGCACGACGAGGTCGTAGCGGCCCGTCCTGAAGCGTGCGACCCCTTCCTGCCCGGAGCCGCACAGATCGGCCTCGATGCCGAGCGCCGACAGCATCGCGCCGAGCGTCTCGCGCGCGTTGTCGTTGTCGTCGACTACCAGCGCGCGCCGGTCGCGGTGCGGCAGCACGGGCGGCAGCGCGAGCACGTCGCCGGCCGCGGTGCCGGCCGCATCGACGCCGGGCACTTCGACCGGCAGCGTCACGACGAATTCGCTGCCTTCGCCGACCGCGCTGTGCACGTCCACATGCCCGCGCAGCGTCGTCACGATTTCGCGCACGACCGCGAGCCCCATGCCGATCCCGTCCACGTGCAGCCCGATCGCATCGTTCGCGCGATAGAACGGCTCGAAGATCTTCGACAGATGCTGCTTCGCGATGCCGGCGCCGGTATCGCGCACGGCGATCTTCACCTGCTGGCCGGCCGGCGCATCGGCGAGCGTGATCGCCACCGTGATCGAGCCGCCGGTCGTGTACTTGACCGAGTTCTCGATCAGGTTCGACAGCACTTGTCGCAGCAGCTTGCGGTCCGAGCGGATCGCGAGGCCGGGCGGCTCCACGCGCTGCGTGACCGTGATCCGTTTCGTCGCGATCCTGTCGCGCAGCGGTTCGAGCGCCTCGGCAAGCAGCGGCGCGATGCGGACGGTATCGAGTTCGGCGACGCGCTTCGTCGAGCGCAGCTTGATGTAGTCGGTGAGGTCCTTGACGAGCGCCTCCAGCGACAGCGCGGAATTCTGCAGCCGCCGGATCGTCTTCAGGTTCGCGTCGGACTGCGGGCGTGCGAGCAGGATCTCGATCGATCCGCAGATCGCCTGCAGCGGCGTACGCAGTTCGTGGCTGACCATCCCGAGGAACGCGTTCTTCGCCTCGATCATCTCGAACGCGCGATCGGACGCCTTGCGTTCGGCGTCGAGCGCCGCGTTCTGCCGTTCGAGCAGGTCGTCGCGCGTGCGCATCGTATAGAACAGCAGCAGGAACAGCGCGCACAGGATCACGCCGAGCACGATGCCGAGGATCAGGATCGCGCGCTGCTTTTCCTTCAATTGATGGAACGTGAAATCGCGCTGCGCCATTTCGATCGCGCGGAAGTAGTTCGCGAGGCCGTTGACCTTCGGCCAGTACGCATTGACTTCGTCGATCACCTGCCGCGCCTGCTGCGGCGAGTCGCGCAGCAGCGGCACCTCGCGCTTCAGGCGCGTCATGAATTCGCCGAGCGCATCGATCTCGTTGCGCGCGCGCGGAATGCGCAGCCAGTATTGGGACACTTCGGACGGCCGCTGCAGGAACCCGAACGACACCGACAGGCTGTCGAGCTGCATCTGCACGTGATCGAAATCGCCGTCCTCGCGCGTCGCGTAGAGAATCAGTTGCCGGTCGAAGCGCGTGTAGACGTTGCGGTATTGCGCGGCGGTCCAGAACACGCCTTCGCGCGGCCCCTCGAGCACGCCCTCGTTGACCGAGGTGGCGAGGAGATCCCACAGCAGGAACGCCCACGCGGCGAATCCCATGATCCACAGCGAGCCGAGGATCAGGATGATTTTTCTATTTTTCCATCGCCGCCGGGTCATGTCACTTCACGGTCAGACCGATGATCTGCCACGCGAACTTGGCTTCGCCGAGCGGCGTCTTCAGCTCGTCGGGATACTGGTCGCGCGGATACATGATCCACAGCGGGCCGTAGTTGTCGTTACCGAGCACCTTGCCGTTCATCGTGCGCGCGAGGATCACGCCGTACCTGGCGGCATCGGACACGGGAATCGTGAACGTGTATTCGTCGATGCAGCGGAATTCGATCTGCGTGCCGTGCGCGCCGACCGTCTTCAGCACGTCGGACAGGCGCGGGCCGGTGAAGGTGGCCTTCGGCGTCCAGCTCGTCGACGTGACGATCGTATGTTGCGGCAGCGCCATCAGCGCCTGCTCGGAAAAGACGTAGGTCATCTTCCCCTGCTGGTTGCTCTTGCTGATCTTGCCGTCGACGGTGAACGTGAACGACGAAGCGGCCCATGTCGCGGCGGCCATCCCGAGCAGGCAGGCCGTCAGCAGGCTTTTGGTCCAGATGGTTGAAACGCGCATGTCTTTCCCTCGGTCTGGTGGTTCGTGTAGCGGGTTGTCGTTCGGTCGTCGTTTCCGGCGCCCGGTTTTCAGTTCGTCGCCGCCGGCAGCGTGAGCTTCAGTTCGCGGGCGACTTCGGCGAACAGGATCGGCAGGCGCACCGGCTTCTCCTCGCAGCGCGCGTTGTAGTGCGACACGATGTGCGCGATCTCGTCCTCGCTCGCTTCGCCGGTCGAGATCTTGCCGGTCAGCAGGAAGATCGGCGCGCCGCTGTTCTCGCTCGAACGGATGCCGCGCACGAGTTCGGCGGCCGTCTGGTCGCCGAGCATCCAGTCGAGGATGTAGCCGTCGAAATCCTCGACTTCCAGCGCCTTGCGGAAGCTCGCGCCGTCGAAGTACGGAATCGCGTTCACGCCTTTCTCGATGAAATATTCACAGACCGTTTCGGCGACGTCGTGCGAATCGTCGACCACGGCGATCCGCGCCGCATACACGTTCGGCTGCGCCGAGCGCAGCTCGATCACGTCGACCGGATACGTGCGGCCCTCGCGCGCGTGCTGGCGTTCGGTGACGATCCATTCGCCCTGCCATTGCAGCGCGACGAAGTCGGTTTCGATCTGGCTGGTGGCCTTCGTCGAGATTGCCGCGCGGCAGCGCAAGCGCTTCGATTCGATCACGAACGTCGCATCGATCATCTCGGCCGCGGCCGGCTGCGTGCCCTTGTCGTCGAGCAGGATCGCGGGCGGCACCCCGAAGTGCGTCGCGATGTCCTGCAACTGCGACAGGTTCCACGGAATCAGGCCCTTCATCTTGCGCGTGACGACGGAGAAGCTCAGGCCGAGCACGTTCGCGATCGTCGTGTTGTGACTTCGCGGCGGAATGCCGTTCCGGTTCAGGAGGTCGCGCACCTTGTTGGCGGTGATGAGATCGACGTTGGCCTGCTCGGTGGTGGACATCTCGATGGGGTCTCCAAGGGTTTTTGCGAGGGAGAGCATATCAAAGCTGACGCGTCGCGCAAACTTTAAACACGCGAAGGACCTTGACATGACATTTTTCTCCATTATTATTGCTCACCACGTCACTATTGTTTGTTGCGTCATGTTTGGAGCGCGATGCCGGCACAGTCGGCAGCGAAAAGCAGCGGCAATGAAACAGTGACGGAACGATTCGAAGAGAGAACCTGAGAGATCCTTGGGCGCGTGTCGGCGTTGGCGGATTGTATCCGCTGCGCCGCACGCAACCGGGTACGAGCTCGCGGGGTACGAAAGCTCGAAGAATTGCGGCGCAGATAAAACTTGAGGAAAGTACCCAATGTATCGCCGTTTACTCGCACCGGGGCTGCTGTTGCTGTTGGCCGCGTGCGCGCAGGATCCGTCGGTTACCGCCAGGACGGTACGGATCTGCGACGACACAGGTTGTTCCGATCGCCCTAAAGATCAGGTCTCCTATCAAAAAAGGGACGATGCGGAAGAGCGGGACGATCCGCGCATCGCCGCGCTCAAGCAAACCGCGAAGACCCAGCCGAAGGCCGCCTACGACCTCGGCCTGCGCTACTTCCGCGGCGACGGCGTGCGCCAGGACAGCTACCAGGCCCTCAAGTGGATGCGCGAGGCCGCCGAGCGTGGCGACCTGAACGCACAAAAGGCGCTCGGCAGTTTCTACCTGTTCGGCCTCGAGGAAATGGGCTCGGATGCGCGCGAAGCGGAGAAGTGGCTGTCGATCGCGGCGGGCCGCGGCGACAAGGAATCGAAAAAGCTGCTCGAACTCGCGCGCAAGGCGAAGAAAGAAGACGAAGAAGACTGGAAGTGGCGCACGCAATGGCGTGACGTTTACTACGGCTACTGGTACTCGGGCTATCCGTACTACGGCGTCTGGCAGCAGACGTACTGGTACTACTGACCGGGACTGAAGCAACGGGGGCAGCCGCGGGGAGACCACCATCGCGCGCCACACCGGGGGGCTTATCGAAGTTCGCACGGACACATAAGCCGAACAACGACTCTAATCGATCGACAACGACATGAAGACCAATCTTTCCCAACGTCTCATTCAAGGCGCGCTGGTTGCAGCGCTTGGCGCATCCGTCGCGGGGTGCGGCGGCATGGTGACGCCCGGCGGGCAGAACGCCGGCGTGACGGGCGCGGCGGGCGGCGGCACGAGCGCCGGCGCCGATTCGGGGCTGCAGCGCTGCACGTCGCCGTTGGGCACGATCGCGGTCGACGACGGCCGCAACGCCGACTGGTGGGGCCAGTTCGGCAGCGCCACCAAGGTGACGAGCATCGATCCGCTGCTGCGCCTGGCGGTGCAGCAGTCGAACTGCTTCGTGATCACGTCGATCGGCAACCAGAAGAGCGACGCGCGCCTGTCGCGCATCACGCAACTGCAGCGCAACTCGGGCGAATACCGCGCGGGCTCGAAGCAGCAGAAGGGCCAGCGTGTCGCGGCCGACTACTACATGGAACCGCAGATCGTGATCAACGATTCGCCGATCGGCGGGATCGGCAGCATGATCGGCGGGCTGATCGGCAACAGCGCGGTGGCGGCGGTGGCGGGCCATCTGCAGACGAAGGCGTCGGTGGTGACGCTGACGCTGTTCGACGTGCGCTCGGCGGTGCAGATCGCGGCGTCGGAAGGCAGTTCGACGGCGACCAACTACGGCGCGGCGCTGGGCGGCTTCGGCGGTGGCGTGGGCGGCGCGCTGGCGGGTTTCTCGTCGACGCCGGAAGGCAAGGCGACGGTCGTCGCGTTCATCGACGCGTACAACAAGATGGTCGTCGCGCTGCGCAGCTACAAGGCGCAGGACGTCAAGGGCGGGCTGGGCCGCGGTGGCCAGCTCCAGGTGAACTGACGTTGCCGGGCCGGCGGGGGCCGCCGGCCGCTTGTTATTCCTGATTCGTGATGATCGGTGCGTGCGGCGTGATCCGCGCGTGCCGGCTTCGTTCGTCCTGTTCGTTCAGAAGGTGATCCCGATGAAAGCCGTTGCACTGATTGCATTGACCTGTCTCGCGCTGACCGCCTGCGGCGGCGACGATAATTCCACGCCCGCTTCGTCAGGCGGATCGGGCACGAGCAACAACGGCGGCAGCGGCGGGACGGGCGGCACCGGTTCGGGCGGAACGGGGTCCGGCGGTAACGGCTCGGGCGGTTCGGGTGGCGCCACGCTGACCTGGCGCTACGAGGCGCAACCTGCCGCGGCCGATCGGGCGAGCTTCCTGACGCTGATCAACAACGAAGGCGCGAAGGGCTACCGCTATCTGGGCGACTACTTCTACAACGCGGGCAACGGCGGCACGCAGTCGATCTTCGTGAACGACGGCACCGTGCAGACCTACACGTACCAGCTGCAGACGGCGCCGGCCGACATGACGTCCTTCGTCAACGCAGCCAACGCGCAAGGGGCGAGCGGCTACCGCTACGAAGGGCCGCTCACGTACGGCGACCTCTATCGCAAGGACGGCGGTTCGTCCGCCACCTACACGTACACGACGACGGGCCTGCCGGCCGACGCGAATGCGTTCCTCACGCAGGCGAACGGCCAGGGCCAGTCGGGCTACTGGTTCCTCGGCCCGATGGTGGTGGGCACCGCGCAGGCGAACGTGTACATGAAGAACAATGCGTCGAACGCGACCTATACGTACGACGCGCTGGCGCCGACGTCGACGGTCAGCGACTTCATCGCCCAGGCCAACAGCGAAGGGGCGAAGGGCTATCGCGCGAAGGGCGGGATGGCATTCGGCACGACGATCTCGTGGATCTACGTGAAGGACCAGACGCAGTCGCCTACCTTCACGTACCAGTCGGCCGCGATCCAGTCGACCGGCGCGAACTTCGTGCAGCAGGCGAACACGTTCGGCGCGCAGGGCGCCGCGTATCTGAGCGACCTCGCGCTCGGCACCCCGTCGCCGGTGATGGCTTCGTTCTATTTCACGCCGAAGAACTGCACGGGCTTCCTGTGCACGACGCTGAATCCGCTCACGCAGAACTGAGCGGACGTTTCCGGCGCGGGGGCACGAGACGATGCCCCCGTTGCCGGATGCGCGGTATCGCGGGCCTCGGGCGCGTTGCGTCCACCGTGGATGCGTCTTTTGCCGCCGGCTTGCCGGCGGTATTTCATTTGCGCGACCGCCACGCGAATCGGCGAGGCGACCTGGGCGAGCGGATCAGTCGTCATGACACGATTGCGCGATGAATTTTCGTTCAAGTTCAAAATCGTCTATGAATCAAATAGGACGTGTACTAAAAAGATAATACACAACTGATTTTCGCAGTGTCGTTTGGCATGATCGGGACATCGCCATCCCGAATGTATCCACCGTGACGCCCGGCCCGGCAGGGACTCTGCCGCCGGCCCGCCCTCCGGGCGCCGTCACGTCGAGCCATGCCATACAGCACACTCCAGTCCATTCGCCGTTACCAGAGCATCTCGATGTTCGGGGGCGGCATCGTCGTCACGGTCCTGATCCTGATCGCCTGCGGGCTCGGGATCACGTCGATCGTCTACGGCTATCTGGACGGCGAGCGGCGCAATTTCCTGAACGGGGTGGAGGAGACGGTCGATCAGGTGCAGGTGGCCGAGACGTCGTTCCGCAACGGCGTCGCGAATACACAACTGATCTGGCGCGAGCTCGATGCGGCGCCGGCGGACGTCACGAAGGCATTCTTCGATAACGGTCAGCAGCTTGCGATCACCCCGTTCCCGTCGCTCGTGGTCGGCGTGCCGGGCCAGACCGCGCAACGCGACGAGGTCGCGCGTTACCTGGCCCTGTCGTTCCTGCTGTCGCGCATCTGCGCGGCGAGTTCGATCAATCGCGGGCGCACGCTCGAGGGTTACCACTACAGCACGCGAACCGGGATGTTCGGGCTCGTGCCCCACCTGTCGCGCGACAACCCGGCGCTCGCGTCGGCCGACGCACGCACGAAGGTGTTCGATGCGCTGCACGTGAATTTCGACGGCCTGCCGTCGGCGCCGAACGACGGCAGGCCGAACGTCCATTGGCTGCCGCCTTACCTCAATCCGGTCACGGGGCAGGCGCGCATCCGGCTCGCCGCCGAGGCCCGGTCCGACGGCCAGCCGTTCGCGGTGCTGGTCACCGAATACGCGCCCGAATATCTGCTGTCATGGCTGCCAGAGCGCACGCAGGCCGGCGTGTTCTTCATTACGTCCGGGGACAACCGGCTCATTGCGATCGATCCCGGTGTCGAGCGTACTAACGCGCTGAGCGAGCGCTTGTTGAATCTCGACGTCGTACACGGCGATCGGGCATCCGGCGAGCCGCTCTTTCGCGACGGCGCGATCGTTTTCCGCAGCAAGCTCGCGGCGACGGGCTGGACGATCGCGTATGCGCTCTCCTGGGCCGACGTGGCAGCCGGTATCGGTGTGCAGGCCGGTGCGCTGGCGGCGGCGACGCTCGTCACGATCGTCGTGATGTGGCTGCTGCTCGCGCGATTCCACCGGCGCGTGCTCGTGCCGGTCTACGCGCGCTCGGCGCGCGTGTTCGACAGCGAGGCGCTGTGCCGCAGCGTGATCGCGATGGCGCCGGTCGGTATCGGCCTCGTGTCGCTGTCCGACCGGCGGGTGATGCTCGCGAGTGACGCGCTGACGCAGATGTTGCTGCCGCACGGCGGCGATCATCATGTGTTGTCCGCGCAGGTGCTCGAGAAGTACGACTCGTTCGTCGCGGACGGTGGGGCCGGGCGGACGATGACGACCGAGTTCGTACTCGATGCACACGGCGATGCGCCGCTGCATCTGGAGGTCATCGCGCACAGCGCGCGTTACGAGGGCGAGGACGTGCTGATCGCCGCGTTCGCCGATACGAGCGCGCAGCGCCGCCTCGTGCACCAGCTCGAGGAAGCGGTGCGCGCGGCCGATTCGGCGAATGCGGCCAAGTCGTCGTTCCTTGCCGCGACGAGCCACGAGATCCGCACGCCGCTGAACGTGATTCTCGGCAATCTCGAACTGCTCGAACGCACGGCGCTCGATGCGTCACAGCAGAGCCGCGTGCAGACGCTGCGCGCGTCGGCCGAGGGGCTGCTCGCGATCGTCAGCGACATCCTCGACTTTTCGAAGATCGAAGCCGGCGCGATGTCGGTCGAGTCGATCGAGTTCGACGTGATTTCAGTGATCGAGCGCGAGCTTGCGGCGTTCGCGCCGGTCGCGAAGGCGAAAGGGTTGCCGTTGTTCGCCGATATCGACGCGAGCGGTGCGCAGCGCATGCGCGGTGACCCGACGCGGCTCGCGCAGGTGGTCGGCAACCTGTTGAGCAACGCGATCAAGTTTACGAGCGCAGGGCGCATCGTCGCACGCGTGGCTGTGGGACGAAGCCCGCACGGTTCGCCCGAACTCGCGATCGGCATCGAGGATACGGGCATCGGAATCGACCCTGCACAACGGGCGAGGCTGTTCAAGCCGTTTTCGCAGGTCGACGCGTCGATTACGCGGCGGTACGGCGGCACGGGGCTTGGGCTCGCGCTGTGCGATCGGCTGGTCGCTGCGATGGGCGGGGCGATCGCGGTCGATAGCGCGCCGGGCATCGGCAGCCTGTTCACCGTTCGCCTGCCGTTGCGCATGGGCATTGCACCGAAATGTCCGGCCGGCGCTGGGGCGGGCGCCGGCAAGACGCTGATCGTCGTGTCGCCGGAGGACGCATGGCGCGCGTTCGCGTTTCCGCATCTGCGTGCATGGGGCTTCGAGGTCGCGATGCATCCGAGTCCGATCGGGATTGCCGCCGGGTGCCTCGTGCGCGCTCATGCGATCGTGCTCTTCGGCGATTCCGATCAATGGCGGCGCGAGGAGCTCGACAGCCTCAGCGGCGGTGCGCCGGTCATACTCGCCACGCCGGACGGCCCGACGCAGCCCGACGTCGCGGGTCGCACGATCCGTGTGTCGAGCTATTCGCTGAACGGATTGCGCACGGCAATCGAGCAAGCCCGCGTCGCCACTGCCGAATTGCTGCACGGGCGGGGCCGCGCGGCCGATGCCGTTCAGCCGGCGCTGCCGGCTTCCGGCGCGCGCGTGCCACGCGTGCTGATTGCCGACGACGCGTCGGTCAACGGATCGATTTTCCGAGAGCAACTCGATGTGCTCGGCTGCACGGTCCGGTGCGTGTCGTCCGGTGGCGCGGCGCTCGACACGCTCGCCAGCGGCGCATGGGATGTGCTGCTGCTGGGTGCTGACCTGCACGACATGCCGGCGCGCGAGCTGGCGGAGGCTGTCCACGCCCGGGCGCTGCCGTGCGAGATGATCGTCGTCGCGTCGCATCTCCCGCCCGACGACGCCCGGCGTTACGCGGCATCGAACGTCGAATGCGTGCTGACCAAGCCGGTGACGCTGGCCGACCTGCGCCGCGGTCTGGCACGCATCGCGCGGCGGCGCGGAATCACGTTTCCCGCCGGTGCGGCGGACGAGCGGCCGGGGGCGAGCGTCACGGCCGCCGCCGCCGCGCATTGGCCGGGACGATAAAAATGAAGCGACGTCGGCGCGGTGGAGATCGCCTGCGTCGGAACGGGGAAGGCAGACACGCCGCATCGCGTCGGTGCCGCGTGATTTCGACTGAAGAAGGAAGGGTAAGGCCGTGCGCTATATGGGAAAGGTGTTCGGGCTGCTGCTCGGATTTGCGACGCTGCCGGAGAAATCCAGACGGGATTTCCTCACGCAACTGAACGAATTCATGATGATGTCGCCATCGCAGAAGCGGCGGATCATCACCGAATGGCAGCACGCCGCGGATGACGGATCGGGCGAATCCGACACATCCTCGGTCAAACGTTAGACGGCGGCCTGGGCCGCCCTGCGGGACGCGATGGATCGACGGCGTGGGGGCGCCGCCGATCGGTTGCGTGCGGGCGTCGGATCAATGCAGGTTCATGCAGCAACAACGCCGTGCGCGGCGGGGCCGTCGTTGCATCGGATCGGTGCGGGCGCAGGCCGCCATGCCGCATCGCACCGCCGCGAAGCGGAACCCGGCTATTATCTTAAAATTACGCTGCGCACCGCCCGGTTCGCCGAACGTTGCAACGCGACCGTGTTGCAGGATGGATTCGAATCATGGCGCGTCGCACAACATGGCACGTTAGGCCGCGTGTATCGGGAGAAGAACAGAGATGGATGAATTTTTTGTGCGAGTGATGGTCGCGGACGATCATCCTTCGTCCGCACTCGGGATGTCGCAGGCGCTCGCGGGCAGCAGCACGATCAAGCTGCTGGGTACCGTCTCCAATTCGACCGACCTGGTGGCGATGCTCGACGAACAGCAGAGCGACGTGCTCGTGGTCGATTACGTGATGCCCGGCGGCAAGTACGGCGACGGCCTGTCGTTACTGTCGTTCCTGCAACGCCGCTATCCCGCGCTGCGCCTCGTGACGATCACGATGATCGACAACCCGAGCGTGCTGCTTGCGATCCAGAAGCAGGGCGTCGGATGCATCCTGAGCAAGTCCGATGCGATTTCGCACCTGGTCGGCGCGGTTCATGCGGCGTTCGTCGGAGCGAACTATCTGTCTCCGTTCGTCAAGAAGCTGCTGGAGGAGTGTCAGCCGTCCGCAGGTATCCGCACGCTGACTGCCCGCGAGATCGAAGTCGTGCGGTTGTACGGGGCTGGCCTGACGGTCGGCGAGATCGCGGTCCAGCTGCACCGGAGCAAGCAGACGATCAGTTCGCAAAAATCGAGTGCGATGAAGAAGCTCGGCATCGTCCGTGATGCGGACCTGATTCGCTACGCGAGCGAAGGCCAGTTGCCCGAATTGCCGGCGACCGATGCCTAGACGGGCAACCGGCGGGCAGCACCGAGCGACCCGGACGGCACGTGATGCCGTGCCGGCACCCACGCAACTTCGACGATACGTATGCCCGGCAAACTGAAAACGGTGATCGCGCACGCCACCGCGGCGGCGGGCCGCAAGCCGTTCGAGCCAGGGCGCGTGCGACGCCAGCAGCAATGGCTGCTGTACGGAAGCGGCGTGGTGATCACGGTGTTCGTACTGGTCTGCACCGCGCTGGTTGCGCGACTCGACCTGCAGGAATCGGTTGTGCAGTTCCGCTCGGACTTCCTGGTACGCAAGGCCGATCTGTTGGCGGAGATGGAGGTGGTCAGGGCGCTCCAGAATCGCTACGTCGAGAACCTCGAACTGATCGCGCGGCAAGGTCCGACTGCATCGCCCGACACGCTCGGGCGGTTCGTCGACGATCGCGGCAGATTGGTCGCAGTGGGCCAGGCAGGGCGTGTGGCGTTTGCCGCGTTCGCGGTCGCTCCATCGTCGCAACCGGTGAGCGCCTACGCACCCTTGCTCGGCAAGCTGCTGGCGCAGGTCGAGCTCACCGGCAGCATGCCGATACAACAGCCCGGCGACCCGGGGATGGGCGGGTATCTGGTCGACCCGGACGGCAATTTCGTCGTTGTGACAGGCTATCCGCTGGTCAAGCAGGCGGTGGCGCTTCCGGCCGGTTTCGACATCAAGGCATTGATCCGGCAGTTGCAACCGTCGCGCGATTTCGTGTCGGCGGCGGCTGCGCCGGATTACCGGAAGATTCTCCTTGATCGCCGCGAGGATCCGCTGACCGGACGCTCGGTGCTGCGGTTCGTGCAGGCGGTGCGCGATGGGCAGGGCAAGCCGATCGCCTGGTTCGTCGTGGTCACGCGGCCGGCGGTCGACGATTTTCTCCGTTCCTCGTCGGCGGGCAGGGACTACGCGCTGGTCAGCCCGAACGGGCAGGTCCTGACCGGTCGCGCGGCCGATCCCACGCTGACTGCCCGGGCGCTCGACCTTACGCGTACGGCGCATGGCGAACGCGCCGCGGCCCATCGCGTCGGCATGAACATCGTGATCGGCGACCCGATGCCGGGGTTCCGCGAAGTGCTGACCGCGACGATTTCATGGCGTAGCCTGTTTGACGATGTGGCCGTCCGCCTGGGCATTGCGGTCGGTCTCGCGCTGCTCGCGATCGGCACGGTATGGTTCGCGATCGTCATGTTCGACCGGCGCGCGCTGCGTCCCGCCAATCGCCGCGCGATCCGCCTGATCGAAAGCGAGGCGCTGAACCGCACGCTGATTCGCACGGCGCCGGCCGGGCTCATGTTGCTGTCGCTGGCCAACGGCGAAACCATGGTGCGTAACGACGCGGCACAGGTCTACGGCGACACCGGTCCGGCGCCGTCGCTCGGCAAGCGTATCTGGCAGGCCTACCAGGGCAGCATGGCGAGCGGGAAAGCGCGGCGCGTCGTCACGCATGAGTTGCCGGTCGAGCGTGCCGACGGCGGCACGGCCTATCTCGCCGCGCACATCGTCCGTACGCGCTATCGCGGCGTCGACGTGCTGCTCTGTACGCTGACCGACATCACCGCGCGCAAGCAGGCCGAGGACAAGCTGCGCGAGGCGCGGGAAGCCGCGGACGATGCGAACAAGGCGAAGTCGACCTTCCTCGCGACGATGAGCCACGAGATTCGTACGCCGCTGAACGCGATCGTCGGCAATCTCGAATTGATGACGCGCGGGGCGTTGCCGGTCGACGAGCGGCGGCGCCTGCAGACGGTGATGTCGTCGTCGGATGCGCTGCTGCGCGTGATCAACGACGTGCTCGACCTGTCGAAAGCCGAATCCAACCAGATGGTGCTGGAGGCCGTGCCGTTCGATTTGCGTGCGGTGCTGCGCGACGTCGCGGCGATCTTCCGCCCGCTCGCGGAGGCGAAGCATCTGGCGCTCGACTGCCGGATCGCGCCGGAACTGGCCGACGGCTACATCGGCGATCCGACCCGGCTGCGCCAGCTCGTATCGAATCTCGTCAGCAATGCAATCAAGTTTACGGAGCGCGGCGGCGTAAGCATCGACGCGCGGCCGGCACCGGGCGAGGGGGCGGCGCGCACGCTCGAGATCGCGGTGCGGGATACCGGAATCGGCATTCCTGCCCGCAGCCTGCCATCGCTGTTCGACGTCTACATCCAGACGGATGCGTCGATCTATCGCCGCTTCGGCGGTACCGGGCTGGGTTTGCCGCTGTGCCACCGGATCGTCCGGCTGATGCATGGCGATCTGGCGGTCGAGAGCCAGCCGGGCGAAGGCGCGGCGATCACGGCCTTGTTGTCGCTGCCCGCCGCACCGGCCGATTGGCGGGTAGCGTTCGACGAACCGCACGCCGAGGCGCCGATTGCGCCGGCGCGGCCGCACGAAGACGAAGCGCCATTGCGTGTACTCGTTGCGGAAGATCACCCGGCGAGCCGCGCGCTGCTGCGCGATCAACTCGAGGCACTGCATTACGACGCGACGATCGTCGCGAACGGCATCGAGGCGATGCGTGCGTATTTTTCGCATCCGTTCGACGTCGTGCTGACCGATCTCGGCATGCCGGAGCTCGACGGGTTCGCGCTGGCGAACTTCTTGCGCGAGCAGGGGGCGAGCGTGCCGGTGATCACGATGACCGCTCATGCAACCGAGGAGGACTACCGTCGCTGCACGCAGGTCGGCGCGGTGGAGGTCGTGCTCAAGCCGCTGTCGATCGACGCGCTCGACGCAGTGTTGCGGCGGCACGGCAAGCGCGAGCCGACGGCGGAAGCCGATCCGGCGATGGCGAGCGCCGCGCCCCTCATGACGGACGAGATGCGCGATGCGTTACGGACAGCGACGCAGCGCTCGCTGGTCGTGATCGACGACGGGCTGTTGCGTGGCGCAGTCGATCCGGTCCGGACCGAGCTGCATTCGATGCGCGGCGGTTTCGCGCTGGCCGGCAATGCGCCAGCAACCGACGCATGCGCACGAGGCGAACGTACGCTCGCCGACGGCGGCATCGACGCGCTGAAGCCCGAATGGCCGGCGATACGGGCGGCTGTCCAGGCCGCGCTTTCGAGGTTGTCCGGCAACTGAGCCGCCTGGCGTCGCATCTGGCCACGTGGCCAAACGTCGCGAGTCGATTGACAGGCGGCATGCGGTTACCGACCGCAGGCGGGTTCATCCGAGGCCGTCTTCCTTTCCTCTCGTGTTCTCGTTCTCGAGCGTCCGCTCGCGGGACGGATCTCGGCCACATTGTATGAAATCCTTGTATTTGATCGGAGTCAGGTATTCACACGGTTGAAAATCAAAATTTAGTACCCGTACTAGGAATTTCTATGTAGATATCGTTCGGCAACTAAATACCAAATGTGCGTGGATTGGCATCATTCATCCTGCTCTGCAAAGAGTCGTTCAATCACGTTTCATTTGGAGAAAATCGTGGCTCTCAACAAGAAAATTCTCGCCGCGGCAGCAGTCGTGGGCATGGTCGCAGCAGGTTCGGCAATGGCCGCTGACGGCACGATCAATTTCACCGGCAGTATCACGGCGGCATCGTGCTCGATCACGGGTGGTGCGGGCACCAACGTGACCGGTGAAAAGGGCAAGCAGGACATCGCGGTCAACCTCGGCAAGGTCAGCGTCGATTCGATCGGCGGCACGGCTGGCAGCGGCGTCGCGGGCGGCACGTCGATCAACCTGAACCTCGACTGCGGCAATACGGCAACCGACCTGACGTTGATCAAGATGAAGTTCGATCCGCGCGCGGGCTCGGGCATCGACGGCAAGAACAACAAGCTGCTGCAGGTCTCGGGTGGCGCGAAGGGTGTCGGCATCGGCATCTACAACGGCAGCAACACGCTGCTGAACCTCGCGGCCAACGAGACGATCGATGCACCGCTGGTCAAGGGCGGCACGGAAGCCGCGCCGGTCTACACCGCGGCACTGGATCTGCGCGCTGGTTACGTCGCCAACGGTGACAAGATCGAAGCAGGTACGGCGAACGGCACGCTGCCGTTCACGCTGACGTACGAGTAAGTCGTTCAATCGAGCGGTGAAATGGCACGAGCCATTTCGCCGCCGCCTCCAGATTCGAATCCGATATGAAGAAATCTCTCATTGCCGGGCTGGTCGCGGCCAGCTCGATGTTTTTCTTGTCCGCGCCGTCGCATGCCGGCATTTCGCTGTCCGGTACGCGCGTTGTTTATCCTGGGCAAAGCAAGGAAGCATCCGTCGTCGTCAAGAATCAATCGAAGGGCGACGTGATGATCCAGTCGTGGATTGAGTCCCTCGATGAAAAGCAAGGCGATTTGCCGTTTGCCCTCACACCATCGCTGAGCCGGCTCGGAGGCGACAAGCAGCAGATCCTGCGCATTTTCTATGCAGGAGAAGGCTTGGCGGCCGACCGCGAATCGGCGTTCTGGTTGAGCGTGCAGGAGATTCCGCAACGCGCGAAGGGCGATAACTCGCTGCAAATCGCCGTTCGTCAACGTATCAAACTCTTTTATCGGCCCGCCGATCTGCCCGGCAAAGCAGACGAGGCGCCTGCCCAATTGAAGTGGCGTTGGAGTAGCGACGGCGGAAAGCCGGCGCTGGACGTCGTCAATGACACTCCCTATTTTGTTTCGCTCGGCCACGCACGCCTCAAGGTCGGCACGAATGCCTATCCGATCGTCACCGAGATGGTCGCACCCAAATCCGTAAAGCGGCTGTCGCTCAAGGACTACACCGGGCATGCGCAACCGGTGAACGCCAAGGTCGAATTCAGCTCGATCAACGACTTCGGCGCAACTGTCGACACGCAAGCCGATATGTCGAATTAGCCCCCCAAGCGTCGGATGGCCGTCTGGATTTTTCACGATAAATAAATACGTTGTACTAATAAAGGAGAGGTGCGTATATCCGATAGCTCGATCGAGTGACAGGTGCGCGCAATAAAGACATGAACACAACTGTCAAGAAAATCGTAGAGGCTTGCCAGCGCGCGTCTTGTCTGATGGCGTTCGGCGCCATCATTGCACCTGTTTCCGGTAATGCGGCCGAGTTCAACGAGATGTTCCTCAAGAAGGGGGACGGTCCCGTCGAACTCACGTACTTCGAGCGCGGCAGTTCGGTCGCGCCGGGCATCTACGACGTAGACGTATCGTTGAACCAGCGGCGCGCGAAGCGGGAGTCGATTGCGTTCAAGGCGGACGAATCGGGCGAAGTACGTCCCGTGATCACGTATGGTTTGCTCAAGTCGCTCGGCGTCGATTTGAAGCGTCTTGAGCGCGAGCACAAGCTGGAAGCGGGGCTGGACGACAAAACGCTCGTTCGTCTCGACCAACTGGTCGACGGTGCGGCGGCGAGTTTCGACGTCGGTACGCTCACGCTTGATATCAGCGTCCCGCAGATCTATGCGCCGGGGCAAATACGTGGTCTTGTCGATCCGTCGCTGTGGGATGAGGGTGTCGCCGCGGCCTATTCGAACTATCAGGCGAACTTCAGTCACGATACGAATTCCGGATATCGCAGCGACTATGGGTATCTCGGGTTGCGCAATGGCGTGAACATCGGTGCCTGGCGGTTCCGTAACGAGTCGGCGCTGTCGTGGCGGCGTGGTTCGCCTTCGGATTTCAGCGTCAACCGCAGCTACGTTGAGCGCGACCTGATCGGCATCAAGGGCCGATTGGCCGCGGGCGAAGTGTACTCGTCCGGTGAAATCTTCGACAGCGTGCGTTTTCTTGGTGTACAGGTCAGCTCCGATACGGGGATGCTGTCCGACAACGAAGTCGGCTATGCGCCGGTGGTGCGCGGTATCGCGCAAAGCAACGCGGTCGTCGAAGTTCGTCAGAACGGTTACGTGATCTATTCGGCGTCCGTGACGCCGGGCGCGTTCGAGTTCCGGGACATCTATCCGAGCGGCTCGAACGGCGACCTCGAGATCAGGATCATCGAGTCCGACGGGAGCACGCGCACTTTCCGGCAATCGTATTCGTATCTGCCCGTCATGATTCGTCGCGGCACGATGCGTTACGCATTTTCGGCCGGTCAGTATCGTGGCTATGGTCAGTCCCGCCCCAAGTTTGCCCAAGGGTCGCTGGTCTACGGCGTGTCGGACAACCTGACCGGTTATGGCGGCTTGATCGGCGCCGAGCGCTATGCGGCGATTGCGCTCGGCGTCGGCTATAACTCGCCATTGGGCGGAATCTCGTTCGACGTCACGCACAGCCAGTCGAGCACGCAAGGCCGCAAGTCGACCGGGCAGAGTCTCCGCTTCCTGTATTCGAAAACGCTGACATCTACCGACACGACCTTCACGATGGTCGGCTATCGCTACTCGACCGACGGCTATCGCACGTTCAGCCAGCACGTCGACGATCTCGATCGCCAGGGCGGGGGTGGGTATCGTCGTCAGAAAAGCCGCGTCGACCTGAACATCAACCAGTCGATCGGGTCGAGAGGTTCGATTTACGCGAGTGTCGGCGACACGAGCTACTGGAACCGCGGCGGTTCGAGCCGCAACATTCAGTTCGGCTATAGCGGCGCACTAAAGAATCTCAGCTACAGCGTCTCGGTCGCGCATACGCGGGACACTGGCGCATTCGGCCGTGCCGACACGCAGTTTTCCGCATCGGTCAGCATCCCGATCGGCGGCGGTGTGCGTTCGCATCGTGCGTTCGCGAACACGGTGGCGTCGACGAGTGGCGACGTGAGCGTTCAGGCGGGCGTGAACGGGTTCTTGAACGAAGCCAATACCGTCAACTACTCCGTGCAGGGCGATTACCGCAAGGATTCGGGCGGATCGGGCGGCGTGGGTCTCGGTTGGGATACGCCGATGGCCAAGCTGACGTCGAACTACACGCAGTCGGGCCGCGGGAAACACGCCGACGTCGGTGCGGCGGGTTCGATCGTCGTACACAGCGGCGGTATCACGTTGGGCCAGACGGTGGGCGAGACTTTCGCGATCGCGGAAGTGCCGGGCGTGCGTGGCGCACGTTTCTCGTCGTCGTCGAGCATCAGCACCGACCGTCGTGGCTACGCGATCGTGCCGTATGCGCAGCCGTATCGCTACAACTGGCTGAACATCGATACCGAGAGTCTTGGTTTCGACACGGACCTGACCGACAACTCGAAGTCGGTGGTGCCGACGCGCGGCGCAATCGTCAAGGCGCGCTTCACGGCAGAGACCGGTCGCCGTGTCCAGTTCGACGTGACGGGCAGCAACGGTGACAAGGTGCCGTTCGGTGCGACCGCGTACGACGAAAACGACAAGGTGCTCGGCATGGTCGACAACGCATCGCGTGTGCTTGTGTTCGGCGTCAAGGATCAGGGGCGCCTGTCGATCCGCTGGAGCGAGGGTTCGTGCGAAGGCAACTACGCGTTGCCGGAACGGAAGAAGACGCTCGCATATGAGCGGGTGGCGATGAGTTGCAAGATGGCCGGCCGATGATTGGCAGATGAAGTGAGGAATTTGGCGGGATGCCAAGTCGGAATGTTGAGCGTCCCGTATTCAATAGCTTCGGGTCGTCGCCGGAGATGGTGAAAATGGACGTGCAAGTCGCGAAATAACTGGCTGGCGCCTTTTATACGTGGATCTCGATTTGCTGCAAATACTTGCGGTGAAAGTAGGCAAGCGGCTTTGCTCTTTAGGTCGGGAGAGAGTGATGAAAATATTTGCCATTTGTACGTTCGCCATTGTCGCTGCGATTCCAGTGTCCGCGTTTGCGGTATGTCAGGTCAGGCAAGACTCGGGCCAAATTGTCCCTTTTCAGAGAGTCGAATTTCCATCCTTCCAACCCGCAGTGTTCGATCCCGAGATTCCGAACGGTACTGTCTTGTATCGAGCCAACTGGACCGCTAGCGGTGTAGGGGGTGCCGCTACCTGAGATGGGAAAATCATGGGCGCGCGGATGTATCGGGGAATGGATACCTATAATGCGACCTATAGTACATATGTGACTTCTGTAGAGGGCGTTGGTTATCGAATCGCAGGGGGCATCAATGCGCCCCAATGGTGGCCACAGCAGGACTACTGCGATGGGGCAGCTGCGCCTCTGGCGGATTCGGCCTACTTTACGATCGAGCTTGTCAAGACCGGACCGATCACGTCCGGAGGGGTTTTAACCGGCAGATTGGGCAAACATATTTCCCCGATCAAGGATATGCGGCCCGTCGCGTTTTCTTGACCGGTGGCTTACCGATCAAGCCTACGGTGCCGACCTGTCCCGTACGGAACAAGGTGATTGGCGTACCGCTTTGGTCGGTCTCGGCCAAGTCGCTCGAGACCAGCGGTGGATCCGACCTCAGACCATTCTCGATCGATTTGGACTGTTTTGGCGGGTCGCAAGGAGCGTCGACCAGAATGTTTATAACCATGACCGATGCCGCGAGCCCGGGCAATCGCGGTGGCGTGCTGACGCTGGCGTCGACCGGTTCCAGCGCGGCGGCTGGAGTCGGCGTGGAAATCCGGCGAGCGGATGATGCCATTGTCCGTTACGGATCCGACTCGTCCGCATCCGCTAATCCCAATCAATGGTTTGTCGCACAGTGCGGTAATGGGCTTGTGTCCATTCCGTCGAAAGCGCGCTATCTGCGAACCGTGGGGCCGATGAAGGGTGGAACGGCTAATGCAACGGCTACCTTCGCGATGAGCTATCAGTAAGCCGTGCAATGCAGGTTTCAACGGCCTTCAACTCAAGGCTGATTTCCCCGAATCCGGGTTAAAGCCCTGGCTGGGTTCTATCGTCACTTGCAGGGGATCGCGATTTCACTGGTAACTCATCGTGAAGTTTGCGATCGCGTTTGCCGTTCCCGACTTGATACGCGGGCTGGTCTGCACATAGCGCGCCCGCAGTGCGATGCTCAGGCCAGCAGCGCCTTGGGCAACCGACCCGCCCAGCCATTGATTGGTGTTGCCGATAGCAGAGGATGCGGGACCGTATCCGAGCACGTCGTCACCCTTCAGAATCTGAAGGCCCACGCCGGTGGCTGTCGAGTCTTTCGACAATGATAGCGTTGTCGACGTGTTCCCCGGGTTCGTTGCATCGGTCAGCGTGACATATACCTTCGCGGTGGTACCCCTGTCGCCGCCCGAACAGGAAAGGTCGATCCCGAACGATCGCGACGGCGCGCTCGAGCCGACACCGGTGAAGACCGTCGAGGCCATTGTCTCGCCCATCGGCACCTGTATGCGCGGGGTCGTGACCGTGCAGCTCGGCACTTTGGGCGTGACCAGAACAGGTGCGGCGAAGCGATATTCGACCAGTAACTGCCCGGCGTCGTTGTCTACCCTGTAGTTGGCATAGGCGCCGCTCAATACGCCGCTCTCCGTTACGTTTCCGGTCTTGATCAGTTGGATTTTGGGTGCGTAATAGATGTTCCAGTACACCTGTGCTATTGGGAGTCCCGTCGAAGTGAAGGGAGCGACCTCCCCTAAGGGCGATATGATTCGCAACCCGACATTGGGTATGTTAGTCGGATAGATTTTGGATGCGTCGGGTATGCCGACGCCTGTTATGCGTCTCCGGAATGTGAAAGAGCAGGTTGTCACGGGATCCCACGGATTGATCGCATTGGTGAAGGTAAGCGCGTCCGCTTTCGCCTCGTAAATGATGCCGCCGATCGGAATGTCTCCGGGGCTGAAAGGCGGCGGGTTGAATCCGTTAACGGCAACGATGAAGTAATCTCGGCCGTCATTTGTGGTGGCCGTGCATGCTGCAAGAGCATGAATTGGAAGTACTGCTGATAGAAAAAG
Organism: Burkholderia sp. AU16741; assembly: GCF_002223345.1. NCBI lineage: Bacteria > Pseudomonadati > Pseudomonadota > Betaproteobacteria > Burkholderiales > Burkholderiaceae > Burkholderia > Burkholderia sp. AU16741. The sequence goes on from NZ_NKEZ01000007.1 coordinate 169,039, forward strand.
TACGAATTTTATTTTCTTCATTATCGAGCATTGGAATGAGGAGAGGTCACCCGAATTTCGGGGCTATAGATCGGCGATGGGTGCTGAATGCGGCATCCGTTCCCGATCGACTAGTGTGGTGTGGTCAACGACGTTGGCCAATTATCTATTGGCAGAGCGACGAGCGAAATGAGACAAGTACTAAATTCGCTTCCGGAACGGTGTCGCAGGCGCATGCATGAAGAACGGATTTGGTGCTTCGAGCCGGCTGCATACAGACCGCATCCACGCATTGACAAACGTCGGTCGCTCGATATTCGGTCCCTTGGAAATCCGAATAGCTGGCCGCCCGGTACGCCCGGCCGGCCAGCCTTAGCCAACGACGCGGAGGCCGTCAGCTACGCGCGTTCACGCCGCGCGCCGCGTCAAGGCGTTCGGGCGTCATTGAACCCACGACACCGAACGCCAGACCGGCATGCCCAGGGTTTCACTTGCCTGTAGCTGATACCGACCAGTTGACCGTGGAACCGGTTGTAGCCGTCCGTGACGGAGATCCGGCAGCGGGTCGACGAGTTTTGGAAGGGGGGCGAAGTTTCCGCGCGCAAGGCCGGCTGGCTATCGTGATGACCGTGAATGCGACCGATGAGGATCGGCGAAGCTGTGCGGAGGTCGGCGCGGTCGAGGCAGTGTTCGAGCGGCTGTCGATCACTGCGCTCGACGCGGTGCTGCACCGGCACGGCAAACGCGAGCCGATGCGGCGGTGGCGGCGCCACCTGTCATGACGGACGAGATGCGCGACAAGCTGCGAATGGCGACGCTGCACTCGCTTCCATGATTGACGATGCGTCGTCGCTTGATGCAGTCGATCCGGTCCGGATCGAGCTGCGCTCGTTGCGCGGCGGCTTTGCGCTGGCCGGTGACGCGTGCGCCGCCATGGAAGGGATCGTCAACGACGGCAGAACGGACACGTCCAAGGATCGCTGGCCAGCGTTCCGGGGCGAGATCGCATGCGCCGTCGATCGCTGATGGCCGATCGAACGACATTCAGAGCTGGGCCCGTCCTTGCCGGTTCAGCGTGGCAATTGCGACGCCGCCCGTCGGCACGGCAAACCGCAACCGGCGCGAAAGTAGCCATTCCGCCCATCCTGGACGCAGGCACCCGGATGAATCGATTCATGGAGACGTGTGTTGCCGAATTTCGCCTGGGACAAATCTCATGAATCTCGCAAATTGATAAGAAAATAACTATTTTATGTGCCATGCGTGCATTTCAGAATTTTATTTTTCTCGTGGGGCGCTCTATAAAACTTGATTTTTCTAATAAATAATAGAATTTTCATAAAATTGCGTCATTAGTTCTCGTACGACCAATAAAAAATCAAATGTCGTTCTCCAACTAGATACTGAATTTGTAAACATTGTCATCATTATGCGCACTCTTATTCGGGTTTCCATTCCGATAAGGCGCTTCTGAATTGAGTCAAGACTGGAGAAGATAGTGACGGCTTTCAACAGGAAGATTCTCGCCCTGGCGAGCAGCCGCAGGGATGTTCGGCGCAGGTTCGACCACGGCGGCCGGCGGCACGAACGTGAAGGGTGAAAAGGCAAGCGAACATCGACGTGAACCTCGGCACGGTGAGCGTCGATTCGATCGGCGGTTGGTCGGCCACGGCATCGTGGGCGGCACATCGATCAGCCTGAACCCGGACTGTGGCAACACGGCAACCGCCGTGACGCTCGTCAAGCGTGCCCGTTTTTGGCATCCAGGTTCAAGGGCGCCTGTCGATTCGCTGGAGCGACGCTTCGTGCGAAGGCAACTACGTGCTGCCGGCGCGGCGGAAGGCGGTCGCATATGACCGCGTGGCGATGAACTGCAAGACGGCGGATCGGTAAGCGCCGAGTGATGGTATTGCGACAGGAGATTATTTCATGCGAAAGATGGAGTCCATTGGACGTTTATCGATTGTTTTTGGATTTTGGTCCGCGTTCTGCACGGGCTCGGCGGTGGCGGCCACGGCAGGCGACTGCTCGTTCTACGACATAGTCCACCAACCGACCGTGGGCGTGAGCGTCGAATCCTATGCGTCGTGGGAAATGGGTGAATTCGATCCGAGTGTGCCGGATGGAACCGTACTGTCGGAAGCGGTGGCAAGTATCGTGAGAGAAAACGATGTCTATTCGGCTTCGTGTAAAACGGACATCGGGCGGACGACCCTCGCCGGCATCGGAACACGCGGGCCGTACGAGACCTACGCATCCAGTGTTTCAGGTGTGGGCTTGCGTCTTTTGTCGAATGATGGCAAGTACGTTTATCCCTATAAAGAGTTCAGACTGGGGGGGCGCCTGCCCCTCATGGCGCTCAGAAATACAAGAATTCAACTCGTCAAAACCGGGCCCATTACGGCTCAAGGAAAAGTGACGGGACAAATCGCGCAATACACATTCGACGATAAAAATTTAGTCGTAGGCAGGCTCTATATTGCGGGCAGCGTGGAGATCAAACCCAAGGTGCCGACCTGTAGCGTCCTCACGAAAACGATCACCGTTTCCATGGCGAGCACGAACGCAAAGCGCTTTACCGGGGTCGGTTCGACGTCGCCCGGCAAGGCGTTCGACATCAGGCTGAACTGTGGAAACGGCACGTCCGGGGCGACGACCAAGATGTACATCACAATGACGGACGCCACCCATCCCGCTAACCGATCCACCATGTTGTCCCTCAGCAAGGATTCGACTGCGAGCGGTGTCGGCTATCAAATCGTGCGCCAGACGGACGGATCGCCGGTTACCTACGGGCGCGATTCTTCCGAGGCGGGCAATCCGGGACAGTGGTTTGTCGGTCAATATGGAAACCAGAGCGTGGATATTCCGCTGGTGGCGCGCTACGTTCAGACTCAGCCGAAGATCGCGGCCGGCACCGCGAATGCAGCGGCCTCTTTCACGATGAACTACCAGTAATACGCGCGATGCCGGGTTCGAATGGCCTCGAACCGGCAACCGATCCGGAAAGGTCACTCGCCCGGATGAAGCCGGTGTCGTTCGTTTCCTTTCCGCCTTCCCCCAAAAGTCAAAAAGCCGGCCGTCGGGTATGCCCGATCGGCCGGCTTTTTTGACCGGCAGCCCGGAGGCTGCCGGCCCGACACGGTGATGCCGCTGGCGACACGTCACGGCGTTCGGTCAACGGTGCGAACCGATCACGCGGAACGCCGTGCCGACGACGCTCAGGGTTTCACTTGCCCGTAGTTGACACCGACCAGTTGACCATGGAACTGGTTGTAGCCGTCCGTGACGTCGATCCGGCTGGTGGTCGATGAACCCTCGAAGCGGCCGAAGTTTCCGCCCGCGAGGCCGCCGAGCCTTGCATAGCGGCCGCCGGAAACCGTACCGCTCGACGACGACGCGGTGACGAACCCCCCGTTGCTGCCGATGAGGCCGCCGACGCTGGCATTCGCGCCGCCCTCGGCATCGCCCGATGCACTCGACAGGGTCACGTTGCCCTGCTCATTGGCGCCGATCAGGCCACCGACCACGGAGCTATCGCCGGCCTTCGCCGAGCCGCTCGCGCGGGATTCGGAAACTTGCGAGCGATTGCGCCCGATCAGGCCGCCCGCCGCGCTCGAATGGCCGGCCACGACGTTCCCGCTGGCTTTGGCCGCGTGGATCGTGCCGTTGTTGACGCCCGCGAAGCCGCCCGCGTTGCTCGCATAGCGGGCGGTGACGTGGCCGGACGCGGTCGACGTGTCGATCTTGCCCGCGTTGTAGCCTGCGAAGCCGCCGACCGTGCTGCTGTCGGTGGCGATCACGTCGCCGGACGCGCCGGATGCGTCGATCGTGCCCTCGTTGAGGCCGACGAAGCCGCCCGCGGTGCTTGCGCCGCCGCCTTGGACCCGGCCAAGTGCGCGGGACGTTTCGATGAAGCCGCTGTTCACGCCCGCGAAACCACCGGCGGTCGAATGGTCCCCGACGCGCACGCTGCCGGTCGCCTTCGATGCCCGGATGCGCGCGTTTTGATCGTTGCGGCCGACGAAGCCGCCGGCCGTGCTGTCCGAACCGACGACGAGGTCGCCGGTCGCGGTCGACGCGTCGATCTCCCCGGTGTTGGCGCCGACGAGCCCGCCGGCCGCCCAGATATTGTCGCCCGCCGTCACGCGGCCGTTGGCCTGCGAATTGCTGATGCGGCCGTGGTTCGCGCCGACCAGCCCGCCGACTATGCCGTAGTGGCCTGCCACGACCTCGTTGTCGGCGACGGACGATTCGATCGTGCCGAAGTTCAGGCCGACGAGGCCGCCAGCGGTCGAGATGTCGCGGACCAACACGTTTCCGCTGGCGCGCGACGATTCGATGGTGCCGAGGTTGATGCCCACCAGGCCGCCGGCGATCGCGTTGCCGTTTGTCCTCACGGTGGCGGAGGCGGAAGACGACGACTGGCGAATGATGCCGTTTTCGCGGTTGAGCCCGACGAGGCCGCCCACCATTGCCGCGTCGCCGTTTGCCATCACGCTGCCCGCGCTCGACGAGCGCTCGATCGTTCCGTTGTTGATCCCGACGAGGCCACCCGCGGAGCCGTCCAGCCCGACGCCGACTTGTACGTCGGCATGGCTGTCGCGAATCGTCGCCGTGGTCGGCGGTTGGTCCAGCAGCGTCAGGTTCTCGCCCGCGAGGCCACCGGCCGCGAGTACGCCGCGATCGCCCCCCACGGAACCTGATACCGTCGCGTGCTCGATCGTGCCGCCGTAGTTGCCGCCGACCAGGCCGCCGACGATCGTGCGACCCTTGGCCGACACGGCCACGTTGAGGGCCGTCACGTTCGAGATCACGCCGGTGTTGATGCCGGCGAGCGTGCCGACCAGAACCGGGCTGCCGTACGGCAGCCCCGTTGCGATCGTCATGGTGCTGCGCAAGTTGAGGTTTGCGATGCGACCGGCGTTCTGGCTGAACAGGCCGACGGTCGTCGAGTCGGGATTGTAGATGGACAGGCGGCTCAGCGTATTGCCGAGCCCGTCGAAGACGCCCGAGAACGCGCTGTCGCCGCCGATGCTGCGGAGGCGCTCGGTGTAACCGTTGTCGATCGCGTTGCCGAGTACATAGCGGCCCTTCAGGTCCGTGCCGATGTTGCGCAGGTCGGCGATCGTGTGCACCACCTTGTAGTCTTCGCCGTTCGAACGATACGACGCATTGTCGCCGGACAGCGTGACGACGGCCTGGTCGCCGGTGAACGTATGGCCGTTCTTCGAATTCAGCTCGAGATGGGCGTTACGGCCGGTCAGCTTGATCGCGTCGTTCACGCGGATCTTGTCGTCGGCATTGACGACGACACTGGCCTTTTCGCCTGCAGCAGACAGCGCCTGCTTCAGTTCGACGTCGCCGTGCTGCGCGGTGAGCGTCAGCGATCGGTCGCTGTTCCACGCGACGGGACCGTCGACGGTCAGGTTGCCGCGCGTGTTCGTCAGCGCGACGTTCGTGGTATCGAGATTGCGCGACAACGTGTCGGCGCCGATCGACCGGTCGCCGCCGCCTTGCCCCTTCACGCCGGCGTTGGCTGCCTCGATCGTCCACGTACCGGCCGTGTTGCCCGCGCGCGTGTCGACCTGCGTGTCGGCCGCGACGTTCACGCGTTCGCCGCGGGTGAGTACCGTGCCGGCCGCGTCGCCGCCGGCATCGAGCTTGCCGGCGACATTGACGGTGCCGCCGTCGAGCGTGATCTTGCCGCCTCGGCCGGAGAGCCCCTTCGCTTCGATCGTGCCGGTGTTGTTGACCACCGCATTGAGCAGGTTGCCGGCCGCCCGCGCGGTCATCAGCACTTCGCCGCCGTCGGCCTTCAGCAGGCCGCCGTTGGTTGCCTGCGCATCGACCGCGCCGCCTTCGACCTGCAGGCTGAGCAGGTCGCTGCCGTCGAAATTGACCTTGAATACATTGCCGGCGCCGAGCGCGACGCGCCCCATCTTCGCCTGGATCACGCCGTTGTTCGACACGCGTGCGCCGAGCAGGGCGACACTGCCGCCGTCGGCGGCAGTGATCTTGCCGTCGTTGGCGATCGACGCGGTGGACGTGCCGGAGAAGCGGTAGTTGCCGGCGAGGAAATCGCCGTCGGAGATGTTCTGTGTCGATGCGACGAGGCCGCCGACGTTGATCTGCGCGCCGGAGCCGAACAGCACGCCGTTCGGGTTGACGAGGAAGACTTTGCCGTTGGCGTCGATCTGCCCGTGAATCTGGCTGCCGTTGTTGCCGATCACGCGGTTCAGCGCGATGGACTGGCTGCCGGGTTGGTGGAACGACACGCGCTCGCCGCCGGCGACGCTGAAGTCCTGCCAGTTGGCGATGAGCTTGTCGGAATGCTGGTTGATGGACATCGATTTGCCGTCGGCGTCGCGAATGATGTCGGCTTTGCCGGTGGCGATGGTTTCACCGGTGGGCAGCGCGAAAGCGGGCAGTGCGGCGAGGCCGAGCAGCGAGAGGGCGGCCGCCGCGAGACGCTTGCCGCCCGCGGACTTGCCGTGTCGGCGCGCGGTTTCCCCCACCGCGGTCCAGCATCCCTGGGTCTGGTTCCATACCAGTGCGTAGGTCTTGTTCATGAATTGTTGTCTCTCTTTGAAGATCCACAGTTAGCGCTCCGCGTAATCATCTGTATACCTAATGATCGCGCGAAGACGTTGATCCGGAAGCGCTCGATCGAGGTGCCTCCGACGATGCGAACCGCGGTGCGGCTCGCAGTACTCACGACCCGGCACGTGACCGGGCCGCTCGTCCAAAGCCGCTCAGAAATACTGTGCGGCCTGTATCCAGACGGTCGGCGAGCGGGTGGCCGACGCGACCGCGTAAGCCGGACCAAGCGGCAGCGCGGCGCTCAGGTTGATTTGATGACGCTCGCCGAACCAGCTCGCACCGACGCCGAGCGACGACAGCTGTACGGTGTTGCGCTCGCGCGCCCACGGCTGCTTGCTGAGCTGCACGCGGCCGGTGTCGACGAACGTGCTGAATTGCCAATGGGGTGCGGCGAAATAACGTAATTCCGCGCTCGCTTGCCAGCCCTGATCGCCGTTACCGGCGCTGAGTGCGTACGCACGCACGCCGTAGGGGCCGCCGAGACTGAATTTTTCGGAAGAATCGAGATTGCGCGACGACAGTTGCGCGCTGAATTGCGTATAGAGCTGCAGCCGGGCGCCGAGCGCTTGAAGGCGCAATGCGTTGACGTTCAACTTGGCGAAGTGGCCTTGCGTATGCGTCAAATCGTTCCACCCGAGCGCATCGTTGCCGCGCAGGCGGCCGATGCCGATGGTGGCCGAGAAGCCGTTTCTGCCGCCGCCGCCGACGCCGTCCTGGCTGTTGCCGCTCACGCCGATGGTCCACAGGTCGACGGCCTTGTCGTTGTCGGTGTCGAAGTAGCCGTAAATGTCGCGCAGGTGTTTGTTGTCGTACGTGAACTGCGCGTCGAGCCGGGTTCGGCGGCCGCGCATCAGCGGCTGCGTGACGAACACCGAGCGGACGTCGGCGTTGCCGTGAGAGCGGAGATATTTCATGCTGCCGCCGACCCGGTAATACATGTCGGAATAGGCCACGCCGATGCGCGTCGACGCCGGGCCGACCGGCACTTGGTAGGCCGCGCGGTAGTAGCGCTGATTCGTATTGCTGGTGAGGCCGCGCATCGAGAAGCGATCGCCGAGCCGCAACGGCGAGTTGACGTCGACGCTGCCGGTTGCCCGATAACGGCCGGTCAACGGATCGCCGAAGTTGTCGAATTCGAGCGAGCCGGCGGCGAGCGGGCCGCGCTCCGCGTCGATCACGAGATCGGTCGTACCGGGTTCGGCGCCGGCCCGCAGCGTGCCTTTCGCGTCGACGCCGGCCATGTCGTCGAGCAGCATGAGACTGCGCTCGAGGCTCGCGCCTTGGGCGACGTCGCCGGGATGCAGCGCGGCGAGCGGCTGACGTAATGCACGATCAAACACACGCGTTCGGTTGTGCAGCTCGATTTTGCCGTAGCGACCTTCGACGACGGCGATGCGAACAACGCCGTCGTCGACGTCCTGCCGGGGCAGGTAGGCGCGGGCGAGGACGTAGCCGCGTTCGCGATAGCGGGTGGTGATTCGGTTCGCCGCTTGCTGCAACTCGCCGAAGCCGAGTTCGCGACCGACGAGATCGGCGAGCAATGTTTCGAGCCGGGCCGTTGGAATCGCCGTGTTGCCTTCGATGACGAACGCGCGGACCACGACGCGCGGGCCCGCGACGTCTTCGGCCGCCGGCGCGGGTGCAGCCGGCGCAATGTCGATGTCCGGGCGGGTGGCGGCAGGCAGGGATGGACGCACGGCTTCGATGTCACGAATCGATTGCCCCGCGCTGGGGACCTGTGCATGCGCGAGACCGAAACCGGGAAGGAGCCATGCGATGGCGACGTAACCGGTGCGCCGGAGAGCGTCGCGCAGGGCGCGGGTGCCGGTCGGCGTCGCGGGAGCGCGTGCAGAGGCGACGTGCGAAATGAACGGCTGGCCCGCTGACATACTGGAGGCGGCTGCCGATGGGCCGACGATCACGGACGCTGGCGTGCGACGGATGATAGAAATATCTCACCCCGGAGAAATAATTATGGATCTGTCTCGGTCTTTAGAGACGGTCCGTTGAGGATGCCGGGGATATTACGAAAGGGACGCGGTCGTGGATATTGAACAAGTACGAGCGCGCGGGGGAAATGCCTCAGTCTTGCATGATTCTTTGCGAGATGCGCGGGGGCGTCACATGCGGCTCTGTCGGACGAGGCCGAAAAGCGGCGGCGCGGATCAGTCGTGGTCTGAAGAGGACTGCCACGTAACTGCTTGACCGTGAATGGTTCTTTCAATAGGGGCGGCTGTTTTGCTGAGATTAGGACGAAACACAGGCTAATCCCAATTTCTTTAGGACACGTCCGATTAAAAATGCGCTTTCACGATGGCAATATACGGGCTTACATTGTTTTGATTCGAGGCGTCCTGTAAATCAGCGCGGCGTGTCTTGGTTTTTTACGTCACGGAATGGCGCTGTATAAATCGAATAGTTAATAGTTTATGACGTTTTTGCTGGCTTGTCGTCATAAGCAATGATTTGTATCTCTAAATAACAGGATGAAACTCGTCGTCGATTTGACAATCGATCCGTGTCGGCACGACCGCATCGCGTAAATACTCGCTGCCGTCCCGCCGTCGTTCGATTTCGGCGGCTGGTCGCTCAGATATGCATTCGTTCGACTCTGTTGATTACGCACTCGTTGCTCGCGGGAAGATGTCCTGGTTTCGGCTGGCCGATGGCGGCCTGCTTGTCGCCGCGGCATGGGCGGCGAAGCGCTGGTTCGACGACGCGCCCTGGTCGGCGGCCGATGCTGCGTTGACCGCTATTGCCATCGCCTGCGCGCTGGTCCTGTTTCCATTGATCGGCCTGTACGGCAATCGCGAGCGACGTATGTCGTGGCGTCGCGTGTGGCCGGCGCCGGCTGGTCTTGCCGTCGCCCTGTGCGTCGGCGTGATGTCCGTTACGGCACTCGACTGGCAATCCGGCGCGGCGCCCGGCTGGGTGATCGGCTGGTTCGTGTTGTCGACGGTCGCGCTCGTCGCGTCGCACGCCCTGCGGCAATGGCTGGGCGTCCATGGCGCGGCGCGGGACACGAGTCGCAAGCCTGTCGCGCTCGTCGGGTATCGCGAGCGATGCCTGGCGCTTGCGAGTTGTGATGCGCGCGAGGTCGGGGCGCCGTTTCAGGTGGCCGCGATCTTCGACATGTCCGGTGCCCCCGCACGCGATGCGGACAAGTTTGAAGTGCATGTCGATCTCGGCAGGTTCGTCGACTGCGTGCGCCGCGTGCACGTCGGCGAAATCTGGATCGTGCTGCCGCTGTCGGAGGCCGACCGCATCGGCGCGATCGTTCGTGCGTTCGACACGGATCTCGTGGATATCCGCTTCATGCCGGACCTCGCCGATCTCACGCCGCTCCATCCGCGCCGCGCGAGTCGCGGCCGCGCGCTCGATCTCGTGGCCGCGCCGCTGTCGGCACGGGCGCTCGCAGGCAAGGCCGTGTTCGATCGCGTGTTCGCAGGGCTGGCGCTGATCGCGATCGCGCCGCTGATGGGGGCGATCGCGATCGCGGTGAAGTGCTCGTCGCCGGGGCCGGTGTTGTTCCGGCAGCAGCGCAGGGGCGCGTACGGGCGCATTTTCACGATCTACAAGTTCAGGACGATGCGCGAGCACGACACCGACGCGCCGGGCGAAGTGCGTCAGGCGACGCGCGGCGATCCGCGCATCACGCGCGTTGGCGCGCTGCTGCGGCGGACGAGCCTCGACGAGTTGCCGCAGTTCCTGAACGTGCTGAAGGGCGACATGTCGGTGGTCGGCCCGCGTCCGCACGCGGTGGAGCACGACCGCTTCTACCAGCATCGGGTCGACGGCTATATCCAGCGCTACCGGATCAAGCCGGGCATTACCGGCTGGGCGCAGGTCAACGGGCATCGCGGCGAGACGGATCGCGTCGAGAAGATGCAGCAGCGGGTCGAACACGATCTCTATTACCTGAACAACTGGTCGTTCGCGCTCGATATGCGGATCGTGGTCGCGACCGTGACGTGCGGATTCACGCATCGCAACGCTTATTGAACGACGCGTCCACGCACGCGGCTTGGAAAACACGAATGGAAACTGGAAAACGGTCCCGCTCCTGGGCGCAACGCTCGCGAGCGGCGCTGACGGCCTTGCCCGTCGTGCTGTTGTCCGCTTGCGCGGTCGAGCCGGGCATGCACATGAACTTCGCGAACGAAGCGTCGGACAACGGCGGTATCGCGACGCGGACGCTCGACGACGGCCTGACGGTATCGATGCGCCGCATCGATGCGGTGTCGTTTGATCGAGCGCAGCAAGCATCCGCTTCGCGTGACGTGGCGTCGGTGCCGATCGGTCCGATCGACGGTGCACTGATCGCCGCCCAGCGGCGCGATGCCCGCGCACGGGACGAACGCACGCGCGCCGCGCTGTTTGCCGCGTCGGCGCCGTACGCGATCGACGCGGGCGACGTGTTGCAGATCACCGTGTGGGATCACCCCGAACTGGCGGCTGCGCAGGGCAATCCTGGTAATCAGCAGACGCGTGCCGCCGATCCGCCGACGGGCTTCGTCGTCGATCAGGTCGGCAACCTGGCGTTTCCGTATGCGGGCGAACTGCACGTCGCGGGCATGAGCACGAGCGAGATTCAGGCCGCGCTGCGTGCGCGGCTGTCGAAATGGTTCGTCGCGCCGCAAGTGACGGTGCGCGTCGCGTCGTATCGCGCGAATCGTGTCTACATCGACGGGGAAGTCCATGCACCGGGCGCGCAGCCGCTCAACGACACGCCGATGACGCTGCTCGAAGCCGTCACGCGCGCGGGCGGCTTCACGGCCGAGGCCGATCAGAGCCGCATGACGCTCGTGCGCGGCGGTGTCGCGTATCCGGTCGATCTGCCGGGGCTGATTCGCGCGCGTCTCGATCCGTCGCGCATCGTGTTGCGCAAGGGGGACCTGCTGCAAGTCGGCGCGCGCGACCAGTTCGGCGTGTACGTGATGGGGGAAGTCAACCGGCCGACGACCGCGCTGCCGCTACGCAACGGTCGGCTCACGCTGGCCGATGCACTGTCGCAGGCCGGCAGCGTCAATCAGGCTACGTCCGATCCGAAGCAAACCTACGTGATTCGCGCCGCCGAGGGACGGCAGGCGCAGGTATTTCATCTGGACGGACGATCGCCGGTGTCGATGGTGCTGGCCAACGCATTCGAGCTGCAGCCGCGCGACGTCGTGTACGTCGACAGCACGAAGCTCGCGCGCTTCGGCCGCGTGCTTGCGCAACTGTTGCCGGCCATCAACGCGGGCCTGACCGCCGCGATCGTCACGAAATGATGAACCGGATCCTGGTGGTGTGTACCGGCAACGTCTGCCGCAGCCCGGCCACGCAGGCGCTGCTGTCGCGCGCATTGCCCGGCCGCACGATCGAGTCGGCCGGCCTCGCGGCGATCGGCGGCACGCCGATCGATCCGGTGATGAACGAATTGCTGGCCGCGCGCGGCTTCGGGGGGGCGTCGCACCGGGCGCGACGCGTCGACGATCGCGTCTGCCGGTGGGCCGACCTGATTCTCGTGATGGAGACCGCGCAGCGCCATCTGATCGAGCGGAGCCACCCGATGACGCGCGGCCGCGTGTATCGCCTCACCGAGCGCTACCGGACCGACGTCCCCGATCCGTATCGCCGAAGCCGCCACGTGTACGACTACGCGCTGAAGCTGATCGAGCACGGCGTCGTCGACTGGGCCGACCGGATCGCCCGCCTCGAATCGGACTGGCCGCGACGCCCTGATCCCGGCGCGGATGCGCCGGAACACTTGAAGTGAGCCTCAGATGAATGCAACCAATCCTGGTCGACTCCTTGAACGCGATGCCGACGAGCTCGACGTGCGAGGCCTGCTCGACGTGCTGATCGCGCACGCGGGCCGCATCGTCGCGGTCACTGCGACGTGTACCGCGCTCGGCGCCACGTATGCGCTCGTCGCGAAGCCGGTCTACAAGGCCGACATTGCCGTGCAGGTGGAAAGCGGCGGCTCCGACCTGCGCAGCATGGCGGAAGGCGGGCTCGTCGGCGGCCTCGGCGCGCTGTTCGACGTGAAGTCGACCGACGACGGCGAAATGGAAATCCTGCGCTCGCGGCTCGTGACCGAACCGGTGGTCGACGTCCAGCGCCTGTATATCGACGCGCGGCCGCGCCGTGTGCCGGTGATCGGGGCCGCGCTCGCGCGCTTCAATCGCGGGCTGTCGACGCCCGGCCTGTTCGGGATAGGCGGATTCGTCTGGGGCAAGGAGCGCATCGACGTGGCCGCGTTCGACGTGCCGTCCGACTTCCACGAGCACCCGTTCATCGTCACGTTGCTGGGCGACGGTCGCTATCGACTGTCCGGCGACGATCTCGATCGCGACGTGGAAGGCGGGATCGGCGAGCCGCTGCGCGTGAAGACGGCCGCCGGCGATGTGATGCTGCAGGTCGCCGGCGTCGACGCCGCTGCCGGTGCGCAGTTCGTCGTGAAGGCCGAGTCGAAGCAGGTCGTGCTCGCCGAACTGCGGAAGAAGCTGTCGATCGCGAACCGCGGCAAGGATCAGTCCGGCGTGATCGGCGTGTCGTACGAAAGCCGCGATCCGGTGCGCGCGGCGGCCGTGCTGAACGCGATTGCCGACAACTACGTGCAGCAGAACGCGAACCGCAAGGCGGCGACCGCCGAGAAGTCGCTGGCGTTCCTCGACAATCAGGTACCGACGGTGGAGCGTCGGTTGCGTATGGCGGAGGACCGTCTCAATGCGTACCAGGCCCGCCATGAAATCGTCGATCTGACCGAACAGGCAAAGGCGATGCTGACGCAATCGACGACCGTGCAGACGTCGCTGTTCGAACTCGAACAGAAGCGGCTTGCGTTGGCGTCGACGTTGACGCCGGCGCACCCGGAGCTCACCGCGGTCGACCGGCAGATCGCCGCGGCCCGCGCGCAGATCGGGAGGGTGAACGACGCGATCCGGCGCCTGCCCGACGCGCAGCGCAACATCGTGCGGCTGCGCCGCGACGTGACGGTGCAGACCGAGATCTACGTCGGCCTGCTGAACAGCATCCAGCAGCTTCGCGTCGCGACCGCGAGCAAGATCGGCAACGTGCGCGTGATCGATCGCGCGATCGTGCCGGACGAACCCGTGCGGCCGAAGCCGTTACTGATCACGGCGATTGCCGCGCTGGTGGGCCTCTTGCTCGGCACGTGCGGCGTCGTCGGCCGTGCGGTGCTGTTCGGCCGCGTCACCGATCCGGCCGAGATCGAGCGCGACACGGGCCTGAACGTGATGGCGACGATTCCGCACAGCGCCGCCCAGCGCCGGCTCGCGCAGCGCGCCGCCGCGGCGCAGGGCGCTGCGCCCATCCTGTCGCTTGCACGGCCGAACGAACCGGCGGTGGAGGCGCTGCACAGCCTGTGCACGGCGCTGCGGTTCCAGCTGCTGGACTGGCCCGAACGCAACCGCGTGCTGATCACCGGGCCTTCCGCGGGCGTCGGGAAATCCTTCGTGTCGGCCAACGTCGCCGCCCTGCTCGGACAGTCGGGCCAGCGCGTGTTGCTGATCGACGGCGACCTGCGACGCGGGGAGCTGGCGAAGCGTTTCGGTGTACGGCCGGATATCGGCCTGTCGACCTTGCTTCGCGGCGGCGCGACCGTCGACGACGCCATCGTGCGTGATATCGCGCCGAACGTCGATCTTCTGCCGGCCGGCCCGCGTACCGACCGGCCGGTCGAGCTGCTGTCATCGGATCGGCTGTCGGCATTGCTGACGCGTGTCGGCCGCGATTACGGCGTCGTGCTGCTCGACGCGCCGCCGCTGCTGCCGGTGACGGACGCCACGGTGCTGGCCGCGCACGCGGACACGATCCTGCTCGCCGCGCGCTCCGGTGTGACGACCACGGGCGAACTGCTCGAATCGGCGAAGCGCATCGAGCGTGTCGGCGCGCGCACGACGGCCGTCGTGTTCAACGGCTTCCGGCCGGGGCTGCGCTCCGCCCGGTACGGCAACTACGGCGCTTACGCGTATGACCGCGCCGATTCGCACACCGCTGCGGATCGCCCGTGATCCGTCGATGGAGAATCCGATGACCCACCCCTACGAAAACATTCTCGTGACGTTCGGCACCCGTCCGGAAGCCATCAAGATGGCGCCGCTCGTCCATGCGTTGCGGGCTCGCGAAGGCGTGCGCTGCGGCGTCTGCGTGACGGCCCAGCATCGCCAGATGCTGGACCAGGTGCTCGACCTGTTCGGCATCGTGCCGGATTTCGATCTCGACCTGATGCGCGCCGGGCAGACGCTCGGCGGCCTGACCGGGCACATCCTCAATGCGCTCGACCCGGTGCTCGATGCGTTCCGGCCCGATCTCGTGCTCGTCCACGGCGATACCACCACGACGCTCGGCGCGACGCTCGCCGCTTACTACCGGCGCGTTCCGGTGGGGCACGTGGAAGCCGGCCTGCGTACCGGCAACCTGTATTCGCCATGGCCGGAGGAGGCGAATCGCCGGGTGACGGGCGCGCTCGCGCTGCACCACTTCGCGCCGACCGAGACGTCGCGCGCGAACCTGCTGGCCGAAGGCGTCGAGGCCGGACGGGTCCACGTGACCGGCAACACGGTGATCGACGCGCTGCTGACGGTCACCCAACGCCTGACGCACGATCGGGCGCTGGTGCAGCAGATGCGCGAGCGATTCCCGTTCGTCGACGACGCACGACGCATGATTCTCGTCACCGGCCACCGCCGCGAGAACTTCGGTCGCGGCTTCGAACAGATCTGCGAGGCGGTCGCGACGATCGCGAAGCGCTATCCGGCGTGCCGGATCGTCTATCCGATGCACCTGAATCCGAACGTGCGGGAGCCCGTCACGCGGCTGCTCGGCGACATCGACAACGTCATGCTGATCGAGCCGCAGGAGTATTTGCCGTTCGTCTATCTGATGAGTCGCGCGTGGCTGATCCTGACCGATTCCGGCGGCATTCAGGAAGAAGCGCCGTCGCTCGGCAAGCCGGTGCTCGTGATGCGCGACACCACCGAGCGGCCGGAAGCCGTCGCGGCCGGCACGGTCCGGCTGGTCGGCACCGAGGTCGAGCGGCTGGTCGGCGCGGTGATCGAGCTGTGGGAGGACGGCCGCGCCTATCGCGCGATGAGCCGCGCGCACAACCCGTACGGCGATGGCCGCGCGAGCGGGCGGATCGCCGATCTGCTCGTGTCGCCGCCCACGTCGATGCAGGGGCCGGCTCATCTGGCCGGCACGCTCTGCTGAATTCCCTGACGTCTGGAGAACCTCATTCATGTCATTCGAAACCGTTTCCGTCATCGGGCTGGGCTATATCGGCCTGCCTACCGCAGCGGCATTTGCCGCACGTCGTAAAAGCGTGATCGGCGTCGACGTGTCGCAACATGCGGTCGACACGATCAATCGCGGCCAGATTCACATCGTCGAACCCGAGCTCGACATGCTCGTGCATGCGGCCGTGACGCAGGGCCATCTGCGTGCGACGACGGCGCCCGAGCCGGCCGATGCGTTCCTGATCGCGGTGCCGACGCCGTTTACCGACGGCAACAAGCCCGACCTGAGTTACATCGAGGCCGCGTGCCGGTCGATCGCCCCGGTGTTGAAGAAGGGCGATCTGGTGGTGCTGGAGTCGACGTCGCCGGTCGGTGCGACCGAGCGGATGGCGGCGTGGCTCGCGGCGCAACGCCCGGATCTGACGTTCCCGCAGCAGGCCGGCGAGCGCTCGGACATCCGTATCGCGCATTGTCCGGAGCGCGTGCTGCCGGGCCACGTGGTGCGCGAGCTCGTGGAGAACGACCGCGTGATCGGCGGGATGACGCGCAAGTGCGGCGCGCGTGCACAGGAGTTGTACGCGGTGTTCGTGCGCGGCGAGTGCATCCTGACCGATGCGCGTACGGCGGAAATGTGCAAGCTGACCGAGAACTCGTTCCGCGACGTGAACATCGCGTTCGCCAACGAACTCTCGGTGATCTGCGACCACCTCGACATCAACGTGTGGGAACTGATCCGGCTGGCGAACCGCCATCCGCGCGTGAGCGTGCTCCAGCCGGGGCCGGGCGTCGGCGGACATTGCATCGCGGTCGACCCGTGGTTCATCGTCGATTCGGCGCCGGAGCATGCGCGATTGATTCGCACCGCGCGCCATGTGAACGACGACAAGCCGCATTTTGTGGTCCAGCGCGTGCGGCACGCGGCGAGCCGTTTTCGCGAGCCTGTGATCGCGTGTCTCGGCCTCGCGTTCAAGGCCGATATCGACGATCTGCGCGAGAGCCCGGCGATGGAGATCGTCGACGCGCTCGCCGAGCATACCGACGCGACGCTGCTGGTCGTCGAACCGAACGTCGACGCGTTGCCGGCGTCGCTCGAGGCAAAGGCCCGGCTCTGCGATCTGCATACCGCGCTGGCGGAAGCCGACGTGATCGTCATCCTCGTCGATCACGCGCCGTTCCGTCGCATGGACCCGGTGCGGCTGCAGACCAAGGTCGTGATCGACACGCGCGGCGTGCTGGCGCGCGCGTGACTGACGGGATGCACGCGTCATGATGCGGAACGACGATGCCGGAAAGCTGCTGGGCCGTCTCGAGGCGCTCGTCTGTACGGGCGCGCCGGGCCTGTATCGCGTGCTGACGTTCTGGGTCATCCAGCGAATCTATTCGCTGGACGAACTCGGACATGCGGCGTCCAACATGTCGATCGCGCAGATGATCGGCTTCTTCACGGCCATCGGCTGGGCGACGCTGATCCTGGTGCGCGTGCCGGCCAGCGACGGGCGGCAGGCGGCGCGCGACGCGTTCTACTCGCTGGTGTCGATGGCGGGATGGACGACCGTGGCCGCCACGTTCGCGTGCGTGCTGGTATCCGCGAGCGGCTTTCTCGCGTTCGATCTCGGCGGCGTGATCGCATTGATGTGGGGCTGGACCGTGTATCAGCTTGCGCGGCATTTCTTCGTGTCGACGCGTCGCTACCGGATCACGATTGCGTTCGACTGCGTGCTGATCGCCGGTTCGTGCGCGATGCTCCAGGCCGGCACGCGTTACGGCTATTCGGCCTCGATGTGCCTGGCGCTCTCGCTGATCGTGGTGGCCGTCGCGATGTTCGTCGCGATCGGTGCGCCGGCGCGTGGCGTGTTCTCGGCGCGTATCGACATGAAGGGGCTGCAGTTCGGGCTGACCAATTTCCTGTCCGGCGGTATCGCGCTGGCGACCGTGCCGGCGGCCAAGGCGATGTGCGGTGCGTCGTTCGCGGGGATGCTGTCGCTGTTCGCGTCGGTGACGGCGGTCGGCAACCTGCTGCCGCGCGCCATCTCGATCGCGCAGTTGCCCGATCTCGTGAAGCGGAAGAAGGACAAGGCGCCGCTGGATACGACGCTGGGTGCGATGCGGCGGAATATCGGGCGGTCGAATGTGGTCGTGCTCGTCGCGAATCTGGCGATCGTGGTGGGGCTGACTTATCGGGCGGGGCTGGATAGCCCGGACACGTCCATGACGCTCGCGGGCGGTGCATTGCTGGCGATTCAGTGCGCGGCCGGCGTGCTCGGCGTGGTGGGCAGCAACGTGATGATGGCGTTCGAGAAAAGCGCCGTCACCGCGCGGATCAACCTCGGTACGTCGGCGCTGTTCGTCGCGTTGCTCGGCGGCAGCGTCGCGATCGGCGGCGAAGCCGGGTTCTTTTGCATGCTCGCGTCGGCCATCGTGGTCACGCTGATCCGGAACGGGATCGTGGTCTTGCATGCGCGACGGGTATGTTCCGCGTATGCGGCATCGAACAGCGTAGGCAACGTTGCGGTCGCGTCGGGAGTGCGCCCATGAGCGTCGCGATTCGAGCGCCGGCGATGGTGGATCGTCGCTCGCGGGTCGCCGACCTGGGCGCCGGCCTGCTGGCGTTGGCGTATTTCGTCTTCTGCGTCAGCGATACGTTGCTCACGCTCGACGACGATCGCTCGCAGGTCGTCAAGATGGGCGCGTTCGCGCTGGTGTTCGCGGCGATCCTGCTGCGTCCGCGCGTTCATCGGCTGGCCGTCGTTGTGCTGCCTGTCGCGGTGTCGCTGTGCATCGGCATGCTGATGTCGTTCAATAAGGCGGCGGGCGTCGAGGAACTCGTCCGCTTCCTCTTTCCGGTCGCGATTACGGTGGCGATCTTCCCGTACCGCGACCGGCTCGACGTGCTGGTCAAGACGTTCATCGGCGTGGTCGTCAGCAACGATCTATTCCAGTTGTACTTCTATGCTTCGTACGCGAGCGGGCTGCCGTTGTTCATGCCGGTCCGGATTGACTCGGGGCTGTTCCTGCGCGCACAGGGATGGATGGGATTCTTCTCGGAATTCAGCTTCATCAATCTCTGCGCCTTCCTGCTGTGCCGCTGGTACTGGTCCGGCCGCCGCGCGGCGATGGCGTCGTGGGGCTTTCTGTTCTTCGGATTGCTCGGCTTCTCGTTCAAGCTGTTCGCGGCGCTGGCGTTCTATCCGTTCGTGAGGAACGTCAGGGACGTTCGCGCCTGGCTGGCCGCGGCCGGCATGGCGGGCGCGATGCTCGTGCTGACGGCGATGGGCGCGCTCGATTCGCTGTTGAAGGTCGGCATGGCGAAGATCCTGTTCTATGTCGTCGCGGGCAATTCGGCGCGCGCCGAGTCTTATCGCGTGATGTTCGAATCGATCCGCAACGGCAATCTGCTCGGCGAGGGGCTGGGCAGCTTCGGCGGCCCGGCGTCGGTCAAGTTCTCGTCGCCGCTGTACCCGCTTTATCACTTCGACTGGTATGGGCTCGGCGGGCTGTTGAAGACCACCGACACGTTCTATCCGCACCTGTTCGTCGAGATGGGCGTGTTCGGTGCGATCGCGTGGCTCGTGTTCGTGATGGCCTATGGACAGGCACGGCGCAAGCCGACCGTCTGGTTCTACCTCGTCGGTGCGTTTTGCTTCGACAACATCTTCTCGATGGCATTCGTGTCGCCGTCTTACGTATTTTCCGCATTGCTGGCCATGTACGCGTTTTCATGGGGGCGGCCGGGGGCCGCCCGCGCGTCTCGCCATGGTGCGGTGGAGGTTCGCTCATGAAGATTCTCGTCGTCACGAACATGTATTTCGGGAGCAACCGCGCGAGCCCATGGCAAGGCGTGTTCGTGACCGAGCAGGTCGAGGCGCTCCGGCGTTCGGGGGGCTGCACGGTCGACGTGCTCGTCATCGAAGGGTATCGCGGCAAGGTCGAATACCTGCGATCGATCGGACAGGTCTGGAGGGCGGCGCGCGCGGGACGGTACGACATCGTGCATTACCACTTCGGCCTCAGCGCGTGCTCCGCGCCGCTGGTTCGCCTGCTGACGCGGGCGCGAATCGTCATCACATTCCACGGCACCGACATCCTCGGCCCGTTGTGGATGCGGGCCGTGTCGAAAACGATGGCCTGCTTCGCGCACGCATGCATTGGCGTGAGTGCGGAAATTTCGTCGCGTTTGCGCCGGCTGTGCCGGCGCTGCGAGACGATTCCGTGCGCAGTCGACGAGACGGTGTTCGTCGAGCACCGCGACGATGCGTGCGTTGAATCCGCGTTGCCCGTCGTCGTGTTTCCGTCTTCCGCGCAACGTCCGGAAAAGAACTATCCGCTGTTTGCGCAGGTGCTGCGGCAACTGTCGGAACAGCACGGCATCCGGGTGCAGGAGCGGCATATCGACGGGTTCGAGCGAGACGAGGTGCGCGACCTGCTGGCGCGTGCCGCGTGCCTGCTGATGACGTCGACCCGCGAAGGCTCGCCGCAATCGGTCAAGGAGGCGATGGCGGTCAATCTGCCGGTGGTATCGGTCGATGTCGGCAACGTGCGGCATCTGCTCGACGGTGTGTCGCCCGGCATGGTCGTGTTCGATCACGACGCGGGCCGGCTCACGAACGAGCTGGCGGATGTGCTGAAGGCCGGCATGCGATCCAACGGTCGCGCGCGGCTCGCGGCGCTCGGGCACTTCTCCGCCGATGTGTCCACGAAGTTGAAGACGCTGTATGCGTCGCTCTGCCCGACGCCGCGATTCTCCCGCGCGGCGCGGACTACCGAAAAACGCGATAACGAGGCCATGCAATGAACCGTGCCGAATTCTTTTCATGCCCGATCGATCTGATGTCGATGAACGAGACGGTCGACTGGATCGATACGAGAGTCGAGAAGCGGGAATTCACGCAGCACGTGGTCGTCAACGTCGCGAAGGTCGTTCACCTGCAGCGCGACGCGGCGCTTGCCGCGTCGGTTCGCGCGTGCGACATCGTCAACGTCGACGGCATGGGCGTCGTGTGGGGCGCGCGGCTGCTCGGTATCCCGGTGCCGGAGCGCGTCGCGGGCGTGGACCTTTTCCAGCGCTTGCTCGCACTGGCCGAAACGAAAGGGCTGCCGGTCTATCTGCTCGGCGCGACGCAGGAAGTCGTGGAGCGGGTTGTCGCGGTGACGGCGGCGCGGTATCCGCGACTGCCGATCGCGGGATATCACCACGGCTATTTCTGGAACGATGAACAGGCGGTCGTCGACGACATCCGTCGCTCGGGCGCGCGGTTGCTGTTCGTCGCGATCACGTCGCCGCGCAAGGAGAATTTCATCAATCGCTGGAAAGCGCAGTTGGGCGTCGATTTCGTGATGGGCGTAGGCGGGACGTTCGACGTGGTGGCCGGGAAGGTCAGGCGGGCGCCGCTGTGGATGCAGCGCGGCGGCCTCGAATGGGCGTTCCGCGTGATCCAGGAGCCGAGGCGGATGTGGAAGCGCTATCTGTCGACCAACAGCCGGTTCCTGATGATGCTGACGGGCGCATATGTGTCGCGATTGTGGCGACGAAAGGAAGCGGTCGATGCGCAGTAGAGTCGTGCTTGCCGCCTGCCTTGTCGCATCGGCGTGTCAGGCGGGCTCGTATGGCGGCTCGCCTGAGGAAACGCACTTCTATCGATCGGACTGGGCGCGCGGCGTCGATCCGCGGCTGCGTCTGCAGGCGCCGGCACCCCGGAACATCGCGACCGGCGGCATCCCCGGGATTCACGGCCCGCTATTGAGGGTGACGATGAGCCGCTCGCAGGACTTCAGCGACGTGGCGAGCGGGACGCCGCGTTCGGAGGTCAGCTTCTTTCCGGTGTTTCGTTTCGTCAACGGACGCGACTACGAAGTGCGCTGGTCGACGGTGATTCCCGCCGACTACCGGTTCGATGCTCGACAGCCGGAACTCATCGCGCAGTTGCATCAGGGCAGCAACGACGGATCACCGCCATTCGCGTTGCTGCTGAACGCCGGGGCATACGAAGTCGACGTGCGCGGCGCGCCGGGTACGCCGAGCCGATCGTTTGCGTTCGGCGATCCGTCGACGGACAGAGGGCGAATGGTTCGATGGGTGCTGCGGTATCGCCCGGACGATCGCGGCGTCGACGCGCTGACCGAGGTGTTCCGGAACGGCGAGCGCGTCGTGCATGCGGCTGGCGTACCCAACGCGTTTCCGAACGAACGCCAGGCTTACTTCAAGCTCGGCCTGTACAAATGGTGGTGGACGACGCGCCCCACCGACGTGACCGACCGGACGATGTATTACGGCGACATCGAGATGCAGGTATTGCGGTAGGTCGCGGTGGGCAAGGCGATATCGGCTTCACGCATGGCTCGCCGTTCGGGCGCGGCCGGCAAGCGGTGCACCGCCGAGAGAAAATAATAGTCAGAGATGCGGGAAATGAGCGTGCGAAATCAAATCGCGGCGGTCTACGTTATCGGCGATTCGCTCGAAGATGAAGTAATTTCGGTTCGTGAAAAAGTGGGCTCGCGCAATGAAATTAGATTGCGGTATTCGGGGAAATTCTGTCGACGCATGCGCTGCCGGTGTAGTGCAGGCACCGCGGGCAACTGGGCGGACGCTCGCCGCCGATCCCCACGCATCCAACCTCGCCCAAAGGGCGCCCGAGCCGTCTGGACGGCCGCAGCCGCGCCGTCGCGCATGCCGCTGCACCGTCACGACGCCGCCTGGCGCGATCGCGTATGCTCGTTCCGTCAGCGGCGAAGGCAGCAGACGCCGGAGCCGGATCAATCGACAACCGATCAACGAGCGAGGGCATCATGGCAAGACAGACGATGGCGGAATACCTGGCGAAGACGCTGGCGGCAGCGGGCGTCGAGCGCATCTGGGGCGTGACGGGCGACAGCCTGAACGGCCTGTCGTTCAGCCTGAGCCAGATCGGCTCGGTCCGCTGGATGCATACGCGGCACGAGGAAAGCGCGGCGTTCGCGGCGGGCGCCGATGCCGCGTCTACCGGGCGGCTCGCGGTGTGCGCGGGCAGTTGCGGCCCCGGTAACCTGCACCTGATCAACGGGCTGTACGACTGCCACCGCAATCACCAGCCAGTGCTCGCGATCGCCGCGCACATTCCGTCCACCGAAATCGGTCTCGGTTATTTCCAGGAAACCCATCCGCAGGAGCTGTTCCGCGAATGCAGCCACTTCGCCGAGCTCGTGACGAACGCGTCGCAGTTCCCGCGCGTGCTGGCGCGGGCGATGCGCACCGCGATCGAGGAGCGCGGCGTGGCGGTGATCGTGCTGCCGGGCGACATCGCGCTCGGCGACGGCCCGGACGAGGCGCCGGCGTGGAGCGAATCGGCGCCGCCGTCGATCCTGCCGGCCGATGCCGATCTCGACCGGCTCGCGGCGCTGCTCAACGCGTCCGACGCGGTCGCGCTGCTGTGTGGCAGCGGCACGCAGGGCGCGCACGACGAAGTGGTCGCGCTGGCCGACACGCTCGGCGCGCCGGTCGTCCATGCGCTGCGCGGCAAGCAGTTCGTCGAGTGGGACAACCCGTTCGACGTCGGGATGACGGGGTTGATCGGCTTCAGCTCCGGCTATCACGCGATGGAATCCTGCGACACGCTGCTGATGCTCGGCACGGATTTCCCGTACCGGCCGTTCTATCCGGCGAACGCGAAGATCGCCCAGATCGACTGGAAGGGCTCGCAGCTCGGCCATCGCGCACCGCTCGCGCTGGGGCTCGTCGGCACCGTCAAGGAAACGATCGCGGCGCTGCTGCCGCGGCTCACGCGCAAGACGCAGCGGCGCTTCCTCGAGAATGCGCTGAAGCACTACGCGGCCGCGCGCAAGGGGCTCGACGATCTCGCGGTGGCCGAGCCGCCGGGCCGCGCGATTCATCCGCAGTACCTGACGAAGATCGTCGACGAAGTCGCGGCGGAGGATGCGATCTTCACGGCCGACGTCGGCACGCCGACGCTATGGGCCGCGCGTTACCTGACGATGAACGGCAAGCGGCAACTGCACGGCTCGTTCAACCACGGATCGATGGCGAACGCGATGCCGCAGGCGCTCGGCGCGCAGGGCGCGCATCCGGGGCGTCAGGTCGTGTCGCTGTCGGGCGACGGCGGGCTGTCGATGCTGCTCGGCGATCTGCTGAGCGCGCGCCAGCTCAAGCTGCCGATCAAGGTCGTCGTGTACAACAACAGCCTGCTCGGCTTCGTGTCGATGGAACTGAAGGCGGCCGGCTATCTCGACACGAACGTCGACCTGAGCCCGACCGATTTCGCGGCGATCGCGAAGGGCGCCGGTATCTTCAGCGTGCGCGTCGAGCATTCGGAGAACGTCGAGCACGCGCTACGCACGGCGTTCGAGCATGACGGGCCGGCCGTGGTCGACGTCGTCACGTCGAAGTACGAGCTCGCGATGCCGCCGAAGATCGAACTCGCGCATGCGAAGGGTTTCAGCCTGTTCATGCTGCGCGCGATTCTCAGCGGGCGCGGCGACGAGATCGTCGAGCTGGCGAGAACCAACTTGCGGTGACGGCGGGTCGCGCGTCGCGTAGCGGCCATGGCGCGCGGGTGACAGCGCGCGGGCTGTGCCGCCCACGCCCGCACGGCTTCGGCGAACGGTGGCGGCAGCGAGCAAGCGCGCCAACATACTGGCCCCATTTCGCTCGCCGTGGTGGCGACGTCCGGTGATTTCGACGCGAACGACGCCGTACCGCGGCCGATTCGGACCGTTCGCGCGCTATCCAGTGCACTTGCGGGAACCCGTCAAGCGTTGACTCGGCACGCATTGGTCAGGCGAATCAGGGTCGATCTTCACGTCGCCTTAAGTTTGCGTTTCCTAGAATCGATTGACCGTCGCGCGTCCTGCGGCGGACCGATTCTCCCAGGAGGATGCGCATGAATCTTGCCCGTGTCGTCGTAGCCCTGTTCCGCGCGGTCATTGGCACGCCGCCGCCGACCGCACGAACGGCGGAGGCCCGCCGATGACGTGGCCGAACGCGTGGCGTGTCTCGGCACTGTTCGTGCGTGAGTGGGTCGGCCGGCCGGCCGCGGTGGGTGCGTTGTGCCCGAGTTCGCGACATCTGGCGCGCGAGATGGCCGATGCGGTGCCGGACGGCGGCGGGCTGGTCGTCGAACTCGGCGGCGGCACCGGCGCGATCACCGCGGCATTGCTCGAACGCGGCGTTGCGCCACGGCGCCTCGTGGTGGTCGAACGTTCGCCGGCGTTCGTGCAGCATCTGCGGCGACGCTTTCCCGGTATCTCGATCGTATCGGGCGACGCCCGGCGGCTCGAGCGGCTGTTGCCCGCGGGCGCCACGGTCGATGCGATCGTGTCGTGCCTGCCGCTGCGCACGCTGCCGCGCGAGGACGTCGCGGCGATCGTCGGTCAGTGCCATCGCGTGCTGTCGGCCGACGGCGTGATGATTCAATTCACCTACGACCTGCGCGCGCCCGGCCGTCATCCGCTGGGCGATTCGGCATTCGTCGCATGCGACAGCCGGATCGTGTGGGCCAATCTTCCGCCCGCGCGCATCGTGACCGTGCGCCGCGTCGCAGCATACGCCGGCTGATTCCGGCCGCGCGGGGCGTCGCATCCGGTCATCGGCCATGCCGATTCTTGCGGTTTCCCTTCATCTTGTCCCCGCTTCGGATTCCTGCATCGTGTTTGCGATTGCGATACAGCCGAGCCCTGGCCGGTTTTTGCTTTGCTCGCCGCCACGTGGAGAAGCTAGACGCGCGCGCTGTCCGGTACCTGCGCCGCAGGCCGCGACGCGACGCGCTTGATGAGGCGATCGAGCGGCGTTGCATAGCCGCGTGCGATGACCGCGCTCAATACTGACGACAGCGCCAGATACGCGACGAGCAGCGCCAGCTTGTCGTCGCCATGCGTGGCGGACGGCGGCCAGAACGTGCGCAGCGCGCCTAGCACGATCAGATGGAACAGATACAGCTCGTAGCTGAGCCGGCCGCTCCAGCGCAGCGGCGCGAGCAGGCGGCCGTGAGTGGATGCGGGTTCGGCATGCGCGCCGATCAGCAGCACGGCCGTGCCGAGCGCCATCGCCGATACGCCGAGCACATGGCTTTCCGCGATCGGCCACGCGAGATAGAGCACCGTCATCGCGGTTGCCGCGAGCCATTGCACGGGCGCGGCCGCGAGCACCTGCCAGCGCGCGCGTTCGGCGAGCAGCGCGGTACAGCAGCCGATCGCGATGCCGTCGAAGCAGGCGAAGTACGCATACAGGAAGCCGCCTTCGTCGCCCGGATGCGTAAAGCGGTACACGGGACCGATCGCCGCAATCAGCAGCCAGAACGCGAACAGCCGCGCGTCGCGGCGCAGCGCGATGCACAGCAGCGGAAACGACAGATAGAACACCTCTTCCACCGACAGCGACCACAACACGCCGAGCGCGTAGTTGACCCATCCGTACGCGCCGATCAGCACGTTCATCCAGAACGTGAGCGATGCCAGATTCACGAGCCAGTACGACACGGCGATGCCCTGCGGCGCGTGGTTCGTGAAGATCGGCACGCCGGCCGCCGCGAGGCCGTTGACGAGCGCGAGCAGCAGAAGCAGGCACGGGACGATCCGCGCAATGCGCGACACGTAGAATGCGCGCACGTCGAGCGCGCCGAGGCTACCCCAGCGGCGGCGCGCGTTCGACGTGATCAGGTAGCCCGAGATCGCGAAGAACATCGTCACGCCGTAGTTGCCGTTGCGCACGATCGCATGAATCGTGTCCCAGCCGAGCACGTGCGCGAGCGCGGTGTCGCGCAGCGGATACGCGATGTTGAAGTGATGCAGCAGAACGAGGAGGATCGAGACGCCGCGCAACAGGTCGATCTGGGCGTTGCGGGGGACGGCGCTCATTGCGGCCGGGTCGGGTCGGCCAGTGTCGGCAGCGCCGCGAGGAACGTGTCGCGCGAGCGCAGGCCGGCATTCGGCGTTTGCCGCTCGTCGTCCTGGATCAGGTTCGCGAACACCAGCGTGCGCGACCCCTTCGTCGCCCAGCCGACGAACCAGCCGTACGCGTGCGCAGCATCGTACTTGATGCCCGGGGAGCCGGTGCCGGTCTTGCCGTGCACGGTCCAGCCGCCCGGTTGCGCGTCGAGCAGCGTGATCCGGCCAGTCATGTCGTATGCGTGCGCGCTGACGGGCAGCGTCCGCTGCGCGATCTTGCGCATGAACGCGACCTGTTCGAGCGGCGAAATTCGTAGCGACGAATTGACCCATGCGCCCATCATGCCGGGGAATTCGCCCTGCTGGCTGGTGGCGTCGGCGTTGCCGTAGCCGAACGCGCTCGTGTACTGCTGGAAGCGCGCCTGCCCGAGCGCCTGCGTGACCTGCTCCGAATACCAGAAGATCGACAGCTTCATCCAGCGCGCCGGATCGGTCGGTTCGCGCCACGGCGCGCCGCCCCAGTCGGGGTAGCCGGCGTGGAAATCGAGCGTGGGCGTGTGCGCGTCCTTCAGCACGCCGGCGTCGAAGCCCATCAGGCTGATGGCGACCTTGAACGTCGATGCCGGCGTCACGCGGGTCGTGCAGTCACCCTGCTGCACGAGCACCTTGCCGGTGGTGGCGTCGGCGACGACGGTGCAGACGGGATGGGCGTGAGAGGACGTGGCGGCCAGCAGGCCGGCGCAGGCGAGCAGCGCGTAATGCCAGTGCTTCAAGTGCAGCTCCTTGGAACGTGTGCGGAAGGTGTGCGGGGCGGACGGGAAGCGGGAGGATGACCCCGTGCGCAATCGAAGCGACGGCCGGCATCGATGAACGAGGGAGATCGCGGCCGTCGGGAGTGGCTCACAGTGTATCGGCGGATCGCCGGCTGTCGACCTGTCATGGTTGACGGGGTGCATGCGACCTTCACCGGTTCACGCGGCTCATGTCGATCACACGCTCATCACCGGACGGTCATGGCTGCAGGCAACGGGTGGAAAGCGCGCGGCATATCGCCGCGAACCCGGCGAGCCGAGTCCGCCAAACGGGCGATCGGGCGTCGACGTGGCTGCCCGGCGCCCGCGCCGCCAGCGCGACGTACGGGGTGCGATCCCGGCGCATGCCTGCCGTTTTTTGCACGACCGACCCGTTTTTTTGCACGGCATTGATACGGTCTCTTCTAAGCTGGGTACGTGTCGAACAGCCGAGACGGCTTCCGTCCGCGCCATGACCTTCATTCATCCCTTTCCAGCGTTCGATGTCTCCGGCCGCCGGTTGCGTGCCGGCGCATCCCGCAACGCCGTGCCGTTCCCGGCGCCGCACCCGCGCCTGCAACTGCCCGTCACGCTGACGGCCGACTCCGCCGCGGCCGCGCACGCCCGGCTTGCCGCGTTGCTGCATTCCCCGCTCGGCGTGTATGTCGTCAGCGCGCGCGCCGTGCGCAACATGATTCACGTGCACTTCGACATCGCGCCGGAAGATCCGGATTTCACGCTGCACACGCTGATCGCGCAGCAAGTCGACGCGGTGATCGGGCCGGTCGCCCGCCCGTTGCGGGTTTTGCCCACCGCCCGTTGAGCCGGGAACGGCGATTGCTCGGCTAATCCGCCGCCGATTCGCCGGCCGCCGTGCTGTCCGCCGGCCGGTGACGGTGGACGTTTGTGCGCTGCGTCGAACGCGGCGCTACCCCTGAACAGGGAGGGCCTATGTACCTTACGGAAGAAGTGCGTATCGCGCGCCCGGCTGCCCGTCGCGCGCATACCGCGGCGTTGCCGTCGGGCAGGCAGCTTGCCCGGCAGTTGATGGTGACGGTTCGCGCGGCTGACGTGCTGCTGCGCCAGGCGATTCGGGTGCCCGATCGCCATCAGTGGTCGGTCGACGCCGAACGTGTCGATGCGGCCGGCGGGCCGCTCGCCGCGTGGGATTCCCACGTGACGTTTCGCATCGTCAAAGTATTCGCGCCGGCGTTCGATACGGACGCGTGCGCGGCCGACCCCGATCAAGTGGCGGTCGAGATCCGATTGTTTCTTCCCGAACAGGCTTACGTCGCCGAGCGGCGGATCGGCGTCTTCGGCCGGCGGCACGGCCACCGGTTCAGCGCGACCCTGTCGGTCACGGCCGGCTCCCAGTGGGGCGGCCGGCGCAGCGAGCACGTTTCGCCCGCGGAGCGCCACGTGCACGGCGACACGCTGGAAGCGCTCGTCGATACGGTGGCGGCCATCGTCAATGCGGCGTTGCTCGCGGCCGGGCATGGCACGACCGGCCATCGGTGACGCCGCGGCGAGCGGCCGGCTCACGCGTCGCCGGTTTGCCCGGTCTGCCGCTGCAGGTCTTCCATCAATTGTTCCGCGAGGAAGTCGCACGGCGGCCGTTTCGACTTCGTGCTGCGTGCGAGGATCAGCTCGAGCGGCGGCAGGTCGGGCAGCCCGTGCGAGCGGCCGAGCATCGACAGTTGCGCGGGGATCGCGCAACGGGCGAGCGGCGCGACCGCGAGGCCGGCTTCGACCATGCTGAGCAGCCCGAGCAGGCTCGGGCTTTCATACGACGTGCGGTATGGCACTTTCGCGCGTTCGAGGCTGCGGATCGCGTTCTCGCGGGCGACGCTGCCGGGCATGAACACCGCGATCGGCAGCGGCCGTTCCTCCCACACGCGCGGCCCGTTCGTCATCGCGGCCCACGCCATCGGCTCGTGGCGGATGAAGTCGCCGGTGAGCCCCTTGATGCGCGTCCCGCACACGAGATCGACGGTGCCCTCCTTGATCAGCGGCGCGAGCGCGCTGCTCGGCAGCCCCATTACCTGAATCTCGACCTTCGGGTAGGTCGCGGAGAATTTCTTCAGCACCGACGGCAGCAGCGACGACGCATAGTCGTCCGGCACGCCGATCACCACCTTGCCGGTCACTTCCGGCCGCACCACGGCCGCCCATGCCTCGTCGCGCAGCGCCAGCATTCGCCGGGCGAATCCCAGCAGCACCTCGCCCTCGCGCGTCAGCACGATGCTGCGCGGCTTGCGCACGAACAGCGGCCGGCCGATCGCGTCTTCCAGGCTCTTGATCTGCATGCTCACGGCCGACTGCGAGCGGTTCACGGCCTCGGCCGCGCGGGTCATGTTGCCGGTTTCCGCGACGGCGACGACGGTGGCCAGCACGTCGTGATCGAGCATCTTCATGGGTATCAGGAAAACTGAACGTAACGATCAGCATTATGCGTTTTTATTGTTGCTGTGTGTCTGCCATAGTGCAATCGCGCTGGCGTTTTGCGCGAGCGTGACGCGGCGGTCGGGCCGGATGATCCGGCGGGCAGGACTGAACAGGGAAGCGTGGTGAATCGATGATGGACCATCCGTTGCGCGCCGCACTGGCCGCGGAATTGCATGCCCGGCCGTTCCTGCGGCTCGCCGAAGCCGTGTCGCTCACGCATTACGCGATCTATGCGGACGGCCAGCCCGACATCCACGAAGCGCTGCTGCATGCGCTGTGCCGCGATACCGGCATCGACGCGCCGCACGAAGGCGCGACGCACTATGCGGTGCAGTCGCCGTGCGGCTGGCATCTGAAGTGGGAGCGCCACACCGAATTCTCGACCTTCACGTTCGTCGCGCCGCGTCGCGACACCGGTTATTTCGACGATCTCGCGATCGACGGCATTCCGGCCGCGTGGTTCGCGCGGCTGGCCGGCATCCGTTTCGTCGCGGTGCGGATGGAATTGCTGTCGGGCGACGCCGCGCGGCGCGTGTGCGGCGACCTGCGGCGCTGGATCGACGGGCCCGCGCTCGTCGGCAGCCGCGTGCTCGGCGGCGGCAAGGTGTTCTGCGACTGGCACGTGCGCGACGACGGTTTCATGCGTTTTCTCGTCGTCGACGAGGATTTCCGCGAGGAGCAGGGCGGCCGGCTGTTGCAGCGCCTGTATGAAATCGAAACGTACCGGATGATGGCGCTGCTTGCGCTGCCCGTCGCGCGCCGGATGAGCCGCGAGCTCGACGAGATCCACGCGGCGCTGCATGCATTGATGCAGCGGATGGACGCGAGCGGCGCCGATGGCGACGACACGGCGCTGCTCGTCAAGCTTACGCATCTCGCGGTGCGGGTCGAATCGTTGTCGGGTGCGGGCGCGCGCTTCAGCGCGTCGCGCGCGTACGAAAAGCTCGTGCTGGCCCGCATCCACGAGTTGCGCGAGGAGCGTATCGAAGGGATGCCGACGATCGCCGAATTCATGGAGCGGCGCTTCGCGCCGGCGATGGAAACCTGCCGCAGCGTGTGGGCGCGTCACGAGCAGATCGCCGCGCGGATCGCGCGCGCGGTCGACCTGCTGCGCACGCGCGTGAATCTCGCGCAGGAAAAGGACGTGACGCGCCTGCTGGCCGGCATGGAGCGCACCGCGCGCAACCAGCTTCATTTGCAGCACGCGGTCGAAGGGCTATCGGTGGCCGCCATTTCTTACTACGTGCTGTCGCTCGCGACGGCGGCGTTCAAGGCGCTGCACGTGATGAACCTGCCGGTCGATCCGGAACTGGCGGAAGGGCTGCTGATCGCGCCGGTCGTGTTCGCGGTGATCCACATCACGCGGCGCACGCGTGCACAGCTCGCGCGGTCCGAGGCCGCGCATGACGGCGCGCCCGTGCCTGCGGCGGTGTTGAAGCAGGCTGGCTAGAACATCGACGACATATCAAGGCAAAGGAGTGGAGATGACTTTTTCGCAGAAGCAAACGGGTTTTGATAGTGGCTTCGATGCCGCGTTCGACGAACCGGCCGCGGACGACGCGGGTACGCCGGAAGAAGCGCGCGTGAGCTCGTATCGGGCCGTGCTGCAGGAACCGATGACCTCGCTCGTCGGCAATACGATTGATCGGCCGGAGGTCGCGGCCGTGGCG
Source organism: Burkholderia sp. AU16741 (assembly GCF_002223345.1). NCBI lineage: Bacteria > Pseudomonadati > Pseudomonadota > Betaproteobacteria > Burkholderiales > Burkholderiaceae > Burkholderia > Burkholderia sp. AU16741. The sequence continues at coordinate 200,641 of NZ_NKEZ01000007.1, forward strand.
ATTCTCGGGTACAACTGACGCGCGTATCGTTCGCGTCGTTTCGACGTCCCGCCGGCGTTTCGTTCGACTGAAACGCCGGACGTCCGCGCGGGACGGTTCGTCTTCCGTTCCGCGCGACTGCGTTCAGCCGGCCGCCTTTCTGCGCGTTGCACGCGCCCTGCCTTCCCCCTTCGAATTTTCCGCCCCCTGCGCGAGCGCCAGCTCGACGAACGCACGCGCGGCCGCGCTTCGGTACGCGCCCTTGCGCTGCAGCAGCACGGCCGTGCGCCGCAGCACGGCCGGATCGAGCGCGACCGCGACGAGATCGTCATGCCCTGCCGCGATCGTTGCCGGCAGCAGCGTCGCGAGAGTCGTGCGGCGCACGATTTCGATCACCGCACCGAGCGAATTCGCTTCCATCAGCACGCGCGGCTGCACGCCGTGCGCGCGGAAATAGCGGTCGATCTGCGTGCGCGTCGCGAACTCCGCGGTGAGCAGCACGAGCGGCGCGTCGTGCAGCGCGTGCAGCCCGGCCTTGCGTTTGCCGGCGAGCGCGTGCCCGCGGTTCACGACGAGCGCGAGCGTTTCGACCAGCAGCGTTTGCGCATCGATATCCGCCGCCTGCACCTCGTCGAATGCAATGCCGACATCGAGCTCGCCGTCGCCGAGCAGCGCTTCCATGCGGTCCTGCGACATCTCGCGTATCGATAGCGACACGTCCGGGTAGCGGCCGTGAAAGGCCTCGACGAGCGGCCCGACGAGATAGCTCGTGAAGGTCGGCGTGACCGCGACGCGCAGCGAGCCGCGGCTCAGATCCTGCACGTCGTGAATGGCCCGCCGGCCCTCGGCGAGATCGTGCAGCGCCTGCCGCGCATGGCGGAAATACACGTCGCCGGCATCGGTCAGCCGCGTGACGCGCCCGGTGCGGTCGAACAACTGCGCGCCGAGCGTGTCCTCGAGCTGGCGGATCTGCTGCGACAGCGCGGGCTGCGATACGTGCAGCGCGGCGGCCGCGCGCGTGAAGCTGCGGTGTTCGGCGACGGCCAGGAAATAGTGGATGTGGCGCAGCAGCATGGCGGCTCCTATAAGTCGTGCTTATCCATCGGATCATAAATCAGTCTTTTACGTTATCGGAAGCCGGGCGTAACCTGTCCTTCATCGATTCCACCGGCACCGGAGAACACGCGATGAAGGACATCATCGAAGGCTTCCTGAAGTTCCAGCGCGACGCGTATCCGGCGCGCGCCGCGCTGTTTCGCGATCTCGCGCGCAGCCAGCACCCGCGGGCGCTGTTCATCTCGTGCTCGGACAGCCGGCTCGTGCCCGAGCTCGTCACGCAGCGCGAACCGGGCGACCTGTTCGTGATCCGCAACGCGGGCAACATCGTGCCGTCGTACGGCCCGGAGCCGGGCGGCGTGTCGGCGTCGGTCGAATATGCGGTTGCCGCGCTGCGCGTGACCGACGTCGTGATCTGCGGGCATTCCGATTGCGGCGCGATGACCGCGATCGCGACCTGCCAGTGCATGGATCACATGCCGGCCGTCGGCCACTGGCTGCGCTATGCCGATTCGGCGCGGGTCGTGAACGAGGCGCGCTCGCATCGCAGCGAACGCGAACGGATCGATTCGATGGTGCGCGAGAACGTCGTCGCGCAACTGGCCAACCTGAAGACGCACCCGGCCGTGCGGCTCGCGCTCGAGGAAGGGCGTCTCGCGCTGCACGGCTGGGTCTACGACATCGAATCGGGCCGCATCGACGCCTACGACGGCGCGAGCGGCCGGTTCGTGCCCCTCGCGGACCATCCCGGCGTCCGCGCCACCCCCGCGACGCAGCCCGTCGCGGCCTGAATCGCCCCTGCTCCCACTCCACTACGAGGAATTGCCATGATCCAGTCCCAGCACAGTCAGACGGCGCGTCACGCGCTGGCGGAAACCGTCGTCCTCGCGAAGGCGCGCAAGGACCTGTCGTTCGCGCAACTCACCGAAGGCACGGGCCTGAGCGAAGCGTTCGTCACGGCCGCGCTGCTCGGCCAGCATGCGCTGCCGGCCGACGCGGCGCGCGTCGTCGCCGACAAGCTCGGCCTCGACGACGACGCCGTGCTGCTGCTGCAATCGATTCCGCTGCGCGGCAGCATCGACGATCGCGTGCCGACCGACCCGACCATCTACCGTTTCTACGAAATCCTGCAGGTGTATGGCACGACGCTGAAGGCGCTCGTGCACGAGAAGTTCGGCGACGGCATCATCAGCGCGATCAATTTCCGGCTCGACGTGAAGAAGGTCGACGATCCGGAAGGCGGTTCGCGCGCGGTGATCACACTCGACGGCAAGTACCTGCCGACCAAGCCGTTCTGACGCTGGCGCGGCGCCGCTACGACGGTGCCGCGCCGTATCGCCCGACGTGTGCCGCCGGCGCACGTTCCCGCCAAGCCGTTTCAACGAGGACACACCCATGGATTTTGTGAAGCGCACGATCGATCTCGCGATGAAGAACGTGGAAGAGGGCGGCCGCCCGTTCGCGACGGTGATCGTCCGCGACGGCGAGATCGTCGCCGAGAGCCCGAATCTCGTCGCGCAAACCGGCGACCCGACCGCGCACGCGGAGATCCTCGCGGTGCGCGACGCGTGTCGCAAGCTCGGTACCGAGCACCTGACCGACTGCGAGATCTACATCCTCGCGAGCCCGTGCCCGATGTGCCTCGGCTCACTGTACTACTGCAGCCCGAAGCGCGTGATCTACATCACGACGCGCGAGGATTACGCGCCGTTCTATCGCGACGACCGCAAGTACTTCGAGCTCGATACGTTTTATGCGGAATACACGAAGCCGATCGGGGAGCGCCGGTTGCCGATGGTGCAGCAGAAGCACGATGGCGCGATCGACGTGTACCGGCGCTGGAAGGAATTGAACGCGAAGTGACGCGATGCGTGCGACGGTGGCGCGGTTCAGCGCGGGGCATGACGATCGGCGCGGTCGTCGCGGCCTGGCGGCGGCGGTGCTCGCGGTGGCGTGAGCGCATGACGACGCGCTATAGTCGTGCGACGCCCGCCGCGGCCCCGCACGCCCGGCGCTCTTCACACGTACGCGTTCGCCTCCATGACAGCCCATCCCGACGTCACCCTACAACTGACCGACACGGAGCAGCCGGCCGCCCGAGACTTCATCAGCCGCAAGCTCGGCGAATTCAACCATGCGATGACGGGGCGCGCCGACACGGCCGCGCTCGACGTCTACGTGACCGATCCCGCGACCGGCGAGGTAGTGGGCGGCCTCACCGGCCGTACGTCGCTTGGCCTGTTCTTCATCGATCTGTTCTATCTTCCCGAATCGCTGCGCGGCGGCGGCTTCGGCAGCCGGTTACTGTGCGAGGCCGAAGCGGAAGCGAAGCGGCGCGGGTGCGCGCGTGCGGTGCTGTACACGATCTCGTTCCAGGCGCCGGACTTCTATCGGAAGCAGGGTTACGAGACGTTCGGCGAAGTGCCGTGCGAGCCGGAAGGCGCGGCGCGCGTGTTCATGGTCAAGGTGCTTTGAGCGGCAACGGGCGGCTTCGCGGCATCTCGTGACACGCCGGTTGCCGCGCATCGCGCACGGATCACCGCCCGGGCGCCGCCCGCTCGACGATCATGTCGTACAGCGCCCGCGCGGCCGGCGACAGTTGCGCGTTGCGGCGCATGACGAGCACGAGCGTGCGCGACACCGACGGCTCGACGAGCTCGATCGTGCGGATCATCGGATACGCATTCTTCTGGATCGCGAGCTTCGGCACGACGGCCGCGCCGAGCCCTTCGGCGACGAGCCCGAGCGCCGTCGAACTGCGCTGCACCTCGTAGAACGAATGCAGCGATACGCCGCTCGTCTTCAGCGCCCCTTCGAGCAGTCCGCGATTGCCGCTCACTTCGCCGGCGAAGATCAGCGGATGCGGCTGCAGCGCCACCCAGCGGATGCGCCGCCGCTTAGCGAGCGGATGATCGTCGCGACACACGAGCACGTAAGGATCGTGCGTGAGCGGCACGCTGACGAGTTCCGGGTGCTGGTCGCCGGCGATGCTGATGCCGAATTCGGCCTCGCGCCGCAACACGGCCTGCAGCACCGACGCCGACGCGTGATCGAGAATCTTCACGCGATCGTGCGGCCGGTGCCCGGAGAACGCGCGCAGGATGCGCGGCAGGTACTGCACGCCGACCGTCGGCACGCACGCGATCGTGACGTCGCCGCGCTGGCTCAGGCCCGTCTCCCGGATTTCGGTCAGCGCGTCGGACAGTTCGTTCAGCAGCCGGCGCGCTTGCGGCAGGAAACGCCGGCCGATCTCGGTCAGCGTGGTGCGGCGCGTCGTGCGTTCGACCAGCGCGACGCCGAGATATGCTTCGAGCTTGCGCAGCCGCTGCGTGATCGCCGTTTGCGTGACGTGCAGCGTATCGGCTGCCTGCCGGAAGCTGCCGCCATCGGCGATCGCGACGAAAGCCTGGACACCGAGCGTATCGATCTTCATCAGAATTTGCTCCGAGAGACCCCGCCATTGATGGGGGGAAGGAAAGGAGTGCTGTTGACAGGTAGCCTCTTCCGCGGGTCAGATCACCTGCATGCTTTTCGACCGGCGAGAAGCTGCCCAATGACCAGTTCGGTCGACGCGCGGCGGAGAAGCTGGCGAAAGCGCAAGCGGCATATCGCGAAGCTGCACGCCAAGGTCGCGAATGCGCGTGTGCATCGCCAGGTGTTGGACCCGTCCGCCTTTAGGCGGAGGACGACGTCAACAGAATTTTGAATCAATCACGATATTAAATTCATTTTACTTAAGGTCGGGCGCGGTCGCAGAATGCGCTGCATCGGCCGCCTGCGGCATTCCGTTGCGCGGATGCGCGGCGGCCGCCCATGCCGACAAGGAGCCCTATCGTGACGACCCCGCTCGATCAATATGCGAACCAGTACGTGCAGTTCGAGGACGAACGCACGCGCCCGGTGCGCGACCTGCTGGCCGCCGTGCCGAACACGCCGATCCGCACCGCGATCGATATCGGCTGCGGGCCCGGCAATTCGACGGAAGCGCTGATCGCTCGCGCACCGGATGCGACGATCCACGGGATCGATGCATCGGCGGACATGGTCGCGGCCGCGCGCAAGCGCCTCCCGGCGCTGCGTTTCGACCTTGCCGACGTTACGACCTGGGACGACCCGGGCGGCTATGACCTGATCCTGTCGAATGCGGTGCTGCAATGGGTGCCCGCGCACGACACGCTATTCCCGATGCTCGTCGGCCGGCTCGCGCCGGGCGGCCATCTCGCGGTGCAGATGCCCGACAATCTCGACGAACCGGCGCATCGGCTGATGCGCGAAGTTGCGGCGGCCGGCCCGTGGGCCGACAAGCTGAAAGCCGCGGCGCGCACCGAGCGGTTCGATGCGCGCTACTACCATGCGCTGCTCGCGCCGCTGTGCGCGCGCGTGGACGTGTGGCGCACGACCTATTACCACCCGCTGCGCGGCGGCGCGGACGCGGTGGTCGAATGGTTCAAGGGCAGCGCGCTGCGGCCGTTTCTCGCGGCGCTCGACGCGTCCGAGCAGCGCGCGTTCGTCGCGCGCTATCGCGATGCGCTGGCCGGGCCGAACGGCTATCCGGTGCAGGACGACGGCGCGGTGCTGCTGCCGTTTCCGCGCCTGTTCATCGTGGCGACGCGCAAGTAACGCGGCATCGATACGGCATTGACGCGCCGAATGGCGCCGCGTCAGCGCACCGGCCGCACCGATGCCGGGTCGACCGTGCGGCTTCGCGCGGTCTGGCCGTCGCGCAGGTCCTTGTACCAGAACAGGGCGACTTCCCCGGCATTTTCGCCATCGGCGTACAGGAAGCGGTCGTGGCCGCCGAGCGCGAAGCCCGCGCGCGCATACGCCGAGCAGGCGGCGACGTTGTTCGTCTGGGTTTCGAGCCGCATGAAGCCGAACCCTTGGCTGCGCGCCCACGCTTGCGCGGCCGCCAGCAGGAGCCGCCCGATGCCCTGGCGCCGGCAGTGGCGGTCGACGGCCAGCTCCGCGATCTCGGCCATGCCGTTCCAGCTTTCCTCGATTGCGACGAACCCGGCGAGCCGCTCGCCGGCCGTCGCGCGAAACAGCGCCGTTCGGCCCGGCGCTTCGCTCGCCCGGCGGGCCGGATCGAAGCCGTAGTCCTTGCGCCGCGCCGGCAGCGCGCGAAGATCGAGCAAGTCCTGATACGGCGCATTCAATTCCCACGCGATGTCGAACGAGAAATCGCATGCGTTCAGCTCATCGGCGGCAAGCGCGCGCGTCGGCTCGATGCTGATGTGTTCGGCTCGGTCCATGGGTGGGTGTCCTGTCTTCGGCGGAGTGGCGTGGTGGCGTTCGCGATGCGATCGTCGGCGCGTCGAATCGCGTGCTTGTCGTTGCTTCGTTTACCGCACTGGGACGCAGACGCAGCGAGCGGCCCGGGTCAGCGCGGGATGGCCGGCGGTGCGCCGCCGTCGTGCGATCCGCCGGCAGCGCGCGCGGCGGCCGCCGCTCCCCACGCGGCGAGTTCGCGTTTCGTGCGCACGCCGAGCTTCGCGAATGCGCGCTTCACGTACGACTCGGCCGACGCGACGCGCACGCCGAGAATGTCGGCGGTTTCCGGCACGGTCTTGCCCGAGAGCAGATGCTTGCAGGTTTCGTATTCGCGCTTCGACAGCTTCACGCCGTCGGCCGCGAGACGCGCATCGAATTGCGCGAGCGGATGGAGATCCGGCGTCGCGTGCGCGATGCGCCGCGCGGCGGTGGTCGACGCATGCAGTTCGAGCAGCGGAAACAGCATGTCGCTGATGCTGCGGAAGCGGTTCATCTCGGCGAGCGTGAACGGCGGCCGGTCGCGGCCGCGCTCCAGGGCGATCGAATGCTGCGAATAGCGGGTGCCGCGTGCGAGCACGCATTCATGCCCGATATGCACGTCGTCGAACAGCCGCTGGCGGAATTCGCCGGGCGGGATCGCCGCGATGTCGCGCACGACGAGCATCGTGCCCGTTTTGCCGCGCAGCCCCGCGAACAGCGGGTCGCTGTCGAGAAAGCGCTCGTAGTAGAGCGTCATCACGTCGGAGATTTCGGTGGACGCGGCGCCGATGCCGCTGCTGCCGATCCATTCGCAACGATAGCCGGTGGGCATCGTGCCATCGACGCGCGAGCGTTCGACGTGTGCGACGTCGAGCGGCACGACGTCGTTCAGCAGTTGCGTGAGGCGCGGCACGAAGTGCGGCGTGCCGACCGTCTCGATCAGCTCGCCCAATGCCTTGAACGACAGGTTGACGCGATCGTCGTCGCGGTGGATGGAGTTCACGTTGAGCAGCATGCGGTTCCCAAGGGCCTGTTCCGCCCATGACGCGCGTTCCGTTGATACGAAAAAAGCATCTGCCCGGCTCGCGATCGGGAGGGCATGCCGGCAGGCGTCCTGTCGAGCCGTTCGCCCCGTAAAACGTCGCGTGTCATCCCGAAGAGGGCATATCGGGGCAGTGTAAACGAGTCGCGGCCTTTTTCAATCGACCGACAAGCGATGCCGATGAACAACATGATCAGGCGCATCCTGCCGCCGGGCGCACGCTTGGGTGAATCGAAGACACGCGACTTCGGAGGGACGAGAGCGATTGGCGCGCGGCCGAAGGCAAGCGCGGCAATTGAATCGGCTGCGGCCAGGAAGGCAAGGGAGGGTTGGTAGCGTTTCCGGAGTCGACCGCATCGGCGGCGTGGCGCGCCAAGCGGGGCAACGTCGGCGCACCGTCGGCGTCGATACCGATACAGGTGCGCTCGACTACGCCGCCAGGTCATCCTGGCGATCTCGCGCGTGACGGGTGTCGGCGGTTGTGACGCCGACCGGGGCAGCGGTCAAGCAGCGCGGCACAGGTGTGCCGCCCTTGTGCGTCTACGCGTCGATACGTTCCACCTTGCCGACGAGCAACCCGTACGACAGGCTGCCGGCGAGCGCCATCGCGGCGATGTAGGTGATCGCACGCGAGAAGTCCGCGCCGTCGACCAGCAGCCCGATCACGATCGGCGTCGCGATCGCGGACAGGTTGCCGATCAGGTTGAACACGCCGCCCGTGAGGCCGAGGAGTCGCGCGGGCGCGAGCCCCGACACGAGCGACCACGTGATCGACGCGAAGCCGTTGCCGAAGAATGCGAGCGTCATGAACGCGATCACCCAGCCGGTGGAGCTCACGTAGTTCGCGCCGATGATGCAGGTCGAGATCAGGAGCCCCGAGATGATCGGCAGCTTGCGCGCGAAGCCTTGCGATGCACCGCGCCGCATCAGCCAGTCCGACAGCACGCCCGAGCAGAGCACGCCGACGAACGCGGCGAGGAACGGCAGCGACGCGAGGAAGCCCGACTTGATGAAATCCATCCCGCGATACTTGACGAGGTAGGTCGGGAACCACGTGAGGAAGAACCACAGCGTCGAATTCAGCGCGAACTGGCCGAGGTAGATGCCCCACAGCTTGCGCCGGCCGAGCACGACGCCGAGGTCGCGCCACGTCGACGGCGCGCGTTCGCCGCGCGCCGCGATGCGGTCCTCGAGATCGACGAGCCCGCCGCCGTCGCGAATCAGCGCGATTTCGGCCGCATTGACGCCGCGCAACGCGCGCGGCTCGCGATACACCGCATACCAGATCGCGGCCCATGCGATGCCGGCGAGGCCGGTCGCGACGAACACCATGTGCCAGCCGAGACGCGCTTGCAGCCACGCGAGCACCGGCGTGAGGAACGCGAGGCCGACGAATTGCCCGGACGTGTAGCCGCCGATCGCGCTCGCGCGTTCGCGGGTCGGGAACCACGTCGTCACCACGCGGTTGTTGATCGGGTAGGCCGGCGCTTCCAGCGCGCCGACCGCGAGGCGCAGCACGATCAGCCCGACGAACGAGCCGGCGAAACCAAGCAGCAGCGTCGCGGCCGACCACAGCGCGAGCGCCGCCGCATACAGCACGCGCGGCGACACCTTGTCGACGAGCCACCCGCCCGGAATCTGCATTAGCGCATAGGTCCAGCCGAACGCGGAGAACACGAGGCCCGCGCGAACCGGATCGATGTTCAGCTCCTTGAACAGCTCGGGCGCCGCGATCGACAGGTTGCTGCGGTCGAGGTAGTTGATCACGACCGTGACGAACAGCAGCGCGAGGATCAGCAGCCGTTTGCGGCTCGGCGGCGTGGCCGGGGCCGTGGTTGCGCGAGTGGCGGATATGGATTCGGATGAGGCGCCGGCATGCGCGGATGGCCGCTCCGGCGGGTTGACATGGGTGCGTGACGTGGATTGGGCCACGGTCGTCTCCTGTGTTCTATGCGCCGGCCGGCGCTCGCGAACGAGACGGCCGAATCGAATGGCATTGGGGCGAACGTTAGAGCCGTGGCGTGGCGCGCGTCAACATCTGGGCAGGCATCCCTATTAATGGGACGCATGGCGCTCAGTATGTGGGAACGAGATCCGACAGGCATGTGCCGGCGTCGTGGCGAAGGAGCGTGCGTCTGCAGCCGGTCAGCCGTGCGTGCTGTCGTCGCGATAGCCGTTCTTGCCGACGAAGATCTCCTGCAGCGCGGCGCGCAGCGTGACCGGATCGTACTGGCCGGTCGCGAGATGGATCACGTAACGCGTCTGGCCGTCGAGGCGCGCGGCGACGCCGGGCTCGATCTCGACGTCGATCGTATCGTCGGTCAGCCGCACCGACAGATCCTTGACGCGCAGGTTGAGCTGGTCGCGCACCATCACTTCGATCAGCGTGTCGTCCGGAAAGCGCGACAGCGCGAAGCAATAGTCCTGCTCCGCATCGTGACAGTAGATGTTGGCGAAGCTTTCGTCGTCGTCGAGATCGGACGTGGCCGCGCCGACGGTAGCGTGAAGTTCCATGAACCTGATTCCTGCGTGATGGTTATCGGGGAGAATGCATGGCGGCTTCGGTTGCAACACCGGCGTCGGCGTCGGGCGTTGCATCGGCCCGTGCGTCGCGCGCCTTCAGCCACAGCCCGAATTCGCGCATCACGTCGACCACCGGCCGCAGTCGGTCGCCGTCGGCGGTGAGATCGTACTCGACGCGCACCGGCACTTCCGGGTAGACGGTGCGCCGCACGAGCCCCGCGTCTTCCAGCGCACGCAGGTCGAGCGTCAGCATCCGCTGCGAGATGCCCGGCATGTCGCGCCGCAGGTCGCTGAAGCGGCGCGGCCCGTCGAGCAGATACGACACCAGCAGCAGCCGCCAGCGGCCGCCGAGCAGGCGCATCGCTTCTTCAACGGAACATCCTGTCGCACTCGTTTTCATCGTGCCGAATCCTGGTCGGTAAATTTTTTGTGACTACGGCACAAACGACTGCCGTCTTCCCGGCGCCGCGCCAATGCGAGATATTAGCGCCCGCGTCGCGGCGAATCGATACATGGACAACCCACGAAGGAAACGCATGAAGCTCTATCACGCTCCCGGCAGCTGTTCGCAGGCGATCTGCATCGTACTGCGCGAAGGCGGATTCGACGCCGAGATCGTCAAGGTCGACGCGCGCAAGCATGTCGTCGACGGCGGCCGCGATTACTACGACGTGACCGAACTCGGCTATGTGCCGCTGCTCGAACTCGACGACGGCACGATGCTGCGCGAAGGGCCGGTGATTGCCCAGTATCTCGCGGACCAGCGCCCGGAGGCCGAGCTCGCGCCCGCTTACGGCACGCTCGCGCGCTACCGGCTGATGGAATGGCTGAACTTTCTCGGCACCGAGATCCACAAGGGCTTCATCCCGCTGCTGTATGCGGTGCAGGCGGGGAAGTACGTCGAGCCCGTCCGGCAGAAGCTCGACGGCCGCTTCGCGTGGATCGACCGCCAGCTCGACGGCAGGACGTTCGTCACCGACGACACGTTCACGGTCGCCGATGCGTACCTGTTCGCGCTGACCGGCTGGGGCAAGGCCGACTGGATGCGTTCCGTGTACAACGCGGATATCGACCTGAGCCGGCATGCGCATCTGCGTGCGTGGTACGAGCGGGTGCGCGAGCGGCCGGCGGTGCAGCAGGTGTTGCAGGCGGATGCACGGCCGGCCGCGACCTGACCCATTCAGCGCGTCAGCGTCAACGCCAGATACGCCGCATACCCCGCGCCGTTCGCGAACAGCGCCCAGATCGCGAGCCCGCGCGTGCGCGCGTTGACGCGCAGCCAGACCGCCGCCGCGAGCGTGATGATCACGCCGGTCAGCACCTCGGGGCGCGGCTCCCACGGTGTCAGCATGACGCCGATCGCGGGCAGCAGCGTGCCCTGGAACACCATCGCGCCGGTGATGTTGCCGAACGCGAGCGTGTCCTTCCCGCGGCGGATCCACAGCACGCTGTTGACCTTCTCCGGCAGTTCCGTCGCGATCGGCACGATGATCAGCGACAGCAGCAGCGCCGACACGCCGAGCACGTGCGACACGCCTTCGACGCCGTGAATGAAGCCCTTCGCGCCGCCAACCAGCAGCGCGACGCCGATCAGCAGTTGCAGCACGATCGTCGCCAGGTTGGTCGGCAGGCCGACGCGCGACAGGAACATCGCGTGCGGCGCCTCGGTGCCGTGCCCGGCATCGACGAGCCCGGTCGACGCGCGGAACGTCATCACGACGTACATCACGTAGAGGCCGACCAGCATCGCGGCGAGCAGCGCGCGCACGGCCCAGTTGTGATGCGGGACGAACATCGCGACGGTCGCCAGCGAGAACGCGGCGAGGAAGGTGTTCACGTCGCGCACGAATCCCGTGCGTTCGGGCGCGATCGTGCCGCGCAGCCCGCGCGAGCGCATCACGGCGAGCGTCATCAGGAACGTGGTGAGCGTCGCGAGCATCAGCGGCGCACCGAGAATCGCGCCGACGCCGATTTCCTCGTTCACGGCCTGATTCGACGTGCCGCCGGCCAGCGCGAGCAGCGGCACCATCGTTTCGGGCAGCGCGGTGCCGACCGCCGCGAACAGCGAGCCGGTCACGCCTTCGGAAATCTTCAGGCGTTCGCCGAGATGTTCGAGCGCGTTGGTGAAGACTTCGGCGGCGACGAGGATGACGATCAGCATGAACGCCAGTTCGACGAACATGAAGGTCATGCGGCACCTCCGCGGGTAGCGATGGCGTGGGGCAGGTGAGCAGGGAAGAACATGGGGACTCCGTGGTCGGACGCTGACGAACCATGACACATCCGCCGCCGTCCGACCAGGAACGACGCGATGTGCCGATGGTCTCGCCAGGCCGATCAGGCTGAACGCGCCACGGCCGCAGGCCGAGTGTGTTGACGCGTTCGCTTTCCGGGGACGGAAAGCAGGCTACTCCCCAAAGACGAAAAGCAGTCTAGCCGAGCGGTTTTTGTTCGACAAGCCTGCGTCTTGAAAAATATACCCCTCCACCCTATAGGGGCAGCATTTCGGAGATATACTCCCCTCCCCTATACAGGAGCCATCGATGAGTCATACCGTCCGCGAGAAACAGAAGCTGCTGAACCGCGTGCGCCGTATCAAGGGACAGGTCGAAGCGATCGAGCGCGCGCTGGAGGAAGAGCGCGGCTGCAACGACGTGCTGCAACGGATCACGAGCTGCCGCGGCGCGATGAACGGGCTGCTGGCCGTCGTGCTGGAAGACCACATCCGGTCGCATCTCGTCGATGCGGATACACCCGACGCACACGAGGGCAGCGCGACCGAGCAGCTCATCGACGTCGTGCACAGCTATTTCAGGTAACCGGGCAGGAACATGAACGAATTCGACCGCACGCCGGCCGGCGGTGTGCACGGCCACGCGTTTCTGGGCGCCGCACATGCGCGGAACGAGCGGAAGACGTGGATGGTCATCGGCCTGTGCACGGCGATGATGATTGCCGAGATCGTCGGCGGCACGCTGTTCGGCTCGCTCGCGCTGGTCGCCGACGGGCTGCACATGTCGACGCACGCGGGCGCGATGCTGATCGCGGCGCTGGCCTATACCTATGCGCGCCGGCACGCCGACGATCCGCGCTTCGTGTTCGGCACCGGCAAGCTCGGCGACCTGGCCGGCTTCACGAGCGCGATCGTGCTCGCGATGATGGCGCTGCTGATCGGCTACGAGGCGATCGCGCGCCTGCTGGCGCCGGTGCCGATCCACTTCGAGGAAGCGATTCCGATCGCCGTGCTGGGGCTTGCCGTGAACCTCGCCAGCGTGTGGCTGCTGAGCGGCGATCACCATCACGGGCATGGCCATCATCATGCGCACGACCACGATCATGATCACGACGGCGCCCACCACGATCACGGTTCGCACTCGGCCGCGCATCGCGACCACAACATCCGCTCGGCTTACGTTCACGTGATCGCCGACGCGGCCGTGTCGGTGCTGGCGATCGTCGGCCTGTTGCTCGCGCGCGCGTTCGGCTGGGTCTGGATGGACCCGCTCGCGGGCATCGTCGGCGCGCTGGTGATCGCCAACTGGGCGTACGGACTGATGCGCGATACGGGCGGAATCCTGCTCGACGTCAACGTCGACCGCAAGCTGACGGACAACGTGCGCCGTGCGATCGAGGCGCTCGGCGACACGGTCAACGACCTTCATGTATGGCGCGTGGGGCCCGGGCACATGAGCGCGATCGTGTCGGTCGAATCGGGCGATGCCGCGCGCGACGCGCGTTTCTACCATGCGCTGCTCGCGCGCTTCGACGGCATGTCGCACGTGACGGTCGAAGTGATGACGCCTGCGAAGGCGGCCTGATCGTGGCCGTAAAATCGCCGTGTATCGAGCTGTGCACGTTCGACGGCCGCACGGGCTTGTGTGTCGGCTGCCTGCGCACGCGCGACGAGGCGCGCGGCTGGAAGAAGCTGACCGATCATCGCCGGCACCAGATTCTGAACGACCGTACGCGCCGGCAGGCGAAGCTGCGGCGCGACGCGGCGCAATAGCAAGCATGCACACGTTCCCGCAGCCCGCGATCAGGGTCGCGGGCGTGCGGTAGCATCACAGGCATTCGGCATCACGATTCCTGAATCGGGAGCGATCCATGCAGACCGACGCGTCGACCGGCATTCTTCGGCAGATTCCGCGCAGCGTGTGGGTGCTCGGCTGTGTCAGCCTGCTGATGGACGTGTCGTCCGAAATCATCCACAGCCTGTTGCCGATGTTCCTGATGGCCGGCCTTGGCGCGAGCGCGACGACGATCGGCGTGATCGAAGGGATCGCCGAGGCGACGTCGCCGGTCGTCAAGGTGTTCTCCGGCACGCTGAGCGACTACCTGCGCAATCGAAAATGGCTCGCGGTCGCCGGCTATGCGCTCGGCGCGCTCAGCAAGCCGCTGTTCGCGATCGCGCCGACGATCGGCGTCGTGGTGACCGCGCGGATCGTCGACCGTGTCGGCAAGGGGATTCGCGGCGCGCCGCGCGATGCGCTCGTCGCCGACGTCACGCCCGTTCACCTGCGCGGCGCCGCTTACGGGTTGCGCCAGTCGCTCGACACGGTGGGCGCGTTCCTCGGGCCGCTGTTGGCCGTCGTCATCATGCTGGTGTGGCGCGACGATTTCCGCCTCGCGTTCTGGCTGGCCGTGATTCCGGGTGTGCTGGCCGTGGTGCTGCTCGCGTTCGGCATCGACGAACCGGCGCGCGCGCCGGGCGAGAAGCGCGTGAATCCGATCCGCCGCGCGGTCGTCGCGCAACTCGGCGCCCGCTACTGGTGGGTCGTCGCCGTCGGCGGCGTGTTCGCGCTGGCGCGTTTCAGCGAGGCGTTCCTGGTGTTGCGCGCGATGGGCAGCGGCGTGCCCGTCGCGCTCGTGCCGCTCGTGATGGTCGCGATGAACGTCGTGTACGCGTTGTCCGCTTACCCGTTCGGCAAGCTCGCCGATACGACGGGCCACACGAAACTCATGGTGGTCGGGCTCGTGCTGCTGATCGCCGCCGATATCGTGCTGGCGCACGGCGCGCACTGGCCGACCGTGCTCGTCGGCGTCGCGCTGTGGGGGCTCCATATGGGGATGACGCAAGGGCTGCTCGCGACGATGGTCGCGCAGGCCGCGCCGGCCGAACTGAGGGGCACGGCGTTCGGCGTGTTCAACCTGGTCAGCGGTATCGTGACGCTCGTATCGAGCGTCGTCGCGGGCGTGCTGTGGGATCGGGCGGGCGCCGCGGCCACGTTCTACGCGGGGGCCGTATTCAGCGCGGCGACCATCGTGCTGCTCGTGTGCGTTCGCCCGTCTTTCGACGCCGGGCGGGATCGCTAGCGCCGAATGCGCGCGGCGGATGGTCTGGCTATCGGTGCGCGCGAGAAACGCATGTTCTCGAACGTCCGCTGCAGCCGTTTGCAGTCCTCGATGTTCGATTCGATCAGCGCTTCGTATTCTTCGGCCGTGCTCGTGTCGAGCGCGTTGCCGGGAACGGGCTAGCGCGGCGCATTTTCCTCGGAAGGTTCGCTGCCGTGTCGAGACTTGGCCATACGACGCAGGGCGATCGCGGCGTGATGACGGCAATTACATCGGCCTGTCTGATTATTACCAAAAACTGTCATTGAGCGCCGCTAAGCTTTCGCCACCCTCACAACCGGGATTCCCGCCATGCGTTCGACAATCCGCCTGTTTGCCCCGCTATTGCTGCTCCCGACGCTCGCCGCGCCGGTATTCGCCGCCACCGCCGCGCCCGTCAGCCCGAATTGCGGCGGCAGCACGACGCCGATCGCCGATATCCAGGGGCCGGGCGCACCGTCGCCGCTCGCCGGCCAGAACGCGTCGATCGAAGCCGTCGTCACCGCGGATTTCGGCGGCACGGACGGCTTCGGCGGCTTCTTCGTCCAGCAGGCCGACGCGCAGCGCCGCAATCAGCCGGGCGTGTCCGAAGGCCTGTTCGTCTATGCGCCGAAGGTGCGTGCGAAAGCCGGCGATCTCGTGCACGTGACGGGCAAGGTCGAGGAGAAATACGGGCAGACGCAGCTTACGCTGTCGGGCGCGATCGCGGTGTGCGCGAACGGCCAGACGGTCACGCCCGCGACGCTCACGCTGCCGGTCGACAGCCCGAACGCGTTCGCCGCGTACGAAGGGATGTTGGTGCGCCTGCCGCAGACGCTGAGCGTCACCGACAACTACGAACTCGGCCGCTACGGCAGCGTGATGCTCAGCAACGGCCGGCTGCGTACGCCGACGAGCGTCGTGCCGCCCGCGCAGGCCCAGACGCGGATCGATGCGAACGCACGCAACCGCCTGATCCTCGACGACGGCTCGAACAAGCAGAACCCCGCGACCGTGCCGTATCCGGCGCCGGGCCTGTCGGCTGCGAATACGCTGCGCGCCGGCTACACGGTGCGCGACGTCGAAGGCGTGCTCGAAGTCCGTTACGGCGCATGGCGCGTGCAGCCGCTGCCCGGCGCGGCCGTGCCGGCGTTCGACAAGCGCGAGAACCCGCGCACGAACGCACCGGCGCGCGATCCGAAATCGAACCTGCGCGTCGCGTCGTTCAACGTGCTCAACTACTTCAACGGCAACGGTCTCGGCGGCGGCTTCGACGATCCGAACAATCGCGGCGCGAAGACGTTCCAGGAATTCCAGCGCCAGGAAGCGAAGATCGTCAGCGCGCTGAAGGCGATCGACGCCGACGTGATCGGCCTGATGGAAATCCAGAACAACGGCTACGGCGAATTGAGCGCGGTGCGCCAGCTCGCGGCGAAGCTCGGTAGTCAGTGGCGCGTGGTCGATCCGGGCACGTCGCGGCTCGGCGGCGACGCGATCGCGGTCGCGATGATCTACGACAGCCGCAAGGTCGAGCCGGTCGGCCGCGCGGCGACGCTCGCGATCGATGACAAGAACCGCCAGCCGCTCGCGCAGTCGTTCCGGCTGGTCGGCGGCAACAAGCAGGCGCTGACGGTGGCCGTGAACCACCTGAAGTCGAAGAACTGTCCGGATGCCGCGAACGACGATCTCGACCAGGGCGACGGCCAGGGCTGCTGGAACCCGACGCGCACGCGCGCGGCGGCGAAGGTCGCCGACTGGCTGGCCGGCAACCCGACGGGCGTCAAGAGCCAGGGCGTGCTGCTGATCGGCGACTTCAACAGCTACACGTACGAAGACCCGATCCGCACGCTCGAATCGCGCGGCTACCGCAACCTCGTCGCGCGCTGGATCGGTGCGAACGCGTACAGCTACGTGTACAACGGCGAAGCCGGTTATCTCGACCACGCGCTCGCGACGCTGCCGCTCGCGTCGCACGTGAAGGCCGTGCACGAATGGCACATCAACGCGGACGAGCCGCTCGCGCTGCAGTACACGCTCGCATACAAGTCGGCCGAGCAGCAGAAGACGTTCTATGCGGCCGATGCGTATCGTTCGTCGGATCACGATCCGGTGCTGATCGATATCGCGCTGCCGGGCGGCGGGAAGTAATCGTGGTTTGAGTTTTTACGACGGGTGCGACGGCCGGCAATACCGGACATCGCGCCTGTCCCGAAAGCCGTTCGAATACCGGGTAAATAATTCCGCGAATAATTAATCGAGCCGGTATTTTATGGATGATGCGCTGCACATCGGCACTTCGCTTGAAAAGCGATTGAGGTGGAAGGAATCATCGAATTGCATGTACATGCTGGGGCATTCGCTTTAATCGGCCAGTGATAATAAAATTGAAAGAATAACTCTATCGTTTTGAAGGCTTTCGATTTTGCTGCGCCAAGACGGGGAAGGCTTCTACATTCCGCGTGAAAAGTAAAATATTCGGCGTAGCATTGCCGCCAAAACGCACCGTGCACGAATAATCCCGTTTTCTTTCAAATTCCACACACTGTCTGCCCTTCGCATCATTGCGGGATTTTTAATATCCGAATGATCTTTGACAACGCGGCGCAGCACCGCCTATTTTTGTCATGTCGTAAATTTCGGTAATACAAAAGTTGACCAAACTGCAGGGGGCGCGTCCGAGCACCATTCTCGCCAGCAGTTTGCTGTGTCTGTATCAAGTTCAGTCTCTGAGAAGTCCGATTCCCAACCGCCGACTGCCGACCGTGCAATGCGAGTGGCGGGTAGGCCTGCGCGTGTCGCAGGCGTTGGCGGCCTTTGTGATGCGGTATCCGAAGCCAAAGGAAAGAGATGAAACCAGACAGGAGCAGTACCGGCAGCCGCCGTGTTCGTCGCGGCCGGCTGGCCGGGCTAGGCGCATTGACCGTCATGACACTGGCGCTCGCGGCATGCGGCGGCGACGATTCGTCGTCCGTCGGCGCGTCGAGCCTCGCGCAGGCCACCGCGAGCCAGCAGGCCAGCGCGCAGGCGGCCGGCACGCAGGCGCCCGCCGCCAACCAGCCGTACGTCGACCCGGTCGCATACTCGATGAACGCGACCGACGGCCTCGCGCCGTCGCAGGTATCCGAGAAGGCGGCCGTCATGCATTACCAGTGGAAGGGCGGCGGCAGGACGATCGACTACACGACGACCACCGGCCATCTGACCGCGCAGGACGCGAACGGCAATCCGGAAGCGTCGATGTCGTATGTCGCGTACACCGCGCCGAGCACGAACGGCAAGCCGCGCCCGGTCACGTTCGTCTATAACGGCGGGCCCGGTTCGTCGTCGATCTGGCTGCGGCTCGGCTCGTTCGCGCCGACCCGCGTGGCCACGCCCGATCCGCTGTTCGGCAACAACTGGCCGAACTATCCGCTCGTCGACAACGCGGACAGCCTGATCGACACCACCGACCTCGTGTTCATCGACCCGCCCGGCACCGGGCTGTCGGAAGCCGTGTTGCCGAACACCAACCAGAAGTACTGGGGTTCCGACGTGGACGTGAACATCATGCGCGACTTCATCCAGCGCTACCTGAACGTCAACAGCCGCGGCACGTCGCCGATCTACCTGTACGGCGAATCGTACGGCACGCCGCGTACCGACATGCTCGCGCTCGCGCTCGAATCGGCCGGCGTGCACCTGACGGGCATCGTGCTGCAGTCGTCGATCCTGAACTACTTCGCGGACGCGGTGGAAGCGGTGGCGATCACGCAGTCGACCGAAGGGTTATTGCTCGACACCGATACGGTGGCCGGCTATCTGCCCGGCTATGCGGCGGTCGCGGCGTACTTCAACCAGGTGTCGCCGGCGCCGGTGAACCAGGATCTGTACGCACTGCAGACGGAACTGTTCACGACGCTGATCTACAACCAGTTGCAGAAGTACTCGCAGTCGTGGGTGTTGAGCCAGCTCGGCATTCCGGATGCGCTCGGCACGCCGGTGTTCCCGAGCGACGCGACGCTCAGGCTCTGGTCGATTCCGTCGAGCCTCACGCAGCAGGCGCTGCGCGGCTATTTCAACGCGAATCCGTTCGGCACGAGCCTGCTGCCCGGCACGACGATCGGCCGCTATGACGGGCGCGTGTCGCTGCCGAATTCGGACCCGCGGCTGCAGAACGACGGCGATCCGTCCGACATCCTGATCTCGCAGCCGTTCACGAACGCGCTCGCGACGCAAATGCCGGACTACCTCGGCTATACGGCCCCGAACGCGACCTACCTGCCGCTGAACGACGACATCATCGGCGTCTGGGACTTCTCGCACGACGGCCAGCCGATGCCGGACACGATCCCCGATCTGCTCGGTGCGCTGCAGCTCAACCCGAAGCTTCGCGTGCTCGCGGAGAACGGCTTCCACGATCTCGCGACGCCGTTCTTCAGCACCGAGAAGCAGCTCGCTCGGCTGCAGACGGTGAAGGGCCTCAATCCGAAGCTGCAGGTGAACTTTTTCCAGGGCGGTCACATGATCTACCTGGACGACGTCGCTCGTCCGCAGATGAAGCGGGATTTGCAGACGTTCTACAAGGGCGCGCGGATTCCGACGGCGCTGACGCTGCACACGCTGCCGCCGCCGTGGCCGGATGAAAACCCGCCCAGCGTACCGACCGGCGGCGCCCCGGGCGCGACGGCCGCGACGACGCTGGCGGCGGCCCCTTGAGCGACGGACTCCTTATCGAAGGAACCCTCTATTCATCCATTGAATGCGAGCGATCATGTCCCTAATCCAATTGATGCGGCGTATGTCTCCGTTGATCGTGCTCGGTGCCCTGATGAGCAGTGCCTACGCGTTGCCGCCGCAGGCGGTGGCGCCGGTGAAGCTGCCGCACGGCGGGCGCGGTGTCGACGGTCCGTTCTTTCCGGCCACGCGGGCGGCGCCGGTGTTGCCGTCGACCGGCGCGGCGTTGCAGCAGCAGGCGCAGCAGCGCGTCGACGCGCGGCTCGGCGGCAATACCGTGCTGAGCAACGGCGCGGCCGTGACGAAGGCGCAGGCGCAGAGCAGCGGGCTCGGCTTCGTGTCGAAGCATTTCGACGAGATCGATGCGAAACACACCGGCCGCGTGACGATGAGCGACGTGCGGCAGTTCATCCGGCAGCGGCAGGTGCAGGCGCAGCAGGAACAGCAGGACGAGTGACGTAGCGAGGCAGGGCGGCGGCCGGTGCGATGGAGATCGCACCGGCCGCCGCGCGTTTTTCATCCCGCATGCCGCGGGCATCGGGGGCGTCCTATTCCGTCTGTCGCTCGTCGCGTCCGGTTCGATCCGCGCGTCGGGGCGGAGCGATTCGGTGCTGCCCGGCGTGCTCGCCGATATCGCGGCGCGCTACGACGATGCGACGTCCAGCTGGGTCGCGCTGCAACTGGCGTATCCGAAGTAGTACCCGTCGTGCAGGCTACGGCGCGATCACCGTCATCCTGAACGGCCCGCCATGTTCCGCCGCATGCGCGACCGCGTCGTTCGCGTCGTCGAGCGCGAAGACCGTCACGTCGAAATGCCCGAGGTCGAGCAGCCCGCCGCGCACGAGCCCCGTCATCAGCGTTACGGCTTCCGTCGGGTACATCCATTTGCCGCGCAGCGTGATGTCGTTGCGCATGATCCACGGATACGGCAGCTCGAGCCCGGCTCCGCCGAGCATGCCGACGCCGCCCATCAGCACCACGCGTCCATAAGGACGCACGGCCATCACGGCGGCGCGCACCGTCGTCGCCGGCACCGACGGCGGCATCAGGTCGATCACGCAGTCGATCGGCCCCGGCGCCGCCTGCTGCATGCGGATGCGGTCCGCGGTTTCGTCGCCGGTCAGCGCGACCGTGCGCACGCGTTCGCCGAAGCGGCGTTCGAGATCCGCCAGCACGCGTGCATTGCGGCCGGGCGCGACCACGCATTGTGCGCCCATCGCCAACGCGACCGCGATACAGGCGCTGCCGAAATTGCCGGTCGCGCCGCTGACGAGCAGGATTTCACCGGCGCGCAGGTCGGACGCAAGCAGGCCGCCGTACGGCACCAGCAACGTATTGAGCGCGCACCAGCGCGCGGCGTCGGCCGGCGTTATCGCGCCGATCTGCACCGCGTTCTCGGTCGGCACGCGCAGCCGCTCGGCGAACGGGCCGTCGTGAAAATAGCGCTGCAACTGCTTGCCGCCTTCGCCGCGTGCGCTCCAGCCCTGCAGCACGATGTCGGGCATCCGCGCATCGTCGCGCGAGCGTACGGTCGGGTCGCAGAACACCCAGTCGCCCGGCCGCAACCGCGTCGCGTCGGGGCCGGTTTGCCGGACCCGGCCGATCGCGCCGCAGCCGGGCACCATCGGCAGTTCGATCGGATAGCGGCGCTCGCCGCTGAACACTTCCCGCGCATAGGACAAGACCGGTGTCGCGACGACATCCACGATGACTTCGCCGGTGCCGAGCACGGGGTCCGGCATCGTTTCGATCGCGAGCGGCTGGCCGAGCGACTTCAGAATCGCAGCTTTCATGACGCTTCCTGAGGGTGGGGGACGCGCCGATTCTGGCAGGCTTAGAATTCGCAACAAGGCCCGGCGCGAGCCCAGGATTGGCCGGTACCACCCTGCATGGAGCGACCCCGATGACCGTCACCACGCGAACCCCGTTCGGCGATTTCCTGCGCTCGCGGCGCAAGAAGCTGCGCCCGGATGCCGTCGGCCTGCATGACGGCCCGCGCCGGCGCACGCCCGGCCTGCGGCGCGAGGAAGTCGCGGAACGGGCGGGCATCGGCGTCGACTGGTACGTGCGGCTCGAGCAGGGGCGCGACGTCAACCCGTCGGATGCGACGCTCGACGCGCTGGCGCGTGCGTTGCGGCTCGACAAGGCCGAAGCCGCCCATCTGCGCATGCTCGCGCGGCGCGATGCGTCACGTGCGTTCGTGCCGGAGCGCGTGCCGCCGACCATCGCGCGGCTCGTCGCGCATCTTCAGCAGCCTGCCTACGTGACCGGCCGGCGCTGGGACATCCTCGCGTGGAATGCCGCTGCGGCCGAGCTGCTCGGCTTCGACCGGCTGGCACCAGCCGATCGCAACATCCTCGTCTACATGTTCATCGAGCCGCATGCGCGTGCGCTGTTCGCCGCGGGCTGGGCCGACGAGGCGCGCCGGATGATCGCGCTGTTTCGCACGAACCACGATCTCTACGCGAACGATCCGGCGTTCGTCGAACTGGTCGCGCGCTTGCGCGTCGGCAGCGGCGAGTTCGCGCAATGGTGGGATGCGCACGACGTGCGCAGCGGCGTGTCGGGCGAGAAGGTGCTCGTGCATGCGCAACGTGGCATCCAGCGCTACGAGTACGCGACGTTCCAGGCGAACGACGATCCCGCGCTGAAGCTCGCGATCTATACGCCGGTGAGCGACGATGAACGGACGTGATGCGGAAGTGACCGGCCCCACCTGGCGGCCACGCGGCGAAGCATCGGCTCCATGCGTGAGCGCAGGTGGTTGGGTGTAACGGCGGGGGGCGGCTTATGCCGTGCGTCGCGCGGACAACCGATTCCACAGCATGCCGGAGCGGCTGCCGCTGCGGCAATACGCGAGCACCGGCTTCGGCAGCATGTCGACCAGTGCGCCGAACGCATCGACTTCCGCGTCGCCGATGCGGTCGCGTTCGACCGGCAGGTAGCGCGCGTCCATGCCCAGTTCGCGCGCGGCGGCGGCGATCTCCTCGAACGCCGGCTGATCCGCGCCTTCGCCGTCCGGCCGGTTGCAGATCACCGCGCGGAAACCGGCATTGCGGATCGCCTTCAGGTCGGCCGGCGTGATCTGCCGCGACGCGGTGAAGCCGGTCGCCGCGGCTGCCCGGCATTGCTCGATCGCCCGCGCGAAACAGGCGATCGCGTAGTCCACATCCTGCTCCGTCGTGAAACGCCCGAAACTGATGCGCACGGTGCGGCCTGCCGCCCCCGCATCGAGGCCGATCGCGGTCAACACGTGGGACGGCGCGCCGCTGGTCGAATTGCATGCGGAGGTGGACGACACGGCGAGCGCTTCGCCGAGCATGAACGGGAAGAAGCCCGGCGCGTGCACCGTCAGGCTCAGCGTGTGCGGGATGCGACGGGCCGCGGCCGCGTTCTGCGTGACGTCGCCGAGCGTGGACAGCGCTTCGGTGAGCCGCGCGCCGAGCGCCGCGATCCGTGCGGCTTCGCCGTCGAGTTTTTCGGCGGCGAGTTCGCACGCGATGCCCATGCCGACGATCTGATGCGTGGCGAGCGTGCCCGAACGCAATCCGCGCTCGTGGCCGCCGCCGTGGATCTGCGGCGCGATCCGGCTCGCGATCTCGCGGCGGACGAACAGTGCGCCGATGCCCTTCGGGCCGTACACCTTGTGGGCGGACATCGACATCAGGTCGATGCCGAGCGCGCGCACGTCGATCGGCGTCTTGCCGAGCGCCTGCGCGGCGTCGACGTGGAGCAGCGCGCCGGCCGCCTGCACGATGCGGGCGATCGCGCCGATGTCGGTCAGCGTGCCGATCTCGTTGTTCACGAGCATCAGCGACACGAGGCCCGTGTCCGGGCCGATCGCAGCCGCCACCGCGTCGGCGGTGATTTCGCCGTGGGCGTCGGGCGTCAGGAAGGTGACCTGCATGCCATTCCTGGACAGGTTCGCCATCGTGTCGAGAATGGCCTTGTGCTCGAGGCGGCTCGTGATCAGGTGGCGCTTGCCGGTCGCGTTTTCCGCATAGCCCTTCAGCGCGAGATTGTTCGATTCGGTGGCGCCCGAGGTCCAGACGATCTCGTCGGCGTCCGCGCCGATGAGGGCGGCCACTTGCGCGCGGGCGTGCTCGACCTTGTCTTTCGCGAGCCGGCCGGCGGTGTGCGAGCTGGATGCGGGATTGCCGAAGATGCCGTCGAAGCCGAGACAGGCCGTCATCGCTTCGATCACGCGGGGATCGGCGGGGGTCGTGGCTGCGTAGTCGAGGTAGTGCAGCGGGGTGGGTTCGCTCATGTCCGTCTCTTGCTGATTGCGTAGTGACGGAAATGATACGGGGGACAGAAAGGAAAAAGGATCCAAAGTTGGTTGGGGATTCGGCTCGAAGTGGAATTACGTTTTCTTTGTGATGGGATTGGAGGAATTCATTTCTCCGTGGGTTCGCTGGCTGGAATCGTCGCGATTACGTCGCCGCATCGGGGCCGGGTTGGGTCGATAACCGGTGCGCATCCCGCACCCATGCCAGCAGCGCCTGCTCGTACCTCGACGGAATCGTGACCGTGAGCGTCGTCAGGCGGGCGGCGTTGCATGGCAGCTCGAGATAGCGTCGCCAGGCTTTTCGCACAAGTTGCGACATCGCGGAGTGCGTCATGCCGAGTTCGGCGGCCAGCGCTCGCTGTGATCTGCCCTTCACGAAAATCTCATGCAACGCCCACTGGTTCAGCGGCTTGATCCTCGTATCGTGCATCCGTAACAGCAGGAACTGTTGGGCGGTCATGCGTCGGGTCGTCGGCATTCAGATTCGCCCCGAATGTTGAAGCGACGAGATCAATTCCGCGCCGCACGAAGTCTTGTGGCCATCGAACGCGGCGGGGTGGCCGTCGATGTCGAAGGCCGGGTCGCCTTCGGCAATCGTGCAGGCGCCATGAATCGGACACGAGCACGCGTCGCCGATACGAGCGACCGCGCGTCCCATCACCGTGCTTTTTCGGGCGCCGGATTCGACCCGGCCGCCGTGGGTGTGCGTATCTTCTACCCGGATAATTCCCCGCATGGGATTTCGTCCTCCAAATGGTTTGAGGTCTGACGCGGCGATCACGTTCGGATGAAGCAATCTGCTGCACCGGTGTGCATCACCATGAATAGCCTTGCATGCCGTAATTTGTATCGTGCCGACGCCCCCACCACGGCAGGTAGGCATTGTTGCCGCCGCGTGCGCGGAACCAGTCCTTGTCGGGATCGATCGGCGTGAGCTTCGACGGTGGTCGGACGACGACCGCGACGGGATGCTCGGGATCGGTCGTGCCGGCGACGAGTGCGTTGCCGCCAAAGTGATTGATCCGGCCGATGGCGAGCGCGACGTCGGTCAATGCGCTGCCGGTTCCCATGTCGCCGAGTAGGGCGGCCGTGTTGAATGTCTGCTTGCGGTGGTCGTATTCGGGGAGGGTTTCGGTCAAGGTCTGCGCGAGCACGGCAAGACGTGCCGACGATGCGTCGCTGCCTTTACCTGCGTCGTGAACGATGTAGTGGAGATCCGAGACCGCGACGCCGGTGTTGCGTGCCGCTTGGTCGATGGTCGCCTTCCACGCCTGCACGGCGCGGGTCGTGCCGACCTTCTGCGGAAAATCACGCGTGTTACTGGTTGCGGCCTTGCCGATCCAGGCAAGCGGTTCGCGCTCAGTGTTGAACGTTGGACCAGCGAGGAACAGCACGACAAGGTTCTCGTTGATCTGCGCATCCGCGGGCGGGAAGTTGGGCGCGTCCCAGTTCATCACCCAGACGCTCTTGTCGGGGTTCGACTGCAAGTAGTCCAAGGCTTTGTTCAGGGATGTGAATCCGGCGTTTGGCCCGCCTTGTGTGATTTGCACATCGGGAGGCGTGTCGCGGCTCCACAAAGTCTTGGGGAACGGCGGGCCGATTTCGAAGTATTCGACAATCTCCTTGGTCAATGTTGCTCTGGCATAAATCGGGTCGAGCCTTGGGGGTATCGCAACTTCAACGTGAATGCCGGCGAGTTCGCGCCAGTCTTTTGAATTGTCTGGATTCACCGTGTAGAAGTACTTTGCGTTTGTCGCATAACGGGTATGCATCAACCCAAGTGCCTCGTTGATGTACTTGTGATAGAAGCCTTTAAACGTCTCTGTCCCATCATTGCCATACGCAATGCCTGCTACAGATTGCAGCGTTGCGAACGACTTCGGATCGGTTCGCACCATGTCATCGTTCTTGTTCGGTGCTGAGAGCCCTTGCGTCCACAATAATTGCCATTGCGTCGGGTAGTCTTTACGCTCCAATGGATTTAACCAGATTAACCCAGCGACCTGTACGACGAAAGGCTTCGACGCTTCTTCCGCAGAAGGCTCCGCATGCGTTACGAGTTCCGTCGCGGGGGCCGCGTGTGCCGACCGTACCATGGCCGTGGTGAATAGGAGCACCAGGAGTGCAGCCAGGCTGGGCACGACTACAAATCGCTTCATCCAATCTCCTATTTCCAGTTGTATCGGGTCCGGTTGTTCTACGTGCGCAATCAACGACGCCATGAGTATGGCCGCGATCATCCATGCTGCGACCGCAAGGGCTGCACGTCGCGGCCAGGTAGCGATCAGTGCCTTCATATCGCACCCCCCACCTTCAGATAGAACTGACCCTCTCGTTCATCCGTGATCGTGTCCGGCATCTTGCCTTCACTGCTTTCCGCATGTACCCATTCATGCATCGGCAATGTGTCGAGCATCCCTTTTGTGAAGTAGTCGGCATATTTCTTGTTTGAACTGTCCTCTGGGATACCGTTTCCCATCCGCCAATCGGCTTCAATCCGTAGCGCTTTCATTTGCTCGGGCGTCAGATAGCAAACCCCGATCGCCACGTCGTACGCAAGTGCCTTTTCGGCGTGCTCCGGATTGGTCATCGTCGTGGAATGGTTCGTCGGACTGTTGGTCGAGCCACGATCGAGCCAATCGACAATCTGCTTGTCGCGCCATTCCTTGTAGCCCTCCGGCATTTCGCTCTTGCCGTCCTCGCCGATCACGTGGCCATCACCATCGAGCCATGCCGTATTCAGCGTTCGCCGCGCCTCCATCCGCATCAACGCGCGGTCCTCGTAACGCTGTCCGGCTTCGCTCTTTGCCGTCCCTTGCGCGACACTGTCCGCGTTCTTCGCCTCGTACTGATCGTAAGGATCGTCCGCGCGCTTGTCTGCCTCGCTCTTGCTTGCGTCGCGCCACGCGGCTGGCGGATCGTTGCCTTCGTTGAAGTCGCTCACCGCGGCGCCGTCCGTCGTTTTGACCGGCTTGCCGAACCGCTTCGCTTTCGGCGGGAATGGCTCGTCGAGTGCCGGAGCGTCCGCCACGATGGTCCATCTCTGTGGCGGATTGGCATTCACGCGGAACATGTTCAACGCCGAGCTGAACCCGGTCACGACGAACATGAGCGGCGCAGTCGCCAGTGTTGCCGCCACTCCCCAGATGGTCTCATTCCCTTTGAGCGCACCGATGAGATTGAATTTGGCAGGCGGCGAAGGCGGATACCAGAATCCCGACGTCGTTCCCTTTTTGTTATGCCGCCAGTCATCTTCCCAATACCGATAGCGCTCCTGCACGCCAACCTGGAAGCCGGAGGCAAAGACGCGCTGCGTCAGCACGCCGGGGACGCTGATATCGTTCAGCTCGTTCTCGTCGATGCCGCGCCAGCCGATGCCCTGAACCGTGACCGCCGAAATCACCTGGTCGTGTGGACAGCAATACGCGGTGACGCGACCATATGTCGACCCGTTCAGGCCGTGGCGAGCCCGATCCTCTTGTGCCGCATAAGACCGCTTGCTGCTCGGCGATACCCGTTCGTTGGCCATGTCCTCATCGATCTTGCCGGCGGGCAGTTCGTAGGCTTTGCGCGTGCCGATGATCGACAGAAACTTGCCGAACGTTTTCGTGCGCGCGGCGTAGGTCTGCCGTCCGCGACGACCGCTGCCGTCCCTGGTCGCGCGTTGCGACCAGGTATCCATGAACGTATCGGATGGATTCGGGCCGTCTGCGCGCGCAAGGCTGTACGGCGCATTCGCCAGTACGTAGGCATCCGCCACGCAATGCCCGCTACGTCCCCACGGATCTTCGACATCGGGCAGTGCATCGCCGAAGAACGCCGCCGTCAGGCCTACGATGTTGCCCTGGCTATGGCACACGACGGTAATCGGCACGTCGGCCTGCATGCGGCGAATCGACTCGATCAGCCTCGCAAGGCGCAACGCCGCGAGCACGCCATACGCACGGGGCGGTGCGC
The DNA here is from genome assembly GCF_002223345.1 of Burkholderia sp. AU16741. NCBI lineage: Bacteria > Pseudomonadati > Pseudomonadota > Betaproteobacteria > Burkholderiales > Burkholderiaceae > Burkholderia > Burkholderia sp. AU16741. Next base: position 228,759 of record NZ_NKEZ01000007.1, read on the forward strand.
GATACAGCGGCCGGTTGGTCGGGTTGATCCCCTGGACGCTCAACCACCCGGCCGCACGATCGTCGAGGCCGCCGTGCCAGAGATCGGGCAGGCTCGCGCAGCCATTCGTGAACGGGCCGCCGCCCCAATAGTCCTTCTCGTTCAGAAAGATCTTGTCGCCGTACTCTTTCAGCTCTGCGGCGGTTGCCCGATAGCCCCATCGGAAATGGATGACCGGCGAGAAGGACGGATCGGCTTTGATGTAGTTGCCGGACCAAAGCTTCGGATTCAGAAACCCGTCCGGCGTCACGCTTTCCGTGTACTTCGCGGGCACCAATTGCCCGGCGTCGATGCCGTGATACTTGAGTTGATCATCCAGTCGCCCGAGCCGGCGGTTCAGGCCATCGCACAACCCTTGCTCGGCCGCCTCGAACCATTCACCTTCGGAGTTCACGCCATGGACGAAGATGACGACACCAGGCAACGGCATTTGCTTGATGCAGATCAGCCGGGTGTCTTTCGTCCACATCGAGACCCCGTCGCTCCGGCCGACGACGATCTGAGGTGGCTCCGGGCGCCGCGCAGCCACGTCGGGCACGTCGGTCTTCGCGGCGTGCTCGTTGGTGCGTGCGTCCTCTTCCGGCCGAGGATCGAGAGATGAATCAATCATCCGGACTCCTGCGCTTGCGTTAAACATTCTTCTTGGTGAACTGCACCGCGAGCCTCTCGAACCGGTCGGTATCGACCGCCGGCAGTTCCCCGGCCGTGTCGGTCGTCAAACTCGACAGCGTTCCCGATGCTTTTCGAACCTGTCCTTCGAACCCCGGCGCCGCGTTACCGTCCGTCGGGCGGATCAGCTTCGGGATGCGGCCGAGCGTATGTCGATCGAAGGCCGGCAGATCGACGCTCATGCTTGCGGGGCCGTCCCACGCATGACCATCGGATTTCACGGTGAACTTGCCGGGGCATCCGAGTTCGATATCGCTCCCGTGCAGCTTGAGATACGCACCGCCGGACGTGACGAATACGACTTCGTCGCTTGCCGTGCCGGCAAGCCTGCCGTCGGCCGCAGTCAACTGGATGTTTTTGCCGGACTCGATTTGCGTGTCGTCATTCTGCGATTGAAGGGCCACTTTCCCCTGATGCGCGATCGCCGATACACCGACGCCATGCGCGAACATCGCGACGCCGCGCCCGGCATGCAGATTGATTCGCTCGCCGCTCGTGATTTGCATGTGTTGCTGCGCGATCTGATCGATGTTCTCGCCCGCATACGTGACGTGCGTTTTCGGCGTGACGTTCAGCGACCCCGCTTGCGCGCCGAACGCCATGAACGCGGATGCGTCGTCGGTGGAGCCGGATTCCACCCGGCCGGGTTTCCAGTGACGGAATGCATTGGCGATGTTGTCCTGGCCGGCCGTGTCGGCGGATTGCCCGCCGTGCTGGCCGGCGTGATCGCCGAGCGACTTGAACAGCGCCATGCATTGATCGAGCAAGCGGATCAATTCATCGCGATCGAGCTGACCACCGGTTGCGTGCGAACGCGCATAGGTCGTCAACAGCATGCCCTGGGCGGCGCGCAACGCCGCAGCGGCGTCGGTGCGCAACTCCGCGCCTTCGCCCCGATCGCTCCCGTGCCCGTCCTTGCGCGGCTGCGTCAGGTAGCCGAGATTCAACTGGGTATGCGCATGTTCGCTTGCCAACTGCGCGGAGATTTGCGATGGCGTATCGTCCAGGCGAAGCTGATTGTGTCGGCGGCCCTTGATCTCCCGCGTCTTGATCCCGGACACGTAGCGATTGCCCGGCAGCGCGCCGGTATTGCTGAAAGTCGCGGGTGGATTCGCGCCGTTGCTCAACACGCCGATAATCACCAGACGGTCCGGGTCGCCCGACAGGCTTCCCAGCAGGACCTCCATGCCGACACGCGGCAGGAACAGCGCGCCGAAGCATTCGCCCGCGAGACTCGCGGCGACGCGAATCGGCGCGCTGTCGCCGGCCAGGCCGTTCGTGCCGGCGCCTTGCGCGTGCGCATGGTCCGCCGGATCCAGCCCGTGAATCTGCACACGCACGCGGCCGGCCTTGTCGCAAAACACCTCTTCGCCCTGCGTGCCGACGATCGTGCCGGTCAGCAGGTGAACCGGCGGCACGTCGATCGCCGGATCGTAGGCGGGCTTCAGCGGCACACCGCGTTGCACGCACGTGAAACTGTTCTCGTAGCGCGTGTCCGTTGATCCCGATGCGTCGGGTGGCGGGGCGATTGGCGTGAGGTTGTGGCTCGCCGTGAATAGCCCGCTTGTGCGGACCGACAGGTCTTTCGGCAGGTTGTTCCAGATGACGTGTCGAATCGACGTGACGACGAACCGGCGACGATCGATCGACTTCATGTCCAGTTCCGGGTCGCCCGTCAGCGTGAATCCGTGCCCCACCAGCATGTCGCGCACGGTGCCGATGCCTTCGAAGCGCGCGGCCGCGAACTGATGGGCCAGCATCCGGTCGTGCGCGATGCGCGCGTGATCGTTCCACGAGTCGCCGACGTGCGGGATGTCGATCGCGACGTCGGTCAGCAGGCGCGCAAGATCGTTCCCCGACTCGCCCTGGTCGAGGCCGGTGACGGCCTCGAAGTCGTCCATGCGAGCGGTCTTGTAATCCCACGACGGGCGGCGTACCTTGCCGGGCGACAGGCTCTGGTCGTACGCAAAGAGGGTGACGGTGTCACGTTGCTCGACGCCGGCGTCGCGCGGGTGAAGGCGCACGGTGCCGGCCGGTGCGTCCGGCAGACGATGCGGATCGTCGCAGAACACGAGCGTGTGAATCGGCCGCTCGTCGGTCGCGCTGCGCCTTCCGTCGACCGGCGCGGCCTTGGCAAAGACGGTGATGCCTTCCCGGCGCAGCAGACGCCGGATGAAGCGTGCGTCGGATTCGTTGACCTGCCGCGTCAGCTCGCGTGCCGGATACCGATCGGCCCGCAATGCCGACAGGTCGAAATCGAACGCTCGCGCGAGTGCGGGGCTACGCTGTTTCCACTCGTTCATCAGCGTCGCGAGAATGTCCGGCACGCTGCGCGAGCGGAACAGGCGGGCGTTCGTGCGACGATCCATCAATGAAAGGGCGTCGCACACATGGAGCTGATAGACGGTTAGTTCGCCGTCGGATTGACCGGCTCGCACTTCGCGCACGATCGCGTTGATCGCCTGGATGTTGCCGCGATCGGTCGTCAGCCGGATCGATACGGGCAAACCGAGAAACAGCCCAGGCGGCAGATGATCGTAGGTCGATACGCAGGTCAGTTGCCCTTCGATGCCCGACATCAGCCCCTCGCGGATATCGGCATGATGGAGCGCCAGCAGATGGCCGACCGCGCGTTGCGCCTGCCCGAAATGAAGGGAGACGGGACGCTTGTTCAGGTCGACCCGACCCGACGCAAAATTTCTCAAAGTTGCTGCTATCGACATAACGACAATCTCGTTATTGTTGTTCCGGATTCGGATGGGTTCGAATCCGCCTCTCAGGGTGGCAATGCGACGGCGCTTGGAATTTCGGTGCGAAGAATAGCAAGCTATTTCTAGCTTCAACTAATATTTTTATTTTGAGATGGGAAATAATTTATTTTGAGACAATGATTAATGTTTGGTTGGTTTGAGTGGCGTTTTTGTTTGGGTGGGAATATATCGAGTCGATTACTCTGGATTGGTATTTGTCGTGCCTCTTTTGTCCATATCATGTAAATGAAGCCTTTTTGTCAGGACGTGATTGAATTGGAAGTTGGGAATTCGGAATTGTCCCGAATCGAAATGAGCAACGTTACGGCACACCGATTGAAATCGGCGTGAGCGGGCTTGTGCAATGGCACACGATGTGTACGCCCGCCGATCGGATGCCGGAGAAAGCATCTTTCAACATACAAATCCGCCGCCGGATGGTTCGGTTGCGCCGGTGAACGGCGAGCTGGATTCGGACGAATTCCGCGAGCCAGGCGATGCCGCGCGGTGCGTTTGCGGATGCTCGATGGGCGCCGCTGCTCGCTTCCCGTCAGTTGTTGTCGTCAAGGCAACACGGTAGTGTTGTGCTGGCCGTTGACGTGCAGCGGGGCTGATAACGAAGCTGTGACGAAACGTACCGGCATCGACGAATTTCGAACGGCGGGTGCGTTGCCGATCATTCCACCCTATAGTGCTCGTCGTTGATCGATCCGCAAGCAATCGGGGGTTCGTCGTGTTTCACCGGAAATTCAAATTGGGTTGTTCGCGCTTCGCGTGCATCGTCGCCATGACGACGATGCTGGCGCCCGTCGCGGCGCATGCAGAGGGCGAGGTCGGCGACACCCCGACGCACGTTGCGTCGGCTGTCGATCACGGCGCGTCGCCGGCACGACCGATTGTCGGCGACGATCCGGTTGCGATCCGGGATGCGCTGCAGAAGGTGCACGCCAGCACGCTCTCACCTTCGTTGCGCGACCGGGTTCGCGGCGCGGTCGCCGGTGCCGCCGGCCGGCACGACGCGAATCCCGATCTGGCGGCCGTCGGTCTGGATCGTGACGTGACGTTCGTGGTGCCGGTGCGGTACGGGCTGAGATACCGGTCGCGGCGGCAACTGCTGACGCTGGACGTCGACCTGTTCGATGCGGAGCGCGACGGTCGGGCAGGCATCCTGCTCCACAAGGTGACGAAGGGGCCGCGCGGGCGCGGGCTCGTGATTGCACCGGAAGCGAAGGCGAAAGGGTACATCCAGCACGTCGACATCATCGAACTCGAATCCGGACAGGGGAACAAGACCACGGTTCGGAGCCGCATGCGGCTTTCGCCCGCCGAATACGCGCAAACGCATGGCGACTTCGCACTGGTTTTTTCCGGACGCCTGGTTCGGCCTTACCTGACCGAACAAACCGAACATGCCGATCCGAGTATCGAGGAGCCGACGGACATTTCGACGCGGGTCTCTACGTTGCACATGGATCTTCGTGACATCCGGCTGGTGAGTCCGTCGAGCGGCGTTGTGGTGTCGAAGAAGCTGCGGTTGTCGAAGTAGCGGGTTTCGGTGGGCAGGTGATGCCGGTGCGCGGAGAGGGCAGGGCCGGATTAGCGAAACCGTCCGGCCGGAAGGCCGCTTTCCAGGCAGCTTGTTCAACGCCGGATTTTCGGTATAATGAACCAACGTTCGGAATGTCGAACGTGAGAATTCAAGCATCCAGAGTCGGGTTTTCCGACGCCAACCTGCCCTCCCGGGCAAGGTGGACGCCCTTGAGGCGATGCGGCCGATCGACGGCAACGAAACGGGAGCAGCATGGCTGGCACCGGTTCGATAACCATTCATCCGGAGCAACCATGAGCCAAGTTTCCTCCGCTTCCCGCCCGCCCGTCTGTGAAGACTGGTCGCATTTTCTTCCCGGTTTCACGTTGACGCACACGGTTCATCTCGTTTCGAGACGGAATCCTGGCATCGTCTCGACCGCGGCTGCCGTACTCGAAGGGGAAACGGCGACGGTCGATCGGTGGGCTATTACCCGATGTGGTGACGTTCTCGAGCAGAAGATCGTGCTCGGTGAGATGACGGAAGGGCAAGCGGTTCGGGTGCGTGAACGGCTTGCGGCGCTTGACGGCGTGCTCCGGACTAGGGTCGAGCATCATTTCGTTCGGGCGAGGGCGGCGGTGGGAAGTGCGTCGGAGGGCGGCCACTAGACGATGCATGCGCGTCGTCGCTGTATCCGGTGATATGTATGAAGCTGGACTGGAGCAAACGGACAGTGTCAGTTCATCTGACTCAATTCGGCTAGAAGCTGCGATTCGACGACCCGGTCTCAAAGGAGACGCTCATACTCCCGATATGCTCGAAGTTGGCGTCCTGTTTGTAACAGTGTGAGGTGTAGAACGATATGGTGGAAGGCTGGCACGGAGACGATTACATCGTTCTATTTGCAGACGAAGAGGCAGCGGCCACGGCGAGCGCCTGCGGATTTCCTTATCACATGTTCTACGGCGAACTGCGGTGTGCGAAGCGCCGTGACCGGACACGCGCAGGTCATACCACGCGATGGAATCTTGCGCTTCGATACCGTCGACATAGCGGACGCTTACTTGCCGGCCCTATGAAGCGTTCGCTGAGTCAAGTTCTCAATTAGAGGCTGTTTTTTTCGGCGTGGCAGCGGTTGCCGTCAATGCCGTTGACATGGCGCAGTCGCGGTCGGGCGCTTAGCCTATGGTCTAGTGATATGAATCGTGGGATTTCGGAAACAAAACGACTAAACGTCGCCACGAATTCGTTGCAATGTACAAGTGACCGCATCATGTACATTCAACGCTCTCGGCTTGAACCATAAGTACCAACGGCCGCCAAATGGCGGTCGCTGCTTAGGGGTTGTGACCACATTACTGCTCTGCTCAAGAAAAATGACACCAGCTCACGAGTTGCTTAAGGAAAGCGATGGTTACGCATTGTTTTGTGAAAAATACAGAATGGTATTCATGTAAATCAATGATTTATAAGGTAAAGTAATCTGCCAATATTTCACGAAATTGCGCGATGTTTTTTGCCTGAAATTTCAACATATTTTTCCTGCTCCAAGGTTGCCTGCGGCACCGTGCCCCCTCACTCCACCGTCACCGACTTAGCCAGATTCCTAGGCTTATCAATATCCGTCCCCCGAGCCAACGCAGCGTGATACGCAAGCAATTGCATCGGCACCGTATGCAAGATCGGCGACAACGGCCCGTAGTACTCATTCAGCCGAATCACCTCGATCCCTGCACTCGGCACCAACCCACAGTCCACATCCGCGAACACGAACAGCCGACCATTCCGCGCACTGACCTCATGCATGTTCGACCTGAGCTTTTCAAGCAGCATGTCATTCGGCGCAACCGCGATCACCGGCATTTCATTGCTGACGAGCGCCAGCGGCCCATGCTTCAGCTCGCCTGCTGGATAAGCCTCCGCATGAATATAGGAAATCTCCTTCATCTTCAGCGCGCCTTCGAGCGCGATCGGATAATGCATCCCGCGCCCGAGAAACAGCATGTTGTCGCGTCGCGCGAGCAACTCCGACCACGCCATGATCTGCGGTTCCAGCGCGAGCACCTTCGACATCGCATCGGGCAGATGCCGCAGCGCGCGCAGATGTTCCTTCTCCTCGTCGTCGCTCAACCGCCCGCGCACCTGCGCCAGTGACAGCGTCAACAGGAACAGCGCAACGAGCTGCGTCGTAAACGCCTTCGTCGAAGCCACGCCGATTTCTACCCCCGCACGCGTGACGAATTGCAGCGCGCATTCGCGCATCAGCGCGCTCGTCGCGACGTTGCAGATCGCGAGCGTATGCATCATCCCGCTGCGTTTCGCGACATGCACCGCGCCGAGCACATCAGCGGTTTCACCGCTCTGCGACACCGCCACCACCAGCGTGCGCGGATTCGGCACACCGTCGCGATAACGAAACTCGCTGGCGATTTCCACAGTCGCCGGCAACTTCGCGATGCTCTCGATCCAGTACTTCGCGGTCAGCGCGGCGTGATAGCTGCCGCCGCACGCGAGCAGCAGCACCGAATCGACGTCGTTGAACACACGCCACGCTCCATCGCCGAACAGCTCGGGCATGATCGACGAAACGTCGAGCAGCGTATCGGCCACCGCCTGCGGCTGCTCGAAGATCTCCTTCTGCATGTAGTAACGATACGACCCGAGATCGGCCGCGCCGCTATGCGCGGCGACGCGTTGCACCGCGCGTTCGACGCGCTGGCCGTTCGCATCGACGATCCAGTAGCGATGCAGCTGGACATCGGCGACGTCGCCGTTCTCCAGATAGGCAATGCGATCGGTGATGCCCGACAGCGCAATCGCGTCGGAAGCCAGAAAATTCTCGCCTTCGCCGACCCCGACCACGAGCGGCATCCCGTCGCGCGCGCCGACGATCCGGTGCGGTTCGTCGCGGCACATCACGGCGATCGCATAACTGCCACGCAGTCGCGCCACCGCACGCCGTACCGCATCGAACAGGTCGCCGTCGTACAGGTGGTCGATCAAATGCGCAATCGCCTCGCTGTCGGTCTGGCTCGCGAACACGTAGCCGTGCGCCTGCAGTTCCGCGCGCAGTTGGTCGCAGTTCTCGATGATCCCGTTGTGCGACAGCGCGATGCGCGCATTCGCGTCGCTCGGCGAGAAGTGCGGATGCGCATTGAGCGTGACGGGCGCGCCATGCGTGGCCCAGCGCGTATGCGCGATGCCCGTGTAACCGGCCAACGCCAACTCGGCGATCTCGCGCTGCAGGTTCGCGACGCGATCGACGCTGCGGGCGCGCGCCAGCGCGCGGTCGCGGTAGACCACGACGCCGCACGAGTCGTAGCCGCGGTATTCGAGCCGTTTCAGGCCGTCGACCAGGTTCGGCAGGATGTCCCGCTGGGCAACCGCCCCGACGATTCCACACATATCGCGCTCCGTAAATGTCCTGTCTGGATCAGTGAGAGCGATAGTAGAACCGGTGAAATGGAATTAAATTTCAAAAATTCAGAAAATATGAAACAGACAGATGATCGACTATCATGTTGAAATTAAATTTCACTTACTGAAGGGGAGGAACGGTTAATGGCCGGCATTACCCTCGACGATCTCGACCTGCGCATCCTCGCGATCCTGCAGGACGACGCGTCGGTGTCCAACCTGCAACTCGCCGAGCGCGCGCTGTCGTCGCCGCCCACCTGCATGCGTCGCGTGCGCCGGCTGACGGAGGCCGGCGTGATCCGCCGGCAGGTCGCGGTGCTCGATCCAGTGGCGATCGGCACGGGCGTCACCGCGCTGATCGAGATCAGCCTCGACCGGCAGACGGCCGAAGACTACGACGCGTTCGAAGCGTATGTGTGCGCGGAGCAGGCCGTCACGCAGTGCTACCGCGTGTCCCCGGGGCCCGATTTCGTCGTGATCGCCGATCTGGCCGACGTCGCCGAATACGACGAATTCGCGCGGCGGCTGTTCACCGGCGCGTCGAACGTCCGCAACGTGCGGACGTTTTTCTCGACGCATCGCGCGAAATTCGAAGCGAACGCGCGGATCGCGCATGCGATGCGCAAGCGCACGTAGCGTGAGGTAAGCCCGTCGTTCGTCCCGCATCACGCAGCGGTGGCCGCGTCCGCCAGTTGCAGCGGCTTGCCGTACCCGAAGCAATGCGCGGGCTCGGGAAACACGTCGAAATTCCGCATGACGCCCGGCGCGTATGCGAAGCGTGAAGCGCGCCGGCCGGTGTTGAGCGCGTAATGCGCCCCCTCCATCAGAACGCAAGCGCCTGCTGCAGCGGTTGATACGCGCCGCGCGAAAACCCCGCGCCTTCGAGCGACAGCAGCGCACGCTTGCGATCGATGCCGCCCGCATAGCCGGTCAGGCTGCCCGACGCGCCGACCACGCGATGGCACGGTACGATGATCGATACCGGATTGCGGCCGACCGCGCCGCCCACGGCGCGCGCGCCGCTCATCGGTAATCCGACGCGTTCGGTGATGTCGCCATACGACACGAGTTCGCCGAACGGAATCGCAAGCAGTTCCTTCCAGACCCGTCGCTGAAACGCGGTGCCGCGCAGGTGGATCGGTACCGAAAACGTGTCGCGCGCGCCGGTGAAATACTCGGCGATTTCTTCCGCGACCCGGCGTGCGAGCGGCGACTTGGCGAGTGCGTCCGCTTCGCGCACGATCGCAAGCGACGGAAAGTATTTCTGGCCGACGAAGTACAGGCCGGTCAGCACATCGTCCTCGATGCGCACGGCGATGTCGCCCAGCGGGCTCGGAATCAGGTGAGCGGGAGTCATCGCGACACATCTCCATGAAGGCGCCACACGTGCAGTGCGGCATACGCGCGCCACGGCGCCCAGCGCGCCGCTGTATGCGGCACGGAGGACGGCCCGGGCGCGGGTTCGGTCCGGGCGGGCAGCCACGCGTCGTCGGCGGGGAACGCGTTCGGCCAGGCCATCGCGCGCATCGCGACGTACTGCACCGCGCGTTCGTCGAAGCCGGGCAGCGCGCGCAGCGCGGCGAGCGTCGCGTCGAGCGGCGCCATCGGTTCGAGCGCGAGCGTGCCGTCGTCGACGGCGCGGGCGAGCGACACGATCGCGCGTGCGGCGTCGCGCTCGACGCCGACCGTTTCGAGGGCCGAAGGCGGCAGCGCGGCCAGCGTCGCGGCGCAGGGGAGTGCATGCGTGAGGCCCGGCGGCGCGCCGTCGACCGAATGACCGAAGCGTGCCGCGATCCGTGCGAGCAGCGGCGTATCGGCCTGCGCCTGGGCAAGCTGCTCGCCCACGACCGCGCGGATCGCGATCTCGAGACCGTCGAACGCGCCGGGCACGCGCAGGCCCGGCGAGCCGCTCGCGAGATCGCCGAGATGCGCATCGATCACGTCGGGGCGGCTGTCGAGATCGAACAGCCGGCGCACGCGTGCCAGCACGGCCGGCACGACCGGCGTCAGCGCGGGCGACACGGTGACGGCCAGCGCGAAGCGCTGCGGCACGTGCGCGACGGACAGCCAGCCGGCCACGCGGCGGCCGTCGTTTCGATTCGGCAATTCGACGATGCGCGCATAACCCTTCGCGTCGATCCGCTCGACGCCGTCGATCTGCCGCTGCGCGAGAAAACGCATCAGGTCGGCCCACGCGAACGGCGGCCGGTACGGCAGCGGGAAGGTCATGTCGCCGTCGGCCGCCGCACCGGCCCCTTTGCGCAGCCGCAGCGGATTGAGGCCGTAGCGCTCGCGGAACAGGTCGTTGAAGCGCCGCACGCTGCCGAATCCGGCCGTCGACGCGACGACGGCGACCGGCAGCGCGGTATCGGTCAGCAGCCGCTTGGCCATCAACAGCCGCTGCGTCTGTGCGAACTCGACCGGCGACACGCCGAATTGCGCGCCGAAGATCCGGCGCAGATGGCGTTCGGTCACGCCGACGCGCCGCGCGAGCGCATCGACGGAATGCGCGTTCAGGAAACCGTCGTCGATCAGCGTCGCGGCAGCGTCGGCGAGATTGCCGGACAGGTCGAGCAGCCCGTGGCCGGGCGCGAGTTCGGGGCGGCAGCGCATGCAGGGCCGGAAGCCGGCTTTCTCGGCGGCCGCGGCGGTCGGGTAGTAGCTGCAGTTTTGCGCCTTCGGCGGCTTCACCGGGCAGACGGGGCGGCAGTACACACCGGTCGTCGCGACGCCGACGAAGAACCAGCCGTCGAAGCGGCGGTTCCGCGAAAGCAGGGCGTCGTAGCAGGTGTCGGGATCGAGGCGCATGCGACGACTGTAAACCATCCTCGTGGTCGATTCTGGCTGGAATCGGACATGTGTCTCGGCGGTCGCGCGGCTGCCGGGCCGCGGCGGGAAAATGAGCGGAAAAACGGTTAATGCCACTCTGCGAAACAGTCGTCTCTTTTGCCGCGACCAATTTGAGATGACTCATCGAAATCCCGGACTGACACGGCACCGGCAGGCGGCCTATCCTTTGAAAAACGTTTTCCAGACGGATCGGCGAAGCAGGCCGCGCGCAGCAGCGCGCCGCCGCTCGCCCCGGCGCCGGTCGCCGGTCAACGAACTTCGTGCGGCGCGACGGGCGCGACCGCGCATCGGAGACATTCATGCCCTCTGTCGTCGTCGGCGCCGTGCGCGCGGCCGCCAGCCGCTACCGCTGGACCGTTTGTGCGCTGCTGTTTTTCGCGACCGTGATCAACTACATGGATCGGCAGATCCTCGGCCTGCTCGCGCCGATGCTGCAGCACGACATCGGCTGGAGCCAGGTGCAGTACGGCCGCATCGTGATGGCGTTTTCCGCGTTCTATGCGCTGGGCCTGCTCGGCTTCGGGCGTATCGTCGACTGGCTCGGCACGCGCGTGTCGTACGCGGTGGCGATGCTGGTATGGAGCATCGCCGCGATGCTGCACGCGGCGGTCGGTTCGGTGACGGGCTTCGCGGCCGTGCGCGCGCTGCTCGGGATCGGCGAGGGCGGCAACTTTCCGGCCGCGATCAAGACGACGGCCGAATGGTTCCCGCGCCGCGAACGCGCGCTCGCGACCGGCATCTTCAACTCGGGCGCGAACATCGGCGCGGTATTCGCGCCGGCGATCATCCCGGCGATCGCGGTGGCCTACGGCTGGCGCGCGGCGTTCGTGATCATCGGCGCGATCGGCATCGTGTGGCTCGCGGTGTGGCTGGTGATGTATCGCACGGCCGACACGCGCGCGCTCGCCGCGGAATACGACGAGCCGCGCGACGAGGCCGAAGCGCTCGACGCGGCGAACGCGAACGCCGGCGCGCCGCGCTGGGGCGAACTGATCCGCAAGCGCGAGACGTGGGCCTTCCTGATCGGCAAGTTCCTGACCGATCCGGTGTGGTGGTTCTACCTGTTCTGGCTGCCGAAGTGGCTGAACGAATCGCGCGGGATGGACATGCAGCACATCGGTTTGCCGCTCGTCTGCATTTATGCGCTGACGACGGTCGGCAGCATCGGCGGCGGCTGGCTGTCGTCGATGCTGCTGCGCGCGGGCTGGAGCGTGAACCGGGCGCGCAAGACGGCGATGCTGATCTGCGCATGCTGCGTGCTGCCGATCGCGTTCGTGTCGCAGGTGCAGAGCCTGTGGATCGCGGTGCTGATCGTCGGCCTCGCCGCCGCCGCGCACCAGGGCTGGTCGGCGAACCTGTTCACGACCGCGTCCGACCTGTTCCCGCGCCGCGCGGTCGCGTCGGTGGTCGGCATCGGCGGGATGGCCGGCTCGATCGGCGGCGTGCTGTTCTCGGAAGTGATCGGCCAGGTGCTGCAGCGCACCGGCCACTACTGGGTGCTGTTCGCGATCGGCGCGTCGGCCTACCTGATCGCGCTGGCCGTGATGCACGTGCTCACGCCGAAGATGAAGCCGGCGAGACTCGATGCGTGATTGCGTATCGGCCAAGCGAAAACGCCGCCCTTCACTCGGGCGGCGTTTTTCGTTCCGGGACGCGACGCGACGTGACGTGACGCATCGCGTCGCGATCGCGTCAGCCGGCCGAGGCCGTCGACGCGCGCATGATCAACCGCGGCTCGAACGTCGAATAACTCGCGTCGGTGCGCCCGGCGAGCGCGTCGATCAGTTTCTGCATCGCGAGTTCGCCCATGTTCTCGCTCTGGATGTCGACGGTCGTCAGCGCGGGCGCCGCGTATTCGCCGTACGGCACGTTGTCGATGCCGGCGACGGATACGTCCTGCGGCAGCCGGAAGCCGAGCGACGCGGCTTCCTTCATGAAGCCGAGCGCGATCAGGTCGTTGTAGCAGATCACGGCCTGCGGGCGCTGCGGCCCGAGCATCACGCGCGAGCACGCGCGCTCGCCGGCCTCGGCAGTCGGCGCGTGCGCGTCGTGCACGTCGAGCGTGAGCCCCGCTTCGGCGAGGCAGTCGCGCGCGCCCTGGATCCGTTCGTCGTTCACGCGCGCGGTGCCGAAGCCGAGATAGGCGATGCGTGTATGGCCGAGGTTGAGCAGATGGCGCGCGAGCATGTAGGTCGACAGCCGGTTGTCGATGCCGACGCTCGGAATCGGCAGGCCGGGGCTGCGGCGCAGCAGCACGAGCGGCTTGTTGAGGTCGAGCATCCAGCCGGCTTCCTCGTCGGGCATCCGCGTGCTGACGATCAGCCCGTCGACGCGCTGCGCGAGCGCCTCGATCAGCGAGCGTTCGCGCGCCTGGCTCTCTTCGGTATCGACGAGCAGCAGCGTGTAGTCGTGCTGCAGCGCGACGCGGTTCGCGCCTTTCACGACGTTCGTGAAGTGCGGGTTGCTGATGTCGAGGATCACGAGGCCGATGGTGCGCGTGCGGCCGGTGATCATCGAGCGCGCGAGCGGATTCGACCGGTAGCCGAGCCGCTCGATCGCCTCCTTCAGCCGTGCCTCGACGGTCGGCGAGAAGCGCTGCGTGCCGTTCACGTACTTCGAGACCGTCGCGACCGACACGCCGGCTTCCGCGGCCACGTCGCGGATCGTCGAGGAAACTTTTTTCATGCGAAGGGTAACGTTTTCGTTCGATAACGCTCGATTGTGGCAGAAAAAGCCGGCGTGCAGACCGCCGCCGATATCGGGAAAGTGCGGATGGCTGCGAGCGAGTTCGACCATTGACGCTCGGCGGCGCGCCCGCGTATAGTTGGAAAACGTTTTCCATCTTAGGTCAGATCCAAGGAGATTCGATGAACGCCTCATCCACCGCCGCGCGCAAACCGTTCGGCCGCCTGCTGCTGACGGGCGCGGCCGGCAACCTCGGCCGCCAGTTGCGCGGCGCGCTCGCCGACTGGGCCGACGTCGTGCGCGTCAGCGACATCGCGGCGCTCGGCGATGCGGCCGCGCATGAAGAACTCCGCGTGGTCGACCTGGCCGACCGGCCGGCCGTGATGCAGCTCGTCGACGGCGTGGACGCGATCGTCCACCTCGGCGGCATTTCGGTCGATGCGCCGTTCGACGATCTGGTCGGCGCGAACATCACCGGCACGTACAACCTGTACGAAGCCGCGCGCAAGCACGGCGTGAAGCGCGTCGTGTTCGCGAGCTCGAACCATGCGATCGGTTTCCATCCGGTCACCGAAGTGCTCGACTCCGATGCGCCGCTGCGTCCCGACAGCCTGTACGGCGTGACGAAGTGCTTCGGCGAATCGCTGTCGCGTTACTACTTCGACCGCTTCGGGATTGAGACGGTGTGCCTGCGGATCGGGTCGTCGTTCGAGGTGCCGAAGAACCCGCGCATGCTCGTCACGTTCCTCAGCTATCGCGACTTCATCGAACTCGTGCGCTGCTCGCTGCTGACGAACCGCGTCGGGCACGCGATCGTCTACGGCGCGTCGGACAACCCGGTGAAGTGGTGGGACAACACGAAGGCCGGCTTCCTCGGCTTCCGCCCGCGCGACAGTTCCGAGCAGTTCGCCGGGCTGTTCCCGGTGACGGCGCCGACCGCCGAGTACGACGACCCCGCGCAGCGGTTCCAGGGCGGCGGGTTCGTCGTCGGCGAGCCGATGGAGCGGAAGGCGTCGTAAGCGTCGGCGGCGTTGCCTGCGTCGAGATTCAGCGCAGGATGTCGGTGGCCTTGTGCCGCTCGTCGACGCCGTCGATCAGGATCAACGGGCCGCTCGCGTGCCGGGCGCGCAGCGGCTGGATCTGCCGGTACGCAGCCGAGTCATACCACGCGCGCGCCGTGTCGAGATCGGGAAACGCGATCGCGATCAGGTCGCCATGCCACACGCCTTCGCGTACCTCCGAGCGTGCGCCGTGAATCACGAAATGGCCGTCGTACGGCGCGAGCGTGCCGTCGATCCGTTCGAGGTACTCGACGATGTCGTCGCACATTTCGACGTCATGCAGGTGGGCGATGGCGTAGGCGGTCATGGCGGGCTCCGTGGCGGGATGCGGTCGAGAGTCGATGGAGCCCATGATCGCGGCGCGGGCGGCGCGCGTCGATTACCCGCGACGTAAGCAAATCGGGACAACCGCGTCACATCGTGCTTCAGGCCGCGGCGCGCATGGCTCGACGGACGGCGCCGCGCCATTCCGCATCCCGATCCATCACGCCCGCTTGCGCGCCGGCCGCACGACGGGCACCGGCTCCAGCGGCTCGCTGGCCTGCTCGCCCAGCCGGTCGAGCATCCGTTGCGCGGCCCCCGTGCAATCCTCGCCGGCCGGCTTGTTCTCGATCTCGTCGATCAGCATTTCCAGATGCTGCCGGTTCTGCGCGAGACGCCGCTCGAGCAGCGCGATTTCGTCGACCTTGTGCCGCAGCGCGACCAGCAGTTCGTCGTGCGGCCATGCGCCGAGATCGGGCGGCAGCACCGCGCGGATCTCGTCGAGCGAGAAGCCTGCGCCCTGCGCGCGGTCGATGATCGCGAGCCGCGTCAACGCTTCCGGCCCGTATTCCCGATAGCCATTCGCCTGCCGGCGGGCCGGTTCGAGCAGGCCGCTCGCTTCGTAGAAGCGGATACGCGACGCCGCGAGGCCGCTCGCCTTCGCCAGTTCGCCGATTTTCATGATGGGCTCCAAAAGGGCTTGACCTTAAAGTTGACTTTAAAGTTATCGTGGGGCCATCGTCAATCGAGGATGTTCCATCATGAATCTGTTTGCGCCGCTCACACTGCCCAACGGGGCGGTGATTCCGAACCGTCTGGCCAAGGCCGCGATGGAAGAAAACATGGCCGATGCGGACCACGCGCCGTCGGACGCGTTGCTGCGCCTGTATCAGGCGTGGGCCGACGGACAGGTCGGCCTGATCCTGACCGGCAACGTGATGGTGGACGGCCGCGCGATGACGGGGCCGAATGGCGTCGTGCTCGAAAGCGACGCGCATCTCGACCGTTTCCGCCGCTGGGCGCAGAGCGCGCGCTCGAACGGCGCGCACGTGTGGATGCAGATCAATCACCCGGGGCGCCAGATGCAGGCGGCGCTTGGCCAGACGACGCTTGCGCCGTCGGCCGTGCCGCTCGCGCTCGGCGCGCTGTCGAAGCAGTTTCCGGTGCCGAAGGAAATGACGGCAGCCGATATCGCCGACGTGCAGCAGCGCTTCGTGCGCGCCGCGCAGCTCGCGGAGCAAAGCGGCTTCACCGGCGTGCAGGTGCACGCGGCGCACGGCTATCTGCTGAGCCAGTTCCTGTCGCCGCTGACGAACCGTCGGCAGGACCAGTGGGGCGGCAGCATCGAGAATCGCGCGCGTTTGCTGCTCGACATCGTGAAGGCGGTGCGCGCGACGGTGTCGCCGGCGTTCGTCGTCGCGGTGAAGCTGAACTCGGCCGATTTCCAGCGCGGCGGCTTCAGCGCGGACGACGCGAAGCGCGTGGTCGAACTGCTGAATCCGCTCGGTGTCGATCTCGTCGAACTGTCGGGCGGCAGCTATGAAGTGCCGGCGATGCAGGGCGAGGCGCGCGACGGCCGCACGCTGGCGCGCGAAGCGTATTTCCTCGAATTCGCGCGCGACATCACGGCCGTCGCACGGATGCCGCTGATGGTCACGGGCGGCATCCGGCGCCGCGCGGTGGCCGAGCAGGTGGTGAACAGCGGCGTGGCGATGGTCGGCATCGCGACCGCGCTGTCGATCGACCCGAACCTGCCGCGCGACTGGCGCGCGGGCAAGGACAGCGCGCCGGTGCTGCAGCCGATCCGCTGGAAGAACAAGGCGCTGGGCGCGCTGGCGAACATGGCCGTCGTCAAATTCCAGCTCACGCGGTTGAGCGAAGGGCGCCGCACGCACCCGCAGGTGTCGCCGCTGCGCGCGCTGGTGCGGCAGCAACTGGCCGCGCAGTGCCAGACGCGGCGCTACCGGAAGTGGATGGCGGGGCGCGCGGCGGGCACGCGTGCGTGATGCATCGATGCGAGCTGGCGATGCCGAGCGCTGACCGGCACGCCGCCGCGCGCATGCCGCCTTGCACGGTGCGCGGCGGCATGCGCGCTCAGAACCTATAGTTCGCCAGCACCTCGAACCGCCGGTCGTTGCCGAGCAGATACTGCGTTTCGTCGTAGTACGCGGACTGCACATAGCGGCGATTGAACACGTTGTACGCGCGGGCGATGATCGTCGTGTCCTTGCGCGGCTTCCACGCGAGGCCGAGATCGACGGTCGTGTACGACGGCATCACGAGTTGGTTCGCGGTATCGGCGAACCGTTTGCCGACGTACTTGACGCCCGCGATGCCCGTCCAGTCCGGCGCGAAGCGCCAACTCACCCACAGGTTCGCGAGCCGCTGCGGCACCGACACCGGCACGTTGCCCGCGCGCGATACGATCGTGCCGCCGGACGACTGCCGGAAATCGTCGTATTTCGCGCGCAGGATCGACACGTTCGCGTCGACGCGCCAGTCCTTCGCGATCTCCGCGCCGACCGTCGCCTCCAGCCCGCGCGACGACTGCTGGCCGACCTGGATCGACTGGTTCGGATTCACCGGGTCGGCCGTCAGCAGGTTGTTCTTCACGATCCGGTACGCGGCGAGCGTCCATTCCGCCTTGCCGTCGAGGAACGACTGCTTCACGCCGATCTCGATCTGCCGGCCGGTCGCGAGCGTGAAATTTGCCTTCGATGCATTCAGCGACAGCAGCGAGCTGACCGGATCGGCCGCGACCGAATATTGGCCATACACGGCGAGGCCGGGCCGCACGTCGTACACGGTGCCCACGCGCCAGCCCGTGTTCGCGAACACCTTCGTGAATGCGCCGCCGTTCACGAGATCGTCGCGGTTCACGCTCGCATGGTCGTAGCGCAGCCCGCCGATCACCGACCAGCGCGGCGTGATCTCGAGCCGGTTCTCCGCGAACAGCGCGTACTGGTTCGACTGGCTGCGGTACTTCGGAAACGTGCCGGCCGTGTTGATGAAGTTGCCCGGATCGAAGTCGAACGGATCGACCGTCGACGTGCCCGCATACGGCGCGTTGTTGTCGTGCTGGAACGTCGTGTGGTTGAACTCGAAGCCCGCCGAAAACGTGTTGCGCATGCCGAGCAGTGCGCCGCCGACGGTGGCCGTCGTCACGTTGCCGTATTGTTCCTGGTCGTGAAAGATTTCCGTATAGCTGCTGCGCCGAACCTGCGCGCTCGGCGGCAGGTACGTGTAGTACTCCGCATCCTTCCAGTGACGGTTGCTCTTCATCCGGTACAGCGTGCTCGTCACGTTCAGGCTGTCGCTCGGCTGCCAGTTCGCCGCGACGGTGGCCCAGCTGTCGCGGAACGCGATGTCGGCGTCGCCGACGTTGTAGTTCTTCTTGTCGAGCGCGCGATCGCGCGCACCATTGACGAGCGGCGCGCCGAAATACTGCATCGGATGCATGAAGCCCTGCGCGTACGACGCCGTCACGAACAGCTCGGGCGTCACGTCGTAGCGCAGCGCGCCGGAGATCGACAGGTTGCGCGAATCGCCGCGATCGACCCAGTTCGACGATCGGTTGCCGCTGATGTCGAAGCGGTACGACAGCGTGTCGTTGATCGCGCCGCCGCTGCCGAACGCGGCGCGCGCGGTTCCTTCGGTGCCGCCGCCGACCTGCAGTTCGTTGCGGATCGGCGTGCGCGTCGGCTTCTTCGGGACGATGTTGACCACGCCGCCGATCGCGCCTTCGCCGTAGATCACCGAAGCGGGGCCGCGCAGCACGTCGATATGGTCGACCGACCACGTGTCGAACGGGAACGTGACGCCGATCGCGCCGTACGGGCGCACGCCGTCGTAGAGCTGCGTGACCGACGACGCGCCGACGAAGCCGCGCGCGGCGAGCTCCGAATTGCCGTTGCCGGGATGCGGCGACGCGCTGATGCCGGCGGCGCGGCTCACGGCGTCGACGATCGAACTGTCGCCGCGCGTGTCGAGTGTCGCGCGGCTGATCTGCTCGACGCTCGCGGGCGTTTCGAGCGAGGACAGCCCGAGATGGCTGCCGGTGTCGAGCGGTTGCGTCAGCGCGGGCGCTTTCTGCGCATCGACGCGAATCGGTGCGAGCGTGGCGCCGCTGCCGTCGACGCCGTTTTCCTGTGCGTGTGCCTGCCCGGCCGGCGACAGCGCCGCGAGCACGGCAGCAGGCAGCATCGATCTGAACTTCATCATTTCGGTATCCTTCGAAGGGGAGAAGCGCTTGCGTCCATCACGCCGCGGCGCGCGCCGCGCGGCCGAACAGCAGCCGGTCAAGCACCCAGACCGCGACGATCGTCAGCCCCATCAACGGGAACACGATGCCGAGCAGCACGAGCCCGGCGATCCAGCCGCGCATCGGCGGCGCGCCGCGTTCGCGCGACGGTGCGCCCAGCGTCCGGGCCGGGCGGCGCTTCCACCACATCACGGTGCCCGTGACGGCCATCGCGGCCAGCCCGAGCGACAGCACCGCGCAGACGATCTGGTTCGCGAGCCCGAAATAACGGCCCATGTGCAGCGACGTGCCGTACGACACCGCTCGCGATACCGCGCCGTAGTCGTCATAGCGGATGTCCTTCAGTACCGCGCCGCTGTACTGATCGACGTAGATCGTGCGTTCGGCCTTCGGGTCGGCCGGAAAGTACGACGCGGTGAACACGCCGTCCGCGCCGGACGGCAGCGCGAGCGTATAGCCGCTCGTCACGCCGAGCCCGGCGACGATCGCGATCGCGCGGGCGAGCGGCAGCGGCGCGGGCGTCGGCGCGGACGGCGAATGCGGCACGGGCACGTTGCCGACCGCCCACGGCGTTTGCGGCAGCGGCAGGTCGTCCATCACCATCCCGGGCATCGATTCGTCCGATTCGTGGTGATGGCCGGACGGGGCGGTACCCGGCGCATGCGCACGCGCGGTCTCGGCCGTCGCGGCGGCGCCCGGGCGCGTCGAGCGCACCGACGCACCGCCCCACGCGCCTTCCGGCGCGCCTAGGTTCACGGTCGCGGCGAGCGCCTTGAAGTTCTTGCCCCACGAGCCCGACCACGGCAGCCCGGACAGGATGAATGCGATCGTGCCGGCCGCGAGCCAGATGCCGGCCGTCGCGTGAACGCTCTTCCACAGCGGCCGGCCGCGCAGCGACAGGTCGGGCTGCAGCGCACGCCCGACGCGTGCCGCGCCGCGCGGCCACCACAGCGCGATGCCGGTGCCGATCATCACGAACGTCCAGCAGGCGGCGAGTTCCATCAGCAACTCGCCGGTCTTGCCGAGCAGCAGCTTGCGATGCAGCATCCGGTCGACCTGCATGAAGCGGTTCTCGACGCTCAGCGTGCCGAGCACGCGGCCGTCGTACGGGTTCACGTACACGCTCTCGCGGCTGCCGTCGCGCAGCCGGAAAACATACTCGGCGCTGCGATCCGGCGCGGTGGAGACTTGCACGGAAACCGGCGTTGCGCCGGCCGGCATCGCGGTGCGGGCGCGGGCGAGCAGCGTGTCGGCATCGAGCCGCGGCGTCGCGCGCGGTTCGACGACCAGCCGGTGCGGATACAGCAGCGGCTCGCTCTGCGGCTGGAAGCAGTAGAGCGTGCCCGTGATCGCGAGGATCACGAGGAACGGCATCACGAACAGGCCGGCATAGAAATGCCAGCGCCAGAGCGTCCGGTAACCGGCGCTGGCGGAACGGGCGGGCGAGATGGCCCGATCGACGATGGTCGACATGGTGTGAACTCCTCGGGTGCGTCGAACGGCGGAGCCGGCGCGGGCCGGCTGCCGTCAACGTGCGTCGCACCCGCGTGCGTGCGTCGGCGCGGCAGGCGGCGCGGCGCGCTGCGCAAACGGGGCGCAGGGCGGCGTCGCCCGCGCGAAGCGGGCAGGCGGGTGAACGCGTGAATCAGGTCGGGCGAAACGAACGGCGTGAACGCGCATGCACGTCGACGTGCATGCGCCACCGGGCGGAACGTTCAGCAGAACCGGGGAGGAGCGCGGGAGGGCGGGCGATCGTCGAATATCGATCGCACGAAAGGATGGCTGTAGACGTGAACGCGGAAGCGCCGCGGCGGCGCAGCGGGAAACAGCAGCGCCAGCAGCACGAACGAGGCGAGCGCGGTGAACAGCGCGGCGCCGAATGCGCACAGACTGTCGCCGTCGCGAGAGGATGGGGCCTTGTCGGCGTGCTTGTCATGCTTGAGTGCATCGACGAGCGCGAGCGCATCGTTGGCCGGCGTGATCGGCGCGCTCGCGTCGAAGCGGGCGGCCAGTGCGGCGCCGGCGACGATCAGCGGGCCTCGGCCCGAACACAGCACCACCGAGCCCGCCTCCGGACCGTCCGGATCGAGCATCACGGCGCCCGACATCAGCGCGCGGGACAGCAGCGTCACGAGGAGGAACCCCCACAGCCACTGTCGCGCGACGCCTGGCCGGAGCAGGAAGCGGCGAAGTGCGTTCATGGCGCGCGATTGTACCTCCGTTTGCGCGGAGGGGCAGGCGGGCCGTGCGTGTGCGGCGGGCGAATCACGCACGGCCGGCGTGGCCGCGGCGGTCGTGCACGGCCGCCGGTCCGTTGTGCCGGCTCACACCGGATACGCGTCGTCGACCTTCAGGTTCGCGAGCCGGAACAGCGTGCGCAGCGTCTGCGGATGAATGTCGCGGTGCGCGGCGAGCGACGTCAGCATGAAGTCGAGCACCTTCGCGTAGCGCAGCAGCACGAGGCAGCGCGCGAGATCGGGCGTGCGGCCGCGCATGTCTTCGGCGAGCGTGACCATTTGCGTCGACAGCGCGTGCGCCATCTCGAGTTCCATCTGCTGTTTTTCGGTCCAGTCGGGCAGCGGCTGTTCGAGCACCTTCGCGAGGAACAGCTGGAACGACGAATCGGACGAATTGGGCTGCGCATCCATGGAGAGCCTCGTTGCGTGTGCATATCGTACGGGCGCGTCCGGCGAGCGCCCGGGGTGAATTCATGTCCGCGCGGTAACGGGCGCGGCTTCTGCCCGAACGGAATGCAGATTCCGTACCAGCACCGCCGGACGATTGTTGAGTAATGTTGAGCCGCGATCCGGCATCGCTCGGCGAGTCCCGTCGGGACTGGATTGCGCAGATGGCCGAGGCGTGCGTCTACGGGCGGGAGGCGGGCGGCATGGGGCGTCCGACGCGGCGCGACGATGCGAAATGCTTCACGGATGTAACGTAACGCGGGCATCCGACGCATCGCGCGTTTCTGCCGGCGATAGGCCGGAACGACGCGTGCCGGCGGATGGCCGCGCCCGCCGTACGTTCGCCGACGAGAAACGGCTGCACGCCACGCCCCGCCGCCGTGTCGCACGCACCGGTGGCGAATGCGCCGGTTGTTTCAAAACAGAGACGGTCGGCGCGCGACGAACGGTTGCATGGCCACACAACTGGCCCAGCGAATTGCCGCGCAATTGTCCATGGGCAGACGGCGCGGGTTTGCCAACAATCTCCCGACCATCTCCGCGAGGTTCGACATGAGCGTCCACGCTTTCTTCTCCGCCAACCTGCTGCTTGCCTACACCGCTTATTTCATCGGCACGGCCAGCCCCGGGCCGAGCAATCTCGCGATCATGTCGGTCGCCGCGAACCAGGGGCGCAAGGCGGCCCTTGCGTTCGCGCTCGGCGTGATTTCCGGTTCGATGTTCTGGGCGACGGTGGCGGCGCTCGGCATCTCGGCCGCACTGCTCGCGTGGTCGAAGCTGCTGGTCGCGATCAAGGTCTTCGGCGGGCTGTACCTGCTGTGGCTCGCATTCAAGTCGGGGCGCACGGCGCTGTCGGGCCCGCCGGCGACAGCGGCGAACGCGGCGCGCGAGCAACGGCTGTCGCGCTTCTACGTGCGCGGCGCGATGCTGCACCTGACCAATCCGAAGGCGATTCTCGTATGGGTGTCGATCGTCGCGCTGTCGTCGAACGGCGCGGGCGGCGCGCATGGCGCCGTCGTACCGGGCTGCCTCGCGATCGGCTGCCTGGTGTTCGGCGGCTATGCGCTGGTGTTCTCGATGGATGGGGCGCGCCGGCTGTACGTGCGCGGGCGGCGTGCGATGGAAGCGTGCCTGGCCGTCGTGTTCGGCGTGGCGGGGATCCGGCTGCTGGTGACGAACGTGTAGCCGCGCGATGCGTGCGTGAAACCCTCCGCCGCACCATGTGCGGCGGAGGCCCCGGCATCGATCAAGCCGGCTTCAGAAAATGAAGCCCGTATTGATGAACTTCGAGTGGTGATCCGACACGATCGAATCGAGCAGTTGCTTGCTGCTGTCGGTCTGCTTCGCCGCGACCATCGAGCGGATCGAGAACGCGCGCAGCGCGTCGGTCACCGACAGCGTGCCTTCCGCCGAATCCTTGCGTCCCGCGAACGGGAACACGTCGGGCCCGCGCTGGCACTGGCAATTGATGTTCACGCGGCACACCTGGTTCACGAGCGGATCGACGAGCGCGCCGATCTCTGCCGGATCGGAACCGAAGATGCTGACCTGCTGCCCGTGCTCCGACGTCGTCACGTAGTCGAGCGCGGTGTCCACGTCGTCGAACGGCGCGACCGGAATGATCGGCCCGAACTGCTCCTCGCGGTACAGCTTCATCCCTTCGGACACCGGATACACGACGGCCGGGTAGAACAGCGTCTTGCTGAATTCGCCGCCCTGATGGTTGACGACCTGCGCACCCAACGCCCTCGCGTCGTCGATCGCGTCGGTCATGTACGCGGTGCGATGCATGCCGGGCAGCGGCGTGATGCTGACGCCCTTTTCCCACGGCATGCCGATCTTCAATTGCTCGAGCGCGGCGGTGAAGCGCTTCAGGAATTCGTCGACGATCGAGCGATGCACGAGCAGTATCTTCAGCGCGGTACAGCGCTGGCCGTTGAACGACAGCGCGCCGAGCAGGCACTCCTTCACGGTGAGGTCGAGATCGGCGTCGGGCAGCACGATCGCCGCATTCTTCGCGTCGAGCCCGAGGATCGCGCGCAGCCGGTGCGACTTCGGATGCTGCTTCTTCAGATGATCGGCGACCTTGCTCGAGCCGATCAGCGCGAGCACGTTGATCTTGCCCGACGCGAGCATGTGCGGCACGACCACCGCGCCCGGCGCGTAGATCGTATTGATCACGCCCTTCGGGAACGCGTCGCGGAACGCTTCGAGCAGCGGCTCGAACAGCAGCGTGCCGTATTGAGGCGGCTTGAACACCACGGTGTTGCCCATCAGCAGCGCGGGGATCAGCGTCGCGAAGGTTTCGTTCAGCGGATAGTTGTACGGGCCCATGCACAGCACGACGCCGAGCGGCGTGCGGCGGATCTGGCCGATCGTGCCTTCCGCGATCACGAAGCGCGAGTTCGCGTTGTCGAGCTCCTTCAGCGCGTCGATCGTCTGCGTCATGTACGTGACGGTGCGGTCGAACTCCTTCTGCGAATCGGCGAGGCTCTTGCCGATCTCCCACATGATCAGGTTCACGACGAGTTCGCGCTGCGCGACCATCCGCTTGATGAAGTCCTGCATGCACGCGATGCGCTGCTCGACCTTCATCGTCGGCCACTCGCCGCGGCCGGCGTCGTACGCGCGCACCGCGGCGTCGAGCGCCGCGTCGCTTTCCGTCTCGCCCATCACCGGGTAGCTGCCGATCTCGACCTGTTCGACGCTGCCGTCCGCCTGCCGCACGCACACGGGCGACAGCACGGTCTTGGTCGTGCCGTCCCATGGTCGCAATTCGCCGTCGACGAGCGACACGCGCTGGTGAATCGGCGAAGCCAGCCGGAATTCGGCGGGGATGTCCTGTAACGCGGGAAACAGGTGCTGCAGGGAGGCGGAATCGGGCATGACGGTCTCGTTTGACGGGTGTCCGGGAAGGACGGGCGATGCGAATCCTGAAGGGATGATCCTCGATCCCGAATCGGCATCATGACGCGCGGGCGACGCCTCGTCACGCGCGAACATGGCCGACTCGACGAATGGAACCAGTTCCATTTAAAAGGAACGTCGCAACGAATGCAACACAGCGAGAATCGCGTCGCAATTACCGTAAGCATTCGGAAAGACTGTTGCCGAATCGCCGGGATAACAGCTGGGGTGCAACCGCAAACGTTTTACTTCCGCAGAATTGAGCGGATAATGGTCTGACGCGGTGAGGAAAAAAATGCAGTGAACCTGAGAGCAGACGTAGTGAAGAATAGAAGAAGATCCGCCGCACCGCCGATACGAGGTCGGCTGCCCGGAGCGCCGGGTCGGGGTTGCCCGGTCCGGCGCGCACCGGACTATTGAATCCGTCCCGCCTGTTTCTCCCGATTCTTTGTCATCCTCTCCAGCGTCTCCCGTCTCCCGTCTCCATCGCCCCCTCCCGAATCCCGCCTTTTCCCAAGCGTTGCCACATGCGGCGACCGGTTAAATTCTTTCGTTTTTATTACGGTCTCAGCCGCCCGATCGTCTAAACAGAAAGGCATTCGTCAGGAATGCAGAGCGCAATGCGCGTTCACGTTGCGGGCAGGCGACACGGTGAAAATTAATTAAAAACACGAATCATTCTCGTTTATTATTTCGCCGCATTACGGGCCGTGACGAGGCGTCACGGCTTTTTTCGTGCCGGTTGCGCGGGCCGGCAGCGATCCGCGCCGGCCGTTCGCCGTTTTCTTCACCACCTTCTACGTTCACGATGAAACTCAACACGAGCGCGTGCCATGCGCTTCTGATCGCCACGTCGCTGGCCGGCGCCCGCACTTCGTTTGCGCAGGCGACCGACGCCGCGGCGACCCTGCCCGCGATTTCCGTCAACGCGGCCGCCGAACATGCGTCGTACGACGGCGGCCACTCGCGCGCGGCGACCAAGACCGACATGTCGCTGATGGACGTGCCGCAGACTGTGAACGTCGTGCCGCATGCGGTGATCGAGGATCAGAACGCGACGTCGCTGCAGGACGCATTGCGCAACGTGCCGGGCGTCGGTTTCTCGGTCGGCGACGGCCAGCGCGACCAGATCACGATCCGCGGCTTCAACAGCATCACGGACCAGTACGTCGACGGCATTCGCGACGACGCGCTGTATTACCGCGACCTGTCGAACGTCGATCGCGTGGAAGTGCTGAAGGGGCCGGCGGCCGTGCTGTACGGGCGCGGCTCGGCGGGCGGCATCGTGAATCGCGTGCTGAAGCGGCCGCAGGCGAACCCGGTGAACGACGTGGGCGTGGCGCTCGGCACGCGCGGCGAGCGGCGCGGCGAATTCGACCTCGGCTGGAACGCGAACGACGCGGCGCGCTTTCGCATGACCGGCGCGGCCGAGAATTCGAACAGCTTCCGCGACCAGTTCCAGCTCAACCGGCAGGCGATCGCGCCGTCCGCGCAGTTCAAGCTCGATCGCGACACCGTGCTGAACGTCGAATTCGACTACCTGCACGACCGCCGCACGTCCGACCAGGGGATACCCGCGTATCGCGGCCGGCCGGTCGACGTGCCGATCAACACGTACTACGGGTCGGCCGACGGGGTGAACAGTTCGTACAACGACGTCTCCGCGAAAAGCGCGACGGTGTCGCTGGATCACCGCTTCAACGATTCGCTGTCGTTCCACGGCGCGATCCGCGCGTACGACTTCTCGCTCGAGCGGAAGAACTACGTGACGTACGAGCCGATCAAGACCGCCGCGCACCCGGTCGTCACGCTCGACCAGTCGACGCGCCAGCGTAC
Organism: Burkholderia sp. AU16741; assembly: GCF_002223345.1. Classification (NCBI taxonomy): domain Bacteria; kingdom Pseudomonadati; phylum Pseudomonadota; class Betaproteobacteria; order Burkholderiales; family Burkholderiaceae; genus Burkholderia; species Burkholderia sp. AU16741. The sequence goes on from NZ_NKEZ01000007.1 coordinate 255,707, forward strand.
CGATCACGGCATCGACGGCCTGTTCGAACTCACGCAGAAGACGTCGCTGTTCGGCATGCGCCACGAGCTGCTGTACGGGCTGGAGCTGTCGCAGCAGCAGAAGTTCGACACGATCTACAGCGTGACGAAGGTCGCGACCTACGACCTCTTCAATCCGCAGCCGGTCGTCCTCCCGGGCGTGCCGATCGGCTCGCGTGCGAAGACGAACGCGTCGACCGTCGTCGGGCTCGCGGGCGTCTACGCGCAGGACCTGATCTCGCTGACCGAACACTGGAAGGTGCTCGCCGGCCTGCGCTTCGACTACCTGAACCAGATCCGTCACGACTACACGTCGTCGAACGTCAATCTCGACCGTACCGACCACGCGTGGAGCCCGCGCGTCGGGCTGATCTACGAACCGCTCGACTGGCTCACGCTGTACGGGTCGTTCAGCCAGTCGTTCTCGCCGCTGGCCGACACGCTGATCAGTTCCGGCGCGTTCTCGAACGGCGCCGCGCTCGCGCCGCAGAAGACCACCGCGTATGAAGTCGGCTCGCGCTTCGACCTCGGCGGCAAGGCGACGGCCAGCGTCGCGCTGTTCGACATGCGCCAGACCAACCAGCAGATCGGCGACCCCGCGAATCCCGGCTACGCGCTGCCGATCGGCACGCAGCACGTGCACGGGATGGAGCTCGGCTTCACCGGCGAGATCGCGCCGAAGTGGTCGGTGTATGCGGGTTACGCGTACCTGAACGGCACGGTGGACGGTTCCGCGCAATCGACGGCGGCCGGCCTCGCGGTGTCGAGCAACACGCCGGGGCTGATGCCGCGCCACAGCGCGAACCTGTGGCTCAAGCGCGAGCTGCCGTACGGCTTCTATGCGGCGGCCGGCATGCAGTTCCAGTCGGCGCGCTATACGTCGGCGAGCGATCTCGTCACGCTGCCGTCGTTCACGGTGTTCAACCTGGGCGCCGGCTATCGCAGCAAGAAGGTCGACGTGACGCTCACGCTCGACAACCTGTTCAATCGCCGCTACTTCATCGCCGCGCACGGCAACGCGGACCTGTACAACATGCCCGGCGATCCGCGTACGCTGACCGCCACGGTGAAGTGGCACATGTAACGCACGCGGTGTGCGACGATGCGGGGCGCCGTCACGATGCCCCGCATCTGAATGCCCATGATCGCGCCTCGCGATCAATGTGCCGAGCATGAGCGGCCGCGCCCGCGCGCTGCTGGTGAAGATCGTGTCAGCCGACGCGCTGGCGCGGCACGCATGCGGCGCCAGCGCGCGATGACATCGGCGCTACCACGCCATTACTCGACGTCTTCGTCATCCTCTTCATCGTCGTCGTGCACATCGCGCTCCGGCGCCGCATACGCGCTGGCCTGTTCGAGCAGCCAGCCGCGGAACGATTCCAGCGGCTTGCTGTGGCTGAACTCGGTCGGATACACGAGGTAATACGCCGAATCGCCGACGGTTGCGGCGTCGCACGGCACGACGAGGCCGAGCTGCTGCAACTGCTCCTCGACGAAGAACTTCGGCACGAGCGCGACGCCGAGCCCGGCCGCGGCCGCGCTGATCAGCATCGTATGCAGTTCGTAGCGCACGCCCTGCATCGTGCGGATGTCCTCGACGCCGTGCGTCTCGAACCACTGCGCCCACGCGCCGGGGCGCGTCGTCGAGTGCAGCAGCGGATACGCGAGCAGATCCTCGACGCGCTCCACGGGCCCGTTCAGCAGCGCGGGCGAGCAGATCGGCACGACTTCCTCGCCGAACAGGTAGTCGGACGACGTGCCGGGCCAGGTCGGCTTGCCGTAGTGGATCGCGGCTTCGAAGTGCGTGTCCTCGAACGAGAACAGGTCGGTGCGGCTGCCCATGTTCACGCGCACGTCCGGCGTGCGGTCGTAGAAGCTCTTGATGCGCGGAATCAGCCAGTGCGACGCGAAGGTCGGCAGCACCGCGAGTTCCAGGTAACCGCCGCCGCTGCCGTGCGCGATGATCGACAGCGTGTCGCGATCGAGCGCTTCCAGCGCGCGCCGCACCTGCGTGCCGTACAGCTTGCCGGCGCGCGTCAGCACGACGCGCTGCTTCACGCGCGCGAACAGCCGCACGCCGAGGCTCGCCTCCAGCGTCGCGATCTGCCGCGACACCGCGCTTTCGGTCAGGAACAGTTCCTTGGCCGCGTGCGTGAAGCTCTCGTGGCGGGCGGCGGCTTCGAAAGCCACCAGCGCGCCCATGTTGGGGATCTTGAATTTGCGCATGATGCTCGATTCATCTGATAAAAAGGGCCGCGCCGGACGGGGGCGAGAGACGAGCGAAAAGCGGCTGATAATTCCAAAAACTCATCACATATCAATTTAATCTCGCTTTACGCCCCGCTGCAACCCTTTGAATAATGCTTCCCGTGCCAGGTCAGGCGCCCGCGGGCGGCCGGCCGACGAGTTTGCCGGCACGTTTGCCGGCGGGTCCCCCGAGACGAGAATCCTGATGCGCAATCCGAATATCGACAGCTTGCTGACGAAGCTGCTGGGACAGGCGAAGACCGACGCCTTGTTCTCGACCCTGAACATGCCGGCCATCCTCGAGGAATGGGAGGACGGCATCGTGACGCGCGCGGAAATCGCACAGGCGATGAACATGGCGCTGTTCGAAGGGTTGCTCGAGCGTTCGGCGAACGGCCGCGCGTATACGGCCGACGCGATCGAACGCGGCGGCTCCGTCTATTTCGACCACGGCGCGCTGCGCACGGTGCGCTGGCCGCACACGGGCGCGCTGCCGCCGGGCGAGGCCGCGTTCACGCGTATCCTGCGGCCGCTCGGCTTTCGCCTGAACGGCCGCTACCCGCTCGACAAGCTCGGCATGACCGGCCGCGCGTATGCGCATGAAGACGCGCCGGACGAAATCGCGCAGTTCTTCGTCAGCGAACTGCATCCGGAGCGCTTCTCGAAGGAATTCCAGCAGGCGGTGACGAACGTCGTCGGCTCGTCGCGCGATCCGCTGTCGCCGGCGGCCGTCGCGCTGCTGTGGGAAGTCGAGCGCGAAGGCTGGCTGCCGCTGGATGCCGCGCATGCGCTGCTGCCGGAAATCGTCGGCGCGTTCGCGCGTCAGCACGACGTGCCGAACGAACTCGACTACGAGACGCTGTTGATGGAATCGGCGGAAATGGCGTGGATCGCGACCGAAGGCAATGCGTTCAATCATGCGACCGACCGCGTCGCTGACGTGTTCAAGCTGTCCGACGACGAGAAGGCGAAGGGCCGGCCGATGAAGCCGGAAGTCGAACGCTCGCGCTCGGGCCGCGTGTTCCAGACGGCCTATCGCGCCGATACGGTCGAGCGCGAGTTCCGCACCCGCGACGGCGGCACGGTGAAGCGCGACGTGCCGGGTTCGTTCTACGAGTTCATCACGCGCAAGCGCACGTTCGACCAGGCGTCGCGTCGCTGGGTGACCGACCTGCGCTTCGACGCGGGCAACGCGCAGGGCATCTTCAAGATGACGGCGAACGCGGTGAAGTAAGCGCGACGCATCACGTACCGCACGCAAAAGAGAAGGGCCGGCGGCTGATTTCAGCCGTCGGCCCGTTTTCGTCGACGAGGCGTCGCGTGCGTCAGAAGAGGTGCGACACCAGAAAGAACAGCACCAGCAGCCCGATCGGTACGCCGAGCAGCCAGGCGATCAGATATTTGCCCATGTCGTTATCCTCCTCGTGGCCGCGACGCAGCGTGCGTCGCGGCGGGGTGAAACGGGCCGCGCGTTACAGCTCGCGGTCGAATTCCTTCAATTGCTTCTCGGCTTCGTCGCGGGCGATCCCGTAACGCTCCTGGATCTTGCCGGCCAGGTAATCGCGATTGCCTTCCGCGACCTGGAGATCGTCGTCGGTCAGCTTGCCCCACTTGGCCTTCAGCTTGCCGGTGAGCTGCTTCCACTGGCCCTTGATCTTGTCTTCGTTCATGGTGTGCTCCTTGTGTAAGGGGAGAAAAGTGCGGCGGTGGGCCGCGTGGTAGCTCAGGCCTTCGCCTTCAGGCCGGATGCGTCGACGTGCTTCACGCCCTTGATCGCGCGCGTCACGGCGACGGCTTTCTTCACGGCGGTCTTCGTCGGCAGCACGCCCGTGAGCGTGACGACGCCATCCACCGTCTTCACGCTGATGTCGGTGCTTTCCACACCCTTGGTCGTCGCGAGCTCACCCTTCACCTTGGTCGTGATCCACGTGTCGGTGACAGGTTGATTCGATTCGCTCGCCATGCTGCTGTCGGTCGACGAGGCCTGGGCATGCGCGTTCGTGAGCGGGGCAGCGGACAGCAGGAAGGCCGCGCTGACGGCGAGCAGGGTCGAAAGGTGCGAGGTCTTGTTCATTGATGTTCTCCTTCGATTGGCGGGTTGAATCAATCAGTGAGGGAGCACGGATCGTTCCCGTGCGCTCCCATCCGCTTCCGTGGCTTAGCGGGCGATCGGCGTGTCGTAGCCGGGTTCGCGCGGCGGCATGTCCGGGCGCGGCACGTCGGGCGGCAGCGGCACCGGTGGATCGGTCCCCGGCGCCGGTTCGGGCGGACGGTCCGGGGCTGGTTCAGGCCGCGTCGGATCGGGTGTCTGTTGCAATTTCATCGGTATGTCCTCCCTCTGCGGTAGGAAAGAGCAGCGCGTGAGCGCCGATGCAGTACCAGCGTACCGACACGAACGCGAGCGGACATCGCGCAAATTCACCTGTTCGACTAGTGCGTTTGCACCGCGGGATGGAACGCGCGGGCGGGCACGCGACGTGCACCATGGCCCGGGCAACGCGGCATGACGGGCGTCGAGGCCGTGCGGCGCCGTTCGGCGGGGCGCCGCACGAAACGCGGGCGGCGTGCGAATGTACTATTCGAGATAGTGCATCCGCGCCTGTCGCGCCGTTGCGCCGCACGTGATCATCGCCGCACCCGCGGGCCGGCGCTTCACGCTGCAACGGGCGCCCGGGCCGCGCACGGTTGACCGCTCATGTAAGACGACAGGGACAACGAACCGATGAACGAACCAGTAGACGAACAGGCGCTCAAGTCGCATACCGACCGGCGCCAGCTTCACCAGATCATCGCGGGGCTTACCGAGGGCGTGATCCTGATCGAGCCCGACCAGCGCATCGTCTGGGCGAACGAGGCCGCGCTCGCGATGCACGGCGTGACCGAGCTGAAGGCGCTCGGCGCGGACGTCACCGAATACCGCGAGCGGTTCCGGCTGCGCTACCGGAACAACCATCCGGTGCGCGACGGCCACTATCCGATGGATCGCGTGATCGCCGGCGAGGAGTTCAGCGACGTGACGGTCGAAGTCGAATCGGCCGCCGACGAATCGGTGAGCTGGGTGCACCGCATCCGCAGCCTGGTGCTGACGAACGCGGCCGGCGCACCCGACTGCCTCGCGCTCGTGCTGCACGACGCGACCGAATGGGCGAGCGCCGAGGAGCGCTTCGAACGCACCTTCAACGCGAACCCGGCGCCGGCCGTGATCTGCCGGCTCGACGACTTGCGCTACGTGAAGGTCAACCAGGGCTTCCTCGACATGACGGGCCACGCGCGCGACGACGTGCTCGGCCGCTCGGTATACGAGGTCGACGTGCTCGAACAGGCCGAGCGGCGCGAGCTGGCGATCGAGCGGCTCGGCGAAGGCGCGACGATCCCGCAGATGGAAGCCGTGCTGAAACTGGCCGACGGCAGCACCAAGGCCGTGGTCGTCGCCGGGCAGCCGATCGACATGAACGGCGAGGCGTGCATGCTGTTCACGTTCATGGATCTCGAGCCGCGCAAGCAGGCCGAGCGCGCGCTGATGCAAAGCGAGGAGCGCTTCGCGACGGCCTTCCGGATGGCGCCGGTCGCGACCGCGATCGTCACGGCCGACCGTTTCGAGCTGCTCGACGTGAACGACGCGTTTGCGGCGATGACGGGCCACGTACCGGCCGACCTGCTCGGCAAATCCGCGGACGAGATCGGGCTGTGGGCCGAACGCGGCGCGTGGCCGCGCATCGAAGGCCGGCTCTCGCGCGACGGCCACGTGCGCAACGTGGACGTGCAGATCCGCACCCGCGACGGCGACGTCCGCGATTGCGTCGTGTCGGCCGACCCCGTCGCGATTCACGGGCGCGACTGCCTGCTCGTCGCGCTGCTCGACATCAGCGACCGCAAGCGCACCGAGATGGAGCTCGTCTATGCGATCGAGACCGCGATGCAGGACGCATCGTGGTTCAGCCGCACGCTGATCGAGAAGCTGGCGAACGTGCGGCGCGCGAATGCGCCGGATGCGGGCGCGCAGTTGTCCGACCTGACCGCGCGCGAGCGCGACGTGTTCGACCTGCTGTGCCATGGCCTCGCCGACAAGGAGATCGCCGGTCGCCTCGGGCTGGCGCCGAACACCGTGCGCAATCACGTCGCGACGATCTACGCGAAGCTCGACGTGCACAGCCGCGCCGAGGCGATCGTCTGGGCGCGCGAGCGCGGGATCGTCGGCGCGACCGAAACGAACGGCGCGCGCGGCGACAAGGGCGGCGGGAAGGACAAGGACTGACCGCGGCGGGTACGAATGCACCATGCCGATTGGTGCATCCGCATCTACCGCGCGCGGCGCCCGCTTGCGATCCTGTCCACTCGGCGGTGCGACGGAGGGCGCCGCATCGCCGGCTCTCCCTCAAACCATCGCAGGAGATGACCATGGACAAGAATCGCGTCGAAGGCAAGCTCAAGCAGGTCAAGGGTTCGGTCAAGGAAGCAATCGGCAAGGTGACGGGCGACCGCGAGACCGAAGCGGAAGGCCTGGCTGAACAGCGGGCCGGCAAGCTGCAGGAAAAGGCCGGCGAGGCGGCCGATGCGGTGCGCAACCAGACGGATACCGATCGGCACTGATCGACGACGCGGGCGCCCGCCGTGGGTGTCGCGAAGGCCGGCCGGACGGCATTGCGACGATGATGCGTTGCCGGCATGACCCTGGCCGGCCTTGATCGGGCGGCGCGGCCGCCATTTCCCGCAAGACCCTCCATTCACGGCCCGCCGTCGTACGGGCCGCGGATCGGCCATGACCGCGGAACTTGATGAAAAATCCTCACAACATAGTTCCGATATTTCGTTTGCTGCACGGGTATTGGCTACCCACAATCCATTCACCTCTTTCGCGATGAAAGGTTCTTCGGAGACGGAATCGCGGTGATCGGCGAACCGGTCGCGCGCATTGCGCGTCGGCCGCGCAAGGAATCGCCGGCGCGCAGGAGGTTGCCGACGCGCGCCGATCGCGCGTTGCATCCCGACCCTCACGAGAAGGACTGCCATGACGTTCCGCATTCGTTCGCTTTCCGGCGCTGCACTGACCGCCGTCCTTCTCGCGTTTCAGCCGGGCGCGGCCCATGCACAGGAGACGATCGTCAAGGTCGGCGTGGCCGGCCCGCTGACGGGCGGCGGCGCCGCGTACGGCAAGGACATCGAGAACGGCGTGCGCATGGCGGTGGACGAAGCGAATGCCGCGCGGACGACCGTCGGCGGCAAGCCGGTGAAATTCGTGATCGCGTCGCAGGACGACCAGAGCGATCCGCGCACCGGCGTGCAGGCCGCGCAGCAGCTCGCCGACGCGCAGGTGGCCGTCGTGATCGGCCACTTCAATTCGGGCACGACGCTGCCCGCGTCGAAGATCTACGCGAAGGCCGGCATTCCGATGATCACGCCGTCGGCGACCAATCCCGACATCACGCGCGCCGGCCTCGGCACCGTGTACCGCGTGATCGCGACCGACACGCAGAACGCCGGCAATGCCGGGACGTATGCGGCGAGCGTGACGAAGGCGAAACGCATCGCGATCCTCGACGATCGCACCGCGTTCGGCCAGGGCGAAGCCGACGAATTCGAGAAGGCCGTGAAGGCGAACGGCGGCACGATCGTCGCGCGCGAATTCACGAACGACAAGGCCGTCGACTTCAGCGCGCAACTCACGAAGATCAAGAGCACCCACGCCGATCTCGTGTTCTTCGGGGGCCTCGACGCACAGGCCGCGATGCTCGTGAAGCGCATGCGCCAGCTCGGCATCCGCGCGCAGTTCCTCGCGGGCGGCGGCGTGATGAACGCGAACTTCATCAGGCTCGCCGGCAATGCGGCCGAAGGCGCATCGGTGTGGGAATACGGGCAGCCGCTGTCGCGTCTCGCGAAGGGCAAGCAGTTCGAAACGAAATTCAAGCAGAAGTACGGCGTCGACATGCTCGCGTACGCGCCGTTCGCATACGACGCGACGTGGATCGCGATCAACGCGATGCAGAAGGCGAACTCGACGAAGCCGGCCGATTTCAACGGCGCGCTGAAGGGCACGCGCTACGACGGCATCACGGGCACGATCGCGTTCACGAACACGGGCGACCTGAAGAACCCGAGTTCGACGCTGTATGAAGTGAAGAACGCCGCGTGGCAGCCCGTCACGACGAAATCGGCGGACTGAACGCAACAGGCGCGCGGACTTTCGCGGCGATGCCGGACGTGCTGAAATAGCCGAAGCGATCGCCCGCGAAGTGTGCCCGCGCGACGCCGCGCGGGGCGCGGCACGCATCACCCACAGGCCCTGCGCCTTTTACGTGCAACCGGAGTCAGTCGTGAGTTCTCAAGTCGTCATCGTCGGCGGTGGTGTGATCGGCAGCTCGATCGCTTATTTCCTGCGCGCCACCGACCCCACGGTCGCCGTGACCGTCATCGAGCGCGATCCCACCTATGCCAAATCGTCGTCGGCGCTGTCGGCCGCGTCGATTCGCCAGCAGTTCTCCACGCCGCTGTCGATCGAGATGTCGCTGTTCGGCATCGAGTTCCTGCGCACGATCGGCGAACGGCTCGAAGTGGACGGCAACCGGCCGTCGATCGATCTGCACGAAGGCGGCTACCTGTTTCTCGCGACGCCGGCCGGCGACGCGACGCTGCGCGAGAACCATGCGCTGCAGACGCGCCTCGGCGCCGATATCCGGCTGCTGGACCGCGACGCGCTGCGCGCGAAGTTTCCGTGGCTGAACGTCGACGATCTCGTGTCGGGTGCGTATGGCGCGAGCGGCGAAGGGTGGTTCGACGGCTACGGGCTCGTGCAGGCGCTGCGCAAGAAGGCGCAGGCGCTCGGCGCGCGCTACGTGCCGGCCGACGTGAAGGACGTGGTGCGCGACGGCCGCAGGATCACGCATGTCGTGACGGGCGACGGCGAGCGCCATGCGTGCGACACGCTCGTCAATGCGGCCGGTGCATGGACGCGCACGCTGTCGTCGATGATGGGTATCGACATTCCCGTGCATGCGCGGCGGCGCAGCATCTTCAACGTCTCGTCGCCGGCGAGGCTCGCCGATTGCCCGCTGCTGATCGATCCGACCGGCGTGTATTTCCGGCCGGAAGGGCGCACGTATATCTGCGGCACGTCGCCGAGCCCCGATCGCGACCCGGACGACCTGCCGCTCGACGAAGTCGACCACGACCTGTTCGACGACGTGATCTGGCCGACGCTCGCGCACCGCGTGCCGGAATTCGAGGCGCTGCGCGTCGAGAATTGCTGGTCCGGTTACTACGAATACAACGTGTTCGATCATAACGCGATCATCGGCTACCACCCCGAACTCGACAACGTCGTGTTCGCGAACGGCTACAGCGGCCACGGGCTGCAGCAAGGGCCGGCGACCGGGCGGGGCGTCAGCGAACTCATTCTGGGCGGGCGTTACGACACGCTCGACCTGTCGTCGCTCGGCTGGGCGCGTGTGCTGGAAAACCGGCCGATCGTCGAAAAGAACGTCGTGTAGTGCGGCGTGACCGCCCGGTATGGGGTGGGCGGGATTCTCCTTGTGTCTCAAACCCGTTGGCCCGACGTTGTCGGGCTTTTTTTCGTGTGCACGCGTTAGCCGACGCCGTAGACGGCATCGCGCAGATCGAGCGTGTACTGCCCGTTCATCCCTTCGTAGAGCGTGTTCGACAGCGACACGACGGTGAGCCCGCGTGCGCGGTCGACGAACCACGAATGGCCGTAGACGCCGCCCCAGCGCCAGGTGCCGACGGATTCGGGCGACGCGGCCGCCTGCGGGTCGCGCAGCACCGAGAAGCCGATCCCGAAGCCCGCGCCCGGCAGATCCGGCAATTCGGAATCGCCGGTCTGCACGCGTCCCATCTCGTCGACCAGCTCGGCCGGCAGGATCGCGCCGCCGCCCGCGCGCAGCGTCTCCAGCACCGTCAGCACGTCGCCCGCGGTGCCGACCATTCCGGCGCCGCCCGACGGGAACGCTTGTGGATTCAGCGCGCGCGACGGCGAGTACGTGACGCCGACGAAGCCTTCTTCGATGGGTACCGTCTCGTTCTCCGCGAGCCGATGCGGCTGCGGCGTGTCGTTCACGTACGGCGTGGCGAGCCGCGCGGGATCGCGTGCGACGAAGCCCGTGTCGCGTGCGCCGAGCGGGCGCAGCACGAGCGCATCGATCGCGTCGGCGAGCGGCACGCCGCACACAGCCTCGATCAGCGCACCGATGACGTCGATCGACAGCGAATAGTTCCAGCTCGTGCCCGGTGCGAACAGCAGCGGCACGCTCGCGATCCGGCGCAGGTTGTCGGCGAGCGTGATCGAGGCGCCGTCGAGCCCGTCGGACACGCCCGCACGCGCATAGGGGCCGTTCGCGTCGGTTTCGTTGAAGCGATAGTCGAGGCCGGCGGTATGCACGAGCAACTGGCGCACCGTGATCGTCGGCACGCGGCCGTCGGGCAGCGCCGGACGGAATTCGGGCAGCCAGCGCGTGACGTCTTCGTCGAGCGACAGCTTGCGTTGCGCGACGAGCGCCATCGCGGCCGCCGACACGATCGGCTTCGTGACCGACGCGAGCCGGAACTGCGTGTCCTCGCGCATCGGCGTACGCGACTCGCGGTCCGCGAACCCGGCTGCGCGGCGATAGACGAGCTTGCCGTCGCGGGCGACCAGGACGACCGCGCCGACGAGGCGTTGCGTATCGAGCTGGCGGGACAGGACCGCGTCGATGCGCGCGGCGAGCGCGGGATCGATTGACGACTGCAGTGACGATGCGGGAGAGGAGGTCATCGTGAATTCCGTCGTGAGGGGGCTGGTCGTCATGTTAGGCGGCTGTCGCCGCATGCGTCGTTAACCCTTACACCGAACAGGGCGATGTGCGCGGCATGCGCCGGCGTCGGCGAATACCGTGCCCGGCAGCGGGAAAAAATATGCGCCAATCGGCCGGCGGCGTTCGCTAGAATCTGCTTTCGTCGAGGAAATGACGCAGTTGCATGGTGCAGGGCAGTATCGAATCGAAGACGCTGCTTGTCCTGATTCCAACGTTCATCTTTCGCCGGAGGCGAGCATGCCAGGTTTACTTCCCGATGTTGACCGCGAGGGGCTCCTCGAATATTCGGTGGTGTACACCGATCGCTCGGTCAACCATATGTCGCAGCGCTTTCAGGGCGTCATGCGCGACATTTCCGCCACGCTGAAAAAAGTCTACAACGCGAAGTCGGTCGCGATCGTGCCGGGCAGCGGGACGTTCGGCATGGAAGCCGTGGCGCGACAATTCGCGACGAACAAGAAATGCCTCGTCATCCGCAACGGCTGGTTCAGCTTCCGCTGGTCGCAGATTTTCGACATGGGCAGCATTCCGTCAGAGACGACGGTGCTGAAGGCTCGCCCGGTCGAAGCCGGCAGGCAGGCCGCGTACGCGCCGGCCCCGATCGACGAAGTGGTCGCCGCGATCCACGCCAACAAACCCGATTTCGTGTTCGCGCCGCACGTCGAAACCGCGTCCGGCATCATGCTGCCCGATGAGTACCTGCGCGCGGTGGCCGATGCGGTGCATGCGGTCGGCGGCATGTTCGTGCTGGATTGCATCGCGTCGGGCACCGTGTGGGTCGACATGGAGGCAAGCGGCGTCGATATCCTGATCAGCGCGCCGCAAAAGGGCTGGAGTGCGTCGCCGTGTTGCGCGATGGTCATGTTCAGCCCGCTCGCGCGCGAACGCATCGATTCGACGACCAGCACCAGCTTCGCGTGCGATCTGCGCAAGTGGCTGCAGATCATGGAAGCGTACGAGGGCGGCGGGTTCGCATATCACGCGACGATGCCCACGGACAGCCTCACGACGCTGCGCGACGTGATGAAGGAAACCGACGCGTACGGTTTCGACAAGGTGAAGGCGGAACAGCTCGAACTCGGCGAGCGCATTCGCGCGCTGCTGACGGAGAAGGGGTTCAGGAGCGTGGCCGCGAAGGGGTTCGAGGCGCCGGGTGTCGTGGTCGGTTATACCGACGATGACGGTATTCGCACCGGGAAGAAGTTCGCCGACGTCGGTTTGCAGATCGCGGCCGGTGTGCCGTTGCAATGCGACGAACCGGAGGATTTCAAGACGTTCCGGCTCGGGTTGTTCGGTCTCGACAAGCTGCACGATGTCGATGGCGCGGTGAAGCGGTTTGCCGATGCGTTGAACCGGATCGTTTGAAGCGGTTTTGCGGAATCGGTGGCTTCGGTGGCCGCCGCTCGTTGGTCGAGTGGCGGCTTTTGCGTCGTTGAAGACGCAACCATTCAGGATCGTGACATGACCGAAGGCGCGCTGACGTTTGCCAGTCAAGCCGAATGGGAACGCTGGTTGGGGCAGAACGGCGGCACGTCGACCGGAGCATGGCTGCGGCTCGCGAAAAAAGGCGCGGGGCAGCGAACCGTCACCTATGAAGCGGCGGTGGAAAGTGCCCTCTGCCACGGCTGGATCGATGGTCAAAAGAAGGCCGACAGCGCGCAATACTGGTTGCAACGCTTTACCCCGCGCTCGGCGAAAAGCATCTGGTCCAAACTCAACAAGGACAAGGCCGAAGCGCTGATCGCCGCAGGCAGAATGCGCGCGGCCGGCATGCGCGAAATCGAGAAGGCCAAAAAAGACGGCCGCTGGCAGGCGGCTTATACGTCGGCCAGCAACTCGACCGTGCCGGATGACCTGCAGGCGGCTCTGGACGACAATCCAACAGCCGCGAAGTTCTTTGCGACGCTGAACAGCCGTAACCGCTATGCGATCCTGTTCCGGATACAGAATGCCAAGAAACCGGAAACACGGGCACGCAAAATCGCGGAATTCATCGACATGCTGAAGCGGGGCGAGACTTTTCATCCGTAGGGCGTAGGTTTCCGACGAAGATCTTATCGAACGCGATCGACGAGAATTGTTCTGGTCGCCATATGAATGGAAAAACAGGTGGCTAGCGTCAGGTCAGTCACGGTGTGCGCCGGGATGGTAGCGCCAACATAACGGGAAAAGAGCGATGGTTTTGAAAAGTGTCCGTAGAGCGACGGTAGACGATGTGCCGGTGCTGACACAGATCCGGAACGATGCACATGCCAAGAAGGTCGCGCACGGCGACTACGTGTGGGGCAAGGAAGGCGATGGCTTCTCCGAACGGTGGGTGCGAAACCATGTCGGCGAGAAAGCCGTGTACGTCGTCGAACAGGAGGGCGCGCCGGTCGGAACGTTCTCGCTCGACTTCGACGAGGACAGGCACTGGGGGCCTCAAGAGCCGATCGCAGGTTACGTGCACGGCCTCTGTGTGCGGCAAGGTTTCAACGGGTTCGGGCTCGGCGGCTTCATGCTCGACTGGTGCGCGCATGAGGTGAGCCGCTTGAATCGGCGTTTGCTTCGACTCGACTGCGGCGCTGAAAACACGAAGCTTTGCGCTTACTACGAGTCGCTGGGCTTTGTTCGCGTTGGGTTGAAAACGGACGGTATCGTCTGGTCTCTTTACGAAAAACCCGTCAGTTCAGCCGGCGGGTGATCGCGGCACCCCGGCGGCAAACCTCGGCGACGGCATCCACGTGAACCTGGGTCGCGCGATTGAACATCGTGCGTTCGCGAACGTTCGACATCATCCGAAGCCGCGTCAGCGTTACCCTGCTACGCCGGCAGAAGCCCCGCTTTCCGATAATTGTCGATCAGCGCGTCATAGAGCGAGAGATCGCCGCGACTCCGCGCGATGAGCTGGGCGCCGGCGATGGCGGCGAAGATGGCCCGCGCCCGCGGTTTGCTTTCCCGAGCGCCGACTATTGCCGCTGCGAACAGGACCTTGCTGAGCCACGCGACATTCACGTCGGCGAAGGCCAGCACTTCCTTCATCACGACTTCCGGCAGATCGTCGGTTTCTGCCGCCATGAAGCTGCACAGGCACAGGCGGTTGCCGGTCGCGAGCGCCTTGCGGAAGGTATCCGGGTAGCGGCGCAGGCAGTCCAGCGGATCGCGCGATCCGGCCAGCATGTCGTCCAGCGCCGCCGCTGAATCCTCCCAATAACGCCTCGCCACCGCGGCGCCGAGATCGGCCTTGCTGTCGAAATGATGGTAGATGCTCGCGGCCTTGATGCCCACCTCGTTGGCGAGATCCCGATAGTTCAACCCGCCGTAGCCGTGCGTCTGCGCGAGCCTCGTGGCGGCTGCCAGGATTTTCTCTCTCGAATTCGAACTCGCGTCGTTCGTCACCGCTTCAGCCTCCGCGCGCAGGAAATGGATGTTGACACCCTGGATAGTACCTTATATGGTTAACCTAACAAACGTTAGGTAGATTCACGGGGCGACGTGTTTCACGTCGCCCGATCCCTTGCAACCGACTACGGAGCGCCCGTGCAATGACTTCCAGCAACGTCGATTTCGACCCAGCCCAACTGCCCATGATGAAGATCCACGATTTCCCGACAGGGCCCTATCCGACACGCGTGCGCATCGCGCTGGCCGAAAAGGGGCTGCAATCGCGCGTCCAGTTCGTGATGGTCGATCTTTACAAGGGCGAGCATAAAAAGCCCGAATTCCTCGCCAGCAAGAATTATTCGGGTACGTTGCCGGTGCTGGAACTCGATGATGGAACCTGCATTGCCGAGTGCACGGCCATTACCGAGTACCTCGATACGCTCGATGGCGTACCCACGCTCACCGGCAGCACGCCGCGCGAAAGGGGCATCATCCACATGATGAGCAAGCGCGCCGAGCTGGAACTGCTCGACGCGATCAGCGTTTATTTCCATCACGGCACGCCGGGCCTGGGGCCCGACGTGGAGACGTATCAAAACCCGGAGTGGGGATTCCGTCAGCGCGACAAGGCGCTGAGGGGCATGCGCTACTTCGATGCGGTTCTGCAACGGCAACCGTATGTTGCGGGCGAGACGTTCTCGATGGCCGACATCACCGTCATCGGTGGTCTGATCTTTGCGATGCTCGTGAAGCTGCCGGTGCCTGAGGAATGCGAAGCGCTTCGAGCCTGGTACGCGAGAATGCTGGAGCGTGAGAGCGTCAGGAACCAGCCCGTGTTTGCGATGCTGACCTGAGCTGACCCTGTATCGGTCGATAACGGCAGATGAGGCGAGCGAACGGATGGCCGCGCTATCGCGTCAAGCGATACAAAACATCGGGATAACCCTCCTCGTTTCTGCTGCCGTCGCTGTACGCAATGGCAACGAACCCGTGCTGCTCGTAAAACGCGGCAGCGTCTCGGTTCATTTGGCGCGCGGAATGCTGCTGAAGGGGCTGAATTCAGCAGGTTCGCGCGATATATCGAGTTTGCAGCACGGACAATTGGCGCAGCGTCCGGCCAGAAGCAGGCATCGCATTTCGCCTTCAGCCGGACACTCGAATGTCATGACCCAGTCCGGAAACGGACCTTTCCTGTCTCGTCATAGATAATGATGTTGAATCCTTCGCCGAATGCGGGCGGAACGAAGTAGCGGGTGATCTGATCGTACTGCTCCTCCGATGTCTGGAAAGAATGCTCGCCTGACATGTTCCTCAGCAATAAACGAGATTTGCAGATCTCGTCGCTCACATCCAAATAGCGAAGTCGATGCTCGCAGCCAACAGCCTGGAATAGTGAGTGGCCCCACGCACGCGGAGCGGCCATCCGACGCAGGACGGCAGCTAACGCCTCGAAAGCGGCCCTTCCATTGGCGCTGATCCCAACGATGGCTCCGGGTCGTTCGAGCCGGTAACAGACCACCACCGCATATGGCACCATTGCGGTCATCGCGACATCACACCAGCGTGCCGACTGACCATCCATCGGAGTGAGCTCATGTTTGACCACGTCAAATTCGGCGTCAGCGACTACGCCGCCAGCAAGGCGTTTTTCCTGAAGGCACTCGAACCGCTGGGTGCCGAAATCGTCGGGGAAGGCGAGCCGTCGTACGGGATCGAGATCGGGCTGCCCAGCAAGTCTTCGCTGTGTCTGTTCCCGACCGACGAGAAACCGGCGCCTCTCCACATCGCATTCGTGGCCGACACGCGGCAGCAAGTCGATGCGTTCCATCGCGCGGCGCTGGAGGCCGGCGGCAAAGACCATGGCGCTCCCGGGTTGCGGCCGCATTATCACGCGAGCTACTACGCGGCGTTCGTCATCGATCCGGATGGACACAATATCGAGGCGGTGTGTCATCGGGCGGAGGCGTGATGCGCTGGATCGGTAAAACGCTCGCGGCAATCGCAAGCATTGCGGTCGTCGGCATCGCCAGCGTTCAAGCGGCGCCCCGCGAAACGGCATTCCCGCGCTTCACTCAGACGGAAGGCAAGCTCGACGGCGACGGGCTTCCGCTCTCCGGCGTGAAGCTCTGCGTGCTGCCCGACCGTGCGCCGTGCTTCGAGATGCCGCCGGCGCCGCTTCCTCATTCGTCGAAGGAGCTGTACCAGTTCGGCCTTAATCCACGGTCCGAGCGGTTGCCGATTGCGTCGGGCGGCTCGTGGGTGTTCTTCTCGGGAATGTTCTCGGGTGGCGGCAGCGGGATGCTGGAGCGCGTGGCCGTGCTGCGTGTCGGCGCGAACGGCAAGATCGAGAACCTGATGCCGAATGTCACCGAAACGGAGATGGCCGATCGTGCGATGTGGAACGTGCCGGAGGTGTCGTCGTATCCGCTGTTCGTCCGGGCCGACTATGTGTGGGGCCAGGACGAGGATCATTTCGGCCAGCACTTCTTCGACGTCGACGCATGGGTGTTCGATCCTGCCGCCAATCAATACGCGAAGCGCTTTTCCTACCGTACGAGCAAACGCTACGACAGGGGCGAGGGTTCGGACCACGTGCTGGCCGCTGAGCGTGCGGAAATCCTGCGTCGCCTTGCCGCCGGCAAGTAACGCGCTATCGCTGCGCGTCCCCGTACGTCTCCTTGCACACCACGCGTAGCGCGTCGACGAGCAGATCGCGCGCGGGCGATTGCGAATCGGCGGAGCGCGTGAACAGTGCGATCGGCGGCAGCGTCCACACCAGCGAATAAGGCACGATCGCCACGCCGGCGATCCGCACCAGTTCCTCCGCGATATCGGCCGGCACGATCGACACGGCCTCGTCGCTCGACGCGATCATTTCGCCGATCAGCTTCGACGAATAGCTTTCGACGATCGGCACCGGCGGCGCGATGCCGGCCGACAGGAACAGGTCGGTCACCTGTTCGCGCATCGGCGTATGCGGCGCGCCGAGAATCCAGTCGAGCGCATGCAGCTTGTGCCAGTCCAGCGGCGCGCGGGCGAGCTTGGCGGCCAGCCGCCGGCTCGCGATCATGCGCGGCTGCTGCTGGTACAGCACTTCGAACGAAACCTGCCCGAGATCGATCGCCGACGACGCGCGCCCGATCACGATGTCGACGCTGTGATCCCGGAGTTGCAGCAGCAGCTGATCGCTGGTGCCTTCGTGAATCGTCACGGTCAGGCGCCGCTCCATGCGCGCTTGCAGCCGCTTCAGCGCGGCCGACAGCATCTGGCCGGAGATGAACGGAATCACGCCGATATGCAGATGGGCCGCATGCCCGGCGGCGACGGCCTCCATCTCGCGGGCGAGGTGGTCGAGATCCTTGATCATCGCCTTCGCCCGTTCGAGCACGACCGCGCCGAGCGCGGTGGGCCGCATGCCGCGCGACGAGCGCTCGAACAGCGGCGTGCCGAACATGCTCTCCAGTTCGGACAGCGCGTTCGTCACGGCCGGCTGGCTGCTCGCCATGTGCTCGGCGACGCGCGTCAGCGAGCCGTGCTGCTGGATCTGCAGCAACAGCACCAGATGCCGAATCTTCAGACGCGCGCCGAGCCGCCTGACCACGTCGTTTGCATCGAAATTCATTGACTGGTCATGCATTCATCAGGAAAAAGTGATGGGACGATATTAAAACAGAATCATCATGTTATGGCGGATCCCTAGAATCACCTTCATGGATCGCGCCGGGACTGGCCTGGCGCCCACGCCGGGACCCAAAACATGAAACAGACAGAGACACAGCAGCAGGCCGCGTTCGACTATCACGAGTTTCCGACCCCCGGGAAAATCTCGGTCGTCGCCAGCAAGCCGCTGGTGACCCAGCGCGATCTCGCGCTGGCCTATACGCCCGGCGTGGCGAGCGTGTGCGAGTCGATCGCCGCCGATCCGCTGCAGGCGCACCGCTTCACGAGCCGCGGCAACCTCGTGGGCGTGATCACGAACGGTACCGCCGTGCTGGGCCTCGGCAACATCGGCCCGCTCGCGTCGAAGCCGGTGATGGAGGGCAAGGCCGTCCTGTTCAAGAAGTTCGCCGGAATCGACGTGTTCGACATCGAGATCAACGAGACCGACCCGGACAAGCTGATCGACATCATCGCGGGCCTCGAACCGACGTTCGGCGGCATCAACCTCGAGGACATCAAGGCGCCGGAATGCTTCACCGTCGAGCAGAAGCTGCGCGAACGCATGAAGATTCCCGTCTTCCACGACGATCAGCACGGCACGGCCATTACCGTTTCCGCCGCGTTCATCAACGGGCTGAAGGTCGTCGGGAAGTCCATCAAGGAAGTGAAGGTCGTGACGTCGGGCGCCGGTGCGGCCGCGCTGGCGTGCCTGGACCTGCTGGTCGACCTCGGGCTGCCGGTGGAAAACGTGTGGGTGACCGACATCGAAGGCGTCGTCTATCGCGGCCGTACCGCGCTGATGGACCCGGCCAAGTCGCGCTTCGCGCAGGAAACCGATGCGCGCAAGCTCGCCGAAGTGATCGGCGGCGCGGATGTGTTCCTGGGATTGTCGGTCGGCGGCATCCTCACGGCGGAGATGCTCAAGCAGATGGCGGCGCGTCCGCTAATTCTCGCGCTGGCGAACCCGACGCCGGAAATCTTCCCGGAACTGGCGCATGAGACGCGCGACGACGTCGTGATCGCGACGGGCCGCTCGGACTATCCGAACCAGGTCAACAACGTGCTGTGCTTCCCGTACATTTTCCGCGGGGCGCTGGACGTGGGCGCGACGACGATCACGCGCGAGATGGAAATCGCCGCGGTGCATGCGATCGCGGGGCTGGCCGAGGAAGAGCAGAACGAAGTCGTCGCGGCGGCTTATGGTGCTTACGACGTGTCGTTCGGCCCGCAATACCTGATTCCGAAGCCGTTCGACCCGCGCCTGATCGTGCGGATCGCGCCGGCCGTCGCGAAGGCGGCGATGGAAGGCGGCGTGGCGACGCGTCCGCTCGCGAATCTCGATGCGTACGTCGAGCAGTTGCAGCAATTCGTCTACCACTCGGGCGCGTTCATGAAGCCGCTGTTCGCGACCGCGCGCCAGCTCGTGCGTGACGGCGGCAAGGCGCGGATCGTGTTCACCGAAGGCGAAGACGAGCGGGTGCTGCGTGCGGTGCAGGTGATCGTCGACGAGAAGCTTGCGCGGCCGATTCTGGTCGGGCGTCCGGAGGTGCTGCTCGCGCGGATCGAGCGGTTCGGGTTGCGCTTGCGACTCGGTCAGGATGTCGAAGTGACCAATCCGGAATATGACGAGCGTTTCCCGCAGTACTGGACGAAGTATTGGGAACTGCGGTGCCGCGACGGTATTTCGAAGGAAATGGCGCGCGTGGAAATGCGCCGCCGCCTGACGCTGATCGGCGCGATGATGGTGCAGCTCGGCGACGCGGACGGGATGATCTGCGGGACGGTGGGCGAGTATCACAATCATCTGCGGTTCGTGGATGAAGTGATCGGCAAGAAACCCGGTGCGTCGACTTATGCGGCGATGAACATCCTGTTGCTCGATCAGCGGACGGTCGCGCTGGTGGATACGCACGTGAACGACAACCCCGATGCGGAGCAGATCGCGGAATTCACGATCGCGGCGGCGCGGCAGATGGAATGGCTGAACCTGACGCCGAAGGTGGCGCTGCTGTCGCGGTCGAATTTCGGGTCGGGGAGTGCGGCGTCGGGCGTGAAGATGCGCCGCGCGCTGGAGATCGTGCGCGAGCAGGCGCCGGATATCGAGGCGGATGGCGAGATGCATGGCGACTGCGCGCTCGATGAAGGGCTGCGGGCGAAGCTGCTGCCGATGTCGCCGTTGAAGGGGGCGGCGAATTTGCTGGTTTGTCCGAATGTGGATGCAGGGAATATCGCTTACAACCTGCTCAAGACCGAGGCGGGAAGCAATGTGGCGGTGGGGCCTTTCCTGTTGGGCGTCAATGCGCCGGTGAACATCCTTACTTCCAGCGCCACCGTACGGCGGATCGTGAATATGGCTGCGTTGACGGTGATTGAGGCGAATCGGGGTGTCGCGGGCTGATCGGGTGTTGTGGGGCGGCTCGGGCCGCCCTTCGTTTGTCGGCATTCGGCGGCCGCTATCCCTGTAGCGATGTGTATTTTTGCGATTGCTCTTACGACGGCGGGCTTCTTTCAAGAAGCCAAATTGCCAAGCGGATCATCATGACAACGCTAAAGGCAAAGTAGTATCGCAAAGAATGACGCGATACAAGGATCGCATCATGGAAAGCTCACTGAACATCCGCAATTGAGGTGAGCCGAGTGACTGCTCGGGGCAGCAGTCAATGGACTGACCGCCGTCGGCTCGCATTTCGCGAGATATGGTTGCGTCCAGTGCGCAAAAAGGATTCAGCGCGACCTGCGTCATTTAATGCAAGGAAACATACCTGCTTTCTCGGCAAGTACCGACGGCTGGAAGCCATAGCGCTCATAGCACTTCGGCGTCCCGTGATCCGCCATCAGACTGACATAGGCAGTCGGCGGCGCGTTCTCGTGAATGTAGTTCATGAGTGCTCGCATGATCAGATCGCCTACACCCTTCGTCTGGTGTGTCGGCAATACTGCGATATCCACGACCTCGAAGAAGCAGCCACCGTCACCGATAATCCGGCCGATTCCGACCGGAGTGCTACCCGAGTACGCCACGACGCTAAAGAGGCCGTTCTGCAACCCGATAGTTGCAGCTTGCTCGGATTTCCGGCTCAACCCGCAGCAACGCGAATGTCGATATATGTCGATACGGAGGGCGCTTCCTGATGGATGATGTATTCCATGTGAACCCTTCAAGGTGGACGTGCAGGGGATGTGCGGTGCTCGATGAGCATCGCTAGGTCAGGCCGGCTTAGTTGAAGAGCGGTATGCGTGTTCGCATTCAGGCAGCGATCGTTGAAGGGAAGGATATCTTATGGTCCCGCTGCCCGAGTGGTCGTCGCATCGCCGTGACCACCCCCGGCGAAACAATCGCCCGGATCAAACACCCGTTCGACGAACCGTCCCTGAACCCCGTATCCCCCCGCACGCCCCCTCCGCACCCCTAACCCCCGCCCAGCCGCGATTTAATGACCAAACCGCAAGACCTAGTGCATAGATATCGTTTGCCGAGCCCTTAATGACTATCGACAATCGTGGCTCGAATTCACCGCCGCGGCGTCAGAAGCGCCTTGGCGGCCGGCACTCGGCGGCTATCCCGGCCTTCCGCGCCCACCCGCTCACGACGACATGTACGCGTTCTCGCCCTCATTCCAAAATCCTGCCGGCTCGCCGATCCGCGAGTTGTTCAAGTACCTGTCCGAACCGGGCATGATTTCGTTCGCGGGCGGTTATCCAGCCAGCGATCTGTTCGACGTCGACGGCCTGAATGCGGCGGCCGAACGCGCGTACGCGCAGCCCGTCCGCTGCCTGCAGTACGGCCCGACCGACGGCCTCGCCGAACTCAAGCAGCAACTGATCGCGCTGATGGCGCGTCGCGGCGTCGCGTGCACGCCAGCCGAACTGTTCGTCACGACCGGCTCGCAGCAAGGTCTCGACCTGCTGCTGCGCGTGATGGTGTCGCCCGGCGACGTCGTGCTGACCGAACAACCGGCGTACCCGGCCACGCTGCAGGCGATGCGTTTGCAACAGGCGCGCATCGTGACGATTCCCGTCGACGGCGAGGGCCTCGACGTCGATCGTCTCGGCGAACAACTCGCGTCCGGCGCGATCGCGCAACCGAAGCTGCTCTACACGGTCCCGACTTTCGCGAACCCGACGGGCGCGACGCTCACGCGCGAACGTCGGCTGAAATTGCTGCGTCTCGCGGTGCAATACCATTTCCTGATCGTCGAGGACGATCCGTACGGCGACCTGCGTTTCGCGGGCGAAGCCGTGCCGTCGATGCTCGCGCTGGCCGGCGAGGTGGACGGCGCGCGCGACTGGCTCGTGCATTTCGCGAGCCTGTCGAAGATCGTCGCGCCGGGGCTGCGCGTGGGCTGGACGATCGCGCCGGCCGAAATCGCGCGGCGCTGCGTGATCGCGAAGCAGACGGTCGACCTCTGCAGCGCACCGTGGACGCAGGCGACCGCCGCCGAATATCTGGCGGACGGCGCGCTCGAACGTCATCTGCCGCGCATCACGGCCGCGTACCGGCGCAAATGCGACGCGATGTGCGATGCGCTGCGCGACGGCTTCGGCGATGCGATCGAATTCCATCGTCCCGAAGGCGGGATGTTCGTGTGGGCGGGGCTCGGTGCGGTGTCGTCGGACGCGCTGCTGCAACAGGCGATCGCCAACAAGATCGTGTTCGTACCGGGCAGGGCGTTCTTCGCGGACAACGTCGACGCAGCGTCGCTGCGCCTGTCGTTCGCCGCGCCGGACGTCGATGCGATCCGGGAAGGCGTCGCGCGCCTCGTGCGCGCGTATGGTGCGGCGCGGGCCGCGTGAGGAGACGTCAGCATGACTATCACCGTCAACGAAACGGCCTCGGTGGGCGTGGCGGCGAGCGCCGCCTATAAGCAGCCGGCGAAGCATCGCTCGTCGCAGATCAGCGCCGGGCCGCAGTATGTGGCCGACGTGCTCGGCCGCTTCGGCGCGGAGCCGGCAACCGATGCCGGCGATGCGGCGTCGGTCGTGCTCGGCTACAACTGACGAGCACAAGGCCGGCGGCTCGCGCCACATGCGCGCCATCGCCGACATAAGCGGTTAAGCTTGCGCGATCGAAACACCGACGATCGCCGCCGCCTCATGTCCGACCCGACCTCCGAATCGCTCGCGCAAACGTATGACCGCCTGTGGTCCTGCCTCGAAGCCGGCGTGAGCGAAAAGCGCTCGCCGTTCACGATGCCGCAGGCGGCCACGCTCGGCCTCGATGGTGCGCCGAAGGTTCGGACGATCGTATTGCGTCAGGTGAGTCGCGCCGAGTGCGTGCTGTCGTTTCATACCGATGCGCGTTCGGAAAAAGTGGCGGAGTTGCGTCGCGATCCGCGCATCTCGATCGTCGCGAACGATCTCGACGCGCTCGTGCAGATTCGCGCGGAAGGTGTGGCGTCGATCTGCGAGGACGAAGCGCAACGGCGCGCGATCTGGGCATCGAGCCGCCCGCATACGTTGCTGCTGTATCGCGCGCCGTTGCCGCCCGGCACGTCGATCGCAGCGCCTGAAGCCGCGCATATCGGCGGCACCGCACCCACTGGCGACGGCTACGCAAACTTCTGCCTGATCCACATGACGATCGCGCGCATCGACTGGCTCGAACTTGCGCGCGCCGGCCATCGCCGCGCGGTATTCGACGTGAACGAAAGCGGTTACGACGCCCGCTGGATCGCACCCTGACGCTGGCCGAGCGCGCTCAACCGCTCAAGGCCGCCCGTCCGATGCGGCCTCGATCATCCACTCGCGCATCACCACGATCGCATCGTCGTCGCGGCGCTCGGCCGGATACACGAGATAGAACCCTACCGACAGCGGAAACGCGAAGTCGAACGGCTTGCACAGCCGTCCGGCGGCGATGTCGCGCTCGACGAGCGGCTCGGTCGCGAGCGCGATGCCCTGGCCGGCGACGGCCGCATCGATCGCGAGCGACGTCTGGTTGAAGCGCAGCCCCTTGTGCGGATCGACGTCGACCGGTTCGGGCATCGCCGCGAGGAACTCGGGCCACAGGTCGTGTGCATCGTGTAGCAGCACCTGCCCGGCGAGCGCGCGCGGCGAAGCCGGCGCGGTCAGCACCGACGGGCTGCACACCGCGCACACGTCGAGCGGGAACAGCGCATGAGTGGCGAGATGCTTGCCGAACGGCGGCTTGCCGTAGCGGATCGCGAGATCGACGCCGTCGTGGCGGAACGTCGCGATCTGCGGGTCGGCGATCACGCGCACGTCGTAGTCGGGATGTGCTTCGGTGAACTGCGCGAGCCGAGGAATCAGCCATTTCGACGCGAACGACGGCGTCGTGCTGATCGTCAGCGCGGCGCGCCGCTTCACGAGCTTGTCGGTTGCATCGGCGATCGCGTGCAGCGCACGCTGCACGTCGGAGAAATACGCGGCGCCGTCGTGCGTGAGTGCGAGGCCGCGCGGCAGGCGCTCGAACAGCTTCAGGCCGAGCACGTCCTCGAGGTGGCGCACCTGCTGCGCGACGGCGCCCTGCGTGACGCCGATCTCGTCGGCGGCGGCGCGGAAGTTGAGGTGCCGGGCGGACACTTCGAACGCGCGAAGCGCATTCAGCGGCGGCAGGCGGGAAGGGCGTGGCGGCATCGTTTGGCTGTAGAAAAGCTATCGGCTGACGGCAGAAATACTGGTTCGACAGCCGGAATCGATGCGCCTACATTACCACCATGGCGCGCCGAATGGCGGCTGCGCGGCGGCAGAATCGGAACGAGGAACGGATCGTGACTGTAGAAAAAGTAGCGTTGATCACGGCGGCGGGCAAGGGCATGGGCGCGGCGATCGCGCGCGAACTGGCGGCGACGGGCTATCGCGTCGCGCTGATGTCGCCGTCGGGCAGCGCGGTGGCGCTCGGCGAGGAACTCGGCGGTTTCGGCATCAAGGGCTCGGTGACCGAAGAGGCCGATATCGACAAGCTCGTGCGGGAAACGATCGCGCGCTACGGCCGCGTCGACGCGGTCGTGAACAACACCGGCCATCCGCCGAAGGGCGAGCTGCTGGCGATCACCGACGACAACTGGCACGCGGGGCTCGACCTGATCCTGCTGAACGTGGTGCGCGTGATGCGCCGGGTGACGCCGATCTTCCAGAAGCAGGGCGGCGGCGCGGTGGTGAACATCTCGAGCTTCGCGGCGGATGCGCCCGAGCAACCGATGCCCGTGTCGTCGGCGCTGCGCGCGGCGCTGAGCGCATGGACGCGCCTGTACGCGGAACGCTATGCAGCCGAGAACATCCGGATGAACGCGGTGCTGCCGGGCTTCATCGACAGCTGGCCGGAAACGCCGGAGATCGTCGCGCGTATTCCGGCCGGCCGTTTCGGCCAGACCGGCGAGATCGCGAAGACGGTCGCGTTCCTGCTGTCGGACGGCGCGGGCTACATCACCGGGCAGAACATTCGCGTCGACGGCGCGATCGTCAAGGCGCTCTGAATATCACCCCGGCGGGCGGCCGTACGGGCTTGGCCGCTCGCGGCCAGCAGCTACAAACGCGTACAAATCAGACAAATCCGGGATACATCGGACCTTTCAAATGGGCGACGCCGCGTGGCATGGGCGCGCCGGATTGAAAGCCTCGGCGCGCTCCCGCGCGCGGCATGTTCACTTTCCATTTCACGAAAGGAGATGCCGAACGATGTCTTCCACACCGTTTTCCCCGATGCGTCGCCACCTGCTGGCCACTTCCGTGGCCGCCGGGGTCTCGGCGATGCTGCCCGCCGCGCTGCATGCGGCCACCGGCGCGAGCGGCATACGCCCGTTCACCGCGCACATTCCCGATGAGGCCGTGGCCGACCTGCGCCGTCGCATCGCCGCGACGCGCTGGCCGGGCCGCGAGACCGTCGCCGACGAATCGCAGGGCGTGCGGCTCGCGCGCATGCAGGCGCTGCTGCGCTACTGGGGCACCGACTACGACTGGCGCAAGGGCGAGGCGCGCCTGAACGGCTTCCCGATGTTCATCACGGAAATCGACGGGCTCGACATTCATTTCATCCACGTGCGGTCGCGGCACGAGAACGCGATACCGATGATCATGACGCACGGCTGGCCCGGTTCGATCTTCGAGCTGCTGAAGGCGATCGGCCCGCTGACCGACCCGACCGCGCACGGCGCGAGCGCGGACGATGCGTTCCACGTCGTCGTGCCGTCGCTGCCGGGCTTCGGCTTCTCGGGCCGGCCGACGAAGACCGGCTGGGGCTCCGATCACATCGCGCGAGCGTGGGGCGAGCTGATGGCGCGGCTCGGCTATACGCGTTTCGTGTCGCAGGGCGGCGACTGCGGCTCGGTGATCTCGCACCGGATGGCGATGCAGCGCGTGCAGGGCCTGGCCGGGATTCACGTGAACATGCCGGCGACGGTGCCGCCGGATATCGCGACGCTGCTGGCGACCGATGCGCCCGCGCCGGCCTCGCTGTCGCCGAAGGAGAAGGCCGCGTACGAGAAGCTCGCGACGTTCTATCGCGACAACTGCGGCTACTCGGCGATGATGGTCACGCGGCCGCAGACGGTCGGCTATGCGCTGGCCGATTCGCCATCAGGACAGGCTGCCTGGATGTACGACAAGATTTCGCAGTGGACGTACAGCGGCGGCGTGCCCGAACGCTCGATTCCGCGCGACGAGATCCTCGACGACATTTCGTTGTACTGGCTGACTAACACCGCGACGTCGTCCGCGCAGATCTACTGGGAGGATCACTCGAACAACTTCAACGCGGTGGATATCTCGCTGCCGGCCGCGATCACGGTGTTTCCCGGCGAGATCTACCAGGCGCCGCGTAGCTGGGCCGAGCGCAGTTATCACAACCTGATCTACTTCAACGAAGTCGACAAGGGCGGCCACTTCGCGGCATGGGAGGAACCGGAATTGTTTGCGCGTGAAGTGCGTGCGGGATTCCGGCCGTTGCGGCGCGTGTAGGCGGCGGGCGACGGTGCGCGCGGGCCGGTTCGAACAACGGCCTGCGTTTGTCGATGAAGCGCACCGTGCGCATCAAATGATGCGGCATGTGTTGTGGACGTCTCTCAACCACGTAAGCAGTCCCGTGGCGGCATAGACGCTAATCAGCGCAATCAGGAATCGAAGCCACGTGATCTTGAAGCGCGGAAGGCGACGGGCGAGCGCGGCGAATGCGATGCAGGCCACCAGGCCGACGGGTATGAACGCCGGATAATTCCGGGAGACACCGAAGATCGCGGCGGCGGAAAAGAACACGACCCAGACCACGGCGCCGCCGAGCGTATCGCAGAATGCGGTCGAGTAACCGGAGAACCACGCGAGCAAAAGCGCCGCACTTCCGAACACGGTCCAGGCCGTGGCGAGCCAGAGTGGCGTGCTGGTTGCAGCCTGCTTCAGCGCGGGCGTGCCCGGTTCATTGGTATTGGCGTCGGTCAAATCGGTCCCCTCGAGTCGGATGGATGGTTGTCATGGCGGGCCGGATATCATCGTCATCCCGCATCGCACGGCGCTTGCCGGTTGCTCCGTCGAGTCCGGCGAGCACGCTACGCCACCTCACTCAACGCCTGCGCGAACCGCTTGTCCGCGAGATACGCGACATTGAACCGGCAGTACTTCGACGGACGATCGGCCTGCGGCGAAAACACAGCGCCCGGCGCGAGAATCACGCCACGCTCGAGCATCGCCTGCGCGAGCGGCATCGAATCGGGCCAGCCGGGCAGCGCGGCCCACAGATACAGGTTCTGGTCGCAGGGCCGATAGACCTCCGCGCCGAGACGGCCGAGCGCATCGAGCGCGGTGCCGGTCGCGCGCCGCAGCTTCTCCTGAAGATGATTCGTGTGCCTGAGAAAGTGGCCATCGCTGACGATCGCATCGAGCGTACGTTCGCAGTATTCCGAGCTGCTGACATGCGTCAGCATCTTCACATCGGCGAGATCGCTCGCAAGCGCGGCATTGCACGCAAGAAATCCGACACGCAACGCCGCCGACACCGATTTCGAAAAACTGCCGATATAGATGGTCCGGCGCAACTGGTCGAGCGTCGCGATGCGCGTGAGCAAGCGCGGCCGCAGGTCGGCGAGCGCATCGTCCTCGACGATGATCAGGTCGTGCGCGTCGGCGAGTTGCAGGATGCGATGTGCCTTGGCCGCGCTCGTATCGGTCGCGGTCGGGTTGTGGCCGACCGATTGCGTGAAGAACAGCTTCGGGCGGTGCGTGGCGACGAGCTCGGCCAGCTTCGAGACGTCGGGGCCGTCGATCTCGCGCGGCACGCCGACGATGGTCGCACCGCTCAGCTTCAGCTTGCCGAACAGCGGGTAGTAGCCGGGATCGTCGACGAGCACGGCGTCGCCGGGGCGCACGAAGTAGCGCAGCACGAGATCCATCGCCTGGTTCGCGCCGTGCGTGAGCACGATCTGCGCGGGCGGCGCCTCGATCTCGTAGCCGGCGAGCTTCTGCTGCAGCGACTGGCGCAACGGCAGGTAGCCGAAGCGGCTGCCGTAACGGAACAGCGACGCGGCGCTCGTGCGCATGATGCGCTGCTGGTACTGGTTCAGCCGCGTTTCCTCGAGCCACTCGATCGGCGGGAAACCTTCGCCGAGGTTGAGCACGTCGGGCTTCACGTGCAGCTGCTCGCGCATCAGCCACACGATGTCCATCGCGCGGTCGAGCGAACTCGGTTCGTCGATCTCGGGCGCGGCCGCCGCGCGCCGCGTGACGAAGAAGCCCGAGCCGCGGCGCGGCTCGATCAGGCCGTCGGCCGCGAGCATCTCGAACGCGCTGATCACGGTGTTCTTCGAGCAGCCGGACGCCTCAGCGTATTCCCTGATCGAAGGCAGCTTCGCGCCGGCCGGCAACACGCCTTCCTCGATCTGTCTGGCGAGATTGTCCGCCATCGCGCCAGACAGGCTGGCTTTTGCACGCTGTTTCATCGGCGGGTTCCGTCGGGCCGGCTCACTGTCATGGGTACGGTTGGGCGACTGTCTGCGCGTTCTGTACCTTTTCAATGGGTACAGCGTGACTATTATTCGGCTATCCGCTGCCCGCCGCAAGCACCCACGGGCCATACCGCCACCCCGAACAGCAGACCCCTCATGCCCATCGATTCCGCCTTGCCGAACTTCCGCTCGCTCACGCCCGAGCAACGCCTGTCCCACCTGTCCCGTGCCGTCGGGCTCGACGATGCCGAGCACGCGCTGCTCGCGAAACCGGGCGCGCTGCCGCTCGACACCGCGAACGGGATGATCGAGAACGTGATCGGCACGTTCGAGCTGCCGATGGCCGTGGCCGGCTACTTCCGGATCAACGGCAAGGACGTGATCGTGCCGATGGCCGTCGAGGAGCCGTCGATCGTTGCGGCCGCATCGTATATGGCGAAGCTCTCCCGCGCGGCCGGCGGCTTTCGTGCGTCGAGCAGCGGCCCGCTGATGCGTGCGCAGGTGCAGGTGATCGGCGTCGACGATCCGTACGGCGCGCGGCTCGCGATCCTGCGGCACGCGGCCGAGCTGATCGATCTCGCGAACAGCCGCGACAAGGTGCTCGTCGGCCTCGGCGGCGGCTGCCGCGACATCGAGGTCCATGTGTTCCCCGACACGCCGCGCGGCGCGATGGTCGTCGCGCACCTGATCGTCGATGTACGCGACGCGATGGGCGCGAACACGGTCAACACGATGGCCGAAACCGTCGCGACGCGCATCGAAGCGATCACCGGGGGCCAGGTACGGTTGCGGATACTGTCCAACCTCGCGGATCTCCGGCTGGCCCGCGCAGAGGTACGGTACTCGGCCGCCACGCTCGCGACCGACGCCTATTCCGGCGAAGACGTGATCGACCGCGTGATCGACGCGTACGTGTTCGCGGCAACCGACCCCTACCGCGCGGCGACACACAACAAGGGCATCATGAACGGCATCGATCCGGTCGTGGTCGCGACCGGCAACGACTGGCGAGCGGTCGAAGCCGGCGCGCATGCGTATGCGAGCCGCAGCGGCCGCTATACGTCGCTGACGACGTGGGAGAAGGCCGCCAACGGCGACCTCGTCGGCACGATCGAGATGCCGATGCCGGTGGGGCTCGTCGGCGGTGCGACGAAGACGCATCCGCTCGCGCGTCTCGCGCTGAAGATCATGAACGTGACGTCCGCTCAGGAACTCGGTGAAATTGCGGTGGCGGTCGGGCTTGCGCAGAATCTCGGTGCGCTGCGCGCGCTCGCGACCGAAGGCATCCAGCGCGGCCACATGGCGCTGCATGCGCGCAACATCGCCGTTGCAGCGGGCGCGACCGGTGCCGACATCGACCGGATCGCGCAGCAGATGGTCGCGGCGAAAGACGTGCGCACCGACTTCGCAGTCGAGTTGCTCGCGGGCCGCAGCGGCGGC
Source organism: Burkholderia sp. AU16741 (assembly GCF_002223345.1). NCBI lineage: Bacteria > Pseudomonadati > Pseudomonadota > Betaproteobacteria > Burkholderiales > Burkholderiaceae > Burkholderia > Burkholderia sp. AU16741. Next base: position 286,125 of record NZ_NKEZ01000007.1, read on the forward strand.
TGATGCGCGGACTGTCCGCCGCGTCGCGAACGCGGCGGGCAGCGCGCCACGCCGGCCAGGCCGGCGATAGATCAATCCAGGAGGAGACACATGGAACAGACCGGTTCAAGCGCGGTCGCAACCGCGCCGCATCGCGCGCGGTCGTTGGCCGGCGCCGATGCGTCGGCCACGACGCTCGTCGAGGTGTGGGGCGACACGGTGGCGACGAAACATCTCGCGTGGTCGGTGCTGCTCGGCATCGCGATCAGCCTCGGCGCGTTCGAGATCGGCCGCGTGGTGCTCGCGTCGTTCGTCCACGACGCGGCGATCGCGCGGGCTTACGCGATGCTGATCGGCCTCGGCGGCTGCCTGCTGGCCGGCACGATCTGCGCGAGGCTGTTCAAGCCGAAGCGCACGGTGATCGAACATGCGGCCGGCGGCGCCGAGCGCCACGAGGCATTGCGGCAGCTCGCCGAAGCATCGGGCGGGCTCGGCTCGACGAGCGACCTGTCGGCCAGCGCACGCGCCGAAATGGAGGAGCTCGGACTGCTCGATCTCTTCGCGTCGTACGACGCATCGTCCGAGCGCACACGCGCGGGAGGCCGCTGATGGACGCGCTGCTGCATGCGATGCCGGCCGCGTTCGCGATGGGGCTGCTGGGCGCGATCGTATTCTCCGGCATCGGGCTGATCTCGGGCACCGACGAAACGACGACGATCGCGCCGCTCACCTTGCTCGTCGCACTGCTCGGCGTGCCGCCGGCCGGCGTGTTCACGTTCTTCCTCGCGGGCGCGGTGGCCAAGCACATCACGCATTCGATCCCGACCGCGCTGCTCGGTATTCCCGGCGACACGATGGCCGCGCCGCTGTTGCAGCAGGCGACGCTGTTGCGTGCGCTCGGCGTGCCGCACATCGCGCTGCGCAAGATGATCTCCGGCGCGATCGTCGCCGCGTTCGTCGCGCTGCCGCTCGCGGTGCTGTTCGCGGCGCTGCTCGCGCCGTTCGGTACGGCGATCGCGAAGGCCGCGCCGTGGGTGTTTCTCGCGGCGGCCATCGGCATCGCGTACTTCTCGGCGGGGCACTGGGCGTCGGTGCTGCTGCTCGTGCCGTTCGTGATGCTGGTGGTCGGCTTGCAGGCGCTGACGGGCCGTTACGGCGTGAAGCTGAGCGTCAGCTACTTCCTCGGGATCGCGATCGGGCCGCTGGTGGCCGACCTGTTTTCGATCCTGTCGCCGGCCGAGCGTCGGCGCATGCGCCGCGACGGGCCGTCGACGTTCGTGCTCGCGCCCGACGTCAAAAGCTGGCGCGGCTATTTCCCGAGCCCGCTGAAGGTGCTCGACCGCGAGCAGGTCGCGTGGACGATCGGCACGGCTGCCGTGTCGAGCGCGACGTTCGTGTTCAGCCCGGTCGCGATGACGGTGCTGATGGGCGAGATCGTCGGCGCGCGCGTGCGTCATGCGTACCAGCGCCTGACGACCGTGATCGCCGCGCGCAACGGCGTGACGGAAGCGACCTACATCGCCGAGGCGCTGATTCCGCTGATCGCATTCGGGCTGCCGCTGAGCCCGGTGGCGGCCGGCCCGGCCGCGCCGCTGTTCAATGCGCCGCCGCGCTTCACGGTCGACGCGGCGTCCGGGCAGATCCACAACCTGCATACGTTGATGAGCTGGCCCGAGTTCCTCGGCTACGGGCTGCTGTCGATCCTGCTGGCGGCGCTGATCGCGTATCCGCTCGCGATGCACCACGCGCACCGCGCGGCATCGTTCGTCGCGCGCAAGCTGAGCCACGAGGCGATCATCGCGACCTTCGCGGGGCTGATCGTCGTGATCGGCGTGTGGGAAGGGCAACTGCTGGGGCTCGCCGTGATCGTGACGATCGGCCTGTTCGGCGGGATGCTGTCGCGCCTGTTCGCCTTCAACACGGGCGTGCAGTTCATGGGCTACTACGTCGCGGTGCTCAGCGTGCCCGCGATCGCCAAGCTGTTCTGACGTATCGACGTGCGGGGCCGCGTGTGCCGCGCGGCCGCCCGAACGTGGCGTTTTCCGCACGTTTTTTGAATCGCCGTGTGTCGTGTTCGCACACGGATACGTTGAGATACAAAGCCTCCTGACGGTTCGGATATAAAACCGGTGAAGCAATTCACACGGCGGCGCGGTGCCATTCGCCACCGCCGCGAACGACGACACCCGATTGCCCGCACGTGCCGCGGGCTCTTCCTTAGCGATCGACAATGGAGAACGAGTCATGACCGATACCGTGAACACCCGACGCCGCCTGATCCTGGGCACCACGCTGGCAAGCCTGAGCCTGGCCGACCTCGGCTTCGGCGCGCTCGCGCAGGCGCAGTCGGCGCCCGAGGCAGCCGGGGCGAAACGCCCGGCCGGCGTCGCGTCGCTGGGCACGATCCACCAGATCGACGCGGGCGTGCTGAACGTCGGGTATGCGGATCTGGGCCCGAAGAACGGCCCGGTCGTGTTCCTGCTGCACGGTTGGCCGTACGACATCTACAGCTACGCGGAAGTCGCGCCGCTGCTCGTCGCGGCCGGCTATCGCGTGATCGTGCCGTATCTGCGCGGCTACGGCTCGACGACGTTCCGCTCGGCCGACACGGTGCGCAACGGCCAGCAGGCGGTGACGGCCGTCGACATCGTCGCGCTGATGGATGCGTTGAAGATCGACCGCGCGGTGTTCGGCGGCTACGACTGGGGCGCGCGCACGGCCGACGTCATCGCGGCGCTGTGGCCGCAGCGCGTGAAGGCGCTGGTGTCGGTGAGCGGCTACCTGATCGGCAGCCAGGCGGCGAACGCCAAGCCGCTGCCGCCGCACGCCGAATTCCAGTGGTGGTATCAGTTCTACTTCACGACCGAGCGTGGCGAACTCGGCTACACGCAGAACCGCGATGCGTTCAACAAGCTGATCTGGCAACTCGCGTCGCCGAAGTGGCAGTTCTCCGACGAGACCTATGCGCGCTCGGCCGCATCGTTCCGGAATCCCGATCACGTGGCCGTCGTGATCCACAACTATCGCTGGCGTCTCGGGCTCGCGAAGGGCGAAGCGCAATACGACGACATCGAGCGGCGTCTCGCGGCCGGGCCTTCGATCACCGTGCCGACGATCACGATGGAAGGCGACGCCAACGGCGCGCCGCATCCGGACCCGGCCGCGTACGCGAAGAAGTTCACCGGCAAGTACCAGCACCGGACCATCACCGGCGGCATCGGCCACAACCTGCCGCAGGAAGCGCCGCAGGCCTTCGCCGATGCGATCCTGCAAGTGGAGCATCTCTGATGCGGGCCCGCGTGGGGGGATGGCGGCGCGGCGCGCGCCGTGCGCTCGTCGGGGGCGTGCTGCTCGCCGGCGCGTGGTCGGCGAGCGGCCCGGCCGCGTTCGCGCAACAGTCGACGCCCGCCGCCGCGGCCGCGTCGCCGATCTACGGCGTGACGATTCCGCCCGGCTACCGGAAGTGGGAAATGGTCGCGCCGGCCGAAGAGGCCGCACCGCTCGACGAGTTGCGCGTGGTGCTCGGCAATCCGGTGGCGATCCGCGCGCTCGAGAAGGCGACGCTGCCGTTCCCGGACGGCACGATCCTCGTGAAGCTCGCGTACAAACGCAAGCAGTCCGACGAGTTCGCGCCCGCGACGGTGCCCGGCCAGGCGACGACCGTGCAGGTGATGGTGAAGGATTCGCGTCGTTACGCATCGACGGGCGGCTGGGGCTTTGGTCGCTTCATCAACGGCGTGCCGGCCGATATCGGCCAGCATCAGACGTGCTTTGCCTGCCATCAGGCGCGGGTGAAGAACCACGATTACGTGTTCACGCGGCTCGCGCCGTGACGTGACGCGGCGGTGTGAAGGTGACGGAAAGGCGTGCCCCGCGAGGCACGCCTTTTTTCGTGGTGCGTCGCGCGGGCGAATCGCATCGCATCGCCAAGCGAGTATGTATCGCACTGTATCTGTGGCCGCTCCTGAAAAACTGGCATGCAGAAAGCCCCGTTTCGGAAACATGCCGGATACGTGCGCGGGTTCTACTGTCGACATGCAGCAAACGTTCGGTGTCACACGTTCGCACCGGACGCCCAGTGATCGACACCTCAACCTCGTTCAAGGAGAACCTTCATGAAAGCCGCTCGAATCCTCGCTGTTGCCGTCCTCGCCGTCGCCCCCGCGCTGTCGTTCGCCGATACCGGCCACAGCCTCACGCGTGCCGAAGTGCGCGCCGATCTCATCCGCCTCGAGAAGGCCGGCTACAACCCGGCCGGCAGCGAAGCGCACTACCCGGACGACGTCGCCGCCGCGGAGAACGCCGTCGCGGTTGCCCAGCAGGTCGCGCGTTCCGACCAGAACGGCCCGTCGAAGTCGCAAGGCGACAACGTGGCCGATGCGTCGGCGCCGGCCGCCCATCGCGACGCCGCGCAATCGCGCGCCGCACGCTACGCCGCCGACGACCTGTACGCGCATTCGTGATCCCGCGCCGCGCTTGCCGCATGCAGGCGCGGCCGCTCGGGAGCACGTCACTTCAACGACACGATAAACAAGGGAGCATGACGATGGCCGGTTTGATGAAACGCGTTCTGGTATCCGCCGCGATGATCGGCGGACTGTTCGGTGCGGTCGCGGCGCAGGCCGCGCCGAAGGACGACCTGAAGGGCACCAACGTCGTGCTCGTGCACGGCGCATTCGCCGACGGGTCGAGCTGGAACCGCGTGATCCCGCTGCTCGAGGCGCGCGGGCTGCACGTGGTGTCGGTGCAGAACCCGCTGAGCTCGCTTGCCGACGACGCGGCCGCGACGAAGCGTACGATCGACGAACAGAAGGGGCCGGTCGTGCTGGTCGGCCATTCGTGGGCGGGCGTCGTGATCAGCGACGCGGGCAACGACGACAAGGTGAAGTCGCTCGTGTACGTCGCGGCGTTCGCGCTCGACAACGGCCAGTCGATCGCCGACGTCACGCAGGGGCTGCCGGCACCGTCATGGGCCGGCGAACTGCGCAAGGACGCCGGCGGTTTCGCGCGGCTGTCGGACAAGGCGATCGCGCAGGATTTCGCGCCGGATCTGCCGCCCGCGCAGCAGCGCATCGTTGCCGCGACCCAGGGGCCGTGGTATAGCGGGTGCATCTCGGAGAAGGTCGCGCAAGCCGCGTGGCATGCGAAGCCGTCGACGTTCGTCGTCGCGACGCAGGACCGGATGATCGATCCGAAGCTGCAGGAAGCGATGGCGAAGCGGATCGGCGCGACGGTCGCGCGCGTGAACGCGAGCCACGTCGCGATGCTGAGCCAGCCGAAGGCCGTGGCCGACGCGATCATCGCCGCCGCCGAGCGCGCGAAGCAGGATACGCAGTGAGCGAATGCGGCGCCGCGCTTTCGTGAGGAAGCGCGACGCCGCGCGTGATTGTGATGTCTTTTCACCAGGAGAAGTCATGACCGAACTCTGGCAACTGTCGGCAACCGAACTCGCAAAACGCGTGCGGCAGCGTGACGTGTCGGCGCGCGAAGTGGCGGACGCCGTGCTCGACCGTCTCGATACGGTGAATCCGGCGATCAACGCGGTGGTCGAACATCGCCCCGACGACGTGCGGCGGCAGGCCGACGAAATCGATCGCGCCATCGCGCGCGGCGACGATCCGGGGCCGCTCGCGGGCATACCCGTGACCGTGAAGATCAACGTCGATCAGGCGGGCTTTGCGACGACCAACGGCACGCGCCTGCAAGCAAACCTGATCGCGCATGCCGACAGCCCGGTGGTCGCCAACATCCGCAAGGCCGGCGGGGTGCTGCTCGGCCGCACCAATTCGCCGACGTTCGCGCTGCGCTGGTTCACGTCGAATCGCGTGCACGGTCACACGCGCAATCCGCGCAATCCGTCGCTGACGCCGGGCGGATCGAGCGGCGGGGCGGCGGCCGTGGCAGCCGGGATCGGGCCGCTCGCGGTCGGCACCGACATCGGCGGCTCGGTGCGCTACCCGGCCTATGCGTGCGGCGTGCACGGGATCCGGCCGTCGCTCGGTCGCGTGCCGGCATTCAATGCGTCGTCGCCCGAGCGGGCGATCGGTGCGCAACTGATGTCGACGGCCGGGCCGATCGCGCGCACGATCGACGATCTCTCGCTTGCGCTGCGGGCGTTCTCCGCACCGGACCCGCGCGATCCGTGGCATGTCGCGGTGCCGTTCGACGGGCGCGCGGTGCCGAAACGCGCGGCGCTGTGCGTGCGTCCGCGCGGCCTGGAGGTCGTGCCCGAAGTCGAGGCCGCGTTGCGCGATGCCGCGCGCCGGCTCGTCGATGCCGGCTGGACCGTCGACGAGATCGACGATACGCCGCCGATGCGCGAGGCCGCGCTGCTGCAGGAACAGCTTTGGCTCGGGGATGGCTTCGACGCGCTGGCGAACGCGGTCGAACAGGACGGCGATCCGGGCGCGGCCGCGGTGATCGCCGCCGTGCGCGGCAAGGTGCGCGATCTGCCGGCCGACGTGGTCAGCCGCGCGCTGGTCCGACGCACGACGTTGACGCGCGAGTGGCGGCTGTTTCTCGATGCATATCCGGTGTTGCTGCTGCCTGTTTCGTCGGAACTGCCATTTCCGGACGATCTCGACCGGCAAGGGCCGGACGGCTTCGAACGCGTGTGGGAAGCGCAGCTCACGTTGCGCGCGCTGCCTGCGATGGGGCTGCCGGGGCTGGCCGTCACGACGTCGGTCGTGGATGGCGTGCCGGTGGGCGTGCAGGTGGTCGCCACGCATCATCGCGAGGATCTGTGTCTGCTCGCGGGACGCGATATCGAGGCGCGTGGCGTGCCGGTCGCGGTGGTCGACCCGGTGGTATGACCGCGATGAAGTCGGTGCGCTGGTGCGGGACGTCAGGAGGCCGGCAAGCTCGCCGAGTTCGCGCAGCCATGCGCCGTCGACCATCATCACCAGGGTGACGGCGCCCGTGCGTTGCGCGAACAGGCTGCCGAGCCGTTCCGGGCGCAGCAGCCGATCGTGGCCTGCGTCGTCCCGTGCGACCGGCATCACGACGGGCACCAGCGCACTGGCGTGCTCTGTGGTGGATCGCGAACCCATTCTAGTGAACGGATGCGCGCTCGCAAGTAAAAAGGTCGTAAAGGCGTGTGAGTCGCGCGTTACGTGCACTGCCATAGATGCGCGCTGGTGCGGCACGGCGCGCACCAGAACGTGTAGTTCGCGCCGCCACTGCCCCACAGCCATTCGCCGCCGTCGACCTGCGGAAGTTGCGAATCGAGCTGCATCGCGAAGTGCATCGTGCGGCCGCAGTCGGGACAAGCGGGATACCACGCGGACTGCACCCACGACGGCGGACCGCCAACGCGGCTCAGGTTCTGCCGGTCGTTCGACTCGCCCCAGTCCTGCCAGGTCCATCGTGCAGGGGCGGCGAAGAGTGCGACGTCGGATTCGACGAAGGCTGCCGCCGGGTAGTCGGGCTCGATCGGGGCATCGTGCTGCTGCGACGGGTGAGCGATCGCGTGGCCCGAGTCGTCGTGCCGGTAGAACAGCGGGCCGTCGCTTTCCCAGCCGAGACAGGACAGGCGCGTGTCGAACGACACGGGTGTCGCGCTGTCGATGCCGGCTTCGGCGGGTTGCGGCAGTGTCAGCAGCCGGTGCAACGGCTGATGACACAGGCCGCATCGATGCGGCGATACGCCGCCGAAGTGCGCGGTCGATCGAGGCGATTCGCCTGTGTGCCAGGTCGCGTGATTCGCCTGGATCTCGCGTTTCCACTTCGGCATCGCGCGAAGCGCCGGTGCACGCAGCGTGCGTCCGAAGTCGACATGCAGCGGCGCATCGTCGTGCAATGCACGCAACGTGCCGTGCTCCAGCGTGTAGCCCGCGGACATGAGCGCGTTCGCGGCTTGCTCCGGATCGTCCGGGAACAGCCGGCCCGCTGCGTCGAGCACGGCTGCCGGTCGCCGCGAATGGAGCAGCGCGACGGCGCGTGCGCGTGCCGCATCGTCAAGGGCTGGGGCTTCCGCCAGCCGTTGGCGCCACGCATCGATCGTCGCGGGATCGAGCGCCCGCCACGCGTGTTCGGCGAGATACAGGCTCGGTGATCGCCGGGCGAGGGCCACGTCGAGCAGTGCGTCCCAATGACCGACGAACACCTGTGGCGAGCGCAGCGCCACGCTCGACAGCACATTCGCGAGCCGCGCATTCCACGCGCCTTCGAGCACCCGTCGCCATGCTTCGGAGGCAACCTGATCGAACGCGGCGCCGTCCATCAGGTCGAGTGCGGCGTCGATGAACGTCGCATGCGGCAACGTGCGATCGAACGATGCGATCACCAGATCGACGAGTGCGGTCGGCTCTTCGCGCCGCAGCGCCAGCATCCGCGACATCGGGTCGTTGCCGGTCCAGCCGAGGCGTTCGTAGTCGTCAAGAATGGTTTGTGCGGTAGACATGGGAGCGGAACGGTGGGGGAACTTCATCTTACCCGAGCAAGGTAGCGGCTCCGTATACGGTCGATCCAAAGAAAAACGCGTGACGACTTTCGTCGCCACGCGTTTTCCGTCACTACATGATCAACGTTTTCACGCCAAGGACGGCGAGGGTATGGAGAACGTTGTAGCGACCGCTCGACGCGACGACGGCGACGACGACCATACGCGTTTCCCATCGCTGCGGCACAATCGCCCGGAGCACGCGCACGCCGGATGACTACAGGCGTGTCGCGCCATTTCCTCCGCCTTCCTCGTCAAGAGCACGTCCATGTCATCCCGCACTTATCTCGTCACCGGCGCGTCGCGCGGCATCGGCTTCGCGATCAGCACCACACTCGCCCGCCGCGGCCATCGCGTCGTCGGCCTCGCTCGCCATGCGCAGGGCGTCGACTTCCCCGGCGAATTGCTCGCGTGCGATCTCGCCGATATCGAGCAGACCACCGCGACGCTCGCGCGGATCGGCGCGAGCCACGACGTCGACGGCATCGTCAACAACGCCGGCATCGCGTTGCCGCAACCGCTCGGCAAGATCGATTTCGAGTCGCTGCAAGCCGTGTTCGATCTCAACGTGCGGGCCGCGATCCAGGTCACGCAGCACTTTGCCGATGCGATGAAGGCGCGCGGCCATGGACGCATCGTCAACATCTGCAGCCGCGCGATTTTCGGCAGCCTCGACCGCACCGCGTATTCCGCCGCGAAGAGTGCGCTGGTCGGCTGCACGCGGACGTGGGCGCTCGAACTCGCCGAACACGGCGTGACCGTCAACGCGGTCGCGCCCGGCCCGATCGAGACGGAACTGTTCCGCCAGACGCGGCCGGTCGGCAGCGAAGCCGAACGCAAGGTGCTCGCGACGATCCCGGCACGCCGGCTCGGCACGGCCGACGACGTCGCGGCCGCGACCGCATTCTTTCTGTCCGACGAAGCCGGTTTCGTCACCGGGCAGGTGCTGTCGGTGGACGGCGGCGGCAGCCTCGGCGGGCGCGGCTGACGCACGTCGGCGCGGGGCGCGGCGGACGACGCGCCGCGCATATTCCCCCACCCCGTTAGCATGTGACGAATCCGACTTTGGCCGTTGCGCGCGCGACGCTAAGATCGCCGATCCCGTAGATCGAGCGTCAACAAGAATGAAAAAGTCCGCGTCGCCGTTGCATGCTGTTCGTTTCCGTGTCGTTTGCGCCGCGATTGCCGGCGCGGTGTCGCTCGCGTCATGCGGCGGCGTCGACAGCAATCCGCCGCCGCAGGCCAGCGCGACGCCCCCGGCCAAGCGCCCGAACATCCTGTACATCATGGCCGACGATCTCGGCTATTCCGACATCCATGCATTCGGCGGCGAGATCGACACGCCGAACCTCGATGCGCTCGTCGCGTCGGGCCGCATCCTGTCGAACCACCACACGGGCACCGTCTGCGCGATCACGCGCGCGATGCTGGTGTCCGGCACCGATCACCATCTCGTCGGCGAAGGCACGATGGGCGTGCCGACCGACGAGCGGCGCGGGCTGCCGGGCTACGAGGGCTACCTGAACGATCGCGCGCTGTCGTTCGCGCAACTGCTGAAGGACGCCGGCTATCACACGTATATCGCGGGCAAGTGGCACATCGGCTCGGGCATCGTCGGCAGCGCGACGGGCAGCGGGCAGACACCCGACCAGTGGGGTTTCGAGCGCAGTTACGTGCTGCTCGGCGGCGCGGCGACGAACCACTTCGCGCACGAGCCGGCCGGCTCGTCGAACTACACGGAAGACGGCCGCTACGTGCAGCCGGGCCAGCCCGGGCAACCGGGTGGCACGGGCGGCAGCCCGGCCGTGTTCTATTCGACCGATTTCTATACGCGGAAGCTGATCTCGTACATCGACGCGAACAAGCAGGACGGCAAGCCGTTCTTCGCGTACGCGGCCTACACGTCGCCGCACTGGCCGCTGCAGGTGCCTGATCCGTGGCTGCACAAGTACGCGGGCGTGTACGACGCCGGCTACGACGCGATCCGCAACGCGCGGATCGCGCGGCAGAAGGCGCTCGGCCTGATTCCCGCCGATTTCAAGCCGTTCGACGGGCTGCCGGAGACGACGGCGGCATCGCCCGCGACCGCGAACAACGGCACGGCCAGCGCGAAGTACATCAACGCGGTGCATTCGGCCGCGGACGGCTACGGCGACTACGGCCCCGGCAAGGTCGACAAGCTGTGGTCGAGCCTGTCGCCGGCCGAGCGCAAGGCCCAGGCACGCTACATGGAAATCTACGCGGGGATGGTCGAGAACCTCGACTACAACATCGGACTCCTGATCCAGCATCTGAAGGACATCGGCGAATACGACAACACGTTCATCATGTTCCAGTCGGACAACGGCGCGGAAGGCTGGCCGATCGATTCCGGCGCGGACCCGACCGCGACCGACACCGCGAACGCGCACGAGCCGACCTATTCGGCGCTCGGCACCGACAACGGCAAGCAGAACGCGCAGCGCCTGCAGTACGGGCTGCGCTGGGCCGAAGTGAGCGCGGCGCCGTTCCGGCTCACGAAGGGCTATTCGGGCGAAGGCGGCGTGTCGACGCCGACGATCGTGCACCTGCCCGGCCAGTCGCAGCCGTTGCCGACGCTGCGCGCGTTCACGCACGTGACCGACAACACGGCGACCTTCCTCGCGATCGCGGGCGTCACGCCGCCGTCGCAGCCGGCGCCGCCGCTGGTGAACACGCTGACGGGCGTCGATCAGAACAAGGGCAAGGTGGTCTACAACAACCGCTACGTGTATCCGGTGACGGGCCAGTCGCTGTTGCCGGTACTCACCGGTTCGGCGACGGGCGAAGTGCATACGACGCCATTCGGCGACGAAGCGTATGGCCGCGCGTATCTGCGCAGCGCCGACGGCCGCTGGAAGGCATTGTGGACCGAGCCGCCGCTCGGCCCGCTCGACGGTCACTGGCAGCTTTACGATCTCGCGGCGGACCGCGGCGAGACGACCGACGTGTCCGCACGGCACCCGTCGGTGATCGGCACGCTGGTCGACCAGTGGAAGGCGTACATGAGCAACGTCGGCGGCGTCGAACCGCTGCGTCCGCGCGGCTACTACTGATCCGGGAGCGACACGATGCGGCTCCGCTTCTGGACGATCGGCGCGGCGCTGGCCGCTACGCTGTTCGCCGCCGCGTTCGCGGTGGGTTACGCGAATCCGGCGGCGCCGACAGGCGGCGCATTCGACGCGCCGAATCGCGGCCGCGCGCTCGCGCCGCTCGGTTCGGAGCGCGAGTGCAAGCGCTATTCGGGGCTGCCGGCGAAGTGGCGCGACGATCCGAAGGCGGGCATGGTGCACCTGCACGGCGGCGCGTTCGTGTTCGGCAGCACGCGCGGGTATGCGGACGAGCGTCCGGCCGGCGACGGCAAGACGCGTGTCGGCGGCTTCTGGATCGACCAGACCGACGTGACGATCGCGCAGTTCGCCGTATTCGTGCAGGCCACCGGTTACGTGACCGAGGCCGAGCAGCAGGGTGGCGCGGCGGTGTTCCATGTGCCGACGCGCGACGAGCTGAATGCACGCGACCTCGCGTGGTGGTCGTGGGTGAAGGGGGCGTCGTGGCGGCATCCGCGCGGGCCCGGCAGCGACGTGGACGGGCTCGGCAACCTGCCGGTGACGCTCGTCACGCAGCGCGATGCGCTCGCGTATGCGCACTGGCTCGGCCGCGACCTGCCGACCGAGGCCGAATGGGAATACGCGGGCAAGGCCGGCCGCGACGACACATCGCTCGATGCGGCGCCGCGCGACGCGAACGGCCAGCCGGCCGCGAACTACTGGCAGGGCGCGTTTCCGGTGCTCGATACGGCCGAGGACGGTCATGCGGGGCTGGCGCCCGTCGGCTGCTACGCGGCGAACGGCTTTCGTCTTTACGACATGATCGGCAACGCATGGGAATGGACGAAGGATGCGTACACGGGCCCGCATCAGTCGCATACGAACGGCGACATGGCAGCCGTCGCACCGCCGACGCGCCGGCACGATACGCCGATGGTCATCAAGGGCGGCTCGTTTCTGTGTTCGCGCGATTACTGCGTGCGCTATCGTGCGTCGTCGCGCGAACGGCAGGACGCCGATCTCGGTGCGTCGCATATCGGATTCCGAACGATCCTGAGGGACGGGTCGTGACGACGGGCCTCGGGCGATTCGTTGCAGCGTGGCTGTTCGCTGCGTGCGCGGTGATGCAGCAGGGTTCGGCGATGGCCGCCGAAGCCGCGGTGCCGGCCGTGCGCGTCGGCGTCACGCGCGGCGTGCATGCGCAGATCCTCGACGAAGTGAAGCGGGTGGCCGCCGCGCGCGGGCTCGGTGTCGACGTCGTCGAATTCGACGATGCGTCGCGCATCGACACGGCACTGGCCGACGGGCGGATCGACGCGGCCAGCTTCGAGGATGCGCAGCGCCTGAGCGCCACGTGCGCGGCGAAAGGCTATGCGCTGAGCGCCGTCGCGCCGACCGTCACGCTGCCGCTGGCGTTCTATTCGCGCAAGCTGAAGAACCTGAACGAACTGCAACCCGGCGCGACGGTCGCGCTGCCCGCCGATCCGCGCGGGATGGCGCGCGCGCTCGTGCTGCTGCAGAACGACACGCTGGTGGCGCTGCGCGAAAAAGCCGGCCTGCATGCGACGCTGCGCGACGTGACGGGCAACCGGCTCGCGCTGAAATTCGTCGCGCTGCGCGGCGACCGCCTTTACGCGGCGCTCGATACGGCCGCGTTCGTCGCGATCGACAGCGACGACGCGGCCCGCGCCGGGCTGCAGCCCGCCCGCGACAGCATCAGCCTCGAGGACGCCCGCTCACCGTATGCGAACGTGCTCACGGTGCGCGACGCCGATCGCGCGAAGCCGTGGGTCGCGCAACTCGTCGCCGCGTATCACTCGGACGACGTCGCGCGCTTCATCCTCACGCGCTACCATGATTCGGTGCGGCGTCCGTGGTAGACACCTACCTGCTTGCGTGCACCGCGTGCGGCCGCTGTTGCAACAGCGCGCCGACGCTGTCGTCGCGCGAACTGTTCCGGCATCGGCATCGCTTCGTCGGCGCGTTGACGATCCGCCGCGTGCCGAAGCGGCGGATCGGCGAACGCTGGCGGGCGGGCGCGAGCATGCGGACGACGTCGCGGCGGCCGATGCGCTGGCCGACCGGCTGTTTCATCGCGGCGGCGGCGTGCAGGGCGCATGGCTCGCGCTGACGCTGCAAGGCTACGACTATCCGTCGCCGGGCCGTTGCGCGGCGCTCGCCGACGACGGCCGCTGCGGCGTGCACGCGCACAAGCCGCCGGTCACGCGGCCGCGCCGGTTTCTCCTGGCGTCGCCGGTTCGTGCGCCGCGCGCTCCCAGATCGGGAACGTCGCGTTCTGGATCGACGTCTGCGCGTCGATGACCTTGCGGTGGTCGATGCCGGGCAGGTCGAGCAGCCGGTCGACCGCGGCCCTCGCGCCTTCGGCATCCTGCGGGAAGGCACACGCGAATTGCTGGTTCGTATCGAACAGAATCCACCAGACATCCGACGCGAACGGCCCCTGGTCGTTGGTTTCGATCACGATCGCGCCGAGATCGGCGAGCGCGATGCCGCGCGTCGCACCGGTTCCGTCGGTCGCTTCGATGCGCGTATCGGTTGCCGTCACGGTCCAGCCGCTTTGCCGGGCAGGCGGCCGGGGCGATGACGGCGCGGCATTCGGCCGGGCCGGGCTGCCGGTGCCGGTGACAGCGCCGTTCGGTACGACCCCATCCATGGCCCCGACGGCACGGCTCGGCGCCACGCCATCCTGCCGTTTGCGCCCGTCGATCCACGGCAGCGCGGCGGCGCCGACCATCGCCGCGATCCACAGGTAGTACCCGGCCCCGAACGTGCGGATCGTTTCGTAGTTCGCGTCGGTCGGGATCGTATGCCAGCCGAGCGCGAAGACCACGACCACGGCCAGCAGCGCGGACACGGTACGGCTAGGCCGCAGCAGCGCGACCACGAGCAGCGGATTGCCGAGCCACGCGAATTGCAGGTCGAGGATCGCGAGCGGCCCGAGCGCGAGCACCGTGTAGCCGCGCCACCAGCTCACGGCGCCGGCCGCATTCGGCGGTTCGGCCGCGACGGGCAGCAGCAGCGACGCGACATACAGCGCGACGATCACGACGCGCGCGAGATTCAGGCGGGACGAAGCGGAGCGAATCTGCATGTTGCCTTCTTGTGGTGCACGATCATGCGAAGCGACGAATGCCGGACGGCCGGGCCGTCATTCACGATGCGCGGCGCCGAGATGGCGACGCGCCGAACGCGATTGTGGGCGATTCGCGCGGCGATGTCGAACGCGCGTCGTTCGCCGCTGCACAATCAAAGCGCTTCGACCAGCAACCGCGTGCTCTTTTCGCAATACTCATGACATGCCGCCCGCGCGGCGATCGACGCACCGTGCACGAACCGCGGCGCGTCCGCCCGTCGCGACATCGACACGACGATCGACGGCGGCGACGGCTGCAGCGGCAGCTCGACGACTTCGCCGCTTTCGATCAGCGCATCGACGAACAACACCGGAATCGCGGCGACGCCGAAACCGTCGCGCACCAGTTGCACGATCACCGAGATCGATGGCGACCCGGTAATGCGCGTTTCCGACAGCGGCACGCCGTGTGCATGCGCGAGCGTGCGGACGATGTCTTCCAGCGCGCGATGGGGCGCGGTGCCGCGCCCGTAGGTGAGGATCGGCTGGCGCAGCACCTGCCGCGCGAGGCCGGTGCGCGTGTTCGGCAGCAGCCCGGCGCGCGCGATCCAGCGCACCGGGTAGTTCGCGAGCGCGTCGCACACGACCGACGCCTCGTCGCTGCCCTCGACGCGGATGATCAGGTCGAGCTCGCCGGCCATCAGCCGGCGCTGCAGCACGACGCTGACGTCGACGGTCAGGTCGATTTCCAGTTGCGGATAGTCGGCCGCGAGCCGCCGCATATAGTGCGGCAGCCAGCTGTGCACGACCGTCTCGATCACGCCGAGCCGCAGCTTGCCGCCCAGTGCACGCTCGCCGGACGCGGCGGCCTGCAGTTCCTGCGTCGCCTCGACCACGGCTTTCGCATAGCCGAGCAGGTATTCGCCGTTCGGCGTGAGCCGGAACGCGCGGCTGTCGCGATCGACGAGGACAGTGTGCAGCTCGTCCTCGAGCGCTTTCAGGCGTTGCGAGATCGCGGCCGGCGTCGCATGCAGCGCTGCCGCGGTCGTGCGGAAGTTGCGCAGCTTCGCGAGCATGACGAAGGTTTCGAGAAAACGCGTATTCATGGCGGTCGGACGAGCAATGGATGCGCAGCTTGCCGGCGACGAAAAGTGAACGGGACCGGGGAAAACCCGCAGGACCGTTAAGAAATTCTATACAACGGGCGCAAAAAAACTCGTTGGCGACAAAATTTTTTCCTTTCTATTCTTCGCCATATCCGATGACACACCACCGTCATCGCCCCGCCATCCCGATTTGCGACCGACCATCATGACGCCTTCCGAATTCCGCCAGTCCGTGCGCCGCGGCGCGTTCCGCGGCCCGACCGCAGGCCATTGCGGCCCGTTTGCCCAGGCGAACCTCGCGATCCTGCCCGACGCGTACGCGCACGATTTCCTGCGCTTCTGCCAGGCGAACCCGAAGGCCTGCCCGCTGCTGGGCGTCGGCGAACCGGGTGCGTTCCGGATCGCCGCGCTCGGCGAGGATCTCGACATCCGCACCGACGTGCCGCGCTACAACGTGTATCGCGACGGCCGCCTGACCGAGCAGGCCGAATCGCTGGAAGCGCTGTGGCGCGACGATTTCGTCGTATTTGCGATCGGCTGCTCGTTCTCGTTCGAGGACATGCTCGCCCGCGAAGGGATCGGGCTGCGCCACGTCGAGGAGGGTCGCAACGTGCCGATGTACCGCACGTCGATCCCGAACCGCCGCGCGGGGATCTTCGGCGGCCAGCTCGTCGTGTCGATGCGGCCGCTGCGCGGCGCCGACGCGATCCGCGCCGTACAGATCACGAGCCGGTTCCCGGGCGTGCACGGCGCGCCGATCCATATCGGCCATCCGCGGGAACTGGGCATCGAGGATCTGGACGCGCCCGAATTCGGCGACGCGGTGACGATCCGCGACGGCGAGCTGCCGGTGTTCTGGGCGTGCGGCGTGACGCCGCAAACCGCGCTGATGGACGCGAAGCTGCCGATCGCGATCGCGCATACGCCCGGCCACATGCTGATGACCGACATCACGAACGCGTCGCTCGCCGTGTTCTGACCCGGCCGGCCCCGCACGCGACGCACCTTCGACAGACACACCGCACCCCACGCCATTCGATCGGCGCACAACGACAGGAGCATCACCATGGAAAGCAAGACCCTCGCGGCGCCCGCCGCCGAGCCCGCGAGCCGCGAGCGCAGCGGCCTGTTCTCGTGGTACGCGGATGCGCAGCCGCGCGAACGCCGCGCGTTCTGGAGCTGCAAGGTCGGCTACATGCTCGACGGGATGGACACGCAGATGCTGTCGTTCGTGATCCCGACGCTCGTCGCGACCTGGGGCATCACGCTCGCCGACGCCGGCTTCATCGGCACGGTCACGCTGCTCGCGTCGGCGCTCGGCGGCTGGATCGCCGGCATCCTGTCCGACCGCATCGGCCGCGTGCGCACGCTGCAGCTCACGGTGCTGTGGTTCGCGGTGTTCACCGCGCTGTGCGGGCTCGCGCAGAACTACCACCAGCTGCTGGCGGCGCGCGCGCTGATGGGCTTCGGCTTCGGCGGCGAATGGACGGCCGGCGCGGTGCTGATCGGCGAGGTGATCCGCGCGCGCGATCGCGGC
This sequence comes from Burkholderia sp. AU16741, assembly GCF_002223345.1. Taxonomy (NCBI): domain Bacteria; kingdom Pseudomonadati; phylum Pseudomonadota; class Betaproteobacteria; order Burkholderiales; family Burkholderiaceae; genus Burkholderia; species Burkholderia sp. AU16741. The sequence goes on from NZ_NKEZ01000007.1 coordinate 303,349, forward strand.
AAGGCGGTCGGCCTCGTGCAGTCGGGCTGGGCGATCGGCTGGGGGCTGTGCGCGCTGCTGTATGCGCTGCTGTTCTCCGTGCTGCCGGCCGAGCAGGCGTGGCGCGCGCTGTTCCTCGTCGGGCTCGCGCCCGCGCTGCTGGTCGTCGCGATCCGCCGCTACGTGAAGGAGCCGGACGTCTACGAGAAGGAGAAGGCCGCGCAGGCGAAGGTGACCGACGCGCCGCGCCTCACCGAGATTTTCGCGCCGAAGCTGATCACGACGACGCTGCGCGCGGCGCTGCTGACGACCGGCGCGCAGGGCGGCTACTACGCGATCACGACGTGGTTGCCGACCTTCCTGAAGACCGAACGGCACTTGACGGTGATGGGCACCGGCGGCTATCTCGCGATGATCATCTTCGGTTCGTGGGTCGGCTACCTGACGAGCGCGTATCTGACCGACCGCCTCGGCCGCAAGCCGAACTTCATCCTGTTCGCGGTCGGCTCGATGGTGATCGCGTTCGCGTACACGTCGCTGAACCTGACCAACGCGTCGATGCTGTGGCTCGGCTTCCCGCTCGGCTTCTTCGCATCGGGCATCTTCTCGGGGATGGGCGCGTTCCTCACCGAATTGTTCCCGACCCGCGTGCGCGGCTCCGGCCAGGGCTTCTGCTACAACGTGGGCCGCGCGATCGGTGCGCTGTTCCCGTTCCTGATCGGCGCGCTGTCCAAGCAGTACGGGCTCGGTACGAGCATCGGCCTCTTCGCGGTCGCCGCCTACGGCGTGGTGATCGTCGCCGCGCTGACGCTGCCCGAGACCCGCGGCCGCGAACTCGACGCCGCCTGACCGACGGCAGCCGCGGGGCGTCCGGCCCCGCGTTTTTCTTCCCCTTTCATCGACACCGTGACGCGGCGCGCGACGCGCGCCGTGCGGCGGCGCTCGTCCCTCGAATCAACGACGCATCGACCGACATCATGACTGACCGACACCTTTCCTCCGTTCCCTCCGACGCCGCGCGCTGGCAATTCTGGATCGACCGCGGCGGCACGTTCACCGACATCGTCGCGCGGCGGCCCGACGGCACGCTCGTCACGCACAAGTTGCTGTCGGAGAACCCCGAGCAGTATCGCGACGCGGCCGTAGCCGGCATCCGCCACCTGCTCGGCCTCGCGGCAGGCGAGCCGATCACGCCCGCGCAGGTCGACATGGTGAAGATGGGCACGACGGTCGCGACCAACGCGCTGCTCGAACGCAAGGGCGAACGCACCGCGCTCGCGACCACGCGCGGCTTTCGCGACGTGCTGCGCATCGCTTACCAGAACCGGCCGCGCCTGTTCGATCTCGACATCGTGCTGCCCGACGCGCTGTACGAGACGGTCGTCGAGATCGACGAGCGCGTCGGCGCGCACGGCGACGTGGTCGTGCCGCTCGATGTTCAGGGTGCCGAAGCGTCGTTGCGCCGCGTGTTCGACAGCGGCGTGCGGGCGCTCGCGATCGTCCTGATCCACGGCTATCGCCATACCGCGCACGAACGCATGCTGGCGGCACTCGCGCGCCGCATCGGCTTCACGCAGGTGTCGGTGTCGCACGAGGTGTCGCCGCTGATGAAGATGGTGTCGCGCGGCGATACGACCGTGGTCGACGCGTACCTGTCGCCGATCCTGCGCCGCTATGTCGAGCAGGTCGCGCACGAGATGCCGGGCGTGAACCTGCAGTTCATGCAGAGCAGCGGCGGGCTCACGCGCGCCGATGCGTTCCAGGGCAAGGACGCAATCCTGTCGGGCCCGGCCGGCGGCATCGTCGGGATGGTGCGCGCGGCGCGCGCGGCCGGCTTCGAGCAAGTGATCGGCTTCGACATGGGCGGCACGTCGACCGACGTGTCGCACTACAACGGCGAATTCGAGCGCGTGTTCGAGACGCAGGTGGCCGGCGTGCGGATGCGCGCGCCGATGATGAGCATCCATACGGTCGCGGCCGGCGGCGGCTCGGTGCTCGGTTTCGACGGCGCGCGGCTGCGCGTCGGGCCCGAATCGGCCGGCGCGAACCCGGGGCCGGCCGCGTACCGGCGCGGCGGCCCGCTGACGGTGACCGACTGCAACGTGATGCTCGGCAAGATCCAGCCCGATCATTTCCCGCGCGTGTTCGGCCCGCATGCGGACCAGCCGCTCGACCGCGACGGTGTGGTCGCGAAGTTCGCGGCGCTCGCCGACGAAATCCACGCGGCGACGGGCCGGCGCGAGACGCCCGAGGCGCTCGCCGAAGGGTTCCTGGAGATCGCGATAGGCAGCATGGCGAACGCGATCAAGAAGATTTCCGTGCAGCGCGGCCACGACGTGTCGCGCTACGTGCTGACGACGTTCGGCGGCGCGGGCGGCCAGCACGCATGCGGCGTGGCCGATGCGCTCGGCATGACGCAAGTGTTCGCGCATCCGCTCGCGGGCGTGCTGTCCGCATACGGGATGGGCCTCGCCGACCAGACCGCGATGCGCGAGCGCGCGGTGGAAGCCGTGTTGTCCGACGAATCGCTGCCGGCGCTGAACGCGGCGCTCGACCGGCTGGCCGACGAAGCCATCGGCGCGCTGCTCGAACAGGGCGTGCCGCCGGAGCGCATCGCGACCGAGCGGCGCGTGCATCTGCGCTACCACGGCACCGATTCGGCGCTCGACGTGCCGGCCGGCTCGGTCGCGGCGATGCAGCAGGCGTTCGAAACCGCGTACCGGCAGCGCTACGCGTTCCTGATGCCCGGCACGCCGCTCGTCGCCGAGCTCGCGTCGGTCGAGGCGATCGGCCGCTCGGACGCGCCGGTCGACATCGCGCCGCTGGCGCCGCGCGAGGCGGGTGCGGCGGCGCAAGCGCGCACGGCCGTGCGCTTTTATTCCGGCGGCCAGTGGCACGACGCGGCGCTGGTCGTGCGCGACACGCTGCGCGCCGGCGACGCGATCGACGGCCCCGCGATCGTCGCGGAGAAGAACGGCACGACCGTCGTCGAGCCCGGCTGGCGCGCGGAGATGACCGCCCAGGGCAATCTCGTGCTGACGCGCACGACGCCGCTGCCCACGCGCCGCTCGCTCGGCACCGACGCCGATCCGGTGCGGCTCGAGATCTTCAACAACCTGTTCATGTCGATCGCCGAGCAGATGGGGCTGCGGCTGCAGAACACCGCGTACTCGGTGAACATCAAGGAGCGGCTCGACTTCTCGTGCGCGATCTTCGACGGCGACGGCAACCTGATCGCGAACGCGCCGCACATGCCCGTGCACCTCGGCTCGATGGGCGAGAGCATCCGCACGGTGATCGAGCGCAACCGCGGCCGCATGCGCGACGGCGACGTGTTCATGCTGAACGACCCGTACCACGGCGGCACGCACCTGCCGGACGTGACGGTCATCACGCCGGTGTTCGCGGACGGCGCCGACGCGCCGCTGTTCTACGTCGGCTCCCGCGGCCACCATGCGGATATCGGCGGCACGACGCCGGGCTCGATGCCGCCCGATTCGACCCATATCGACGAGGAAGGCGTGCTGATCGACAACTGGCAGCTCGTGTCGGCCGGCGTGCTGCGCGATGCCGAGACGCGCGCGCTGCTGGCATCCGGCCGCTATCCGGCGCGCAACGTCGAGCAGAACATGGCCGACCTGCGCGCGCAGGTCGCCGCGAACCAGAAGGGCGTCGACGAGCTGCGCCGGATGGTCGCGCAGTTCGGCCGCGACGTCGTGCTCGCGTTCATGACGCACGTGCAGGACAACGCCGAAGAAGCCGTGCGGCGCGTGATCGGCGCGCTGCAGGACGGCGCGTACCGCTACCCGCTCGACAATGGCGCGGAGATTCGCGTCGCGATCCGCGTCGATCGTGTTGCTCGCCGCGCGGAGATCGATTTCACCGGGACTTCCGCGCAGCTCGGCAACAACTTCAACGCGCCGAAGGCCGTCTGCATGGCCGCCGTGCTGTACGTGTTCCGCACGCTCGTCGGCGACGACATCCCGCTGAACGCCGGCTGCCTGAAGCCGCTGACCGTGATCGTGCCGGCCCGCTCGATGCTGAACCCCGAGTACCCGGCGGCCGTCGTGTCGGGCAACGTCGAGACGTCGTCGGCGATCACCAACGCGCTGTACGGCGCGCTCGGCTGCGTCGCGTCGAGCCAGGGAACGATGAACAACTTCACATTCGGTAACGATCAATACCAGTACTACGAGACGATCGCGGGCGGCAGCGGCGCGGGCGACGGCTTCGCGGGCGTCGCCGCGGTGCAGACGCACATGACGAACTCGCGGCTCACCGATCCCGAGGTGCTCGAATGGCGTTACCCGGTGCGGCTCGATTCGCACCGGATCCGCGCCGGCTCGGGCGGCGGCGGGCGCTGGCGCGGCGGCGACGGCGCGGTGCGGCGGATCCGTTTCCTCGAGCCGATGACCGCGTCGATCCTGTCGAACAACCGGATCCACGCGCCGTTCGGCGCGGCGGGCGGCGAAGCCGGCGCGCTCGGCCGCAACACGATCGAGCGGGCGGACGGCACGGTCGAGTCGCTCGACCACATCGGCCGCGCGCAGATGGCGCCGGGCGACGTGTTCGTCGTCGAAACGCCGGGCGGCGGCGGCTACGGCGCGGCAGGCTGAGTCGCGCCCCGGCGCGGACGCTCCGCGCCGGGGCGGGTGGCGCATATTGCAACGAACTGGGGAATAAAGACGCGCATTCACGCGCAAACGGAATCAAAAAGCAGCGGAAACGCGGCTCGCGGCAGCCGATTCGACCCTGCCGCCGCGGCCTCACCAAAGATCAGGCCCCATATCGATGGATCGGCCTCGCATGCCCGCCCGGCGGGCGCCGGGCGGCCACGCCGCCGTCGATGCGCACTGCACCTTGCGCGCATTCGCAATGCGGCTAATCATGAAAAGTCCGTCTTGCCAATCGAGTCCCGATTCCTTGACACAATTATCTAAATGTGAGTGCCAATCTTCATTGTCATTTGATAAGATGGCTCTCATTCGTAAGGCAGATCTCATCATTCGTAAGGCAGAACCTGCGCGCATCACGCGCGAACGCCGGTCGCATCAGCTGCAAACAAGGACGGGACGAGGCCGCTGTCATGGCAATCGCGGCTGCCCTGCCGGGTAGGCGCGCCGCGCGGCCCGGGAAGGCGGCGGGGTCACTCGCCTCCGTCTACACTGTGCGTTTTTTTTGGATCGGGGCGTGTCCATGGATGACGAAAACGATAGCGCGGTGCTCGAGGCGCACGTCGGTACGCGCAGCCCCTGCTGGCGTCTCGGCAGCGACAGCAATGCACTCGAACTGGCCGCGGTCCGCGGCCTGACCAACGTCGCGGTCGCGCTGACGGTCGAACAGGCTGCGCGCATCCGCGCGCTGACCGGCGTCACGTCGCACCTCGTGCTCGAAATCGTGCTGTTCGGGAGCCCGGTCAGCCTCCATCTCGTCGGCAGGAAGGTCAATACGGTCGACTGGGCCGGCACGGCGTCCGCCTATTCCGATACCGAGTCCGTCGCCGGCGATCTGTCGCACGGGCTCGCGTTCGCCGAGCAGGTCGTGTCGGAGGTGAATTCGCTCGTCGTGATCCTCGACCGCAACGGGATGGTGCAGCGCTTCAACCGCCTGTGCGAGGAAGTGACGGGCAAGCGCGAGGTCGACGTGATCGGCCGCAGCGCGTTCGAGCTGTTCATGAGCCCGGAGCAGGGTGCGCAGTCGCGCACCAACATCACGGGCTTCTTCGCGAGCAACCAGCCGTTCGCGGTCGAGCGCTACATCAACACGGTCAACGGGCCGCGCCTGTTCCAGTTCCGCAACAAGTTCGTGCAGAGCGGCAGCGGCGTCGAAGAGCAGTTCCTGATCTGCTCGGGCATCGACATCACCGAGGAGCGCAACGCGCAGCACCGGCTCACCGAGCTCGCGAACACCGACGTGCTCACCGGGTTGCCGAACCGCCACGCGATCAGCGAGCGCATCCACGCGGCGATCGCGCAGGAGGACGCCAATACGCACGGCCAGGTCGGCATCCTGTTCCTCGATCTCGACAACTTCAAGCGCGTCAACGATCACTACGGGCACATCACCGGCGACCGCCTGCTGCAGGACGTGTCGGCGATCATCAGCGGCTGCCTGCCGTCCGGCGCTACGCTCGCGCGGCTCGGCGGCGACGAATTCCTCGTGCTGTTCGAACACGGCACGCGCCCGCTGCTCGAGGCGACCGCGCAGATCATCCTCGAACGGCTGCGCACGCCGATCCATCTTGGGCTGATGGAGGTCTACACGAGCTGCTCGATCGGCATCGCGATGTATCCGCAGCACGGCGATTCGCTGGAGACGCTGATCCGCTGCGCCGACACCGCGATGTACGTCGCGAAGGAGGAAGGCAAGCATACGTATCGCGTGTTCTCGCTCGAGATGAACCAGAAGGTCGCGAAGTGCATGTGGCTCGACACGAACCTGCGCAAGGCGCTCGAGGAAGAGCAGTTCGTGCTGTACTACCAGCCGGTCGTCGACATCGCGACGGGCGACGTGCATGCCGTCGAGGCGCTGATCCGCTGGCAGTCGCCCGATCGCGGCCTCGTCGCGCCGATCGAGTTCATCCGTTTCGCGGAAGAGTCGGGGCTGATCGCGCCGCTCGGGCGCTGGGTGATGCGCACCGCGGCCGCGCAGGCCGCCGCGTGGAAGGCGAAGGGGCTCGGCATCCGGATCGCGGTGAACGTGTCCGCGCGGCAGTTGCAGGACATGAACATCGTCCACCAGTTCGCGTCGATTCTCGACGGCGCGGGGCTGAAGCCCGGCCTGCTCGACATCGAGCTGACCGAGAGCTGCTTCATCGAGGACGAGGAGGCGGCCATCGGGCTGATGCGGCAGTTCCGCCAGCTCGGCGCGGAGATCCATCTCGACGATTTCGGCACCGGCTATTCGTCGCTGTCGCAGTTGTCGCGTCTGCCGCTCGACGCGATCAAGCTCGATCGCACCTTCATCACGGCCATCGACCGCAATCCGCGTTCGCAGGCGCTGGTGCGCTCGGTCGTGTCGCTCGCGAAGGCGCTGAATTTCGCGGTGGTCGCCGAAGGCGTCGAAACGCATGCGGAAGCCGAATTCCTCAAGCAGCTCGACGTCGATCACGCGCAGGGCTACTACTACGCGCGGCCGATGCCGGCGCAGGCGTTCGAGGCGTGGCTCGCGGAGACGAGAAAGCTCAGGCTGATCGCCTGAGCGTCGTTCCGGAAAAAGGCGCCGCCGGCCATCGGCGGCGCCCGCCGCATTACACCGTGCGCAGCTTCGACACGCGCCGGTTCTGCAGCATCACCAGGCGTTCCATGTACGCGAGGTCCTTCGGCTCGATCGTGAACGCCGCATGCACCCACGCTTCCGTGATGTCCATCAGCTCCGAGCGCGACAGCTGGAACACGCGTTCGCGGGCGCGCAGCATCGCGCGGATGCCGTTCAGCTTCGGCTTCGCCACGTCGATGAAGGTGCGCGTCGTCAGATACGCATCACCGGCGTCGAACGTCTCGTCGATCAGCCCCTGATCTTCGTACCACTCGGCCGCATGCGTTTCGCCGGTCGCGATCAGCGATTCCGCGAGGCCGCGGTTCGCCTTGCGCGCGACGAGCGAATAGCCGCCCATGCCCGGGAACAGGTTGAACGCGATCTCGGGGAACCCGAGTTTCACGCCCTTCTGCGCGAGCACGTAGTGATGCGCGAGCGCGGCCTCGAAGCCGCCGCCGAGCGCGCTGCCCTCGACCATCGCGATCGAGATCGCGCCGGTGCCGAAGCCCGTGTAGATCTCGTACACGCCGTCGATGCACGAGCGCGCGTAGGCCATCAGTTGATCGCGCCGGCCGCTGCGGATCGCGTCGACGAAGAAGCTCAGGTCGCCGCCGACGTTGAACAGCTCGGGGACGAGCGAGCCCGTCACCCAGAAGTCGAACGTGAGGCCCGAGTCGCGTGCGACGCGCGCGAGATGGATGATGTCGGTGACGAGTTGTTGGTTGAAACACGGCCGCGGCTCCGATCGCAGCATCATCCACATGACATTACGGCCTTCTTCGTAGAAGGCGGTCAGTTGCGAGAGTTCGCCGGCTTCGTAAAACGGGCGGCATGCCGGATGAGATTGGAGTTGCATGGTATGTCCTCGTGAGTTGTGGTTTTTGACGCGCGCCGCGCCAGGCGCCATGCGGGAATCGGGTCGCCTGCATGGCGCCTGGCGCGAGGCATCGCCATTGTTGCCCGCGCACAAATGTCGAATTGCGGGGAAAAACGCACGACCGGGACGCCGGCGCGGATCGCGTTCGGGCGAAGCGACGGGGGGCGACGGACGGCGGAACGAGGTGCCGAGGTCGGCGGGTCGGAGGGGGCGGGCGCGGGGCGCGGCGGCGACGACGCGGCCGGCGTCGCCGGTCGCTGACGCGCCGAAAACGGCGTCCTGACGCCGATCAGTCGTTGCGGGTTCGGGCGACCGGCGTAGGGGCGGCTCGTCTCGCCGGGAGCGTGAGGGATCGCGCGGCGCGCATGGCCGCGCGGTGTCGATCGGTTCCGGATGCTGCCGCATCGAGATGCCGCGTCGTCGGCAAGGTGCCGAACCCGCTCACACCCAGCCACGCGAGCGCAGTCACGCGGTCAACCGATGTCGAAAGCGCCGTCGATCGGCACGATGTCTCCTCCCTGATCGCGCGGCTTGACGCTCGCCGGCACGTCGCCCACACTGGCTCGCACGACGGCCCGCGTGCGGGTGGCGCGGGCGGCCGTCATGCACGCGTCACGCGGGACGACTTCCGCACGGCGCGCGGCGCCGACGTCCGGCAACGAACGCGCGGAGAACTTCGACGTGGTGCGTTTTCCTTCCCGATGGACCGCCTGCCTGTTCGCGTGCGCCGTGGCGTTCGGCGCGGGTACGGCCGTGGCCGACACGGGCGACGCGGACCCTTTGCATGACATGCCCGACGCGGCGGATGCCGCGCCCGTCACGCTCGTCAGCGACGTCCACGAATTCGTGATCCAGCACGACGGTTCGCTCGACGAGCACGACGATTCGACGCTGCGCGCGAACGACGCGAACGGCATCGACGCGGTCGCGCAGCGCTACGTGTGGTTCGACAAGAATCTCGAGAAGGTCGAGCTGCTCGCGGCCGAGACGATCGACCGCGACGGCGTCGCGCATCCGGTCGGCGCGGACGCCATCCGCGACGTGCAGGAGCCGCGCTCGGCCGGCGCGCCGACGTTCCAGGACGGGCTGCTGCGCACCGTCGTGTTCCCCGGCGTCGAGGCCGGGTCGAGCACCCGCGTCGCGTTCCGCAAGACCCGCACGAAGCCGGTCAATCGCGGCTACTTCGGCTACACCGTTGAGCCGTCGCGCGAGCCGGTCGACAGCCAGCGGCTGATCTTCGACCTGCCGGCCGACATGCCGCTGTATGCGGATGCGCGCGGCTACGTCGCGCTGCCGCCCGTCACGGCGAACGGCCGCACGCGCTACGAATTCGACTACCGGCATGGCGCATACGATCGCATCGAGCGCGGCGCGGTCGGCTACCCGACCTACGGCGACCGGCTCGTCGTGTCGACGCTGCCCGACTACGCGGCGTTCGCCGCGCGCTACCGCAACGCCGCCGTCGACCCGAGCGCGAACGATCCGGCGGTCGTGCAACTGGCGCGCGCGCTCACGGCGAATGCCGCCGATCCGCGCGACAAGGCGCGCATCCTGTACGACTGGGTGCAGGCAAACGTGCGCTACGTCGGGCTGTTTCTCGGCGAAACGGCCGCCGCGCCGCATCGCGTGACCGACATCCTGCGCAACCGCTACGGCGACTGCAAGGATCACGTCGCGCTGTTCGGCGCATTGCTCGCGGCGGTCGGCATTCGGAGCGAGCCGGTGCTGATCAATCTCGGCGCGGTGTACACGCTGCCGTCGGTGCCCGGCTACGGCGGCGGCGCGATCAATCATGCGATCACGTGGCTGCCCGATCTCGCGCTCTACGCGGATACGACGACGGCCGGCATCGCGTTCGGCTACCTGCCGCCGATCGTGATGGATCGCCCGGCGCTGCTCGTCGATACGGGCATGCTGTCGCGCACGCCGGCCACGCAGCCGCGCGCCCGCACCGCGCGGATCGCGATCGATGCCGCGCAGCCGGGCGCCGCGCGTGTTCAGGCGTATGTGCGGGACGACGGCTGGACCGCCGAACTCGAACGCAGCCTGTTTCGCCGCGCGCCGCGCGACCGCATTGCGCAACTGGCGAACGAGCGCCTGCGGCAAAGCGGCCTGCGCGGCCGCGCGCAACTGTCGACCAGCGACCGGCGCGTGACCGACGGGCCGTTCGACGTGACCGTGACCGGCACGCTCGATCATGTCGTGTGGCCGGACGGCACGACCGCGTTGCCGGCGCTGTCGAGCCTGACCGGCGGTATCGCGACGCAGGTCGAGACGTGGCTGGCCGAGCCCGTCCGCACGCAGCCGTGGGGCTGCATCGGCGGCACGTTCGACGAGACAGGCCAGATCGCGCTGCCGGCGGGCGTGGTCCTGACCGATCTGCCGACCGATGCGGCCGTGCACGACCGCTTCGTCGATTTCACGTCCCATTACGTGTTCGATGCGGCCGCACGCGTCGTGCAGGTCACGCGGCGGATGAACGCGGATTTCGGCCGTCAGGTGTGCACGCCGGACGAGTTCGCGGCGCTGCGCGCGTCGCTCGAGCGCATCGAGCGCGACACGCAGGCGCAGATCGTCGTGCGGGCGAAACAGCGTTGAGCGGCGCGGGCACGGTATTCGCTCCGAACCGGCGAGTGAGCGCCATTGCCGACGCGCAGGAGGACATCATGACGGAACGGGATCACGAGATCGCCGAACTCTCGAAGGAATTGCTGGGCAGGATCGTGCAAGGCACGGTCGCGGCCGGTGCGGCAGTCGATGTGGAGCAGTGCGCGGCGCTCGCCGTGCAGTGCGCGACGGCGCTCGTCGACAGGCTCGACGCGTTGAAGTGATGCAGGGCGGCGCGGCGGCGCGCGTCGGGCGTTACGCTCCGGCGGGCACGTCGCCGTCCGCGCGCACGGCGCCCGGCGGCTTGCCGACCACGCGCTTGAACGCGCGGCTGAACGCGGCGAGCGAACCGTAGCCGAGCCGGTACGCGACCGCTTCGATCGTCTCGCCCTCGCGCGCGATCCACTGCGCGGCGAGCCGCATCCGCAGCTCGGTCAGGTAGCGCACGGGCGTCATCCCGGTCGCCGCGAGGAAGCGCTCGGCGAACACAGAGCGCGACACGCCCGCTTCGGTCGCGAGCTCCGCGACGCTCCAGTTGCGGCCCGGGTCGCGATGCAGCGCGACGATCGCGCGGCCGAGCTTCGGCTCGCGCAGCGCCTGCACCCAGCCGGTCGCGTCGCCGCATCCGCACTCGACCCAGCCGCGCACGATGAACGCGGCGACCACGTCCGCGAGCCGCGCGAGGATGCCCGCGAAGCCCGCGCGCGCCGTGCACGCTTCGCGCTCCATCGCGTCGAGCATCGGGCGGATTTCCGGATAGCGGGCAAGCAGCGTGCCCACGTGCATGAACGCGGGCATCGTGCCGACCAGCGGCTGCATGCTGCCGAGGTCGAGTTCCATGCACGCGCTGAAGATCAGCGCATCGCCGGCGCCCGGCTCCGTCGTCGCGCAGGTCGCGGGCGACACGCCGGCCGACGCCACCGACGCGACCGTATCGCAGATCTTCGCGATCTCGAAGCCGTTGATCTCGCGGCACGGCACGTCCGGATCGGACACCAGCGCGTGCATGCCGCCGTGCGGCAACAGGATCGCGTCGCCGGCCTCGAGCCGCATCGTCTCGCCCGACGCATCGCGCAGCAGCACCGGCCCGCGCACGACGAAATGGAACTGCGCGCGGCCCGGCGCATGGCCGAAATTCAGCCCGAACGGCCGCGCGACCTGGATGCGGCGGTACTGGACGCCGCTCAGGCGCATCCCCAGCAGCAACTCGCTGACGAGGTCGTGCGCGTCGGGAATCGGGGGCAGAAGGGGATCGGGCATAGCGAGATACGGACGTTCGATCAACAAGAACGGATTGTATGTCATAGACCGTCCTGCCGCTGTTCCTTACGATACGCCCTCGTCAGTACTTTCCCTAACCGACACGGAACCCCGCATGAATCCCGGAATCTCCTCGGCCGCCTCGACGGCGGCCCCCCGCGAACCGGCCTGGGGCGCGGTATTCGCGATGACGCTCGGCGTGTTCGGGCTCGTCACGGCCGAATTCCTGCCGGCGAGCCTGCTCACGCCGATGGCCGACAGCCTCGGCGTGACCGAAGGCGTGGCCGGACAGGCCGTCACGGCCACGGCCACGGTCGCGCTCGTCACGAGCCTGCTGATCTCGGCGCTCACGCGCACGATCGACCGGCGGCGCGTGCTGCTCGTGTTCTCGGTGCTGCTCGTCGTATCGAACCTCGCCGTCGCGTTCGCGCCGAACTTGGGCGTGCTGCTGTTCGGCCGCGTCGTGCTCGGCATCGCGCTCGGCGGCTTCTGGACGATGGCGACCGCCACCGCGATGCGGCTCGTACCGACGGCGATGGTGCCGCGCGCGCTGTCGATCATCTTCAGCGGCGTGGCGGTCGCGACGGTCGCATCCGCGCCGATGGGTAGCTACTTCGGTCACCTGATCGGCTGGCGCAACGTGTTCCTGATCGCGGCCGTGCTCGGCGGCATCGCGTTCGTGTCGCAGATCCTCACGCTGCCGTCGATGCCGCCGAGCGGCACCACGCGGCTGCGCACGCTGATCGACGTGCTGCGCCGGCCGACCGTCGGCCTCGGGATGTTCGCGACGATCCTCGTGTTCACCGGGCATTTCGCGTTCTTCACGTATCTGCGGCCGTTCCTCGAACAGGTGGCGGGCGTCGGCGTGAACGGGCTGTCCGCGATCCTGCTCGGCTACGGCATCGCGAACTTCGTCGGCACGTCGCTCGCGGGCCGCGTGCTCGAACACCGGCTGCGGCCGATGCTGATCGGCATGCCGGCGTTGATGGTCGTGCTCGGCATCGCGCTGGTCGTGCTCGGCCGCGCGCCGATGATCGACGCGGTGCTGGTCGCGTTGTGGGGGATGGCGTTCGGCGGCGTGCCGGTCGCGTGGTCGACGTGGGTCACGCGCACCGTGCCCGACGAGGCCGAGAGCGCGGGCGGGTTGATCGTCGCGGCGATCCAGCTTGCGATCGCGACGGGCGCGGCCGCCGGCGGCGTCGTGTTCGACGCGAACGGCGCGGCGGGCGTGTTCGTCGGCGCGGCGATCGTGCTGGCGGTGGCGGTCGCGACGATCGTGACCGGCGTGCCGAAGCGGGTCGGCGTGGTCGCGTCCTGACCGGCCCGGCGGCCCGCGCGCTGCACGGGCTGCCGGGCGACCGTCCTTGCGTCAGGCGCCGCTGGCGATGCGGTCGAGTTCCGCGAGCGCGTCGGCCGGCAGATCGAGATCGGCCGCCGCGAGATTCTCGCGCAGATGCGCGACCGACGACGTGCCCGGAATCAGCAGGAGATTCGGCGCGCGACGCAGCAGCCACGCAAGCGCGACCTGCATCGGCGTCGCGCCGATCCGGGCCGCGACGCCGGACAGCGTCGACGACTGCAGCGGCGAGAAGCCGCCGAGCGGAAAGTACGGCACGTACGCGATGCCGTCGCGGGTCAGCGCGTCGATCAGCGCATCGTCGCCGCGATGCGCGATGTTGTAGTGGTTCTGCACGCAGACGATGTCGCAGATCCGCCGGCCTTGCGCGACCTGCGCCGACGTGACGTTGCTCAGGCCGATGTGCCGGACGAGCCCGCGCCGCTGCAGCTCGGCGAGCGTGGTCAGCGGCGCTTCGATCGATCCTTCGGCCGGCCCGTGCGTGTCGAACATGATGCGCAGGTTGACGACGTCGAGCACGTCGAGCCCCAGGTTGCGCAGGTTGTCGTGCACGGCCCGTTCGAGTTCGTCGGGCGCGAAGGCGGGCAGCCACGATGCGTCGTCGCCGCGTCGCGCGCCGATCTTGGTGACGATCACGAGATCGTCGCGATACGGATGCAACGCGTCGCGAATCAACTGGTTCGCGACGTGCGGGCCGTAGAAGTCGCTGGTGTCGAGATGATCGACGCCGGATTCGACGGCTTCGCGCAATACGGTCAATGCGGCCTCGCGATCTTTCGGCGGGCCGAATACACCGGGGCCCGCAAGCTGCATCGCGCCGTAGCCGATCCGTTTGACGTGGCGATCGCCCAGCTTGAAGGTGGCGGTGTGGCGAATGTCGGGCATGACCGTGCTCCTGTGGAAGAGATGAATGCGTTCAGCATAAGGACGCGTCGGCTGCACGATAAGTAGGCATAATTCGCACGGGTTGTACGAAAAGGCGAACAATGCAAACCGATCTGGGCGATCTGAACGCGTTCATGGCCGTCGCACGCGCGAGCGGCTTCCGCGACGCCGCTCGCATGACGGGCCTCAGTGCGTCAGGGTTGAGCGAGGCCGTGCGCCGGCTGGAAGCGCGGCTCGGCGTACGGCTGCTGCACCGCACGACGCGCAGCGTCGTGCCCACCGAAGCCGGCGAGCGCCTGCTCGCGCGTCTCGGGCCCGCCCTGACCGAAGTGGCGGCGGCGCTCGACGGTATCGATGAATTCCGCGGCCGACCGGCCGGCACGCTGAAGCTCAACGTGCCGGTCAGCGCATCGCGGCTCGTGTTGCCGGCGATCGTGCCGCGCTTTCTCGATGTGTATCCGGACATCCGGCTGGAGGTGACGGCCGACGAAAGTTTCGTCGACGTGCTGGCGGCCGGATGCGACGCGGGCATCCGCTACGACGAACGGCTCGAACAGGACATGATCGCGGTGCCGATCGGCCCGCGCATCCAGCGGTTCGCGACCGCGGCGGCACCCGGCTATCTCGACCGGCATGGCCGGCCGCAACATCCGCGCGACCTGTTCGGCCATCGGTGCCTGCGCGGGCGTTTCGCAAGCGGCGCGATGCCGCCGTGGGAGTTCGAGCGCGACGGCGAGGTCGTGCGGGTCGAGCCGCCGGCCGGGCCGCTGCTGGTCCAGATCGGCGGGGCGACGGAGCTGATGGTCGATGCGGCGATCGCCGGGACGGGCATCCTGCATCTGTTCGAGGACTGGGTGCGTCCGCATTTCGACAGCGGCGTGCTCGAACCCGTGCTCGAACCATGGTGGCGGCCGTTCTCGGGGCCTTTTCTGTATTACCCGGGGCGGCGTCTCGTGCCGCCGGCGCTACGCGCGTTCATCGATTTCATCAAGGCATCCTGAGCATAGGCCGGCGCGCCGTGGCGTGCGCGTCGAGCAGGGGCCGCGCGCCGTCGTTGCTGATGCAGCAGACCTGTGCGCGCTGCACGCGCCGCGGCAGCGCGCGAGCACCGACGCGCAGGAGCCGGCGCCGATTACACGGAATGCCGTCGTGTGATGTGCGGCAGGGCGCGCACGCCGCCGCGAATCCGTTACCCGCCTTGCTTGACCAGCGCCGCCAGCGCTTTCATCGCCTGCAGATACGGATACGGCCCGTGGCTGATGCGTGCCACGCCGTAATCGGCGAGTTCCGCGATCGTCGGTGTGTCCGACACGCGCATCACGTTCACCGGCAGCGGCGACGCGGCCGTCAGTGCGCGAATCAGCGCCGGTGCGCGCAGGCCCGGCACGAACAGGCCGTCGGCGCCGGCCGCCGCATACGCGCGGGCCCGCGCCAGCGTCGCGTCGAGCAAGCGTTCGTCGTGCGTATCGGCTGCGGCCGTGAAGAACACGTCGGTGCGCGCGTTGATGAAGTAGTCGGCGCCCGCGCGATCGGCCGCCTGCCGGGCTGCCGCGAGGCGGGCCGCCGCTTCGTCGACGTCGCGCAGTGCGCCCGTGGCCGGAAAACTGTCTTCGAGATTGCAGCCGATCGCGCCGGCCTGGATGCTGAGCGCGATCGTTTCGGCGACGTCCTCCGGCCGCTCGCCGTAGCCGCTTTCGAGATCGACGGTGACGGGCAAGTCCGTCGCGCGCACGATCCGCTCCAGCACGTCCATCATGAAGGTGCGCGGCATCTGCTCGCCGTCGGCGAAGCCGTTGGCCGCCGCGACCGACCAACTGCCGGTGGCCAGTGCGACGGCGCCCGCGTCGGCAGCCGTACGCGCACTGCCGGCATCCCAGACGTTGAACAGCGCCAGCGGTTGGCCCGCGCGGTGAAGCGACCGGAAAATCGCGCCTTTCTCGTTGTTGCCCATGCTCGTCTCCTGATGGGGGGATACCGGACCGGTTGTCGTGCCGAGCGATATTGCCACCGAATCGGGCGGCGCGACCGGCTTGCGCAATGTCTGCTGACAGCGCGTGACAGGAAGTGCGTGCGACCGCCGCGGCGCGATCCGCGCGGCGCTTCAGTCGCGTGAGCCCGGTTCGATCGACAGCGTGCGCAACTGGCCGCGCAACTGGTCGACTTCGCCCGGCGCGAACGGTCGCTCGATCTCGGCGTGCGCCTGCTGCCACAGCGGGAACGCTTCGGCCAGCAGGTCGTGCCCGTCCGGCGTCAGCGAGAGCAGGCGGCTGCGTCCGTCGTCGGGATCCTGGACGATCGTGACGAGGCCACGCCGCTCGAGCGGCTTGAGTGCGGCCGTGAGCGTGGTGCGGTCCATCGCGAGCAGCGACGCGACCGATTTCATCGGCGCCGGTTGCGGCCGGTTCAACGACATCAGCAGCGAAAACTGGCCGTTGGTGAGGTCGAGCGGGCGCAGCACCTCGTCGAAGATGCGCGCGAGATTGCGGGCCGCGCGCTGCATGTGCAGGCACAGGCAGCAATCGCGCACCATCAGCGTCGTCTCGAAGGGAAGCTTTTCTTTTCGTGCCATGTTGCAATTGTGTTGATATCAACCTATCTTGTCAACGTCGAGGCGCGGCAACCTGCCGCGTCCGTCATCGGAGGAGAAGGCATGAGTGCGCAACAACAGTTGTATCTCGCCGTATTTCTCGGGAGCCAGGATAGCCCGGCGATGAAGGCATGGCTCGCGCTGCCGGAGGACGAGCGGCGCACGCGTGAGCGCGACGGCATCGCCGCATGGCATGCGTGGGTCGACCGGCATCGCGACGCGATCGTCGAGCTGGGCGGGCCGCTCGGCAAGACCAAGGCCATCGATGCAGGCGGCATCCGCGACACGACCAATGCGTTGACCGGCTTTACCGTCGTGCGGGCGGCGTCGCACGACGCGGCCGCCGCGCTGTTCGACGGGCATCCGCATTTCACGCTGTTCCCGGGCGAGTCGGTCGACGTGATGCCGGTGCTCGCGATTCCCGGCGCGTGAGCGGCACGTGATGCCCTGCGACGCGCGTCGCTTCGTTCGATGCGCAGTGGCCCGGCATGCAGACATTTTCCCGACATTCTGGATGGAGACTGGCGATGAAGCTTTACGGATTTGCCGGCACGCGCTCGCAGCGCGCGCTGTGGGGGCTGAAGGAACTGGATGCGGATTTCGAATTCGTGTCGGTTAACCTGCTCGAGGGCGAGCACAAGCGGAGCGAATTCCTGCGCCTCAATCCGGCCGGCAAGGTGCCCGTGCTGGTGGACGGCGACCTCGTGATTCCCGAATCGGCCGCGATCGTGCTGTATCTCGCGGACAAGTACCCGGAGAAGGCGCTGCTGCCCGTCGATCCGGCGTTGCGGGCGGAGGCCTATCGGTGGGTCATGTTCGCGGTGACGGAGCTCGAGCAGCCGCTGTGGCGAATCACGCGGCACACGTTCCTCTATCCGCCGGAGAAGCGCTCGCCGGCCGATATCGAACTGGCGCGCGAGGATTTCACGACGATGGCCGCGATTCTCGACAAGCATCTGGAAGGGCGCGAGTTCATCGTCGGCGATACGCTGACGGTGGCCGATTGCGTGACGGCCTACCTGATCGACTGGGCGAGCGAATGCCACCTGATCGAACCGTTCCCGCAGCTGCGCGCGTATCTCGAACGGCTGTATGCGCGGCCGAAGGCGCCGCAGCGGATCGCGGAGGCGAGGAAGGCGGCGTGAAAGTGAAACGGGGAGCGGGGCCATGCGCGGCGCGGCGTAACGCGCCGCGCCCCGCCTACGATCACGAAACCGTATCGGGCCCGCCCAGCGCACGACACAGCATCGCCAGATCGCGCAACCTGAGATGCGGCGTTACCGCATGCGGCGGCGCCGGCTCTTCTTCCGCCGAAGGCTCGCGCACGACCCACGCGGCCTGAAGCCCCGCATTCACCGCGCCGACGATATCGAGGTGGAAGTCGTCGCCGACGTGCAGCAGTTCGGCCGGCCGCACGCCGAGTGCGTCCGCCGCCGCATGGAAGATCTCGGGTTCGGGCTTGGCGAAGCCGAATGCCCGCGCGCTGAGCGTCGTGCGGAAGAATTCGCCGCCGCCAGTGAGCCGAAGATCGGCGTTGCCGTTGGTGACCGCGATCAACGGAAAGCGTGCGCTCAACCACGCCAGCGCCGGCAGCGCGTCTTCGTAGAATTCGACGCGGTTACGCGCCGCGTAGAAGACGTCGTAGGCGCGCTCGGTCAGCGAGACATCTTCGTTCGCGCGTTCCAGCGCCAGCCGGATCGACCCGATTCGCATCGCGCGAAAGTCGCTGGCGAGATCCGGGCACAACCGTTCGTATTCCTCACGCAGCGCAGCGAGTGCCCGTTGCGTGGGCAGCACGCGCTCGGTATTCGGCGCGTGCTCGATCAACCATGCGCGAAGCGTCGCCTCGGCCCGTACGACGGATGGCCCGAACGGCCACAGGGTGTCGTCGAGGTCGAACGAGACGGCGGAAACTTGGGCGACACGCATGGCGGTTGAAAGCGGGAAGTCGTTTTACCAGGGCCACGGAACGGAGGTTCCGGTGCCGTTGTCGAGCGCGTGTCGATACAGCAAGCGCGCGACGGTCAGGTCCTGCAGCGCGAGCCCCGTCATGTCGAAGACGGTGATCTCGTGCGCGGCACGGTCGACCGATGCCGCACCCGCGAGGATGTCACCGATTTCCGTGCGCGGCAAATCCGGCGCCCACTGGCACTCGCCGATGCTGCGCGCCTGATCGTGATCGTCGACGACGATGCGCGCGCGCTCCAGCACGCCGGCCGGAAGTTCGCGCTTGCCCGCGGTATCGGCGCCCACGCAGGTCAGGTGGGTGCCCGGCTGAACCGCATCCGCGTCGAACAACGCGCCGCCGCCGGGCGTGGCGGTGATCACCACGTCGCTATGGGCGACCGCATCGTTTCGGTCGTGCGCCACGCCGATCGCGCATCGAGCGACGAAGTGCGCTTCGAACGCCGGGTCCGGCTCGCCGCTGACGGTCACGTATTGCACCGTGCATCGCTGCGGCAGCAGCGCGAGCGCGTAGTCGAGCTGCACGCGCGCCTGCACGCCGGTGCCGAACACGCAGAGCCGCGTGCTGTCGCGACGCGCGAGCTGTTGCAGCCCGAGGCCGCCCGCGGCGCCGGTTCGCGCGGTGGTGATCGCGTTGCCGTCCATGATGCAGAGCGGCCTGCCCGTCGCCGGATCGAACAACGCGACGGTGGCCTGATGCGGCTCGCCGCCGCGCGCGCGGTTGCCGGGCCAAAACCCGGCGGCCTTGAAGCCGAGCAGGTCCTGGCCGGCGACGTCGCCCGACTTGATGCCGAACACGCCGCCGGTATGGAGCTTCTCGCGCACGACCGGGAATACGCGTCCGGCCCTTTGACTGTGCAGCACGAAGGCTTCGCGCACGGCCGCCATCACTTGCTCGGCCTGCAGGGCGGGCTCGACGGCATCGCGGTCGAGGAGAAGAAGGCGGGCGTCGGTCGGCATGGTCGGGGTGCCTTTGCGGTACGGGGCGAATCGAGGATGTTTAAATTTTGTCCAAATATGGACAAATAGTCAATGTGTGTGGCGGACGCGGGAAGGAAGGCGGCTAGCGCTTACCACCCGTAGAAGCGCGGCCACGTTTGCGCGGCGCCGTCATCGCCGACGGCCTGATATTCGGGATGTTGCGCGCCGGTCGCGCACGCATGATTCGGCAGGATGCGCAGCCGCGTGCCGATCGGAAACCGTTGCGCGATGCCCGTATCCGGCGTACCGGTTCGCGACACGATCCCGTGTTCCTGGTTGGCGCCGCTCAGCAGGTAGCCGCCGAGCACGTCGCCGTCTTCGGTGCAGACCTGCCCGTAGCCGAAATCGTGTGCCTGGCGCTGCGTGCCGCGGTCGCGGCTCATCGCCATCCAGCCCGCGTCGACGATCGCCCAGCCTTTCTCTTCCTGATGGCCGATGACGGTGGTCAGCACCGACAGCGCGATGTCGGACGGCGCGCACACGCCGATGTTGTGCATCACGAGGTCGAACATCACGTACACGCCGGCGCGCACTTCGGTCACGCCGTCGAGTCGTTGCGCCGCCAGCGCGGTGGGCGTCGACCCGATGCTCACGACCGGGCACGGCAGGCCGGCTGCCCGCAGGCGTTCCGCGGCCCGCACGGTGCGGCTGCGCTCCTGCTCGGCGATCGCGACCAGCGCCTCGTGCGTGTCGTATTCGTAGCTGGAACCCGCGTGAGCCAGCACGCCGCCGAGCAGCATGCCGCCGTCGGTCAGCGCGCGGCCGACGTCGATCAGCAGGTCGGCCTCGGGCGGGATGCCCGAGCGGTGGCCGTCGACGTCGACTTCGATCCACACGTCGAAACGTTCGCCGTGCTCGCGCCCGAAGGCGGCGATCGCGTGGGCGGCCGGCAGGCTGTCGGCGACGATCTTCAGGTCGCAGCCTTGCCGCCGCAGCGCGAGCGCCTGACCGAGCTTGGCGGGCACCATGCCGACCGCGTAGACGATGTCGCGGATGCCGTCCGCGAAGAACTGCTCGGCTTCCTTGAGCGTCGATACCGTGATGCCCTGCGCGCCGGCCGCGATCTGCGCGTCGACGACCTGCCGGCATTTGGTGGTCTTGACGTGCGGCCGGAACCGCACGCCGAGCGCGTCCAGATGCGTCTGCATGCGCGCGATGTTGCGCTGCATGCGGCCGACATCGATCAATGCGGCCGGGGTGTTGAGGGTGCGAAGGTCCACGATGCGTCCGATTGCGGGGTTGCCGATGCGGACACTGTAGGGCGGTTGGCTCGCGTCGTGTTTAATGCGGGGCTAATCTGCCATTAAATTCAATTTAAGGCTCACGCCTTGCCGCGCCACGGCGGCGGATCGAGAAACTGCCGCGCGGCGTCGAGAAAAATCCGCTGCCGCGCGGAGCGGCCGGTACGCGACGGCAGCAGCGCCGTTACCGGCGCGGGCGGCAGGCGCCAGCCGGGCAGCAGCCGCACGAGCTTGCCGTTCGCGAGCAGCGGCGCGACGTCCCACTCGGAGCGTTCGACGATGCCGAGCCCGGCCAGCGCCCATTCGGTGATGACGGTGCCGTCGTTGGACGACAGCGCGCCGGTCACGCGGATGACGGTCGCCCGCCGCGATTCGCCCTCGACGCCGCTCGCGGGCGAGAAGCGCCAGCGCGGGATGTCCTCGTCGTTCTCCCGCAGGCACAGGCAGTCGTAGCGGGTCAGGTCGGACGGATGATTCAGGTCCTTGAGGCGGCGCGCGTACCCGGGGCTCGCGCACAGGAAGCGCTCGTTGGGCGCGAGCGGATAGCCGATCCACGAAGACGACTTGAGGCTGCCGACATGGACGACCACGTCGGCGCCCGATGCGCTGGTCAACGGGCTTTCCGACAGGTGGAGCGAGATTTCGAGCTTCGGATGCGCGCGCTGCACGTCGCGCACGATCCGCGCGACGTACTTGCGGCCGAAGCCGAGCGGGGCGACGACGCGCAGCGTGCCCTGCACGTCGCCGTGGTCGCCCGCGATGCTGACCGGCAGCGCCTCCATGCGCTCGAGAATGCCGACGGCCTCCTGGTACAGCCGCTGCCCTTCGTCGGTCAGCGAAATCCCTTTCGGCTGCCGCACGGCGAGCCTCGCGTTCAGGCGCGCCTCCATCCGCTGCAGGCGGATCGTGACCGCGGGCGGCGTGAGGTCGAGCAGCCGGGCCGCCGCGGCCAGGGAGCGCGACGTGCCGATCGCGCGGACGAGTCGAAGGTCGTCGAGGTCGAGCATTTCATGGCTCTTAATGCGGAGGGTGTCGAGCATTAAACCGCAGATCGCGCGGGGAAGCTATCGACGTGGCGTGGAGCGGCTGCGATGAGGATGGCCGGAACGCGGCCGCCGCTTTCGCCCGATACATCGAATTTCCCGATCGACCGTGACGCCCGCTGTACGCCCGCCTACGCATCCAATCCGAAAATCAGCGACCGATGTGCGCCCACGCCGGCCGCCACGCCCGAGGCCGATGCGAACGTCGCGTTGGTCATCAGGCTCGACGCATCGCCGGCCGCATACACGCCGGCGACGCTCGTCTGCTTCCACGTATCGACGCGAATCGCGGTGCCGAGCGGTCCCTCGTCGAACGCGCAGCCGAGCTGCTGCGCGAGGTCGCTCGCCATGGCGGTGCGCGCGCCGACGAACAACGCATCGATCGGCACGACCTGCCCGTCGGCGAGCCGCAGCGCGTCGATACGCGGCGCGTCGCCGAGGATCTCGACGACCGGCGCGCGCTCGATGCGCACGCCGCGCGCGGCCAGCAACGCGGCTTCCTCTTCGTTCGCTTCGACCACGCCCTGCGTGAACCACGTCGTCGGGCCCCAATCCGGAATCAGGATCGCCTGATGGACCGACAGCGGATGCGTGGCGAGCACGCCGAGCCGCTGGCCGCTCACTTCATACCCATGGCAGTACGGGCAGTGCAGCACGCTGACGCCCCAGCGTTCGGCGAGCCCCGGCAGCGCGGGCAGTTCGTCGCGGATGCCGGTCGCGAGAATCAGCCGGTCGGCGCTCGCGCGGCTGCCGTCGGCGAGTGTCACGTGAAAGCGCCCGTCCGTGTCGCGCTCGGCCGTGCGCGCCTCGCCTTCGACGCGCTGCACGGTCGGATACGCGGCAAGCTGCGCGCTCGCTTCGGCGACGATCCGCGCGGGCGGCTTGCCGTCCTGCCCGAAGAAGCCGTGCGCGTGTTCGGCAAAGCGGTTGCGCGGCCGGCCGGCGTCGATCACGAGCACGCGGCGGCGTGCGCGTGCCAGCTGCATCGCGGCCGACAGCCCGGCAAAGCTGCCGCCGATCACGATCACTTCATGATGGGTATCCATACATCCACTCCTTTCTGAACCTGCGTGATGGACAGACATGCTTCGCTGGCGGCCAACTCATGAAACACGAGAGGTTGCATGATAGGGCGGTGATATCATTCATGCAACTTCAGAAGTTTCGAGAAAGGGGAGTCCCACCCGTGAGAACCGACAGCCGTTTGTCGCGCATGCTGCATGCGCTGATCCACATGGACCAGGCCGACGGCCCGCTGACGTCGGAGATGATCGCGACGATGCTGGGCACGAATCCGGTCGTCGTGCGGCGCCTGCTCGGCGGCTTGCGCGATGGCGGCTACGTGCAGTCGGAGAAGGGGCACGGCGGCGGCTGGGCGCTGAGCGTCGCGCTCGACGCCATCACGCTGCTCGACGTCTATCGCGCGGTGGGCGAGCCGCCGCTGTTTTCCGACCTGGTGTCCGAGGACGCGCCCGAATGCCTGGTCGAACAGGCGGTCAACGCGCATCTGTCGGCGGCGCTGAAGGACGCCGAAGCAGCGCTGCTCGCGCGCTTCGGCGAAGTCACGCTCGGCATGCTGTCGCAGGATTTCGAAGCGAAGGCGGCGCGGCTGCGCAAGCCGCGCTGACGCAGCGCAGCACGCCCGTCGTACGCGCATGACGCACGCTTCGGCGCGCCCCGGCGCGATCGAAACCGTCGCGCCGCGATGTTCTGTCCCCCAACTTCTGCCCGGTTCGCCCGCCACAGGGCAAAATACGGGTTTTCCGCACCCGCGAGGGCGCGTTCGAATCACGCGCCGGGCGGCGCCAGTGCGCAGGCCGCGCGCCGCCGCCGGGCGCCCAGGCAAGAAACGCTCGCCCCGCCGCGAGCCCACAGGAGTCCAGACCCCATGCCCGAATCCAACCTGTCCTTTTTCGGCCGGCTGTCGCTGGCCGTCGGCACGTTCTTCTCCGTGCTCGGCAATCGCGAATTCGCCGCCGAAGTGCTGCGCGTGCGCGATGGCGCCCCGGCCCCGGCCCCGGTCGCGCCGGCCCCGACGCCGGCTGCCGCGCCCGTCGCACCCGCGCCGGTGAAGGCGCCGGCCCCGGAGCTGCGCGAAGCGAGCCCGCAGGCCGCCCTGCAACTGCTCGGCCTGCTGCAACGCGATGCGCGTTTCATCGATTTCGTCGAGGAAGACATCGCCGGCTACGCGGACGCCGACATCGGCGCGGCCGCGCGCCTCGTGCACGACGGCTGCCGTGCCGCGCTGCGCGAACACTTCACGATCGTGCCGGTGCGCGACGAAGCCGAAGGCAGCCGCGTGACGCTGCCGGCCGGCTTCGACGCGACGGCCGTGCGCGTGACCGGCAACGTGGTCGGCTCCGCGCCGTTCACCGGCACCGTCAGCCATCGCGGCTGGCGTGTTTCCGACGTGCGCCTGCCGAAGCTGACGGGCAGCCACGACGCATCGGTCGTCGCACCGGCGGAGGTGGAACTGTGAGCGATCCGCGCTATTCGATCGGTATCGACCTCGGGACGACCCACTGCGCGCTGTCGTACGTCGACAGCAGCACGAGCGACGGCGAAAAGATCGTGCAGCAGGTGCTGCCGATCGCGCAGCTCACCGCACCGGGCGCGCTGGAATCGCGTGACCTGCTGCCGTCGTTCCTCTACCTGCCGCATGAAAGCGAGCTGACGCAGGGCGACCTGACGCTGCCGTGGACGGCCTCGCGCGCGTTCGCGGTCGGCGAGATGGCGCGCACGCGCGGCGCCGGCACGCCGATCCGCCTCGTGTCGAGCGCGAAAAGCTGGCTGTGCCATCCGGGCGTCGATCGCCGCGCGGCGATCCTGCCGAGCGATGCGCCGCCGGAAGTCGCGCGCGTGTCGCCGCTGGAAAGCTCGATCCGCTATCTGACGCACCTGCGCGAAGCGTGGGACCACGCGCACCCGGATGCGCCGTTCGCCGACCAGGACGTGACGGTCACGATTCCCGCGTCGTTCGATCCGGCCGCGCGCGAGCTGACGGCCGAGGCCGCACGCGCCGCCGGCTACTCGCGGATGACGCTGCTCGAAGAGCCGCAAGCGGCGCTCTACAGCTGGATCCAGAAGAGCGAAGGCGGCTGGCGCAAGCAGGTGCAGGTCGGCGACCTGATCCTGTGCGTCGACGTCGGCGGCGGCACGACCGACCTGTCGTTGATCGCGGTGGTCGAGCGCGACGGCAATCTCGAACTGCATCGCGTGGCGGTGGGCGAGCACATCCTGCTCGGCGGCGACAACATGGACCTCGCGCTCGCGCACGTGGTCGCACGCAAGCTCGCACAGCAGGGCACGCAGGCCGATCCGTGGCAACTGCGCGCACTGACCTACGCGTGCCGTTCGGCGAAGGAAACGCTGCTGTCCGACCCGACGACCGACGCGGTGCCGCTCGTCGTGCCGAGCCGCGGCTCGAAGCTGATCGGCGGCTCGATTCGCACGGAGCTGACGCGCGCGGAACTGACGCAGACGATCCTCGAAGGCTTCTTCCCGCAGGTCGATGCGGCCGCGCGCCCGGTGAGCCGCGCGCGTGTCGGCCTGACGCAGCTCGGCCTGCCGTATGCGCAGGATGCCGGCATCACGCGCCATCTCGCGGCGTTCCTCGGCCGCCAGGTCGCGGCGCTCGACACGCTCGAAGGCGTGCAGCGCACGCTGCCGCAAGGCGCGACGTTCCTGCATCCGACCGCCGTGCTGTTCAACGGCGGCGTGTTCAAGTCGACGCTGCTCACGCAGCGCGTGCTCGACACGCTCAACGGCTGGCTCGCCGCCGAAGGCGCGCCGCCCGCGCGCCTGCTCGAAGGCGCGGATCTCGATCTCGCGGTCGCGCGCGGCGCGGCGTACTACGGCTACGTGAAGCGCGGCCGCGGCGTGCGCATTCGCGGCGGCACGGCGCGCGCGTACTACGTCGCGATCGAATCGGCGATGCCCGCGGTGCCGGGGCTGGAGCCGCCGGTGCAGGCGCTGTGCGTCGCGCCGTTCGGGATGGAGGAAGGTTCGGACGCGGCGCTGCCGCCGCAGGAGTTCGGTCTGGTCGTCGGCGAACCGGTGCAGTTCCGCTTCTTCGGGTCGTCGGTGCGTCGTCAGGACCAGGTCGGCACGCTGCTCGACTACTGGTCGGCGGAAGAGCTGCAGGAGCTGGAGGAAATCCAGGCGACGCTGCCCGCCGAAGG
Source organism: Burkholderia sp. AU16741 (assembly GCF_002223345.1). Lineage (NCBI taxonomy): Bacteria > Pseudomonadati > Pseudomonadota > Betaproteobacteria > Burkholderiales > Burkholderiaceae > Burkholderia > Burkholderia sp. AU16741. Next base: position 329,569 of record NZ_NKEZ01000007.1, read on the forward strand.
GCGCACCGTCGGCGAAGTCGTGCCGGTGAAGCTGCATGCGCGCGTGACCGAAGCCGGCACGCTCGAACTCGAGGCGATCCCGAGCGGCACGAACGAGCGCTGGAAGGTCGAGTTCGACGTGCGCGGCGCCTGAGCGCAATGAAGCGTTATACGGTCGGCATCGACCTCGGCACGAGCAATACGGTCGTCGCGTACGTCGAGGCGGGTTCCGACGCGATCCGCGTGTTCGACGTCGAGCAACTGGTCGGCCCCGGCGCGGTGGCCGCGCAGCCGCTGCTGCCGTCTGTGCGCTATCACCCGGCGGCGGGGGAGCTGCCGCCGGATGCGTTGCGGCTGCCGTGGGCGGCCGATGCGAAGGCCGCTCCGAACGCGGATGCGAAGGCTGATCCGAAGGCTGATCCGAAGGCCCACGCTAATGCGGCCGGTGCACGGCCCGCCGTGATCGGCCGCTACGCGCGCACGCTCGGCGCGCAGGTGCCGGGCCGGCTCGTGTCGAGCGCGAAGAGCTGGCTGTCGCACGCCGCGGTCGACCGGCTCGCGGCGATCCTGCCGTGGGGCGCGGCCGACGGCGTCGACAAGGTGTCGCCGGTCGATGCGAGCGCGAGCTACCTGGCGCACGTGCGCGACGCGTGGGACGCACGCTTTCCCGATGCGCCGCTCGCGCGGCAGGACGTGATCCTGACGGTACCCGCGTCGTTCGACGACGGCGCGCGCGCGCTGACGGTCGAAGCCGCCAAACGCGCGAAGCTGCCGGCGCTGCGGCTGCTGGAGGAGCCACAGGCCGCATTCTACGACTGGCTGTACGGCCAGCGCGCGACGTTGCGCGACACGTTCGCCGCGCCGCGGCGCGTGCTGATCTGCGACGTCGGCGGCGGCACGACCGACCTCACGCTTGTCGACGTCGCGCCGGGCGACGACGGCGAGCCGACCTTTACGCGCGTCGGCGTCGGCAATCACCTGATGCTCGGCGGCGACAACATGGACCTCGCGCTCGCGCGCCTGGTCGAGTCGCGGCTGACCGAGCCCGGTACGCGGCTGTCGGCCGCGAGCCTGTCGCAACTCGTCGAGCGCTGCCGTGCGGCGAAGGAGCGGCTGCTCGGCGACGACGCGCCGGCGTCCGTCACCGTCACGCTGCTCGGCGCGGGCAGCAAGCTCGTCGGCGGCGCGCGCTCGGCCGAGCTGACACGGCAGGAAGTCGAGCAGATCGTCGTCGACGGGTTCTTTCCGCAGGTCGAGGCCGGCGAATTGCCGCGCCGCGCGCGCGCGGCGATCGTCGAATTCGGCTTGCCGTATGCGAGCGACGCGGCCGTCACGCGCCACGTCGCCGCGTTCCTGAACCGTCATGCGGAAGGCCCGCTGCCCGACACGCTGCTGCTCAACGGCGGTGTGTTCCGCGCGGGCGCGCTCGCCGGCCGTCTCGCGCAGACGCTCGGCGCGTGGCGCGGCGCACCGCTCGACGTGCTGCACAACGCGCATCCCGATGTGGCCGTCGCGCGCGGCGCGGTGGCCTACGGGCTGGCGCGTGCCGGCCATGCGCCGCGCATCGGCGGCGGCTCCGCGCGCAGCTATTTCCTCGTGCTCGACGATGGCGAAGGCGACGCGGGCGCACGCGGCGTCTGCCTGCTGCCGCGCGGTGCGGAAGAGGGCCGCGAGATCCGGCTCGACGATCGCACGTTCGCGCTGCAGCTCGGGCAGCCGGTGCGCTTCCACCTCGTATCGACGGTGGCAGACACGAAGTATCGACCCGGCGATCTCGTCGATCTCGACGGCGGCGATTTCGTGCGGCTGCCGCCGATCGCGACGGTCGTCGACGCGAAGGCGGGCGGCGACGCGCGCGAAACGCCGGTGAAGCTCACCGCGTCGCTGACCGAGGTCGGCACGCTCGAAATGCATTGCATCGCGACCGACGACGCGGCGCGCCGCTGGCGGCTCGAATTCCAGTTGCGCGGCGATGCGCCGGTTCACGGCGACGATGCGGCGCCCGCCCGGCATCCGCGGCTCGACCAGGCGATCGAGCTGATCGAGCGCTCGTTCGGCAGCAAGGTTGCGGGCGTCACGCCGAAGGACACGCGCCGGTTGCGCGCGCAACTGGAACAGGTGCTCGGTGCGCGCGAAGACTGGGACGTCGCGCTGGCGCGCGAACTGTTCGACGCATTGCTCGCGCGGGCGCGGCGGCGGCGCCGCTCGGCCGATCACGAGCGCGCATGGCTGAATCTCGCCGGGTATTGCCTGCGTCCGGGCTTCGGCCATCCGCTCGACGCGTGGCGCGTCGAGCAGCTGTGGCCGCTGTTCGACGACGGCATTCAATACGTGACCGACGCGCAGGTGTGGTCCGAGTGGTGGACGCTGTGGCGGCGCGTGGCCGGCGGCCTCGACGACGATGCGCAGACGCAGGTGCGCGACGCAATCGCGTTCCTCGAACCGTCCGACGACAAGCGGCGCAAGCTGCCGTTCGATCCGGCCAAGGTCGGGCCGGCGGACATGACGCGGTTGTCCGCGTCGCTCGAACGGCTGCCTGTCGAACGCAAGGTCGAACTGGCCGAGCGCCTGATCGTGCAATTGCAGAAGCCGGCCGAACGCGCGTTGTGCGCGTGGGCGCTCGGGCGGATCGGAGCAAGGCGGCCGTTCTATGGCAGTGCGCATAGCGTCGTGCCGGCGGAAATCGTCATTGGCTGGCTCGATGCGCTGTTCGCGCTCGACTGGAAGCAGGTCGAGCCGGCTGCGTTCGCGGCGGCACAGATTGCGCGGATGACGGGCGATCGTTCGCGCGATCTGCCGGACGATACGCGCGAGGCCGTCATCAAGCGCCTGTCGGCCACGAATGTATCGGCGGCGTGGATCGACATGGTCCGTGAAGCGATCGCGTTCGACGAAGCCGATACGGTGCGCGTGTTCGGCGAAACGCTGCCGGCCGGGTTGAAGCTGTTGGGAGATTGAGAGCAGTACGGGACGCTTCGATCTCGTTTGCGGATCGAAGCGTCCGGTCTCGGTCGCGGTCGTGCCGCCCATGGCACGACCGCGAAGCCGGTTTCATTCAGGCGTGCGGCACCACTTCGCGACGCTTTTCCGCTGATTCGATTTCTGCTCCATCGCACGCGGTTACCGAACGGGTATCGCCAATACCGAAACGGGCATTGTGTTGTCGACGCACAAGGCGTGATGCGGGCACGGCCGCGCCGCGTTCGTGCGTGCGGTCACCGTGCGGCGACGGCGAATGTGCGTTCATGAGTCGCCTGGAAAAATCGTCACCGATACCGAAATTCACGGTAGATTGACGGTCTCCTGATCTCGACCGCCACGGGGTTGCCGCGCCATGTTGACCTATTCGATCCAGAAAGTCGGCTACGATTTCAATCAGCTCGATCAGCAGGGCGCGACCGACTACGCGTCGTTCGTTCATGCGTTCGATGCGTTTCCTTGGGCGGCTCAGCATGTCGAATGGAACGAGACGCAGGACGGCCCGCTACCGGCGCTCGTGCTGCAGCATGCCGACGATCAGCGCGAGCTGTGGGTGACTGCGTTGACGGACGCACACTCGGACGGTTTCCAGCTCAATGCGGTGTCCATGCGGATGAAGAAGGGGCTTTTCGGCATCGGCAAGGGCAAGCTGGAGCAGCACGTCGAGACGATCGACGTGAGAAAGCGCGTCGATGTCGACGCGTTGTGCCGGTTGTTCTGCGCGCGCCAGTATGACGAGCTGGACGAACGGGTTGCGCGACATGCGCAGCGCAACGCCGACGACGATCGGGACAGCGACGACTGAACGCGTGTCGTCCGGCGGCGTTCAATCGGGCCTGACTGCGCCGGATCTGCGGTTGCCTAAGCGTCGCTTGCGGCGTGCGTCGTCGCCGCGCGCGGAAACGTCAGCACCACCGCGAACCCGCCTGCTTCGGGAAACGCGAACCCGACGCGCCCGCCGTGCGCCTTCATCACTTCCTGCACGATCGCGAGCCCGAGCCCGGACCCGGTACGCCGCTCGCTGCCGTCCGGCGCGATCCGCACGAACGGCTGCAACGCCGCGCCCCAATGCTCGCGCGGTATCCCGCGCCCGTTGTCGGTGACGGTCAGCGTCACCGCCTGATCCGCGTTCCCCATGGTCGCGACCGACACGACGATGTCGTCCGCATGCCCATGCAGCAGTGCGTTGTGCAGCACGTTCGACAGCGCCTCCTGAAGACTGATCGCATCGCCGTCGATCCATGCATGCGGCGCGTCGCTCGCGAACGCAACGGCCACGTCTCGCTCGCCGGCGAGCGGAATCGTGCGGCCCAGGACCTCTTTCGCGAGCGCGACGAGTTCGACCGGTTGCAGCGGCACGGCCTCGGTGCGGTGAATCACCATCGCATGATTGAGCAACTGGCCGGTGAGCCGGCCGACGTCCGAAGAGGTCGCACGCAACGCATCGAGCCGCGCCGCGTGGCGCGCCGGATCCGATTCGCCGTCGAGGAGCTCGATCTGCGCGTCGAGCCGCGCGAGCGGGGTGCGCATCTGATGCGCGGCGTCGGCGATGAAGCGCTGCATCGCGTTGATCCGCTCGGCGAGGCGATGCATCAGGCCGTTGATCGACCCGATGATCGCGTCGATTTCGCTCGGCGTATCGACGGCCACCGGCCGCAGGTCGGCCGGGTCGCGCGCGGCGATGATCGTGCCGATCTGCGCGAGCGGGCGCAGGCCGCGCCGGATCGCGAGGCCGCTCGCGCCGATCGCGAGCACGCTCATCAGCAGGATCAGCGTCCATACCTTGATGCTCATGTCGTTTGTCAGTTGCTGGCGGGCGTTGGTTGTCTGCGCAACCGTCACGAGCGCCCAGCCCGGCGTGCTCTCCTCGGGCATGTAGCGCGCGATCGTCGCGGTGCGCACCCGGTGACCCTGGTAGACGGCATTCGCGAACGCGGGGCCCTGCTTCGCGGCGGCGAGCGTCGCCGGGCTCGCGAGATCGTTGTAGCCGGCCACGACCACGCCGCGCGAATCGACCACCTTGTAGTAGACGAGGTCGTAGCGCGACAGCGTCGACAGCGCGGCCACCGGCGGATTCAGCGCGAGCACGCCGCCTTGCACGTAGAGGTTTTCCGCGACCTGGATCGATGCGCCGGCGAGCAACTGGTCGTACGCGCGTTCGGCCGCGACGCCCGCGTAGTAGCGCGCGGTCGCCGCGAGCGCGAGCGCGCCGGTCGCGACGACGAGCGCGATGAACAGCAGCGTGCGCCCGAACAGCGTCTTCGGGAACCAGTCAGTGCGCCGCAATCTGATACCCCATTCCGCGCGCGGTGCGGATTTCGACCGAGCTGCCCTGCAGCTTCCTGCGCACGCGCGTCACGTATTGCTCGACCGCGTTCGCGGTCGGCTCGTTGCCGAAGCTGAACAGTTGATTCAGCAGTTCTTCCTTCGAGAAGATCCGCTGCGGGCGGCTCGCGAGGATTTCGAGCAGCGCGAATTCCTGGCGCGACAGCGACAGCGGCTGGCCGTCGAGTTCCGCGAGGCGGCTGCTGCGGTCGATCGCGAGGCCGGCGAGCGTCAGCACGTCGTTCGCGTGGCCGCTGTTGCGGCGCAGGAGCGCCTGCACGCGTGCGTCGAGTTCGCGGTAGTCGAACGGCTTCACGAGGTAGTCGTCGGCGCCGAGGCCGAGGCCGCTCACACGGTCGTCGATCGCCGAGCGCGCGGTGACGAGCAGCACGGGCGTCGTGCTGCCGGACGCGCGCAGGTGGCGCAACACCGTGAAGCCGTCCATGCCGGGCAGGTTCGCATCGAGCACGACGAGATCGAAGCGCTCGACGCGCAGCAACCCGTTCGCGGTCGCGCCGTCGGTTTCGAGATCGACGGCGTGGCCGAGCCGCGCCAGCCGGCTGCGGATCGCCGCGCCGATTTCGGCATCGTCCTCCACGACGAGAATGCGCATGGTGCCGTTCGCAGGTAGGTGGATTAGGGGTTTTCCCGGGGCAGGGATGTCAGCATTTTCTCAGACTCGGCCGATAACCTGTGTCGAGCCGGAAGCAGGATGCAAGGACGGCATTAATACCAGAAATATTCAAGGAGACGGCAACATGCAGCATGTCACGGGCACGACGAACGCGCGCCGCGGCGCCACGCCGGCTTGCGCGCGGCCGCTGGCCGTCCGCCGCACGGCGGTGCGTGCATGATCGCGTCGCCGCGCCGCCGCGCGTTGATCGCAGCCGGCCTCGGCGTGCTGGGCATGCTCGGAGCGCCGGCGCTCGTGCGCGCGAAGCCGCGCACGGTGCGGATCTCGAAAGGCTATGGCGTGCTGTACCTGCCGCTGCTCGTGATGGAGAAGCAGCGGCTGTTCGAGCAGCATGCGGCGCGCCACGGCGTGCGCGACGTCGCGGTCGACTGGGTGCTGCTCGACGGCGGCAATTCCGTCAACGACGCGATGATGGCCGGCACGCTCGATTTCGCCGGCGCCGGCGCGCCGGGTTTCATCGAGCTGTGGGCGCGGGCGCGCGGCATTCCGAACGTCGAGGTAATAGGCATCAGCGGGCTGTCGACCACGTCGCTGTCGCTGAATGCGAACCGCGCGGGCCTCGTGTCGCTGCGCGACTTCACGCCGTCCGACCGGATCGCGGTGCCGGGCATCCGCACGTCGCTGTCGGCGGTCGTGCTGCAGATGGTCGCGAGCCGGCAGCTCGGCCCGACGCATTTCGCGCAGCTCGATTCGATCACCGTGAACCTGCCGCATCCGCAGGCGATGCAGGCGCTGATCCGCCGCGAGAACGGCGTGACCGCGCACTTCACGTCGCCGCCGTTCTCGACGCTGGAACTGCGGCAGCCGGGTATTCACCGTGTCGTGAGTTCGGTCGACGTGCTTGGCCCGATGACGCTCGACGTCGTGTTCGCGCCGAAGCGGCTCGTCGATACGGAGCCGGCGCTCGCCGCCGCGTTTCTCGGCGCGCTCGACGAAGCGAACCGCCTGATCGCGCAGGACCCGCGCGCGGCGGCCGCGCTCTATGCGTCGTCGTCCGGCGTCGGCGTGTCGCACGACGACGTGATGCGGATGCTCGCCGCGCCGGACACGCGCTTCTCGGTGCGGCCGAACCAGCTGATGGACTACGTCGACTTCCTGTACCTGGCCGGCACGATCAAGGCGAAGCCGCGCGCGTGGCACGAGATGTTCGCGCCGATGCTTGACGACTACCGGTCGGGTTGAGCCACGCGGGCCGCGATCCGAGTCCATTCATTGAACCACGTGACGCCCGCGCGTTCATCAAGCGCGGCGCCGATTCAACCGATATGCAACCGATTCCCCTCAAGGAGCCTGAAGTGAACGCTACCGACACCCTGGACCCCGCGTCCGCCGAAGAACAGCGCATCATGTCGAAGATGGCGCGGCGCCTGCTGCCCATCCTCGTCGTGATGTTCCTGATCGCGTTCATCGACCGGCAGAACGTCGGTTTCGCGAAACTGCAGATGGTGCACAGCCTCGGGATGACGGAAGCCGCGTTCGGGCTCGCGTCGTCGCTGTTCTTCATCGGCTACCTGCTGTTCGAGGTGCCGAGCACGCTCGCGCTGCATCGTTACGGCGCGCGGGTGTGGCTCGCACGCATCATGCTGACGTGGGGGCTCATCACGGTGCTGATGGGCTTCACGACGTCGATGCCCGCATTCTGCTCGCTGCGCTTCGTGCTCGGCATCGCCGAGGCCGGCTTCTATCCGGGCGTGATCTATTATCTGACGCTGTGGTTTCCGCAGAGCTACCGCGCGAAGGTGCTCGGCATCTTCACGCTCGGCAGCGCGCTCGCGAACATGCTCGGCTCGCTGGTCGGCGGCCTGCTGCTGAGCCTGAACGGCGTGTGGGGGCTGGCGGGCTGGCAGTGGGTGTTCGTCGCGACGGGCATTCCGGCCGTGATCGTCGCGATCGTCGTGTTCCGCGTGCTGCCCGCGTCGTTCCGCGAAGCGCCGTTCCTCGACGAGCGCGAGAAGCAGATCGTCGCGGCCGCGCTGGAGCGCGAGAAGCCGGCGCAGGCCGAGCATGGCCAGCCGTGGAAGGCGCTGCTCGATCCGCGCGTGATGCTGTTCGCGGCGACCTACATGCTGATGTCGACGTCGCTGTACGGCGTCACGTACTGGCTGCCGACGCTCGTGAAATCGTTCGGCGTGTCGAGCACCACGAACGGGTTCCTGAGCATGCTGCCGTGGGCGCTCGCGGTGGTGCTGCTGGTGTGGCTGCCGGCGAAGCTGCGCCGCGCGAAGAGCATCCTGCGCACGATCGCGATCGTCGCGGCGCTCGGCGCGCTCGGCTTCCTGCTGAGTCTCGTGCTGCCGTCGACGCCGCTGCGCTTCATCGCGCTCGTGCTGGGCGGCGCGTGCATTCCGCTGCTGTATCCGTGCTTCTGGTCGATGCCGCCGCGCTACTTCACCGGAGCACGGGCGGCCGCGAGCGTCGCGGCGATCAACTCGATCGGCAACCTCGGCGGCTTCTTCAGCCAGAACCTGATGCCGTTCGCGGGCAAGGTGACGGGCACCGCGTTCGGGCCGATGATCGTGCCGATCGTGTGCCTCGCGTTGCTCGGCTTCGGTGCGCTGGTCGCGTGGACGCGCTCGGAGCGAGGGATGGTCGCGGCGCGGGCGTGATGGCGTGCGGCGTTGCCGCAGCGTCGGCCGGTTTCCGATGCTCCGGAAACAGGACGACGCATGCCGGTTCGGCGGCAGGTACTCGAGCGCGCTACCGTGCCGGGCACATGCGACGAATGGAGCGGGAAATGACGAAAGGGGCGACGATGAACATGTCTTGCGACGGCGTTGCGCATCGCGCGCGGCACGCGTTTGTCGCACGTGGGCGGGCATCGCGTGACGAGGCGGGGCGGATCGGCGAATACATCGATGCGGCAAACGTGCGCGCGGAACTCGAGCGCCTGCCGAAAGCGGCGCCCTCGACGAAGGCAGTCGACTAAACCATCGTTGTCCGGCGCCGCCCGCCGCCCCTTGTCTACCCCCGCGAACCTCCGTGCTCGCCATGCGCGAGCGCCACAGGCGACGGCACCCGCGGAATCTCGACCTCGACCGTCGTGCCTTCGCCGAGCGTCGTCGCGATCCGCAGCGTGCCGCCGACCAGATACGCACGCTCGCGCAACCCCACCAGCCCGAACGAAGCCGACTTGCGCGGCACGGCGGGGTCGAAGCCCGCGCCGTCGTCGCGTATCGTCAGCGCGATCGCTTCGCTGCCGCACGCGAGGTCGACGTCCGCGTGCGATGCGGCCGCGTGCCGGGCGACGTTCGCGAGCGCTTCCTGCGCGATGCGGAACACGGCCGTCGCATACGGCTCGTCGAGTTGCAGCTCGGGCGGCTCGACGTGCAGCGAACAGGTAATCCCGTGACGATGCCGGAAATCTTCCACGAGCCATTGCATCGCCGCCGCGAAGCCGAGATCGTCGAGCATCAGCGGGCGCAGGTCCGACGCGATGCGGCGCGTCGCGGCCACCGCGCCGCGCGCGAGCGCATGCATCGCCGCGATCTTGCGTGCGAGCGATGCGTCGTCCTGCGGCACGCGGTCGATCAGCCATTCGAGATCGTTCTTCAGCGCCGCGAGCGACTGCGCCAGTTCGTCGTGCAGTTCGCGCGCGATGCGGCGCTGCTCGGCTTCGCGGGCGCTGGCGCTGATCGCGGCGATCTCGCGCAGCTCCTCGCGCGACGCCTGAAGCGCCCGTTCCGCGCGCACGCGCTCCTCGACTTCGCGTCGCAAGTCGCGGTTCGACGCGCTCAGCTGCGCGGTGCGTGCGGCGACGCGCTGTTCGAGCCGTTCGTTCGCATCGTTCAACTGCGCGCTTTTCTGTACGACGAGCAAATGCTGAAAGCGTGCGCCGGCCAGCGCACGTACCGTCTGCGCGTGCAGCCGGCCGTTCTCGAACAGCATCGCGAACAGCACGACGCCCGATGCGACGAGACCATACGCGCGCCCCGCATAGAAACCGAGATCGAAGCGGCCGTGATTCAGCATCGACGACAGCGCGATGTCGAACAGCCACGCGACGAGCACCGTCATCACCCACAGGTCGAGCACGGAATGGCGGCGCCGCTGCCGCCACATCAGCATCAGCGCGACCAGGTTCAAGCCCCAGACGACGGTGATCGCTTTCGTCATCGTCGCGGTCATCCGGTTGCCGCTCATGATGTGCGGCAGCAGGTCGTGGCCGGCCGTCGCGAACAGCGCGAGCGCGACCGTCGCGCCGATCGCGGCGGCGATGCAGAGGCCGACCGGAATCGCCGCGCGGCGCTGCGGTGCCGGAGCCGGGGCCGGACGCCCGCGCGACGTCGCGCGCAGCAGCGCGTACGCGGCGACCGACAGCGGAAAGCCGCCATGCCAGAACAGGTACAGCCATGCGGTGGTCTGCTCCCCGGCGCCGAGCAGGCCGGTCGGCGCGAACAACCCGGGGAAGGTCAGCATGTGCGTGCCGGCCATGAACGCCGTGAACAGGTAGCCGCCCGCCAGCACGAGCAGCGGCTTCTCGCGCAGGATCGCGTACTGGCCGAGCAGCAGGCCGGCCGTCACCATGTCGTCGACGACGATCGCCGACTGATACACGGGAATGAACGCCCAGCCCGGCGCGAGCGGCTTGGCCGCGAACGGCGCGAGCGCGGCGAAGATCACGGCCGATACGAGCACCGTCGCGAGCGCGAGCCGCCGTTCGCGCCGGCCCGGCGGCAGCGACGACATGAACAGGCGCGACGTGTCCCGATCAGCGTCGTTCGGCGGCGGCGGCGGCGGAGCGGGCGGGAAGCGGAAGGCGGCCATCATGCGTCGTCGGCCCCGAGATCGAGATCGTGGCGCACCGTGTAGCGGACCAGCGCGGCTTCGTGCGGCAGCCCCATCTTCTCGAGGATCCGCGTCTTGTACGTGCTGACCGTCTTCGCGCTCAGCGCGAGTTCGGACGCGATTCGCGTGACGGTCTGACCGGCGACGATGCGGCGCATCACGTCGAACTCGCGCGCGGACAGTCGCTCGTGCGGCAGGGCCTGAGCCGGCGCGCGCAGCGTGTGGGCGAGGCTTTCCGCCGCGGACGGGCTCACGTAGACGCCGCCCGCCGCGACCTTGCCGACAGCCTCGACGAGCTCGGCGGTCGCACTGTCCTTCGTCAGGTAGCCGGTGGCGCCGGCCTTGAACGCGCGCGCCGCGTACTGCGCTTCGGTGTGCATCGTCAACACCAGCGTGCGCAGCGACGGCGCCTGGCGCTTGACCAGCCGGATCAGCTCGATGCCGGTCGGCGCGGGCATCGACAGGTCGAGCAGCAGCACGTCGGCGGCCATGCGCTCGGCCAGCGCGAGCGTGCCCGAGCCGTCGCTCGCCTCGCCGACGATCTCGAAACCGCCGGCCATCTCCAGAATGTGACGCAGTCCGTCCCGCATGACTGCGTGATCGTCAGCCAGAATTACCCTGATCATCTTCCAGCGTTCCTCTTCGGGATGACGCCGCGCGTTGCTGTCGTTGCTGTCCGGTTTGTCGCCGCGGCCGTTCTTCTGACCAATATATTCCCCCGGACCCGAAAACGGTACTCGTTCGCGAAATTTTCAAGACGGTTGATCGAGGAATCCGCACTGCGACGAAATAATTCACGGGACAGCACCCCGTGCGCCGCCCATGCGAACCAGGGTATTCCCGGATGATCGTTGCACCCGATGCGGGCCGGCGCGGCCTCGACGGGCCGGCCCCGCGAATCGTTCCGATTCGGGACTAAACTGGTGCCCGATGCCGTCCGTTCGAACCGAGGAGCCCCGCAATGATCGACCTGGCCGATATCCTGCCGTCCGCATTGCCTGCCGCGGTCGCCTGGGCCGAAGCGGAGGCGGCGCGCGGGCTCGCGCAGGGCGCGCCGCTGACGCCGGCGCAAGCCGACGACGCGCGCACGGTGGACGTCGCGCACCCGGACCGGATTCGCGTGATGACGGTCGAGCGCATGCCGTTTCCCGACACGCCGACGCTTGCCGCGATCGCCCGCGATACCGGGCTGCTGGCGCCCGGGACGATCGGCCTCACGCTCGGTCACGCGGTGTACGTGCTGCGCGGGCAGGACACGCGCCGGCTGCTGACCCACGAGTTCCGTCACGTGCATCAATACGAGGCCGCCGGCTCGATCGGCGCGTTTCTTGCTCGCTATCTGCACGAGATCGCGACGGTCGGCTACCACGATGCGCCGCTCGAGGTCGACGCGCGGCAACACGAGTTCGATTGACGCTGGCCTCCGACGCCGGCGCGAGCACGCGCATGTCGCGATGAACGTATTCGATGCCTCTGCCGGCCCGCTGTTCGCGCATCGGGCCGCACCGTTCGGGAGTGTGCGATGAGCGACGCGATCCATGCGTGGGTCGGCGCGATCGGCGCGCATCCGCTGCTCGTACTGGCGATCGTGTTCGTGGCCGCGTGTGCCGAAGCGATCGCGCTGATCGGCACGGTCGTGCCGGCCGGCGCCGTGATGTTCGCGGCCGGGGCACTGATCGGCGCCGGTGCGCTCGACGCATGGGCGACGATCGGCGTCGCGGCAGTCGGCGCGGTGATCGGCGACGGGATCAGCTACGAACTCGGGCGACGTTACCGCGGGATGATCCGCGAGATGTGGGCGCGCTTCGGCTCCGCGGGCGTCTACGCACGCGGCGAGGAGTTCGTGCTGCGTCATGGCATGAAGAGCATCGTGCTCGCGCGCTTTCTCGCGCCGGTGCGGGCGGTCGTGCCGGTCGTCGTGGGCTGCGCGACGCTGCCGCGCCGGTCGTTCTATCCGGTCAACGCGATCTCGGCGCTCGTGTGGGCGCCCGTGCACGTCGCGCCCGGCATCCTGTTCGGCGCGTCGGCCGCGCTGGCCGCGGCGATCAGCGTGCGGGTCGCCGCGATCCTGCTGGTCGTGGCCGCGCTGGTCGCGCTCGTGTGGATCGGCGTGCGCGTCGCGCTGAGACGCGGCTGGCCGTTGTTGTGTCGTGCGCTCGCCGAAGCGGTGCACGCGTGCGTGCGTCGCTGGCCGCGGTTCGGCGCGCGGCTGCACGACGGGATCGCATACCTGCGCGGGTTGCCGGGCGCGGTGCCCACGCTCGCGCTGTTGTTCATCGGCTGCGTGTGGCTGTTCGCGGGGATCGTGCAGGACGTCGTCGCGAACGATCCGCTGATGCATGCGGACATCGCGCTGTACGCGTTCCTGCAGCGCCTGCGCACGCCGCCCGTCGACGCCGCGATGAGCGCGCTCGCCGTGCTGCATGGGCACGACACGGGGCTGATCGTCGCGGCCGCGTTTCTCGTCTGGCTGATGATCCATCGCTGCTGGCTGACGGCCGTGTGGTGGCTCGCGACGGTCGGCGTCGCCGTCGTGCTCGTGCCGGTGTTCGGCGCGGGCGCGCCCGGCGCGACGCCCATGAGCCTGCCGCCCGGCGCGCTGCACGTGCCGCTGCCGGACGGCGACGCCGCCTTCGCGATCCTCGCGAGCAGCGGCCTTGGCTGGGTGCTCGCGCGCGATCGGCCCGCGCCGTGGCGCATTCCGGTGGTGACGGCGGTCGTGCTGTGGATCGTGCTTGGCGGCTTCGCGCGGCTGTACGTCGGCGATACCTGGTTGTCGGGCCTGCTGGGCGGGTGGAGCCTCGGGCTCGCATGGTTCGCGTTGCTCGCCGGCGCCTATGCGTACTGGCGCGTGCGCGAGCACGTGCAGCCGCGCGGCGCGCTCGTCGCGGTCGTCGTCGTGCTCGCGACGGCCGGCGTATGGACGGTGCCCGCGCAATGGCAGCGCGATCGCGCGGCGCGTCCGCGTGTCGGCGACGTGGTCGCGATGACCGTCGACCAGTGGTTGCGTGGCGGGTGGCAGCGCGTGCCGACGCGGCGCACCGAGATCGGCGGCGACCGCGAGGAATATCTGCCGCTGCAATGGAGCGCGACGTCGGACACGCTCGACCGCCATCTCGCGCAGGCCGGCTGGCAGCGCGCGACGCCGTGGTCGCCGGCCACCGCGCTGCGCTGGCTAGTGCCGCAGGCGCCCCCCGATACGCTGCCTGTGCTGCCGCGCTATACGCATGGCGAGAGCACGCGGCGCGTGTTCGTTCGCGTCGATCCGGCCCACCCGGAAAGCCGCTTGGTGCTGCGGTTGTGGCGCTATCCGTACGTGTTGCAGGATGCGCTCGGCATGCGGCCGCTGTGGTACGGCGCGCTGTATCGCGAAACGCTGCGCCGGCCGGCGCGGCTGATGACGATCGTGCACACGACGACGATCGACGATGCGGCGGCGATCGCGCACGCGTTGGCGGTGGAGCCGACGATCGCGCATCCGCCGGCGGGGATGAAGGCCGCGCCGGATGGGATGCTGCTGGTGTGGATGGTTCAGCCGTGAGGGGGCATTCAGGTTTGCGGGCCGGTAGACGGAAGACCGGAAAGGTTGCCGGCTTCAATGACCGCTTGCAGTGCGACGACGGCCGCGGCGTGATTGTCGGGACCGCCGAGCGATTCAACCGCGACCTTCAAATAGGCGGCTGCAAGCCCGGTGGCGGTGCGTACTTCGACGATTTCCGCGTCGTGATGCGATACAGCGCCGTGGGATGGGTTCATGGTCGCTTCGTTGATATGGGTCGGGACGGGCTAGCGAATGGCTTTGGATGTCGGCGTCACGCGGGGATCGCCGCACAAGCGCTCGCACCCTCCGTCGCATATCGGGACCAGCGTCACGGCAATCTGATTGAGCGAAAGGCGTCCGTCGTTGTCGACGTCCGGGTGTTTGATTGTCCTTGTATCTACCCAGATGTTCTGTTCACCGATGCCTAACTGGATAAGGTAGGTTTTCAGGGCAACGGCGCGCCGATGAGCGAGGGCGGCAGGATCGCGTTCCCGGACGTAACCTCCTGCATAGACGATCCCGCGTATGCCGACGTTTGGCCAGTTGCGGGCTTCCAGAACCATTTCAGCGATCCGTATCCGTGCCTTGTTGGGGATGTCGGTGGAGTTCAGCGGCAACGTATCCGCCATGTCCGTCGAAATCGTGCAGGCATAGGCGAGCGGTGTTGCGACGAATATCGAAAGCGCGAACAGGTGAGCGAAGAAAATGAGGCGCATTACGCGAGTTCCTTATCCGTCAAAGCCGACATAGCACGCAAGACTGTCCGCGTTGCGAATTGCTTTGTCGGGATTGGATTGTGCCCAGAAGGTCAAACCGATTGACACGCCATACATTTCGTCGGTGGAGTCGAACACATCCGCGAAATGCGTGCATTCGTGAATGAGTGTGAGTAGTTGGCATCCTCGCCAGCGTTGCGCCGGCGGCGATGTGCAGAAATGCGAATAGATCGCGATGATACGCTTCTCGGAATCGGGCTTGCATACTGCGGCATCCGTGTCGCCGTTGTCCGGAAAGACGGTGCACGTGATGTTCCGTTGTTTCTGCTGATCCCATCTGATGACGTTCTCCGGTTTGAGCGATTGCATGACGTCCAACAGCTTTGGCATTCCGAGCCGCAGGGTATCGCGTGCGATGTCGTCGCTTCGGCCGAACCACTTCCGTGCGCGCGACTGCTCGGCATCGTCCCATCGCGCCAGCCCGGCAACGCGATCCTGAATCAAAGGAACGGCCATGTCGCGAAGTCGGACAATCGATGCCCGGAATGTTTTGTTCGACATGTTTTGGCATATCGGTGTCAGGTCCAGTTCGATATCCCGGATCGAGTCCGCTGTCGTATTCGTGGCAACGGTGCCGACTGATTCCCATCCGTGTTCGCGCGGCGGATTCGTACTTCTATTGCACATTGGTTAGGTTCCCCGATATATCTCGATGTCGATTACGTCCTGACCGGATGTCTCGACCCGGCATGTCAGACCTTTTTCATCGGTCCGCCCCTCGACGAGCCGACCTGAAGAGTCCGTGATTCGATAACGGATGTCGGCGAGTGGCCATCCGGAAAATCGATCGATCAACCGGATCTGCTCGTCGTGAACTGCCGGTGCGGGGCACCGGTGGAAGGGACTCGATTCCGCGAGCGGCGCGTTTCCCGACGACTTTAGAAATATCCCAGGGTTGCGGCCTGCAACGACGCGATTTTTCATGCATGGGCACGTGACCCGGTCACCGTCGACCACGACGTTTCGGCCGATTTCTGACATGCCCTGTCCGGAGCCGATAATTTTGAAGGTGCCCTCGCAATTTCCGCATGTCGCTTTATCGCCGCTCAATGCGACACGTTTCCCTTTGTCGTAAATCGTCGAAGAAATTGCGATGACGAAGCCGCGCGTTGTTGTCGGATCGTTATCCCGGACAGCCGCTTTTCTCATTGGGGTCCCCCGCTTTGCCAGTGTTTGTTGTCGCATGTTCGACATCGCCCCACGGTTGCCGAGAATTGACGGCAGCGAGCGCTTACCGACGCCGAACCAGGCAAATGGGGAGAACCGCTACTACTTGGTCATTCCGCAGTTTTCTCCATCGATTTGGAATGCTGATGATAAGGTAGGAGGTTCGCGAAATGCCGTATTATTGAGATGGGATGGCGGTAGATTGTTGCGGATTGTCAGAGTGATCGGGGAGGCATGAATGGCGCGCGGTGGCGTGGATTCAGTCGATTCAGATTGCGACGAAACAGCGCTCGCGAATCGGCCAATGCAGACGTGTCTGCGTGGCCCGATCTGCCCCGACGCGCAAACCTTGCGAGCGTGCGCGATGTATCCCGCGCCGAGCGTAGATAAAACGCCTGCAGCTGAAACACATGACGGTGCGCCCGCGCGTCGGAAAACAGCACTGCCTGGCTACCCGGCTTCATCAACCCTTCGAGTTTCCGCCAGGCGTCCAAGCGCTGATACGGCACGCCGCCAGTCGCATATCGCAGCGCGGCGATAACGCGACCGTCGATGAATCGCGGTACGATCGCTCGTTTGCCCGTCTGGCTTGCCGACATCACCTCACGAGAGCCCCCGCATGATCACGATTCGCCCGATGACCGACGACGATTTCGCCCGTTTCTGGCCGACCTACCGCGCCATCGTCGCTGCTCAGGAAACCTATGCATTCGATCCCGAGCCGGCCCAGGAAGCGGCACGCGCACAGTGGCTCGACGCGCCGCTCTGCACGTGGATCGCCGAAGAGGACGGCGTGGTGCTCGGCTCGTATTTCCTGAAGGCGAACGCGGCCGGCCCCGGCAAGCACGTGAGCAACTGCGGCTACATGGTGAGCGAGGCCGCGCGAGGCCGCGGCGTCGCGCGCCTGATGTGCGAGCACTCGCAACAGGTGGCGCGCGAGCGCGGTTTCCTCGCGATGCAGTTCAATTCGGTGGTCGCGACGAACGAGGTCGCGGTCGCGCTGTGGCAGAAGCTGGGATTCGAGATCGTCGGCCGGGTGCCGCGCGCATACCGTCACGCGCGGCTCGGCTTCGTCGACTGCTTCGTGATGTTCAAGTGGCTCGGCGACGCGGCGGCCGCCGAAGCCTGAGCAACCCGCCGCCGCGTCAGACGGCGAACGCGCCGTCGAACACGATCCGTTCGTCGAGCGCGAGCGTGCCGCGCGCGAAGATCAGGTCGAGATGGTGGCTGCCGTTTTCGCCGCCGCCGAGGCCGAGATGCAGGCCCGGATGGCGTTCCTCGAACCCCGCGTTGCGGCCGTACAGGCCGCGAATGCCGAGGTTCGTGCCGATGCCGAATTCCTCGATCCGCCGGTGATTCGCGTGCCGGTCGAGATAGGTCGTGAAATCGCGCCGGAAGCCCGCATCGCCGGTGTCGAAATCGACGATCGTGCTGTGTTCGACATGCAGCGTCGCGAGCCGCTCGGCCACCTTGTACTTGATCGCGAACGGCACGGTGCCGAGAAACGTGCCGCTGAACACGACGGTGCCGTTCAGGTCCGTCACGTGCGTCGCGATCTCGCCGGGCACGACGTCGAGGTTGCCCATGCCGTCCACGCTCGTCCATTTCTGGTCCGGCGTGAGCGAGCCCGTCAGCGTGTTGCCGGCTTCGTCGATGAAGCGGATCCGCGACGCGCGTGCGGCGGCGTCGATCAGCCGGCCGTTGCGCGCGGCGATGTCGTCGAGCGATTCGGCGAACGCCTCGTCGAGGTGCGGGCCGTAATCCTTGAATAAAACCGATTTGCTCCAGTGTTCGACGATCGCGGGGCGGATCGCGGCGAGAAAGGGCGGCCCGCTCGGCGACGGCGTCGGCAGGCACGACGAGTCGTACAGCAGCACGAACAGGTCGGCGTCGTCGAGCGCGGCGGCGATGTCGGCGGGCGCGGTGCTTTCGAGGCAGAGGGTGGTCGCGTCGAGCGAATCGGGCAGGGCGGAAAAGGCGCGCAACGCGGTGTCGCGGTTGCGGGTGTCATAGCCGACCAGCAGTTTTCCCGATTCGCCGCGTGCCAGCTTGTCGCGCAGCGCCGGGTGAAAACCGAGCGCGCGGTGCAGGTTCAGCATGCGTATCTCCGGAAGCGGCGGAAGGGCCGAGGCCCTTCCGCGAGAACGGGTGGCCCGCTCAGACCGGCCAGAGCGCGGTGCCGAACGGCACCACGGCGTCCTCGACCATCATGTCGACGGCCTCGGGGTGCGTGTCTTCCTGCATCCAGTCAAGCAATTCGATTTGCTGGGTTTCCTGCATGTCAATTCTCCTGTGGTGAACATGAGTGATTCAACATGAAAGCGCGGCAAAAATATTGCCGCTCCTCGTTCGGAATTTTGTGAATGCCGGGCGAGTGGCGTCGATATTAGTCGGACGAATTTACGAATGCAATGCGTTGTATTGTTTTTAGCAGAAGCCTGCTAAACACGAGGATTTTCGATCCACATATTGGAAAACGTGATTAAAACGAGCGACAGATCACGCTTCTTTTTTTTTAAGAAATCGAACCGTGCGCGACGAAATGAATTCGGTTATTTTTAATTTGAATTCAATTGACCGGATTGATGCGATTCATGTCACTCACGAAAACCGTGTGCGCGATCGCCCGGTGCTCGAACCGGTCTGCCGATTCCATGCGTCACGCAGCCGGTCCGCCGGCGAGCGTCATCCGAGCAGCGCCTTTCCGATCGCCTTCGTCGGTTCCGAGCGCAGCACCAGCGAAGTCGTGACCGCGCCGAAGCGGGCAATCGCGTCGATGAGGGTTTCGAGCTGGCCCGGCGTCGGCACCAGCACCTTCAGCAGAAAGCAGTCCTCGCCGGTCATGCGGTGGACTTCGATGACGTGCGGCATCTCGGCGAACGCGCGCAGCGCCGGCTGGATGTGCTCGTGCGTTGTCTTGAGCCGGATGATGGCCATCATGCCCAACCCCAGCGCCGCCGGATCGACCCGCGCGCCGTAGCCGGCGATGATCCCGCGTTCTTCCAGCCGCTTGACGCGCTCCGACGTGGCGGGCTGCGACAGCCCGATGCGCCTGCCGATTTCCGACAGCGGCGTCCGCGCGTTGTCCTGCAGCGCTTCGAGGATCGCAAGATCCAGGCGATCCAGTGCTTCGTCCGGCATGACGGGCCTCCGATACCGTTGATTCATCGGCATTTTGTCTCAATAACCGATGACTTGCCATTCCATGCGGACTCACGCGTGGTCACACTCTGGGCTTCAAGTTGACGGAGGGCGTAATGGATCGAGCGATCGTGATCGTGCCGGGTATCGGCAATTCGGGACCGGATCATTGGCAGAGCCACTGGGAGGCGGCGTTTCCCGCCGCCGCGCGCATCGCGCCGGCTTCATGGGACGCGCCCGATCTGGCCGACTGGATGGCGGCGCTGGACGAGGCCGTCGCGAACGCCGGGGCAGCCCCGCTAGTCGTTTGTCATTCACTCGGGTGTCTGTTGTTCGCGCATTGGCATGCGGTGTCGTCGCGCGCGGTGCGCGGCGCGTTTCTCGTGGCCATGCCCGACCCGGCGGGGCCGCGCTTTCCGGTTGCCGCCGCCGCGTTCGCGAACCTGCCGAACGGCGGGTTGGGGCGCGTGCCGGTGCTGGCGATCGCGAGTGCGGACGATCCGTACGATCCGTCGGGGCGCGCGCTCGAATGGGCAACGGAACACGGCGCGGCGCCGCTTCTGCTCGGCGCGCGCGGCCACCTGAACGCGGCGTCCGGGCTGGCCGGATGGGCCGAAGGGCGGGCGCTGCTGACGGCGTTTGCGGCCGGACTCGGGCGGTAGCGCGTGCCGGCGCCGGCTGGTCTCCCGCGTTTTCCGGCCGTCGTGTCGGGGAGCGGGAACCGGGCGCGGCGCCCGTCGCGGGTATGCCGCTGCCGCGTGTGCCGATTTCGTGGCGGCTCCAGTATGATCGACCGACGGCGGCGTGAGCCCCGGAACCGAACAACGAAGGAGACACCCGATGCGCGTAGTGCCGCAACCGCAGCGTGCCGGCCGCTCGCGGCCGGACGCCGGCGCAACCGATCCCGGCCGCATGGCGGCCTGGCGGCTCGCGATGTGCCTGTCGCTCGGCAGCGCGATCGCGCTCGGCCTCGCACGCTTTTCCTATGCGCTGCTGCTGCCGCCGATGAAGGCCGATCTCGACTGGACGTTCGCGCAGGCCGGCGCGCTGAACACGGCGAACGCGGCCGGCTACCTGATCGGCGCGCTCGCGTTCCCTCTGCTGTCGCGGCGCTGGCGCGCGGGGACGCTGCTTGCCGCCGGTTGCGCGCTGACCGCCGTGCTGATGGCCGCCTGCGGGCTCGCGTCGGACATGCATGTGCTGCTCGCACAGCGACTGGCGACGGGTGTCGGCAGCGCGTTGATCTTCATCAGCGGCGGCGTGCTGGCCGCGCGGCTCGCATCCGCGTCGCCGCGCGATGCGGGGCTGCTGCTCGGCCTGTACTACGGCGGCACCGGATGGGGCATCGTCGCGTCGTCGCTGCTCGTGCCGGCCACGCTCGTGCCACGCGTGCACGGCTGGCAGCCCGCGTGGTTCGCGCTCGCGGCGGTGTGCGTGCTGTTCTCGGCGGTGGCCGTGCTGGCCGCGCGCCGCATCGAGCATGCGCATGCGGCACCGGCCACGCGCGCCGACGGTGCGAAACCGGCGGCGACCGCGAGCCCGGCCCGCTTCGCGCTCGCGCTGGCCGGCTACGGCCTGTTCGGCGTCGGCTATATCGGTTACATGACGTTCATCGTCGCGCTGCTGCGCGGCGCGGGGATCAGCGGCACGGTCGTCGCCGCGTTCTACGTGATGCTCGGCGTCGCGACCGTCGTGTCGGCGCGGCTGTGGTCGGGGCTGCTCGACCGGATGCGCGGCGGCCAGGCGCTCGCCGTGCTCAACGCGCTGCTCGGCGTCGCGACGCTGATGCCCGCGCTGTTCGTGCACCCGGCCGCCGCATTCGCATCGGGCTTGCTGTTCGGCGCGACGTTCCTGTCGGCGGTCGCGTCGACGACGGCCTTCGTGCGGCACAACCTGCCGCCCGACGGCTGGGCGAAGGGGATCAGCGCATTCACGACAGTCTTCGCATTCGGGCAGATCGCGGGGCCGGTCGCGATCGGCTGGGTGTCGGACAGTGCGGGGCTCGCGCGCGGGCTCGTGTATTCGGCATTGACGCTGTTCGTGGGCGCGGCATTCGCGGCCGGGCAGCGCGCGTTGCGCACGTCCGCGTAGTCATGTGCCGGTCACCGCACGCACGCGGTGCGCGACACGCGATGAAACGCGCGGCTGAAGTAGATCAGGCTGTCGCCGTCGTCGCGCACGCGAATCGACGTCGCCTCGATGAACATCACCGAATGCGAGCCGACTTCCTTCATCTCGGCGATCGTGCCCTGCAGGCTCGCGAGCGCATCGCGCAGCACCGGCACGTCCCGTTCGCCGCGATCCCACACGGGCAATGCGAAGCGCTGCTCCATCGGCAGGTCGGTGAGCCCCGCGAAGTGTCGCGCGAGCAACTCGTGCTCGGCCGGCAGCACGTTGATGCAGACCTGACGGTTGCGCTCGAAGGTCGCATGCATCGCGCTCGACCGGTTCAGGCACACGAGCAGCGTCGGCGGCGCGTCGGTGACGGAACACACGGCGCTCGCGGTGATCCCGCAGCGGCCGTGCGGGCCCGCGGTGGTGATCACATTGACGGCCGCGCCGAGATGGGCCATCGCCTGGCGGAAGGCCTTCTGCGCGTCGGTCGGTTCGGCGCGCGCCGGTTGCGGGGTATCGGTCGTTGCGGACATGGGCGCTCCAGGTTGGATGAAGGCGGCGATCGCGGGCGCTGTCGATGCAGCCTCGCGTGGCCGACGATGACCCAAGCGTACGCCGCGAAAAGGCGGCCGACCATTCGCACGATTGGCGATCGGGATGGCGTTCCTGCCGACGCGTCTAAAGGTTCTACCTAGATGCACGCCATCGCGCGCGCAAAAAACCGCGATTGCGCGTTCGCGCGGCACGTGAAGGGGTTTGCAGCGGGTTTTCGGCTCGTTATGATGTGCCGCACCCCCAGCGAACGACGCTCGCGACACGCCGGCCACCGGCGTTGCGCGCGGCGCGTGCGATACCGATACCGACATTCAGCGAGACACCCGCGATGACGTCACCCGCACCGATCGTATATATCGTCGACGACGACGGCGGCATGCGGACGTCGCTCGCGTGGTTGCTCGAATCGGTGGGCATCGCGTCCGAAGGGTTCGCGAACGCGGCCGATTTTCTCGCGCGCTTCGACGTGAACCTGCCCGCGTGCCTCGTGCTCGACGTGCGGATGCCGGAGAAAAGCGGCTTCGACGTGCAGGCCGAACTGAATGCGCGCGGTGCGACGCTGCCGGTGATCTTCGTCAGCGGACACGGCGACATTCCGATGTCGGTACGCGCGCTGCAGAACGGCGCGATCGATTTCGTCGAGAAGCCGTATAACTCGCAGCAGATGCTCGAGCGCGTGCAGCGCGCGCTGCGGCTCGCGCAGCAGCGGCACGCGGTGAGCCAGCGTCACCGCGAGCTGCGCCAGCGGCTCGATGCGCTGACCGCGCGCGAGAAGGAAGTGCTGCGCGGTGTCGTGGACGGCAAGGGTAGCAAGCAGATCGCGTCGGATCTGTCGATCAGCGTGAAGACCGTCGACGTGCATCGCGCGAGCATCAAGGAGAAGCTCGGCGCGACGTCGATCGCCGCGCTCGTGCGCGACGTGATGGTCGTGTGGGGCGACGACGGCGCGTCGTCGCGATGAGGCTCGGCGCGTTCAGCGCATGTACAACCCGCCGTTGATGTCCCAGCACGCCCCGTTCGCGAAATGCGCGTCGCCCGATGCGAGCAGCACGGCCGCATCCGCGACGAACCGGGCCGACCCGAGCTTGCCGCCCGGCAGGCTCGCGAGCACCTGACGCAGTTTTTCGGGCGCGACGCTTTCGTACACGATCGGCAGATCGAGCGGCCCCGGCGAGATCGCGTTGACGGTCACGCCCTGCGCGGCGAGATCGCGTGCGAACACCTTGGTCAGCGTCAGCGTGCCGCCTTTCGCGGCCGCGTAGTGCGCGCCCGTCGCGGAGCCGCCGTTCTGCCCGGCGAGCGACGCGATGTTGACGATGCGGCCCGCGCCGCGCTGCGCGAAGTACTGGCCGAACACCTGGCAGCCGAACAGCACGCTGCGCAGGTTCACGTCGATCACGTGGTCGAACTGCTCGGCCGTGATCTCCATCGCCGGCACGACCTTCGATGCGCCCGCGTTGTTGACGAGCACGTCGATCGTGCCCCAGCGCGCGACGAGCGCATCGCGCGCCGCTTCGAAATCGCGTTTCGACGTGACGTCGAGCGGCAGCGCGATCGCGCGTTCGCCGCTCGGGTCGAGTTCGCGTGCATGCGCTTGAACGGCGTCGGCGGCGATGTCGGCCAGTGCGACGCGATAGCCGGCCGCATGGAAGCGTTCGGCGAGGACGGCGCCGAGCCCGCGCGCGGCGCCGGTGACGAGGACGACTCGATCTGACATGGTGTGGCGTTCCGTGGTTCGCGGGCGCACGCCTGTGGCGGCGCTCGCATCGTGGTTCATGCGGCCAATGCCGCTTCGAAGTGTGCCGCGATCGCGCAGACCCGTTCGTCCGCGCCCTTGCGTCCGACGATCTGCAAGCCGGCCTTCAACGGCGAACCGGCGAGCGGCAGCGGCAGGCTGAGCGCCGGATGGCCGCTCAGGTTGAACGGCCGGATCAGCGACGACATCGCGATCACCGAGACGCCGTCGCGGGCCTGTTGCAGCGTGATCGGCAGTGCGGGCAGCGTCGGCAGCACCAGCACGTTTGCGTGTTCGAGCGCGGCATCGACCTGCGCGGTGAAGCGTGCGCGCACGGCTTCGGCTTGCGCGAGCGCGGCCGGTGTCGTCGTCGCGGCCGTGCGCAGTCGTGCGTCGAGATCGGCGCCGAGCTTGCCTGTTTCGACCAGATGACCGAACGCGCGCGACGTTTCCGCATTGATCACGGCCAGCCCTGCCGCGAACGCGGCCGGCATTTCATCGAGCACGACCGTATGCGAACGCAGACCCGACGCGCGAACGGCCGCATCGAGCGCGGCCGCGATCGCCGGATCGGCTTCGACGGCGAGTTGCGCGACCGTGCAGCCTTCGACGGAGGCGCTCGCCTGCGCGCGTTCGAAACCCGGCGCGATCGCGGCCATCACCGCGACGAGCGTGCGGATCTCGCGCGCGAACGGCCCGACGCAATCGAGCGTGGTGTCCGCGGGCGCGACCCCGCGCCGCGACACGCGGCCGAACGTCGGTTTCAGCCCGGCCACGCCGCAGCACGCGGCCGGCCCGCGAATCGAGCCGCCGGTATCGGTGCCGAGCGCCGCGTCGACGGCGCCGAGCCCGACGAGCGACGCGGAACCGCTCGACGAGCCGCCCGGAATGCGCGTGGCGTCCTGCGGATTGACGGGCGTGCCCGTGTAGTCGTTGATGCCGGTCATGCCGAACGCGAGCTCGTGCATGTTCGCCTTGCCGGCGATCTGCCAGCCGGCGTCCAGCAGCAGGCGGACCACGTCCGCATGCCGCGCGGCGGGCGGCGCATCGGCGAGCGCGCGGCTCGCCGCACGGGTCGGATGGCCGGCGATGTCGATCGTGTCCTTGATCGCGATCGTCGGGCCCGGGCCGCCGAGCGTGAAGGTGTCGATGAATCCTGTCATGGTCGGTATCGTGCGAAAGCAGCGGGAAACATCAGGCCCGTGGCGCGGCGGCGAGCGGCCACGGGCCGTCGAGCACGCGTTCGGTGCGGAAATGGCGAATCAGCCAGGCGGAGCCGTCGGCGGTCGGCGTGAAATCGATCGTCAGCCGCGCGGCGATCAGTTCGGCCGAGCCGTTTGCGTAGCGCGACGCTTGCAGCATGATCCAGCGGCCGCGCGCGCTGGCATGGCCGGCGCCGATCTCGATCGACTCCGACGTCAGAAAGTGCAGGTTCGCCGAGAAATGCGGATCGGGCGGCAGATAGCGGCCGAGCATCGCGACGATCGCGGCCGTGCCTTCGAGGCGGCCGAACTTCTTCGTGTACTGCGGGCCGATGCCTTCCCACACGGCGTCGGCCGTGAACAGTTCGGCCAGCGACGGGCCCTCGCCAGCCGCTTCGGGCACGTCGCACAGTGCCATGTAGCGCGTGATCGTCGCGCGCACCGCGCGCTCGGCGTCGAGCGTCGCGACGCGCTGCGTGAGCGCGTTGATCGCCGCGGGAGACAAGTCGATCATCGCGCGCCTCACGCCGCGGGCTTCGCGGCCGGCGGCACGGTCAGCGCGCGGCCGACGCGTGCCTCGATCTTGCCGTAGCGCCACAGGTTGTATTCGCCGACGGGCGTCGTGCGGTACAGGTTGCACACGGCGACCGTCGTGTCGAAATCGGCGACGTCGGCCATGATGTAGAAGGTCCACGGCGCGCCGTCGGCCTGGCCGACCACGAGGCGGTCGTCGTCCATCACGCCGAGCACGCGCACGCCGGGCATCGCTTCGACGGCCGCGAGCATTGCACCATACGCCTGCCACACTTCGCCGATCTTCTCGCGCGGCAGGTCGAAGAAATTCTGCGACACGCCGCAGCAGAACAGCACGCGCAGCGGCAGCGGATTCGAATCGGACATATCGGGTTCTCCAGAGGGATCGGTGGGGTGCGCGAGCCGGCCGGCGACGGTGCGGCGGCTTCATGCGCGTTCATCAAAAGTGTCGGTCGATGCCGGTTACAGATAGCCGGGAAACGGCGTGGCGCCGGTGAACACCGCGCCCGCGCCGTCGAAGTTGCCTTCGGCGAGGAACGCGTGCTGCGTGACGACCATCGCATCGCGCAGCAGCCGCTGCAGCGGATGCGACCGATAGATCGCCGCCGTGCCGCCGAGGCGGTATGCGCGCTCGACGACGCTCGCGCCTTCGCGGGCGATCTGCGTGGCCGCGAGCCGCAGCAGGCTGACCTGATCGGGCGTCACCGCGTTGCCGGCGAGGATCGATTGCCACACGGTATCGGTCGCATCGTAGAAGAACGCGCGCGCCGAGCGCAGTTGCGCTTCCGCCTTTGCGAGCTCGATGCGGAAATACGCGCGATCGGCGAGACGCGGCGCGCCGGTCGTCGTCTGGCGGCCGCCCGACATCCGGTTCACGACGTCGAGCGCCGCGCGCGCGAGGCCGAGGTTGACGACGGCCAGCACCTGCGCCGCATACGCGACGGTCGGGTAGCGGTACAGCGGCTCGTCGACGGTCGCCTCGCCGCCGCGCACGAAGGTCCACGCCTCGGGCACGAAGCGGTCGTTCACGCGCAGGTCATGGCTGCCGGTGCCCTGCATGCCGACCACGCTCCAGTTCTCGACGATCTCGACGTCCGCGGCGCGGAATACGGCCGTGCGCGGCTTGTTCGGCGCGGCGTGCTGCGCGCCGGGCACCGCGATGCCGACGCCGAGCCAGTCGGCGCCCTTGCAGCCGCTCGCGAATTTCCACGTGCCGTTCACGCGCCAGCCGCCCGGCGCGTCCTGCGCGGGCTGCACCGGGAACAGGCCGCCCGCGAACACCTGGTCCGGGCCGCTCGCGTACAGCTCGGCCTGCGTGTCGAGCGGCAGCGCGGCGAGATAGACGTTCGCGGAGCCGAAGCTCGCGACCCACGCGGCCGAGCCGTCGGCGGTCGCGATCCGTTCGATCATGTCGAGGAACGCGGTCGGCGCGAGCGCATCGCCGCCGAAGCGGCGCGGCGTGCCCGCGCGATAGATGCCGGCCTGCTTGAACAGCGCGATCACGTCGCGCGGCACGTGCGACAGCCGGTCGAATTCGTCGCGGCGCGCGGCGACGGTTTCGATCACCGCGTCGAGCGGCGACAACGGCGTGGCCGCGGGGCGTGCCGCGGCCGGCGAGGTCGGCGCGGATTCGATGGCGAGGGCGGCTTGCGGCATGAAAGTCTCCTGGGGATGGGGGCGATGTCGATGTCGGTTGTCGGGGGCAAGACGATGCAGCCAGTCTAGAAACGCCGAAAACACGCAGCAATTGGTGCGTTGGGCCGCGCGACTGGTGACGCTCCGTGCCGGCCTAAAGAAATCTTCAGATGCGATCGGCGCGCGCCGGTGCTATGTTGGGTTTCCGGCCGCGCGATGCCGCGCGCCTTCCTCCGAATCCGATCATGAGTTTTCCCGACGAAGACGATTTCCACCGGCTGCTCGACGCGCTGACCACGTGCGTGCTGCTGCACGACGCGCGCACCCGGGCGATCGTGTGGGCGAATCGCGCCGCATGCATCGCGCTCGGCTTTTCCGTCGAGGAATTGCTGCCGCTGAAGGCGCCGGACATGACGCGCCCCGAACCGAAGTACCGGCGCGAGATCGCGGTGAGCGCGTGGGATCGTGCGCTCGTCGATGGCCCGCAGGTGTACGAATGGTGCTATCGCTCGCGTACGGGCGTCGACATGCTGTCCGAGGCCACTGCGACCTACGTGCCGCTGCGCGGGCGCGACGTCGTGATGGTGCAGTTCCGCGACATCAGCGCGGAAGAGGCGGTGCGCCAGCAGTTGCGCCGCTACGAGGCGCGGCTGCGCGAGTTCATGCAGGATCTCGACGAAGGGATCGCGGTCGTGACGCCGCACGGCGGTGTGCAGTTCATTAGCGAGTCGGGCCGCCGCGTGCTCGGGCTCGCGCCCGACGAGCCGCTCGGCGAGGTGCTCGACTACTGCTCGGCGGTCGATCGCGACCGGCTCGTCGCGCAGTTGCGCGACGCGCCGTCCGCGTGCCCGTCCGCGCCGCAGCGCTACCGGATCGTGCGGCGCGACGGCTCGGCATGCTGGCTGCGCATCCTGTGCCGGCAGGTCGAGATCGAAGGCGATCTCGACGGGCTGCTCGTGCAGTTTCGCGACGTGAGCGACGAAGTCGCGATCGAGGACGCGCGGCGCGCCGAGGCGCGGATGCTCGAATACGCGGGCCGCTACAACGCGATGGGCGAGATGGCGACCGTGATCGCGCACGAACTGAGCCAGCCGCTCGCGGCCGTGCGCAATTTCATCGAAGGCGCGGTGCGGCGGCTGAACGGCAACGGCGCCGTCGACGACGCGATCTGGGGGCTGCGCAGTGCGGACCGGCAGGCCGAGCATGCGGCGCTGATCATCAAGAGCGTGCGCGAATTCATCGTGAAGCGCGAGCCGGTCGTCGCACGGGCCGACCTGCGCGACATTCTCGCGGACGTCGCGTACTTCATCGAGCTGCGCGCGAAGGAGGCCGGCGTGACGGTCGCGATCGTGCAGGCCGACGCGCCGCTGCCGATCCGCTGCGAGCGCGTGCTGATCGGGCAGGTGATCCTGAATCTCGCGTTCAATGCGATCGAGGCATTCGCCAGTTGCGAGCGCGTGCCGCGCACGCTGACGCTCGGCACCGCGAATGTCGATGGGCACGCGCAACTGCGTGCGATCGACAACGGGCCCGGTATCGCCGAAGGCGCACACGACCGGCTGTTCGACGGCTTCTCGTCGTCGAAGGCCGGCGGCAACGGGATCGGGTTGTCGCTGTGCAAGAGCATCGTCACGCGCCACGGCGGGCGAATTGCCGCGAACCCGGCCGCGGGCGGCGGGCTCGACTGCCGCGTGACGCTGCCGCTCGCCGACGGTTGAGCGCAACCGCACGGACGCGTGGCGGCGAGGCAGCGACGCGCGACGCATGGTCAGCGTCCCAGCGCTCGCGCGGTCTGGCCGCCGATGCCGAAGTCGGTGTTCGGAATGTCCTTGATGATCACACGCGTCGCCTGCAGCGGCGCATCGAGCACGTTCGCGCCCGCGTCGGACAGCGCGGCGATCAGCGCGCGCTTCTGTTCGTCGGTGCGCCCGGCGATCAGGATCGCGACGATCACCGGCAGCGACGGCGGCGCGCCGTCCGCGGCGCTGCGGCCGCCTAGGCCGATATGCGTCGCGGGCAATTCGGTGAGCAGCACGCGCACCGATTCGATCGGTGCGCCGATCGCGTCGACGGTCGCGTGGCTGAGTCGTGCGATCAGTTCGGCCTTGCGCGCGTCGTCGTGGCCGGCCGGCAGGAAAACTTCGAGTGTGGGCATGAGGGGCCGGAAAGGTGAAGGTGACGGGCTCACCGTTGCGTGAGCGATGGCGAAGCGCCCGCCGCTGAAAGGTGAAGGTGACCGGTTCACCTTTGCGCGGGCGACGGCGAACCGGCAGCCGCTCACAGGTGAAGGTGCCCACCTCACCATTGCGTTGGCGACGGTGAGCCGGCCACGGCTTACAGCAGGAAGCCGATCGCGCTGAGCGCTTCGGTCGAGTCGATCAGGCGCACGACTTTCTCGGCGATCCGCATCTCGCCTTCGGCATCCACGTGCAGCTTGTGCGTGACGTCGGCCGCGAACAGCGTCGCGACGCCGCGCTTGTACGCGACCACGACCTGCGCCGATTTCAGCTCGACGTTATCGGCGCTACCGCTTTCCAGCGTGAAGCGCGACACGGTGCGCACCGTGCGCGCCGCGTCGGCGGCCGACGCCGAATAGCCGGACACCATCCGCTGCACGCGCTTCTCGCGCATGTCCTGGTCGTCGAACACGTAGTTCAGCGTCGCCGCGAAATCGGTCGCGTCGGGATCGATCGGCACCACGTAGTGGCCGGCCGGCTCCCACAGGTCGAGCCACGCGCGGTAGTCGCGGCGGTCGAGCATCTCGGCTTCGCGCCACACGAATTCGACCGCGCGGGCGAAGGTCTGCTCGGAAAAGAGGGCGTTGCGGTCGTCCATCATTGCTGCTCCATCATGTTGCGCCATTGCCGGTAGGCCTCGCGCATGCCGGTTTCGTCGGTCGCGTGCGCGGTCTTTTCGCCGTTCGCGGCGGTCGTCTCGCGGTTCAGCCCGCGATTCACGAGGATCGGTACGTCGGGTCCCGCATGCGCGCCGCGCTGCACGCGCTCCCACGCTTCGGCATCGTCGGGGCTGCCGAAGCCGAACGGGCCCTGGAAATGCTCGTGGATGCGCAGCCGCTCGCGGTTCGCTTCGTCGGGGCCGCCGTCCATCGCGAGCGCGACGTGGCGGATCTCGGTTTCGTTCGCGGAGATCGGCCGCAGCACGCGGAAGAACGCCATCGACAGCGCGAGGTTCGGGAACAGGTTCAGGTTGAAGCCGACGCCCATCAGCGAGCGCACGATGCGGCGCACCGCTTCGGGCGGGTGACGCTCGGCGAGTTTCGCCGCGAGCGGCGCGAAGCGTTCGGGCAGCGGTGCGCCGTCGTCTTCGTCGAGGTCGATCAGCTCCGGCATCAGCACCGCGAGGCTGTGGCCGTTGCCGAGCGCGCGGCAGAACGCGTGCTCGCTCGTCATGAAGCTCGTGATCGCGGCGGCCGTCTCGTCGTCGATCGACTTCATCCACGACTTGTGCACGACCGGGAAGTGATAGAGATCGGTGGTGTTCTCGAGCTGGATCTTCCAGTTGCCCTTGAACTTGAACTTGTGCTCGCCGTTCGCCTTGATCGGGTAGCCGGCGCCCTGTTTCATGAACAGGTCGATCCACGGCTTCGCGCCGCCGAGGAAATCTTCCAGCGGCTCGATCGCATCGTTGAAGCTCGCGAAGATCAGCCCCTGGTACACGCCGACGCGCAGCTTTACGAGCGGCAGGTCGCCTTTGTCACACACGCCTTCGTAGCCGTCACCGTACGGCAGCGCGCGCAGCGTGCCGTCGAGTGCGTACGACCAGCTGTGATACGGGCACGTGAAGCCCTTCGCGTTGCCCTTGTGCGCTTCGCACACGGTCGCGCCGCGATGGCGGCAGCGGTTCTGCAGCACGTTGACCTCGCCGGTCTTGTCGCGCACGACGATCACCGGCTGGCGGCCGATCGTCGTCGTGACGAAGTCGCCCGGGTTCGGCAGTTCGCTCTCGTGCGCGACCCAGATCCAGGTGCGGTAGAAGATGCGGTCGAGTTCGGCTTCGAACAGCGCGGGATCGTGATACATCGCGGGCGCGATGCGGTCGGGCTGCGCGAGGCCGTGCAACGCGCGGGTGTCGATCGTCTGGTAGGCAATGTCGCTCATCGTCGTCGTGGGGAAAGAGTCGCGAAAATCGGGCCGGGCTGTGCGCGGCGTCCGAAGACGAGTCTCGTCTTCTGCCGCATATCGGTCAAATTGATCTAAAATCGATAATCAAATAAATGCGGCAAATGATGGAGGTCACGATGACATCGGTCGATCATCTCGATCTGAACCTGTTGCGCGTATTCCAGGCGATCGTCGAGGAACGCAGCCTGACGAAGGCCGGCGAGCGGCTTGCGTTGTCGCAGCCGGCCGTCAGCTATTCGCTCGGCCGGCTGCGCACGCTGTTCGACGATCCGCTGTTCGTGCGCACGCGTTCGGGGATGCAGCCGACGCCGGTCGCGCTCGAACTCGCGGGCATCGTCGGCAAGGCGCTCGACATGGTGCGCGTCGCGCTGCGCTACGCGGAGCGCTTCGATCCGACCACCAGCACGCGCACGTTCCGGCTGTCGCTGTCGGATGCCGGCGAGATGGCGTACCTGCCGGCGATCTGCCAGGCGTTGCGCGAGCGCGCGCCGCGCGTGACGCTCAGCGTGCAGCCGCTGCCGGTGGAGGAGATCGAGGAAGCGCTACGCGCGAGCCGGCTCGATTTCGCGATCGGCAACCTGCCGGAATTGATGCCGCGCACGCGCCACCAGGTGCTGTTCGAGGAAACCTACGTGTGCATGACGGGGCGCCGGCGCGGGCTGCCGACGGCGGCCGCGCTGAGCCTCGAGCAGTTCGTGCGCGCCGCGCACGTCAACGTGAAATCGGTCGAGCACAGCCACCACGCGCTCGACGACGCGTTGCGCGTGCAGGGCGTGGGCCGCAACATCGCGCTCGAGGTGCCGCACTTCGTCGCGCTGCCGAGCGTGCTGTCGGTCACCGATCTGTATGCGACGCTGCCGAAGCGGCTCGCGCAGATTCTCAATCGCGACAATGCATTCCGCCTGTACGACCTGCCGGTCACGCTGCCGCCCGCGCCGGTGACGATGCACTGGCACGAGCACTTCCACGAGGACGAGGGCAACGCGTGGATGCGCGCGCTGCTCGCCGAGATCGTCGAGCGTTTCGACGAGTGATGGTCGGGCGGCTCCCGCACGACGCCACCGCCGTGGCGGAGTGTCCGTCGCCCGCGCGCCTTTACATCAGTCAATCAGTAGATCGGCGCGGCAACATGGCGGCGCGCTCGGCGCATCAGAGATCGAGCACGAGCACCGCCGAGCGCGCGCGCGACACGCAGCAGCAGATCACCGTGTTGCTCGCGCGCTCGGCCTTGCTCAGGCAGTGGTCGCGATGATCGGGTTCGCCGTCGAGCACCGGCACCATGCAGGTGCCGCATACGCCTTCGCCGCATGACGTGTCGACCTCGATGCCGATCGCCGCGAGTGCGTCGACGATCGACGTATCGGGCGCGACGCGCACCGATTGACCGCTGCGTTTCAGGCGTACTTCGAAGCCATCGGCCGGGCTCGCGCCGGCTTCGGCATTGCCTGCATCCGCGGCGACGGGATCCGCCGCGAAGCGTTCGAGATGAATCGCATCTTCCGGGATTCGCTCGGCCGCGGCCGCGACAACGGCATCCATGAACGGCCCCGGCCCGCACGTATAGACATGCGCTTTCAGATCGATCGACTCGATGCAGCGGCCGAGTTCGGCCGCGAGCGCATCGGGCTCGACGCCGTAATGAAACGTCACGCGCGACGCGAACGGTTCGGCGGACAGTTCGTCGACGAAGGCGGCATGCTCGCGGCTGCGTGCGAAATAGTGCAGCCGATAACGCGCGCCGCGCTTGTGCAGCGCATACGCCATCGACAGCAGCGGCGTGATGCCGATACCGGCCGCGACCAGCACGTGCTCGCTCGCGTCATCGGTCAGACGAAACAGGTTGCGCGGCGTGCCGATCGACAATTCCGCGCCGACGCTCACGTCGTCGTGCAATGAACGCGAGCCGCCGCGCGACTGCGCTTCCTTCTTCACCGCGAACAGATAGCTGCCGCGCTCGTCCGGGTTGCCGCACAGCGAGTATTGCCGCGTGATGCCGGACGGCGCGGTGACGTCGATATGGGCGCCCGGTTCGTACGCGTCGAACGGCTGGCCGTCGACGCGCGAGACCCGGAAACAGCGGATGTCCTGCGCCGCGTCGATCAGCGCGTCGATCCGGACCTGGTGGCGGTTCGCTTGCATGGGAAATTCCGTGGGGGAGAGGAACGCGGCGCGGCAGAGCCCCGCGCCGTCATGCGATCGAGAATAGGGATGGGCATTGCATAAATCAAATCGATTAAAAAGCGATACCGGAATAAGTGGGATGGATGATGGTGGGCGTGCCGATTGTCGCCGGTCAGCGTTGCGGCGATCGCGCGGCCGGTGCGCCGACCACGCGATCGGTGAACCGAGCGACTTCAGCGAGCGGCAATGGCGTTGCTGCCGTCGACGGCCGCGTCAGCCGGCACCGCGGCCGCTGCATGACCGCGTTCGCGCTCGAGGCTGCGGCGGTAGTGGCGGCAGCCGGCGGCGAGCAGCAGCGCGGCGAGCGTGGCCGCCGCGACGTTGACGATCGACATCGAATGACCGACCGCGGCCGGCGCGCCGAACACGCGGTCGGTAAACAGCGCGACGACGGTCGTGCCGATGCCGAGCGCGATCAGGTTCGACACGAGCAGGAACAGCGCGGAGATCTGCGCGCGCATCTGGTTCGGCGCGAGCGTCTGCATCGCGGCGGTCGACGTCGGCATCGGGAACGACGCGAAGAACATCGCGATCACCAGCATCGCGAGCGACGCCGGCATGCTGTCGAGCTGCGTGAACAGCGTCGCGGGAATCACCATGCATGCGGCGCCGATCGCGCCGGCACGCATCGGCGCATCGCCGCGGCCGCGCCGCAGGAGCCAGTCGTTGAGCCAGCCGCCGCAGAACACGCCGGCTGTGTTCGCGACCAGCAGCACGATGCCGAGCGTGTAGCCGGCTTCGACGGCCGTCATCCCGAAGCGGCGGATATAGAACGCGGGCGTCCAGCTCAGCAGGCAGTACAGCGTCATCGCGTAGAACGAGAAGCCGAGGTAGTGGCACGCGAAGGTCGCGCGATGCGTGCCGACGAAGCGCAGCGAATCGCGCATCGACACGCGCCGCACGGCGCCCGAGCGATCCTGCGCGAGCCCCTTGCGCTGCGGGTCGCGCACCGTCGCGGCGAACAGCAGCGCGACGAGGATGCCCGGCAGCCCGACGATCAGGAACGTTACCTGCCACGCATGCACCCGCCCGACGACCGGCAGCGTGAATGCGCTCGCATGCTTGAGCAGCGCGATCACGTAGCCGCCGATCAGGAACGCGATGCCGCCGCCGATGAACGAGCCGAGCGAATACACGGCGATCGCGCGGCCGAGCTTCTCCTTCGGGAAGTAGTCGGCGAGCATCGAATACGCGCCGGGCGACAGCGCGGCCTCGCCGACGCCCACGCCCATCCGTGCGACGAACATCTGCACGAAGTGCTGGCTCATCCCGCACGCGGCGGTCGCGACGCTCCACAGCGCGATGCCGAGCGAGATGATGCGCGGGCGCGCATAGCGGTCGGCGAGATACGCGACCGGCAGCCCCATCACCGCGTAGAACAGCGAAAAGGCGAAGCCGTTGAGCAGGCTGAACTGCGTATCCGACAGGTGCAGGTCGCGCTTGATCGGTTCGATCATCAGCACGAGGACCTGGCGATCGACGAACGAAAAGACGTACGCGAGCATGCAGATGACGACGACATACCATTCGTACGTATAGCGCTTGCCGTCGGCAGCGCGGGCCGTGGATGCGGACATGCGGGTTCTCCAGGAGCGGGCGGTGGAAAAGCGCGGCATCGGCCTCGCGGGCCGGGCGCCGTCGCGGCACGAAAGCGTGCGGATGACACGATCGGAGACGCAGCGTAGTCGGCCAATTTCGGCCGCCATAGCCGGAGTGACAGCCGCGCCACACGGACATTTACCGACCCGGATAAAGAAAACACCGAGGCCGTGCGCGCGGGCCGCCGTGCAGCGCGCGTGCGGCGGGGCCCGTGCGCGTCATGCGGCCCGTCTATAAGCGTTATAGAGCGCATTGCGTCGACGTCCGAAATTGTCGTTCCTAGACTCGGCCCGGTTTTGATCGGCAGCGTTCGCATCCGAAAGCGAACGCGCTTCACATCGAGCGGCGCGAGGCCGACAGGCGCCGCAACTTCTACGGGACGACGCAGATGAACCAACCGAACGGGCGGGCCGACCGGCTTGCCGTACCGCTTGCCGCGCTGCTCGCGAGCATGACGCTGCCTGCCGTCGCGCAATCGAGCGTGACGCTCTACGGCCGCATCGACACCGCGATCGAATACGCGAACGCCGGGCCGAATCACGTGACGCGCATGGGTAGCGGCAACCTGTGGGCGTCGCAGTGGGGGCTGAAGGGCGTCGAGGATCTCGGCGGCGGCTATGCGACGATCTTCAAGCTCGAGGACGGCTTCAACGCGGCGAGCGGCGCGTTGTCGAACAGCAGCGCGCTGTTCGGCCGCGAGGCGTGGGGCGGCATCACGGGGCCGTTCGGCGGCGTGCAGTTCGGCGAGCTCTATACGATCCTGCATACGACGCTCGTCACGTACAGCCTGCCGGGGCTCGGCGCGGGGCTCGCATGGGGCAACGCGACCAACAACTTCGTCGGGCCCGCGTTCCTGCGCGTGCGCAACGCGATGCGCTACACGTCGCCGCGCTACGCGGGCTTCATGCTGCGCGCGATGGCCGCGCGCGGCGCCAACGGTGCAGCCGGCCAACCGGCGACGCTCGGCGATACGTACGGCGCCGGCATCAACTACGTGCGCGGCGGATTGTCGATCGACGTCGATACCATGCAGCAGAAGTTCAGCCCGGTCGCCGCATCGACGCTCGGCGCGACGAGCACGGCCGCGAACGGCAACTACACGCTCGGTGCAATCTCGTACGACTTCAACGTCGTGAAGATTGCCGCGCTGTACCTGCGCCATCGCGGCGGCCCCGACGTCGCGACCGCGATCGACAGCCTGAGCGCGTATCCGCACAGCGACATCATGGAACTGAGCGCGACGGTGCCGATCGGTCGCGCGTCGCTGTTGCTGAGCGTCGGCCATTACCGGAAGGTGGCCGACAGCGACGGCAACGCCGATTCGTACGGCATCCGCTTCGACTATCCGCTGTCGAAGCGCACGGTGCTGTATACGGGCGCCGCGATGGTGCGCAACGGCGCGCATGCGCGCTTCGTCGTCAACGGGGCGGCCGGCGGCGGCGTCGCCGTCGCGAAGCCGGGCGCGACCGCGAGCTCGCTCGTCGCGGGCATCCTCACGTCGTTCTGAGCGTGTCGGCGCGCCCGTGCCCCTGCTCGCTTGCGCCGCTACGCGCAGGCGGGCGGCTGCGGCGCGAGCCATGCGTCGAACGGCGCCTGCTCGCCGATGTTGAACAATTCGAGCAGCAGCGCGCGCAGCCAGCGGTGGCCGGGGTCCGCATCGAAGCGGCGATGCCAGTACGCGTTGACGGTCCATTCGCCGGCGCCGGCAATCTCGTACAGCACGCACGGCTGGCGCGCCGCGAACGTGATCGCGATCGTCTCCGGCAGAATCAGCGCGTAATCGCCGTCCTGCAGCAACGCCGGCACCACCATGAAATCGGGCAGCGCGGCGCGCACGCGCGGCATCAGTTCGTGCCGTTCGAGCAGTTGCATCGACTGCGGATGCGACGTGATCGCGACGAAGCGCAGCGTGTCGGGCGCCGTGCCGTCGAGTACGAAATCGGCGGCCAGCCCGATGCGTTGCGCGGTGCGGCGCGGCATCAGCAGCACGCAGCGCTCGTGCAGCAGCGCGGTGCGCTGGAAATGGCTCGACGCATCGGCGAAATGCCCGAGCGCGAAGTCGATGCGCCCCGATTCGAGCGCGACGTTGAGCTGGCATTCGTCGACGTGCAGCGTCTCGATCACGGCGCCCGGCGCGCGCCGGGCGAACGCGGCGAGCAGCGTCGGCAGGAACGCGCTCGCCGCGAAATCGCTCATGTGCAGGCGGAACACGCGCTGCGTGCTGTCGGGCGTGAAGCGCGAGCCTTCGTCGAGCACGTCCTGCAGGATCGCGAGCGCCTTGTCGACCGAGATCGCGAGCCGTTGCGCGCGCGGGGTCGGCTCGACGCCGGTGCCGGTGCGCACGAACAGCGCGTCGCGGAACATCAGCCGCAGCCGGCCGAGCGCGTAGCTCACCGACGGCTGCGTGACGCCGAGCCGCAGCGCCGCGCGGCCGACGTGCCGCTCCTCATAGACCGCGCGAAACGTCTTCAACAGGTTGAGATCGAGATCCTGCACGCGCAGGCCGTCGGCGGAGTCGTTGTCGTGCGGCGCGGAGTCGGGCCGAGCCAAGGCGGCGGGGCGGCCGGGAGCGGAGAGCGTCATCGTGTTTGCCTCGCGGTGACGGAAGGCGCGTGGCCGTAACGCCGCGCATACGCCTTCGCGAAATGGCCGAAGCCAAGGATGCCGTGCGCGATCAGCACGTCGGTCACGCTGCGCGCGTCGCCGCGTTGCAGCACCGCGTGCACGGCGGCGAGCCGGCGCTCGCGCACGTACGCGGCCGGCGTGGTGTGCAGGAACGCACGGAATGCATGCTGCAGCGTGCGCGGCGCGACCTCCGCGACGGCCGCCAGCGTGGCGAGCGCGAGCGGCTCGCCGAGGTGCGCGTCGACGTGCGCGCACGCGCGCCGCACGTG
This sequence comes from Burkholderia sp. AU16741, assembly GCF_002223345.1. Classification (NCBI taxonomy): domain Bacteria; kingdom Pseudomonadati; phylum Pseudomonadota; class Betaproteobacteria; order Burkholderiales; family Burkholderiaceae; genus Burkholderia; species Burkholderia sp. AU16741. The sequence goes on from NZ_NKEZ01000007.1 coordinate 367,548, forward strand.
CGCGGGCAGCGGTGGCGTGCCGCGCAGCAGCGCGTCGCTGTAGGCGTGCGGCAGGTGCGTGAGCAGCAGCGACATCAGCCACGCGGTAAGGTCGGCGCCGAACACCGGCGACGCGGCGATGCCCGGCTGCGCGCCGAGCCGGCACAGGTACTCGAAGGTCGGCAGCATGAGCGCGGCGCCTGCGCCGGCGCCGCCGGCTGCCACGTCGAATTGCAACGGCCGCGTGAGCGTCGCGTGCAGCATGTCCTGCAACTTGCGTTCGAGCGCGCCGCGTTCGAGCCGCAGCACGAGGTTGCGGCAATCGGGGCTCGTACGCAGGCGGCTCGCGAGCGCGGGCGACGACACGGTCAGCTCGCCGGGGCCGGCGCGCGCGACGACGTTGCCGGCTTGAAGCTCGCACGCACCGGCGAGCGTCAGCCGGAACAGGAAGTGATCGGCGTCGTCGCCGAACTCGATGCGCGTTTCGCGGCCGTAGCAGAGTTCGAGCAGCGCGCCGTGATGCAGCGGCACCTCATATAGCTCCGCGCGAAACGGATCGCGGCTGGACGCGGCCATCCGGTGCGGCCCGAGCCGATGCGCGACCGCGCGTTCGACTTCGTCGGGCGCACGTAGCGTGCCGAGCCGGTTCGGCGCATGGCGGGAAAGGGCGATGTCCATTCGTAGACCTCGTAGCGGATGCGGGGGCGATGCGGCCTGCGCCGCGCCGCGATTGCGTTGCGCGAACCGGCGCGTCGTTGCGCGTTTTGAAGCGACGCGGCGCAGGCAACCGTGTAGTCTCGGACGTACTCGATCACCAGGAGAAGACGATGAAGGTATGTGTTCTGGGCGGTGGCCACGGCTGCCATGCGGCGGCCATCGACCTGCTCGAAAAAGGCCACGACGTGACGTGGTGGCGACGCGATCGCGAGCCGCATGCGCAGCTGCGCGCGCTTGGCGTGCTGAACGTGACGGACTATCGCGGCAAGCGGGCGGTGCCGCTCGGCGATGCGCCGGGTGCGATCCGCCTGGCCGACGATCTCGCCGCCGCGCTGCACGGCGCGCGGCTCGTCGTGGTGCCGCTGCCGGCCACGTCGCACGACGCACTCGCCGCGCAGGTCGCGCCGCTGCTGGAGGACGGCCAGGTCGTGTTCCTGCCGCCCGGCACGTTCGGCAGCGCCGTGTTCGCCCGCGCGGCGGCCGACGCCGGCAACCGCTCGCGCGTCGCGTTCGCCGAAACGGGCACGCTGCCGTACCTGGTGCGCAAGCATCGCGACAACGACGTCGTGATCAGCGCATACGCGACACGCCTGCCGACCGGCGTGTGGCCGGCGAACGCGGGCGGCTGGGCGTTCGACGTGCTGCGCGCGGGCTATCCGTCGGTCGAGCCGGTCGAGGATGCGTTGTCCGGCGCGCTGATGAACGCGGGCCCGGTGATCCACCCGCCGCTGATCCTGATGAACGCCGGGCCGCTCGAACACTTCGACGCATGGGACATCCACAACGAAGGCACGCAGCCGTCGATTCGCCGCGTGACGAACGCGCTCGACGCAGAACGGATCGCGGTGCGCGAAGCGCTCGGCTATCGCGCGCCGCATTTTCCGCTGGCCGATCACTACGCGACCGACGGCGACGAATGGATGTACGGCCGCGGCGCGCACGGCAAGCTGACCGATAGCGGCGACTGGCGCGAGAAGATCGATTTGCGCGCGCATCGCTACATGCTCGAGGACACCCGGCTCGGGCTGTCGTTCGTCGTGTCGTGCGGGCGCTGGGCCGGCGTGCCCACGCCCGTCGCGCAGGGGCTGCTGAGCGTCGCGAGCGCGGTCGCGGTGCGTGATCTGTATGCGGAAGGCCGCACGCTGGAGCGGCTCGGGCTCGCGGCGTTGTCGAAAGACGCGCTGCGCGCGCTGCTCGATACGGGGTATGCGGCATGAAGGCGGCCGACGATGTGACGCGCATCCACGTGCTCGGCGCGGGACGCATGGGGCAGGGCATCGCGCTCGTGTTCGCGTTCGCGGGCCTCGACGTGACGCTGATCGACTTCAAGCCGCGCGATGCGGCCGGCAGGCGCGCATTCGACGAACGCACGCGCGACGAGATCGCCCGGCCGCTGCATGCGCAGGTCACGCTCGGCCGCATCGATGCCGCGCAGGCGGATGCCGTCGTCGCGCGCATCGCCCTCGTGGCACGGGACGGCGCGGCCGACGCGGTGCGCGATGCCGATATCGTGTTCGAAGCGCTGCCCGAAGTGCTCGATGCGAAGGCCGACGCGCTGCGCTGGCTCGGCGAGCATGTCGATGCGCACGCAACGATCGCGTCGACCACGTCGACGTTCGTTGTCACCGAATTGCAGCGCCACGTTGCGCACCCGGCACGCATGCTGAACGCGCACTGGCTGAACCCCGCGCTGCTGATGCCGCTCGTCGAGGTCAGCCGCAGCGATGCGACCGATCAGGCCGTCGTCGACGCGCTCGCCGCGCTGCTCGAACGGGTGGGCAAGAAGCCGGTGATCTGCGGGCCCGCGCCCGGCTACATCGTGCCGCGCATCCAGGCGCTCGCGATGAACGAGGCCGCGCGGATGGTCGAGGAAGGCGTGGCCAGCGCGGAGGACATCGACACCGCGATCCGCACCGGTTTCGGCCCGCGCTTCGCGGTGCTCGGGCTGCTCGAATTCATCGACTGGGGCGGCTGCGACATCCTGTACTACGCGTCGCGGTACCTGGCCGGCGAGATCGGCCCGCGCTTCGCACCGGCCGCGAGCGTCGTGCGCAACATGGAAGCCGGGCGTGACGGCGTGCGCACGGGCGCCGGCTTCCACGACTATGCGGCGGTCGACGTGCCCGCGTACATGCGCCAGCGGCTCGGCGAATTCGCGCGGCTGCTCGACCATCTCGGGCTCGCACCGGCGTTCGACAGCGCGCGGCGCGACGCCGGGCGCTGAGTGTCGCGCGGTCATGCCGGGTCGCGGCGCGAATCGTCGGCGGGCGTGATGCGCGTCTCGCGCATCACGCACAGCGTCGCGATCGTGACGAGGCCGAGCGCAATGAGGAACAGCGACACCGGCCACGACGCGTGATAGCGCGCGAGCAGCGCGGTCGCGATCAACGGCGACATCCCGCCCGCGAAGATCGACGCGACTTCGTGGCCCAGCGCGACGCCCGAATAACGCACCTCGGTGCTGAACAGCTCGCCGACGAGCGCGGGCAGCGTACCGATCATCGCACCGTGGCTCACCGCCGTGCCGACCGTCAGCGCGAGCCACACGAGCGGCGTCACGCGCGTGTCGAGCAGCCAGAAGAACGGAAACGCGCATGCGACGAGGCTCAGCGCGCCGATCAGGTACACGGGCTTGCGGCCGATCCGGTCGGACAGACGGCCCCAGGCGAGCATCGCGCCCATCTCGACGATCATCGCGATCATCACGCCGGTCAGCATCGTGCCGTTCGGAATCCCGACGTATTTGCCGTAGACGAGCGAGAACGCGAGGAAGATATACGCGCCGCCGTTCTCGGCCACGCGCAGACCCATCGCCAGCAGGATTTCCTTCGGATGGCGGCGGATGCACTCGACGATCGGCAAGTGCGTGTGTGTGCCGCGCTTGCCGGCCTGCTCGAAGTCGCGGCTTTCCGGCAGATGGCGGCGGATATAGATGCCGATCGCGAAAATGACGATACTCGCGAGGAAAGGCAGCCGCCAGCCCCAGGTGCGGAACATATCGTCCGGCAGCGCCTGCGCGGCGAGAAATGCGGCCGACGACAGCACGAAGCCGCCGCCCACGCCGAGCTGGCTCCACGCCGCGTAGTAGCCGCGCTGCTCGGGCGGCGCGTTCTCGCTGATCATCAGCACGCCGCCGCCCCATTCGCCGCCGGACGCGATGCCCTGCAGCAGGCGCAGCACGACGAGCGCGGCCGGCGCCCACAGGCCGACCTGCGCATAGGTCGGCAGCAGGCCGATCGCGAAGGTCGACGCGCCCATGATCAGCAGCGTCCATACAAGCGACGCCTTGCGCCCGTAGCGATCGCCGACGTGGCCGAACACGATCCCGCCGAGCGGCCGCGCGACGAAACCGAGCGCGAAGGCCGCGAACGCGGCGAGGCTGCCGGCGAGCGGCGAGGCGCCGGGCGGGAAGAACACGTGGCCGAACACCAGCGCGGCGGCCGTGCCGTACACGAAGAAGTCATACCATTCCATCGCGTTGCCGGCGACGGAGGCGATGACGATCCGGCGTAGCTGCCGGTCGGCGAGCGGCCGGACGGCGCTCGGGGATTGCACGGTGTCGGTCGGGTACATGGCGGACTCTGAAGGGGGAGGCGGGCGCGTGCCGTCTGTTGCAGCACTGCGGGCTAGTGTTGTCGGCCCGCGGCTCCCCGGTCAAATCCGCAGAAAAAGGGGAGTGTCATCACTCCGGCAAATGATGGTCAGCCTTCGCGGGGCGCCGTGGCAGCGCGCGCCAGTGCCCCTTACCGCTCGATCTGCCGGTTCCAGCGCGTATCCCACTGTGCACGGCGCGCGTTGATCGCGGTCCAGTCGACCACCGTCACCTTGCGCACCAGATCGTCGACGTTGCCGACGCTCTGCTGCATCGCGGCCGGCATCTTCGCGAGACGGTTGGTCGGAATCTGCTTGCCGGCCTCGGCCGCCTTCGTCTGCGCGGGCGCGGACAGCAGGAACTGCGCGAGCTTCTGCGCCAGTTGCGGATCGGGATTGTTCGCGACCACGCACAGGTCGACGAGCAGCAGCACCGGGCCTTCCTTCGGGTTCGCATACGCGACGGGGATGCCCTTGTCCTGCAGGTCGCCGACGCCGGTCGGCGTCAGCGGGAACAGGCCGGCCTCGCCGGTCTGCACCATCTCGGAGATCTTCGCCGAGTTCGGGATGTACTCGACGACGTTCGGCCCGACCGTGCTCGCCCACTTGCTGAAGCCGGGCTCGACGTTCTGTTCGTTGCCGCCGAGCAGCCGGTTGATCGCGAGGAAGCCGTGCAGCCCGAACGTGCTGCTCGACGCCGACTGGAATACGACCTTGCCCTTGTATTTCGGATCGGCGAAATCCATCCACGACGTCGGCGGCGCCCAGCCCTTCTCGGCGAACAGCTTCTTGTTGTACGCGATGCCGGTCATCCCGAGCTGCACGCCCGCGCCGACGTCGTCCTTCATCCGCGCGAACGGGTACAGCTCCTTGAGCACCGGCGAATCGTCGAGCTTCTGGCATACGCCCAGGCTCACCGCGCGCGCCATCACGCCGTCGTCGAGGAACGCGACGTGGATCTGCGGCTTGTTGCGGTTCGCAAGCAGCTTCGCGAGCACGTCCGACGACGTGCCGGGCACGATCACCACCTTCACGTTGTTCGCCTTCTCGAAGTCGGGCAGCACCTGGCTCGTATAGGCCTTTTCCATCGGCCCGCCGTTCATGCCGACGTAGATCGTCTTCGTTTGCGCGAACGCGGGCGTGTGGGCGCCTGCGACGCAGAGGGCGGCGGCCGCCGCGATCGTTCCGAGCAGTTTCATCTTTGGATTTCCTCTTGACGGAAAGGGGCGGTCGGCGCGGCTTCGCGGAAGAAGCGGCCGATCGAGAATGCATCGAGTGGGGTGGCGGTTTCACCGGTGGTGACGAGATCGGCGAGCACGTCGCCGACGCCCGGTGCGAGCAGGAAGCCGCCGCCGGAAAAACCGAACGCGTGCAGCAGGTTCGGCGTCGTCCGGCTCGCGCCGATGATCGGGTTGTGGTCGGGCGTGCAGCCTTCGACGCCGCTCCACGTACGGATCAGCAGTGCGTCGCGCAGCGCGGGCAACAGCGCGCACGCATCGCGCATCACCGCGCGCGTCGTGTCGACCGACGGCTGGCCGAATTCGCCGTCGCCGCGGCCGCGACCGCCGCCGATCACGCAGTTGCCGCGCGCGACCTGGCGCGCGTACACGCCGCCGCCGTACACGCCGAGGTTGTGCGCGATGAATGGCGGCAGCGGCTCGGTCACCCACATGTTCGGGTAGATCGGCTCCATCGGTACGGCTTCGCCGAAGCGTTCGGCGATCGTGTTCGCCCATGCGCCGGCCGAATTGATCAGCCACGTCGCGGTGTGCGCGCGGCCGCCCGCCTGCAAGTGAAAACGCGTGCCGTCGTGATGAACCTCATCGACGGCGGTGTGCTCGAACACGTCCGCGCCCGCCGCGCGGGCCGCGCGCGCGAACGCGGGCGACACGAGGCGCGGGTTCGCATGGCCGTCGGTCTCGCACAGCGAGCCGCCGAGCGCCGCGCGGCTCAGCCACGGGTAGCGGCGACGGAACGCGTCGCCGCGCATCACCCGCAGCGGCAAGCCGTGTTCGCCGGCGAGCGAGGCGTACGCGTCGAGCGCGTCGAGATCGGCGTCGCTGCGTGCGAGCCGCAAGTGGCCGGACACGACGAATTCGCCGTCGATGCCGATCAGCTCGGGCAGGCGATCCCAGATACGCCGTGCACGCAGCGCGAGCGGCAATTGCTCGGCCGGGCGGCCCTGACAGCGCACGCCGCCGTAGTTCACGCCGCTCGCCTGCGCGCCGCAGTCGCGCCGCTCGAACAGCCCGATGCGCAGCCCGCGGTGCGCGAGCGCGAGCGCGGCCGACGCGCCGACGAGGCCGCCGCCGACGATCGCGACGTCGTAATGCCGGATGTCACTCATCGCGCGCCTCGTCGGGAATCGCCGCGACGTCGTCGCCCGCGAGCGCGGCCGAGATCGGGAACGGCTTCACGGGCGGTTGCGCACGCAACCGGCCGACGTCGGCGAGCGGCCGGCCGGTTGCGGCGGCCAGCACGAGCGCGGCCGCGTCGCCGCACATGCGGCCTTGGCAGCGGCCCATGCCGACGCGCGTCAGCGCTTTCAGCCGGTTCAATTCGGTCGCCGCGCCGTCGCGCACGCAGCGGCGCAGCGTGCCCGCGTCGATTTCCTCGCAGCGGCACACGATCGTGTCGTCGGGGCAGCGGGCAGCCTGTTCGGCCGGCGGCGCGAACGCCGCCTCGAGGCCCGCGCGGAATGCGCCGATGCGCGCGAGCGTGTGGTCGAGCACCGTCGCGTCGGGTTTGTCGGACGGCGCGAGCGACGCGATGCCGGCATCGTCTAGCAGCGCGAGCGCCGCGCGTCGGCCCGATGCCTCGGCCGCATCGGCGCCCGCGATGCCCGCGCCGTCGCCGGCGACGTAGAAGCCGCGTACCGACGTGCGGCCGGCCGCGTCGCGTTCGGGCAGCCACGCGCGATTGAGCGGGTCGAATTGGAACCGGCAGCCGGCGAGATCGGCGAGTTGCGTTTCGGCACGCAGGCCGAAGCCGAGACCGAGCGCATCGCAATCGAGCATGCGCGGCGGCGCGGACTGCGCGTCGTCGCCGGCGGCGCGCCATGCGAGCCCTGTCACGTGCTGATCGCCGAGCACGCGCTCGAGCGTGACGCCCGTTTCGATCGCGACACCATGCGCGCGCAGCCAGCCGTTGTAGTAGAGCCCTTTCGCGAAGATCGACGGCATGCGCAGCAGCGCGGGCGCGGCGGCGGCCTGGCGGCGCAGCGGGCTCGTGTCGAGCACGGCCGCGACGTGCGCGCCGGCCTTTGCATACTGATAAGCGACGAGGTAAAGCAGCGGCCCCGTGCCCGCGAACACGATGCGCCGGCCGATCGCGCAGCCCTGCGCCTTCAGCGCGACCTGCGCGCCGCCGAGCGTATAGACGCCCGCGAGCGTCCAGCCCGGCACGGGCAGCATGCGGTCGGTCGCGCCGCTCGCGACGATCAGGTGCGAGTACGGCACCGTCACCTCGCGGCCATCCTGCAACGTGTCGACGCGGCCCGCGCCGCACGACCACGCGAGCGTGTTCGCCCGATAGTCGACGTGCGACAGCAGCGCGGCCATCGTCCGGTGCACGGCGTCGGCCTTCGCGGCCTCGAAGCCGTACAGCATGCGCTTGCCGCGCACGAACGCGGCGTCGGCCGGCGGTTGACGATAGATCTGTCCGCCCCAGCGCGCGTTCTCGTCGATCACGACCGGGCGCAGCCCGGCGTCGACCAGCGCCTCGGCCGCGCGCACGCCGGCCGGCCCCGCGCCGATGATCACCGGTTGCAGTGCGGCGCTCACGCTGCGTCTCCGGGCGTGATCGGCCGCGCGGCCGTGAGAATCCGCATGCCTTCGGCGATCGGCGTCGAGCATGCGCGCACGCGTGCGCCGGCTTCGGTGCGCACCCAGCAGTCCTGGCAGGCGCCGATCAGGCAGAACCCGGCGCGCGGCTGACCGCTGAATTCGCTGACGCGCACGCGACGCTGCGCGACGAGGATGGCGGTGAGCACGGTGTCGCCGGCCAGCGCGTGCGCGGGGCGGCCGTCGAGCGTGAATGCGACGGCGGCGCGTTCGCGTTCGGCGACGCGCACGAACTGCGCGCCGTCGTCCGCGATGCCGGTGGAACGGGAAACGGGAGTCGTCATCAATGTTGGCCGATCAGGATGCGGTTCAGGCCGTACACGCGATCGAGCAGCAGCATCGCGCCGGCCGTGATGAAGATGACGAGCGCCGATACCGACGCCATCATCGGGTCGATCGATTCGGTCGCGTACATGTACATGCGCACCGGCAGCGTGACCGTTTGCGGCGACGTGACGAAGATCGACATCGTCAGTTCATCGAAGCTGTTGATGAACGCGAGCAGCCAGCCGCCGGTGATGCCGGGCACGATCATCGGCAGCGTGATACGGCGGAAGGTCGTCCACGGGTCCGCGCCGAGCGAGCACGCGGCCTGCTCGATGCTGCGGTCGAGGCCCGCGACGGACGCGAGCACGAGCCGCATCACGAACGGCGTGATGACGATCATGTGCGCGAGCACCAGCCACGCGAACGAGCCGGTCGCGCCGATCAGCGCGAAAAAGCGCAGCAACGCGATGCCGAGCACGAGGCCGGGAATCACGAGCGGCGACAACAGCAACCCGTTCAGGAACGCGCGGCCGGGAAACGTCGCGCGGCCGATCGCGAGGCCGGCCGGCAACGCGATCGCGAGCGACAGCGTGGCCGATGCGAACGCGAGCTTCACGCTGTTGAGGAACGCGGTGACGAAGTCGGGATAGTCGAGGATCGCGCGGAACCAGCGCAGCGACACGCCGTGGGTCGGCAGTGTCAGCGTTTCGTCGGGCGTGAACGCGACGAGCACGACGATCGCGAGCGGCGCGAGCACGAACAGGATCACGAGCGTGTGGAACGCAAGGGCGAAGGGGCCGTTCTTTCTCATCGCGTTGCGCCTCCGAGGCTGCGCGCGTAGCGGCGTTCGAGCACGCGGTAGTAGGTGAGCATCACGACGAGGTTGGCGGCGAGCAGCAGCACCGCGATCGTCGCGCCGAGCGGCCAGTTCAGCGAGCCGAGGAATTCGTCGTAGACGGCCGTGGCCGCGACCTTCAGCCGGCGTCCGCCGAGCAGGCCCGGAATCGCGAACGCGCTTGCCGACAGCCCGAACACCATCAGGCTGCCCGACAGCACGCCCGGCATCAGTTGCGGCACGACGATGCGGCGCAGCGTCGTGAACGGCGACGCGCCGAGCGACAGCGCCGCGTGTTCCGTCTGCGGATCGAGCCGCTGCAGCGCGGTCCACACCGGAATCACCATGAACGGCAGCATCACGTGCACCAGCGCGATCACGATCGCGAACGTCGTGTATTCGAGCTTGTACGGCCCGAGGCCGACGAGCCCGAGCGCCTGGTTCACGAGGCCGCTCGTGTTCAGCAGCATGCTCCACCCGAACGCGCGCACGACGACCGAGACGAGCAAAGGCGCGAGGATCGCGAGCAGGAACAGCGAACGCCACGGGTCGCGCATCTTCGACAGCACGTACGCTTCCGGCGTGCCGATCGCGACGCAGATCGCGGTCGTCAGGGCGGCGATTCCGAACGTGCGCGCGAAGATCGTGTGGAAGTACGACGAGCCGAGCACGTCCGCGTAGTTGCCGAACTGGAACGCGGCGATCGGGCCGGTGGCCGGGTCGAAGCGGTAGAACGTCAGCACGAAGGTCATCGCGAGCGGCACGAGCACGAGTGCGGCGAACAGCGCGAAGGCGGGCGCGCACATCAGCCACAGCGGCGCGTGGGCGCGCCACGTCGCGCGCATCGGGTGCGCGGCGGTGGCGCGTGCCGGCACGGCATCGTTTGACACCGCGGCCGACTGCGCGAGCCCGGCCGGTGCGCCGTCGGTCGAGAGCGGGCGGGAAGGCTGTCCCATTCACGCCTCCCGACGCATCACGCGCACGGCGTCGCTGTGCCAGTCGATGCCGACCGGCGCGCCTTCCGCGAGCGGCTCCGCGCCTTCGTTCTGGCAGCACACGAGCACTTCGCCGAGCGCGCTGTCGACGCGGTAAAGCCACTGGCTGCCGAGGAAGAAGCGGCTCGTGACGGTCGCGGCGAAGCGGCCGGCGTCGGGCGCGCACAGCCGCAGCTTCTCGGGACGGATGCAGACCGATACCGCATCGCCGACGCGGATGTCGCGCTCGCGCGGCGGCAGGTGCGCGGTGCGGCCGGTCTCGGCGAGATCGTGCCCGAGGTCGATGCGGATCGCGTCGCCGTCGTGCGCGACGATCGTGCCGGGCAGCAGGTTCGCCTTGCCGATGAACTGCGATACGAAATGATTCTCCGGGCGTTCGTACGCGCGGTACGGCGTATCGGTCTGCGTGATGCGGCCGGCTTCCATCACGACCACGCGGTCGCTGATCGACAGCGCTTCCGACTGATCGTGCGTGACCATGATCGTCGTCGTGCCGATCTTGCGCTGGATCGCGCGCAGCTCGAACTGCATCTCCTCGCGCAGCTTCGCGTCGAGGTTCGACATCGGTTCGTCGAGCAGCAGCACCGGCGGCTCGATCACGACCGCGCGCGCGATCGCCACGCGCTGCCGCTGGCCGCCCGACAGTTCGCGCGGAAAACGGTGCGCGAGCGCGTCGAGGCGCACCAGCGCCAGCGCCGCGCGGATGCGTTCGGCGCGCTCGGCCTTGTCGACGCCGCGCATGTCGAGGCCGAAGCCGACGTTCTCCGCGACGCTCATGTGCGGAAACAGCGCATAGCTCTGGAACACGATGCCGAGCCCGCGGCGGTTCGGCTTCAGGTGCGTGATGTCCTGCCCGTCGAGCGCGATGCGGCCGCGCGTGACGTCGACGAAGCCGGCGATCATCTGCAGCGTGGTGGTCTTGCCGCAGCCGGACGGCCCGAGCAGCGACACGAATTCGCCTTGCTCGACCGACAGGTTGACGTCCGCGACGGCGGTGAGTTCGCCGAAGGTTTTCGTCAGATCCGTAAGCGTGAGAAACGACATGGGGAGCTCCGGGTTCGCACACCGCATGGCCGGTGCGCCGATGACGCGGACTCTAGCCAGCCATATTTCGGAGCGTCAATTTGGAATTCTGCTGAACGGGAGGAATTTCCGAAAAATTCCATTCAATGGAACGAATGGGAAAGCCGCCTGCGAATCGTTCCGTTGGATGAAGGGCGGCCGACCCGCGAAACGCACGCGTCAATCCCGTGCACACCCGGATGCCCGCGGATTTTCGGCCGGACGACAATGGCGGCTATCGTATTCCGTTCAATGAAATCGTCGAGGAGAGCCGGCATGCAGGAACCCCATTCGACCGGAACGTCGCCGGCGGCACGTACGCCGTGCCCGGACGAGGACGCCGTCGATCCGGCCGATACGGCCGATACGACCGGCGCGCCGGGCACCGGCATGCTGCAGCGTGCGTTCGCGATCCTGCGCGCGCTGGCCGGCATGCAGCAGGACGGCGTGCGCGTCACGCATCTCGCGAAGGCCGTCGGCCTCACGCAGGGCACCGCGCACCGGATCCTGCAATCGCTGATCGCCGAAGGGATGGTCGAACAGGACGAGCAGTCGAAGCTGTACCGGCTGAGCGTCGACTTCTTCGCGCTCGCCGCGCTGGCCGGCAACCCGAGCAGCATGCGCACGCTGTGCCGGCCCGCGCTGCTGCGGCTGTGCGCGAGCCTCGGCGAAACCATCTTCCTGCTCGTGAAGAGCGGCTTCGACGCCGTGTGCCTCGACCTGTGCGAAGGGCCGTTTCCGATCCGCTCGTTTACCGGCGACATCGGCGGGCGCATCGCGCTCGGCGTCGGGCAGGGCAGCCTCGCGATCCTCGCGTTCCTGCCGGAGGCCGAGCGCGAGGAAGTGATCCGCTTCAACGTGCCGCGCATCCGCGGCTACGGCGTACTCGACGAGGTGTACCTGCGCACCGAAATCGAACGCGTGCGGCAACTCGGCTACGCGGGCCGCAACAGCGGCGTGCTCGACGGGATGGCCGGCGTCGCGGTGCCGATCCTCGATCGCACCGGTTATCCGGTCGGTGCGCTGAGTGTGGGCACGCTCGCGTCGCGGCTCGGCGACGACCGCATGCCGATGGTCGTCGAACTGCTGCGGCGGCAGGCCGACGCGATCGGCCCGCGCACGAATCCGTTCGACGCCGCGTTGCGGCGGCCGATGCACGGGCTAGCGGGGAAAACCGCATAGCGGCGTTACGCGTTGCCGTTTCGTCGGCTTGCTTGCGCAAGCCATTCACGTTCGATCGAGGCGCGCAGGGTCCAGTGGACCTGCGCGCTTTTGTTTTTTTTACGGCGTCGCTTGCCGGCTCGGACTGACTGAAGCGAATGGCGCTTTTCGAGGGTTATACGACCTTTGCGACATTTGCCTCCCGCTCCATACTTGACGTGAACGATCAAGCCGGAACACGCACGCACACGCCATCGCGTGTCGCGTATCCGGCCTGGTACTCACGACATGAAAAGGAACGGAAGATGAGACTCGGCAACAAATCGGCGTTGATCACGGGCGGTACCAGCGGCATCGGCTTGGCCACCGCGAAACGGTTCATTGCGGAAGGCGCGCGCGTCGCGGTGACGGGGCGCGACGAGGCCGTATTCGAGCGCGTGAAGGCGGAGCTCGGCGAGCATGCGCTCGTGCTGAAGGGCGACGTGCGTTCGCTCGACGACATGCGCGCGATTGCCGCCGAGGTCGACGAGACGTTCGGCGGCTTGGACATCGTGTTCGCCAACGCGGGCTGGGCTTTCCCGTCCGCCGTCGACGACATCGACGACACGCTCTATAACGACATCATGGACGTCAACGTCAAGGGCGTGGTGTTCACGCTTCAAGCGGCGCTGCCGTACTTGCGCGAAGGTTCGTCGGTGATCCTCAATACCTCGTTCGTCGATCAGACCGGCAAGCATGGCATCTCGTTGACCGCGGCGGCGAAGGCGGCCGTGCGATCGCTGGCCCGCAGCTGGTCGTACGAATTTCTCGACCGGAAAATCCGTTTCAACGCAATCGCGCCCGGCCCGATCGATACGCCGCTGCTCGCCAAGTGGGGCAAGCCCGACGAATGGGTGCGCGAGCGCAAGGCCGAATTCGCGCAAGCGATTCCGGCGGGCCGCATGGGCACGGCCGACGATATCGCGTACGCGGCGCTTTATCTCGCCAGCGACGAATCGTCGTACGTCGTGGGCACCGAGCTGGTCGTCGATGGCGGTGTGTCGCAGCTTTGAGCCGGCGCTTCGCGCTGCCCGCGCCCGGCACGTCACCCCGCCTCATCCCCATCCCCGATTTCACGTCCGCCACGCGATTCGCCGTGGCGATTATTCGACCTGGCCCGGCGTGGTGCGCTTACCCATGGGCCGAAGTGCAAGGAGCAATCATCTTGACCGACAGTAGCGATAACCATGCCTCTGCCAGGCAACTCACGCAGGCAGGCCGTTCGCGCCGCGATGCCCTGAAGTTCGGCGGCGCCGCCACGCTCGGCGCCGTGCTCGGCGGCGGCGCGTTGCTCGGGCACGCCACGCCTGCGCCTGCACCGACGGGCAACGTCGGGCTGCTTGCGCCGAACGAGCCGCTCAACATCCTGATCGTCAACTACGACGGCGGCACGCTGCTCGACTTCGCGGGCCCAAGCGAGATCTTCCACCGGCTGCCGAATACGAACGTTCGCTACGCGAGCCTCGATGGCGGCAACGTGACGCTCGAATTCGGCGTCGTGTACGGCAAGACCGAACGGCTGGCCGATATCGACAAGACCGACGTGATCCTCGTGCCCGGCGGTTCCGATTTGTCGGCGCCGATGCGTCCGGCGTATCAGGCGCAGATCCGGCGTCTCGCGGAAAGCGCCAGGCACGTGACGTCGGTGTGCAACGGCTCGCTCGTGCTCGCCGCGACGGGCGTGCTCAACGGCAAGCGCAGCGCGTGCCATTGGGCGTTCGTCAACAAGCTGGCCGAATACGGCGCGATTCCCGTTCCCGATCGCTTCGTCGAAGACGACGACGGCCGCTTCATGAGCGGCGGCGGCGTGACGGCGGGCATCGACTTCGCGCTGCGCGTGGCGGAGAAGCTGCGCGGCCGGCAGGCGGCCGAATACACGCAGCTCGTCGTCGAATACGATCCCGATCCGCCGTTCCATTCGGGTCATCCGAGAGATGCACGGCCCGAACTCGTCGCGATGGTCGACAAGAAGCTGCCCGGCGCATCAAAGGGACTCGCACGCGTTCCCGGCGTTCGCTGACACGCTTGCCGGCGACGCGTGCAGGGGCGCCGCCTCTTCAATTCACACCCGATCCGGAAATCACTCGATGCGACAGATTCATCTTTGTACGGCTGCGCTTGCAGCGTGCGTGTCCTTTTTTGCGTTCACGGCGCCGGCTGTCGCCGGTGGTGCGCAACGTCTGCTCGAAGCGGCCATCAAGGCCGAAAACGCGCGCTGGGCGGATGCGTTCTCGCGAGGCGACTACGACGCGATCGGCCGCCTCTATACCGACGACGGCGCGCTCTTGCCGCCGGGCGGCGACAAAGTCATCGGACGCCGCGCGATCGCCGACTACTTCACGAGCGGATATGCGGGATCGAAGCCCGGCACCGTCTCGTTCAGCAACTATGAGTTCTACGGTAATGAACGGGTCGTGACGGAGGTATCGAATGCGGAGGTTCGCGACGGTGACGGCAAGCTCAAGGTCCGCGCGAAGCAGACGCTCGTTTTCATGAAGCAGCACGGCACGTGGAAGCTGCATCGCGACATGTGGAACGCTTACCCGCCCGTCAAGGATTGACGGACATCGACGTCCGGCGAAATGGCGCGCCGCGTTGTCACGCTACGCGCGCGCCAATCATCCGTTAGCGAGACGTCGACCCCGCAGCGCGCCGATCGGCGCGCGGTCGATCAGCGCGCTGCGTTCGACCGGCTCTCGCGTCGAACCGCTTGCGGCGGGTGTCCGAGCAGCTTGATGAAGGCTCGGCGCATCCGCTCCGGATCGGTGAAGCCGACCGCCAGCGCAATCTGCTCGATCGGTTCGCTGCCGCCCTGCAGGCGCAGCCTCGCGGCTTCGACGCGCAAGCGCTCGACGGCCCTCGCGGGCGTTTCACCGGTTTCCCGGCGAAAGGCGCGCCCGAACTGCCGCACACTCAAGCTGGCCGCATCGGCGAGCCGCTCGACCGGCAACGCCTCCGCCAGATGTTCCCGGGCGAAATTCAGCGCGATGCGGATGCGATCCGATTCCGGCTCCATCTGCGACATCGCGGAGAACTGCGACTGCCCGCCGGGCCGCCGATACGGCACGACCAGCAGCCGCGAGACCTCGCGCGCAATCTCCGCGCTCATGTCCCGTTCGATCATGCCGAGCGCGAGGTCGATGCCGGACGCGATGCCCGCCGACGTCCAGACGCGGCCGTCGACGACATAGATACTGTCGCCGTCGACCCGCGTGCGAGGAAAGCGCGATTGCAATTGCGCGGCGTAGCGCCAGTGCGTTGCCGCTCTCAAACCGTCCAGCGAACCGGTTTCCGCCAGCAGAAATGCGCCCGTACACACGCTTGCCACGCGCGACGCCTTGGCGGCGAGTTTGCTGGCGGCGGCGATATTGTCCGGTGTCTGCATCGGCGCGATATCGCCGCCGACGAACACGACGGTGTCGAACGCGCGTCGCCCGATCGGCTTCGTGTCGATCGACAGGCCGGTATTGCCGGGAATCGGGCCGCCGGACGGCGAGATGACGTGAAGATCGTAGGGCGTGTGGCCGGCGGCCGTGGCGACCTGATTGAAAGCCGACAGCGGGCCGCCCAGATCGAGCGCGTCGTAGCCGCTGCAAACGAAGAATCCAATGCGATGCATGCCGAACCAATTGATCGAGAGACCCGGAATGGCGGATTTTACCGGGAACCCTCGGTTTGTGCCGTTTGACTCGAAACGAGGGAAAAACGACGTTTACACCGTCATCGATCCACGATAGTCGTTTGCGCCGCGCCGAGGCGATGCCGACAGGAAGCGACGATCAGCGGCGGTAGATGAACTCCAGGTCGGTCGATTCGCCGACCTTGAAATCGTACGTACCGACACGTTTGAAGCCTGCCTTCTCGTAGAACGCGATGGCCTTCGCGTTGCCCGACCACACGCCCAGCCATACCGGACCAGGGCGCGTTTCGGCGAGATACGCGAGCGCGGCGTCGAACAAGGCCCGCCCGGCGCCGGTTCCCTGGGTGCCGCGTCGAAGATAGATTTGATGGACCTCTCCCGACCCGTCCGCCACTTCCGGGTGCGGCAGCTTGCACGGCCCCGCGTGCGCATACCCGACCAGCGTGCCGTCGTCGCCTTGCGCGACCCACGTGCGGCACTGCGGGTCGCCGAGCTGCCCGGTGATCGCTGCCACCGAATAGGCACGGGCTTCGTATTCGGCCAGATCGTCCGGCGGGTAGTCGATGCCGAATCCGTCCTGCAGAAAGGTTTCGCGAAACGTATCGCGTTTCAATTCGGCAAGCGGGACGGCATCGGCCAGGGTCGCAACGCGGATCAACATGGAGCTTCTCTCGGTTCGGTGTCGGGCCGTCAGTTTATCGTGGGCGGCCTCGCGCCCGCGCGCCGCCACCGGCTAACCCGCGAGCGTCGCGGTCGGACGCACGACGATCTCGGCGACACGCGCGATCCGCGCAGGGGCATGATCCGGCGCGCGGTCCCGGATGTGGCTGCCCGATCCGGGAAAAGAACCGATTTTGCAGCGCAGCGAAACGCGGCGGCGCTTACCGCGCCCGGCATGCGTAGCGAACCGAAACCGCCGGCACGGCAATCATGCGGATGCCGATGGTTGACCGTCGGCGGACATGCTAGGATTTCCGTCAAACAACTCCGGAGACTGCGATGCCGTTCATCTGCGAAAACGTCGAATGCCGTGCCGTGCTGGCTCGCGGGCAGGTCAGGCACCATCAGGAGGGCGCGGGCTGGTGCTTCTACTGCCCGGATTGCAACACCCGAAACGAGTTGATGAATGTCGGCACGGTCAGCGGCCCTGTCGAGCTGGTTCAGCCGGAGCGGGCCAGCCCGCCGCACCGGGTCGTCGCGACGGCCCGGCCGCTGGACGACGGCCGCTACGCGGCGCAGTTGAGCGTCCAGCGGGCGCTCGCCGTGAAAGGCACCTACGCGGCCGAGGAGCACTGGAATGAGCTCGGCGTATTCGGCGACGCGCAGGAAGCCGTCGCGCATGCGAAATCTTTCGCGACGGACTTGCTGCAGCGCGTCGCATAGTCGGTACGTTTCCGTGAATGAACAAGGGGCGTCGCGCATTCGTGCGCGACGCCCCTTTGCGTTTTTCGCGCGTGTTCGTGAGTGGTGATAGCGAACGACGAGATTTGTTTCGCGATCCGCCGATACGTGTCGTCCCGAATCAGGCTGCCGAGAAAGCCGCGTAAGGTTACACAGCCGGCGCTTGCGCCGCGCGGGCCCGTTCGCGGGCCGCGACGAGTTCGCGGATCCGCGCACGGTCGGCCGGCGTCACCGGCGTGAAGATCACGAGGCTCAGGTCCGGGCTGCCGGTGACCGAGAACGCCGAATATTCGAGCGCGATTCGGCCGGCTTGCGGATGGCGAATCTCCTTCGTGCCTTCGTCGTGCGTACGGATAGCGTGGTCGCGCCACATCGCGTCGAATTCGGCGCTGGTCGCGCGCATCTCGTCGACGAACGCCTGCACGCTCTGCGTCGCGCCGCTGCGCGCGACGTCCGCGCGAAACGCGCCGACCGCGAACCGCGCGACGCGCTCCCAGTTCGGCTGCGCGTAACGCACGCCCGCGTCGACGAAGATCAGCCGCAGGATGTTGCGCGCGGCCGGCGGCAGCGTCGCGTAGTCGGTCAGCGTCGCGGCCGCCGCGTCGTTCCACGCGGCGACGTCCCACGTCGCGGTGCGGATGATCGCGGGGCTCGCGTCGAGCGAATCGAGCACGTGCCGCAGGCGCGGCGTCACGCTGGCCGGCGCGTGATAACGCACCTCGGGCGGATGGCCGACGCCGATCAGGAACAGGTGTTCGCGTTCGGCGTCGTTGAGCATCAGCGCGCGGGCGAGCCGGTCGAGCACGTCGGCCGACGGTGCGCCGCCGCGGCCCTGTTCGAGCCACGTGTACCACGCGGCGCTCACGTGCGCGCGTTGCGCGACTTCCTCGCGCCGCAGGCCCGGCGTGCGGCGGCGCGTGGCCGGCAGCCCAAGCGCAGCCGGGTCGAGTTTCTCGCGGCGGTCCCGCAGGTACGCGCCGAGCAGGTTGTCGGGGGCGTCAGCCATATCCTGTTAGTTCGTTTACTCGTAAACCGTCACGACTTCACCGCGCGCGGCCATCGGCAGATAGTAGGCCTCCATTTCATCCGGAGGTGCTGAACATGCGTGTCTTTGTTACGGGAGCGTCGGGATTCGTCGGCTCGGCCGTCGTCGCCGAACTCGTTGCCAACGGGCACTCGGTGCTCGGGCTCGCGCGGTCCGATGCGGCCGCGGCGGCGGTTGCCGCAGCCGGCGCCGACGTCCATCGCGGATCGCTGGAGGATCTCGACAGCCTGACGCGCGGCGCCGAAGCCGCCGACGCGGTGATCCACACGGGATTCAATCACGATTTCTCGCGCTTCGCGCAGAACTGCGAACTCGACCGCCGCGCGATCGAGACGATCGGCGCGGTGCTCGCCGGCTCGGCGCGGCCGCTCGTCGTCACGTCCGGCCTCGCGCTCGTCGCGCCCGGCCGCGCGGCGACGGAGGACGATCCCCACGTGCCGGTGTCGGCGCACTATCCGCGTGCGTCGGAGGCGACAGCGGTCGCGCTCGAAGCGCGCGGCGTGCATGCGTCGGTCGTGCGCCTGCCGCCGTCCGTGCACGGCGACGGCGATCACGGCTTCGTGCCGCGCCTGATCGCGTTCGCGAGGGAGAAGGGCGCATCGGCGTTCGTCGGCGACGGCGCGAACCGCTGGCCGGCCGTGCACCGGCTCGACGCGGCGCGCGTGTACCGGCTCGCGATCGAACGTGGTGCGGCCGGCGCGCGCTATCACGCGGTCGACGATACGGGCGTGCCGTTCCGCGAGATCGCGGAGGTGATCGGCCGGCGGCTGAACGTGCCGGTCGTCGCGAAGTCGGGGGCGGAAGCCGGCGAGCACTTCGGCTGGTTCGCGATGTTTGCGGGAATGGATGCGCCCGCAACCAGCGAGCGCACGCGGGCATCGCTCGACTGGGCGCCGACGCAGCCGCGACTGCTGGCCGATATCGACCGGCCGCGGTATTTCGAAAGCTGACGGGCGGCTCGGGCCGTGACGAACACTCTCCACGTCGCGGCCGCCCGCCTGCCGTACGTCACTCGACCGGATGCAGATCCTGCAGCAGTGTCGGCAGCAGCTCCGACACGGTCGGGTGGATATGCATCGCGCGGCTGATCGTCGTGTACGGCGCGCCGGCGGCCATCACGTCGAGGATCCCGTGCACGACCTCGTCGCCGGTCACGCCGAGGATCGATGCGCCGAGGATCGCGTGGTTGTCCGCGTCGACGATCACCTTCATGAAGCCCTGGCTCTCGCCCTTCTCGACCGCCCGGCCGACGCGCGTCATCGGGCGCGTCCCGACCAGCAGCCGGCGGCCCGTCTGCTTCGCTTCCGCGAGCGTCATGCCGACGCGGCCGAGCGGCGGGTCGATGTACATCGCATACGCCATGATGCGGTCGGACACCTTGCGGGGATCGTCGTCGAGCAGGTTCGCCGCGACGATCTCGTAGTCGTTGTACGCGGTGTGCGTGAACGCGCCGCGCCCGTTGCAGTCGCCGAGCGCCCAGACGCCTGGCACGTTCGTGCGCAACTGCTCGTCGACGGTGATGTAGCCGCGTGCGTCGGTGTCGATGCCCGCGCGGTCGAGCCCCAGATCGTCGGTGTTCGGCACGCGCCCGACCGCGAGCAGCAGGTGCGAGCCCGCGACCTCGCGGCCGCCGCCCGCGCAGTCGAGGCCGACGACGATGCCGTCGCCGTCGCGGCGTGCGCTCAGGCAGTTCGCGTCGAGTTGCACGTCGATGCCTTCCTTTTCGAGGATCTCGCGCACCGCCTGCGACACGTCTTCGTCCTCGCGGCGAATCAGGCGCGAACCTTTCTCGACGATCGTGACCTTCGAGCCGAAGCGGCGGTACATCTGCCCGAATTCGAGCCCGACGTAGCTGCCGCCGACGATCACGAGGTGGTCGGGCAGGAAGTCGACGTCCATCATCGTCGAATTGGTCAGGTACGGCACCGAGTCGAGGCCCGGCATCGCGGGCACCTGCGCGCGTCCGCCGACGTTGATGAAGATGCGTTCGGCTTCGAGCACGTCATCGCCCACGCGCACCGCGTTCGCGCGTTCGAAGCGGGCATGACCCTGAAAGACGGTCGTGTTGTCGAGGCCGCGCACCCATTGCTCGACGCCGTGGTTCGAGCGTCCCGAGATCTGGTCCTTGCGCGCCTTCACAGCTTTCATGTCGACGGTGACGGGGCCGCCGACCGACACGCCGTATTCGCCGGCGCGTCGTGCAAGCTGCGCGGCGTACGCGCTTGCGATCAGCGTCTTGGTCGGGATGCAGCCGGTGTTTACGCAGGTGCCGCCGAAGCGGCCGCGCTCGACGATCGCGACTTTCATGCCGGCGCCGGCGAGCCGCGCGGCGAGCGGCGGCCCGGCCTGGCCGGTGCCGATGACGATCGCATCGAAGTGTTGCGTCATGACGTCCTCCTGTGCGGGGGCAACGAGGAAAGAGGCCGGCGCAAGCCGCATGCCGTGCCGGCGGTTGCGCGGGCGACGAGCGCCTATGGTAGACCTGTTGGCCGGGCGCGGCGAGCGGCGGGCGGACGGTGCGTCGCGTTGAAAAACGGCACCGCCGCGGGCGGCGCGGCGTGCAGCGTCTAGTCCTTGCGCTGCCACTGCCCGAACGACACCGGCCGGTGCGCGTCGGCGCGCGTGACGGTGACGTGGTCGGGCCGGTCATCGAGCGGAAACGATTCGGTGACGATCTGGCTCGAAAACAGCCAGCCATGCGTGCGCGGGTCGTAGCGGAACGTGACGTAGTCGGTCCAGTGCTGCCCGCACGCGACGATGTTCTGCACGGTGAAATAGCGGCCTTTCACCGACAAGCCGTTGTCGGCGGCATCTTCAGGATCGAAAGGATCGCACTGGCCGCCTTCGTTCGCGCGCAGCACGACCTGGTCGTTGCGCGTGGCGAGCCGGTAGATGTGGTCGGCCTGTTCCTCGTAGATCAGCAGCGGGCGCGGCGACGGCTGGTCGCGCGTGTCGACCGCGCGGTGCACGACGACGAGAAAGCTGTGCCGCCCGTTGTCGAGATCGGGGCCGGCTTGCGCGAGCAGCGGCTGGTAGCCGGGTGGGAGTTGCGCGGCGATCGATTTCGGCAGGGTGTCGGCGCGGGCGCCGAACGAGACGGCGGCGAGCAGCGGGAGCAGGGCGGAAAGGCGAAGAGCGCGCATGGCGGGCGGTTTGGTCGAAAGAGGAAAGGGATTGAGCCGTGCGCCGTTACGCATTGCGCCCGGGAAGCTCGGCGCCCGGCGCGGGAATGTCGGGTCCGTCGTCCGCGAGGGCGAGGCTGACGGTCGGGCTCGCGACGGACTCGCGAAAGATCGCTTCGCCGACGGCGGCATCGTCGGGATAGCGGGCGGCGCGGATCTCGATCATGGGGCGGCGCGAGATGACGGGAAAGAGGGCCAGCATAGCAGCGCACGGCCGCTTTCGGCCATGCGCGAGGCGTGCCAGAATCGACCGCTCGACCGTCGGAAACGACACGCAGGCGCCGGCGCAGCGGCGTCGCTGACCAAGGAGACTTCGATGACCGCATCGGCTGCCGTACTCGCCATCCTGGCTGCGCTGTTCCTCGGCGCGATGATTCCGGGCCCGAGCTTCGTGCTGGTGGCCCGCAATTCGATCGGGCTGTCGCGCCGCGACGGGCTCGCCACCGCGCTCGGCATGGGGATCGGCGGCATCGTGTTCGGCGGCGTCGCGCTCGCCGGGCTCTACACGCTGCTGCAGGCCGTCGAATGGCTGTATGTGGGCCTCAAGGTCGCGGGCGGCGTGTACCTGATCTACATGGCGTCGAAGATCTGGCGCGGCGCCGACCGGCCGATCGCGATGGACGATCCGCAGGCGATGGCGGGCGGCAGCGCGCGCAAGTCGTTCTGGACCGGCCTCACGACCCAGCTCAGCAACCCGAAGACGGCGATCTGGTACGGCAGCATCTTCGCGGCGCTGCTTCCGCAGCATCCGCCGCTGTGGTGCTACCTCGTGCTGCCGCCGCTCGTGTTCGCGGTCGAATTCGGCTGGTATACGCTCGTCGCGCTGTGCTTCTCGACGCGCCGGCCGCGCGAACTCTACCTGCGCGCGAAAAAGTGGGTCGACCGCATCGCGGCCGGCGCGATCACGCTGCTCGGGCTGCGGCTGATCCTCAATGCGCCGAAAGCGGGGATCTGAGCGCTTCTTTATCGGCACGTGGCGGCGACGGCCATGCCGTCGCCGGTCAGCGGCGGGAACCGGCCGGCCCGCCCGGGCCGCTCGCCCGAGTGCGCGTCGGCGTCCCGAATGCCATGATTACCGGTTCATCGTTGGGCCAGGGTCAGGCGCGGCGTGCGGAACGCCCGCACCCGTCGCCGCGGCTCGGCCCGTTCATCGTTCATGGCGGGCCGGCACTGCAAACACGTGACGCATGACTTCCCGATGGCGCGACCGCTCGCCGGCCGCCGCCGACCGTGCTTCCCACCCTCTCACCGCCGCCCGCCGAGCCTTGCGCGACGGGCGTTCCCGTGTATCGCGCGGCACGCCGAACCGCGCCGCTTCCCCGATTCTGGCGGTCGACCGCCCGACGACGTGTAAACTGCTGCCTTTTTTGACGGTTTGCAGCATGGTGCAAGCATCTCCGCGCCCGGCGTTGAGCGGTCCGACGCTCGTCCGGCTGCTCGCGCGCCTGGCCGATGCCGACGTCGCGGAATCCCGGCAGACGCTGTCCGACCGGCTGAGCCAGTGGCTCGGCTGGACCGACGCGATCACGCTGTCGTCCGCGCTGAATGCGAACCCGCCGGGCGTCGCGGCCGGCGTGCGCGGCTACGACGCCGAGCGCGACTGCGCGCGCGTGCGCCACGACCTCGCGCAGGCGATCGCGGCCACCAACCGGCCGCGGGCGCGGCGCCGGCCGGGCGACCTGCCGCCGCCGGCCGCCGACACGGCCGATTTCGCGGACTTTCGCCAACGTTATCTGACCCTGCAACAGGACATGGAAACGGCGATCGGCCAGTTGCGCGGCCGCCTGCGCGTCGCGCTCGCCGCGCGCTCGTCCGGGATGGCGCGACTCGCGACGCTCGACACGATCATGGAGCGCGTGCTCGGCGCGCGCGAGCGCAGCCTGCTGTCGGCCGTGCCCGCGCTGCTCGGCACGCGCTTCGCGCGGCTGCGCGACGCGGAGCGGCAGGCGCTGGCGGAGGCCGAAGCCGCGGCCGCCGCGGCGCCCGACACCACCGACGCGTCCGCTCCGGCCGACGAAGGCGCGGTGGCCGACACCCCGGTCGTCGCGGCGATCGTGCCCGGCGCATGGCTCGATACGTTTCGCGACGAGATGCACAGCATCCTGCTTGCCGAACTCGAGGTCCGGTTTCAAACGGTAGACGGGCTGCTCGCGGCCCTTCGCACCTGCTAATCAACACGCTATGTCCAGAATTCGCCTTGATCTCGTTGTCTTCGTCGCCGGTCTGCTCGCTGTGGGCTGGATCGGTGCCGGCTATGTCGCGTCGAACCCGCTGGCGGCGGCCGTCACGCTGCTGATCGGCGCGTGCTATGTCGCCGGCGCATGGGAGCTGCTGCGCTACCGGCAGGCGACCGCCACGCTGTCGCACGCGGTCGCCGGCCTGACCGAGCCGCCCGCGAAGCTCGACACGTGGCTCGACATGCTGCATCCGGGCCTGCGCGGCGCGGTGCGCGCCCGGGTCGAAGGCGCGCGCGTCGCGCTGCCGGGCCCGGCGCTCACGCCTTACCTCGTCGGCCTGCTGGTGCTGCTCGGCATGCTCGGCACGCTGCTCGGGATGGTCGTCACGCTGAAGGGCACGGGCGCCGCGCTCGAAAGCGCGACCGATCTCGATGCGATCCGCGCGTCGCTGATCGCGCCGGTGAAGGGGCTCGGGTTCGCGTTCGGCACGTCGATCGCCGGCGTCGCGACGTCCGCGATGCTCGGGCTGTTGTCCGCGCTCGTGCGCCGCGAGCGGATCGACGCGGCCCAGCAGCTCGATGCGAAGATTGCGACGACGCTGCGCGTGCATTCGTCCGCGCACCAGCGCGACGAATCGTTCCGGCTGCTGCAGCGCCAGGCCGACGTGATGCCGGCGCTGGTCGACCGGCTGCAGACGATGATGACGACGCTCGAGGCGCGCAGCGTCGCGTTGCACGATCGTCAGCTCGAAAGCCAGCAGGCGTTTTTCGACCGGACCGAGCGGGCGTATGCGGGCCTGGCGTCGAACGTCGGCGACGCGCTGAAGGAAAGCGCGGCCGAAAGCGCGCGTGTGGCCGGCGCCGCGTTGCAGCCGGTCGTCGCCGCGACGATGACGGGGCTCGCGCAGGAGATGGCCGCGCTGCGCGACACCGTAACGGGCGCGGTGCAGCGTCAGCTCGACGGGCTGACGAACGGCTTCGAGAAGACCACCGGCAACGTGACGGCCGTCTGGAACCGCGCGATCGACGAGCAACGTCAGGCGGGCAACGCGGTCGCGCAGCAGTTGCAGACGACGCTCGGCCAGTTCACCGACACGTTCGCGCAGCGTTCGTCGGATCTGCTCGATGGCGTCGCGACGCGCCTCGAATCGACCGAGGGCCGCCTGTCGGCCGCATGGCGCGACGCGCTGGCGCGTCAGGAGCAGGTCGGCGAGACGCTGGCCGGCCAGCATGCGCGCGCGCTGGATGAAGCCGCCGCGACGTTCGAACGCCATTCGGCCGCGACGCTCGCCGCGATGCAGGAGTCGCATGCGGGGCTGCAATCTCAACTGGCGGCGCGCGACGAAGAACGCCTCGCCGCGTGGAACGACTCGCTGGCCGCGATGGCCGCGAAGCTCGGCGAAGAATGGCAGCGCGCGGGCGTGCACAGCGCCGGCCGCCAGCAGGAAATCTGCGATGCACTTGCGCAAACGACGCGCGACCTCGCTGCACAAGCGTCGACGTTCGAACGACGCTCGAACGATCTGCTGACGACGATTCGCGATTCGCACACCGGCCTGCAGTCGCAACTGGCCGCGCGCGATGAAGAACGTCTGTCGGCCTGGAACCATTCGCTTACTGCGATGGCCGCGAAGCTCGGCGAAGAATGGCAGCGCGCAGGCGTGCACAGCGCCGGCCGCCAGCAGGAAATCTGCGATGCCCTCGCACAAACGACGCGCGACCTCGCAGCACAGGCGTCGACGTTCGAACAACGTTCGAACGATCTGCTGACGACGATTCGCGATTCGCACACCGGCCTGCAATCGCAACTGGCGGCACGTGACGAAGAACGTCTGTCGGCATGGAACGATTCGCTGACTGCGATGGCCGCGAAGCTCGGCGAAGAATGGCAGCGCGCAGGCGTGCACAGCGCCGGCCGCCAGCAGGAAATCTGCGATGCCCTCGCACAAACGACGCGCGACCTCGCAGCACAGGCGTCGACGTTCGAACAACGTTCGAACGATCTGCTGACGACGATTCGCGATTCGCACACCGGCCTGCAATCGCAACTGGCCGCACGCGACGAAGAACGCCTCGCCGCGTGGAACGATTCGCTCGCGGCGATGGCCGCCGCGCTGCGTGACGAATGGGCGCGGACGAGCGCGCAAGCCGCCGCGCGCCAGCAGGACATCTGCGACACGTTGACCCGCACCGCGAACGGCATCACCGCGCAGGCTCAGGTGCACGCGAGCGACACGATCAACGAAATCTCGCGCCTCGTGCAGGCCGCGTCGGAAGCGCCGAAGGCGGCGGCCGACGTCGTCGCCGAGTTGCGCCAGCGCCTGTCCGACAGCATGGTGCGCGACACCGCGATGCTCGAGGAGCGCAGCCGCCTGCTCGCGACGCTGGAGACGCTGCTCGGCGCGGTGAACCACGCGTCGACCGAACAGCGTACCGCGATCGACGCGCTCGTCAGTACGTCGGCCGATCTGCTCGACCGCGTCGGTGCGCGCTTCAACGACACCGTCGACGCCGAAACGCGCAAGCTCGATTCGGTGGCCGCGCAGGTCACGGCCGGCGCCGTCGAAGTGGCGAGCCTCGGCGATGCATTCGGGACGGCCGTGCAGGTGTTCGGCGAATCGAACGACAAGCTGCTGACGCATCTGCAGCGCATCGAGGCCGCGCTCGAGAAATCGCTCGCGCGCAGCGACGAACAGCTCGAGTACTACGTCGCGCAGGCGCGCGAGGTGATCGACCTGAGCGTGATGTCGCAGAAGCAGATCGTCGAGGATCTGCAGCAGCTCGCCGGCCGGCGAGCGAGCGTCGGAGCGTAACGCATGCACGACGAAATCGACGGCGGCGCGCAATCGGCGCCGGTATGGCCCGCGTTCGCCGACCTGATGTCGGTGCTGCTCGGCGCGTTCGTGCTGATCCTCGTCGGCGTGATCGGCATGCAGCTTCAGCTCACGTCGAAGCTCGAGGAAGCGGTGCGCGCGCGGCAGCTCGAAGCGCAGCAGCGCAAGTCGCTCGAACAGGCGCTCGCCGGGCCGCTCGCGGCCGGCCGCGTGACGCTCGTGAACGGGCGCATCGGCATCAGCGGCAACGTGCTGTTCGCGTTGAACTCCGACCAGTTGCAGCCCGCGGGCCGCGACTTGCTGAAGACGCTGGCCAGCCCGCTCGCCACGTACCTGAAGACGCGCGACGAGATCCTGATGATCAGCGGCTTCGCGGACGACCAGCAGGTGCACGCCGGCAACCGCCTGTTCGCGGACAACTGGGAACTGTCGGCCAAGCGCGCGTTGACGGTCACACGCGCGATGATCGATGCCGGTGTGCCGGCCTCGTCGGTGTTCGCGGCCGCGTTCGGTTCCGAACAGCCGGTCAGCTCGAACGCCGACGATGAAGGCCGCGCGAAGAACCGCCGCGTGGAGATCGCGCCGGTGCCGCGCAAGTCGGCGTCGAACGGAGGAAAGGCCAAGTGACGGGCGGCGCGACGCACGCGCGCGCGACGCTCGACGCATGGCGCGAGCAGGGCGCCGATCGGCTCGATCCGGTGCGCTTTCAACGGATCGACGCGCTCGAGAAGCGCGCGGCCGTGCTCGATGGCGCTGCACGTGCGTTGCTCGATGCGCGGCTTGCAATGCTGATCGAAGGGTTTGCGCAGATCGTCGCGCGCGCCGGTGACGCCGAAGCCACGCGCGAGACGGCGCGAGCCGCGGCGGATGCGCCCGCGTGCGGCGCGCTTGCCGCGCTCGTCGCAGGGCTCGGCCGCGATGCGCAGGCCGACCGGCGCGGGCTCGATCCCGAATTGATCGATTACTTCCGTGCGACGTGGTCGAAGGTCCGCACGGAACAGCAATACCGTCAGTCGCTCGACCAAGTGCCGCGCAACGCAGGGCCGCTCAATTCGAACAGCCTCGTGCACCGCTCGCTCGCGACGATGCGCGAGCTGTCGCCGGAATACCTGCAGCAGTTCCTGTCGTACGTCGATGCGCTCGCATGGCTCGAGGATCTCGCGGGCGGCGGCGCGCAGCCCGAGAAGGAAGCGCCGCGCGCGAAGGCGGCCAAACCGGCGAGAAAGACGACGCGCGCGAAGGCGCGATAACGCCACGGCGCACGCGTTCGGCGTGTGTATCGTCTACCGGCCTGCAGCCGGGTCGTCGATCGCCGCGCGCAGCGCGTGCAATGCTTCGACGAGCGCCGACGCGAACGGCGGATGGGCGGCGATGCCCGCCGCGTCGAGCTGGCTCCCGAGAATCGGCAGCGTGATCGATGCGGGCTCGACGATGCGCGCCGACATCACCGACAGCGTTTCCCGCAACGCCGCGTCTGCGTGCTCGGCGCGCGGCGACGCGTTCAACACCGCGACCGGCTTGTACACGACGGCCTCGCATCCCACGATCCAGTCCAACGCGTTCTTCATCACGCCCGTCACGCCGTGCGCGTATTCGGGGCTGGCGATCAGCACGCCGTCGGCCGCGTTCAGGCGGTCGAACAGATCGCGCACCGCGGCGGGCGTCGGATATTCGGCATCGGGATTGAACAACGGGAATTCGCCGAGACGATCGAAGCGCGTGATATGCATGCCGCGCGGGGCAACGAGTGCGGCTGCGTCGAGCAGCGCGGCGTTGTACGACTGCGCGCGCAGGCTGCCGCACAGTGCGACGAGGTCGATGCGGCGCTCGGAAGCGGTTCGGGTGTCGTTGGCCATCGCGGAACGTGTGGGGAGGTGGCTCGCGCGGCGGCGCGCGGATCCGGCGAATTATCGCATCGGTGCGTGAGCCGCATGAGCCGCATGAGCGACGTGCCGCACGTGGCCGCCGCTCCGCGGAGTGTCATTCGTGTTCACCGCGCCGCGCGTTCACGTTCGCATACTCGGCGGCATCGATGCCGGTCATCCCGGTTGCTTGCGCCAGTTCACCGAGGGTCCACCCGTTTCCGAGCAACAGCCGCCGCGTATGCAGCGCACCGTGCACGTCGTCGGCAACGGTGTCGCCGAGATAACGCAGCGCGCGGCCTTCGACATCGACGAAGCCATGCCCGTAATCCTGCGCGAGCGCCGTCCACAACCGCGCGGCGCCGACCGACTGGCGCGCGCCGCTGATCAGACACAGGCCCGCGTCGAGCGCCCATCGATACAGCGTCGTCGCGAGTCCCTTGCGTTGTGCCGAGCCGCGCAGCCGCGTATGCGGCGCGCGCAGGTAGCGGTCGGCACGGCGCGGGATTTCGGGAAGTCGGTTGAACACCGTATAGCCGGCGAGCTGCCGGGCCGACGGATCCTCGATGTAAAGGAAGTATTCGCCGTCCGCCTTGCGGTGGCGGACGATCAGGCCCGAGCCGCCGAGCGCGATGGCCGGCAGCCCGTGCAGGCGATGGCCCGGCAGGTGCAGGCGTTCATAAAGGGTGTCGAGTTCGTCGTCGATGTCGTGCTGGGAATGCTGTACGTCGATACGCATGGCAAAAGGCGCCCGTCTCGGGCGCATCGAGAAAGGGGTTCATGGCAACGGGAGAACGGAAATGGAAGCGGCCCCCGGGCTCGGCGAAGCGAGCCGGGGCCGCGAATCAGCCGGGGATGTGCTGGAAACCGGCGGCGATCGCGGCGAGGCCCGCGATGCAGAGTGCGAACAGGATCAGGACTTTGTGGATCACGCCTCTTTCCTCATGAATGCGCGGCGCCGGCGGGCGGCGTCGCGGAGACGGTGAGCGGCGGGCACGGCCCGCACGGCCGTCGTGCGGGACGACGGTCGGGTGTCCGGGCGACGGGCGCACGCGGACGGTCGGCACCATACGCGATGGGCAGCGGGCGGGCAATCGGGCCGACGGAGAAAAGCGATGAAGCGCGACGAATCGCGGTGTTTCGCGACAATTAGCCGCATGGGGCGCGTTGAAACGTGCGGGGATCCACGCGAAAGTGCATCGTCAAGCGGCGGAGGGCCTACCTGGAAAAGTGTCGCGGGGGTGAATGCCGGGACAGGTCGACATCCGCGCCAGGACAGGAGCGGCATGGACGACCGCCCCCGTCGCTCCATCACACCGCCTGCCGCTCGCCGAACGCCTGCCTGATCCGCGCGAACAACCCGTGCTGCGCGATCCATTCGGCATACGCGCGATAGTCGGGATCGCGCATCAGATGACGCTCTTCCGTTTTCGCGCGCGTGTAGTAGATCAGGTTGACCGCGACGAGCCCCGCGCAGTGCATGAGCCCGAGCTGCCAGCCGAGCGGCTCGACGAACGGCACCGACACCATCCAGTACGACAGGTTCTTCGTGATGTAGGCCGGATGCTTCGTGAAGCGGTACGGGCCCGACGTGATGATTCCGCGGTTGGTGAGGTTCGAGAACCGCAGCCCGAACGAGATCGTGCACAGCGCGTAGGTCAGCAGCAGCAGGATGATCACCGTGCCCCAGATCACGCGCAGCGTCGGCGCCGACAGCAGCCAGTTGTCCCAGAACATCGAGCCTTCGTAGCGGATGTAGTTGTTCGAGATCAGCGACCAGAACGGCTGGTAGCAGATCAGCGCGGCGACCCAGCCGAGCGTCGTCGGCTCGACCGTGCGCA
Source organism: Burkholderia sp. AU16741 (assembly GCF_002223345.1). Lineage (NCBI taxonomy): Bacteria > Pseudomonadati > Pseudomonadota > Betaproteobacteria > Burkholderiales > Burkholderiaceae > Burkholderia > Burkholderia sp. AU16741. The sequence goes on from NZ_NKEZ01000007.1 coordinate 398,017, forward strand.
CGTGGCTGTCGAGGATGCGGAACGTGCACAGGTAGCCGACGGTGCCGAACATCAGGTCCATCGTGAACGACAAGTCGTACATGAACACGAAGGTCGCGATCGTCATCGGCGCATGCATCGCGTTCGCGAGCGACGCGCTCAGGTGATCGGCGTCCTTCGACAGATAGACGGTCATCAGCGGCAGGAAGAACGCCTTCACGCCCCAGCCGGCCAGCATCTCGCGCACGGGCTTCCAGCTCGCGGGCTGCTCGCGTCGGAACAGGAAGCGGCCCCACAGCAGGTACGCGTCGTCGGTCTCGCGCTGGTGGCGGTCCATCCACGCGAAGTAGAACGGCGCGGCGACGATCACGTACGGCGCAAGCGAGCGCAGCAGCGACCAGAACGGGAGGTAGAACGCGCCGTGGTATTCGGGCAGCAGCCAGTAGATCGCGCCGATGCCTGCATAGATCGACGTCAGCGCGCCGAGCCGCGTCGCCACGCGCGCGATGCCGAGCGGCCGGACGGCCTGCCGCGACAGCCCCGCGCTCGGACGCAGGTAGACGCGCGAGATGAAGAGTTCGTGCAGTGCGATCGTGCCGATGATCGCGAGGCTCGCGATGACCGCGCGGGTGGCCGCGTCGAGGGACGGGTGGTCGCGCGTGACCCACAGCGCGAAGAGTCCGGCCGCGATGCCGAGCAGGCCGGCGCGCAGCGGCGTGGCGGAACGGGGTGGGCGGTCCGGGGCGGCGACGATGCCGTCGAGCGTGGAGTTCATGATCGGATCCTCGTAGGGATGAGGGCCGGCGCCCCCGCTTGGCGGGTGGCGCCGGCCGTCGGCCGGGCTGTTTATGGATGCGCGCCCGGCCATTGGCCTGTCGTTCTGATACGTGATGCGTTACGGCTTACTTCTTGGTGACGCCGCCCAGCAGACCGCCGAGCAGGTTCGTCACCGGCGACAGCAGGTTGCCGGTGCCGCTGGCGGCGCCGCCACTCGTGCCGCCGGTCAGGCCGGTCACCACGGAGCCGCTGCCGCCCGGCGTCGTCACGGTGGCCGTTGCGCCGCCAGGGCTGACCGTGCCGACGGCGCCGGCCGAGCCGGCCGGCGTGCCCAGCGCACCCGTGAGCGTGCCGACCGGGCCGCTCGTCAGTACGCCGCCGAGCGCGCCGGACACGTTGCCGCCCGGTGTCGTGACGGTGCCGGTGAGGCTCGCGCCGAGCGGCGTCAGCGAGTTGACGAGGTTGGTGACCGGCGCGAGCAGGCCGCCGACGCCTGCGCCGCTCGTCCCACTGGTGCCGCCGGTGCCGCTTGAGCCGATGCTGCCGAGCGCACCCGTCACCGTGCCGAGCAGGCCGGTGATCGGCGCAAGCGGGCCGCCGCTGGTACCGCTCGTGCCGCCTGAGCCGCTCGAGCTGCCGCCGCCGAGAGCGCCCGTCAGCGAACCGAGCACGCCCGTGATCGGGGCGAGCGGATTGGTGCCGCTGCTGGAGCTGCCGCTGGACAGCAGGCCGCCGGCCGATGCCACGGTATTGCCGAGCTGGGACACGCTGCTCCCAACGCTCGTGCCGACCGGATTGCCGGTGGCGCCGCCGACCTGCGAACCGGCGAGGCCGAGGCCGCTGCCGAGCGTGTTCAGCAGGCCGCTGAGCGGGGCGCCGAGCAACGTGGCGTTGCCGAGCGTCTGCGTGACGCCCGGCGTCGTGACGCCGCCGGTCAGCGTGTTCGTGATCGGGTTGATCACGCTGCCGAGCTGCGTCTCGAGTTGCTGCACCGGCGCGCTGTTCAGCGCCGTGTTCAGCGCCGATGCGGTCGAGTTGACCGCGGTGCCGACCGTGTTGACGAGACTGCCGACCAGGGTCGTCGCCGGCGCGAGCGGCGACAGCGGACCGGTGCCGAGGCTCGTCACGGCATTGCCGAGATTGTTGACCGCGCCGCCGGCGCCGGTCAGCAGGCCGGTGGTCGACGTGAGCGTCGGCCCGAGCGGGTTCGGCGACACGCCGATCGAACCGAGGCCGGCCGCGACGCCGTTGCCGAGCGATTGCACGCCGTTGCCGAGGCTGCTGACCGCGTTGCCGACGCTGTTGACCGTCGTCGCGTTCGTGCCGGGAATCTGCACGCCGCCGATCTGGGCGCCACCGTTCACGACCGTCGTACCGAGCGCCGTCACGAGGTTGCCGGATTGCTGAAGGACATTGCCGAGGGGGGTGACGCCGGTGCCCGACGTGCCGGAAGTGCCCGACGTGCCGGAAGTGCCCGACGTGCCGGAAGTGCCCGACGTGCCGGAAGTGCCCGACGTGCCGGAAGTGCCCGACGTGCCGGAAGTGCCCGACGTGCCGGAAGTGCCCGACGTGCCCGACGTGCCGGAAGTGCCCGACGTGCCGGAAGTGCCCGACGTGCCGGAAGTGCCCGACGTGCCGGAAGTGCCCGACGTGCCCGACGTGCCGGAAGTGCCTGACGTGCCTGACGTGCCGGAGGTGCCTGACGTGCCGGAGGTGCCCGACGTGCCGGAGGTGCCCGACGTGCCGGAGGTGCCTGACGTGCCGGAGGTGCCCGACGTGCCGGAGGTGCCCGACGTGCCCGACGTGCCGGAGGTGCCCGACGTGCCGGAGGTGCCTGACGTACCTGACGTACCTGACGTACCGGAAGTACCTGACGTACCGGAAGTGCCCGAAGTACCCGAAGTACCCGAAGTGCCCGAAGTGCCCGAAGTGCCCGAAGTGCCCGAAGTGCCCGAAGTGCCCGAAGTGCCCGAAGTGCCGGAAGTGCCCGAGGTACCGGAAGTGCCCGAAGTGCCGGAGGTACCCGACGTGCCAGAAGTACCCGACGTACCGGAACTGCCCGACGTACCCGAAGTCCCCGAACTACCACCCGTCCCGGACGTGCTCGGCTTGATGGTCGGCGGGGTCGTCGGTCCATCGACCGAGCCGCAGCCGTACAGCGCGAGCAGTGACGAGACGGCCATCGTTACCGTCGTCTTCTTGAGGAGAATGTGCATGTTGGCCTCGACATTGGAAGTGTGTCCAAGCCTTCACTGCAAATTCCGAGCCACGACATGTTTCGCGAAACGGTGTCGTGATTTGTTGCGGAAATCGGGAATATCGATGCGATTTAAACGGAGGAATGGCGATTTCGCGCGACAGGCACGCGCGGCGCGCGAGCATCGCGGCCGTGATGTTCCCGTCAGGCGCCGTAACGCGCGACGGGATGTTACGTAGCGCTCGATCGCACGTGACGCGCCCGGCCGCGAATCGAGGCCCGCATCTTTGACGAAACGCGCCGTCCCGCCGAACATGACGCGAACCCCGGCCGCCGGCGCGGCAGCGGCCACGGCCACGACGCCAAATCACCAGGACACCGACATGAGCGAACAGGACAGGGAATATGGCAAGGCGCGGCGCATCGACGTGATGGGCGAGGCGTTCGTCGAGCGCGCGATGAGCGATCTCGACGGGTTCTCCCGCCCGCTGCAGAACTGGCTGAACGAGCATGCGTGGGGCAGCACGTGGCAGCGGGGCGGGATCGACCTGAAGACGCGCAGCCTGTGCACGTGCGCGATGCTGGCGGCGCTCGGCCGCGGCACGGAACTGAAGGGGCATATCCGCGGTGCGCTCAACAACGGCGCGAGCCTCGTCGAGATTCGCGAGGTATTGCTGCACAGCGTGCTGTACGCCGGCGCGCCGGCCGCGGTCGAGGCGTTTCGCAGCGCGCGCGAGGTGCTCTCGGAGCGCGGGCTGTCGATACCCGACGACGAAGCCTGATTGCGTCGCGGCGTTGGCTCCCCGCGACGGAAACCGGCCGCCGCGCTTCGCCGCCGCGAGCTACGCGATGCGCACGGGCTGCGCCGCAACGTCGGCCGGCGCGGCGGCGACTTCGAGAAGCCAGTCGGCCGTCGCTTCGGGCATCGTGACCGGCAGCATGTGCCCGCCCTCGACGACCTTCAGCCGCACGCGCGCCGATTTCTTCGCGAGCGCGTCGCCGTGCTCGCGCCAGTTCAGGATCGGATCGGCGTGGCCGTACAGCACGTCGACCGGCAGCGCGAGCGCCGCGTAGCGACGCTCCATTGCTGGCAGGTCGACGGGCGCCGACAGCAGGTCCGTCGCCGTCGCGTAGAACACGTGCGGGCGCATCCCGAGCAGGCCGCCACCCTTGACCGGGAAGTCGCGCGGCACGTCCTCCGGCGCGAACACCTGGCGCACGGCGCTGCGGCCCGTCAGGATCGTCAGCGGGATCGCGAAGGTCCACGACACGAAACGGCGCACGAGCGGCGACGGCAGCATCAGCGGCTTAAACGGCGCGGGCGGCTCGGTCTGCTCGTGCGACAGCGGCGCGATCAGCGCGAGCCGGCTCACGCGGTCCGTATGGTTGAGGCCGACCGCGAGCGCGATCGCGCCGCCGAGCGAATGGCCGACCAGCACGGGCTTGTCGAGCTTGAGCGCGTCGATGAACGCGGCGACGGTGCGGGCCTGCGCGAACACGTTCGCCTGCGAGGCCGCGCCGCGCAGCGAGCGGCCGGCGCCGGGGCGGTCGATCAGGATCACGCGATGCTGCTGCGCGAGCCGCGTGAGCGGCAGGTACGCGAAATTGCGCCATTGCCCCGCGAGCCCGTGGACGAACACGATCGGCGGGCCGTTGCCGTATTCGACGTAGTGGATACGATCGCCGTCGATGTCGACGAAGCGGCCTTCGGGCGGAAACGCGCGCGTCACGCGACGGGCCACGTAGCCGGAAAACAGCGCGAGCGCGGCGAGCACCGCGACGACGCCGAGCAGCACGTTCTGGATCAGGTGGAGCGTAGGAGTCATGTCGGCCTCAGCGGGTTTCGAGTGCGGGTTCGGCAGCCGGTGCGGTGGCGGCCGCGCCGGTTTTTGCGCGGCGTTCGAAATGCATCGCGGAATCGGCGAGCGTGCTGAACTTCAGCGACGCGAGATCGAGCACGTAGTTCTGGTGGAATTTCCACGGCTTGCGGTGCCCCTGCTTCGGCAGGATGCCGGCCGCGCGCTGGATGTAGCCGGAGCTCAGGTTGACGGCCGGCACGTCGCCGAGATCGCCCGCGCCGAGCCGCGGCACGCACGTGTCGTACCCGTTCGCGCGCATGTGGTTGAGCAGCCGGCACACGTAGCGCGCGATCAACTCGGCCTTCAACGTCCACGACGCATTCGTGTAGCCGAACGACGACGCGAGGTTCGGCACGTCGCTGTACATCATCCCCTTGTACGACACCGTTTCCGGCAGATCGACCGGGCGGCCGTCGACGGTCACGCGCGCGCCGCCGAGCATCTTCACCTTCAGCCCCGTCGCGGTGACGATCACGTCCGCGTCGAGCTGCTGGCCGCTCTTGAGCTGGAGGCCGGTCGGCGTGAAGCGTTCGATCTCGTCGGTGACGATCGATGCGCGGCCCGCGCGAATCGCCTTGAACAGGTCGCCGTTCGGCACGAGGCACACGCGCTGGTCCCACGGCATGTAGCGCGGCGTCAGGTGCTTCGCGACGTCGAAGCCGGGGCCGAGCTGCTTGCTGGCCGCGCGGATGATGAATTGCTTCGTCCGGTCGGGCTTGCGGCGCGACACGTTGTACAGGTACATCGTCAGCAGCACGTTCTTCATGCGCACGAGCCGGTGCGCGAGCCGCGACGGCAGCACGCGGCGCAGCGCGTTCGCGATCTTGTCGCGCGCGGGCAGCGACACGATGTAGGTCGGCGAGCGCTGCAGCATCGTCACGTGCCGCGCGTCGGCCGCCATCGATGGCACCAGCGTGACGGCCGTCGCGCCGCTGCCGATCACGACCACGCGCCGGTTCGCGTACGACAGGTCTTTCGGCCAGTGCTGCGGATGCACGAGCTTGCCTTCGAACGTATCCATGCCTGGCCAGTCGGGCAGGTAGCCGGCGTCGTAGTCGTAGTAGCCGCTGCACATGAAGAGGAAGCGGCAGGTGTAGACGAGCGTGTCGGTCGCGCCGTTTCGCGTGCGCTCGATGCGCACCGTCCAGCGCGCGCGGTTCGAATCCCAGTCGGCCGCGACGACCTTCCGGCCATAGCGGATCGTCTTGTCGATGCCGTAGGTGCGCGCGGTGTCGCGGATGTAGTCGAGGATCGTCTGCCCGTCGGAGATCGCCTTCTCGCTGTGCCACGGACGGAAGCTGTAGCCGAGCGTGAACATGTCGGAATCCGAACGAACGCCCGGATAGCGGAACAGGTCCCAGGTGCCGCCGATCGCGTCGCGCGCCTCGACGATCGCCACGCTCGCATGCGGGCAGCGCTGCTTCAGGTGATACGCGGCGCCGATGCCGGACAGGCCGGCGCCGACGATCAGCACGTCGAGGTCGCGGCGATCGTCACTGTCGTGGCGGGCGTCGGCAGCGGGCGGCGCGTCGCGCCGGTCGGTCGTCGAGGTCATGCGGGGTCCTGGGTCGGCGTGGTCGGGCGCGCGGCCGGAGCGTGGGCGCGTTCGAGGTTGCGTGCGCGGGCGCGGCGCACGTGGCGCAACATCAGCCACTGGTAACCGGCGCCGAGCAGCCGCGCGATCCTGTCGAGCCGGCGCGCGTCGGCGCCGACCAGCACGCGGCGCGCATTGCGCTCGACGCCCGCGAGGATCTGCCGCGCGGCCTCGTCGGCCGTCGTCGCGTTGATCAGGCGGTTCGCCTGGCGGCGATGGGTCGCTTCGTCCTGGCCCGTCAGCGCGTGGATGCTGGTATCGACGCGGCCCGCGTCGACGATGCTCGTCGCGACGCCGCCCGGATGCACGCAGGTCGCGCTCACCGGCGCGCCGTCGAGTTCGAGTTCCATGCGCAACGCCTCGGTGAAGCCGCGCACCGCGAACTTGGTCGCGTTGTACGCGCTTTGCGTCGGCATCGCGACGAGCCCGAACAGGCTCGACGTGTTGACGACGTGGCCGTCGCCCGACGCGCGAAGATGCGGCAGGAACGCCTGCGTGCCGTGCACGACGCCCCAGAAATTGATGCCGACGATCCACTCGAGATCGGCGAGACGCGCGGTTTCGGCGCTGGCGGCCAGCGAGACGCCCGCATTGTTGAAGATCAGGTTGACCTTGCCGTGCTCGGCGCGAACGAAATCGGCCCACGCGAACACCGCGTCGCGGTCGGCGACGTCGAGCCGGCGCGTGCTTACGCGTACGCCGTGCTGCGCGCAGGCAGCCGCCGTGCCGGCGAGGCCGGCTTCGCTGACGTCGGCGAGCGCGACTTCGCAACCGCGCCGCGCGAGCTCGACCGCGAGGCTGCGGCCCATGCCCGAACCGGCGCCCGTGATCGCGGCGACCTTGCCGGAAAACCCCTTCATTCGTCGTCCTCCCGTTCCGCTTGCGCTGCACCGGCGGCGCATCTATTGTGGTGTTGCTCGTCACCACTTTAGTTTTCGGGTGTCCTGATGTCAAATAGCGGAATGGAGAAAGCACTCGAAACGGAAAAAAAGGGCCGGTCGTATGGCGGCGTGGCGCCCGAGGTGCGGGCCGCCGAGCGGCGCGACGCGTTGATTCGCGCGGCGACGCGCGTGTTCGGCACGGTGGGTTTTCGCAAGGCGACCGTGCGGTCGATCTGCCAGGAAGCGAAGCTGAACGACCGCTATTTCTATGCGGCGTTCGACAGCACCGAGGATCTGTTGCGCTGCACCTACCTGCATCACGCGCAGCAATTGCATGACGCGGTCGCGCGGGCGGTCGCCGCGCGCGGCGGCGATTTGCGGGAGCGTGTCGACGCGGGGCTCGCCGCGTTCTTCGCGTTTCTGCGCGATCCGTGCGCGGCGCGCGTGCTGCTGCTCGAGGTGATGGGTGTGAGCGCGGATACCGACATGACGTACCAGCGCATGCTGATCGACTTCGGCAAGCTGATCATGGCGATCGGCGCGCCGGGAGAAGTCGTCACGCCTGCCGAGCGTACCGAGCAGCGGCTGATCGGGCTCGCGCTGGTGGGCGCGATGACGAACGTGGGCGCGGCGTGGCTGCTGACCGACTATCGCGATCCGGAGGCGCAGATGATCGCGAGTTGCAGGAAGGTGCTGCTGGGGACGTTGCGGGAGGCGGGGTAGCGGCAATGCGTGACGTGACGGTTCGCCATCAATCATGCGTTGATACGGGCGGCCATCCGGATCTTGGCCGATTGCAGGCAATGAGCGGTATGTCGTCGATATCGAATCGTCGGGAGCGTCTCAGGCGACGCTGGTGTTGGCGACGCTGCTGTCTTCAGGCGAGCGCGAAATCGAGCAGGGCCGTTTTCGTCCTGTCGAGTGCGTGTTCGCCGATATCGAGGGCTGCGACGAATGAGTCCCGAATGTAACGTCGTCCGGTTCGACTGACACGCTAACGCGTGCGGCGTCGCTTCGCGGGTACGACCACGGGCGTCTCCCCGATCCGCGCCTTCATCGCCTCGATGAACGCGCGCACCTTCGGCGACGGCAGCCGCGTCGACGGATACACCGCATGGATCCCGGCCGGCGCCGTGTGCCAGCCCGGCAGCAGCCGCACGAGCCGGCCGGCCGCGACGTCGTCCGCGGTCGAGAAATCCGTCAGCAGCCCGAAGCCGCCGCCCGCGAGCACGATCGCGCGGCACGCGGTCGCGGTGTTCGACACGACCGGCGCGACGCAGCGCACCGATGCACGGCCGCCCCGCACGTCATCGAGTTCGAGCGTATGCGGCCGCGGCAGCGACGACAGCATCACGAACGGCAGCGCGGCGAGCGCATCCGGATCGCGCGGCAGCCCGTGTCGCGCGACGAACGCCGGGCTCGCGACCAGCCATTTCTCATAGGTGCCGAGCTGCACCGCGCGATAGTTCGAATCGGCGAGACGGCCGATGCGGATCGCGACGTCGAGGTTGTCCGCGACCAGGTCGACGACGCGATCGTTCGCGACGAGTTCGACGGCGAGCGCCGGATGCCGGTCGCGCAGCGCGACGACGGCCGGCGCGACCACCAGCGCGCCGTAGTCGATCGGTACGCTCACGCGCAGCGTGCCGCGCAGCGGCCCGGCGTCGGACGACACCGTGTCGAGCGCGGCTTCGGTGGCGCGCACGATGTCGCGGCACGCGTCGTAGAACACGCGGCCGGCATCGGTCACGCTCAGCCGCCGCGTCGTGCGCACCAGCAGGTTCGCGCCGACCTCGGATTCGAGGCGCTGCATGTGCGTGCTGACGACCGTCTTCGCGAGGCCGAGCCGCTCGGCGGCGGCCGTCAGCGAGCCGGCGTCGACCACCGCGACGAAGATCGCCAGCCGGTTCAGGTTCACGTCGCGCAGATCGGCCATCGTCGATTGTCCTATGAAAGCGGAGAATGTTTCCGCGATTATCCGTCTTCTGGCGACGAACGGCGAGCGTTACGCTGGAGCCGTTCGTCGCCGATCCCCGGCGGCGCGAGATTCCGGAGTGTTTCCATGTCTGCCGCCAGCAAGCCCGCCTCGCCCATTCGCGTCTATTCGTTCCTGCTGTCCGGGCACGCGCATCGTGTCCGGTTGTTCCTGTCGCTGCTCGGGTTGCCGTCCAGGACCATCGACGTCGATCTCGCGGCCGGCGCGCAGCGCGAACCGGCGTTTCTCGCGCTCAATCCGCTCGGGCAGGTGCCGGTGATCGACGACGGCGGCACCGTGATCGCCGATTCGAACGCGATCCTCGTGTACCTCGCGAAGCGCTACGGCGATGCGCACTGGCTGCCCGACGATCCGGTCGGCGCGGCCGTCGTGCAGCGCTGGCTGTCGTACGCGGCCGGGCCGATTGCATCGGGCCCCGCGGCCGCGCGGCTCGTGACCGTGTTCGGCGCGCAGCTCGACCCGGAAGCGGCCAAGCGCACGGCCGGGAAGGTGCTCGACGTGATCGATCGCGAGCTGGCCGGCAAGCCGTTCGCGGCCGGCGCGCAGCCGACGATCGCGGACATCGCCGCGTACACGTACATCGCCCACGCGCCGGAAGGCGGCGTGTCGCTCGAACCGTATCCGCACGTGCGGGCGTGGCTGGCGCGTATCGAGGCGCTGCCGGGCTTCGTCGCGATGCCGACGACGCGCGCGGGTCTGCTCGCCGCTTGATACTCACGGCTGCCGCGCTTGTTCGGGAGAGAACGCGATGAATGCGCCAACCGCCGTCGTACCGGGGTGGGAACTCGATACCGCGCCGTTTCACGCGGGCGAGCTTGCCGTGCAGCAGCGCGCAGGCGTGACGGACGCGGCGAGCGCGGCCGGCCGGCGCGGGATCCGGCGCTTCATGCCGGATCAGCACCGGACGTTTTTCGCGCAACTGCCGTTCTTCGTGCTCGGCGGCGTCGATGCAAACGGCCAGCCGTGGGCGACGCTGCGCGTCGGTACGCCGGGGTTCGTCACGTCGCCGGACGCCCACACGCTGCGCATCGCGGCACCCGCGCTGCCGGGCGATCCGCTGGCCGGCGCGTGGCAGGCGGGCGCGCCGCTCGGCGGGCTCGGGATCGAATTCGATACGCGGCGGCGCAATCGCGTGAACGGCGTCGTGCGCGCGGTCGACGGCGACGCGCTGACGATCGCGGTCGAGCAGAGCTTCGGCAACTGCGCGAAGTACATCCAGGGCCGCAAGCCCACTTTCGTCGCGCGGGACGTCGGAGCGTCCGTCGCGCCCGACGTGTCGGACGCATTGAGCGACGCGGATCGCGCGCTGCTCGCGCAGGCCGATACGTTCTTCGTCGCGAGTGCGAACACGTCGGCGGAGGCGGGCGCGGCGCGCGGCGCGGACGTATCGCATCGCGGCGGGGTGCCGGGCTTCGTGCGCGTCGACGATGCGCGTACGCTGACCACGCCCGATTTCAGCGGCAACCGGTTCTTCAATACGCTGGGCAACCTGCAGCACGATCCGCGCGCGGGGCTGCTGTTCGTCGATTTCGACAGCGGCGATCTGCTGTACGTCGCCGCGCACGCGGAGATCGTGTGGGACGGGCCGCTCGTCGCGTCGTTCGACGGCGGGCAGCGCGTCGTGCGTTTCCACGTTCGGGAAGTGCGGCGCGTGCGGGCCGTGCTGCCGTTCCGGTGGTCGGCGGTCGAGCGTGCGCCGCAGTTCGCGGCGATGGCGACGGCGGCGTCGGCGTCGGGCGGTGCGGCGGCAACGGCCGAACCGGCGCCATCCGCCGCCGTGCCGGCATCGGCTCCCGCATGGCGAACGCTGCGCATTGCGAAGATCGTCGACGAAACGCGCGCGATCCGGTCGTTCCATTTCGAACTGGCGGATGGCGGCGTATTGCCTGCGTACGAAGCCGGTCAGCATCTGACGCTGCGCATCGCGCTGCCGGGGAGCGACGCGCCCACGATTCGCAGCTACACGCTGTCCGACGCGCCGGGCGGCGCGCATTACCGGATCACCGTGAAACGGGAAGGGCGCGTATCGGCGTGGCTGCACGATCACGCGCAGGCCGGCATGACGCTCGACGCGCAGATGCCGCGCGGCCGCTTCACTTTCGATCTCGCGAGCCCGCGCCCGGCCGTGCTCGTGTCGGCCGGCATCGGCATTACGCCGATGGTCGCGATGCTGCGCCGCGCACTGGCCGGCGACGCGCCGTCGCGCCGCGTCGTGTTCGTGCATGGCGCACGCGAAGCGGCCGACCGGCCGTTCGCCGCCGAACTGGCGCGCATCGCGGCCGCCGATGCACGCGTGTCGCTTCACTGGTTCGACAGTCATCCTCACGACGGCTCGGCCGCGCGGGCCGGGCGCATCGACATCGGGCAACTGAAGCGGGTCCTTTCATTCGACGATTACGATTTCTATCTGTGCGGGCCGGCGGCATTCATGCGCGACCTGTACGACGGGCTGCGCGCGCTGAACGTGCCGGACGAACGCATCCGTTTCGAGGCGTTCGGGCCGTCGAGCGTCTCGCGCAGTGCGACCCGCGCGGCTGTCGCGCCAGCGGCGCCGAGCGTGCCGGTCGTGTTCCGGCGCACGGGGCGCGAAGCCGCGTGGACGCCCGCCGACGGCACGCTGCTCGAATTCGCGGAAGGGCAGCGCGTGGCCGTGCCGTCCGAATGCCGCTCCGGTTCGTGCGGCACGTGCGCGACGCGCGTGCTGTCCGGCGCGGTCGACTACGAGCAGATGCCCGATGCGGCGATCGAACCCGGTTGCGCGCTGCTGTGTGTCGCACGGCCCGCGCAACGCGCGACGGAGCCGCTCGTGCTCGACCGCTGACGCGTGTGCGACATGCCGCCGCAGACGGCCTGCTGCGCGAAAAGCGCACGCAACTGCTGCTTTTTTCGAATGCTGTCCGGATCGACGATAGGGTCAACCGATTCGATAAAGGAGCCCATCATGAAACTGCTCGGCATGGTTCGCCTGGTCCTGTGGAGTTTCTTCGGCGTGCGCAACAGCAAGGCGCACGCGAACGATCTCGCGAACGCCAACTTCACGCTGCTGCCGTTCGTGGCGCTGCTGCTCGCGCTGCTGGTCGGCGCGGTCATTTACGGCGTCGTGCATCTGGTTGTCGATCCGACTGTGACGATGCAGGGGTTTTGAGCGAGCGGACGGTGAGCCGTTAGCGGGCCGCCGTTCCCGCTCCCGTTTCCGGCCACCTGACCGGTGCATGACGACGCCGGCATCAGCGCCGGCACGCACGACGCGAATCGCGACCGCATCGTCGCCGTCGCCGCCGTTATCGCGCCGCCTGCACCGTTCGTCCCCGTCCCCGCCTTCCCCGTCTCCCATTCCGCCCGATTCCGCGGCCCTTTGCCGCGCCCGGGGTAAAATGCGCGCCACGCCGCGATGTCGCGCGCGACGGGCAGGCCGCCGTTCCGATGAACGGCCGGCGCGACTGCCCGCCGCCCGCACCGGGGCGTTCGAAGCGTCCCCCGCATGACACGACCGCGCGACGCAGCCGGCCGCCCGACAGGCATCCGACGAACCCGTCGGCCGCTGCGTCGGCTTCCGGCGCGTCATCCGAATCCGATGTCCCATCCTGCGTTGTTCCGACCGGTCGGCCCGCTTGCACGCCGCAGGGTCCGGTTCGTCCGATGAATATCGTGTCGACGGCTCGTGTCCGGCGATGGGCGCGGATGCGGTTGCGGTTGCAAGCGCACGCTTCGCAGCTTCGTAACGGCTTTCGGGTTTCGACAGGTCGAATGGCGAGTTTTCCCTCCAGAACAATGACGGTGAATAGAACAACAGCGGCGCGCGCACGGCGGCGGCGCGCGAAGGTCGGGCTCGGCGTCGGTCTCGGCGTCACGCTTTTCGCGGCGCAGGCGGCCGCGGCTCAGGGCGACACACCTGCGCCGGGCGCCGATGCGACCGCCAGCACGACGCTGCCCGCGATCACGGTGAGCGGCGAGCGCGGCCATGCGTTGCGGGCGCGCGAAGCATCGGTCGCGGGGTTCGACGACGCACCGTTGCGCGACACGCCGGCGTCCGTGAACGTCATCACGCGCGCGGTGATCGACGATCAGCAGGCGAAGCGGCTGAGCGACGTCGTGCGCAACGATGCGTCGGTCGTCAACGACTACGCGCCGGTCGGTTATTTCGAGGGCTTCGCGATCCGCGGTTTTCCGGTCGATCTCGCGAGCGCGATCCGGATCGACGGGCTGACGGTGTCCGGCGAGCAGAACGTGCCGCTCGAGAACAAGGAGCGCGTCGAGATCCTGAAAGGGCTCGCGGGCATCGACAGCGGCGTCGTCGCACCGGGCGGCGTGATCAACTTCGTGACCAAGCGCTCCGCGAACGTCGCGAGTGTGACGGGGGGCGTCGACAGCCGCGGCTCGACGTCGGCGGCCGTCGATCTCGGCCGCCGCTTCGGCCCGGACAACCAGTTCGGGTTCCGGATCAATGCGGCGAAGGAGAACATGCACTCGTATATCGACGGCACGAACGGACGGCGCACGTTCGGCTCGATCGCCGCCGACTGGGACATCAGCCCGCGCGCGAGCCTGCAGCTCAATGCCGAGTTCCAGCAGTGGATCCAGCGTTCCGCGCCTGGCTACCAGTTGCTCGGCGGCACCGTCGTGCCGTCGGTGAAGACGACGTCGAAGGCGCTCGGCACGCAGCCGTGGGCAAAACCGGTGACGACCGACGCGCTGAACCTGAACGCGCGTTTCGACTACCAGTTCAACGACGACTGGAAGGCCTATATCGCTGCCGGCCGCAGCCGCACGATGATCGACGACAACAGCGCGTTCGCGTACGGCTGCTCGTACGCGGCGAGCTGCGCGGCCGGCGCGACGTCGCCGTTTTTCTTCGGCGCGAACGGCGACTACGACGTGTACGACTTCCGCAGCCCCGGCGAATACCGGCGCAACGACGATCTGCGCGCGGTCACGACCGGCAAGTTCGCGACGGGGCCGCTGCGGCACGAGCTGACGCTCGGCGTGAGCGTGCAGCGCCGCGTCGTGCACATGGCGACTGCCGTGTACGACTATGTCGGCAGCGAGAACATCTACGGGCCCGACGTCGCGTTTGCACCGTCGCCGAACACGCCCGGGCCGTCGTATCCTCAGCTCGATTCGTGGCAGTACGGCGTGTTCGGGCTCGACCGCATCAGCCTCGGCGAACACTGGCAGGTGCTCGCGGGCGGCAAGGAAGTGCTGCTGCGCCAGCGCAGCTGGAGCAGCCTCGACGGCGAGGCGACGCATACCGACCGCTCGGTGTTCCTGCCGCAGGTCGCGCTCGTCTACAAGCCGGTGAACGTGCTGTCGCTGTATGCGTCGTACAGCAAGGCGCTGTCGCTCGGCGATCAGGCGCCGGTGCGCGCGACCAACGCGTATGCGTTCCTGCCGCCCGTCGAATCGCACCAGATCGAGGTCGGCGCGAAATACGACTGGCTCGACCGGCTGAGCCTCACGGCCGCGGTGTTCTCGATCAGCAAGCCGTTCCAGTTCGCCGATCCTGACGCGTCGGGCACGAGCTACACGTTCGTGCAGCGCGGCACGCAGCGGCACCAGGGGATCGAACTCGGCGCGGCCGGGCGCGTGACCGAGCGGCTGGGCCTCACGGCCAGCGTCGCGGCGATTCGCGCCCGCGCATACGATTCCGGATCGCCGGCGTACGAAGGGCACCAGATCATCAACGTGCCCGCGCTGCGCGCGTCGCTGTATGCGGACTACGCGGTGCCGGGCGTCGTGGGCCTGAACGTGCTCGGCGGCGTGGAATACAGCGCTGCGCGCAACGCGAACGAGGAGGGCACCGCGCGCGTGCCGTCGTGGTTCGTGTTCAATCTCGGCGCGCGTTATACGACGAAGATCGGCGGCCATCGTACGGTGTTGCGCGTGTCGGTGGACAATCTGTTCAACAAGTTCTACTGGCGCGACGCAGGCGAGCAGCAGGGCGATGCGTACCTGTTCCCGGGTGCGCCGCGCACCGCGCGCGTATCGTTGACCTATGATTTCTGACCGACCGGAGGCAGCCGCGTGACGCGCGGCCCCGGCAGTTCACCAGGAGAGCACAGACGATGTCCCCACTCGAAATCGCCGGCGTGATCGTCAGCGCGCTCGCGATCTGGCTGACCGCGAAGCGGCGCATGCTGTGCTGGCCGGTCGGCCTCGCGTCGGTCGCGCTGTACGGCTGGATCTTCTTCGATGCGAAGCTGTACTCGGACATGCTGCTGCAGGGCGCATTCGCGGTGCTGCAGGTGTACGGCTGGCAGCGCTGGCTCGCGCAGCGCGCGAGCGAGGCCGGCGGCGGCGCGGTGACGGCCGGCGACGTCGCGCCCGTGACCGGCGTGCAGCCGCTCAAGATGCTGCCCGACCTGATCGCGGCCGTCATCGGCAGCGCGCTGCTCGGCGGGATGATGGCGCGCTGGACCGACGCGGCGCTGCCGTTCGTCGATGCGTCGCTGACCGCGTTCAGCCTCGTCGCGCAATACTGGACCGCGCGGCGCTACATCGCATCGTGGGGGCTGTGGATCATCGTGAACGTCGTGTACGTCGGGATGTTCGTGTTCAAGGAACTGTATCTGACTGCCGGGCTCTATGCGCTGTTCATCGGGCTGGCCGTCGTCGGCTGGCGCGACTGGAGCCGCACGGCCGCCGCATTGCGCGCGGCCGCTGGCGGCCCGCTCGCATCGGGCGGCGGCGCGCGCTGATCCGCGCACGGATTCAACCACGGAGCAACGTCGTTCATGTCATTCCCCCTCGAGCCGGACGGCCCCCTGTCGCGCGACGTCGCACCGCCGCAATTCGGCGTGGACGGCGAGCAGGCCGAACGCGACTGGCCGCTGATCACGCACGACGAGGTGGCGGCCGTGCTCGCGCGGATCGACGGCGCGGGCGAGCCGGTGCGGCTGACGTGGCACAGCCCGCGACAGTTCGCGGCAGCGGTGCTCGTGCGAATGGCGGACGGGCGCGGGTTGTTCGTCAAGCGACATCACGCGAGCTTGCGCGATGTCGCGGGGCTCGAGGAAGAGCATCGCTTCATCGCGCATCTGCGCGAACGCGGGATGCCGGTGGTGGACGTGCTGGCCGATCGTCACGGCGCGACCGCCTTTGCGTTTGGCGAGTGGACGTATGAGGTGCACGTGCTCGCGCCCGGCGTCGATCCGTATCGCGGCGTGATGTCGTGGCAGCCGTTCACGCATCCGTCGCACGCGTACGCGGCCGGCCGCGCGCTGGCCGAACTGCATCGCGCGTCGGCCGGCTACGATGCGCCCGCGCGGCCCGTGCGCACGCTGCTGTCGAGTTTTCGCGTGCTGTCGTCCGCCGATCTGGCGGGCGCGCTCGAACGCTGGGTCGATGCGCAGCCGCTGCTCGTGCGTGCGCTCGGCTCGCGCGACTGGCGTGGCGACGTGGCCGAGGCGATCGGCCTGTATCACGCGCGTCTCGTGCCGTTGCTGCCCACGTTGACGCCGCTGTGGACGCACGGCGACTGGCATGCGTCAAACCTGCTGTGGACCGAAGCGGGGCCCGGCGCGCAGGTGCGGACCGTGCTCGATTTCGGCTTGTCGGATCGCACCTGTGCGGTGATGGACCTCGCGCTGGCGATCGAGCGCAATACGGTCGACTGGATGGCGCCGGCCGATGCGCGGCGCGTGGAATACGAGCAGATCGACATGCTGCTCGACGGCTATGAATCGCTCGAACCGCTGAGCGACGATGCGTATGCGGCGCTCGTCGCGCTGCTGCCGATCGTGCATACGGAGTTCGCGCTGTCGGAAGTCGCGTATTTCGGCTGCATCATCGATGCGCCGGCGACCGTGGATATCGCGTACGACGGCTACCTGATCGGGCATGCGCGCTGGTTCGGCGAGCGCGACGGGCGGCAACTGCTCGACTGGCTCGTGCAGCGGCGGCGGGGGAAGCAAGGGCGCGTTTGATTCTCGAAAATGCGCGGATAGCTTCCCGGGTTCGGTGATCGACATATCGCTCGAATCGAACATCGAAATCTCGTTCGGATGGATTCGATGGACCGTCGCACGCGAGCGTTGGAGGTACACGGGTCAACGCAAGCGCGGCGGCGGTAAATGAGCCGATTTCATGTCAATGGCCGGTACAGCAGTTGTCGAGGCAGCCGGGGCTCACTTGAATGGCGACTTCGCGTGTTTCCGATGTCGATCCAGCTGCACTGCTGGCTGGATAAATTTGCGTTTTTATCTGAATCGGTGCGTTTGTCAGACCGTCGTCTATGACGACTTTCGCCGTCTCGGAAGCTCGCTTCGTTGCGAGTCGTTCAGGATCAGCCTCAATCTTGGAAGCGCTGCCAATTACAGTGATCCAGTTTTGTATCGGATAATCGAAATTCATTGCTGAAATCCATCGTCCAATTCGTATTTTCTCGGATTCGGAGATCTCGTGACTGTTGTGGGAGAAGGCCACGAAAAATTGCCGTGACGGCAGATTTTGTGACCCCTGACATTCCGCCGCAGAGCTTGCCGGGAAAAGGAGCAACGTTGCGATAGGCACGATTAGTGACGTGATAAAAATTCTCATGCTGAATTCGGCTCCTTACTCCGCAAATAATTCTTCGCCGTAGATCACGAACCCTGTGAGGGTATCCGCGTTCCTCAATGCCTGGTCGGGATTGGTCCTTGCCCATGCGGCCGCTGTGGGATCGAGCCCGTAACGAGGGTCGCCGCTACCGAAGGTGTCGACGAAGTGAGTGACTTCGTGAATGAGCGTGGATAGGCGGGAATCTCCGAACATATTCTGATCGCGCAAGCCGGTACAAAACTTCATCGCAATGCTGATAAGCCTGCGCTCCGTGTTGGGCCCGCAAACGTGAGCGGCTTCATTCTCGATGTCGATCATGTTCGGAACACAGCCTAACATTCTATCGAGCTTCGGATCGCTTCGAACGAAATGGTGTGGCGTCAGCGTTTTGAGAACGGAGAGATGTCGTGAGAAGCCGATGAGAAGGTATTTTCGTGTATTTTCATCGCATCGATTGAACCAATATATCATTCTGTCTTTGGTTGTTTTGTCATACCGCTTCAGATCGGTGATCCTGCGCTCAACCAGAATTATGGACCACTTAAGCAGCCGAGATACCATGATTCTAAATTCTCGATTGGTCATATTAGGGCAGATGGGTGTTGTGTTGATGTAAACGTCAACCACCGATCCCGGGTTTGTGTTGGTGACGGCCCCGGAGTGAACGAGAAACCATTCTTTGTCTTCGCCGGTGTCAAAGTCGTACTCGTTGTGATCGAAGAGGTTTTTCACTGATTAAAAGTCTCGATTCGCAGGTTTTCAAGGAGGCAGCACGACCGTGATGTCATAAAACAGCATGGTTTTGTTCATGTTGCCGGGACCTTGAACAGTCATCTTTTCGAGCGAATACGTCTATAGAACTAGTTCTAAATTTTGAAACGTATTTTTTATGCTGACGTGACCGGCAGGGCAGATATGCACGTCGATTCGGCGAGTACACCGCGCCCAACATGACGGAAATATCATCTTCGCCTCATGTTCGCACTGCGGCAGGTCCGTAGCATCGGTCGCGAACCGTTACCGCAGAACCGAACATGCTCAAGCTCAACCTCGTCGCGGCCATCGTCCTTGCGATGGCCGCGACGGCTCATGCGCAGTCGTCGCTGTCGCCGGGGCCGATCACGATCGCAGCCAGCAGCGCGACGCCGATCGGCGCTCTCCCCTCCGATACGCTCCCTGCATCGTCATTGACGCTCTCCGATGCGCTCGCGGTCGCGGCCCGCAACAACCCGGCGCTGCGCGGCGCGCGCGCGGACGTCGATGCGTCGGCCGGCGCACTGATGCAGGCCGGCGCCCGTCCGAACCCGGAAATCTCGTTCCTGCAGGAAGGCTTCAGTCGCGCCGAGCGCACGTCCACCGCGCTGATCAACCAGACCATCGAACTGGGCGGCAAGCGCCGCGCGCGGCTCGACGTCGCGTCGTACGGCCGCGAGGCGGCCAACGCGTCGCTCGACGACCAGGGCGCGGCCGTGCGCGCCGATGTGATCGCCGCGTTCTACGGGCTGCTCGCCGCGCAGCGCCAGCTTCAGGTGACCGAGGAATCGGCCGCGATCGCCGCGCGCTCGGCCGATCTCGCGGGGCGCCGGGCGCAGGCCGGCAAGGTGTCGCCGGTCGAGGCGACCAAGGCGCAGGTGGCGGCGGCCGGCGTGCAGATCGAAGTCGTGACCGCGCGCGGCCGTGTCGACGTCGCGCGCGAAAAGCTGAACGCGGTGATGGGCGAAGCGCGCAACGACCGGCTCGCGGTACGTGGCGACCTGGAAACGGTGCCGCCGGTCGAGCCGCTGTCCGCGCTGACCGCGCAGCTCGACGATTCGCCGCTCACACGGATCGCGCGTGCCGAAATGCTGCGCTCGAATGCGGCCGTGTCGCTCGAACGCGCACGGCGTATTCCGGACGTGACGGTCAGCGCGGGCGTGAAGCGCGTGACCACGGGCGGCGTGCCGGACAACCAGGCCGTGGTCGGCGTATCGATCCCGATTCCGCTGTTCAACACGAACAAGGGCGCGCTGCTCGAGGCGACGCACAAGGCCACGCGCGCGAACGCCGATCTCGATCGCGAACGCACGCGCCTGCGACTGGAACTGACGCAGGCATACGCGAATTTCGAGGCCGCCGAGCAGGAAGCGCAGCGCTTGAAGTCCGACATCCTGCCGGCCGCGCGCCTCGCGCTCGATGCGATGTCGCGCGGCTACGAACTCGGGAAGTTCGGCTTCCTCGACGTGCTCGACGCACAGCGCACGCTGTTCCAGGAGCAGTCGCAATACGTGCGTGCGCTCGCCGGCGCCCATGCGGCCCGCGCCGACATCGGCCGGCTCGTCGGCACGCCGCTCGCGGCCGTCGCGCAATAAGCGCTCCTCTTACCGGAAGGATCATCATGTCACGCAGCAGAATCTTCGTTATCGCGGCGGCCGTGCTCGGCGGCGCCGGAATCGTGATCGGCGCGCTCGCCGTCACGCGGAGCGTCAACGGCGCATCGGCGCCGACGGCCGCCGAAGCCGTGCAGCAGGCCGATGGTGCCGGCGCGCGCGGCGGTGTCGTGCTCACGCGCGGCAAGCTGTCCGTCGAGATCGTGATGACGGAAAAGCCCGGCGACGCGCGGCTCGTCGTCTATCCGTCCGTCGACGGCAAGCCGCTGGACAAGGGCGTGACCGTGTCCGGCACGCTGGTGCGGTACGACCGCACGCAGGAACCGTTGCGGTTCGACGCGGCCGGCCAGAAGTTCGTGTCCGCGCAGTCGATCGCGAAGCCGCACGTGTTCGATGCGACGATCGACGTGAAGGCCGGCAACGATGCGGCGTCGTTCCCGTACGCGCTCGCCGACGGCGCGATCGCGCTGACCGACGCGCAACTGGCGACGTCGAAGATCGCGCTCGCGAACGCCGGCCCCGCGCAGATCGCGACACCGTTCCAGCTTCCCGGCGAAATCAAGTTCAACGAGGATCGCACCGCGCACGTGGTGCCGCGCGTGGCCGGCATCGTCGAGCAGGTGTCGGTGTCGCTCGGGCAGAACGTCGCGAAGGGGCAGGTGCTCGCCGTGATCGCGAGCACCGATCTGGCCGACCGCCGCAGCGAGCTGCTGACGGCCGAGCGCCGGCTGTCGGGCGCCCGCGCGACCTACGAGCGCGAACGCACGCTGTGGCAGGAGCGCATTTCGGCCGAGCAGGACTACCAGCAGGCCCAGGTGCAGTTGCGCGAGGCCGAGATCGCGGTGCAGAACGCGCGGCAGAAGCTCGCCGCGCTGAACGCGCCGGTGGGCGCGGGTGCGCTGAACCGCTACGAACTGCGCGCGCCGTTCGCCGGCACGATCGTCGAGAAGCATGCGACGCCGGGCGAGGCGATTGCCGCCGACGCGAGCATGTTCGTGATCTCCGACCTGTCGACCGTATGGGCCGAAATGGCGGTGCCGGCGCAGCGGCTCAACGACGTGCGCGTCGGTCGCGAGGCAACGGTGATCGCGACCGCGTTCGAATCGCGCTCGAGCGGCCCGATCGCGTACGTGGGTTCGCTGCTCGGCGAGCAGACGCGCACCGCGCCGGCGCGCGTCGTGCTGCCGAACCCCGATCGCGTGTGGCGTCCCGGGATGTTCGTCAACGTATCGGTCGACGCGGGCCCGCAACGCGTGCCGCTCGCGGTCGCGAGCGACGCGCTGCAGGACGTCGACGGCACGCCGTCGGTGTTCGTGCGTTCGCCGAAGGGCTTCGTCGCGCAGGCCGTCGAAACGGGGCGGCGCGACGAACGCGCGACCGAAGTGCTGAAGGGGCTCAAGCCCGGCCAGGAATACGCGGCGTCGAACAGCTTCGTGCTGAAGGCGGAGCTCGGCAAGGGGAACGCGGAACATGAGTGAGCAGCAATACGCATGCACCGTGGCGCGACTGGCGGCCCGCCACGCAGCCCGCTTTCCGATTCGCCGGGTGACCGGCCGCGCGGCCCGTCCGGTGCGCTCGACCGTTACCCGTGTCAAGGAATCCCGACATGTTTGAGCGCCTGATCCGCTTTGCGATTGCGCACCGCTGGCTCGTGATGCTGGCGATCGCGGCCGTGGCCGCGTTGGGCGTGTTCAGCTACCAGCGGCTGCCGATCGACGCGGTGCCCGACATCACCAACGTGCAGGTGCAGATCAACACGTCCGCGCCCGGCTACTCGCCGCTCGAGGCCGAGCAACGCATCACCTACCCGGTCGAGACCGTGATGGCCGGGCTGCCGGGGCTGGAACAGACGCGCTCGATCTCGCGCTACGGGCTGTCGCAGGTGACCGTGATCTTCAAGGACGGCACCGACATCTACTTCGCGCGGCAGCTCGTCAACGAGCGCATCCAGGAGGCGAAGGACAAGCTGCCGGCCGGCATCGCGCCGGCGATGGGGCCGACGTCGACCGGCCTCGGCGAGATCTACCTGTGGACCGTCGAAGCCGACGCCGGCGCGCGCAAGCCCGACGGCACGCGCTATACGGCGGCTGACCTGCGCGAACTGCAGGACTGGGTCGTGCGGCCGCAACTGCGCAACGTGCGCGGCGTGACGGAGGTCAACTCGATCGGCGGCTACGTGAAGGAATACCGCGTCGCGCCGAACCCGACGAAGTTGATGTCGTACGGGCTGACGCTCGCCGACGTCGTGCGGGCGCTCGAGCGCAACAACGACAACGTCGGCGCCGGCTACATCGAAAAGCGCGGCGAGCAGTATCTCGTGCGCGTGCCGGGCCAGGCGCGCACCGTCGACGACATCGCGAACGTCGTGCTGACCAACGTCGGCGGCGTGCCGGTGCGGATGAAGGACGTCGGCGTGGTCGACATCGGCCGCGAACTGCGCACCGGCGCCGCGACGTCGAACGGCGAGGAAGTCGTGCTCGGCACGGTGTTCATGCTGATGGGCGAGAACAGCCGGACGGTGTCGAAGGCCGTCGCCGCGAAGATGGAAGACGTAAACCGCACGCTGCCGGCCGGCGTGAAGGCGGTTCCGGTGTACGACCGCACGGTGCTCGTCGAGAAGGCGGTCGCCACCGTGAAGAAGAACCTGCTCGAAGGCGCGGTGCTCGTGATCGCCGTGCTGTTCCTGTTCCTCGGCAACATCCGCGCGGCGCTGATCACCGCGCTCGTGATTCCGCTGTCGATGCTGATGACCTTCACCGGGATGGTCAACGCGAAGGTGAGCGCGAACCTGATGAGCCTCGGCGCGCTCGACTTCGGGATCATCGTCGACGGCGCGGTGGTGATCGTCGAGAACTGCGTGCGGCGGCTCGCGCATGCGCAGTCGGCGGCGGGGCGCCCGCTCACGCGCGACGAGCGTTTCGCCGAAGTGTTCGGCGCATCGCAGGAGGCGCGTCGCGCGCTGATCTTCGGGCAACTGATCATCATGGTCGTGTACCTGCCGATCTTCGCGCTGACCGGTGTCGAGGGCAAGATGTTCCATCCGATGGCGATTACCGTCGTGATGGCGCTCGCGGCCGCGATGGTGCTGACCGTCACGTTCATTCCGGCGGCCGTCGCGTTGTTTATCGGCGAGCGGGTCGAGGAGAAGGAGAACCGGCTGATGGGCTGGGCGCGGCGCGCGTACGCACCGGTGCTCGCCGCGTTCATGACGCGCCCGGCGCGCGTGATGATCGGGGCGGGCGTGATCGTGCTGGTCACGCTCGGGCTCGCGACGCGGCTCGGCAGCGAGTTCATCCCGAGCCTGAACGAGGGCGACCTGGCCGTGGCCGCGCTGCGGATTCCCGGCACGAGCCTGTCGCAGTCGGTCGAGATGCAGAAGTCGATCGAGAAGACGCTGAAGGCGCGCTTCCCCGAAATCGCGCGCGTGTTCGCGCGCACCGGCACGGCCGAGATCGCGGCCGACCCGATGCCGCCGAACCTGTCGGACGGCTACATCATGCTGAAGCCGGCCGACACGTGGCCTGACCCGAAGAAGCCGCGCGAGCAGCTCGTGCGCGAGATCGAGGACGCGCTCGCCGAGCTGCCGGGCAACGCGTACGAGTTCTCGCAGCCGATCCAGCTGCGCTTCAACGAACTGATTTCCGGCGTGCGCAGCGACGTCGCCGTGAAGATCTTCGGCGACGACATGGCCGTGCTGAACCAGACCGGCGAGCAGATCGCGGCTGCGTTGCGGAAGGTGCCGGGCGCATCGGAGGTAAAGGTCGAGCAGACCACGGGCCTGCCGGTGCTGACCGTCAACCTTGACCGCGACAAGCTCGCGCGCTACGGCGTGAGCGTCGCCGACCTGCAGGACTCGGTGGCCGCGGCCGTCGGCGGGCAGAAGGCCGGCACGCTGTTTCAGGGCGACCGCCGCTTCGACATCGTCGTGCGGCTGCCCGACGAACTGCGCACCGACATCGAGGCGATCAAGCGGCTGCCGATCGCGCTGCCCGCGCCGGCCGCCGGCGCCAGCGCGCCGCTCGCGGCGGCGCCGTACGTGCCGCTGGCCGAACTCGCGACGATCGACGTGGCGCCGGGCCCGAACCAGATCAGCCGCGAGGACGGCAAGCGGCGGGTGGTGGTCAGCGCGAACGTGCGCGGGCGCGACGTCGGCTCGTTCGTCGCCGATGCGCGCGAGCAGTTGCAGCAGGACGTGCGCGTGCCGGCCGGTTACTGGATGTCGTGGGGCGGCCAGTTCGAGCAGCTGCAAAGCGCGAGCGAGCGCCTGAAGCTCGTCGTGCCGCTCGCGCTGTTCATGGTGTTCGTGCTGCTGTTCGTGATGTTCAACAACGTGAAGGACGGGCTGCTCGTGTTCACCGGCATTCCGTTCGCGCTGAGCGGCGGTGTCGTGTCGCTGTGGCTGCGCGGGATTCCGCTGTCGATCACGGCGGCGGTCGGTTTCATCGCGTTGTCCGGCGTGGCCGTGCTCAACGGCCTCGTGATGATCTCGTTCATCCGCAACCTGCGCGACGAAGGGATGCCGCTCGACGCGGCGGTGCACGACGGCGCGCTCACGCGGCTGCGGCCGGTGTTGATGACCGCGCTGGTCGCGTCGCTCGGCTTCCTGCCGATGGCGTTCGCGACCGGCACCGGCGCCGAGGTGCAGCGCCCGCTCGCGACGGTCGTGATCGGCGGTATCCTGTCGTCCACCGCGCTGACGCTGCTGGTGCTGCCGGTGCTGTACCGCGTGAGCCACGCGGTGTCGTGGCGCGCGGCGTTGCGCGGCGGTTTCGCCGCGGGCATGATGCGCCGGCTGGGTTTCTTCAAGGGTAACGCGTGATGCGAATTCTGATTGTCGAGGATGAACCGAAGACGGGCGCGTATCTGCGCAAGGGGTTGACCGAGGCCGGCTACGTCGTCGATTGGGTCGAGGACGGCATCACGGGCCAGCATCAGGCCGAAACCGAGGAGTACGACCTGCTCGTGCTCGACGTGATGCTGCCCGGGCAGGACGGCTGGACGCTGCTGCAGAACCTGCGGCGCAGCAAGTCGACACCCGTGCTGTTTCTCACCGCGCGCGACGACGTCGGCGATCGCGTGAAGGGCCTCGAACTCGGCGCGGACGACTATCTCGCGAAGCCGTTCGATTTCGTCGAACTGACCGCGCGCATCAAGTCGATCCTGCGGCGCGGCCAGCCGCGCGATTCGAACACGCTGCGCGTGGCCGATCTCGAACTCGACCTGACCCGACGCAAGGCCACGCGGCAGGGCGACACGATCCTGCTGACCGCGAAGGAGTTCGCGCTGCTGTGGCTGCTGATGCGCCGCGAAGGCGAGATCCTGCCGCGCGCGACGATCGCGTCGCAGGTATGGGACATGAACTTCAACAGCGACACGAACGTCGTCGATTCGGCGATCCGCCGGCTGCGCTCGAAGATCGACGACGCGTACGAACCGAAGCTGATCCATACGGTACGCGGGATGGGCTACGTGCTCGAAGCGCGCGGCGGCGCGGCCGCATGATCGCGCGCTTGCTGCCGCGGACGCTGCGCGGCCGGCTGACCGCGCTGATCATCCTGTCGACGTCGGTGATCCTCGCATCGAGCGGCGTCGCACTGTACGAAGCGCTGAGCAACCGCGTCGAAACGACGGCAGCCGAGCAGATGGCCGGCATTTCCGCCGCATTGGGCGCGCATCTGGCCGAGGCGCGCACGACGGACGACGTCGCGCGCAATGCCGATATCTGGATCGACCAGTTGCACGGTCATCCGAACATGGATCTCGCGATCTTCGATGCAGCCGGCACGCGCGTCGTCGGCACGCCCGGCTTCCGCCCTTATACGCCGCTGTTGTCGATGAACGTCGGGCGCGCGCCGTCCGGCGTCGCGCCGCCCGGCGCGCGGCACCAGTATCTGGTGACGACCGTGCCGCTCGCCGGTGCAGGTGCGCCCGTGGTGCGCGTCGCCGTGCAGTACGACCGCAGCGCCGACATGCTGCTGTTGCGCACGCATGCTTATACGATCGTCGTGATCCAGGTGTTCGGCGTGGTGATCGCGGCCGCGATCGCGTACGGCATCGCCGCGCTCGGGCTGAGCCCGCTGCGGCGGTTCGCGGCGCGGGCCGAACAGATGTCGACGAGCCGGCTCGCGCATCCGCTGCCGGAACTCGATACGTCCGGCGAGCTGAAGGAACTCGAGCATGCGTTCAACGGGATGCTCGCGCGGCTGAGCGAGTCGTTCACGCGGCTGAGCCAGTTCTCGTCGAATCTCGCGCACGACATGCGCACGCCGCTGACGAACCTGCAGGCAGCCGCGCAGGTGGTGCTGTCGCAACCGCGCAACGCGGACGAATACCGGAGCGTGATCGAATCGAGCATCGACGAATACCAGCGGCTGTCGCGGATGATCGAGGACATGCTGTTTCTCGCGCGCTCGGAACAGGCCGGCACGTCGATCAGCGTGCGGCGGCTGAATGCGGCGCGGGAGGCGGAGCGGGTGGCCGGCTACTACGAGCCGCTGGCGGAAGATGAAGGCGTGACGGTGATGGTCGACGGCCACGCGTGGGTCGATGCGGATCTG
Source organism: Burkholderia sp. AU16741 (assembly GCF_002223345.1). Classification (NCBI taxonomy): domain Bacteria; kingdom Pseudomonadati; phylum Pseudomonadota; class Betaproteobacteria; order Burkholderiales; family Burkholderiaceae; genus Burkholderia; species Burkholderia sp. AU16741. The sequence continues at coordinate 424,758 of NZ_NKEZ01000007.1, forward strand.
ACGCTGTACCAGCGTGCGTTGAGCAACCTGCTGTCGAATGCGCTGACCTATGCGCCGCGCGGCAGCGTCGTGACGATCGATTGCGTCGAGCAGGGCGGCGCGACGACGATCGCCGTGTCAGATACGGGGCCCGGCATCGCGGCTGAACATGTCGGGCGAATTTTCGAACGCTTTTATCGCATCGATCCGTCACGCCACAATTCGGCGTCGGGCACGGGGCTCGGCCTCGCGATCGTCCGGTCGATCATGGACAATCACGGCGGTGAATGCGGCGTCGACAGCGAGCCGGGCCGCCGCACGACCTTCTGGCTGCGCTTCCCGCGACGGCCGGCCGAGCCCGAACGGCCGGCCGCCATCGGCACCTGACGGCGCAGGCGGACTCGCCCGCGCATTCGCCGTCAGGCAGCCGCCCACGGCGCGTTGCCGGCGGCCGTCTGGCCGCGCATCGTTACTTCGCGGCGAGGTCGTCGTGGTTGTCGGCCGGCGGCTTTTTCTCGCCGCCATGCACCGAAATCACGTGAAGCGCCTTATTGCGCGCGACGACCTCGGCGGTCGGCGGGTACTGCGTCTTGCTGATCGGCACGATGCCGTCGTGCTGCGCCTGCTTCAGTTCGTTGACGACCTGCGTGCGGGTCTTGCCTTGCGTTTGCGTTTGGGCGAATGCGGCCTGCGTGGCGATGCCGAGCGACAGCGTGGCGGTGACGAACAGTGCTGCGAGTTTTGCCGTTTTCATCGAGTGCTCTCCTTGATCGGGGCCGCCGGGTGGCGAACCATGGACCCAGTATGCGAAAGCAGCCGTGCGTGATCGTGATCGCGAGATGAAAAATGCGTCAGATTTCGGCGCGCGCGGGAGTGCGGGGCGGATTCCATCGACATGACGCAACCGTCATGTTCGCGTCATGGGGGCGATGAGCGGGAAGCGGAACATGCAGTCTGCCGTTGGCTGAGCGCGCCGGCGGAATTCGTGTCGCCCGCGACAGCAGCATCGATAGAGGCGGGGCCGTTCAGACCTTTATCCCGGACCGAAAATTGCATCGTCCCGCCATTCGTTTCTCCTTGATCGCAGTCCTGATCGTCCCGTTGTTCGCGGGCTGTGCATCGACACGTTCCGGCACCACGGCCCTCGCTTCCGCCGCCGCGCGCAAGCCCGTGCCGGCCGACCTGCCGCCGGGCGAACAGGTCGACTATGCGGGGCATCGTTGCGGCAATCCGAACCTGTATGTGAAAACGCATCCGTGCGTATACCCGCAGCGCAATTCCGCGCGGTGATCGTTGGACCCGCGCGTCGCCCGGCATCAACCGGCGATTGACCACCTTGAAGCCGCCCCAGGGGCAAGCGGTTTGACGCGGGCGCATCGGCAAGTGGCCGGCGCGCCCGTTCCGCTCAAAGCCGCGCGAGCGCCTGGTCGAGATCGGCGAGCAGGTCGTCGATATGCTCGATGCCGATCGACAGCCGCACCGTTTCTTCCTTCACGCCGGCCTTCGCGAGTTCGGCCGGCGACAACTGGCGGTGCGTCGTCGATGCCGGGTGCGTCGCGAGCGACTTCGTATCGCCGATGTTGACGAGCCGCGTGAACAGTTTGAGCGCATCCTGGAACTTCGCGCCGCCGTCGCGGCCGCCTTTCACGCCGAACGTCAGGATGCCCGGCGCACGGCCCGACAGGTAGCGGGCGACGAGCGGATGGTCGGGGTGATCGGGCAGGCCCGCATAGTTCACCCATTCGACGTGCTCGTGGCGCGCGAGATGCTGCGCGATCTTCAGCGCGTTGTCGCTGATCCGCTCGACCCGCAGCGCGAGCGTCTCGATGCCCTGCAGGATCTGGAACGCATTGAACGGCGAGATCGCCGCGCCCATGTTGCGCAGCGGCACCACGCGGGCGCGGCCGATATACGCGGCCGGCCCGAACGCTTCGGTATAGACGACGCCGTGATAGCTGACGTCCGGCTCGTTCAGCCGCTTGAAGCGGTCGGCGTGCTCGGCCCACGGGAACGTGCCCGAATCGACGATCGCACCGCCGAGGCTCGTGCCGTGCCCGCCGAGATATTTCGTCAGCGAGTGCACGACGATGTCCGCGCCGTGCTCGAACGGGCGCAGCAGATACGGCGACGGCACCGTGTTGTCGACGATCAGCGGGATGCCGTGGCGATGCGCGACCTCGGCGAGCGCGGCGATGTCGGTCACGTTGCCGAGCGGGTTGCCGACCGATTCCGCGAAGATCGCTTTCGTGCGCGCATCGATCAGCGGCTCGAACGACGCGGGGTCGCGCGGATCGGCGAAGCGCGTGGTGATCCCGTATTGCGGCAGCGTGTGCGCGAACAGGTTGTAGGTGCCGCCGTACAGCGAACTCGCGGACACGATGTTGTCGCCGGCTTCGGCGATCGTCTGGATCGCATACGTGACGGCGGCTTGTCCCGATGCAAGCGCGAGCGCGCCGATGCCGCCCTCGAGCGCGGCGATCCGCTGCTCGAGCACGTCCGTCGTCGGATTCATGATCCGCGTGTAGATGTTGCCCTGGACCTTCAGGTCGAACAGGTCGGCGCCGTGCTGCGTGTCGTCGAATGCGTACGCAACGGTCTGGTAGATCGGGACGGCGACCGCGCGCGTGGTCGGGTCGGGACGATAACCGCCGTGCACGGCGATGGTTTCGAGACGCCAGTTCGAATGGGCCTGATCGGTCATGGGTGCTCCGTTTGTTGTTGTGAAGGTCGAGGGGGCCTGCCGTCCGGCGATTATAGGAGCACGTGTGCAGGTGCCTTTAGAACGAATCGTGGGTTGCTTATGGGCGCGCGGCGCATAGAATGCGTCTTTCCGCAGACGGCGTGCGGGCGCACCGCACACTAGTTCTTGTCGGGATTCGAGTCGCTGCACTGGTCGGGATCGTCGCGCAACAGGACGCGGCGGATGCGGCCGTTGTCGTAGAACGGCACGTCCGGGCAGAACTTCATGCCGGCGCGCGTCGACGTCCGTTTCCAGGCGACCTTTTCGGTACGCGCGAGCGTCGGCGCGCCACCCGGCGCGCCCGGTTTCCAGATGTCGATATACACCCGCGACATCTGAGGCGAATCGCCTGTCTCGCAGTCCTTCAGCGCGCCCAGCGTCGAGCGCAGCCCGGTATCGGTCTGCTCGATGCGTTGCGGATACTCGATATGGCCGTTGCCGTAGCCGGGCACGACATAGCAATAGCGACGCGTGTTTCCGTCGAGCACGGGCAGCAAGTAGCTGCTCGCCGAGTCGACCTCCTTCACGTCGTTGCCCTGCCAGCGGTAGGTCGTCACGCCGTGCTCGCAGCAGCTCGCGCGCCAGCTCGTCCAGATGAGCCGGTGGACCGGGTCGAAATCCGGCGACGTGATGTCTTGCAGTCCCTGCGGCGCATCGGCGAAGCGCCGCGTTTTCGGGTTGAAGATCCACGTCTGGTACGGGGTGTTCGGACCGGCCCCCATCGATTGCGCGAGCATCAGGTCGGGCCAGCCATCGAAGTTCGCGTCGGCGAAATCCGGTGTAAACAGGTTGCAGGTGCCCCGCGAATCGGTCGCGAGCGTCTGGACGAGGCGGCCGTGGTCGTACAGACGGATTGCGGTGACTTCAGGCACGTCGGTGCACGAACCGCCATCGTCCGGCAGATGGTCGGCGACGAGGCGGATGTCGTAGGGGAACGGCCTGCCGTCCTGTTTCGGCGCGAGCGACACGGGCAGCGTACGCTTGCCGTCCGGCGAAGCCCATGTGCCGGCCACCGCGTTGTCGAGGAACGCAACGCGCCACGTGCCCGTCACGCGATCGGCGTCGGCTTTCGCCCCGCTATCGCGTTCCGACAGCGTCGCACCATGCGCGTCGAGCGTTCCCTTCAATGCGAGCCGATAGCGTTTGTCGGACGTGCAGGGGGCGTAGCAGTACCAGCCCGACACCGTGTCGGCGACGCGCGACAACGAGACTTCGACGTGCCGGTTGCCGATCGTGCCGGCCCAGTGGCGCGACCAGAACGGGATCTCGACCGGCTCGTCGGCGTTTGCCGCGCGCACCGGCATCGACGCGAATGCGGAGATGGCGATCAGCGCGAGCGCAAGCGCGCTGCGCCAGCCGCGCTTGCGCCGCGTCGCGGCCGCGTGGCGCGACGCGGTGATGAACGGGTGATGCATGGTTCGGCCCCTCGGTTTGTTATCGGTTATGTCTGCCGGCGTGTTTCGGTGCGATACGTGCGTCAGCGGCTTCCGGTCGCATCGGCGCGTCGATACAGGCGTGGCCACTGATCGTCGAACAGGCCGTTGCACGTGCCGTGCGTCGCGATATCGCCGAGCATGAAGCGCCGGCCGTCGAAGATCCACGATGCGGTCGAGCCGCAATCGCCGGCACTGCGCAGCCTCACCTTGCTCGACAGCGTCGCGCTGGCGGGATCGTAGCCGGCGTCGGTCAGTTCGTTCGCGAACGACGCCGAATCGAGTCCCGCGTTTGCGTTCTCGCCGAAATTCATCGCCGTCGGCGAGTAGGGCGCGGTTCGCCGCACGCGATACCACAGGTCGGTGTGGTTATACAGGCTGCTGGTCTGGCACGGGATCGCGACGAGCGCCTCGTCGGCCGAGATCGCCACGGCAGTGGACGCCTTGCTGCGATCGCGCGCCGGCATTTCGTCTTCGACCTCGGCCGCACATTGCTTCACGTCGCCGCCGAACTTCGCGAGCACCGCATCGACGAGCGGGCGCCGTTCGGCGCTCGACAGGGGCGAGGCGGGCGGCGGCGCGGGCGTGACCGCGGGCGGCAGCGCGGGCGCGGCCGGCACCGACGATGCAGGCCGGGTGCCCGGGCGCAGCAACGCCGTGACGGTGCCGACACGGCCCTGCGTGTCGTCGATCAACAGCAGCGCGGCACTCAATCCCGTCAACGGTGTGCGGGCGGTTTGTGCCGACGCCGGATCGCCGAAGCTCAGCAGTTGCCCATTGCGCGACGCGGTGAGCCAGGCGGCAACCGTTGCCGGATCGTCGGTCCGGATACGGAACGGGTGCGCGTCGTCATCGTCCGGTTTGCCGCCGAATGCATGCCATCGGGCCGCCATTGCATCGAACGGCCGGCCATCCACGCGTGCGGTGCGCAGGTCCAGCGGCGCCGAGGCGTAGAGGTCGAGCGAGGCTTGCGCGTCGGGGCCGGCATCGCGCGTCACGCGCAGAATGAGGTGGGGGCGTGCGTCGTCGATATCGTCCGCGTGGCTTTCGGCAATGCAGCGGTTGCCGTTGTCGCAGACGACCGACCAGTTCTTGAAGTCGCGTTCGACCGGTGGCCGCGCGAGCGGCAGAGCCTCGGCAACGAACGGGCAAACGGCGAGGAGGGCGGCGATGGCGAGCGAAAGGCGGTGCGACATGACGGTTCGTATCGACTGTGGATGGACGGGCGGAAGACGTCGGACTGCAAGCGTATCGTCAGCAAGCGGGGCAGGTCGAAGGCTGCGGCGCATGCGGCGGCGCGCTCTGGCGAACGGCATCGAGTATACCGCCGAGATGGGCTGCGATCGTGACGACGACACGTAGCAAGCGGGCGCGGTCGTTGCTCGCAGGCATCGATCGGACGCGTGCGGATGCAAAAACGGCGCGATCCCCGGAGGCATCGCGCCGTTCACTTTTCATCGGCCGTCGACCACGTCGCGCAGGAACGCGTCGAGCATCGCCACGTCGCCCCACGGCCGCTTGTATTCGCGATCGTGTTCGGCATCGGCGAGCATCGTCTCGACCAGCGCGTGGATCGCCGGCCGGCGCGGCCCGTATTCGCTTTCGTTCGCGCTCATCTTCAGCGCGAGCAACGCATCGAGCTCCGCGCGCACCGTCGGCTCGTGCACGGTGCCGTCGACGAGATCGACGAAGCGCATCGGCGGCATGCCGAGCCCCATGTCGATCCAGCGCACCGCGAGCAGCGGACGCAGTACGTACAGGTACTTCTTGTAACGCACCGTGTCGCCTTGCAGATAGCCGCGAAAATTCTTCTTCGCCATCGCGAGGTAGTGATGACGCCCGCGTACCGGCGAGAAGAACGCCGATGCGAGCGACCTGAGCCGCGGCGCCCAGCGCGTATCTTCGCGATACACGACAGGCGAGTCGAGCCATTCGAGCAGCGTCGGGTTCGAGCGTCGCAGCAATTGCAGCGCCTTGCGCAATTCCCAGCCGCCGACGTCGAGTTCGTCGTCGAGCGGCCGTTCGATCACGTCGCGTTGCGGTTCGACGCTCAGGTACCAGTCGCGCCGGTGTGCATACACGAAGCGTACGTCGTAATCGCTGTCCGGCGACGCGAATCCCCAGCCGCGGCTGCCCGATTCGCACGCGAACAGCACGCTCACATCGTGGCGGCGCTCGACTTCCGCGAGCTCCGCCATCACGCGCGCCCGCACCGCCGGGTCGATCGGGTGCGCGCTGCGCACGGTCGTCATCGTCTTGTCGGTTTTCATCGTTGTCGTTTTCCTTTCGTTGTGCGCGGCCGCCGGCCATCGGCCGCGCACCGCGCTAACCCTTCACGCACACCACCTGGCGCAGCGTGTGCCCCACTTCGACGAGGCTGCGCTGGGCCGCCATCACCGCGTCGATGTCCTTGTAGGCCATCGGGATTTCGTCGACGACGCCCGCGTCCTTCCGGCATTCGACGCCCTGCGTCGCTTTCGCCTGATCGTCGGCCGTGAAGCGGCGCTTCGCTTCGGTACGGCTCATCGTCCGGCCCGCGCCGTGGCTGCACGAGCAGAAGCTCTCCGGGTTGCCGAGCCCGCGCACGATGAAGCTCTTCGCGCCCATCGAGCCCGGGATGATCCCGAGTTGCCCCTTCTGCGCGGACACCGCGCCCTTGCGCGTGACGAGCACGTCTTCGCCGAAGTGGCGTTCGCGCTGCACGTAGTTGTGGTGGCAGTTCACCGCATGCTCGTCGACCGAGAACGGTGTGCCGATCACGCCGCGCGCCGCGCCGATCACCGCGTCCATCATCGCCTGCCGGTTGCGCCGCGCGTAGTCCTGCGCCCAGCCGACCGCCTCGACGTAATCGTCGAAGTGCCGGCTGCCTTCGGTGAAATACGCGAGGTTGCGGTCCGGCAGGTTCGCGATGTGCTGGCGCATGTCGGCCTGCGCGAGTTCGATGAACAGGCTGCCGATCGCATTGCCGACGCCACGCGAGCCGCTGTGCAGCATGAACCACACGCGGTCCGCCTCGTCGATGCACACCTCGATGAAGTGGTTGCCGGTGCCGAGCGTGCCGAGATGCGCGTAGTGGTTCGTCTTTTCCAGCTTCGGATACTTGTCGACGATCCGCTGGAAGCCCGGTTGCAGCGACTTCCACGCGTCGGTCACGGCGGCCGGCGTGCGATCGCCCCATGCGCCCGGATCGCGGCGGCCCGGCGCGCGGCCGTGCGGCACCGCGCGCTCGATCGCACTGCGCAGCCCACCCAGCGAATCCGGCAGGTCGGACGCCGTCAGCGTCGTGCGCGCGGCCATCATCCCGCAACCGATGTCGACGCCGACCGCGGCCGGAATGATCGCGCCCTTCGTAGGAATCACGCTGCCGATCGTCGAGCCCTTGCCGAGGTGCACGTCCGGCATCACCGCGACGTGGCCGAAGATGAACGGCATCTGCGCGGTGTTGCGCAGTTGCGCGCGCGCTTCCTCTTCGACGGCGACGCCTTGCGTCCACATCTTCACCGGCTTGCCGTTCGCCAGTTCCATCACCTGATAATCCGTGTCTGTCATCTGCTTCACCTGATTCATTTCGGAATCCGACGCGAGTCACCTGCCTCGCGCCGGATGCTGCATTACGCGCCCTTGATGCTGACGAGTCCGTTCAGCACCTGGTCGAGACCGCCGAACACCGAGATGCGGTCGATCCGTTCCGCGACGCGCTCGAGCGTTTCCAGCTCCTTGAGCCGCAGCGCGGTTGGGTTCTCTTCCATCACTTTCGCGGTGTTCAGCAGCGAACGCGTGGCCGCCGTTTCCTCGCGGCGGCGAATCACGTTCGCCTGCGCGGACTTCTCCGCCTCGACCACTTGCGCGAGGATCGTCTTCATGTCGCCCGGCAGCACGATATCCTTCACGCCGACACTGCGCACGTCCACGCCCGAATCGCCGAGACGGGCACGCACTTGCGCGATCACGACGTCGTCGATCGACTGCTTGTCCTCCAGCAGCTCGTCGAGCGAGCGCGTGCCGACCGCCGAACGCAGCGCGAACTGCAGCTCGCGATACAGGTGTTCGACCGGTTTCTGCAACTGGCCGAACGCGTGCAGCACGTCCGCGTAGCACCACGTCGCCGACAGGTTCAGCCGCAACGCGACCTTGTCGCGCGTCAGGATTTCCTGCCCGCCGACTTCGATCGCCTGCAAGCGCAGATCGACGAGTTCGACCGCGACGTCGCGGTTGAAGCGCCAGAACGCCGACGTACCCGCGTCCAGCAGCCGCTCGATCCTGCCGTCGATCTTCAGTACACCGACGTGGTACGCCGGCACCTGCGCCAGCAGCACGCCCGTCAGCCCCGCCACGCCGCGTGCACGCAGCGCCGGCTGCGCGATGCGCTTCACGAGCGCGGCCGGCAGCATGCTGTCCTGCGCGAGATCGATGCGCTCGAGACGGTGCGCGGTCAGGCCGCGCCAGTACAGCCGGCGCGTGCCTGGCGCCAGGATCTCGACGAGCACGTCGTCTTCGTAGCGCAGGCCCGCTTCATCGTCGGCGAGATCCATCGCGACGAAATACTGCGCGAGCACGTCCTGTGCGTCGTGACGCAGGTAATCGGCCAGTGCGGCGTCGGCGAGCGGCGCATCGAGACGCGCGGTCTGCACCGACAGGCGCTTGAACGGATCGAAGGCCTTGAACACGCCCGGTTCCAGCACCTTCACGAAATCGCCCTCGTTCATCAGCAGCGCGCGTTCGTTCTTTTTCACGACATGTCGCATCCACATATTCTTGTCCTTATCTTCAATGGCCGCCGGGGTGACACGCATCGTGCGGATCGCGGGGCGACGCAACCGGGCGGGCGGCGCGCCGGCCCGGCGTCGAAGTGCACGACGACGCATCCTGCATCGCGTCGTCGTGCGCCTTCGCGCGGGCCGTGCGGCCGTCCGGCCGATCGCGCGGAACCGCAACCGGTCCGACGCGCGGCGGGCCTTGCGGCCCGCACCGGCGGGTACTGCTTCTATCAAGATGACTGTCCTTGCGGACAGCGTTCGGGCGGGATTCGAACCCGCCACCGGCCGGCTTTCGCCGGCTGCTCCACCTGACTGAGCTTCCGAACAATGGGGCGCCCCGGGATTCGAACCCGGGCGAGGCATCCTGGCGCGCCCCCTGCCTTCGTCTGTCCATGGCGGCATGCGCTGCCGCGACGAACGAGGTTCGGCGGCGGCGCACCAGCAGGGCTTTGTGAACCCTGGCTCGTGGGCCAGCGGGACATCCGGCGCTTTGTATTTAGCGAGGAGCGTGCCAGTGCGCGCACTTGACCTTCAAATATTTTTTTAAGCTTTTGAAAATAAACAGTATTTTTATTTGGTGCGTGATCGGGTGCGAATGCCTCCTGCCGCGCGTCGTCCGAAAAATCCGATAGAATTGGATCACCTCTTATCCCATGAGATAAAGATGCGAAAGACTGTCGCGATCGGTTTTCTCGGCACCGTGCTCGACCAGGGTGGCCGCGCGCCGCGCCGTTACCGCAAATGGCGGCCGACGATTTCGCTGTGCGAGCAGCCCGCCCTTCCGATCGACCGGCTCGAACTGCTGCATTCGCTGGACTACACGCGTCTCGCCAACCAGGTGCGAGACGATCTCGTGCGCGTGTCGCCGCACACCGACGTGCGGCTCACGCCGGTCACGATCCACGATCCGTGGGATTTCGAGGAGGTCTATGCGACGCTGCACGACTACGCTCGCGCGTATCCGTTCGACCTCGAACACGAGGATTACCTGATCCATATCACGACCGGCACGCACGTCGCGCAGATCTGCTGGTTCCTGCTCGCGGAAGCGCGCTACCTGCCCGCGCGCCTCGTGCAGACGGGGCCGCCGCAGCGAACCGACGAAGGGCCGAGCGGGCCGGGCACGATCTCGGTGATCGATCTCGACCTGTCCCGCTACAACCGGATCGCGCAGCGCTTCACGCGCGAGCGCGACGAAACGGTGTCGTTCCTGAAGGCCGGCATCGCGACGCGCAATGCACGCTTCAACGCGCTGATCGAGCAACTCGAGCGCGTGGCCGTGCGTTCGCGCGCGCCGATGCTGCTGGTCGGGCCGACGGGAGCCGGCAAGTCGTTTCTCGCGAAGCGCGTGTACGAGCTGAAGCGCGGCCGGCATCGGCTCGCCGGGCCGTTCATCGAGATCAACTGCGCGACGCTGCGCGGCGACGCGGCGATGTCGACGCTGTTCGGTCACGTGAAGGGCGCGTTCACCGGCGCGCAATCGGCGCGCGCGGGGTTGCTGCGCGCGGCGGACGGCGGGCTGCTGTTTCTCGACGAGATCGGCGAACTCGGGCTCGACGAGCAGGCGATGCTGCTGAAGGCGATCGAGGAGAAGCGCTTCCTGCCGGTGGGCGCGGACGTCGAGGCGACGAGCGATTTCGAGTTGATCGCGGGCACGCACCGCGACCTGCGGCAGATGGTGGCGGCCGGGACGTTCCGCGAGGATCTGTATGCGCGGATCAACCTGTGGACTTACGAATTGCCGGGGCTCGCGGAGCGCCGCGAGGACATCGAGCCGAACCTCGAATTCGAACTCGACCGTTTCGGCCGCGAGCAGGGCGAGCAGGTGCGTTTCAACGTGGAGGCGAAGCGGCGCTATCTCGCGTTCGCGGCGTCGCCGCGCGCGACGTGGGCCGGCAACTTCCGCGAGCTGTCGGCGTCGGTCACGCGGATGGCGACGCTGGCCGACGCGGGGCGGATTACCGAGGCGCTCGCCGAGCAGGAAGTCGAGCGGCTGACGCGCACGTGGTCGTCGCCGGGTGGGGCGGGGGCGTCGGATGCGTGCGTCGACGCGGTGTTCGGCGCGCGTGCGGCGGAACTCGACCTGTTCGACCGTGCGCAACTCGAGCGCGTGCTCGACGTGTGCCGCACGTCGGCGAGCCTGTCGGAAGCCGGACGCACGCTGTTCGCCGTGTCGCGGCAGAGCAAGAAGCAGCCGAACGATGCGGACCGGTTGCGCAAGTATCTCGCGCGGTTCGGACTCGATTGGGATGCGGTGCGGCGCGCGCTCGATGGCGTGTGAGCGCGAGGGGCGCGTGATCTCTGCGTTGCGCCCGTTACGCGTGGCAGATCGCGATGATTTCCGCGCTGCTCGCCTCGTCGAACGGGGCATGCTCCCAATCGCCGTACCAGTCGGCCGCCGCGAAACCGGCCGCCGTCACGCGCGCCCGCAACTCAGGTTGCGCGATGAAACGCAGCCGGCTCGTATTCGTCAGCACCGTATCGTCGCGGCGGAAGCGGTAGCGCGTGTCGAACGTCACGATCGCGTCGTCGATCGCACGCACCGCGTGATGGAGATCGACGATGCCGAATGCGTGCGACTCGACGCTGCGTGCGGACTGCGCGGGCGTCCATGTTCGCCATGGTTCGGTGCGCGGGTTGCGGGTGTCGAACAGGAAACGGCCGCCGTCGGCGAGCACGCGCCGCACGCCGCGCAGCGTCGCGTCGACGTCGTCGTCGCTCAGCAGGCACTGGAACGCGTGCCCGGTCATCACGACCGCATCGAACGGCGCGCCGGGCGGCAGGCCGTCGAGCGCGCACGCGAGCCAGCGTACCGCGTCGGCGCCCGGCTGGCGTCGCGCGTAATCGATCATCGCCGGCGCGGGATCGATCGCGACGACATCATGCCCGGCCGTCGCGAGCCGTCGCGCGAACGTGCCGGTGCCGCAGCCGAGATCGAGGATGCGTCGCCGGCCGGCGCCGATCGCGGTGGCGTAGAACGCGAAGTCCCGATCGCCCGCGTTGAACAGGTCGTACACCGCGACGAGGCGCGGGTCGGTGTAGAGCAGGTCCGCGTCGGCGCGCGTCATGCGGCCGCGCGCATCAGCGCTGCTGCACGGCCACGCGCAGCCCGAGCGCGATGAAGATCGAGCCGATGATCTTGCCCTGCCAGCGCGTGAGCCACGTGAGCCGCTTCACGATGCGGCCGAGCGGCCGGATCGAGCACGCGATCAGCGTCGTGTAGAGCGAACTGAGCACGACGAAGATCAGCCCGAGCGCCGCGAACTGCACGAACGTTGAACCGCGCTCTGGATGCACGAACTGCGGCATGAACGCGAGGAAGAACAGCGCGGTTTTCGGGTTCAGCACCTCGGCGGGAATCGCCTGAAGGTACGCCCTGAGCGGCGTGACGGGCGACACCTTCGGCAGCGACGGATCGGCCGCCTTCTCGAGCAGCGCGCGCACGCCGAGATAGATCAGGTACGCGGCGCCGGCCAGCTTCACGACGTTGAACGCGAGCGCCGACGTCATCAGCAGCGCGGACAGCCCGACGGCCGCGAACAGCGTATGCACGAAGTCGCCGCTCGCGACGCCGAGGCCGGTCAGGATGCCGGTCTTGCGGCCGCCTTGCACGGTGCGGCTCAGCACGAGCAGCACGGCGGGGCCGGGAATCAGGAACAGGCCCAGGACGACGGCCGTGAAGGTGGTCAGCGTGGTCAGGTCGAACATGGCGGCTCCGGCAGGTGGCGCAGCGGCAGGGGATCGGCGCATTGTATTCCGTCCGGTGCACGGCCGCAGACGCGCGTCGAACGGCGCGGCCGCGCCGGCGCGTTTCTGGTATAAGCACGACAGGACGCGCCGGCGTCCGGCCTTCTTCACAGCCCGTCGTTCCATGCGCGACCTTCCACCGATCACCGATCCCGCCGCGGACGCCGACGTCTATCACGTGCCGCGTCCGCTCGTCGTGTTCGGCGGCTCGGTCGTCGAGCCCGAATGGCGGCTCGAGCGGCACAGCCATCGCCAGGCGCAACTGCTCTACACGCTGAGCGGCGTCGTCTATTGCGAGATCGACGGCGGCGTGTGGACCGCGCCGCCGCAATGCACGGTCTGGATTCCGGGCGATGTCCCGCACGCGGCGCGCGGCTCGGCCGGCGCGACCTTCTACGCGGTACTGGTCGAACCCGACGCGGCGCTCGACCTGCCCACGCGCTGTTGCACGCTGGCCATGTCGCCGCTGTTGCGCGAGCTGCTGCTGAAGGCGGCCAGCTTCCCGAACCTGTACGACGTCGACGGGCCGCAAGGGCGGCTGGTGGCGACGCTGCTCGACGAACTCGTCGCGGCGCCGGTCGAGGATCTGTACCTGCCGATGCCGACCGACCGCCGGCTGCGCAAGCTGATCGACCATCTGCTCGCCGATCCGGCCGACAAGTCGCCGCTGGCCGAACTCGCGCGGCGCGCGGGCATCAGCGAGCGCAGCCTCACGCGGCTCGCGACGAAGGAGCTCGGCATGAGCCTCGGCGACTGGCGCCGTCGGCTGCACGTCGCGCTGTCGCTGCGGATGCTGACGACCGGCCGCCGCGTTCACCAGATCGCGATCGATCTCGGCTACGAGAGCGCGAGCAGTTTCGTCACGATGTTCCGCAAGGCGACCGGCAAGTCGCCGACCCAATACCTGACCGACCGGCAACGCTGACCGTCCACGCGGCACGCTCACGCACGTTTGGCCGGATTGAAAAAGCAGTTGGCCGGGATGAGAAATGACGCATCGGGTCTCGATCCATAAGATGAGAATCGTTCTCATCTGGAGGTCGACATGCAAATCGTCACGACTGAATTCCCGTTTGTCTGGCTGCGTTACAGCGGCTCGACCTACACCGATCCCGCTCGCCTGATCGCCGAACTCGACGCGTTGCTCGCGCGCCGCGAACGCTTCGTCTTGCTGACCGACGATGCGCCGTCCGGCGACGATCGTCCGGACAACGATCACGAGATGCGCAAACAGCTCGCGAAGTGGAGCAAGGCCAACCGCGCGCTGTCGCGCGAACGGATCCCCGGGATGATCGCGATCGAGCCCAACGCGGCGCGCCGCGTGGCGCTCAATGCCTTTTCGGGCGCCTTCGAGAAGGTCTGGGGCTATCCGCTGAACGCGGCGGCGAGCCGCGACGACGCACTGGCGCTCGCGCAACGGCTGCTCGCCGAACCGGCGCCCGCCGTCGCGGCGGCGAACGCCTGACCCGAGGGCCGCGCGGGTCGCGCGGCTCGCGTCGACATCGACATCGACACGCCGCACGGTGCGCGAATGCGCGCGGCGGCATATCGCAACCACGCAGAGGTGTTGGGTGGACAATCCGATCCGCGCGATGCGCATCTTCACGCGCATCGTCGAAATGAACAGCTTCACGCGCGCGGCGCAGGCGCTCGGCATTTCGCGCGCCACCGCGACGCGCACCGTGCAGGAACTCGAAGCGGCGCTCGGCATGCCGTTGTTGGTGCGCACGACGCGCGCGCTGCGGGCGACGCCCGAAGGCGACGCGTATTACCGGCGCTGCGTCAGCATCACCGCGGACGTCGACGAGCTCGAAGCGAGCATCCGCGGCGCCGCGCTGCATCCGAGCGGGCCGTTGCGCGTCGAATTGCCGGCGTCGGTGGCGGGCGCGATCGTGTTGCCGGCGCTCGGCGAATTTCATGCGCGGCATCCCGATCTCGAGCTGATCCTCGCCGTGGCCGGGCGCGCGGGCGATCGCATCGGCGACGCGATCGACTGCAGCGTCCGGCTCGGCGCGTTGCCCGATTCGTCGCTCGTCGCGCGCCGGCTCGGCTCGCTCGAGCGCGTGACGTGCGCGAGCCCCGCGTATCTCGACCGCTTCGGCGTGCCGTGCACGCCCGACGATCTGGACGCGCATCGCGCGGTAGCCGGCGCGCACGTGTGCGGTCAGCGTCCGGCCGAGCTCGAGTTCGTGGTGGACGACGCGGTGCGCAAGGTGCAACTCGACGGCATCGTCAGCGTGGACGACGAGCAGGCGTATCTCGCGTGCGGCGTGCACGGCCTCGGGTTGATCCAGCCGACGCGCGTCGCCGCGCAACCGCAGATCGACGCGGGGCGATTGCGGGAAGTGCTGCCGCGCTGGCAACCCGATGCGCTCGCCGTGTCGGCCGTCTATGTGAAGCGCCCGCATGTGTCGCCCGGCGTGCGGGCGTTCGTCGACTGGATCGCGGAGCGCTTCGTGCAGGCCGGGTATGAGCAGGCGGGACTGGCGGCGGCGGGGGCGGTGGGATGGCGGCCGGCGTTGGCGGGTGCGGCCGCTAGCGGCGATCGCTACGGCGGGCTGGTAGCGGTGGCCTGACGGCGGGATGCGAGCCGTGCCTGACGCTGCCATGCACAAGTGACCGACACCCCTACGTCGCCTTCAGCCGCTCCAAATCCTCCGCCAGGAAATCGACGAACGCGCGAATCCGCGTGGACATCTGGTGACGCTGCGCATACACCGCGTAGATGTCGGCGCTCGGCGTTTCATGGTCGGGCAGCACGACGACCAGCCTGCCGTCGGCGAGATAGTCGCGCAGATCCCATTCCGCGCGCATCAGGATCCCGTGCCCGTCGAGCGCCCACTTCACCGCGATCTCGCCGTCGTTGGTCGTCAGGTTGCCGTTGATCCGTACGGCTTCCGTGTGGCGGCCCGCGCCGCGCCCGCTCGTCAGGCGCCACACGCCGTAACCTTCGTCGCCCTGCCGGATGCCGATGCAGTTGTGTCGCGTGAGGTCGTGCGGCGTGCCGGGCGTCCCGTGCCGCGCGAGATACGCGGGCGCCGCGCACAGCAGCCGGCGGTTCGGCGCGAGCCGCCGCGCGACGACACGCGTGTCGGGCGGTTCGCCGAAGCGGATGCACACGTCGAATGCGTCGTCGGTGAGCGGCGGCGGCATCACCGACAACTGCAACTGCACCGACACCTCCGGATAGCGCGCGACGAAGCGCGAGATCGCCGGGCCGACATGGCTGCGCCCGAAACCGAGCGTCGCATTCACGCGCAGCAGGCCTTTCGGCCGCTGCTTCGCGCTGCCGAGCAGTTCGCCGAGTTCGTCCATCTGATCGAGGATCCGGCGTGCGTACTCCAGATAGACGTCGCCTTCCGGCGTCAGCATCATCCGCCGCGTCGTGCGGTTGACGAGCGTCACGCCCGCGCGCCGCTCCATCTGCGTGAGCCGCTTGCTGACGGCCGCCGCGGTCAGCCCGAGTTCGCGCGCGGCCGCGCTCAGGCTGCCCGAGGCGGCCAGCGTCGAGAAGAAGCCGAGATCGGCCGGCTGGACGGTATCCGCCATGACGGGATTCATGAATTGAAGTTAAAGATGCTTTGAGTATAGCCCCGGTTTACGTACTTCCAGTTCGGTAAAGTGCGTACACGCTCACGATCGATCGAGGATGTCCGCATGAAGACCTACCGTATCGCAACGATTCCCGGCGACGGCATCGGCAAGGAAGTGGTGCCTGCGGCCAAGCAGGTGCTGGAAGCGCTGGCCCGCGGCAGCGACCGCTTTGCGTTCGCGTTCGAGGATTTCGACTGGGGCGCCGATTACTACCGCCGGCACGGCGCGATGATGCCGGCCGACGGCCTCGACGCGCTGCGCGGCAAGGACGCGATCCTGTTCGGCTCCGCGGGCGACCCGGACGTGCCCGACCACGTGACGCTGTGGGGGCTGCGCCTGAAGATCTGCCAGGGCTTCGACCAGTACGCGAACGTGCGTCCGACGCGCATCCTGCCGGGCATCGATGCGCCGCTGAAACGCTGCGGGCCGGACGACCTGAACTGGGTGATCGTCCGCGAGAACTCCGAAGGCGAATATGCGGGCGTCGGCGGCCGCGTGCATCAGGGCCATCCGATCGAGGCCGCGACCGACGTGTCGATCCTCACGCGCGCCGGCGTCGAACGCATCATGCGCTTCGCGTTCCGGCTCGCGCAGTCGCGACCGCGCAAGCTGCTGACCGTGATCACGAAGAGCAACGCGCAGCGGCACGCGATGGTGATGTGGGACGAGATCGCGAAACAGATCGCGCAGGAGTTTCCCGACGTGACGTGGGACAAGGAGCTCGTCGACGCGGCGACCGCGCGCATGGTCAACCGTCCGGCGTCGCTCGACACGATCGTCGCGACCAACCTGCACGCGGACATCCTCAGCGATCTCGCCGCCGCGCTTGCGGGCAGTCTCGGCATCGCGCCGACCGGCAACATCGATCCCGAGCGGCGCTACCCGTCGATGTTCGAGCCGATCCACGGCTCCGCGTTCGACATCATGGGCAAGGGGCTCGCGAATCCGGTCGGCACGTTCTGGTCGGTCGTGATGCTGCTCGAGCATCTCGGCGAGACGGAAGCGGCCGCGCGCGTGATGCACGCGATCGAGGCCGTGACGGCCGACCCGTCGCTGCATACGCGCGACCTCGGCGGCAGTGCGACGACCGCGCAAGTGACGGCGGCCGTTTGCGAGCGCGTCGCGAACGCGGCAGTCGCGGCCTGACGGCGGCGACGCGGCGGCGGCCGCGCGTGCGCGCCGCCGAGCGCCGAGCGCTCGCTTCATTCAGGCATTTTCAGCCCGCGACTCGCGCATGCGACGCGAGCCGGGCGCCGGCCGGCGCGCGGGGTCCAACGACCGACGGCGCACGGCCCGACCTCGAAGGAGGAGACACATGCAAGCGGATCTGGAAACCCGCGTCGCGCGGAAACTGATGTGGCGCATCATTCCGTTCGTGATGCTGCTTTACTTCGTCAGCTTTCTCGATCGCGTCAACGTCGGCTTCGCGGCGATGACGATGAACAAGGCGATCGGCCTGTCGCCGACCGCGTTCGGGTTCGGCGGCGGCCTGTTCTTCATCGGCTACTTTCTGTTCGAAGTGCCAAGCAACCTGATTCTCCATCGCGTCGGCGCGCGCATCTGGATCGCACGCGTGATGATCACGTGGGGGATCGTGTCGGCGGTGTCCGCGTTCGCGGCCGGGCCGACGAGCTTCTACGTGCTGCGCTTCCTGCTCGGCATGGCCGAAGCCGGTTTCTTCCCCGGCGTCATCCTGTACCTGAGCCTGTGGTTTCCCGCGAAGCAGCGCGCGGTGGCCGCCGCGTGGTTCATGGCGGCAGCGCCGATCTCGACCGCGATCGGCTCGCCGCTGTCGGGCGCGATCATGCAGATGCCGCCGATGTTCGGGCTCGCCGACTGGCAAGTGCTGTACATCGTCGAGGCGCTGCCGGCGGTCATGCTGGGCTTCGTCGTGCTGAAGCGCCTGACCGATGCGCCGTCGCAGGCCGCGTGGCTGCGGGCCGACGAACGCGACTGGCTGATCGCGAAGCTGAAAGCGGAAGCGGACGCGCGCCACACGCACGCCGGGCACACGGCCGGCGCATGGCAGGCGCTGCGCGACCCGCGCGTGCTGGCGCTCGCGCTGATCTACTTCGGCACGTCGGCGGGGCTGTACACGCTCGGCCTGTGGGCGCCGCTGATGGTCAAGCAGTTCGGTTTCACTGCATTGCAGACGGGCATGCTGACCGGCATTCCGAGCATCGCCGCCGTGGTTGCGATGATCGTGTGGGCACGGCATTCGGATCGCACCGGCGAGCGCACATGGCACGTCGTGATTCCGTGCGTGCTGGCCTGCATCGGCTTCGTGTTCGCGGGGCGGGCGAGCACGGCGTTGCTGACGGTGCTCGCGCTGGTCGTCGTCAACATCGGCATCAGTGCCGCGAAGGCGCCGCTGTGGGCGATGCCGAGCGCGTTCCTGTCGGGGGCCGGCGCGGCGGCGGGGATCGCGATGATCAATTCGATCGGCAATCTCGGCGGGTTCGTCGGGCCGTTCGCGATCGGCTGGTTGAAGCATGTGACGGGCGGGTATGCGGCGGGGCTGTATGTGGTTGCGGGGACGCTCGCCGTGTCGGCGGTGGTGACGTTGATGTTGAGCCGGACGGGGGCGCGCGAGCAGGTCGTGTCGGGCGTACGGCAACATCATTGAGAGCGGCGCGCGTTCGCTTGCATGCGTCCGGACGTGCATGCGGTGCGCCGACGACGGCGCACGGCCGAAGCCGCCGCGTCAATGGACGGGAAGGGCCACGCGGCGAGCGATCGCCGTCGCGCACCCATCGGCCGACGCGTTCGACGTATCGATCACGCAATCGCTGAACGCGCGCGACGCATAGCCTTCGCGATACATTTGCGCGACGCGTTCCCGCTCCCAGTCCGTCAGGGCGCGCGTGCCGCGATTCGACGCCGCAACCGCCTCGGGCGGCGCGAGCGTCACGACGAAAAGACGCGCATCGCGTGCGTTGCACGCCGCGCGCAGCCGCTCGAATTCCGCTTCGCCGATTGGATAAGCGATCACGAGGTGGCGTTCGCGCGCTTGCGCGATCCGCGTGACCAGCCGCTCCAGCGCGATCGCCCATTGCACGTCGAACGGCGCGTCTTCAGGCGCGTCGTGATCGTCGCCGTCGATGAAGCGCGCATCGGGCAGCATGCGTGCGAGCGCGCGACCGATCGTCGTCTTGCCGCTGTTGATCGGGCCGTTCAGATGGATGACGGTGAGCGGCGTGTTCGTCGATGTAGAGGACATGAGGAGCAGGATGGATCGGACGCCTTCATTGTGCCTCGGCGTGAAATCTATTTGTAATGTTGACTCCGAAGCGATTAGAAAAATTATTCGATCGAGCACCCTAAAGAAAGGCGTCGCCCCGCCGTTACTCTTCCTCGGTATCGCAAAAAAAGTATGACGAAAGCAGTACAACCACACGACCAAAAAACCGAGGGCGCACGGCCGGCGAAGCCGTGCGCGGGACCAGAATGGGATGCACCGATTCAATGGGGCGTGCAGGCACCGGGGGCTGGCGCGCGCTGTGCCTTTGCCTTGCCGTAACGGGACTGCTGCCGCACTGCGCCGCCGCCGCGGGGATCGTCGCGGACGGCGGCACGCCCACGAGCGTGTCGGTCGGGCCGAATGGCCGGCAGCTCGTCAATCTTGCGCCGGCGGTCGCCGGCGTATCGAGCAACACGTATTCGTCGTTCAACGTGACGACAGCCGGTGCGACGCTGAACAACGTCGGCATCAACGCGCGCACGATCGTCAACCAGGTGACGAGCACGAACCGCAGCCTGATCGAAGGCGAGATCGCCGTGGCGGGGCCGCGCGCGAACGTCGTGCTTGCGAACCCGAACGGCATCACGGTCAACGGCGGATCGTTCGTCAACACGGGGCGCGTCGCGCTGTCGACCGGCAGCGTGAGCTTCAACGACCTGCAGATCGCCCCTGGCGTCATCCAGCGCAACATCGTGCTCGATACGTCGACCGGCACGATCGTCGTCGGGCCGGGCGGCCTGGCCGGCGCGTTGATCGGGCTGGATCTGATCGCGAAGAACATCCTCGTCGACGGCGCGATCGACAACACGTTTTCGTCGGCGACGGCCGGTGTGCGCCTGCTGGCCGGACGCAGCCGTGTCGAGCTGAACACGGGGCTGTCGCCGAACGACAATGCCAACGACTGGCTCTCGCGTACCGCGACGACCCAGCCGGACACCGCATCGTCCTACGCGATCGACATCACTGCCGCAGGCAGCGTGACGAGCGGGCGCGTGCAGTTGATCGTCACGGATCGCGGCCCCGGCGTGCGCAGCGCCGGCGCGATGAATGCGTCGCTCGGGGATTTCACGCTCACGTCGAACGGCAACGTCGAGATGTCGCATGCGAAGATCGACGTCGCGCGAGACCTCGACGTCACCGTGCAGGGCGGCATGACGCTGACCGACACCGACCTGAAGTCGCGTGGCGGCCACGCGAATGTGTCGGCAGCCGATGCGATCGCGTTGACGGGCAGCAGCCTGATGGCGTCGGGCAGCGTCAAGCTGAATGGCGCGGGCATCGCGCTGAATCCCGACGACGCGATGAAGGGCGCCACCGTGGCATCGTCGCAAAGCGGCGTGGTGCTCAAGAGCGCGGCGGACATCGTGAATGTCGGCTCGCTGGTGCAAGGGCAGGCCGCGATCGACGCGGACCCGGATTCGGCGGGCGCGGTGACGCTGAATGCGGCGGGCCGCATCCTGAACCAGTCGCTGCCGCAGACGGGGATCGGCATCCTGTTCGGCGTGAAGGGCGACGTGTCGCTGACCGCGGGCGCCGATATCGTCAACCGGAATGCACGGATCCTGTCGAACCAGAGCGTGTCGATCGACGCGGGCGGAGATCTGCAGAACATCGTCGACCACAGCACCGGCGTGCAGAACGGTGCGGTGGTCGGCTTCTCCGAGCAGGGCGGCCGCTTCCTGTTCTTCAAGCATCGTAGCGACGGCTTCACCGTCGACTATGGCGCGCTGGCCGACGCATCGAAACTCGCGTACATCACGGCCGATGCGGGCAACGTGAGCGTGCGCGCCGCGAACGTGACGAATATCGGCGGATCGATCCTGTCGAATGGCGGCGCGATCGACATCGCTGCGCGTGACAACATCCTCACGCAAGCCATTCTCACCGGGCAGGCATCGTACCGGCGCTCGTGTTTCGTGTTCTGCCGCGCGAGCGCATCGTCGAACGTGCAGGCGTTCGGCGGTGCGATCGAGGCCAAAGCCGACATCCAGTTGAAAGCCGGTACGCAGATCACGAACACGGGCGGAACCGTGCTTGCGTACGGCGCATTGACGCTCGACGCGCCGAAGACGCTCGCGCAGGGCGTGCCGGGCTACACGGTGATCAATCGCGATCACGACCTGAAGGCGTGGTTCGGCAATCGTTGGGCGGCGATCTATGCGGCCGACACCGGCGGCGTGTTCACAGGAGGAACCGGCAAGGTGCGCCTGACCGGCGAGGCCGACATCGACGGCGGTGCGTACAGCGCGCCCGACGGTGTGCTCGCGGCCGGCGGCATCGTGACGATCCGGCCGCCGCATCGCGATCTCGTGACGATCGGCAACCGCAATCACATGGGTCTCGTGTCGTGGTTCGGCCTGTGATGTCGCACAAGGATCACCGCATTGCCGCCGCGCTCGCGTTGACGATCGGCGCAATGTCGCCGTGCGCGCATGCACAGCTCGCGGGCGCGCCGCCGGCCGGCGCGCTTCCGGGCCTCGGCGCGCTCCCGGCCGGGTTGGCGGTGCCGCGTGCGGAACAGGATCCCGCGCAGCGTCTGCTGCAGGAGCAGCGCGACCGGCAGCGCCGCGACGAGATCGCGCAGCCGCCGGCGCAGATCGCGGTGCCCGAGCAGCCGGCGATGCCCGACCTGCCGCCGGGCGCCGACGTCGACACGCTGCCGGACGTCGCGCCGACGTTCCTGATCGAGCGGATCGAATTCACCGGCGACGCGATGCTCGGGCAGCACGAACTGGACCGTATCGCGGCGCCGTTCATCGGCAAGCAACTCGGGCGCAACCGGATCAACCTGCTGCTGCGCCGGCTGACCGAAGCGTTCATTGCGCGCGGCTACATCACGACGCGTGCGTACCTCGGGCCGCAGAATCTCGCGTCCGGCACGCTGAAGATCAATCTCGTTCCCGGCCGCGTGGCCGCGTTGACGCTGAACGGCAAGCCGCTGAGGCCGCGCGATCCCGACGAGAAGTGGTACGAGGTGCGCGGCGGCGGGCTGCTGACCGAAGCCGGCACCGCATGGGCGTTCGCGAGCACGCCGGGCGACGTGCTGCGTCTGCCCGATCTGGAGCAGGGCGTCGACCAGATCAACCGGTTGCGGCGCAATCAGGCCGAAATCCGGATTCTCCCCGGCGAAGCGCCGGGCGATTCGATCGTCGCGATCTCGAACCGCTACGGCGACCGTCTTCATTACGATTTCGGCATCGACAACTACGGCAGCTCGCAGACCGGCAAGACGCGCTATCGCGCCGGTGTCGAAGCCGACAACGTGATCGGACTCCAGGAATCGCTGTCGTTCAGCTACGTCGGGACGACCGACACGAATGCGGTCGTGTTCTCGGCGGCGGTGCCGTACGGCTATCAAACGTTCAGCTACACGGCGTCGATGTCCGAGTACCAGCAGGCGATTGGCGACGTCGCGCTGATCGCGGGGCGCACGTTCAGCCAGATGCTCGGCTGGAACGACGTGCTGGTGCGTTCGCCGCGCGGGCGCATGAGCGTCGACGTGACGCTCAACAAGCTGCGCACCGAGC
Organism: Burkholderia sp. AU16741; assembly: GCF_002223345.1. Taxonomy (NCBI): domain Bacteria; kingdom Pseudomonadati; phylum Pseudomonadota; class Betaproteobacteria; order Burkholderiales; family Burkholderiaceae; genus Burkholderia; species Burkholderia sp. AU16741. The sequence goes on from NZ_NKEZ01000007.1 coordinate 447,776, forward strand.
GCGACCTCAACGGCATGCCGTTGTCGCCGCAGAACCTGACGGTGTTGCGTGTCGCGCTGAACGGGCTGTCCCGCTTCGTCATGCGCGATCAGGGTGCGGCCGCGACCTGGGATGTCGGCGTGTCGCAGGGTTTGCCTTGGCTGGCGGCCAGCCACGATGCGTCCGACATCGGCATCGACGATGCGCACAGCCAGTTCACGAAGCTCGATGCCACCGGCACGCTGCAGTTCACGTTCGGCAATTTTGCCGGTTCCAGCTGGGCGTATCGCGGCACGCTTCGCGCTCAGTACAGCCGCGTCGCGCTGTTCGGCAACGAGCAGATCTTTCTGGGCGGCATGGGCTCGGTCCGCGGGTTTACCGAAGGCGGGATCGCCGGTGACAGCGGCGCATTCGTGCGCAACGAGCTGGCCTGGCAGAACGTACCGGCGTGGCACGACGCGCGCATCGAACCGTACGTGTTTCTGGACGGCGGCAAGACGCACCTGAACGCGCAGGGCGGCTGGCCGTCGCTCGTCGGCACGGGGGTCGGCACGCGTGCGCAATGGCGTTTGAAAGGCGGGACCCTGTCGACCGAAGTGCTCGTCGGGCAGGCGCTCGCGCAACCGGCGGCGCTCGGCAAGAAAGCCAGCGTGTTGCTGGCAACACTCAACTGGACGGACTGATGGAGAACTTCATGAATCGCCTGTCGAACGGTCGCGAGCTCGCGATGCAACCCAACCTGCCGGAGCGTATTCGCAAGCTCGGCGTCGCGCTCGTCGCGGCGATGCTTTGCGGCGCTGTCGTCCCGCACGCGTACGCGGTCCCCAAGGCGGCGAAGAAACCCGCCGATGCCACCGCCACGATGCCCGCCGATGCGATCGCGAGCGTAAACGGCGTGCCGATCCTGCAAGCGCAGGTCGACGAAGCCGTGCGCGCGTCGAAGGCACCCGATACGCCGGCGCTGCGCGCGGCGCTGAAGAACCAGTTGATCGCACGCGAGCTGTTTCGACAGGCGGCGCTCAAGCAGCACTACGACACGAAACCGCAGGTCGTTGCCGCCACCGAGCAGGCGAAGGCGCTCGCGATGACGCAGGCGTACCTGCGCGATCAGGTCAAGCCGGCGCCCGTCACGGATGCGGACGTCAAGGCGCGCTACGACGCGGTTGTCGCGACACTCGGCGAGAACGAATACAAGCCGAGCGTGATCGCGGTCAACGACGCGGACACCGCAAAGCAGATCCTCGCGCGGCTCAAGAAAGGCGAGGACTTCGGCGGGCTCGCGCGTCAGTTCAGCAAGGGGCCGGCCGCGGCGCAAGGCGGCGCGCTGAACTGGATCTCGTTCAAGACGCCGATCGAAGCAGGCCACACGCAGAACTGGCCGCAGCCGCTTGCCGAAGCGCTCGTGAAACTGCCGCAGGGCGGGCTGACCCGCGAGCCCGTGCAGGTCGGCGATGCGTACTGGATCGTGCGTGTCGACGACAAGCGCCCGACGCAGGTGCCGCCGTTCGACCAGGCGAAAGACACGCTGCGGCAACAACTCGAGCAGGTCGCGATGGAGAAGGCGACCGCGCAGGTGGTTGCGGATCTGATCCGCAACGCGCGGATCCAGCAGTAAGTAGCCGTAGCAGGTAGCAGCGTCGGGCAGCCGCCCGGCGAACACGCATGCGATGCCGGGCGGGGAAACCCGGCATCGCTCGGCGCCACGGTCGGCCGGCCGATGGCGTACGGCGCGGGGCCACGAAACGAAGCGAACAACAGAAGATGAACACGTCCAAGCGTAAGACCTTGCAGCAGCTTGCCGCCGCCGGTGCGGCGCGAATCGGTGCACGTGCGCGGTCGGCGGCAAGTGCGCCGCGATTCCTCGCGGTCGAGCCGGTCGCGGGATCGTACCGCTGGTGGCAGCGTGCGACGAGCGCGCTGCTCGCACTGACGATGTTCATCGGACCGATCGCGGTCACCGTCGAGCAAGGCCGCGATGCAGCCGGCGTGCTCGGCGCGGGCAATCGCCGTCTCGACGACGACGCATGGCAGCGGCTGCTCGATCTCGCGTCGCTGCGCGTCCGATTCTCGATGCAGCTCGCGGCCGCCGCGCCCATCGTTGATCCCACGGCGCCGATCTCGTTTCAGCCTGCCATCACGCAGTCGACCGGCGCAGGCGGTGGCGTGCCGGTCGTCAATATCACCGCACCGAACGCGGCCGGCATTTCGCTGAACCAGTATCAGCAATTCAACATCGATCCGGTCGGGCTGATTCTGAACAACAGTCTGATGTCAGGCACGTCGCTGACGGGCGGCAACGTGCAGGCCAACCCGAACCTGAACGGCCGCACGGCGAGCGTGATCGTCAACCAGGTCACGTCGACCGGCAATGCATACGCGAGCTTGCTGAATGGCCCGCTCGAAGTGTTCGGCGCACCCGCGACCGTCGTGATCGCGAATCCGAACGGGATCACGACGCGCGGCGCCGGCTTCACCAACACGATCGGCGTGACGTTGTCGACCGGCGCGCCGCAGTTCCTCAATGGTGTCGGCGGCAGCGCGACCGACTTCGCGAACGCGAAGGCGCTCGGCTACAACGTGACCGGCGGTCACCTGCAGATCGAAGGCAATGCCGGCGTCAACGGGCCCGGCGCGGGGATCGAGGGGACCGTGGGCACGATCGACCTGATCGGCGAGACGATCGGTATCAACGCGCCGCTCTATGCCGGCACGCGCATCAACGTGATCGCCGGGCGTCAGTTCGTGACACCGGCCGCCGTCGACACATACGGCACCACGTACGGCACGGCGTCGAACGGCTCGGACAACTCCGCCGCGGCGATCAATGCCGCGAACGGCGGCGCGAATCGTTCGCTCGCGATCGACGCGACCGCGTTCGGCGCGATGACGGCCGGGCAGATCCAGGTGGTCAGCACCGCGGCGGGGATGGGGGTGCGATCCGACGCGCAGCTTGCCGCGAACGCAGGGGACTTGCTGCTGTCGGCGAACGGCGACGTCTCGGTCGCGGGCTCGGCCGCGCAGCAGCAGGCGACGGTCCATAGTGCCGGCAACGTGTCGATGACCGGGACGCACATCGGGGTCGGCGGTTACGCGATCGACGCGAATGGCGACGTGACGTCGACCGGATCGATCCAGTCCGGCGGCAAGCTCACGGTGGCGTCAGGCGGCAACGTGAACGTCGCGAATGCCCAGGCGCACGGCGACATGACGGTCGCGGGCGGCGCGAACGTCACGCTCGGCGACGTACAGGGTGGCGGTGCGTTGTCCGTTACCGCACGCGGTACCGACGGCACGGGCGACGTGAACCTGAACGGCACGTCGGTCGTGACCGGCGCAACGACCGTGCAGGCGGCCCGCGACGTCAACGTGAACGGCCAGACCAACAGCGACACGCTGCGCGTCACCGCGCAACGCGATGCGACGGTCAACGCGGCGCTGCAGACCTCCGGCGCGCTGGCGTTGACGGCGACGCAGGGCAGCGTCGTCACGCATGCGACGGTGAAGAGCGGTGGCGATCTTGCGCTGACGTCCGGACAGGACACCGTCGTTGCGTCGCAGGCGACCGCGCAGAACGCGGTCAGCGTGCAGACGGGGCGCGACCTGAGCGTGAGCGGCTCGCTCGCGAGCGGAACGACGTTCGCCGCCGATATCGCGCGCGACGCGTCGGTCGGCGGTTCGCTGATGGTGGGGACCGATGCACGCGTGGACGCGGGGCGCAACGTCGATACGTCAGGTGTCTTGATCGTCCAGCGCAACGGGTTACTGAGCGCACGCAACGACATCACGGGAAGCGGTTCGATCGCGTTCGGCCAGAACGGCGCGTTGAGTGCCGCGCATGACGTCGCGCTGACCGGCAAGCTGCTCGCCAATGGCCTGCAGGTCGACGCGGGCAACAGCGCGAATCTCGCGACGGTCCAGGCGGGCGGCGCATTCGGTGTGACGGCAAACGGTAACGCCGGCGGCGGCGACGTCGTATTCAACGGCAACGCGGCGGCACTCGGCGCCGCCGACGTGCGCGCGTCGCGCGACGTCGTCGTGAACGGCACGCTCGCCGGTGGCGCGCAGGTCGCGCTTGCCGCGCAGCGCAACGTGATCGTCGGCGGCAGCGGCACCGTGCAGGCCGTCGGCGATCTGGCGTTGATGGCGGCCAGCGGCAGCGTCGCGTCGGCCGGCACGTTGAACGGCGCGGGCGCGCTAAGCGCGCAGGCTGCGCAGGATGTCTCGCTGACTGGCGCGACGACCGTGACGGGCGACGTGACCGCCACGGCGGGCCGGGATCTCGTGATCGGCGGTGCGTTGGCCGGGCAGGGGGGCGCGACGCTCACGGCCGCGCGTGACGTCGTCGCCGGCGGCAACAGCGGCTTCGCACAGGACACGACGTTGAGCGCGGGGCGCGATATCGGCGTGACCGGCGCGTTCCAGGGGCGCGCCGTCTCGATGACGGCAACCGATTCGATCGCGCTGAACGACGTGCAGGCCAACGCGGGGCTGCGGCTCGCGACGCGCACGGGCGACGTTTCGATCGGCGGCAACGTGAACTCGCTGACGAACGGAACGATCGACGCGGCGCGCGACGTGTTCGTCAATGGCACGTTGCGCACGGCAAGCGGCCTGACCATCGGCGGCGGCCGCGATACGTCGATCGGCGGGACGGTCCAGTCGAACGGTGACGTCGCGCTGACGAATGCGGCCGGCTCGCTGACGAGCACCGGCAATATCCAGTCGGGCGGCAATCTGTCGGTGAACGCCGCGCAGTCCGTGGATCTCGGCACGCACTCGACGTCGTCGCTCGGCGACCTGACCGTCGACGCGGGACGCGACCTGACGATGAACGGCTCGGTCGTCGCGCAGGGCAACGGCACGCTGAACGCCGGCGGCGCGATAGGCGGCGCGGCCGCCGTTGCGTTCGGGCTCGCGGCGAACGTCGGTTCCGGCGGCGATACGACTCTCACCGGTTCGCTGCGCGGCGGCAACGTGCGGACGACGGCCGGCGGATCGGCCACGCTGCACGACGTGCAGGCTGCCACGACGCTCGCGCTCGGCGCGGCGAACGACCTGAGCGTGACCGGCGCGGTGACGGGCGGCGCGGACGTGGTGCTGGCCGCCGCGCGCAATATCGACATCGGCGGTTCGTTGCAGTCCGCCGGCAACACGTCGCTGCTGGCGACCGGCGGCACGATCGGGTCGACCGGTGCGATCGCGAGCAACGGCGCATTCGACGCGCAGGCAGGCAATGACATCAACCTCGGCGGCAACACGACCGTGTCGCGCGACACGACGCTTGCGGCCGGACGCGACGTCAACGTAAGCGGATCGCTGGCCGGGCAGGGACAAGGCGTCGTCAATGCGGCGCGCGACATCGTCGGCGCAGGCACGTTGACGTTCGGTCAGCAGGCGACGCTCGAAGCCGGGCGCGACGTCGCGCAGCGAGGACTGATCCAGGGGCAGTCGGTCAGCGTGACGGCGGCCGGCAATGCGGCCGTGAACAACGTCGAGTCGACCGGCATGATCGCGCTGCGCGCGAACGGGACGAACACCGCGACGGGCGCGGGCGATCTGCGCATCGACGGTTCGGTCGCCGCCGCGGGCGCGATCACGGCGTTCGCGCAGAACGACGTTGCAATCGGCGGCAAGGCCGCGAGCGGTTCGACGATCGGCGTGACCGCGCAGCGGGACATCGCGGTGAGCGGCGCGATCGAGTCGGTCGGCGATACGGCGCTGGCTGCGCGGCAAGGCAGCCTCAACGCGACCGGCGGCATCAACAGCGGCGGCAAGCTCGCTATCGCGACGGGCCTCGACCTGTCGCTCGGCGCGAGCACCAGCGCGATCGGCGACGCGACGCTGACGGCCGGCCGCGATGCCACGCTGAACGGCACGATGGTCGGACAGGCGAACGGCACGGTGACGGCCGCGCACGACATCAACGGCGGCGGCAAGCAGGCGTTTGCCGCGACGGCGACCTATGCGGCGCAGCATGACGTCGCGCTGACCGGCGGCACGCAGGCGGCGGCGATCACGGTGACGGGCGGGAACAACGCGACGTTGCACGATGCGTCGTCGTCGACCACGTTGACGCTGACCGCGAACGGCAACGCCGGCGAAGGCGATGCCGGCATCACGGGTGCCGCGTCCGCGCAGGAGGCGGCGAACGTGACGGGCGCGCGGGATGTGTCGATCGGCGGCATACTCGGCAGCGGCGATGCGCTCGCATTGACCGCGCAACGCAACGTGGCGGTCAGCGGCGGTGTGGAGTCGAACGGCGATCTGAAGGCAACCGCGGCGAACGGTAGCGTCATGCTTACGGGGTCGACCACGACGGCGGGCGCGTTCAACAGCCTGTCCGGGCTCGATACGCAGCTCGGCGGCCAGATCGCGGTGGGGAAGTCGACGAACGTGCAGGCCGGCCGCGATATCGCGTTGACGGGGACACTCGCGGGTCAACGCGACGGCACGCTGAGCGCGGGCCGCGACATCATCGGTGCGGGCGCCGCGGCATTCGCCCAGGCGGCGACGCTCGATGCCGCGCACGACGTCGCGCTGACGGGCGCGCTGCAAGCCGCGGCCGTCAACGTGACGGGCGGCAACAATGCCGGGCTCGGCACGGTCCAGGCCGTCAACGGCAATCTCGACGTCACGGCGAACGGCGGTGCCGGCGGCGGCGATGTGACGCTCGGCGGAGCGGCCACCGCGTTCGGCGCGATGCAACTGCAAGCCGCACGGGACGTTTCCGTTGCGGGCGCAATCAACACCGGCGGCACGACGACGATCAATGCGGCGCGCGGTGTCGCGCTGTCGGCGGTCAATTCGGCGGGCGATCTCGCCGTAACCGCTTCGGGCGGCAACGCGCGTGCGACGAGCCTGACGACGCAGGGCAACCTGAACGTCGGCGCTGCACAGGACATCGCGGTGACGGGGCAGAGTGTCGCGGGCGGCAATGCTTCGCTGAACGCGGGCCGCGACATGATGCTCGCCGGCGTCGGCGCGCAGCAAGACGGAACGTTGACGGCGGGTGGCTCGGTGACGGCCGACGCGATCGCGTTCGCGCACCAGGCGAGCGTCACCGCGGGCGGCAATATCGCGGTGACGGGCAACGTCGCGACCAACGGCGATCTCGCGATGACCGCCGGCAACGATTTGTCGGCCGGCTCGGTGCAAGCGGGCGGCGCGATCGGATTGCGGGCGCAGGGCCGCAACGGCGCCGGCGACGTGATGGTGAACGGCGCGGTGACGTCGGGTAACGCGACGACGATCGCGGCCGCGCGCGATGTGGGGCTCGGCGCCGCGTCCAGCGGCGGTGCGCTGAACGTGACGGCCGGACGCAGCCTCGGTGTCGCGGGCGCGATCAATTCAACCGGCGACGCGACGCTGACCGCGACGGCGGGCAATCTCGGCGTCGGCGGCGCGGTCGTGTCGACGGGGAATGTGCGGGCCAATGCGGGCGGCGGACTCGCGCTGCTTTCCGGCGGGCTCGTGAACGGCGATACGGCGTTGACGTCGGGCGGCGCGATGACGCTCGGCGGCGCGCTGTTCGGTCTCGGAGCCGCGAGTATCAACGCGGGCGGTACGCTGGGCGGCGGCGCGGCACTGACGTACGGCAAGGACATCGCCGTCAATGCCGGAAACGGCATCACGCTCGGCGCGATTCAGGGCGCCGGCAAGTTGACGGCGGTGTCCGGCGGCGACATGTCGCTCGGTGCGACCACCGCGGTTGGCGACGTATCGGCAAAGTCGACGGGCGGCAGCGTGTCGTTCGGCGGCCTGTTGCAGTCGGGCGGCAATGTCGCGGTTCAGGCCGCGAACAACGTGTCGCTCGCGGGTGGCGTGGGGTCGATGGGGACGGTCGACGTCAACGGCATCGGCGGCAACGTGTCGGTCGCGGGCGTGTCGGCGAACGGCGACGCGACGCTGCATGCCGGACAAACCGTCGCATTGAGCGGCAACAGCATCGTTGCGGGCCAACTGGGCGTGTCGGGCGGCAACGTCACGCTGAGCGGTTCGGCCGTCGGATCGAAGAACGTGACCGTTTCCGCGCTGGGAACGGTCGATGCCGGTAATGCATCGCTCGTCGCATCGCAGAACCTGCAGGTGAACGGCTCGAACGTGACGCTCGGCAATGCGACGGTCGGCGGCGCGCTCACCGCGCAGGCATCGAACCAGCTCACGCTGGCGGGCGGCAAGGCAGTGAACGTCGTCGGCAACGCGACGCTGGCTTCACAGAACGGGCTGTATAACGCCGCGAACGTGCTGGCCGGATCGCTCAACGTATCGGCGACGAACCTGACGAATGCGGCGGGTGCGTCGCTCGCGTCGATCGGCACGACGACGATCAACGCGTCGAGCTTCGCGAACGCCGGGCTGGTGAACGGCACGACGACCAACGTCACCGTCGGGGGCGCGCTGACGAACGTGGGCGGCTCGCTGATGGCGGTGAACGCGCTCAACGTCAATACCGGGACGCTTAATAACCAGAACGGGATCGTCTTTGCCGGCAATCCGCAGGCCGCGACCGGTGCGACCGGCGACGTGTCGTTGACGATCAATGGCGGCAACGGCGCGTTCTACAACGCGGGCGGACAGTTGCTCGCGCAACGGAACATGGGGATCAGCGCCGTCAACATGGCGTTCGATCCGTCGCAGGGGACGATCAGCCAGGGCGGCAACCTGTCGATCACGGCCGGGTACGTGAACGTCGGCGGCACGTGGAATTACGGCGGGCAGAGCGTTGCGTTGACGGGGCTGAACGGGATCACGAACAACGGCACGATCACCGGGACGTCGCCGTTGACGCTGACGGCAGGCGGCAGTTTCGAGAATCACGGGCAGGTCACCGGGGCGGATGTGACGTTCAACGGCACGCTGAATAACGCGGCCGGGGCGGTGGTGCATGCGGATAACGCGTTGACGCTGAACGGCGATACGACGAATCGCGGGACGGTCGAGGCGGGTAGTGTGCTGACCGTGAATGGGGGGAATTACGATAACCAGGGTGCGACGACGCAGTCGAAGGGGGATGCGGTATTTCGCTTGAGTGGGACGTTGCAGAACACGGGTGGGTCGATTGTTGCCGGGCGGAATGTCAGTATTTCCGCAGGTGCGGTGGTGAACGACCAGACGGCGCCGGGCGCGGCGGTGACGACGACGCAGGACGTCGTCGATCCGGGATTGCTGTGGTCGGGGGCGGTTGGCGCCGAGACATACTGGTATCAGTACCGGATTCCAGGGCCGGGGGATTCCGGTCTGACTCTCGGCGATACGACGTTCAGCTTCAATACGACACTCGGCAATCTGCTGTCGCCGACGGGGGCGCAAGCTGCCATTACGTCGAGGTCATCGACGAATCCGTGTCGGGAGTATTGCGACCTGAGCGTTTCGTCGCCCGTCGCGGGATCCGGAACGGTCACGTTTAACAAATTCCAGGTGTACGTTGGCGACAATTCTCGCGGCAATCCTCAGTATCAGACCGTATGGTACGTCGGCAACGGGCCGCAACCGGGCGCATTAGGCACGCGCACGTTTACACTGCCGACCGTCCACGAAACCACGACGACCCAGACGCCCGGGACGTCGGGCGTCATTTCGGCCGGCGGGTCGATTTCGCTGTCGGCCGGCTCATTATCCAATCGCGGTGGCCAAATTGCCGCGCAGGGGGATGTCGGGCTGAACATCGGGTCGCTCGGTAATGGCGCGGTCGCGCCGACGATGATCAATCAATCGGTGCGCACCGTCGATCAGGGCGAATACACGGCGTTCCTGAATCAGTTGAAATCGATCGGCACGATTGCCGTCAAGGACGCGCAGCGTGAGGCTGACGGCATTAAGCCGACCGTGTTCAGCATCTTGCCGAATTCAGCGGCGCCGACTTCCGTCGGAACGGTCAATTCGTCCACGCCGACCGGCATGATCGCCGCCGGTCACAACCTGACGGTAGGCGGCGGAAATCTCGTCAACGAAGGCCTGATGTACGCGGGCAACGACGTCGCCATCGCGTCGGGTACGCTCACCAACCAGGGCGGCAATCAGCAAAACTATTCGAGCCAGGTCGGCTGCGCATCCGGCGTGCCGAACTCCGCCTGCGGCAACGCAGGCCAACCGCGCGGCAACAACCCGACCACGACGACGTTCGGCTACAGCCAGAACGACGCGACGATCTATGCGGGCCACGATCTCGTGATCGCAGCCGGCCAGATCAACAATACGTACGGCAACCTGCTCGCGGGCCACGACATCGTCATCGGCGGTGTCGGCACGACCGCAAGCTCGACCACGCCCGCACAGAGCCTGAACAACACGTCCGGCAACATCGTCGCCGGCAACGACATCAAGCTCAACGTATCGGGCGCGATCACCAACAATCTGCCGCCGCCCGTGCCGGTACACGAGAACTACGGCAAGCACGAGCAATATTCGGGCTGCATGACGGCCGGCGGCTACAAGGAAAGCTACTGCGAGGGCTATGTCGACCAGCAGTCGGGCAGCTCGTCGGTGATCAGCGCGGGCAACAACCTGCAGATCAACGCGGGCAGCCTGACGAACATCGGCAGCCTGATCGCGGCCGGCAACAACGCGACGATCGCCGTCGCAGGCCCCGTCGTGAACGAGGCGCAGGTGCTGAACGCCTACTGGCACTCGCATTGGGTGCAGGAAACCGGCATGTTCAGCAGCGACAAGCGTCACGACATCTGGGCGTGCGGCGCGCCGGAGCAGTGCAAGGCGCTGTACGGGAGCGCATACACGAGCACGGGCGGCACCATCGATCCGCCGACGCCGGTCGGCAACATCGCGGCGACGATCCAGGCGCCGAACCTGTCGATCTCGTCGGGCGGGCAGATCCAGAACGTGGGCAACGTGATCGGCACGTATGTGTCGTTGACGGGCCAGAAGCTTATCAACGGGATCACGACAGCGAATACCTACACGCCGCGTGTCAATGCGCCGTCGCAGGTCATTTCGCTGAGCCCGGTGGACTTGCCGGGGCTGAACCTGTCGGTGCCTCGTGCAGTCGGTACCGGCAAGCTGCCGACACCTGTCGCGGGCGCTGCGTCGTACGTCGACGCGTCGCTCGGCGGGTCCGTGCTCGGCTCGCTCGGTCCGCAGGACTTGCTGAACAATCTGCCGTCGGCGCTGCAGCCTTCGTCGACGCTGTTCTATTACAACCCGCAGGAAGAGGACCTGCTGTTGCAGCAGGCGGCGCTGAAGCAGACCGGCAAGTCGAGCTTCGTTGACGGGCTGACGTACGACAACGAGAAAAACCTGTCCGTGACGGCGCAGGAAAAGATGTACCTGTACCAGAACGCGGTCGACTACTCGAAGGCGAACGACCTGCAACTGGGCGCCGCGCTGACGCAGGAGCAGATCAACACGCTCGACAAGCCGATGCTGTGGTACGTCGAGCAGACGGTGCCGGACCCGTCGTGTCACGCGACGGGAGCGGCGACGTGCCCGACGATTACCGCACTGATGCCGCAGGTGTATCTGCCGCAGGACACGCAGGCGATGTCGGCGGGTGGCAACATTTCCGGTCATGACGTCACGCTCAAGTTCAATCAGGACGGTAACGGCAGCATTCTCAATACGGGGAGCATCACCGCGTCGGGGACGCTGAGCGTCGACACGCACACGCTGACGAACCAGGCGAACCAGGTCAACGTCGGTGAGATCTGGCAGAAGGTCGATGGCGGGTATCTGAAGACGACCGGGACGGTGGTGCAGCCCGGCGGGTTCATGAGCGCGGCGAACATGGACCTGAACGTGCAGGTGCTGAACCAGATCGGTGGGGCACTGCAGAAGCTGGCGGCCGACGGGACGATCGATCAGAGTGGGACCCAGCAGGCGCTTGCGGCGCTTCAACAGCAGCTCGGCGGCAATTTCACGCAAACGGCACTGAGCGACAACCTTCATCAGGATTTCGTGAAGGAGGGCGGCTCGTTCGGGATGACGCAGATCTTCTCGATGGTCGTCGCTGTTGCCGCGGCAATCATGATGCAGCCGGAAATATCCGCTGCGATCGCGTCGATGTCGGGCGCTGCCGAAGCGGCAACCACCGCGGCATTCATGGCGGCACAGCAGGGACTGACAGGTGCTGCCATTACCGCGGCCGCAAGTGCGGCAGGCGGTTCTCTGGCCGTTGGTGGATTGGCCAACACCATGATTGCAGTCGGGTTGAGTTCGTTTGCATCGAGCGCGCTCGGCCAGGTGGTCGCTAGCGGCAAGATTGATTTTGGCGCGAGCCTGAAGAATGGCCTGATCGGAGCCGTGACTGCCGGGCTGACGAACGGCATCACGTTTGACAGCGGTTCGGGCTCGTTCGGGTTCAGCGCGAATGCTGCATTCGAGGGAAGTGCGCCGTCTCTTTCGGCACTGGCCGGTGTGCAGAACACGGGCAATGCGCTGGTGCCGCAAGCGGGCGCCGCATCTGTGTCCCTGCCTGCCGCCGCGTTGGCAATGACGGCGGATGCGACGATTCAGGCGGGGGTGCAGACTCTGATTGGCGGGGGACGTTTCCTCGACAGTTTGCGAGATGGCTTCGTCCGGGATGCTGCAGCAGCAGTCGCGTACGGCATTGGTGACACCACCAGTCCTTATTCCATTCAGAACGTCCTCGAACATGCCGTGCTCGGATGCGCATCAGGTGCGGCGACGGGGCAAGGATGCGGCGGCGGTGCTGTAGGTGCTGCGGCGAGTGCGGTAATTTCGCCGCTGCTCGTTTATGGGACGGCGAAGAATGGGGTTGACGGATCGGTACAGCAGGCGTTTGTAAGCGCGTTCGCGACCGCAATCGGCGGACTGGCGGCAGGTGTGGCCGATCAGAATGCCGAGGCGGGCATGGCTGCGGCGCAAAACAATGCCTTGAACAACGATTTGCAGCACGTCGACAAAGTCGTCGAGCTTATCGACAAGCTGAGGTCGAAAAACCAAACACTTGCGTCCGCGTACAGTGCGGACGATTTGCTGAAAGCCGCTGAGAACGTTTATGGCGCGAACGGTGGGCCGAATGGGATGCGCGTATGGGGCAGCCTCGCCGATGCCCAAGCCAACACTGCCGCGCGCGGCACGACCTTCTACAAGGACGCGCAGGGACAATACGTCGAGCAGTGGAAGGTTCCTGTCGGGGCTGAAGATGTTGCGCGAAGCGTGGTGGACAACGCGGCATATTCGTATGGTCCCGGCTACGCGGATGTCACGAAGGACAACCTTGGCCAGTTGATGTCGACGTACATCGCCAAGTTCGGCGCTGACACGTCAAATTTCCAGGGATTGGGTGAAGGTGCTGCCGGCTTGGGGCTGGCAGGGACATTGGGTAAAAAGAATGCGTCTGGCAGCTTCTCGATTATTGACTGGCAAGGCTATCCCAATGGTGTTCCAATGCCAGATGGGCCGTTTCAGTTGCTAGAAGGGGCAGAGTATGCGGCTGCACGCAAGGCAGCGAACGCTGCGAACAGTTCCATTCGTCAAGATCAGGGACTTGTTGGACAGCCGGTCGATGTGCATGAGGTGCAGCCTGTTAAGTTTGGCGGCAGCCCCACTGATCCGGAAAACAAAGTTGTAATTCCTCGAGATCTGCACCGTCAACAGGTTACGCCATGGTGGAATCGGCTGATGAAGGATATTAAGAACTGAGGGGCTGCTACGATAGCCTAGAGATCATGGATAGTAAGCGAATGGTAAATTGGAGCTGGAACGAAGGGGCGTCGGATCAAGCTATTTCAGAATTGATGGCTATGGTCGCGATTTCTCTTCCCGATGACTACTTGGCGTTCCTGAGAAGTCACAACGGAGGAGAGGGATTCATTGAGAGCGAATATCTTATGCTGTGGAAAGCGGAAGATATCGCTACCTTCAATATGGAATATGAGGTTGCTGACTATGCGCCAGGCTTGCTTCTCTTCGGTTCCAATGGTGGTGGTGAGGCGTATGCGTTTGATACTCGGGACAGTTCGATGCGGATTGTCCAGGTTCCATTCATCGGCATGGATCTCGCTGATGCTATACCGATAGCGGACAGCTTTACCACCCTACTGTCGGGGGCGCCACAATGAAATCGCGAAGATACGAGGAGCGTCCATTGGGAATGGAATTATTCGATGTGAAGCCCGTTATCGTTGGTGGAAATCCGAATGATATTTCCAATAAAGTGTGGCTCACGAGGCGGCAGCATATCGAGGCGGTTCGATATTGGAATAGAATTGTACGGGAATTAAAAGAGAGGAGTTAGGCGAAGCGTTGCCGGCCGACGTGTGGTGCACCTGATCTGTTGGCGGATCAGCCACCGATCAACGTACCGTTCTAAGGCGGGCAGCACACACGGAATCAGCGGACCGATCCGGCACGATTTCCGGCATGTAGCTGAAGCCGGTCGGGCGGAAGACCTCCCGTTCATACTTGGTTCTGAAATGGAAAACCTTGTTGAGGCACGTGTGTTCTTTGATCCAGTTCGTACAAGAGAGGTGATGATTGAGGGAACTCTTCCCCGAGTTATGCGCACCGTTTTCCTGGACGGACAACCGATCGGAAACATTGCTGCGCACAACATGTCCGATGTGGTTCGGGCATGGCTGGTGGGCTTGGCTGAGGAGGCTACCCCAGTAATCTCTCGTTCGCTTAGTTGGATTGAAAAGGCAATTGCATTGGATGAGGATTTCGGGGTGAACAGAGATCTTCATCGAGTTACGTTGCATTGGGCGAAAGCGATCGCCGAGTGGATGGATACCGGCTGGAACAGTGCCGAGTGGGAGAGCGCGAGAATCTTCGAAGAGGCCGCCTGGCGCAATGAAGCCCGCCCGTGGCCAATGAACGAGATCGTTCGAGATGGCCTTGATGACTATATGGCGTTCGCCTATCAAACGGGCGACGATGCTATGCCGGACGGTATGGAGGGCTTCGAAAACGGTATCTAGATGTACGAACATTGGGTCAACGACAAGCCTCCCAGTCTTGCGAAGACGCTCAAGCCACGCGAGTATGCCTATGCCCTGTGTCTATATGGCTGCCGTCCCGAGGTCGCTCACGCCAACGCTTACACGCCCGATGCTTTGTTCGAAGCGGGCCGACGTATGTTGAAGGCGAACCTCGAATCGAAATGGTTCGGTGCGGGGCAGTTCATACGCGGTGCGACGTGGCTCAAGATCGTCTACGGGAATCGCGACCCATCGCTGACACCGTTGCAAACCGTCCTGAAAGCATACGATGACATGCCGAACGTAAAACGACCGCATTTTGTCTCGGGCTAGTGAAGAACTCGGAACGAGGTGATAGCGACGAATAGCTCGTCCATAACGACAAGTCATTCGACTTTGCCTCATTTGTTGCTGCCAATCCGTCAGGTCGTGTTTCTGGACTTGACTACGTGAATGCCGTCTATAAGGCTCATGGGCTGGTGTACGACTTCGCCTTTCATTGTGAAAAATTAATCCTCCCGAATTTTAGGATTGTTGGCGGTGGGGTATTTGTTTCTGAATTGTTAAGCGATGAGGAGTGCGAGGGTTTGTTGAGCAAAGGGAGGGCCATTCATGAGATTCAGTTCTGAATAAATCTGCTTGAAATAACCGGGACGTTTGATGACCTTGATACCGGCCAGGCTGCCGAGCTCGCAAAATTGATCGTCGATGGCTGGAATATGAAATTGCAGAGGGAGTTTGGTGATGTGTCGGTGCCGGCACGGGTGATGTGTGATGATGAAATTCGGGAGGTTTTTGTGACGTTCGGATATCAAAAATAGACGGCAGGAAAGTGGTGATTTTCTGAGGAGTGGTTGGGTCGCAATTTCAAGCGGGAAATTGACTTTGCAGATCTCTATCTGACTGTCTGGAAAACCGGTTTTTAAAAAATTCAGTTTGGCTCACTACTCCGCGAGTACTTCGGCTTTTCTTTATCTGAAAGAAGCAATGTGTGGATACTGTGGATACGGCCCTTTGGGCGAACCGATTACATTGATGAAGCATCCTTCTTGGATGCGAGTCGCACCATTTGGTTCGGTCTGCGAGTCGGCGAAGGAGTAACTTCTCCAGTTGCTGAGGAGAACGGTAATGAACGAGCTGTAGAGTTGCCTGAAGCAATGAGCAAATTTTCATGGCAGTTGCTGGTGTAAATGAGGTGACTGGAAAATTGGTGATTGTGCTATTGAAAGAAGACTGAAGGACAGATTTGTGAAAAAAATTCCAACTACCGAGGAAGCGGCTAATCGGTTGAATCATGTCTTGGAGAGGCGTGCGTTCGATATTTCGAGTGGTGTGGTGGATAATTGTATTGCCAATATAGAAGGTGATTTGGGTGATCCATCCGGATGTCTGCGCACGTTAATGAGTTATGCGGAGGCATCGGCAATTTCGGTATGGTTCGAGACCGGCGATATTGCGGCCTTCAAGCAATGGTTCTATGTCCGTGCAAAGCTGGAGTATATTCTCTCGAAGTCGAAATATAATGAGCCTATTGGTGCGTTGGCATACGAACGCAGGGCGATTAATGGTATTTATTATTTGATTTCGGATCACGAGGGGTTGCTTAATTGGTATGGTGGAATTGATTCTGAATTTGACGTAAAGAGAATAAATAACCATAATGTATTTGATTTTTGGGCGGAGCAGTTTTTTGTTGCGCTGCGTGGGGATTGGGACGTATTGAGGGAGCGCTGCGAGAGAGCGATTTCAAATCCTCCAAGGGGTGGTAGGGGGAGAAAATTTCTGGTCGATCATAGATTTTATTTGGCACTTGCGGAGGGGGACGTTAATGGGATGGAGGTCGCGCTTGGTGAATTGGTTTCGCCGAAATCAATTTGCAAGCGTGCATCTCTGGATGGAGGATTTTTTGCCGACTTAATTTGTGCTTCAGCGGTTATTTATAGCAAGCTTGCTTGGCGGAATGGTTATAAGGTGGATGTTGATAGTGCATACGTACCAAAGGAGTGGATGTCGGAAATTGGGCCGAAGGCATATGTCGATGAATTCGAGTTTATGTCGAAATATATGATTTGAGCGGGTTTTGTTTTCGTTGATGGATCGTCTGATTTTCAAGATGAATTTGAAACCCAGTTGGTCTTTCAGTATTGTTGATGCCGTTGGCCGCGGAGAGTCAAAGCAAGCGATGCGCATTCCACAACATTTGTCCAACGCATTATCGACAGCTGCGACATTGATGACGACAGAGGGTGAATTCCCGCCTGCCGTCCGAATAGACCTTCTTCAATTGGTCGAAGTGACCTGCCTGATTTCTTCGTGCTATTGCAATCTCGGAGAACGGCCCCGGTTGCTTTAGTTGAACAATGCCGCTGCTTGAACTCGCCGAATCCGGCCACGCTGAACCTAGCCGATGTCAGTATTGCAACCATTAAGCTGGGACCGAGCAGTGCGGCCGGAAACCAAGGGGGCGCATTCATGGCATGTAAGAATTGCAGTGGGATCATTCCGCCTCAGGTTAATGTCATCACCGGGAGGAAATAAAATTGAATCGGGTAAAGATTGAGTTGATGGAACTGAAGGGTGGACGGTATTTCCTCCTGGGAAGGGAATTTTCCGGAGTTGGCTTCGAAATTGCGCAGGATAAGAAGGTGCGTGCGATAGAGTTGGCGAATGGTATCGAGGCGGGGGGGTATCATCCACTTTGCGCTAGCCCTGGTGATCAACTTGACCAGGTTGATCTCACCGGAATGCTGTCTGATTACGAGGTGCCGTTGTATCAGGGGCATCCATTCAGTGGAATCGGATACGAATTTGATGATGGGGCGTGTACGCGGGAAGTCTTTCTGCGGAATGGCATCGTGTATTCAGAGGCCAGGTGGACCGAGGCCGGTCAGATGGTTTATTTTGATATTCCTAATGAGGAGTTTGGCGAGGTTTATGAGTGGTACTCGTCCGGTGAATTGAAGAGTGTAGATGTAACGACCAATTCCGAGTTTTATGGCGGGATGCGCTTTTCCGAGGATGGGGAGCTCGTAATTTTGAGTGCTTGTAATGGCTTTCTGGAAGCCGTTCCGCGGATAGCAGGAAAGGCTCGATTTTTTCCTATTTCTAATATTCATGATATCGAGAGACTGAAGATCTCGAGTGATCTAACTTTATTCGGAGGGGATATTGAAGGTGAATTCTTTTGCTATTTGATGGATGGTGGTGTTTTGAAAAAAGTTTCTGTGCTGAGGTTGATAAATGTAGGAGTGAATTTTTTGAGTTTGATTGATCTTCTGCATTTGCAGGAGTTGCATGTGGATGGGGTTGAGTTAAGAGGAATCAAGCACGGAAATGGCGAGTGCCTTGATGTTGGGTCATTTGTGAAACAGCACGGGTTATCCATTAAGGTTTTTGTGGATGGGCGCGAGGTAATGTGATTTTAATTATCGACGTTTCCTACAGGGGGCAGTGCGCATGCCGCAGGAATAATGATTAAATCATGGGAAAGTAGCGTGGTGGCAGAAAGGCTGACGGCTGCAGTTGACGGACTCTCGAGCTACATCCCCGGAAAATTCTATTTGCGTGAATTGCCGTTTATCATCGAGTTGCTGAGGTATATTGAGCATCCGCTCGAATGTATCGTCGTCGATGGCTATGTGACGCTTGGCGCCGACGAGTATCCAGGCGTCGGTATGCGGTTGTGGCAACACCTTCGTGGCAAGGTTCCGGTGATTGGCGTTGCAAAGACGAAATTCGTGGGAACCCCAAAAACGCAGAAATTTTGCGTGGTGGAAGTTCGAAGCCACTGTTTGTTACTGCTGTCGGAATCGATTTGGAGTCGGCGAAGAGCAATATTATGAAAATGGTCGGGAAATTTAGAATCCCGGATCTGATCAAAGCCACTGATAGACTCTCCCGAGATTCAGTGAACTCGTGATAGCGAGGTTCGACGGCGTTGGCCCGCGGTGCCAAGCACCGACCGCTGTGAGCGACCACCTTCACGACGCATCCGTGAGGATGCTCGGCTCGTCCGGGATCACGCGGATTAACCACATCGCCTGACCCCGCGTCCGGGCGAGAACGGGAATGCTTCGAGCGACAAAGCCCCTAGAAAACTCCCTCGATAAACCACCCTAAAGAAATCCCCCCCACTGCCGTTACCTTCCTCGGTAGCTCAAAAAAAGTATTACCAAAGCCATACAACCCAACCACACGACCAGATAACCGAGGGGGCGCCGGCCGGCGAAGCCGTGCGCAGTATCAGAAGATGGGATGCACCGATTCGATTGGTGCGCGCAGGCACCGGGGCTGGCGCGCGCTGTGTCTTTGCCTTGCCGCGGCATGCCTGCTGCTGCACGCGGTTCTCACCGCTGCGTGCGCGTTCCCGCACGACCACATCTCCACGCTCGTACCCGTCGCGCCGAATATCCGGCAACCGACGCGTCTCTCATCGCGCTTCCCCAACACATCACCCAAGCATTCACCGTCGCTCGAGGAGGCCCACACAACCCACCTGAAAAGTAACGCGATTCGAATCTAGACCACTAAAAAAGCATCAAAAAAATCGAGGATTGAATTGAACAAGCATTCCCTTTGTCTGCTGACCGCAGCTGCAATTTCGGTATTCGTCGTCGCCGGTTGCGGCGGCGGCGACGGCTCGTCGAACGCAAGCAGCGGCACGCCTTCCAATACCGGCGGCGCCAATAACGCAGCCAGCGCACCGGCCGTCGCGTCCACACCGCTCGCAGCAGCCCCCGCAAGCGCCCCCGTCGCATCGTCGCAGCCGGTGACGGTCGGCGAGGCACTGCCCAGCCTGACGAACCCGCAACCCGGTTCGACGGCCGCAACGGCGACCGGCCCGATCGGGATCTGGTCGGCATCCGGCAACCTCGGCTATTCGACGATCGCGTTGATCGACCCGCACAACAACCTGAGCACGCTCAATCTGCTCGGATCGTTCGTGATGTCCGACGATTTCTCGACCCTGACCGTCAACGGTTCGACGTGGTCGATCGCGCCGGGTATCAACTTTGCAGGAACGAGCGGCACCGTCACGAAGATCGATTCGGGCTCCGGCGCATACAGCCCGCAGCAGACGTTGTCCGGCACGATCAGCCGCAACGGTACGGCGTCGAATTTCACGTGGACCTACAACGCCGCGAACGCGCTTGCCGTCACGCAGGACAGCGTGGTGGGCACGTGGGCGACGATCAACGCATCGTTCGCGATCGCATCGGGCGGTACGCTGACCGGCACGCTGAGCGGTTGCAATTTGAGCGGCACGCTGCAGCTTTCCACGCCCGGCTCGAACCAGAACATGTACGACATGACGGTGACGGCCTCCGCGTCGACGGGCTGCAAGCTGCCGGCCGGCGTTCCGCTGGCGGGCAGCGCCGCGATCATGTTCGTGCCGATCACGGGAACCAACGGCTTCAAGCGCTCGATCCTCTACGTGCTGCGCGCGGCTGATTACAGCTTCATCGCGTACGGTCAGGTGATCAAACAATAAACGCACGGTCGCACCGCCCACGGCGCGTCGACGCGCCGCGTGCGGCGGCCCGATGAACACGTTCCGTCAACAACGAAAGCCACTGATCCAATGAAGAACTCCTCCAAAGCCACCCTGGTCGGTTGCGGCCTGCTCGTGACGCTGCTGTCCGGCTGCGCCACGTTGCCGAATACCGACATGAAACCCGAGGCGCGTCAGAAGCTGCATTCGATCGCGATGCTCGACGTCACCGAGCCGAAGCGTGTCTCGGTCCTCAATCTCGGCGGCGCGGCGGGCGGGTTCGGCCTGATCGGCGCGCTCGCGCAAGTGGCCGTCAACGCGAGCCATACGAGCACGTACACGGATCACGTGGCGGCCAGCAAGATCGTGTTCGCCCCGGACATCGCGGAAGGCGTGGCGGGCCGCCTCACCGGCAACGGCTATCAGGTCGTGAAGCTGGACGGCCAGAAGGTGAAGCTCGCCGATGACGGCAAGTCGGACGACTACTCCGCGATCCAGACCGACGCGGACGCGATCATGAACGTGTGGTTCACGTCGTTCGGCTATATCTCACCGCCAAGCCAGCCCGACTACATCCCGTGGGTGGTCATCCGCGCGCGCATTCTCGACGCGAAGACGAAGCAGGACCTCTATTACAAGACGTTCGCGTGCGGCTACGACGTCAAGGCGAACAGCGTCCACATCGACAGCGATTTCGCTTACACGTACGGCAGCTTCAGCGATCTCGAGAAGAATTTCGACAAGTCGGTGGAAGGCATCAAGTCGTGCGAGAAGTCGGTCGCGGACATGATCGGCCAGGATCTGGCGCGTACGCCGGCGCCGGCCGCTGCCGCTGCTTCCACTGCTTCGACGGTATTGACGACGACTGCGGCCACCGCGACCGCCGCGGCATCGAAATAACTTTGACGCGCCTGCAGGATCGTCGCGATACGCGTGGCGAATCCGGCAGTGCTTGAAGAAAAAGCGGGAAGGGAAGGACTGCATGCAGCCGGGCGGTCGTCACGCCGCCCGGCTGCTCGCGAAAGCGACTGGCTTACTTGTCGCCGTCGCCCTTGATCTGCGGCAGTGCCGACGTCTCACCCGGCGTCAGCAGCCCGACTTGCGAATACACGCGCAGCTTGTCGCGCGTATCGGTGATGTCGAGGTTGCGCATTGTCAGCTGGCCGATCCGGTCGCGCGGCGAGAACGTCGACGCCACCTTCTCCATCGACAGGCGTTCCGGCTGATACGTGAGGTTCGGCGACTTCGTGCTCAGGATCGAGTAGTCGTTGCCGCGGCGCAGTTCGATCTTCACTTCGCCGGTGATCGCGCGGGCGACCCAGCGTTGCGCGGTTTCGCGCAGCATGATCGCCTGCGGGTCGAACCAGCGGCCTTGATACAGCAGGCGGCCGAGGCGGCGACCGTTCTCGCGGTACTGCTCGATCGTGTCTTCGTTGTGGATGCCGGTGACGAGACGCTCGTACGCGATGTACAGCAGCGCGAGGCCCGGGGCTTCGTAGATGCCGCGGCTCTTCGCCTCGATGATGCGGTTCTCGATCTGGTCGCTCATGCCGAGGCCGTGGCGGCCGCCGATCCGGTTCGCTTCCAGCAGCAGCTCGACCTGATCCGTGAACTCGACGCCGTTCAGCGCGACCGGCTGGCCGGCTTCGAAGCGCACCGTCACTTCCTCGGCGGCGATCTTCACGTCGTCGCGCCAGAACGCGACGCCCATGATCGGGTTCACGATCTTGATGCCGCTTTCGAGGCTTTCGAGATCTTTCGCTTCGTGCGTCGCGCCGAGCAGGTTCGAATCGGTCGAATACGCCTTCTCGGCCGACATCTTGTACGCGAAGCCGGCCTGGTTCATGAATTCGGACATTTCGGCGCGGCCGCCGAGTTCGTCGATGAACGTCTGGTCGAGCCACGGCTTGTAGATCTTCAGATCCGGGTTCACGAGCAGGCCGTAGCGGTAGAAGCGCTCGATGTCGTTGCCCTTGTACGTGCTGCCGTCGCCCCAGATGTTGACGCCGTCTTCCTTCATCGCGGCGACGAGCATCGTGCCCGTCACGGCGCGGCCGATCGGCGTCGTGTTGAAGTACGTGACGCCGGCGGTCGTGATGTGGAACGCGCCGCTTTGCAGCGCCGCGATGCCTTCGGCGACGAGCTGCGCGCGGCAGTCGATCAGGCGGGCGCCGGCTGCGCCGTATTCGATCGCGCGTTTCGGGATCGCGTCGTAATCGTCTTCGTCGGGCTGGCCGAGGTTCGCCGTGTATGCGTACGGGACGGCGCCCTTCAGTTTCATCCAGTGCAGCGCGGCGCTGGTGTCCAGGCCGCCGGAGAAGGCGATACCGACCTTCTGGCCGGTCGGGAGGCTTTCGAGAATCGTGCTCATAGGAATTACCGTGGATTGAAGCCGGTGGGATCGTATTTCGCGGAATATGCGAGTATCGGCTGTCCGGGAAGTTGGGGCAAGGGCTGATTTTGGTGCGGAACCGTCGTCGCGCCTGTCGCGGCGGGCCTGACGGGCGGTTAACCGGCTGGAGAACGCCGTGCCGGACGGCGTTGCATCGCCGCCGAAACACGCGCCGGCGAGCCGGGCGGCGACGGGATTTCCGGGGCCGGATCGACGGTCAACCCGGGTCGCCGTCGCAAGCGCGTCGCCTCGTTGCGCAGAAAGCAGTTTGAAAGAAAGACGCGCGAAGTCGGAATTTCAGATATTCCATGACCGCGCGGTATCGAGCAGCCGCTCGCGCAACTGGTCGACTTCGCCGGCCAGCTTGGCCGTGATCGACACGTAGCCGGACAACTGCGGCGGCCGCGCGTCGTGCGGCGGCTCGGCCGGCCTGCGGCGGGGCGCAAGCCGGCTCGGCGTGCCGAACTTGAGCGCGCGGCTTGCGCCGACCAGCGTGTCGCGGATGCGCCGGTGCACGCCCTTCATCTCGACGCGCATGTATTCGCGGGCCGCCGCGTCGTCGGCGGCCGGCAGCGCGCTCGACAGGATCTCCAGATAACCGATGCACAGGCGCAGGCTGCGCTGGATCGCCTCGAGCTGCGTCATCGACGTCTCGCATTCCTTCGACACCGACGGCATCAGCGAGCGCAACTGCACGAGCAGCGCGCTCAGCGCGGCCATTTCCTTCAGGTGCGCGTCGTCGCTCACGTGGCGGTCGCCCGCGAGCCGTGCATGCACGGCCGCGCACGCGCGCAGCGCGTCGGCGAGCTTGTAGCGCCACGAGTAGGTTGCGTAGAGCGGCAGCGCGAACGAGAACGCCAGCGCGATCGCGATGCCGACCAGCACGTTCACCGCGCGCCACAGGCCGTCGACGATCTCGTTGTCGCCGTGGCCGGCGACGATCACCATCGTGATCGCCGACAGCAGCGCGATGTAGCCGGCCTTGCCGATCGCGTGATACGCGCAGATACCGCAGCCGACGGCCATCAGCAGGTAGATCGCGAACGGCGCGTGCAGGAACGAGTAGAGGAGGATCAACCCGAGCCCCGCGAGCGCGCCGATCGACGTGCCGAGCGCGCGCTCGGCCGCCTTCTTGCGGATGTTGCCGTGGTGCTGCAGCCCGCCGACGACGATCAGCACGGTGATCGTCGACCATTCGCCATGCGGCACGTTCAGCCCGGTGGACAGCGCGATCGACACGAGAATCGCGAGCGCGACGCGCGCCGCGTGGATCAGCTTCGCGTGCCGGTAGCGGCGATACGGGTCGAGCAGCGGGCGGAGCGCGTGGCGTACGAGCGGCGGCAGGCGGGTCGGGAGCGGGGCGGTCATGACGGAGCGGGAGTGGCGGGAACGCGCACGGCGGCGTGCGCGGGCCGGCGCCGCGCCGCATGCGCAGCAGACGTAACGCTAGCCGAACGCGCGCGGGCTGTCCACGCCGGGCCGCCGGGCCGGGCGGCGGGCGGCCGCATCAGGTCACGCGGCAGGTCGGAGCGGATCGCGTCAAGCGTCTGCCGCGCTCGATTGCGCGTCCAGCACGCGGTTGCGGCCGCTGGATTTCGCGCGGTACAGCGCTTCGTCGGCGCGCCGCAGCAGCGCGGCCGCGTTCATCCGGCCATCGGCGGCGGTGGCCGTGCCGATGCTGGCCGTGACGCGCCCGTACGGGCTCTTCACGTGTTCGATGTCGAGCCCCGCGATCGCGCGCCGGACGCCTTCGGCGACGGTTGCCGCGCCCGGCGCGTCGGTGTCGGGCAGTGTGACGACGAATTCCTCGCCGCCGTAGCGCGCGACGTGGTCGCTGTCGCGGCGCAGGTTGCGCGTGAGCGATTGCGCGACCTGGCGCAGCACGTCGTCGCCGGCCGGATGGCCGTAGTAGTCGTTGAACGCCTTGAAGTGGTCGACGTCGACGAACAGCACGGACAACGGGCGGCCGCTGCGCGACGCGCGCTGCGTCTCCTTCGCGAGCACCGTGTCGAACGTGCCGCGATTGTCGAGGCCCGTCAGCGAATCGGTGTGCGCGAGCCGGTACAGCTTCGATTCGGCGTCCTGCCGGCGCTTCAGCTCGCGCGACAGCGCGAGCGAGCCCCACGCGATGAACGCCGTGAACAGGCCCATCAGCACGACGGTCCAGATCGCGCGGTGGTGCCACGACGCGTAGACGTCGATCTCGGCCGGCGCGACGTCGACGATCAGCGGCAGGCCGGCGAGATGCTTGTAAACATAGATGCGCCGCACGCCATCGACGGCGCCGACCCCGGTCAGCTCGCCATGGCGGCTGCGCTGCGCGTCGATGAACAGCGGCGAATCGTGCAGGTCGAGGCCGACCACCCGCGTGTCGTAAGGCAGGCGCGACACGAGCGTGCCGTTGTCCTCGACGATCGCCGCGCTGCCGTGCCGGCCGACCGCGATGCCGTCGAGCAGCGCGCGGAAATAGTCGATGCTGAGCGTGCCGACGACGATTCCGCCGAACGTGCCGTCGGGCCGGTTGATCCGGCGGCTCAGCGCGATGGTCAGCGCGCCGCCGCGCAGCCGCGACGCGTACGGCCGGCTGATGTAGAGGCCGGGGGCGAGCCGGTCGCGATGCACGGCGAAATAGTCGCGGTCGGCGAAATTGCCTTGCCGCGCGGGCGAATCGGTCGAATCGATCGTGATATTGCCGTGCGCATCCATCACGAAAATCGAGCCGAGATAGGCGCCGGTCGCCGCGCGGTCGAACAGCAGCCGATGGCGCTGACGCGGCGGCAATGTCGTCAGTTCGGGATCGGCCATGCCGTCGACGACGTTTTGCAGCGACAAATCGTAGAGTTCGATATTGCGCGCGATATCGCGTTCGATCAGCAGCATCAGGTTGCGCGCATTTTCGACCGCATGGTCATACGCGTCGCGTCGCGCCTCGATTAATAGCGACGTGGAAAGTCCCCAACTGAACATCAGCAGGACGATGCCCGCCACGAGTACGCCGCGGGGCGACAGAATGCGTGCCACGAGCGACGCGGTATGGCGGCGCAGCGTGGCGGGCAGCGGGAATGACTTCATCCTCGGGGGAGCGGGCGGCGGCTACTCGCATCGTTGGCGGTTCCGCGCGCGGATTATTTCGAATTAGGCGTCATTATCCCGCGAATTCGGGCATTTCGTGTGCACATGCAAAAGATGCATGTGGAGAGCGCGATTCGGCAGCGATTACGCATCGTTACCGCATGGTGCGCCGGCGGCTTGATTTGAATCAGTTAACAGTGTCGGTCTTTTGTCTGATTAATCGCATAATCATCAGTCGAATTGGCCTATTGCCGCGATATTCGGTGGATCAGGACAGTATGAAGCGCCGGCTCGCGAGAAATGAAAACCGAATGACCCGACGGCAATCGTGGTTTTTGCGACGGTAAGCAAAACGACGCCGGCCGGTGCGGCAACCCGTTGATTCCGCGAAATCTCCGGCGTGGCGGCGGCCGGCGCAACCTCGGCTGCCCCCTATCGAATCAGGTAGAATCCGCGCTTCGCCGCAGGCGCCCGCCGCGCAACGCGTATCGGGGCCGCATCGAATGCATCGCAGGACGCGCACCGCGCTCCGATTCCGCATGCGCCGGCTACGGATGCCGGCCCGCTCAACGTTCGTCTCGTTTATGTCCGCCATTCCGAATTCCGACCCACCCGGTTCGCCCGCGAACCCACCCAAGCTTCATCGCGCGCTGAAGGCGCGCCACCTGACGATGATCGCCATCGGCGGCTCGATCGGCACGGGCCTGTTCGTCGCGTCCGGCGCATCGATCTCGCAGGCCGGCCCCGGCGGCGCGATGGTCGCGTACATGCTGATCGGCCTGATGGTCTACTTCCTGATGACGAGCCTCGGCGAGATGGCCGCGTTCATGCCGGTGTCGGGCTCGTTCGCGACCTACGGCGCGAAATACGTGGACGAAGGCTTCGGCTTCGCGCTCGGCTGGAACTACTGGTACAACTGGGCGGTGACCATCGCGGTGGAACTCGTCGCCGCGCAACTCGTGATGCACTACTGGTTTCCGGACGTGCCGGGCGTATGGTGGAGCGCGGCGTTCCTCGCCGTGATGTTCCTGCTCAATGCGCTCACCGTGCGCGGTTTCGGCGAAGCCGAATACTGGTTCGCGCTGATCAAGGTCGTCACGGTCGTCGCGTTCATCGGCGTCGGGCTGCTGATGATCTTCGGCATTCTGAAGGGTGCGCCGGCGAACGGCTGGGGCAACCTGACGATCGGCGACGCGCCGTTCGCGGGCGGGCTGCCGGCGCTGATGGGCGTCGCGATGATCGCGGGCTTCTCGTTCCAGGGCACCGAGCTGATCGGCGTCGCGGCCGGCGAATCGGAGCATCCGCGTACGACGATCCCGCGCGCGGTGCGCCAGGTGTTCTGGCGCATCCTGCTGTTCTACGTGTTCGCGATCTTCGTGATCGGCGTGCTGATTCCGTATACCGACCCGAACCTGCTGAAGACGGACGTGACCGACATCGGCGTGAGCCCATTCACGCTCGTGTTCCGCCACGCGGGGCTCGCGTTCGCGGCCGGCGTGATGAACGCGGTGATCCTCACGGCCGTGCTGTCGGCCGGCAACTCGGGCATGTATGCGTCGACGCGGATGCTCTACAACCTCGCCACCGAAGGCCGCGCGCCGAAGGTGTTCGCGAAGCTGTCGCCGGGCGGCGTGCCGCGCAACGCGCTGTATGCGACCACCGCCGTCGGCGCGCTGTGCTTCTTCACGTCGCTGTACGGCGACAAGACCGTGTACCTGTGGCTGCTGAACACGTCGGGGATGACGGGTTTCATCGCGTGGCTCGGCATCGCGGTCAGCCACTACCGGTTCCGCAAGGGCTACGTGAAGCAGGGTTATTCGCTCGACCAGTTGCCGTACCAGTCGAAGTGGTTCCCGTTCGGCCCGCTGTTCGCGTTCGTGCTGTGCCTCGTGATCGCGCTCGGCCAGGATTACCAGGCGTTCCTCGCGAACCGGATCGACTGGGCCGGCGTGACCGCGACCTACGTCGGCATTCCGCTGTTCGTCGTCGTGTGGCTCGGCTTCCGGTTCCTGAAGAAGAGCCGGTTCGTGCGCTACGAGGACATGGAGATCGCGCCGTGGATCGCCGCGAATCGCGGCGCGCGGCGGCAGCCGGTGGCGAACCGCGAAACCGTGGGCTGACGCCGGCGCGGCAGGTTGCCGCGTGACGGGCGACGAAACGGGAAGCCGCGCGCTTCCCGTTTTTTTTGCCCGGCTTTTGCCTGCGCGGGGTCAAAGCCGGTTATATTGCCCGACCCTACCGGGCCGTGGCCCGGCCGGCGCGACAGGCGCAGCGCGGATCGGCATCCGGCGCGCGCCGCGCGCGGCGGCCGGCGAGACGCCCGGCGTTTTCATCGCTCCAGCCTGGCCGGCATGGCCCCGCGGAGCGCGCAACCCAGAGGAATTCATGAGCGCATCACCCGCCGAGCGGAAGGCCGGACCCGTTTCCATCGTGCGAATCGAAGCCGCGATCAACGCGTGGCGCGAAGTGTATCCGCCGGCGCCGGACGGCGAGGACGGCTACGCGCTCGACGCCGGCAGCAACTGCCTGGCCGAGCTGTACGGCACGATGATCTGCTATCAGTTGCCCGACGTACCGCTCGACTCGCTGAGCCACGAGCAGCGCGACGCGCTGTATGCGACCGAGGTGTGATGCGGTCGGCACGATGCCGCGGCGCGGTGTCGGTGAACGAACGGGAAGCCTCGCGGCTTCCCGTTTTGCTTTGCGCGGCCCCGGACGTCGCCGCGAGCACGACGCTGCTCGAGCCGGGATCGGCGCCGGCTGAGGTATCGTGACGGGATCGGGAAGCAGGCGATCGAGGAGGCCGGTACGGATGGCCGGCGAGGGCGACCGTTGCGGGCGCTGTCCGCGCGGTGCCGGATGAGCGTCCGTTGCCTGTCCCGGGAGGATTCGAACATGGAGTTGAGACACCTCCGCTACTTCGTCGCGGTGGCCGAAGAGCGGAATTTCACGCGGGCGGCGGAACGGCTGCATATCGCGCAGCCGCCGCTGAGCCGGCAAATCCAGCAGCTCGAGGAGGCGCTCGGCGTGCCGCTGTTCGAGCGCACCGCGCGGCCGCTGAAGCTGACCGATGCCGGGCGCTTCTTCTATTCGCATGCGGTGCAGCTGCTCGCGCAGACGACCGAACTCGAATCGATGACGAAGCGCGTCGGCAAGATCGAGCGCAGCATGTCGGTCGGTTTCGTCGGCTCGACGCTGTACGGGATGCTGCCGAAGATCATCCGGCGCTTTCGCAGCGAATATCCGGCCGTCGAGCTGAGCCTGCACGAGATGTCGACGATGGACCAGATCAAGGCGCTGAAGGAAGGGCGCATCGACGTCGGGTTCGGGCGCATCCGCCATGAGGATCCGAGCGTGCGGCGCGTCGTGCTGCGCGAGGAGCGGATGATCGTCGCGCTGCCGGTCGGCCACGTGCTCGACAGCGCGAAGCCCGTGCTGTCGCTGCACGATCTCGTCAACGACACGCTGATCATCTTTCCGAAGGCGCCGCGCCCGAGCTACGCGGACCAGGTGCTCGCGGCTTTCCACGATCGGGCATTGCAACCGCGCAAGATCTACGAGACGCGTGAACTGCAGATCGCGCTCGGCCTCGTCGCGATGGGCGAGGGCGTGTCGGTCGTGCCGCACAGCGTGTACGGGCTCAAGCGCGACGACATCAGCTACAAGCCGCTCGACGATCCGAACCTCGTGTCGCCGATCATCATGAGCATGCGGATGCTCGACGAATCGGAGGACATCCGCGCGATGCAGGCGCTGATCTACCGGCTGTACGACGAAGCGCAGATGGAGTACCTGCCGCCGCAGCCCGAGTGAGCGCGGGGGCAAAAGGGGGCTTAGGCTTGCTTGACGCCGCGCGCGCCGGCAGGCCGCCATGCCCGGATTCGATGCGGCCGCCGCCGCGCGGCCGCTTTCATGCAGACGATCGACACATGGCCGATATCGTGACCGAGGAGATAACCGTCGAGACGCCGCAAGGACGTCTCTTTGCGAAACGCTGGCGTGCGGGGCCGGCGCGGCATGCGGCCACGCCGATCCTGTTGCTGCACGATTCGCTCGGCTGCGTCGACTTGTGGCGCGACTTCCCCGCGCAACTCGCGAGCGCGACGCAACGCGACGTGATCGCATACGACCGCCTCGGTTTCGGCCGTTCGGACCGTCATCCGGGCAAGCTCGGCACGACGTTCGTGCGCGACGAGGCCGGCCACGCGTTCGCCGCGGTACTGGAACGGCTCGGCATCGATGCGTTCATCGCGTTCGGGCACAGCGTCGGCGGCGGGATGGCGGTCGGCTGTGCGGCCGCGCATCCGGCGCGTTGCCGCGCGCTCGTCACGGTCGCCGCGCAGGCGTTCGTCGAGGATCGCACGCTGGCCGGCATTCGCGACGCCGGGCGGCAGTTCGACGAGCCTGGGCAGCTCGACCGGCTCGCGCGCTATCACGGCGACAAGGCCGAATGGGTGCTGGGCGCGTGGGTCGACACGTGGCTGTCACCGGCGTTCCGCGACTGGAATCTCGACGACGATCTGCCGCACGTGCAGTGCGCGACGCTCGCGATTCACGGCGAGGACGACGAATACGGGTCCGACGTGCATCCGAAGCGGATCGCCGCGCGCGTCGCGGGGCCGTCGTCGTTCCTGTTGCTCGCGCGTTGCGGACACATGCCGCATCGCGAGCGGACCGATGACGTGTTGGCCGCCGTCGCGACGTTCCTGCGCGACGCGGGCGCCTGAGCGCGCTCGACGTCGCCAGCGGGCGTATGCCCGCCGGCCGTCAGAACGAAAGCTGGATCGCGAGATCGATCGCCAGCAGCACGATCGACAGACCGATGCCGAGAATCACGTTCGGCAGCCGGTGCTCGAAATCGCGATGATCCTTGCGCATCGCCGCGCCGAGCAGGAAGATCGCCTCGACGACGATTTGCAGGCCGACGAACAGCAGCATCAGCAGATACTCGTAGCCCATCTGCTTGAACGCGACGAATTGCATCCCGTGATCGCGGATCCACTGGCCGACGCGCAGCAGTTCGTAGACGAACAGCAACGCAGGGAACAGATAACTGATGAAGTAGGTCGGCGCGGTGGCGTGCCGGAGTTCGAGGTGGAAGTGCTGATGCGTGGTAGCCATCACAACCCTCCTTGCAATGCATGATTGCGGTCGAGACGGGGGCGCGTGTCGCGTGCAAACTACGGGATTGCCCGATGCACAATGCGCAACCGTACCGCATCAGCATACTGCTGCGCGGGAAATTTGGCATGCGAAGTGTGCGTTCGTTGTAACAATGTGTGTGCGACGTGCGACGCGCTGGCTACGTCCCGCGCCCGTTGCGCTGCATTGGCTGGCTTACGCGATGCCCTTCCGGGCGCTTGTGCGTGCATCGCCGTTTCGCTTGTGCGCCTTCGATAAACAGCTTCGCGAGCGACTGAAACTCCCGTTTCGAACGGCGCGAGACTAAGGCGAGCGCGACGGCGCTCGGTGCGCGCCTCGCGCAGGAGGAAGGGTTGACGCGGGCCGTCAGTGCGATCGAACGCTGGGGACGATCGCGCGCGACGCGAGCCGGCCCGCGGGGATCAGAAATGCCCGGTGAACCGGTAGCGGCTGCCTGGGTGCCACAGGTTGGCGACCGACGCGACCAGCCCCTGCGACCACGTACGCCGATGCAGCAGCAGGCACGGCTCGCGGTCGTCCATCGTCAGGTGGCGGCGCGTGTCGGCATCGGGCATCGCGGCCTCGATCCGGTATTCGACGCGCTGCAGCGGCGCGACGCGCGTCAGGTACTGGTTCGGCGTCGTCGTCGTGAAGTCCTGCAATGCGTATTCGGGCGCGCAGGCCGGATTGACCCAGCGCTCCTCGAGTTGCACGGGCGTGTCGTTCTCGAAGTGCAGCACGCGCGAATGAAAGATCGGGCTGCCGGTGTCGAGCTGCAGTTCGTCGGCGAGCTTCGCGTCGGCGACGGCCGCGCCGACCAGCAGCACCTGCGCGCGATAGCCGTGGCCGCGCGCGGCGACTTCGTCGGAGATGCTGCGGATCGCGACGAGCGTCGATTCGTATTTCGGCGACGCGACGTACGTGCCGGAGCCGCGCGTGCGCGTGAGCACCTGTTCGGCCGTCAGCTCGCGCAGTGCGCGGTTCACGGTCATCCGTGCGACGTTGAATTCGCGCGCGAGCTCGTTCTCCGACGGCACCTGGTCGCCTTCCGCCCATTCGCCGGCATGAATGCGTGCGAGGATGAAGTCCTTGATTTCCTGATAGATCGGTGTGGTCATGGGATCACGATTCAGAGTCGGCAGCGGGCCGCCGCCGAATGCCGATCCGGCGCGCGCCCGGCGCCGAGTGTACCGGTTTCGCGGGCGCGCCGGCCCGGATTCCCCGAATGATCCCTGTTCGGCCGGTGCGCGTCCATGCGGGATTGCACAGAGCGGCCGGCTTTCGCCGGCCCGCGCGCGGTCAGAACCGATGGCGGATGCCGACTGTCGCGACCACCTGCGTGCGCGTCGACGAAGCCGCGAGCCCCGTGACGTTCGCGAACCCGAGCGTCGCGCCCGACGGCACGCCGAACGCGTGCTGGTACACGGTTTCCGCATACACGTCGGTGCACTTGCTCAGCGCGTAGTCGATCATCAGCGTCACCTGGTGCCACTTCGGCCGGTGGCTGCCGGTGGCGTCGTCGTAGCGGCCGTCGGTGAACGTATACGTCGTACTGGCGGCCGAGCGCCAGCGCGCCGTACCGGTCGCTCTGCAGGCCGACGTAAGCACGGCGGCCGAACATCGTTTTTCGATAGGACTGCGTTCCGTTGTTCAGGTTGAATCGCGAGTGACGCCTGCGACCGCGCGACTTCGAATTCGATGCACGCGCATCCGGTACGGCTGTCGATCGTGGCCGTGTAGCCGTTGAGCGCGGCGCCGACGGCCTGATGCAACTGGTGCCGCACGATCGCGAGGTTGTCCGATTCGACGTGGATCGACAGCAGCACGAGCGTGTCCGCGAAGGAGCGGCGTCGCGCGCGATCGGGCAGCAGATCGCATGCAGCGGCAAGTTCGGTTCTGGTCGGTGTCATGTGCTCATCCCCGGCCGCGTCGTGCTTCGCACTGCGGAGATTTCGTCCTGGACGGCGGCCGTGCTCCACGATGGGTCGCCGCGATAGAGCGTACCCCGGAAGACGTTGCTGACTGGCGAGCGGCGCAAGCGGTGAGCGCACGGTGTCGTGCCGCCGCAAACTGGAACGCTTAATGCTTGTCTCGGGTGATCCTTTCGATGAAGGAGCACCGCGATGAGCACGCCGGCCACCACCGCTTTTTCCCATGTGAAGCCGCAGGACACCGCCTATCAAGGCGAGGGCCTGCGCGACTTCTTCCTGTACCGCGATCTCGGCATCGCCGCCGCGACGAACGGCAAGGTCGTCGCGCAACTCGTCAGGGCCAATCATGCACCGGTGACGGGCACCGGCTGGCACCGTCACGAGGCCGAGTTCCATATCGTGATCATGCTGAAGGGCTGGGCGCGCTTCATGTACGGCGACCAGGAAACGCTGGTGGCGACCGGAGACTGCGTGCACCAGGCGCCGGGGATCGTCCACTACCTGTTCGACTACTCGCCGGACATGGAGTATCTGGAGATCGTCGGGCCTGCCGACTTCAAATCGATCGACGTCGACGGGCCGTGCGCGGTGCCGGAGCCGACGCCGTGGGGCGAGGCCGGGGCGTAGCGTGCCGGTCGGGTGTGCCTTTTCGACGAACCGCCTTCGGGCGGTTTTTTATGGTCCGCCGAGATCCGCGACCGACCTTCCGCTTGCGTCTATTGATTCGAATTCCAAACGGTCCCGAAGCTGAAGAACCCGAAAGAAAAGAAAGAGGTTCGTCAGCTTCGACCGTCGATCGACGATGCGATGTCAAAGATCGTCAATTGCACGTCGGCGCGGTGCACGGCCTGCCGACGACCGGCGTTAAGGAGGTACCAGCCGGATCACCGGCTGACTATCCGGGAGAGTTTCACCATGAGCCGCATCGCGAAGATCCTGACGGCAACCGCACTGGCTTGCGCCGTGCTCGTGCCGGCACTGGCCGAAGCGCATCCGCACCGCGTGTGCCACTTCGATCACCATCACCACCACCGCGTGTGCCGCTGGGTGCGGTAACCGTCGCGGTTCCCGGGGAATGCCCCGGACGCTTTCGTCATTCAGGCAAATCAGGAGAGGACCATGAAAAAAACAATGTTGATCGCCGCGCTGGTCGCCGGCATGGGTATGTCGGTCGGTGCGTTCGCGCAGGTTCCGGCCAGCGCGCCGGCCGGCACGACCGGGCTGTGCAAGGACGGCTCGTTCTACTCCGGCGCTTCGAAGAAGGGCGCGTGTGCAGGCCACAAGGGCGTGAAGACGTGGTACGGCGCATCGGCCGCTGCCGCGGCGAGCGCACCGGCCGCAACGCCGGCCACGGCGGCTTCCGCCGCGCCGGCATCGAGCGCGGCCGCCGCGAAGGGCGCCGCCGCGACGACCGCCGCCGCGCCGGGCGGCGGCGCGGGCAAGGTGTGGGCGAACGACACCACGAAGGTCTATCACTGCTCGACCGACAAGTACTACGGCAAGACGAAGCATGGCAGCTACATGTCGGAAGCCGACGCGAAGGCGAAGGGCTACCACGCGTCGCACGGCAAGGCTTGCTCGTAACGAGCCGGCCCGGCGCGCGAGCGGTTCGCTCGCGCGCCATTCGGATGCAGCAGCACACGTCGCCCCGCCTCTCCGGCGGGGCGATTCACTGTGTCGCTACCCGCGTTCAGTGCGCGTGATCCGATTGCGCTTCGGTCGCCGCATCGATTCCGGCCGTGCGCGCATCGAGCAGCGCGCGCAGTGTGACGTAATGGGTGCCGCTTGTGTCGCCTTCCGCATCCGCGGTGCGATCGTACGGCTCGTTGTCGTGAATCGTCGCGCGTACGATCGGATAAATCTGCGCCTCCCATCGGCTGCCGTTGAACACGCCGTAGTGCCCCACGCCCGTTTGTACGTGATGCGTCTTCAGGTACGACGGTAACCCCGAACACAGTTCCTGCGCAGCCACCGTCTGGCCCACTGCGCAGATATCGTCCTTCTCGCCTTCGACCGTCAACAGCGCGGTGCGATGAATCGCCGCCGGTTCGACGAGCCTGTCGCCGACCGTCAGCTCGCCGCGTGCGAGCGCGTACTGCTGAAACACTTTCTCGACCGTTTCCAGATAGAACTCCGCGGTGAGGTCAGCCGTCGCGAAATATTCGTCGTAGAAATGCCGCAACGTATCGGCTTTCGCGGGATCGCCTTTCGCGCGCTCGTAGTACAGATCGGCGAACGACGCCGCATGCCGGTCCGGGTTCATCGACATGAACGCGCCTACCTGCACGAAGCCCGGATACACGCACCGTTGCGCGCCGACGAAGCCCGTCGGCACCACGCTGATCAGGTTGTGCGCGAACCACTCGATCGGCTGGCTCGTCGCGAGTTCGTTGACCTTCGTCGGATTCACGCGGCAGTCGATCGGGCCGGCCATCAGCGTCAGGCTCGCGGGTTGTGCCGGATCGCCGCCGGCCGCCATCAGCGAGACTGCCGCGAGCGACGCGACGGTCGGCTGGCAGATCGCGAGCACGTGCGCGTCCGGGCCGATGTGGCGAATGAAGTCGATCACGTGCGTGACGTATTCGTCGAAACCGAAACGTCCGGCCGTCAGCGGGATGTCGCGCGGGTTGTGCCAGTCGGTGATGTACACGTCGTGATCGGCCAGCATCGTGCGCACCGTGCCGCGCAGCAGTGTCGCGAAATGCCCGGACATCGGCGCGACGATCAGCACGCGCGGCTGGCGTGCGACCGGCCGCGCCTTGCGGAAATGCAGCAGCGTCGCGAACGGCGTGGCCGCGGCCGCTTCCTCGACGATCGGCACCGTTTCGCCGTCGACGACGACCGACGCGATTCCGAACGGCGGCCGTCGGTGCGAGAACGCGCAGCATTCGAGCAGCTCGCACAGCGCGTCGACCATGCGGCCCGTCGGTGTCGACGTCGCCGGCGGCCACAGCGACATCGTCGCGCGCGTCGCGGCCGCCCATGCACGCGCCGGGCGCAGGCATTCCGCAGACCATTGATAAAACGGATAGGCAAGCAGATTCATGACCGTCGCTCGTGACGCCGCATTGCAAGGAACGAGGCAAGCCGTATGCCAGCATGCGGCTGGCACGCGCGTTGCAGCGGTTCGAGGGCGCGGTGGCGCGCGCGGTACGTGATGACCAGGGCGAAGGCAATGCGTCGCCTTGCTGGCCGGGCGCGCGACACGTGCCGCGATGCCGTGCGACGTTGCGCCAGTTCGGCGAACGGACCGCACAGGCGTGGTGCGCGGTCCGACGGCGCGTCCGTTTACGGTGCAGGGGCACGAACGACATTCAGCAGGGGAGCGACATGGAATCCAATGCACGGACGACGCTGACCATCAGCAGCCGTAATTACTCGTCGTGGTCGATGCGCGGCTGGTTGCTCGCGAAGCTGAGCGGCCTCGCGTTCGAGACGATCAGCGTGCCGATCGACGCCACGTCGCGCGCCGAGCTGCTGCTGCTGTCGCCGTCGATCCTCGTGCCATGCCTGACCCACGACGGCAACGCGGTGTGGGACACGCTCGCGATCGCCGAATACCTGAACGAGATCCGCCCGCAGGCGCGGCTGCTGCCCGACGAGCGCCACGCACGCGCGCATTGCCGGTCGATCTGCGGCGAGATGCATTCCGGCTTCAGCGCATTGCGATCCGCGCTGCCGATGAACCTGCGCGGGCATTTCCCCGGCTTCCGGATCTGGTCGCGCGCGCAGCACGACATCGAGCGGATCGTGACCATCTGGCGCGAGTGCCTGGCCGAGTATGGCGGCCCCTGGCTGTTCGGGGCGGAGATCGGCATCGCCGACGCGATGTACGCGCCGGTCGTCACGCGCTTCCTGACCTACGACGTGAAGCTCGAACCGGACGTCGCCGAGTACTGCATGCGCGTGCTCGCGCA
This sequence comes from Burkholderia sp. AU16741, assembly GCF_002223345.1. Lineage (NCBI taxonomy): Bacteria > Pseudomonadati > Pseudomonadota > Betaproteobacteria > Burkholderiales > Burkholderiaceae > Burkholderia > Burkholderia sp. AU16741. The sequence continues at coordinate 484,594 of NZ_NKEZ01000007.1, forward strand.
TCCGTTCGTCGCCGAGTGGATCGACGAGGCGAAGGCCGAGCACGAAGACATCGACGAACTCGACATGGAGTTCTGACGCGTGCGATCGCGGCGCGCTTTCAATTTCACTACAGGTGCAAGCGACGAAACGAACGATCGATGGACCCGCGCAACTCGCAAACGTTTCACCTTGATTTTGGTTCAAAACGAGCACGAATGCCCTAAAGGGCGTTGCGCCCGCTGACGTTAAACAAGGCACGGGGATGACTCGCGATCGCATGCTTCAGACATGCGACGCGCAGTCCGCAACAACCAGCGCAGCAGGGGGATCGACTTGTGAATCGTCAGCAATCGTGGACGCGTACCGCCGCGCCCGGCGAAATCATTTACTCGGAGGGCTTCGCGGGCGAGCCCGTCATCTTCCTCATTACCGACGGCAAGGTCGAGCTGTCCACGCGCTGCGACGACACGCGCGTGATCGTCGCGACGCTCGGCCGCGGCGAGTTCTTCGGCGAATCGGCGCTGCTCGCCGCCGAACCGCGTGCGCATACCGCGAAGGCGCTGTCGTTCTGTCAACTCACGGTCGTGCCGGCCGGCATCCTCGATGAAGAAATCGAGCGTGTGTCCGCGCTGCTGCGTCATATCGTGCGAACGATGATCCGCCGCGTGAAGCGCAAGGACGACCAGTTGGCGACCTATACGCATGCGGACTTCATGCCGGGCGTGCTGTCGTATGCGCACGTGCTGTCGCTGATGGCGGGCGCCGACGCGCGCGAATCGGGCGACACGTGGGCGCGCCGGCCGATGCAGGCACGTGCGGCCGAAACCTCCGTGCCGCTCGCCGAAGTGATCCGCAAATGCCGCGCGATTGCCGGCCATTCTCGGCCTCACGTGCTCGCGATGCTGCGGCGCATGGAGAAGCTCAACCTCGTCACGATCGAAGCCGCGCAGGGTGACGGCGCCGGCGGCGCAACCGACTACGCGACTTCGGCGGACGCGCGCCAGGTCGTCACGTTCGACGCAGCACGTGTGATCGATCGCGCGCAGCAGGTTGCCGATCACGATCTCGACGTATCGATCAACAGCGAACTCGAACTCATCGAACTGGCCGATCTCGCATCGCTGATTGGCGTCGACAAGACGCTGCTGCTCAACAAGCTGTCTAACGGCGAGATCGCGGAAGAAGTGTTCGCGTTCCGCAAATCGAAGGTGCTCAACTACGTCGAACAGAAAGGCGTTGCGTACTTCTCGCGCCGCAACGGCCGCCGCGGCGGCGACGTGCGCGCGCTCGAGGATCTCGTGTGGATCGACCAGCGCACGCTGTTCGACGTGATCAGCGCGTTCGATACCTATGACCTCGCGAAGCTGATCGCGAATCTCGACGATCGCGCGGTGGCCGACAAGCTGTTTTCCGTGATGACCGAAGCGCGGCGCAATGAGGTGTCGTGGGTGATGCGTCGCGAACTCAAGCTCGACCCGATCGAGATCGAGGACATCGAGCAGCGCGTGCTGGAGGCCGTGCGCGCGGCGAAGGCGCCTGCGGCGGGTGCGATGTCCGTCGCGGCGACACTGTCGTCGGATGCGTGATACGGGGGGCGTATGGATCTGTTGACCCTGGTCGGTGTGTTGCTGGGCGGCGCGGCGATCGTGTTCGGGTTCGCGCTGGAAGGCGGGCATTTCTCGATGCTGTTTCAAGTCGAGGCGCTCGTGATCGTGCTCGGCGGCACGCTCGGCGCGGTGATGATCCAGAACACGTGGGCGCGCTTCTTCGACGCGGTGAAGCAGTTGCGGCTCGCGTTCGTGCGGGCGCGCGAAGTCGATCGCAAGAACCTGTCCGACCTGCTCGAATGGGGCGACCGCGCGAAGCTCGACGGGCTGCTCGCGTTCGAATCGATGGACGTGAGCGGCATTCATCCGTTCGCGCGGCGCGGGCTCGAACTGCTGGCGAACGGCGTGTCGACCGCGGTGGTCGAAGATGCGTTGCAGCGCGAACTGGATGCGTACGAACGCAGCCGTCTCGCCGCCGTGCGCGTGTGGCAGCAGGCCGGCGGCTATGCGCCGACCTTCGGCATCCTCGGCTCGGTGCTCGGGCTCGTGCAGGTGACGAGTCATATTCTGGAGCCGGCGCAGCTCGGGCCGGGGATCGCGATGGCGTTCGTCGCGACGCTGTACGGGCTCGCGTTCGCGAACCTCGTGTTCCTGCCGCTGTATGGCAAGCTGCGCGCACAGATCGATAGCGAGATGCGGTTTCGCAAGCTGTATCTCGACGGCTTGCTCGCGATCTCGCGCAAGGAGTCGCCGCATACGATCGAGACGCGGTTGACCGGCGATGTGCGCGGGCGGGCGGCGGAAACGCTGGCGTGATTGACGAACCCGGATTCCCGATCGTATGACGGCTCGAACTGACGGCGCATCCGCCGCCGATCGCGACGATCACGAAGTCGAAGGCGCGCAGTCGGGGCGCTGGCTGATTTCGTACGCGGATCTCATCACGACGCTGATGGTGCTGTTTCTCGCGCTGTATGTGCTGCAGCTCGCGAAATACAACGCGCTCGATGCGCGGTATCAGACACTTGCACGGCAGGCTGGGGGTGCGGTGACTGCTTCCTTCGATGCCGCCAAGTCCGACTCTGCGGCGCCGTGGCTCGCGTTGCTTGATTCGTTGAAGTCGAATGGACGCATTTCGCTGGTGAAGGCGCCGCATGGCGTCGAGATCGGTATCGACGCGAAGATCCTGTTCAACGTCGGCGATGCGCGTTTGCTGCCCGATTCGTCGCCGGTGCTGAACCAGATTGCGCAGGCATTGAGCGAGCATGCAACCGGCGACATCCTCGTCGAAGGCCATACGGACAGAGTGCCGATCGCGAACGCGAAATATGAATCGAACTGGGAGCTTTCGTCGGCGCGCGCGGGGAGTGTGGTGCGCTACCTGACCGAGCGCGGTGTCGCGCCGCATCGGCTGGCGGCGATCGGGCGGGCGGATACGCAGCCGCTCGTCGCGGGGGACGATGCGGCTTCAAGGGCGAGAAACCGGCGCGTCACGATCTTCGTTGCCTACTGATCAGCGTGTTGTATTTGCGTTGTTCCTCGTGCATAGAAGTGGCCGCATATTCCCGCTCTTTAACAACATAACGAATCTCGAATGATCGCTATCTGAAATCTGCGATGCGATTCTGCGCCCGCCTGCCGATAACCCAATCTGGCTCAGACCGAGCGGTTATCGAGGGTTCCCCATGCACTTCTGGCGCAAGCTTTCCATTCAGAACAAGCTGATTCTCAGCATGACGAGTTGCCTGCTCGTGTTCGTCGCGATTTCGAGCGGGCTCAGCGTCCGGCTGATCGGCAACGCGGTGCGCGATCGCGTCGTCCGCGAGGAACTGCCGACCGCCGTGAACGGCATCCGCGCCGACGTGCAGCGCCAGATGGCCGGCCCGATCGCCGCGTCGCGCATTCTCGCGCGCGATGCGTTCCTGCTGCAATGGGAAGCCGACGGCGAACCCGACGCCGGCACGCGCAACTGGATCCAGCTTGCGAAGAACGTGAAGGACGAGCAGAAGGCCGCGTCCGTGCAGTGGGTGTCGGTGAAGAGCGGCAACTACTACAACGAAGGCGGCTTGCAGCGGAAGGTGACCGACAAGGATCAGTGGCTGACCAGCTTCCTGTCGTCTGGCAAGGCGTACGACGTGAACATGGATCGCGAGGTGACCGTCGGCGGCTACATGATGTTCATCAACAGCCGCGTGGAACTCGACGGCGTGCCAGTCGGCGCGGCGAGCATGAGCCTGTCCGTCGATGCGCTCGCGAAGGGAATATCGGCTTACCGGATCGGCGAGACCGGGTTTGCGTACCTCGTGCGCCCCGACGGCGCGATCATGATGCATCGCGATACGTCGCTGATCGATGGCAAGCATTTTCTGAAGGATGAGCCGGGGCTGCCGGGCGATGCGTCGTCGACGTTGCTTGCGGGCAAGCCGTATGCGTACCTCAGCTACGAGGGTGATGGTGGCGCGCGTTTCATCGCGACGTCGTTCATTCCGGAGCTGAATGCGTATGTGGTTGTTCAGGTGCCGGAGGCTGAATTGCTAGGGCCGGTGACGCGGGCGATTCGTAGTGCGGCGTTGGTCGCGGCGGTGGTGGGGCTCGGGGTTGCGTTGCTCGTGATCTGGCTAGTGGGACGCGCGATTGCCGCGCCGATTAGGCGTGCGGCTACGCTGCTGTCGGAGATCGCCAGCGGTCAGGGCGATTTGACGCGCCGGATGGCGGTCGAGAGCGAGGACGAGATCGGGCAGTTGTCGGATGCGTTCAATCGGTTCGTGTCGTCGTTGTCGACGCTCGTTCATCGGATTCGTGCGGCTTCGGCTTCGATCGCGACCGGGTCGGCGCAGATTGCCTCGGGGAACGCGGATCTCAGCGAACGCACCGAAGGGCAGTCGAGCAACCTGGAGCGGACGGCTTCGTCGATGGAAGAGATCACGGCCGTGGTGCGTAACAACACCGAAACGGCGACGACGGCCGCGAAGATGATCAACGGCGCGGCGGATACGGCGGCGCGTGGGGGGCAGGTGGTGGGCGAGGTCGTGACGACGATGGAGCAGATCAGCGACGCGTCGCAGCGGATCTCCGAAATCATCGTGATGATCGACAGTATCTCGTTTCAGACGAATATTCTGGCTTTGAATGCTGCGGTGGAAGCGGCGCGGGCGGGGGAGCAGGGGCGTGGGTTTGCTGTCGTCGCTTCGGAGGTGCGGAATCTGGCGCAGCGCAGTGCGCAAGCGGCGAAGGAGATTAAATCGCTGATCGAGCACAGCGCGGGGACTGTGGGTGCCGGGTCGCGGCTCGTTAGTGAGGCGGGGAAGGTGATGAGTGATGTTGTCTCGCAGGTTCAAGGCGTTAGCGCGATGATGAGCGAGATTGCAGAGGCTAGTCTGGAGCAGAGTGCCGGGATCGATCAGATTGGGGACGCGGTGCAGTCGCTCGATCAGATGACGCAGCAGAATGCGGCTTTGGTCGAAGAAAGCGCGGCAGCTGCGGAGAGTTTGAAGCAGCAGGCGGCGGAATTGACGAAGTTGGTGTCGGCTTTTAAGGTGGATGAGTAAGGGTTGATTGGGGGGAGTAAGGGGTGTTGCTGAGGGCGGCTGCCGTTGGGTCACGGTGGCCGTTTTTGTTCGTCGGCGCGGGATGGGGCGGCGTTTTTGGAAATGAAACGCATTTTCCACATCGAAGGGCTGAGACGATGGTGCTTGTCGCCGTGATTGCGGTAGTGGGGCGAAGGTTGTCAGTCCGTCGACGGATTCTTATCTGGCTTATCGGGAGAAGGTTGCGGCCGAGATTAGCGCGGCCAGGATGGAAGATCAGGCGGCTTTGGGCAAGAAATATATGGCATGAGGTGAGTGCAAGCCTGGTTAAGGTCGTCGGGACGGTAAAGGTGAAAGGGTTTCCCGGAGACGCGAGAGTAACGTGCAAAGCGTTGTTCCCGATGACGGGGAAGGTGAATCTGCTTGTACCGATGGTTTCGCTTTTGAAGGTTTGGGCCAAGACGGATGTGGATGGACTACTGTTCGCTTTCGGCCAACTACTGCCATTCGTTACCCACTATGCGATGCCACTTGGGTGTCCACTTCCTACGAAATAGCGACATTGTGAACAGTTGCAGGTAATATCTGCGGATCGATTTGCGAGGCCGCAACCGAAGGCCAAACCGGTATGCAATTGAACTCTAAGGTGTCGAATTCGTCCGGATGTCCGCGGTCACCCGCGAGGCGTACTGGCAACTTGTGGCCGGAGTGCAGCAAAAAGGCCGAATCTCTTGTCGCGGTTCCTGGATTGCCGCTGCTGTCGCAGACGCCCGCGGTGCCAGTAATGGGCCAGGAAGTCGCCTATCTCCAGCAGCAGTTCGATGCATTATTGGCGACGCAAAGGGACTTCCGCACGATCGTGGAATGCCTCCGCAACGCAGGTCTTAGCGCAGCGGTTGTCGGCGGTTGGGCACGAGATCTTCTCATGGGCAGAGCTCCACACGATATCGACATGGTTGTCTTTGGTGCAGAAAGCAAGCAACTAGAAAAGATCCTGCCCCCGGCGAAGCGCAGAACCGCGTTCGGTGGCGTTGCATTTGAATACGGTGACATTGAAATCGATTTGTGGTCGCTCGAGTCTACCTATCTCATCCGGGAGTTTGAGCTGGAGCTGACGCTTGAGACCCTGATGCAGGTGATCGATTTCAATATCAATACGCTCTTGTTCTCACCAAGGCAATTCGCGCCCGAACCGCACGCGATGCAGGCTGGCGCCTTGGAAGCATTTGAACGTAAAGAGATCGATTTCAATTGCGGCGTTGTGCCCTTGCCAGTGGCGCAAGTATCCCGCTTGGCCTACTTTTCCGCCAAGCTTGAATTCACGCTGGCACCGCGTGTGAGGCAGTTCATGCGTCAACAGTGCGTCGAGCGCTCCCTGCGAGCCGAAGTAGAAGCCAATCTGCGGCAATATTGCCCAGTTCAGTATCGCGACGCAACGCTAAAAATTCTAAACGAAGCGGTCGACAGACACGACCAAATATGAGCGAAGAGATTCGTACTCGATACTTTGCCAATTGCCTCGCGGTATTTGAGGGAGGTGGAGTTCGCACGGCCGCTTTCGCGGGTGCATATGAAGCTGCTGCTAAGGCAGGTATTGGATTCAGTGATGTGGCCGGTACGTCGGGTGGTTCAATTGCCGCTGCGCTCGTGGCTACTGGCGCGCCACCCGACATAATCTCGAAACATGTGCAATCACTGGATTTCGCAAAGCTGGCTTCTGGCGGACCGAACAAGAGTCAAAAGTTGATCGTTCAGCCGAGTGCGTTCAAGCGCGGTCTTGCATGGATATGCTCTAGCGAATATCGCAAGATCGGCTCCATCGTCACACACGGTGGACTCTATGATTCGAAAGCACTCGAAGATTGGGTGGAGCGCGTTCTATCCGAACTTCTCGGCCGCGACGGTAGCTCGCGCCCGGTACGCTTCGATGATCTGCCGATCCCGCTGCACGTAGTTGCTTCTGATTTGGGCAGCCGCGAGCCCAAGGTGTGGAGTAAGCATAAGACCCCAGAGGACAGCGTCGCACTGGCCGTGCGTTGCTCTTGTGCAATACCGTTTTTCTTTCAACCAGTATGTTCTGGTGGCACGACCTACGTCGACGGCGGTGCGCTAAGCAACATGCCTAGTTTTGTGTTTGCGAACGGTCAAATAGCAAGGAGCAATCGGCGTATCCTTACGTTTAGGTTGCGTCAATTACCTAACGACAATAAAGGCGTCGAGTCGATTGAAGGGTTGGCCAAGGCCATCGTTAACACCGTTGTTGATGGGGCGAGCAAGATTCAGCGGGAATTGCAGCCGAACCAGTTCTTCGTGGATATTAACACGGGACACATTAGCTCGACAGACTTTAGTCTTGATGATAAGAAGAAGCGGCTTCTCCATGATGAAGGTGTACGGGCGACACGCAAATTTGTGCGCAATGAGCGAGAAGAGCTTGCAAAGGTACAGCCAGCAGAGCGGTATTTTGGTCGAGATGAAAAATACCTCCTTTATGTCCAAACATTTCACAATTGCAACGGTGAGCTGATCATCGCAGATATGGCGAGTGACTGGCTATATTGGTTGTTCCCCGCGCTACTCGACGCAATTCAACGCGGAGTCGTTGTTCATTGCTTGACCCACCCGAGCGATGACATCCACGAACTGCGACGTCGGCGCTTACTAAAGGCCGTAGGTGTGGATGTAAAACAGGTTGGCCTGTTACCGTACCGCGGGATCGTGTGCGATCCAGGGTCAACGACTGCCAGTGTCGCAGTCACAACAGGTGAGAGCCATCAGAACGAGGATACCAGGCTCTACACCGCGGGTGCCGATGGAGCGGTTGTCGAACTGCTAATTGCAGCTTTACAGATAAACAAAGGTTCCTCAAGACAACCGCGATCGTTCCCGGTGCGGGCTTGCTCCGAGGGTGAATTATTCGATGTACTCCGGGCTGTACCGCAGTATCAACATGCGAAGTTTGACCTAGAGAAGGTCAAATTTGACGAATCCTTGCATGGTACTCAGACCTTTGTGAAGGAGTTTAAGTACGTGCAGATCGATGGCATGTGCAAAGACAATACCGTACCCATGCTGGTGCCGACCTGGATCGACCTGAATGGTTCAAGCATTTCAAGTTTGACCATTCCACCAGTGGTTGAGAAATCCGGTGATCGCTTTGTCATCGTCGAAGGGCACGTCCGTGCGATGCAGAGCCAGCGTAGAGGGATGGATTCATTTAACGCAGTCGTCGTGCGTCAGGTCCATGAGCCGCTTCCGGTGGAGCCCCGTCCGTTCGGAAAGATTACGCTCGAATCTAAGACTGTGCCTAAATCTGAGCAATTCCCGGGTCACGTCGACAATCGGTGGCGTTATATAGAAAGGGACGCGCGAAATGCGCTTTGGGCCCGGCTAGCCAGTGACGATTAATGCTGGAAAGAACGGAGCATAGTCCAAAGGGGTGCATCTCGTTAGAGAGCTGGAAATGCTTCTATCCTTTCCGGCCAGTGCCGCACCATGCAACGAATGGCTGTCGTAATGCCGTCGTTTCGAGCGGTAGATATGGATCTTTGTGTTGGTCGCGCGTCGCGGGGCGGTGTCCGGCCGAGTTTGGCCACTTCCGGGCGCTCGCTTTGAGCTTACGAAGATATTCGAATTTCGGTTCGATCTGGTCACTGGGCCGTCGGATGAGCGCTCGTGCAATAATGTGCCCACCTCATATGTGGACAACCGAGAATTGGGCGAATATCTTGGATGCTTGATCGGCCGAAATCGCTTCTGCAACGGAATTTTGCAGATGGACTTATTGCTGTCGTTGGCTCCGGTTTGCCATGTGCTGAAGCCGGCTGCTAATAGTCATTGGATCGGCGAGTCCGGATCGGCGACAACCTGGTGGTTGCCATTCCATTCGTTACACTACGAAAATCGCCACATTCCACTTTTTCCTCTTGGGATCGCTCTATAGTCCACCATTAATTAAATTTCGGAATGGAGATGGCATGACGTCAATTTCACCTGGATTGTTATCTTGGGCCGACTTTCTTGCAAAGTCTAGTCAGTTTTTATTCGGTTTGTGCGCTCTATCAATTTCACTGTGGGCAGTGATATTCAAGAGGAAGGATTTGTTTAGGACTGAGCTGGTCAAGAAGCAACTGGATGAGGTCGGAAAGGTTAGGGCCTCTCTGCAATCGATTTTCTTCGATTTGTATTACATTCCGATTATTGAGCAAACGATGCGTGCGATGGGGTGGAATTTTGATGCCCTAAAGGAGCACGACCCGGAGTCATGGGAGCAGTATTGTCGCTATAAAAATACTTCCCTTGAGCTTTTCTATAAATTCTCGGACAGAAACTACTATCTATTCCCTAAATGGATAAACTGGGAGAGGCGGCAGAAATTTTCAAATTCCATGAAGGATTTTGCTCCATTTACTCTTGTGGCGACGGCATCCAAAAGCTCGAGCGAACGAGAGGCCTATGCAATCGAGATTAACAGAATGAAGGACTATCTTGATGATGTACTCCAAACACATACCTAATCGTCGATCAATCGAATAGTTTGCTGGCATTGCTTGCGGCTACATCAGGCCCCCTGGAGCTGCCAAGATCCGCTGCACCCGTCGGCAGCGGCCGCAAGGTGCCGCTCATATGCGGCGTCTCTCGGACGTTTAAACGTTGGCTATGCCCCGTAACCGGACCATCTAATCGTAAAGGTCGGACGCTTTGGCTTCAGCATTTGCGGGCGCTGATGTAGTTCGATGATTGTGCCATTGAGTTCCGTATACCGGCGGCTCGACTATATCTGGGAGCTGGGCGACACGCTTGGAGGCGTAACATGCCGACACCCAGTTTGAAGGCTCGCTAGCTACATATCAAAGTGTTCCGAACTCAAGTATTTTTGTGCAAAGCTTGTTAAGCGATTCAGAGCCGGCACCTTCATCCAGAGCGAATGCCAGCTTAGCGCCGATAAACAGCGGATTTTTCTGCAAGCCTTTCGCGTTTCCATAAGACAAATGTGCTTGTGTCTTGATCCGTTCAAACCCCTCGGAGCCTAGGTTGGAAATCAGTTCGGAGTCGACCGTTTGGCCGAGATTCGTGTGCCACATGGTATAGTCCGCGCCCCACACTGTCTCCGTAGGAATCGGATTCTGGTCGTCGCCACCCAGCATCTTCAGTAGCGCTGCGTTATCCCTCACATGGTGGGCCTTGTATTTTTCGTCACAGTCGGCATCACCATCGAAGAGCAGAAAAGTGGGGATCTCTAATTGTCGTGCAATGATCGCGGGCCGGAGCAGATGGCTCTTATTATCGACCGGTACGATGTGACAGCCTGCTTTCCTGAAGTCCAGCATTCTGTCGGTCAGCGTCATCCACGCGTGAATGTAGGCGACGTCCTCGATGCCCTCCACTAGGACGAGCCGTTGCGCGAAGAAAATCTCGCTGAGCGTAGGCTGCAGGATTTGGGCAATCCTAGCGAGACTTCCCCGGGGCGTAACAAGTGGTTCGCCGGAGAGGCGTGCATATTCCTCACCGATTTTTGCCGGAGACGGGCGCGTTGCATAAGAGGCTTTCGTCTCTGAGTGTCGGCGCACGAGCCGTACGCTTTCGAATGACTCTCCAGAGACAAACAGCGGACTGTGCGTCGTCGCCAGTACCTGGGAGCCGCCGGCGGCAAGTCTATTTAGGACGCTTGCAAGGTGTCGTGCCTGCGGCGGATGTTGATACAGTTCAGGCTCTTCGCAACCAAGGATTAAACGCGGTTCGGTAGTTCCGCTTTCTGTTGCAAGCTCCTGCAATAGGGTGAGCAGGAATGAGCGCTGAAAGCCGTGGCCGAAGCGAGCTATGTCGCCCTCGAACGTCCCCTCACCAGCGATGATTTTCGCGAACGGCTCCTCCACCTTAACGGATTTGTCTGGATCCTGCTGCCAACTGACGCGCAGACTTGTGTCCGGGTGCGCCCACTGCATGAGCCGCGTCTGGAGTGAACCCGAGATACCTTCAAGCGCCCCTTGGCTCTCATCGAGAAGCTTTTGATACTCGTCGCGAGCCTGCTGTGCAACAGCGTTCAGCCGCTCCGTGAAGTTCACCTTAGAGCGGACTGTTCGCGCAAGTAGCCTGCCTAGTGCGGTCGCCCTGCCTTCAGACTGCTCCGCAGTAGCGTCTTTGACTGCTGGAATGTAGACCCACTGCACATATTTCTGCAGCCGGTTTGCACCCTTGCTGACACCATAGAACTGGTCTTCACTCGGAATGAGAACACATTGTTCGGGTAAGCTCGCTTCGTAATTTCGCAGCTCATCGGCCATCGCACCTACGCTGCTTGCCTTAGGCAATTTGAACTCGGCTTGTAGGGCCGCGTAAATCTGCTTAAGTTCGTCAGCCTTTCCTTTGTCGCCTTGGCGTTTGAAGAAATGCATGAATTGGGCCATGCCGAGCCGTTCACCAAGCTGCCGGACCTCGGCTCGACCGGCGACGGGATCGAAGGTGGCTTTCGCGGTGACAATCAGACGGTCTTGGCGAAAATACTCTTTGAATTCCTGCTTGGCGTCGTCATTCAAGTCGCAGAACGTGACGGTAATTTCGATAGGCTCGGACGTGTCTTTACGATGAAAGTCTTCGGCCGATAGGTAAGTGACATCCGTAGCCACACCGTCGGCCTCTCGAAAAAAGACGTTAAGCGCAAACAGGAAAGTTGATTTTCCTGCGCCGTTCGGACCGACGAAGCAGTTGTAATAGTCGACGTCGACGACTGCGTCCTTGATGGTCCTCAGATTCTTGATGCGAACAGATTCGATACGCATGATGTCCCCGGGTTGTGGTCTTCTTGTTGTCGAAATTCAAACACAAAACGTGCCGTTCTTGGCGTATTTTGCCCGCTTTTTCTGCACGCTCAGGCACGGGGTGGCCGTGTCGCTTTAATGTATGCCATTCGACCGCGCCGGCCCGGCCGTCAGTAATGGGGCGGTAACGGCTAACCGTATCTGCTCCGTTTGGTTTTGCGTGTCGGCGAACATCCAGCAACGTAGCCTGACGAATTCTCGCCATCCGTCTTGTGTTGCGCGCACCTATGCCTAACGGCCAACCCCCCTCATTTCTCCATTTCTGAAATGCCAGCCCGACTACACTGATCGTGAAGCCTTGCTTCTCACCATCGGAAGCTGAACGCAGCCCTCTCCGCCCCGATGGTCGAAATAAAGCCGTCTTGCCCAACAAGACCCAGCGAAGAGGGGAGAAAGAAGGGGAAACCCGAGGCAACAAAGAAGCGCGGGCCGCATGGGCGGCAACCCATACGACCCGCTGACCACCACCAACTCGCCACAGGAGTCGGAAATGGCTGACGCCAATACTAAGCCACGTCGTAGAAAGAACAAACCCGTCAACATGCAGAAGACGTTTGAGCTGGTCCTTCGCAACTACCCGGACCTTCCCAAACGAGGCTGGCCGTACCTGCCATGGATGAAGGCGATCGACATTGATTTCAAGATCTTCGGATTCAAGCCTGGCGATCGCGTATACCTGAACGTCAACTACGCGAGCCGGCAGATCATGATCACGCCGGACTACAGCCAGTTGGCGCTGCGAGAGCAGCCGTACCACGATCCTGACCGGGGACCGTCGCCGCTCTAACACCTGCAAGGGCCGCTTGATGCGGCTCTAGCGAGTGGAACGCAGGCGTTGCATGAACACGACTGACCGCCGGGGCACCACCGCCCCGGCCATTGCCGCGAACGCCGCGATTCACATCTCTAGCGACCTTCAACAACTGTCACGACCGCAAGGTCCGTGAGGCCACACCGTGTCTGCCGAAATAGCCGTATGGCGTCAAATCACCGCCCGCCGACACGCCGCTTCACAACGGCTCCCCGCTGCAACACATACTCGACCCGCGCACCTTCATCGGCCACGACGCCAATATCCTCAAGCGGATTCCCATCCAGCACGACGAGATCGGCGATCGCCCCAACCGCAACGACCCCAAGCTCCCTCGTCATATTCACAATCTCCGCCGCCACCGTAGTCGCCGATCTAAGCGCCTCCAGATTCCCCAGCACCTCCGCCCGAATCCGAAACTCCCCAGACTGAAACGCGTGCATCTCGCCGAGCAGATCCGACCCGAACCCCATCTTCACACCGGCCTTCGCATAGATCTCAAGCGACTCGCGCCCTTTCTGTTGCACGGAAGCCACCTTCGCGATGGAATCCGCCGGCATCCCAAACTCCGCCCCATGCTTAGCCAACGCGTCATAAGTCACCAGCGTCGGCACCACAAACGCCCCCCGCTCATGCATCAGCGCCGCAGCCGCCTCATCCACGAGATTCCCATGCTCGATCGTCCGCACGCCGCATCTCACAGCCCGCGCAATCGCCCGCCCCGTATACGCATGCGCCATCACATAAGTATTCGCGGCTTCAGCCTCATCAACAATCGCCCGAATCTCATCCTCCGAATACTGCGTGTTCGCAATCGGATCGGTCGGCGAAGCCACGCCGCCTGACGCCATGATCTTGATCTGCGTCGCGCCTTTCTGAATCTCCTCACGCACGGCGAGCCGCACGCCTTCGACACCATCGACGACCCGCGCAATCGCCCCCGTCCTGAAACAGCAGGAGCAGGGCTCCAGCAGATCGCCACGAGGCCGGAAATCCCCATGCCCACCGGTCTGCGACAACGCTTTCCCCGACGGAAAAATCCGCGGCCCCGGAATCAACCCCGTCTCGACCGCCTGCATCAAACTCCAATCCGCGCCCCCCGCATCCCGCACGCTGGTAAACCCCCGCGACAACATCGCATCGAGAATCGGCAGCGACCGAATCGCCGCGAGAATATTCGGCTGCGTCGCATTCGCGCCGAGATTCGCATTCGACGCCAGCACATGCACATGGCAATCGATGAACCCCGGCATCACGGTCTTGCCGCGCGCGTCGATCACCTGCACATTCGGCAAATCCACCGGCCGATCGGTGACTTCGACGATCCGCTCGCCTTCGATCACGACATGATGATGTTCGAGCAACACGCCTCGTTCGAGGTCGAGCACGTTGCCGCCTTGAAGCACGGTAATGGTCATGGGTAAAAATCCTTATCGAGTCGTTGCGGCCGCACGCTTCGCATCCTTCACGAAGCGCGTGCCGACGAAACTGACGGCCGCCGCGAGCATCACGTAGAACGCGGGCGCCATGTTGCTGCCGGTGCGGGCGATGAGCCACGTGATCAGGAACGGCGCGAACCCGCCGAAGATCGTCACCGCGAAGTTGTACGCAACGGATAGCCCGGTCGACAGCACCTTGGTCGGAAACAGCTCCGCGAACGCCGCGAGGATCGGCCCCGTATAGGCCGCGATCAGCACGCCGAACACGGCCTGGAACACGATCAGCGACGCGAACCCGGGTGCATGGTTGATCCACGAGAACATCGGCCACGCGAGCACGAGGATCGCGAGCGCCGCGCCGGACAGGAACACGCGCCGTCCCCACGCGTCGGCGAGGCGTCCGACGATCGGCGAGCAGCACATGATCATCAGCCCGCCGACCATGCCGGCCGTAAAGCCGGTCGACTGCGGCAGATGCAGCGTGCGCACGGAATAGGTCGGCATGTAGAACAGCAGCACGTAGGTGCAGACGGTCCACAGGATCACCATCGAGAAACTCGCGAACGTCTCGCGCGGATACGTATTCAGCACTTCCTTCAGCGGCGAGCTTTCCTTCGCCTGCGATTCGACGGCGCTGAACGCGGGCGTCTCGTCGATATGGCTGCGAATGAAGTAGCCGACCGGCCCGACGATGATCCCGAGCAGGAACGGCAGCCGCCAGCCCCAGCTATGCAGCGCCTGCGTGTCGAGCGACGTCGTGACGAACGTGCCGGTCGCCGCACCGAGCAGCACCGCGAAGCCGATGCTCGACTGGATCCAGCTCGAGTAATACGCGCGCTTCTCCGGCGGCGCGTATTCGGTGAGGAACGCGGTGGCGCCGCCCATCTCGCCGCCGGCCGAGAAGCCTTGCAGCAGCCGCGCGACGACGATCAGGAGCGGCGCGGCGATGCCGGCCTGTTCGTAGGTCGGCGCGATGCCGATCAGCGCGGTGCCGGCCGCCATCAGCAGGATCGTGAGCGACAGCGCGGCCTTGCGTCCGACCTTGTCGGCATAGACGCCGAGCACGATGCCGCCCACCGGCCGCATGAAGAAGCCCACGCCGAACGTCGCGACGGTGAGCAGCACGGACGTCAGTTCGTTGCCGGTCGGGAAGAACAGCTTCGCGATGATCACCGCGAAGAAGCTGTAGACGGTGAAATCGAACCATTCGAGGCCGTTACCGATCACGGTCGCGACGATGGCGCGGCGGCGCTGTTGCACCGCCGCATCGACGGAAGGCGCGGCGCGCGGGGAAAGCGTTCCTTGCATGGTCTCTTCCTTTGTCAGAAGTCGGGACGGCTGCCCCGCGTGAATCCCATGCTAAGGAGAGCCGCAATTTTTTCTGAAACGAAAGATTCGCATGCCTGCATGCGCTGCACGCATGCGTCGCGCCCGGGGTAGTCAGGGCGCGGTTTGCTTCTCCGCCTGTTCGAACAGCCAGCGGGTGAACAGGCGGGCGGCCTGGTTCTGCGCGCGGTCGTTTGGCGAGATCACGTAATAGCCGCCGCCGTGGCTCGCGGACGCTTCCGTCGCGCGCACGAGCAGGCCGGCTTCGATGCATGCGTCGATCATGTAGCGCCAGCCGAGCGACACGCCCTGGCCGAGAATCGTCATCTGCACGATCTGCGGATAGGAGTTGATCGTGATGTCTTGCGGCTGGGCCTTCTGCCGGTCGACGTCGTTCATGTCGAACCATTCGGACCACGACATCCATTGGCGCTGGCCGTCTTCGAGGCGCAGCAGTGTTTCGTTCGCGAGATCGGCCGGGTCGAGCGTGCGGCCGGCCAGATAGCCTGGCGCGCAGACGGGAAACACTTCTTCGTCGAACAGCCGGCGTGCGGCGTATTCGGCCGGCGCCTGCTGGCGCACGTAGTAGACGCCGACGTCGAATTCCGCGGGCGACATCGACGCAAGGCCGTCGCGCACGATCAGGCGAAGCTTGATGGTCGGATACGTGGCGCGAAAGTTCGGTAGCCGCGGCGTGAGCCACAGCAGCGCGACGCCGGACGAGCACGCGATCGTGAGTTCGAGATCGCCGTACGGCTTCATCACGTCGTGCGTGGCTTGCGCGCATTGCGTGAGCAGATGGTGGACTTGTGCCGCGTATTGTTCGCCGGCGATCGTCAGCCGCAGCGAACGGTGTTCGCGCACGAACAGCGAGCGGCCGAGAAATTCCTCGAGCTGCTGGATCTGGCGGCTGATCGCGCTTTGGGTCAGATGCAGTTCGGCGGCGGCTTTCGTGAAACTCGCGTGCCGCACGGCGGCTTCGAACGCGATGAGGCACTGAAGAGGCGGCAGGGGCGTGATGCGCATGGCGGGCAGGGAGTCGAGGGCGCTGCCTCCATGATACGGGCGGGGTCGACGAAAATCCCGATCCGCGAAGGGCGCGGTGGATTCGCCGTATTCATTCGTGCGAAGATTGGGCGAAACAGCACCCGACACGTACCCGAGAACGACGTGACCCTATCAAACCCTGAGAGCAACGTGAAAGCCGTCCACCCACCCTGGATGCCCGTCGCGCTGGCCGAACTCGGCATCCGCCGCCACCCGCCGGGCAGCATCAACCCGCGCATCGTCGAATACAACAACCAGACGAACCTGGTCGGCTACGACGACAAGATTTCCTGGTGCTCGTCGTTCGTGAACTGGTGCATGGTGCACGCCGGATTCCGCGGCACCGGCTCGGCGCTCGCACGCTCGTGGCTCGAATGGGGCAAACCGCTGGAGCGCCCGGTCTACGGCTGCATCGCGATCCTGACGCGCGACGATCCGACGAGCTGGAAAGGGCACGTCGGTTTCTACCTGCGTCACGACGATGAGCACGTCCACTTGTTCGGCGGCAACCAGCTGGAAGAGGTTCGCGAACTCGCGTATCCGTTGAACGAAGTGATCGGATACCGCTGGCCGTCCACCGAGTGATTCGTGGCGGTAACACACGAAAAATCCAAAATGCGGACGTTCCCGCCATTGCCAATCCGTCGAACACACCACATTGACCCACCTGGAGCCCCGTCGGCGAGCCCCCCACGAGATAAGGGGCTCGCGCGTGGACGTACCTCAAATCTATGCGCTTGAGTTCACCGTGCTGGCGAGGCATTTGACTGTAGAATCGCGCGAGAGAGCTTGTGTCATACTACTGACAATAAAGTAAGAAAAAAGTAATAAAGGGATGGAAATGGATGCGCAAGACATCGTGAGGGCGATGCAGGGCGGATTGCTTCAGCAAGATCGGCTGCTGAAACTCGACACTCCCTTTGGGGAAAATGTATTGCTACCCCAGCGCACTGTGGGCTGGTCTCGGATCGGCCGACATTTCGACTTTGCGGTCGACGTCTTGTCGACACGAAGCGATCTCAAGCTGAAAGACCTGATTGGACAATCCGTTACCCTCTGGATTCAGCAGGCAGATCGGTCCTATCAGCCACGAAACGGTTACGTCTATGCGGCCCGAAGACTGGGATCAGAGGGTGGACTGACCAGCTACCAGATCAGCTTTGCATCATGGATGCATTTCCTGAAATTTCGCCGCGATCAGCGTATCTGGCAGGACAAGCCTGTTGATGAAATCCTCCGGGATGTATTCAACGCGCATCCGCAGGCGAAAGGCCGATTTGAATTTGCGCTGTCCAGGCAGCTTCCGCCGAGGTCGTACTGTACTCAATACGAAGATGATTGGAATTTCGTCCACCGGTTGATGGAAGAGGAAGGACTGTTCAGCATCTGGAAGCAGGCCGACGATGGTAACTCGCATACACTCACTATCACGGATCACCTAGATACGTGTGAACCCCTCGCCGCGCGGTCGGTTCAGTTCTCTCGATACGGTACTAACAGCGAGGTTGACGCGCTGGTTCACTGGTCCGGCTTGCGAACCCTCCATAGCGCGGCCCTGACCACTCGCACATTCGACTATAAGTATCCGTCGCCGCTTGCGAATCCGAAGGGCACCAATATCCCGACCGTGTCACATCAGCTGCCGGAGCAGTTGGAGGTGTATGAGTATACCGGCCCCTATACGTATCTTGATCAAGAGCGTGGCGATCATCTCACCAAGGTGCGCATGGAGGAGTGGGAATCACGCGAAAAGCGGTTTTACGGCACGGGGGGACTGCGCGGTATCGACGCTGGGCGGTGGTTTGAGCTCGTTGGCCATCCGGAGCATGACCGGGAGTCGAGCGAGCGCAGCCAATTCGCAGTCGTCGAAGTGATATGGCTGGTCGAGAACAACCTGCCGGGATCGAACCATCACGGGGACCTTCCTCACAGCCTGAATGGGCGTTTGGCTGAAGCGAAAGCTACCTTCGACGGGCAACCGACCTCTGGAATTACTCATTTCGATGGGTCTGAGGGTTTCTTCTTGGTTGAAATCGAGGCACAACGTAAATCGGTGCCCTTCCGTAGCCCGTGCGAACACCATAAACCCGTCATGCAGATGCAGACGGCGACAGTTGTCGGTCCGCAAGGTCGCCGTGTTTATACGGATGAGTTGGGCCGAGTAAAGGTTCAGTTTCATTGGGATCGGATCGGTCAGCGTGACGAGCGTAGTTCCTGCTGGGTCCGGGTGAGCCACCCTTGGGCAGGCGAGGGATTTGGGATGATCCATGTTCCTCGAATCGGCGACGAAGTCGTAGTGTCGTTTTTGGACGGGGCACCGGATCGCCCCCTCATTACAGGTCGCGTGTCGAACGGAAATAACTTCGTGCAGTGGAAACTGCCAGATAACCAGGCGTTATCGGGGCTGCGTTCCAGAGATCTCGAGGGAACGCAGGCGAATCAAGTTGTAGCCGACGACACACCAGGAAAACTGCAGGTTCAAGTATCGAGCGACTACGAGCAGTCACGCCTCGTCGTTGGCTACAACACACGCATTGACGGCAACGCGGGGCGAAACGAAGCTCGCGGCACAGGGTGGGAGCTGGCAACGGATTCCTGGGGCGTGTTGCGAGCGAACCGTGGCATGCTGGTGACGACCGAGGCGCGTGCGGGTGCAACGGCCGCCGCGAAAGATATGAGCGAGACCGTTGACCGGCTCGGAAAGGCGCAGCAACTGCATGACGCGCTGACGAAGATCGCGCAGCAGAGCGAGGCGCAGGATGCGGACGGCCATCAGGCCGACATCGTCAATACCATTGCGGCACAGAACGAACAAATTCGCGGTACGGGCGCTGGCAGCAACAACGAGTTTCCGGAGTTGTCGGAACCGCATCTGGTGATCGACGGCAAGGCGGGTATTGAGATCACCACACCAGCGACCGTGCATGTGGCGTCTCAGCAGGCCGCAATCACAACAGAAGGTCATATTGGTATTGCGAGTGGACGCAGCCTTTTCGCGACGGTGCGAGACACGCTTCGTTTGTTTGCGCAGACTGGCCCTATGCATCTTGTCTCGGCTGCGGGCGACATCGTATTGAACGCACTGACAAAGTCAATCGTGGCGCGAGCACAGAAGCAGATCCTGCTGGAGAGTGAGGAGATTCTGCTGCGTGCTCACAAATTCCGTGTCGAGGTAAACGGCAGCTTCCTGAATATGGACGCGAGCGGTGTGGTGAGCGGAACAACAGGAAAATTTACCGCGTACGCAGCTTCTCATGATTTGCCCGGCCCGAAGGACCAGATGGTCGATTTGTCTCCGAAGAAGATCTGTGTCGAATGCATGCTTAAGGCAGCCCGGGGCGGAGCGGCCCTGGTGCCCCGTTAATCCGTAGACTTATCCCATGATGACAGACCGACTTTCCCATTTCGGGCGACGTGCGATCCAGGCCGTCGCCTTTGCTGCCGTTTTTTGCCTCGGGGCATGCGATAAGCATCCCGGCGCTATGGCACAGCCGCTTGACCTGTCGAGCCTGCCGAAGCACTACGATACGCTGGGCGTGGGCGCCTCGACCCTCAACTACTCCCCTTGGTACATCCATAAGTGGGGATTTGAGGGGCCGGAGGGGGCGGGGGTAAGCGGCGGTGGCCCCAACGTACTACCCGCTGAAGCAGGCAACAAGCCGTCCGGCGGTGGCGGTGATATGTGCTGCAGCGACATCCCCACTGTATGGCAGCCGGACTTGAGGCTGACGGTGCGCTGGCTGGTTGACAAGAAGCAGGACGGAAAGACACCGGGGTACTGGTACAAGGCGGAAAATGTTCGGATCCCGAAGTATGGAAAGGTTATGGGCGGCCTATGGGCAGTCTTCTTGCCGGACGACAAGGTCCGTATCATGGTCGCCGATGGCCAGAAAGGTGACTTAAACGACCCCGGCATACGTCCTCCAGACACCGATCCGTACATCGCGCACGGGGTTTTGGATCAAGAATGGAATCGGTTGTACCGGAATGGAGGAGGCGCGAAATGAGCCTCAGATGGGCGGATCCGATGCCTCAGGGCGGGCGTATAGCAGGTAGTATCACGGCGTTGAGAAAAGGGCGTGCGTTGGTGTGCGATGCTCTAATGTCTTGCCCTCAGACACTTCATATCACGCTGTTCTTTGACGGCACGAACAATAACGACGAACAGACAAATCCGTTCCGGGATTCGCTTGTTCACACACATTCCAATGTTGCGCGTCTGTATAACGCGGCACTGGACCGATCAGAAGAAGGGATATTTCGTTTCTATATTGCAGGTGTGGGTACACCGTTCAAGAGTATTGGTGAGCAGACGTACTCGACTTCCGGCAAGTCAATGGCATCCGGTTTTGGAAGTCGATGCGTGTGGGGCTACACGAGAGTACTGAATGCTATATATCGGGCTATTGCTACGGACAAGACGCGAAATCTGATTCCGGATAGCGACGTCCAAAGAGTTTGTACAGAAGTGGCCGATGGTCACAAACTCCCGCTGGTTGGCTACACGGATCGATTGGGTCTCGCTCACAAGCAGGCGATCGACGAGGGGCGATATCCGCACACGATCAAGCAGATCTGGATCAACGTAATTGGATTCTCGCGGGGGGCGGCATGTGCACGCGTATTCGTCAACAAGCTGATGAATGAATGGGCACGGGACGGGCGGATTGGATACCAGACTGGCAAATATGCGCTGAATTACAAGGTTAACTTCGTCGGTCTTTTCGATACAGTTGCCTCCGTTGGCCCTCCCGACTCGACTCGTGCGACCGTGGACTTTGGCACGTTTGATGGGCACTTCGCGTTCGCTAACGACGGTCGGCTCGATATTCCTAAGGATGTGCGATTCTGTTATCACGCGTTCTCGGTGCACGAGCAGCGCATGAGTTTTCCGCTTGATTCAATCCGCAACGGGGACAGCTACGGCGGCGGTATCCGTGACGAGGTAGCTTATCCGGGCGTCCATTCGGACGTGGGTGGCGGCTATGCGCCGTGCGAACAGGGTAAAGGAGGAACTGCGGCGAAAGCTGGGGACGACAGCTATAAGCTTAGCCAGATCCCGCTGCACGATATGTATCTTAAGGCCGCCTCGTATGGTGTGCCACTGATGGATAGCGATGCGATAAGTAAACGTGCCGATCTGGTCGCCGACTTTGCTCTCGACCAGTCGGTAATCGATGCATTTAACGCTTGGCGAAAGACCATCGAAAATGTTAGCAGTGTGGAGGACGCTCTGAAGGTCGGATTGGGCCAGATGTTGGCGTGGCGTACGCTGCGCGCAGACATTGGTAATCCGCAGCGCTATGTTACGGGGCAGTCGTTCTTCAAGCGCGCGCACGAAGACAAGATGACGCCGCACAAGGTACAGCAGGCGGTTTCTAAGGCGTCGGAAAACGATCCGACCATGAGTAAGCTCAGGTCGCAATCTCAACTGCTCCAGGCAAACGCCCTGTCAATGGGAGCGGGATACGCGTCGTATATGAGCTCTCAAAAGGGACAGGCAACGGCGCTGAAGGAGGCCATGGACCGGCGCAACGAACAGCTATGCGGTGCAATTGCTCATCCCGGTGTCGCTAACCCCAAACCTGCCCGTCCGGGCGAGGGGCCGCTCGATGTTGCGACCAACGATCAGACCGACCTTCGGCAGGGCGCGGAGGAAATGCGGCTGCTTCTCGGCTACCTGTATCCGGACCAGTGCGAACGGTGGAAAGTGAAGCGCACGGATCATCGCCCAATAGTGACCCGCGGTGGTGATGTGATCAAGGTACCACCGACATTTGTCGTCGAACATGATCAGCCCGGGAGTGATTCCCCCTGCGTGACGCTTGCGTATAGCGGAATACTGCTCAACACGGTCTGGTCGACGCTCGTGCAGAATTATCGCGTCCAGGACGACGTTATGGCTGCGCCATTACCTGGCGTGGAATCATTCCTACGCCAACATACATCTCCCGACGCCGTGAACAAGTTACCCACAGGGGCCATCACTCTATTTGATGACTACGTACACGATAGCCGCTGCTGGTTCCGGGTGCCGTATTTTCACGAATACGCGCCAGGAGGGTACGGTTTCCCACGAGTCGTGTTTGTTGGCGGAGATAAGCGCAAGGCATATCTCGGCCTTGCGTCAAACGCATCGCAGCTGGACTTGGGTAATGGCAGAACACAAGCTGGGTGGGCTTGAGGCGGATTGGAAAGCAAGCCGATAAACAGGATTTCAGATGGAACTACAAGCTACACCTTCGCAAGCGCGCCTGATGGGGCTGGTCGACGCGGCGGTATGTCCGCCGAAAGTGGTGCCTTTGCTGCAGCGTGCTGGCGTACCGTTTCTCTCCGTTTTTGCTGGTCTGCCCGAAGAGGAACTCGGGCCTGCTTCACTATTTTTGGTGTCGGTGGATGACACGGAGGCGGATTGGTTTGTAGAACTCGATCAGCTCGATCGTCATAGTCCATGCCTGTCCTTGATCTTCAGCCGGGTTGAGATGGATGCGCTCGTCACGCATCTGCAAGCATTCCTGTTTGCGGATATTGGCGACAACATGACCGCGATGGTGCGGTTCTTTGATCCGCGTAACACGACGGCGGTTTTGAACACCTGGGGTGAGCAAATTCGCGCCATGTTCATGAGCCCTATCGAGCAATGGATGTACCGAGGGCGTCACAGGGAGTGGCAGCACATTCGAAACGAATCAATGGCAAGCGCGAGGATCTGCCGTTCCGTCATGGTTCAGCTCGAGCCGGCGGACGTCAATACCCTCACGGCGCACACGGAGCCCGACGAGATTCTGGCTTCACTGATCGAGTCCGGCGATGTCGACGGAGAGCGTACCTACCTTGACCGCTTCGAGGATTTTATTCCTCGTTACCTCCGTGCGGTGCAGTGGGGGATCCGCGAGCCGGGGGATCGCCTTTCTTTCTGTCAGCATACTTATATGTACGGGCAGGATTTCGATCGGCATCGGTTTGTTCATGATTTGCTGATTCAGCGTCAGCAGTCTGATGAGTCGTTTAGTGTCGCTATTACTGGCGTCCCGGAAAGTGTATGGGCCGAGATTGAGCGGATGGGTCCACACGACGCCGGGAACGCTTCTCGGCCCGTTACGTTATAGGGAGTACGTATGGCATTGCAGATGATCGTGGTCGGTGATGCGACCTCACATGGCGGACGAGTGATCACTGGATCGGAAACACATAGCATCGATGGCAAAAAGATTGCGCGTTTGCACGATCTGGTGGACTGTCCGGAAAAATATCCGGACGGACGACCACATGGAGTCAACAAGATAATCGAGGCGCATCCGACGGTAACGATCGATGGTCAACGCGTTGCGTTGCACGGCCATCATACCGAGTGTGGGTGCACGTTAATTGGCAGTATGACTGCTCGTGTGGGCGACTGAACGATGCGTAGGTTCACGTCGGTCGTGTCGAGGTGTGCGATTCACGGACATCGTTTCACTTCTAAGGGCGCCGTTTTCGTTGTGTGGTGGAGCTCGCAGCTCCGTTAGGAGACGAGAGCTCCACCATGCGCCGCTGATGTTCGGCGAGGGCCTTGTCGACGCGCCATTCGCGGTGCCGAATTCGCTCTTTCGTTTTGTCGAAGGCACTTTCCATCTCCTCCGCGAGAGGTGTGATTTCGGTCAGATCCGCGCGCGATATGATCGACGGGTGTCTGGCCACTAAGCGAGCCGTGCGGGCGCCGCCGGTTGTAGTCGAACTTCCACTCCTCCATTCGTTGATCGATCGCATTCTCGGTCGGCGAATGATGCGACCTGAATTCGTTGATGTCAGTGAGCTATGATCGCTTGACTTTGCCATTGAGGTGTAGCGAGCGTGGCGGAATAGGTTGGAATATGATGCAATCGCTCGTCAAACGGCGCCGCACCGACTCAGCGAAGAACTCGCCGCCTCGGTCTGGATACGCTGGATCGGGAACGGCCTTCCTCGATGACGCGATCAAGAAAGAGCAGCGTATTTCGGGCAATTCTACGTGGGTAATCCCCAGTACCCGGAACCGCGAGCTGTCGTCAATTGGCGTGTACTGGTACGCGCCTTGAGCGATCGATACGCTTCAACGACAAGGCGGTCTTGCATATCGACCGACGCGCCGCGCCCCGCGACCGCCTCACTCCGTCAGCAGTTCAGCGCCGCGGCGCGACGAGATGCCGACCAACTGCTCGGCGGGCTGCGGCCGCGCGAACAGGAAACCTTGCCCCTTGTGGCAGCCGATCTCCTGCAGGAAGGCCAATTGCTTGGCCGTCTCGATCCCCTCCATCACGACGTCGAGCCCCAGCGCACGCCCCATCGCCACGATCGCGCGCACGATCGCGTCGTCCGTGCTGCCCGAGCCGCAGTTCGTGAGGAACGACCGGTCGATCTTCAGCGTATCGACGGGTAGATCCTTCAGATACACCAGCGACGAATAGCCCGTGCCGAAATCGTCGATCGCCAGGCTGATCCCGCGCGTCGCCAGCTCGCGCAGCAGGATGCCGATTTCCTCGCGGGTGTTCATCGCCATGCTTTCGAGCAACTCGAGCTGCAGGTATTCGGCCGGCAATGCGGTTTCGCTGAGAATGGTCGTCAGGTCGCTGAGGAAGTGGTCGGTAAAGCACTGCCGTGCCGATACGTTCACCGACACCCGCCCGAACTCGAAGCCCTCGTCGAGCCAGCGGCGCGCCTGTCGGCAGGCTTCGTGCAGCACCCATCTGCCGATCGGGACGATCAGCGCGGATCGCTCCGCCAGCCCGATGAAGTCACCCGGCGGCACCAGGCCGCGGTGTGGATGCAGCCAGCGCAGCAACGCTTCCACGCCGACGATCCGGCCGCTCGCCAGATCGTATTGCGGCTGGTAGAACAGGCGGAATTCGTTCTGCTCGAGCGCGCGATGCAACTCGCCGAGCGTCTCCAGTTGCTCGATCGCCGACGACGTCATCTTGCTCTCGAAGAACTGGAACACGTTCCTGCCGCGGCTCTTCGCGCCGTACATGGCCTGGTCCGCGAGCAGGATCAAGTCCTCCGCCTCGGCGCCGTCGTCCGGATAGATGCTGATGCCGATGCTGGGCGTCACGAAGATCTCGCGACCGCCGATATCGATCGCCCGTCCCACTTCGTCCAGCAGCGTGCGCGCGACGCGTCCCACGTCGCGAACGTCGTCGATCTCCTCGAGCACGAGCGCGAATTCGTCGCCGCCCATGCGCGCCACCGTGTCGTTCGCGCGCACGTTGGCGACGATGCGCTCGGCGACCATCTTCAGCACCTCGTCGCCGGCGTTGTGGCCGAGCGTATCGTTGATCAGCTTGAAGCGGTCGAGATCGAGGTACATCACCGCGACCTTGCGACCGAACCGCTTCGCATGGCCGATCGCGTGCGCGAGCCGTTCCTCGAACAGCATCCGGTTCGCGAGGTTGGTGAGCACGTCGTGCGTGGCGAGATAGCCCAGCCGTTCCTCCGCCTGGCGCCGCTGCGTGATGTCGGAAAAGATCGCCGCGTAGTGAGAGATCTCGCCTTTGCTGTCGCGAATGCTGGTGATCGTCAGGTATTCGAGAAACAGTTCGCCGGTCTTGCGGCGATTCCAGATTTCGCCTTGCCAGTGGCCATCGGTCGTGAGCGAATGCCACAGCTGCTTGTAGAAATCAGGCGTCTGGCGCCCGGAACTCAGCAAGCCCGGGTTGCGCCCGATCACTTCGTCCTCGCTGTATCCGGTCAGGCGCGTGAACGCCTGGTTGACGCGCTCGATCCGCGCGTGCCGGTCGGTCACCATGATGCCTTCGAGCGCCGATTCGAACACGCGATCCGCCATGCGCAGGTTGAAGCGCGCGAGCCCCAGCGCTTCGTCGCGCTCGCGCAACGCGCTGCGCAGCTCGTTCGCGTATTCGTGCTCGATGCTCTGCAGCACGTCCGCAAAGCAGAGCAGCCCGGTCAGTCTGCCATCGTCGCCGCGGATGCCGACATGCCGCATGTTGTGTTCGGTCATGAAGCGCTGCGCCGCATACAGGCTTTGCCTGGCGGTCAGCATCTGCAGCGGCCTGCTCGCATGGGCGCCGACCGCGCCTTGGGCACCGCCGTCCGCCAGCAGCCGGACGATGTCGCGTTCGGTCAGGATGCCGTGCTCGCCGTCGTCGTAGCCGACGAGGATCGCATCGAGCCGTTGCGCGCGCATCCGTGCGATGACGTCGTGCAGCCCGGCCTGCTCGGGCACCACGACGGGCGGATGGACGCGGATCGACTCGATCGGCTTCAGGTGCAGGAAAAATTCCGGGCCCTGGTTCACGACGACGTCGGTTTGCGTCAGCACGCCGATCGCGGCGCCGTCCCGCACCACCACGAAGTGCCGCACGCCCGACTGCTTGAACTTCAGCGCGGCTTCACCGAGTGGCGTGTCGGCCTCGAGCGTCAGCACCGGATGGCTCATCACCTCGCTGACCGGCCGATCGAGTTCGTCCGGATTGCCGCCGGCCGACAGGGCATCATGCTCGGTCCAGATCCCGACGACCTGTTCCGCCTTCATCACGACGATCGAGCTGCAACGTTCGGCG
Organism: Burkholderia sp. AU16741; assembly: GCF_002223345.1. Taxonomy (NCBI): domain Bacteria; kingdom Pseudomonadati; phylum Pseudomonadota; class Betaproteobacteria; order Burkholderiales; family Burkholderiaceae; genus Burkholderia; species Burkholderia sp. AU16741. The sequence goes on from NZ_NKEZ01000007.1 coordinate 511,624, forward strand.
AACATGCGTCGCGCGGCCTCCCGCACCGGCGTGTCGGGCGCGCAGGACAGAATCTGGCGCGCGACGAGGCGCGCGATCGGAACATCGTAGCTGTTCGGGTACATTCTCTAACCAAGACGAAAATTTCTCGGCGGCGCGCTTCGATCCGGCCACCTTCGGGCGCGCCCGTGGTGGCCGGCAAGGCATGATGTTGCTTGCCTCGACGGGGGCGCACGCATCGAACTCGACCGCGCGGCATCGACCCGTCGCTCGAGGTGCCGTGGCGGCGAACGCGGCACGTTTGCCCCGGGATCGCGATCGATGCCCGGTTGTCCGGCGAAACCGCACGCCGGCGCACCGCCCTCGCACGGGCTGCCGCCCTGTGTTAACGGCAGATTCGGCGAAGAGTTGAGTGCGAGGACAACATTCGTGCCGTACGTCGGCAAGTCGAGCGGCTGCGGGCTGCCGAGACTGACGGCGTAACCATCGCGCCGCCTGTTGCGACGCTCACTGAGGGCGGCATGCGGGTAGCCCGCGCACCTGATCGTCGTACCACGTGGCGGCGGCGAGCCAGAGCGCGGTCAGGTCGTTCGGGGCGAAGATCGGCATTGCATCGCACGCTGCGCGGATGGCGTCGAAGTCCCCCGATTCCGCTGCCTCGCTGGCGTTCAGGAGCCAACCCAGCTCGCCATGCCGTTCGAGCAGTGCCCGCCGGATATCGGCGTGAATCGGCGTCGTCGTCACGACGTCCTCGATCGTGCTGCCGAACAGCACATGAACCAGTGAGAACACGCCCGCGATGAACGCGGTAGCGGCAAACCGGTCGTCATCGGGCCGCAGCCGGCCCGCGGCCAGTTCCATGAATCGTGCCCGCGCGCCGCATAGCTGGGCCAGCGGATCGGAGCGCAACGCATCCAGACGCTCGTCGGCAAACAGGAGCAACTGGGTCCATCGCGTAATCTGCCGCGTGCCGACCAGCATGATCGCTTCACGCAGTGACGAAACGGGCTGGCTGAGCCCCACCGCGCTCGAATTGAGCAGCATCAGAAGTGGGATGACGAGATTCGGAATTCGCTTGAGTTCGGCTTCGAGTGCCACGATCTCGGGTTCGCCGCCCAGGAGCACGAGCAGGCGCAGCAGCGCGTCGCGCGATGGCGTGACGCGTCGCGACGTCAGCACCTGCGGTTTCGCAAAGTAGTAGCCTTGAAACAGTTCGAAGCCCGCTTGCATGGCGGTGTCATGGTCCTCCGGCGTTTCGATTTTCTCGGCGACCGACATCTTCCCGTGCTGCCTGACGGTGCCGATCAGTTCGGCAAGGTGCGCGTGCGGGCATTCGAGAAAATCGATCTTGACGATATCGACGTAAGGCAGAAATTCGAGCAGGCGCGGGGAAACCAGGGAAACATCGTCCAGCGCGAGCCGATAGCCCGCGCGCCGCAGTTCGCTACAGCGCTTGCCGAGCGCCTCGTCGAACGTCACGGTTTCGAGGATTTCGAGGACGAACCGTTCATGCGGCAACAACCAGACGATGTCGGACATCAGCACGGTCCGATCGATGTTCACATAGCCCGTGCGGTCGCCCAGTGCGGCGGTGAGGCCGATATCGCCGATGAGTCTGCCGATGACCTGCGCGGTGGCGGCGGTGTCATCCGTGATTTGGGCGCGATTGGCTGTCCCGGAGCGGAACAATAGTTCGAATGCGATCAACGCTCCGCTTCGGTCCAGAATCGGTTGCCGCCCGAGGTAGACGTATTCCGGTGTGGCGGCTTTGCCGCCCGACTCCGGTTGATCGCCGGCGGGATGGGGCGAAGGTGCGCTCGTATTCAATCTTGAACGTTCCTTTGAGTTGAGGTCTCGCGGATGCCAGGCGGGTATCCGTCGCATCCGGGGAGTGCGTTGCGCCGATGACTGACGTCGTCGCCGGCTTCTTCAACGCCCACGAAGATGCGCGCGGCCCTTCCGGGTCGGCGCCGCCCCTCGCAGTGTGCTCCTTTTGTCAGTTTACTCGCGACACGGGTGGTCGCCTAGGAAGTTGTCCAGTCCTCCGCCGGGGCGGGTTGTCCCACGGGGGCGGGCGGCGGGGCGGGCCGAATCGGGGCTGACTGGGCCTGGCGGTCGCGTGTCGGGGCGGCCGACTTCGGCATCGCGTGCGGCGGTCGGCCTGAACCTCGCGGATCAGCTCCTCGATTTCCTTGGACGCCGCCGACGAGCGCTGGGCCAGCGAGCGTATTTCCGACGCGACCACCGCGAAGCCGCGTCCCTGCTGACCGGCCCGCGCGGCGTCGACGGCCGCATTCAGCGCGAGGATATGGGTCTGGAAGGCCACCCCGTCGATTCACGGCGGCGGTCAGATCGTTACCGGCGATCCGGTTCGCGATCTCGGCGGCGCGGGAAGGCTCACCGCCCAGCGAGCGCAAGATGCCGCGGTCGAGCCGCAGCGCGACAACCGACCAACGCCCCGCTGACCTGCATGCCCCGACGGTTAGTTTTTCGCCACCGCCTCGGTTTCCGTCGTCGGCCCGCCGGCCGCATCGTTTCGGCTCCACCCACCCCCAAGCGACCGATACAACGCCACCGCCGCCAGCGCATGTTCGCGCTTGACCTGGTTGAGCGAATCCGAATCCCGCAGATAGACCTCCTGCGCCGACAGCACGTCCAGAAAGTCCGTCGCGCCGCCCTTATAAAGCTGATTCGCCAGCCCGAGCGCTTTATCGGAAGCCGCCAATGCATTATCGAGTCGCCGCGTCGCCTCATCGGAACTGACGAGATTCGCGCGCGCATCCTCGACTTCCCGCAACGCTTGCAGCATCGTCTGTCGCAACCCGAGTTCCGACTCGCGCATCCGGCTTTCGCTCTGCGAGATATCGGCGGTAATGCGTCCCGCATTGAAGATCGGGCTCGTCGCACTCAGCGCCGCGCTGAACAGGTTATCGGTCAACGTCGGCAACCCGAGATACGAAGCCGCGAGAATCCCGTCCGTCAGGTTCAACGAAAACTTCGGATATCGTTCGGCCTTTGCCACGCCCACTTGCGCGGCACGCCGCTCGACTTGAGCGTAGGCCGTCAGCACATCGGGCCGCCGCAACAATGCTTGCGAAGGCAACGTCCCCGGCGCGCCGACCGGCGGCGCCGGAATCTCCCCGGCCTGCGCCAGCACGAGCCGATCGACCGATTCCGGCGTCCGCCCCGAATACACGGCGATCAGATTCAACTGATGCGAGATCTGCGCCTGCGTCGGCGGAATCCTCGCTTCGAGCGCATCGAGCTGGTTCTGCGCGCGCGTCACGTCGAGTTCGGTCGACAGCCCGAACGCCTGCCGCTTGCGCGTAAGTTCGAGCGCATGCTGCCGGATCTTCGCGTTGTCCTGAAGGATCTTCAATTCCTGCTGCGCCCAGCGCAGATCGACATACGAGGATGCCGCGTCGGCCGCGAGCGCGAGTCGCATCGCATCTTCCGCGTGCTTTTGCCCGACCAGCTCCGCTTGCGCGGCAAGCAGATCGAGCCGTTCGCCGCCGAACACATCGGGCGACCAGCTCAGCGCGAGCCCCGCGCCGGCCTGCCGCACATAGCCGAGCGGCGGCGGCGTGTTCTGCCGTGCGTCGGCCGCATGCGCGGTCGCGTCGAGTTCGGGCAGCAGCACCGCGCGCTTCTGCACGGTCAGCGCCTGCGCCTGCTTCACGCGTTCGGCGGCGGCTTGCAGATCGAGGTTGCCGTCGAGCACGGTGGCGATCAGCCGGTCGAGCACGGGATCGTGGAACTGCGACCACCAGGCGGCGGCGTCGATGTCCGCGCGCGGCACGTCGGTATCCCACGCGGTGGGCGCGAGCGTCTGAACCGATTCGTTCAGCGCCGGATGCTGCGCGGGCTGCACCGCACACCCGGCGGCGAATGCGCTGACGGCCAGCGCGACGAGTAGCTTCTTCATGATGACGATCCCTGGGCCTCAGTGCGCGTCCGGCGGCGGCGCGTTCAACGTGATGGGTTTGGAAAACACGACGGCAAGCAGCGCGACGACGAAGCACAGCGACAGCGCGTAATACGCATCCGCATAGGTGAGCGTCAGCGCTTCGCGATAGATCAGCCGATGCAGATTCGCGAGCCCGGCCTGCGCGGTATTCAGCGTATTGCCGGCGACAGAACCCCAGTACGCGGCCTGGCGATCGAGCAGCGACGCGACTTGCGGTTCGCCGGCGCTCACGTGCTCGTTCAGCCGCAGATAATGAAAATTCAGCCGGTCGTTGAGCATCGTCGCGCTCACCGCGATACCGATCGCGCCGCCGAGGTTACGCATCAGGTTGAACAACCCGCTCGCCGATTTCAGCCGCGACTGCGGCAGCGAGCCGAGCGCCATCGTCACGATCGGCGGCACGCTGAATTGCTGGCCGATGCCGCGCAGCGCCTGCGGCAACAGCAGTTCCCGCCAGCCCCAGTCGTGCGTGATCGGCGTGTACAGGTAGCAGCCGAGGCCGAAGCAGATCAGCCCGAACACGAGCAGCACACGCATGCTGACGTAGCGCGCGGCGAACGCATACGCGCACAGCGCGATCAACTGGAACGCGCCGACCGACAGCAGCGCGATGCCGATCTGCAGCGAGCTGAATGCACGCACCTGCGCGAGAAACAGCGGCGTGAGGAACACGGTCACGAAGATCCCGATGCCGGTCACGAACGACAGCAGGCTGCCGATCCCGAAATTGCGCACGGCGAGTGCGCGCAGATCGACGATCGGGTCTTTGGCGGTCAGCGCATGGACGATGAACAGGAAGCCGCAGATGCCGGAGATCCACGCGCAGATCACGATCGCATCGTCGCCGAACCAGTTCTTGCGCGGGCCTTCTTCCAGCACGTATTCGAGGCAGCCGAGGAAGCCCGACATCAGCACGATGCCGAGATAGTCGCCGCGCTTGATGAGGCTGAGATCGGGCGCGTCGATATGCACGTAGCGCGGCACGAGCGCGGCCACCGCGATACCGGGCACGAGGTTCAGGTAGAACAGCCAGTGCCACGACCATTGGTCGGTGATCCAGCCGCCGATCACGGGCCCGATCGCCGGCGCGAGCGACGCGAGCGCGCCGATGGTCGTCGACGCGATCAGCCGCTGCTTGCCGGGGAACAGCACGAACGCGGTGGTGAACACGGTCGGGATCATCGCGGCGCCGAGCGCGCCCTGCATTCCGCGGAACAGGATCATCGAGTTGATGTCCCACGCGAGCCCGCACAGCATGCTGGTGATCGTGAACCCGACGGCCGATGCGACGAACAGCCAGCGCGTCGACATCACCTTCGACAGCCAGCCCGACATCGGGATCACGATGATCTCGGCGATCAGGTACGCGGTCTGCACCCACGACAGTTCGTCCTGGCTCGCGGACAGCCCGCCGCCGATGTCGCGCAGCGACGACGCGACGATCTGGATGTCGAGCGTCGCCATGAAGAAGCCGACGCACATCAGCGCGAACGCAAACACGCGCTGCCTGGTCGGTTGCGACGCGGGGTCGCCGGAAAACGCGGTGGTCATCGTCGGCTCCCGCTCAGTTCGCGTGGTCGGTATGCACGGTCACGACCGCGGAGAGCCCGGGGCGCAGCACGTGCTCGATGCCCGGCTGCGGATCGAGATGCACGCGCACGGGCACGCGCTGGACGATCTTCGTGAAGTTGCCGGTTGCGTTCTCGGGCGGCAGCACGCTGAAGGTCGCGCCGGTCGCGGGGGCGAGGCTGTCGACGCGGCCATGCAGCTTCGTGCTCGACGCATCGAGCGCGACGTCCACGCGGTCGCCCGCGCGCATCTTGCGAAGCTGGTCTTCCTTGAAGTTCGCATCGACCCACAGACCGGACGCCGGCACGACCGTCAGCAGCGGCACGCCGACGTTCGCGAGCATCCCGACGCGGCCCGTGCGGTTGCCGACGTAGCCGTCGACCGGCGCGCGGATCGTCGTGTATTCGACGTTGAGCGCCGCGACGCGCTGCGCGGCGAGCGCGGTATTCACGCGGGCCCGCGCATCGGCGAGCTGCGCGGCGAGCACGTCGAGCTGGCGCTTCGACGCGAGCAGCGCCGCGTCGCTGCGTTCGACGGCCGCGCCGGCCTTCGAATAATCGGCATCCGCGCGCTCGACGATCTGGTTCGATACGGCGTCCGATTTCACGAGTTCGCGGTAACGCACGCGGTCCGATGCGGCGCGCGTCAGTTCGGCGGACGACGCATTCTTGTCCGCCGCGTGCTGGCCGATCACCGCGTATTGCAGTTGCTGCTTCGCTTCGAGCTCGGTCACGGCGGAGCGCGCGCTGTCGACTTCGGCGCTGGCCTGCGCGAGCTTCGCGTCGTAGTCGCGCGCATCGAGCTGCACGAGCACGTCGCCGGCCTTCACGCGCTGGTTGTCGGTGACGAGGATCTTGTCGACGAAGCCGTCGACCTTCGGCGCGAGCACGGTCACGTCGCCGCCGACATACGCGTCGTCGGTGCTTTCCTGAAAGCGCAACACGAACAGCCAGTCGAGCGCGGCGGCCGCGACCACGACGACGACGGCGCCCACCGCGATGCGCATCCACGGCACGCGGCGTTGTTGCGTCGCGGGCCGCTCGGTTGTGGCTGCTTCCCGTGACGAGGCAGCGGCTTGGGTCGTATCCATCGATTCACCTATGTATATGCACTAATCAAAACGATCGACGACGTCGTGTCGATCGGGAAAAGGGTTAGCGTTCCGGCAGGTTGTGCGTGATCCGGAACAACTCATCTCTGAGGCGGGCCGCCTGCGCCGACCCGAAGCATCGCTCGAACGCTTCCTGGGCGGCGAGCCAGTGCACGTGCGCGTCGGCCACCTTCGTTTCGCCGTGCGCGGTCAGCGCGAACGTCTGACCGCGGCATGGCGGCTCGATCCGCCCCGTCACCAGCGCCGCGCCGACGAGCGGTTTGAGCGCGCGCAGCAGCGCGGTGCGTTCGATCACCAGCACGTTCGACAGCGCCGCCATCGTCAGGCCGGGCCGCTCGCGCAGCAGCGCGAGGATGCTGTACTGCGACGGCGTGACGCCCGCGCGCGACAGGTAACGCTCGTAGAACTGCGAGATTCGCCGGGCGGCTTGCCGGACCGCGAAGCAATCGTCATCGGTGAGCGTGGTCTTGTGCATGTGCACATGTTAGGGGGCGGGGCGGCGCGAAGCGAGGGGCGGGACAGGATCAGATTGGTGTCGTGGCTGTACCAATCGGCGTCGGAAAGGCGCGTTCGCGCCCCGTCACGCCGCCGCCGGAACGATCCAGCCTTCGCGATCGCAGTACGCGGCCGTGTAGTCGATGAACGCCTTCACCTTCGCGGGCAGCAGCGCGCGGTTCGCGTACGCGAGCTTGATTTCGACGAACGCATCGACGAGATCGGCGTCTTCGAGCAACTGCACGAGCGCGCCCGACGCGAGTTGGGCCTCGACGAGCGTCTTCGGGACGACGCCGATGCCGAAGTCGTGCATCACCATTTCGCGGTTGAAGACAGGGCTGTTCGACGAGATGTCGAAACGGAACGGCACGGTGAGCATGTCGCCGTCGACGCGGAACGACAGCGCCGGCCGGCGCAGCGACGGCGAGATCGGCACGAACGGATGATCGGCGAGGTCGGCCGGCGTCTCGGGGCGCGCATGCGTTCGCAGATACGCAGGCGTCGCGACGATCACGACCGGAATGCGCTCGACCAGCCGTACGACGGTCGATTCGCTCGTCAGCATGTACGGCACGACGATGCCGATGTCGTAGCCTTCGCCGACCAGATCGACCGGGCGCTCGGTCAGCGTGACGTCGAGGCGCACGTTCGGATGCGCGCGCTTGAAGCCGGCGATCAGCGGCACGAGCCGGTTCAGCGCGGCCGTCGTATGCGCGACGAGGCGCAGCAGGCCTTCGGGCTCGCGCGTGTGCGTCTGGGCTTCCACTTCGAGCGCGTCGAGCTCGTCGAGCACGGCCGCGCACCGCTCGTAGATGCGCTCGGCCGTTTCGGTCAGCGATACCTGGCGCGTGGTCCGGTGCAGCAGCCGGCTGCCGAAACGCGCCTCCAGATCCGCGACCGCGCGCGAGACGACCGGCCGCGCGAGGCCGTGCATGTCGGCGGCGCGCGTGAAGCTGCGCATCTCCACCACCGAGCGGAAGATGCGCAGCTTGTCGATGTAGTCCATGTCCGTCTCCTTGACGCGATGGCGGGCTTCAGGCCATGTTACGGCGCAGTGTACATTGACTTTATGCATATGCACATATAGATTCGACGACATGAACGACATCCCGATTTCCGAGGCGTGCAACTGCCTCGCGCTGCGTCAGGCGGCGCGTTTCGTCACGCAACTGTACGAACGCCATCTGGCCCCGGTCGGCGTCACGCCGGCCCAGTTCTCGATCATGGCGAACCTCAAACGCCGGCCTGGCTTGCTGATGAGCGAACTCGCCGATGCGCTCGTGATGGATCGCACGACCCTGCTGCGTGCGCTGAAGCCGTTGCAGCGCGACGATTTCGTCGCGACGGCGGCATCCGAGCACGATGCGCGCGCGCATGCGCTGCACCTCACGAAGCTCGGCGAGCGCACGTTCGCGCGGGCGTTGGTCGCGTGGCAGGCCGCGCAGGACGAATTCGACACGCAGTTCGGCCGCGATCGCGCGAAGGCGTTGCGCGCGGAGCTGTTCAGCCTGACCGCGGAACGTTAGGCGCGGGGCGGACGGTTCGGTGGGGTGATCAATTGGTGCGAAATTCAAGCCATTGACTGCCGATAAAGCGGGATGTTTAGGGGGAATTGGTTTTTATGATGTCCGGTTTCGTCTAAAACTGGACAGTTTTTATTTCCAGTTGTAGAGTCCTCTGACGGAATTCACGAGCCGGCGCGGCCGCCGGCACGCGTCACGAGGAGCAACCGATGCTGCAGTTGAGTGACCGCGACGACGCCATGTTGCGCGGGGATTTCGGGGACGGCGTCGCGCGTGCGATGCGGATCGTCGCCCGCACCGCGCAAGTAATGTCCGCGCCGCATCTGATCGACATTACGTCCGCCCATATCGACGGCTGTCTGTATCACGGCCAGACGAGCCTCGACTTCGTCGACTATTTCGTCGACACGGGCGCGAAGGTCGCGGTGCCGACCACGTTGAACGTCGGCTCGCTCGACCTGATCCATCCCGAGCTGTACCACGGCGACCGCACGATCCAGCGCGATGCGCAGCGCCTGATGGACGCGCATCTGCAACTCGGCTGCGAATCGAGCTTCACGTGCGCGCCGTATCAACTGAAGCATCGTCCCGCGCTGGGCGAGCAGATCGCGTGGGCCGAATCGAATGCGATCGTGTTCGCGAACTCGGTGCTCGGCGCGCGCACGAGCCGCTACGGCGATTTTCTCGACCTGGCCGCCGCGATCACGGGGCGCGCGCCGTATGCGGGGCTGCACGTCGATGCGAACCGCGCCGCGCGGATCGTGTTCAACGCACCGGATTTCACCGGCCTGCCGTCGCGCGACATCTATTTCGCCGCGCTCGGTTTGGCGATCGGCAAGATCGCGGGCGCGGTCGTGCCGGCGATCGTCGGGCTGCCGGCCGACACCACCGAGGACGAACTCAAGGCGCTCGGCGCGGCCGCCGCATCGAGCGGGGCCGTCGCGCTGTTCCATGCGGTCGGCGTGACGCCCGAGGCGCCGACGCTCGACGCCGCGTTGCACGGGCGCGCCGCGCAACGCACGATCGATATCGCGATGGCCGATCTCGACGAGATTCGCCGCACGCTGAATCACGGCGCGGCCGGCGACGCGCTCGTCGCGGTCGCGCTCGGCACGCCGCATTTTTCGCTGGCCGAATTCCGCACGCTCGACACGTTGCTCGACGCGTTCGACGGCAAGCCGGCCTGCGATTTCTACGTGAACACGAGCCGCTTCATTCTGTGGGAGCTGGAGCAAGCCGGCCTCGCGGAGAAATTCGCCGCGCGCGGCGTGCAGATCGTCGTCGATACCTGCACGTACATCACGCCGGTGATGAAACAGCTGTCGGGGCTGGTGATGACCAACTCGGGAAAATGGGCGTCGTATGCGCCCGCGAACATCGGCGTGACGGTCGCGTACGGCAGCATGCGCGAATGCGTGCGCTCCGCGTACGAAGGCAAGGTGCGATTCGATGACTGACGCGACGGGCACATTCTTGACGGGCGACACGCTCGTGCCGGGCAGCGCATGTGCGTGCCCGATCATCCTCGACAAGCCGCTCAGCTTCTGGGGCGGGTACGACTCGGGCGCGGGCAGGATCGTCGATCGCGGGCATCCGCAGGCCGGCGCGAGCCTCGCCGGCAAGGTGATGGTGATGCCGCACGCGAAGGGCTCGAGTTCGAGCAGCAGCGTGCTCGCGGAAGCGGTGCGCAACGGCACGGGGCCGGTCGGGATCGTGCTGAAGGAGCGCGACCTGATCATCTCGATCGGCGCGATCGTGGCAGCGGAGCTGTATGCGATCGCGGTGCCGGTGGTGTGCGTGGCCGACGAGGTGTACGACGCGATCGTCGCCGCCACGGGCGACGTGCGGATCGAAGCGGGCGAGGGGGATGGTGGTGCGAGGATTTATCTGGGCGCCGATGCTCGTTCGGGCGGATCCGGTTCGACCCGAACGAGCGGCGCGCGCTGACGGCGAGTCAGGCGGTGGCCGCGGCGATGCGATCCGGAGCGAGCGGCCTCGTTCGTCAGCGCTGTAGCCGCACCTGGCCTGGTCAGATGAAGCGCACGTATCGGGTTTCTTCCTGCGTGAGCGACAGCGCTTGAGCTGCCGCGTTCATTTCGTGTTTGCCGCCCGGCTGCGCCAGTCTTCTGATTTCGGGCCACACGATCACGCCGAAGAGGATGCGCAGGATCGCGCTCAGCACGCACAAGCCGATTACACCCGCGCTGATCAGCGCAAACACGTCGAACGTCGATTCCATGCTGAGCGTCACCGCGGATACGATTCCGCTGACGACGGCCGCGCCGATCACGCAAATAAGCATGACGAAGAGGTCGGCCCGGGCGCCGGCGACTTTGGCGGGGCGCAGCAGATAAGCCGAACCGTCGGTCATGTTGCGAATGCCGTAGACGAACTGGCGATCCTGGTCGCCGACATAGGCGACATTCAATCGATCGCCATCGGCGATGAACAGGCGCGTCGTCCGGTTGGTCCTGAACACGAGGGGGGACGCGAGCGAATCGAGTTTGAGCGTGATTTCCTCGATACTTTGCGTCGTCGCGCCCAGGTTATTGCTCCAGACCTTCGTCTCGATCGATTGCTGGCTGATTGCCGTCACGCGGCCGGATACGGTCTGCATGTCGTGGTTCGTCATCGGCTGCTGCGCTCCGCGCTGAAACCAGACGGTTCGCCTAGCCAGCAATCCTGGGCTTCGCGTCGCTGCGGCTGGAAAATCAGGTCGGACAAGCCGCCGATGGCGACCAGGTCGCCCACCAGACCGACGATGGACACGACGGTGGCCAGTGCCGAGGTGAACGCCCAACCCGAATGGAGTGCCGCGGCAGCGGTACCCAGACTCAGCACGACCAGGCACGACGCCCAGGCAAGCAGCGACAGGTTCCGTCGCTTGTGCGCGATCACGTCGTACGGCGCGATGGCAAGGCTGCCGCTCCTGATCCACGCGATCCGGCGACGGCCGCGATGCTCGAATGTGCAAGCGCGCACCGACATGCCGGGTCTCAGTTTCTCGATCTGCTTGAATGCTTCTTCATCGACGTCGTTGGCCGTGACGAAGTAGCAGACGTTCTGCATCGTCAAACGGTATGGCGGGTGCTTCCTGACATTGGCCTTGACTCGGATGAGGTTGGTATCGACGCGGTCGATCGTGGCCTCGATCAGGGTGGTGCGATTGGGCATGGGTCGGAGAGGGCGCGGGTCCGCGCGACGTCGTTTTGATGTGGCGCCCATCATACGCCAACGCTTTCGGCCGACCGTCCGGCATTGCCGGGCGACGGGTGGCCCGGCGCGTGGCAATGAAATCCGCGCGTAGCGGCAGCCGTACGCTGCCGCCAGCGGTTCGGCGTTATTCGCGTACCAGTGCCCGGGTCACCGCTGACGCGATCACTCAGCCGCCGCGTCCCGAAACGCGCTCGGCGTCTGCCCGGCCCAGCGCCGGAACGCACGCGTGAAATTCGCCGGGTCGGTGAATTGCAGCCGCTCGGCAATCGTCTTCAGATCGAGATCCGACGCGGCGAGCAACTGTTTTGCGTCGCGAAACCGCGCTTCGTCGAGCAATTGCCGATAGCTCGACCCGGCTTCCTCCAGCCGGCGCCGCAGCGTGCGCGTCGATACGAGCAGCGCGTCGGCGAGCATGTCCGGCCCCGGATAATCGCCGGCTGCGCGCGCCAGTTCCGCCCGCACGCGCTCGACCAGATCGCCTTCCTCCTGCCGCACCTGCGCATATTCGCGCTCGACCTGCACGAGCGCCTGCCGGTGCGCGACTTCGTCGGCGAGCGGCAGCGGCCAGTCGAGCACGTCGCGCGCGATCCACAGCGCATTGGCCGCGCAGCCGAATGCCACCGGCGGCAACGTATCGCGATAGCGCGCGAAATACGCGGGCTCCGGCCACGCGAATTGCAGGCTGATCGACGGCGACGCGCGGCCGGACCATTGCGAGATGTTCTGCGCGAGCCCCGTCAGCACGAATTCGAACATCACGTGATGCTGCAGCACGGGGTTCGCCTGCACGCCGTGCAGTTCGAGCGTCGCGCCGCGCTCGTCTTCCGCATAGGTCAGCCGGTACTGGCGATTGCGCATCCGGAAGTAGCGCTGCGTGACCGACAGCGCGTCGCGGATGTCCCGCGCGGTCAGCGTCGCGTAGCCGAGAAAGCCGTGCACGGTCGGTTTCAGCAGCAGCCCGAACGCGAGCCCGATGCCCGGATCGCCGCCGATTTCGATCGCGTTGAGCACGAGCCGCCCCCATTGCGACGGCGCGACGCGCGCGTCCGGCTCGGCCAGCACCGCGTCGCGCAGGCCCGTGCCGGCGCGCACGGCGGCCAGGTCGACGCCGCGCGCGGCCAACGCCTGCAGCAGCAGGCGCGGATAGGCGACCGGAATCGTCGGCCGGCGCAGCCCGAGGCGATCCTTGCGAGACGGGGAAGTCATGTCGATTTGGCCGGAAATGACAAGCATTATGGCTGTTTGCCCCCTCACGTTCAAGGCGACGCACGCCTACGATGGCAGGCATCGCTTATTGGCCGAATCATCATGACGACACCCTTTCCCCACCTGCTCGCACCGCTCGATCTCGGCTTCACGACGCTGAAGAATCGCGTGCTGATGGGCTCGATGCACACCGGCCTCGAGGACAGCCGCAAGACGCTGCCGCGCCTCGCCGACTATTTCGCCGAGCGCGCGCGCGGCGGGGTCGGCCTGATCGTGACCGGCGGCTTCGCGCCGAACGTGGCCGGCTGGACCAAGCCGTTCGGCGGCACGCTGATGACGTCGGCCGCCGCGCGCCGGCATCGCGAGATCACCGGCGCCGTGCATGCGGAGGACGGCAAGATCGCGCTGCAGATCCTGCATACGGGCCGCTACGGCTATCACCCGTTCGCGGTCGCGCCGTCGAAGATCAAGTCGCCGATCTCGCCGTTCGCGCCGCACGAACTGAGCGCGCGCGGCGTCGAGCGGCAGATCCGCGCGTTCGTGCGCTGCGCGAAGCTGGCGCGCGAGGCCGGTTACGACGGCGTCGAGATCATGGGCTCCGAGGGCTACCTGATCAACCAGTTCATCTCGATGCACACGAACAAGCGCACCGACCAGTGGGGCGGGTCGTACGAGAACCGCATCCGCTTGCCGATCGAGATCATCGAGCGCACGCGCGAAGCGGTCGGCCGCGACTTCATCCTGATCTATCGGCTGTCGATGCTCGACCTGATTCCGGACGGCAGCGACTGGCGCGAAACCGTGCAGCTCGCGAAGGCGGTCGAGCGCGCGGGCGCCACCATCATCAACACGGGGATCGGCTGGCATGAGGCGCGCGTGCCGACGATCGCGACGTCGGTGCCGCGCGGCGCGTTCGCATGGGTGACGAAGAAGATGAAGGGCGAGGTCGGCATCCCGCTCGTGACGACCAACCGGATCAACCGGCCCGAAGTGGCCGAGCAGATTCTCGCGGACGGCTGCGCGGACATGGTGTCGATGGCGCGCCCGCTGCTGGCGGATGCCGAGTTCGTCGTCAAGGCCGCGCAGGGTCGCGCCGACGAGATCAATACCTGCATCGGCTGCAACCAGGCGTGCCTCGACCACGCGTTCAAGAACAAGATCGCATCGTGCCTGCTGAATCCGCGCGCGTGCCACGAGACGGAGCTGAAATACACGCCCGCGGCGCAGCCGAAGCGGATCGCGGTGGTCGGTGCGGGGCCGGCCGGGCTCGCGTGTTCGACCGTGCTCGCGCAGCGGGGCCATCAGGTCGACCTGTTCGACGGCGCGGCCGAGATCGGCGGCCAGTTCAATATGGCGAAGCGGATTCCGGGCAAGGAGGAGTTTCATGAAGCGCTGCGCTACTTCGGCCGGCAGGTCGAGTTGACCGGCGTGAAGCTGCACCTGAACCGCCGCGTCGACGCGAGCGACCTGATCGCGGGCGGCTACGACGAGATCGTGCTCGCCACGGGCGTCGCGCCGCGCGACCCGAAGATTCCGGGGCAGGACGGGTCGAACGTGCTCAGCTATATCGACGTGCTCGCGGGCAGGCAGCCGGTCGGCCGGCGAGTCGCGGTGGTGGGCGCGGGCGGGATCGGCTTCGATGTCGCCGAATATCTGGTTCAGGACGGCGAATCGCCGGCACTCGATCTGGACGAATGGAAGGCCGAGTGGGGCGTGACCGACCCGGCCGAGACGCGCGGCGGCGTGACGCGTGCGCAGGTATCGGCGCCGGCGCGGGAAGTGACGCTGCTGCAGCGCAAGGCCGCGCCGCTCGGCAAGGGGCTCGGCAAGACGACCGGCTGGATTCACCGCGCGACGCTGAAGATGAAGCAGGTGAAGATGGTCGGCGGCGTGAACTACGAACGGATCGACGCGCGCGGGCTGCATGTGTCGTACGGCGAACAGCGCGCCGATCATGAACTGATCGAAGCCGACACGATCGTGCTTTGCACCGGGCAGGAGCCGCAGCGCGCGTTGCTCGCGCCGTTGCAGGCGGCCGGGCGCTCGGTGCACCTGATCGGCGGCGCGGAACTGGCCGCCGAACTCGACGCGAAGCGCGCGATCGATCAGGGCGCGCGGCTCGCGGCGCGGTTGTAACGGGCGGGCGCTGCGAAGGTCGTTCGGCCGGTCGTCGCGTGGCGATGATCGGCCTGCACGACGGTTCGCGGCTTGTTGCGCCGTTTCACGCGCGCAGAACCATAACCAACGACCGCGCCGCCCGCGCCACCACGCAACGTGGCGGCGCGAGCCCGCCAGCCCGAAACCGCGATCGACCGGCGCGGCTCAGGCCGCTTCGGCCCGCTCTTCCTGCTCCGCTTCGAGCATCGCCTTGACGATCAGGTAGACGGCCGGCAGGTCGTCGTCGTCGCGGTGCCAGTCGACCGGCTCTTCGACGTCCGCGGCGACCAGCCGGCTGTCGCGCAGCCGGATGAACGCGTCGACGACGGTCGGATCGTTGCGGTTCAGGAAACCGGGATTCGAGAACGCCAGTTCTTCGACGTTCAGCAGCGCCTGCCAGCTCATCGTGCGGACGGCCGCCGGATGCGTGCGGCGGCGCAGGCCGAGCGCCCGTTGCGCGGGGCCGCCGACGACACGCTGCAGATCGACGACGGCCCGCTGCGCGGCACGCTCGAAGTGGACGGGGTTGAAGCCGGGTTGCTCGGGATCGAATGCGGAAGCCTGGAACATGGTCGCCTCACAAAAGTCCGTTCGTCTATGGATGACGGAATTCGGGTCAAATGGTGCAAAAGCACTGTAAATATATACAGTGTTCGGCGCGGTTTCAAGCCCCGAATGCAGGATTTCGTCCGTAGGCGCTCGACGCGGGCGAATCGCCTCGATCGGGCGGACGACTTACACCGCCGCCGCGATCGTCTCGCGCAGCCATCGATGCGCCGGATCGCGATGCACGCGCTCGTGCCACAGCATCGACATTTCATAGCCGGGCACCTCGACCGGCGCGTCCACCACGCGCAGCGCGGGCACGTCGCGCACCAGCCGCTCGGGCAGCATCGCGACGAGATCGGTGCTCGCGACGGCCGACATCACGAACAGGAAGTGCGGCACCGACAGCACGACGCGTCGCGTGGCTCCCCTCTTCGCGAGTACTTCGTCCGTCACGCCGAAGAAGCCGCCGCCGTCGGGCGACACGATCACGTGCTCGAGCGCGCCGAATTGCGCAAGCGTCGGGCGCCGCTTCAGCTTCGGATGACCGGCGCGGCCGATCAGCACGTAACGCTCGACGAACAGCGGCAGGCGCCGCATGCCGGGCGGCGCGCCCTCGGTCGTATGGAAAGCGAGGTCGATGCCGTTTCGTTCGGCTTCCTGCTCGATGCGCGGCGGCACGAGTTCGACGACGGCCAGCCGCGTGCCGGGCGCGGTCGAACGCAGCATGCGCAGCGCGGGCAGCACGATCGTCGATTCGCCGTAGTCGGTCGCGGCCACGCGCCACGTGTGCGTTGCGGTCGCGGGATCGAACGGCGTGGCCGGCATCACCGCGCGTTCGACGGTTTCGAGCGCCTCGCGCAACGGCTCGCGCAGCGCTTCCGCGCGCGCGGTCGGCCGCATCCCGCGCGGCCCCGGCAGCAGCAGCGGATCGCCGAACACGTCGCGCAGCTTCTGCAACTGCACGCTGACCGACGGCTGCGACATGTTCAGCTTCTCGGCCGCGCGCGTGACGTTGTGCTCGGCGAGCAGCACGTCCAGCGTGACGAGCAGGTTCAGATCGAGCCTTCTGAGATTATTCATGTCTATAGCTGGAATATCGGGAATTCATTTCAAATATACCTTCGAGGGCGGCATCCTGCAGTCATTCAATCCACGGAGTGACGACCATGAATGTACTGATCGTGTATGCCCATCCGGAACCGCGTTCGCTGAACGGCGCGCTGCGCGATTTCGCGGTCGCGCATCTCGAAGCGGCCGGCCACGCGGTGCAGGTGAGCGACCTGTATGCGATGAACTGGAAGGCGGCGTTCGATGCGAACGACGTGATCGATCATGCGCCCGACGCGCGCTTCGATCCCGTGCTCGATTCGAAGCGCGCGTTCGCGGAAGGTACGCAGAGCGAAGACATCGCGCGCGAGCAGGACAAGCTGAAGTGGGCCGACGCGGTGATCCTGCAGTTTCCGCTGTGGTGGTTCTCGATGCCCGCGATCATGAAAGGCTGGTTCGAGCGCGTGTATGCATACGGCTTTGCGTACGGCGTCGGCGAGCATTCCGATACGCACTGGGGCGACCGCTACGGCGAAGGGTCGCTGGCCGGCAAGCGGGCGATGATCGTCGTCACGACGGGCGGGTGGGAGCCGCACTACAGCCCGCGCGGCATCAACGGGCCGATCGACGACTTGCTGTTCCCGATCCAGCACGGGGTGCTGTATTACCCGGGGTTCGACGTGCTGCCGCCGTTCGTGATCTACCGGACGGGCAAGATGAATGCCGCGCGCTTCGACGAAACGTGTTCGGCGCTCGGCCAGCGTCTGGACGATTTGTGGACCACGCCGCCGATTCCGTTCCGCCGGCAGAATGCCGGCGATTACGAGATTCCGGCGCTGACGTTGAAGGACGAGATCGCGCCGGGGAAGGTGGGGTTTGCCGCGCACCTGGCTGCCTGACGATCGCTGCACACCGTGATACGGGGTGACCCGGACACCCGCCGCCAACGCAAAATGCAAAAACCCCGGGCGGCCTGCGTGACATCGCCGGCCGCCCGGGTCGTGCATCTCGTGGCATCGCGCGGCCGTGGGTCACGGCCGCGATGCATCGTTGCTTACCGATCGTCTTCCCGCACCGAAGACGGATGCCGGCACAGCGCCCGCACTTTCATCTCCATATACGGAAACAGCGGCAACTGGCTCAGCACGTCATGCAGCTGCTGCACGCTGTCGACGTCGAAGATGCTGACGTTCGCATACTGCCCGGCGATTCGCCACAGATGGCGCCAGACGCCTTCGTTCATCAGCCGCTGGCACATCGCCTTTTCTTCCGCCTTCAGCGTGGCCGCCTTGACCGGATCCATGTCCGCCGGCAGGCGAACGGTCATTTCCACATGAAACAGCATCCTTCACTCCTTGCGTGGTCGATTCGTCGAAGGGAAAGCGTGTTCACGCCTGCGCGCGGGCCCGCTCGACCTCGCTGCCCGGCACGTCCTGCTTTTCCTTGAGCAGCGAGAAGTCGAAGTCGATCAGCGCGAACTGCCCATCGACGCCGTACGGCTTGCCTTCCGCGCCCTCCGCCTGCCTGACCGGCGGGATCAGCCCGTCGCGCGTCGCGAACGCGAAGTCGTCCCACAGATGCGGATCGCCATCGATGTTGATCTGCGTCGTCAGCTTACGATAACCGTCCGCCGAAACGAAGAAGTGGATGTGCGCCGGACGATGGCCGTGGCGGCCGAGCTGGTCGAGCAGTTGCTCGGTCTTGCTGCCCGGCGGCACGCTGTAGCCGACCGGCAGCACGCTGCGGAAGCTGTAGCGGCCTTCGGCATCGGTGCGGATCGAGCGGCGCAGGTTGAACGCGGGCTGCGACGCGTCGAAGTACGAGTAATTGCCCAGATGGTTCGCATGCCACACCTCGACCAGCGCGTTCGCGAGCGGCGCGCCGTCCTGGCCGAGCACCCGGCCGCGCATGATCAGCGTCTGGCCCGGATCGGTGCCGTCGTCGAGACGCGCGTGGCCGACCGATTCCGGCGCGCCGGCGACATACAGCGGCCCTTCGATCGTGCGCGGCGTGCCGCCCTGGATGCCGGCCCTGGCCTCGGCTTCGTCCATCCGCACGTCGAGGAAGCGCTCGAGGCCGAGGCCCGCGGCGATCAGCCCGAATTCGCGGCCGGCTTCGTTCAGGTAGTTCAGCGCGGTCCAGAACTCGCTCGGCTGCACGTCGAAGTCCTCGATCGTGTAGCAGATATCTTTCACGATCCGGTTGACGATCGCGCGCACGCGCGGGTTGCCGGGCTTCTCGGCGGCGTCGTCGAAGGTTTTCAGCAGGGCGTCGATGGCTTGCTTGTTCATCTGTGTCTCCGGTGTCGGTTGTCGTGTGGGGATCAGCGGGCGCCGCGTCGCATCCGTTCGATGCGGGCCCAGTCGAAGGTGATGCCGAGGCCGGGCGTCGCCGGCAGATGCAGCTTGAAATCCTGGTAGCGCAGCGGCTCGACGAGGATCTCCTCGGTGAGCAGCAGCGGGCCGAACAGTTCAGTGCCCCATTTCAGCGAGTCGAACGTGCTGAACAGTTGCGCGGACGCCATCGTGCCGGCCGCGCCTTCGAGCATCGTGCCGCCGTACAGTTCGATGCCGGCCGCCGCCGCGATCGACGCGACGCTCGCCGCGCCCTGCAGGCCGCCCGATTGCGCGATCTTGACCGCGAACACGTCGGCCGCGCGATCCTGCGCAAGCGCGAACGCATCGACGGGGCCGTGCAGCGCCTCGTCGGCCATGATCGGCACCTGCGCGAGCTGCGTCAGGCGTTTGAGCCCCGCGCGGTTGGTCGCGGCGATCGGCTGCTCGACGAGGCTCACGCCGGCGTCGGCGAGCCGCGCGCCGGCCCAGATCGCATCGGTTTCGCTCCACGCCTGGTTCACGTCGACCCGCACGTCGCCGCGCTCGCCGAGCGCGCGCTTGATCGCGACCACGTGGGCCACGTCGTCGGCGACCGCGTTCGAGCCGATCTTGAGCTTGAACGCGCGATGGCGGCGCGCGTCGAGCATCGCTTCGGCTTCCGCGATGTCGCGCTGCGTATCGCCGCTCGCGAGCGTCCACGCGACGTCGACCGCATCGGTCCGGCGCCCGCCGAACAACTCGGACAGCGGCACGCCCAGACGCCGCGCCTGCGCGTCGAACAGCGCGGTCTCGATCGCGCACTTCGCGAAGCGGTTGCCCTGGAACAGCTTGCGCGCCCGCGCCATCGCGGCGCCCGGCCGCGTCGCGTCCATTCCCTGCAGCAGCGGCGCGAAGTAGGTGTCGATGTTGACCTTGATGCTCTCGGGGCTCTCCTCGCCATAGGCGAGACCGCCGATGGTCGTCGCCTCGCCGACGCCTTCGATACCGTCCGTGCATCGAATGCGGATCAGCACGAGGGTCTGGCAATTCATCGTGGCGACCGACAATTTGTGGGGCCTGATCGTCGGCACGTCGACCAGCAACGTCTCGATGCGTTCGATGGTGGCGGCAGTTGCTATCATGCGATTCCTCCTGTTGGTGAACATGGTAGGAATTCCCGCCCGCCGTCGTCCAACACTCTTTCCGACTACTTCCATACCTTCGAGGCATGAAATGGAATTGCGCCAGCTCCGTTACTTCATCGCCGTCGCCGAGGAAATGAACATCACGCGGGCCGCGGAGCGGCTGCACATGACGCAGCCGCCGCTCAGCCGTCAGCTCCAGGCGATCGAGGAAGAGATCGGGTTGCCGCTGTTCGAGCGCGGCGCGCGGCCGCTGAAACTGACCGATGCCGGGCGCGTGTTCTATACGCAGGCCAAACGTCTGGTCGACCAGGCCGACGAACTGGGGCCGCTGACGCGCCGGCTCGCGCAATCGTCGGAGCGGATCGTGATCGGCTTCGTGCCGTCGGCGCTGTACGGCGCGCTGCCGGACGTGATCCGCGCGTTTCGCGAGGCGCAGCCGGACGTCGAGCTGTCGCTGATCGAAATGTTCACGCTGGAGCAGCTCGGCGCGCTGAAGGGCGGGCGGATCGACGTGGGGTTCGGCCGCTTGCGCTTCGACGACGACCAACTGGTGCGCGAGGCGCTGATCGAGGAAAAGCTGATCGCGGCGCTGCCGGTCGGGCATCGGCTCGCCGATCCGGCGCGGCCGCTGACGCTCGCGGATCTCGCGAACGAGACGATGATCGTCTACCCAAGCACGCCGCGGCCGAGCTTCGCCGATCAGCAATTGTCGGCGCTGCGCGACGGCGCGGTCGTGCCGGCGGCCGTGCACGAGGTGCGCGAGTTGCAGACGGCGCTCGGGCTCGTCGCCGCGCAGGTGGGCGTGTCGCTGGTGCCGGAGAGCGTGGAGGGCGTGCGCGTGAAGGGTGTCGTCTACCGGCGGCTGCCGGAGCCGGGCGCGACGTCGCCGATCATCATGAGCCGCCGGCTGCACGGCGAAAGCGCGGCGACGGCCGCGTTCTGCGCGATCGCGCGGGAGATGATCGTGCCGTCGGCGTGATGGCCGCCCGATGACCCGAAAACGCTCGCCGCGTGTGCCGATTATTGCCGCACGTGGTTTTTTCTCTCCCGCCGGCGCCGGATAAACCGGCAATGTTGCGCTCCGTAAACAGGGTTGGAAGTGGGGATTCCCCTTCCGCATCGACCTGCAACATTCGAGGAGAGCAGCGTGAGCCGATTTGGGAAAAGCATAAAGTTCAGGATCTTTTTCGCGCTTGCCGCGTGTGTCGCGCTCATGGTCGCCATCGGCGTGTTCGGCCTGTTCGGCCTGTCGAGGCTGAATTCGAACGTCCATGACGCTTATACGGGCAACACTTTGCCGATCAGCGAATTGTCGGAAATTCGCGCCGCGACCTTCGAGACGCAGCTTCGGCTGCGTGGGGCGCTGTCCGAGCGCGATCCCGCGCGGGTGCGCAGCGGGATCGACGAGACGCGTGCCGAGCAACGCCGTCTCGACACGATATGGAACCGCTACTACGGTGAATCGATCACGAGCGACAAGGAGCGCCGCATCGCGGACCGGATCCGCGACGTGCTGCCCCGGTTCCGCGCGGGCGTGGGCGAAGCGCTCGCGGCGGTGGGCGGCGGGGACCGCGACGCGGCCGCCGCGGCGATCGACCGTCTGGCGCCCGCCGCCGACGCGCTCAAGCAGGCGCTCGACGACGACATCGCGCTGAACATCGATCAGGCGAAGTCGTTCGTCGACGACAGCGCGTCGACCTTCGTCATGATCTTGTGGATCGCGATCGGCCTGATCGGCGTCGGCGTGCTGGTCGCGGTGTGGGTGTCCGCGCACCTGATGCGGCACATCTCGACGCCGCTCGGGCGGGCCGTGAGCGTGGCCGACGAAATCGCCGGCGGGTCGCTGGACAACCGGATCGACGTCGATTCGCACGATGAATTCGGCCGGTTGCTCGGTGCGCTGGCGACGATGGATCGGCAGCTCGGCGCGACGGTGCGCGGCATCAAGCGCAGCGCGGAAGCGGTGGCGGTCGCGTCGCGCCAGATCGCGAGCGGCAATGCCGATCTGTCGGCCCGCACGGAACAGCAGGCCGCGTCGCTCGAGGAAACCGCGTCGAGCATGACGCAACTGACCGAGACCGTGAAGCAGAACGCCGACAACGCGCAGCAGGCCAATACGCTGGCGACGCGCGCGACCGGCATGGCCGATGCCGGCAACGATGCCGTGCAGGGCATGGTCGCGACGATCGGGCAGATCAGCAGCAGTTCCAGCCAGGTTTCCGACATCACGGGCGTCATCGAGGGCATCGCGTTCCAGACCAACATCCTTGCGCTCAACGCCGCGGTGGAGGCCGCGCGCGCCGGCGAGCAGGGGCGCGGCTTCGCGGTGGTCGCGAGCGAGGTGCGCAGCCTCGCGCAGCGCTCGGCCGCTGCCGCGAAGGAGATCAAGGAACTGATCGGCGCGTCGGTGTCGATGATCCGGGACAGCGCGCAGCAGGCCACGGGCGTCGGCGCGACGATGGGGGAGGTGAAGCTCGCGATCAAGCAGGTGTCCGATATCGTCGCCGAAATCGCGGCCGCGTCGCGCGAGCAGAGCCAGGGGATCGGGCAGGTCAATCTGGCGATCGAGCAGATGGACACGGTGACGCAGCAGAACGCGGCGCTCGTCGAGCAGGCGGCCGCGGCCGCGCATTCGCTCGAGGAGCAGGCCGGCCGTCTGCAGGCGGCGATGGCCACGTTCAAGCTCGCGCCGAACGCCGTCGATGTGCCGGTCGTGGCGTCGTCGGCGCCTGCATCTGCACCCGCACTCGCCCGCGCGCCGACGCGACCGCCGGCGGGGGCGGCGGCGGCGGCGGCGGAGCCGAGCGAACCTGTCACGGGCGGAGCCGTCGACTGGCAGGCGTTTTGATCGGGATAACGGTCCGCAGGCTGCTGCGACGGGAGTATCGGCCCATGAAAGGCTCGACGCGTTCTGCTCACGTGGTACTCACGCTCGATGCGCTCGTCGACGCATGCGTGCGTTTCGATCCGTCGGACGGGGATCAGCGGCTGATCGTCCGAACGCTGGTCGTGCCGATGCTCGCGCGGCGGCTGAAGTGGCTGGGGCTGTTGCTGCGCGCGAGCCCGCGCAGCGAGGCCACGCGCACGATGCTCGAACGGATCGAAGGGGCGCTCGCGTGCGCAGCCGCACGGCTCGACGCGGCGCGCCGGCCGTGCGCGGATACGGCGACGAATCCCGTGCCGCGGCGCGGGCCGCCGGCATAGATCCCGCAGTCGTCGCGCGAGCGAGGGCCGACCGTCGATCGGGGCGCGGCCGCCCGCACGCACGGAAGGCGAAGGGTGGGAATGGCGATCGGCAGGACGACGCGCGACATGCGGCGTGCGGCGCGGCGCATGCGCGGACGGCTTCAGCGCTTCGCGTCGAGCGTTTCCGACGGCGATTCGCCGAATTTTTCCCGATACGCGATCGCGAATCGCCCGAGATGGGTAAACCCGCAGTCGAGCGCGATATCAGCGATCCGCCGGTCGGATGCCGCGCCGCGCAGCAGTTCGCGCGCATGCACGAGCCGCGTCGCACGCAGGTATTGCATTGGGCTCATCCCGCGGAACTGCAGGAACGCGTCGCGCAGCGTCCGTTCGGGCACGTTGGCGGCCTGGACGATATCGGCAAGCTGCAGCGGCTGCGCGTAGTGCGCATCGACGAATTCCTGTGCGCGCCGCACGAAGCCCGGCGCCGGGTCGCGGTGCGACGCCTGCAGCGCGGACGGCGGGTGGCCTTCGATCAGCAGGTCGATCAGCAGATGCTCGAGCTGCGACGCGACGCGCGGGTTCGCGTTCGCGCGTTCGAGCAGCTCGGGCGACCGCGCGACGAGCATCAGCTGCTGGCGCCACGCGGCGAGCGCGGCGTCGCTCACGTGCAGCACGGGGTCGAGCGTCGCGCGCGGGTCGCCGGTCAGCGCGCCGACGGTCGCCGCGTCGATGCGCAGCACGAACTGCTCGCAATCGGCCGACAGCACCGCGTCGAAGCGCTCGCCGGGCGCGCACAGCACGCCCGTCTGCCCGTCGACGCCGAGCTGGCGCCCCATCGCGCGCACTTCGGCCTGGCCGGACAGGCAGAACATCAGCAGGTAATAGCCGTCGACGGCGTCGACCTGCACGCGCATCGCGTCGCCGAACGCGATCGTCCCGATCCCGAGCCCGCCCAGCCGGACGAAATCCATGTGCGACGCGCCTTGCACGCGGCCGCTCGGCAGCAGCGCGTGCGGCTGCATCACGCGCGAGATCCGCTCGCGCGTCTCGTCGAGATCGCGGGATTCGAACAGCCGGTGCGCGCGCAGCGCGAGCGGCTCGAACGACGTTGGGGACATGGGCCTATGCCTGGGTATGGACGACGCGCGCTTCGATCCGACGAATGGGTCGCGATCGTGCGCCGGGTCGCGTGTGCCGTCATGCTAGCGCAGAAATCCGCCGAAAGTGGATATTGCGCCGCCGCAATCGCACTTTCCGGATAGACGCCGAATATTAGCTTTTCAAAAATCGGCTCCATGCATTCAACGCAACGGATCGACAAGGAGTCCGACATGGAGCAGACAGAATCGCCCGTCGTTTTCGCCGCGCGCGGCGACGCATCCGACGTGACCTTCCCGCACGACGACGGCTCGCGCGTGCCGTACAAGGTGTTCAGTTCGCGGGCCGTCTACGATCGCGAGCAGGAGCGCATCTTCCGCGGGCCGACGTGGAATTTCGTCGCGCTCGAAGCCGAAATCCCGAACGCCGGCGACTTCAAGAGCACGTTCGTCGGCGACACGCCGGTGGTCGTCACGCGCACCGAGGACGGCGCGCTGTCCGCGTGGGTGAACCGCTGCGCGCACCGCGGCGCGCAGGTGTGCCGCAAGTCGCGCGGCAACGCGAGCTCGCACACGTGCGTGTATCACCAGTGGAGCTTCGACAACCAGGGCAACCTGCTCGGCGTGCCGTTCCGGCGCGGCCAGAAGGGGATGACCGGGATGCCGGCCGATTTCGATCCGAAGCAGCACGGGCTGCGCAAGCTGCGCGTGGACAGCTATCGCGGGCTCGTGTTCGCGACCTTCAGCGATGAAGTCGCGCCGCTGCCCGAGTATCTCGGCGAGCAGATGCGCCCGTGGATCGACCGGATCTTCCACAAGCCGATCGAGTATCTCGGCTGCACGCGCCAGTATTCGAAGTCGAACTGGAAGCTGTACATGGAGAACGTGAAGGACCCGTATCACGCGAGCATGCTGCACCTGTTCCATACGACCTTCAACATCTTCCGCGTCGGGATGAAGGCGCGCTCGATTCCGGATGCGAACCACGGGCTGCACAGCATCATCACGGTGACGAAGACCGGCGACGACACGTCGGCCGCGTACAAGCAGCAGAACATTCGCTCGTTCGACGAGGGTTTTCATCTGGAAGACGAATCGATCCTCGATCTCGTATCGGAATACGACGAGGACTGCACGAACCATATCCAGCCGATCTTCCCGCAGCTCGTGATCCAGCAGATCCACAACACGCTGGTCGCGCGGCAGATTTTGCCGAAGGGGCCGGACAACTTCGAGCTGATCTTCCACTTCTTCGGTTACGCGGACGACACGCCCGAGCTGCGCGCGCTGCGCATCAAGCAGGCGAACCTCGTCGGGCCGGCCGGCTACATCTCGATGGAGGACACCGAAGCGACCGAGCTCGTGCAGCGCGGCAC
The DNA here is from genome assembly GCF_002223345.1 of Burkholderia sp. AU16741. Classification (NCBI taxonomy): domain Bacteria; kingdom Pseudomonadati; phylum Pseudomonadota; class Betaproteobacteria; order Burkholderiales; family Burkholderiaceae; genus Burkholderia; species Burkholderia sp. AU16741. The sequence continues at coordinate 537,565 of NZ_NKEZ01000007.1, forward strand.
GGTGCGCGATGCGGATGCGACGTCGGTGATCGAGATGTCGCGCGGCAATCCGGATCAACAGGACACGGTGATCACCGAGAGCCTGATCCGCAAGTTCTGGGTCGGCTACCAGAAGCTGATGGGCTATTGAGGCGGGAGCAAAAGATGACGGAAGACATGAAGACGTGGTTCGAGATTTATATGCTCCAGAACCGCTACATCGGGCACCTCGACAACGACCGGCTCGAACACTGGCCGGAGATGTTCACCGAAGATTGCACGTACGAAATCGTGCCGAAGGAGAACGCCGATCTCGGGCTGCCGGTCGGGATCGTCCACTGCACGAACCAGCGGATGCTGCGCGACCGCGTGGTGTCGCTGCGGCACGCGAACATCTACGAGGAGCACACGTACCGGCACATGACGTCGGGCCTGACGATCGTCGCCGAACGCGACGGCGAGTTCGATACCGAGAGCAACTACGTGGTCGTGCAGACGCGCAGCAACGGCGAATCGAACGTGTACCAGGCCGGCAAGTACTACGACACGGTCGTGCGCACGCCCGACGGCTGGCGCTACAAGACCAAGCGCGTGATCTACGACACGTCGCGCGTGCAGACGCTGCTCGCGACGCCGATCTGACCGCTCCGACCGATCTGACGAAGCAAGGAATCGACATGACTGAAGCAACGCTGGCCGAGTGGCATCCGCTCGGCGCTTTCGACGAATTCTCCGAAGACGAACCGGCGGCGCGCGTCGCCGGCCAGAAGCCGATCGCCGTGTTCCGGATCGGCGACGAACTGTTCGCGATGCACGACCTGTGTTCGCATGGTCATGCGCGCTTGTCCGAAGGCTATGTGGAGGACGGCTGCGTCGAATGCCCGCTGCACCAGGGGCTGATCGACATTCGCACCGGCGCGCCGAAATGCGCGCCGATCACCGAGCCGGTGCGGGTCTATCCGATCCGGCTCGTCGACGGGCAGGTGGAAGTCAATGTCGGCTGACCCGTTCGTGATCGTCGGCGCCGGCCACGCGGCGCGGCGCACGGTCGAGGCGCTGCGCGAGCGCGACGCCGCTGCGCGCATCGTGATGATCGGCGCGGAGCGCGAGTTGCCGTACGACCGGCCGGCGCTGTCGAAGGACGCGCTGTTGAGCGATGGCGGCGAGCAGCGCGCGTTCATTCGCGATGCCGCATGGTACGACGCGCAGCGCGTCGAATTGCGGCTCGGCACGCGCGTGGATGCGATCGAGCGCGACGCACGGCGGGTGCGGCTCGACGACGGTGCGACGTTGCCGTACGCGAAGCTCGTGCTCGCGACGGGCTCGCGCGTGCGCACGTTCGGCGGGGCGATCGACGAAGGTGTCGCCGTGCACTACGTCCGCACGGTCGACGATGCGCGTGCGTTGCGTGCGCAACTCGCGCCCGGGCGCCGCGTGGCGGTGCTCGGCGGCGGCTTCATCGGCCTCGAGGTCGCGGCGGCGGCGCGTCGGCTCGGCTGCGACGTGACGGTGATCGACCCGGCGCCGCGGTTGCTGCAGCGCGCGTTGCCGGAAGTGGTCGGCGCGTATGCGCGGCAATTGCACGATGCGCGCGGCGTGAATTTTCAGATGGCGACGCTGCCGCGCGCGATCCGCCGCGCGCCGGGCGGCGGCGCAGTCGTCGAGACCGATCGCGGTGACGTGCCGGCCGACGTCGTCGTGGTCGGCATCGGCGTGGTGCCCAACGTCGAGCTGGCGCACGCGGCCGGGCTCGACGTCGACAACGGGATACGCGTCGATGCGGGCTGTCGCACGGCCGACGCCGCGATCTTCGCGGCGGGCGAGGTGACGATGCACTTCAATCCGCTGCTCGGGCGGCATGTGCGGATCGAATCGTGGCAGGTGGCCGAAAACCAGCCGGCCGTCGCGGCCGCGAACCTGCTCGGCGCCGACGAGCGCTATGCCGAGCTGCCGTGGCTGTGGTCCGATCAGTACGACTGCAACCTGCAGATGCTCGGGTTGTTCGGCGGCGAACGCACGATCGTCGTGCGCGGCGATCCGGCGAGCGGGCTGTTCGCGGTGTTTGGGCTCGGCGACGACGGGAAGATCGTCGCGGTGGCCGCGGCGAACGTCGGCCGCGACATCGGCGCGTCGCGGCGGTTGATCGCGGCGGGCGCGGTGCCCGATCCGGTGAAGCTGGCCGATCCGGCAGTCAATCTGAAGACGTTCCTCTGACGCGGTGCGCGAGCGCGGTCCGCGTGGCCGTGTTCGCGTTGGCGCTCGGGGCCCGGTGCCCGGCGCGGATAGCCGGACATGCAGGAAGTCCGTTTTGGACAACGTGGCCGGCGCGCGCAATGCGCGCGGGTTTGTCGCGGGCCGGCGATCGGTGCATATTAGCGGCATTGCCGTTTCACCGGTTGCCCATGACGCCAGACAAAGCCCTCGAACTGAAACGAAGCAAGCGCCGTGCGCTGTGGCTGCTGCTGGCGGCCGTCGCGGTGTTCGTCACCACCATCCTGCTGCCGCGTGGCCCGTGGGTCGACGGCTGCAAGGCGGTGGCCGAAGCCGCGATGGTCGGCGCGCTCGCCGACTGGTTCGCGGTCGTCGCGCTGTTCCGCCGCGTGCCGATCCCGTTCGTGTCGCGCCACACCGAGATCATCCCGAGGAACAAGGACAAGATCGCCGACAACCTCGCGGCGTTCGTGCGCGAGAAGTTCCTCGGCCCCGACGCGCTCGCCGCGCAGATCCGCCAGCACGACCCCGCGCAGAAGCTCGGCGCGTGGCTCGGCGAGCCGGCGAACACCGACGCGCTCGGCGGCTACGTGACGAAGCTGATGAGTTTCGCGCTCGACATGACCGACGACGCGCGGATCCAGTCGTTCGTCCACGACGCGTTTCGCGCGGTGATCGACCGGGTCGACCTGTCGCAATCGGCCGGCGCGATCCTCGACACGCTGACGAAGGACGGCCGCCACCAGGCGCTGCTCGACGACGCGATCGAACAGGTGGTCGACGTGCTCGGCAAGGAAGAGAACCGCGAGGTGATCGCGGGCTTCATCGTCGAATGGCTGAAGACGCAATACCCGAAGGTCGAGAAGATCATGCCGACGCAGTGGTTCGGCGAAAACGGCGCGCGGATGCTCGCGAGCGCGGTGAGCCGCGTGCTGGAGGGCGTCGCGGCCGACCCCGAGCACGAGCTGCGGCAACGCTTCGACCGGACGGTCGTGCGGCTGACCGAACGGCTGAAGCACGACCCGGCGTTCATCGAGAAGGGCGAGGAGATCAAGCGCTATATCCGCGACGGCGATGCGTTCAACGACTACGTGCGCGATTTGTGGGACCAGTTGCGCGCGTGGCTGAAGGCCGATCTCGCGCGCCCCGATTCGGCGCTGCACCGGCAGGCCGCGACGCTCGGCGGCTGGCTCGGCGCACGGCTCGCCGAGAGCCCGGCGCTGCGTGCGTCGCTGAACGAGCACGTCGAGAAGGCCGTGCACGAGATGGCGCCCGATTTCGCCGATTTCCTGATGCGTCACATTCGCGACACGGTGCGCAACTGGGATGCGCGCGAGATGTCGCGACAGATCGAGCTGAACATCGGCAAGGATCTGCAAACCATCCGCATCAACGGCACGCTGGTCGGCGGGCTGATCGGGCTCGGGTTGTATCTGGTGTCGCTCGCGCCGCGCTGGGCGGCCGGATGGCTGCACTGACGCGGGCACGCGCGTTGCGCCCGTGGCGCGCTGCGGTGCGCCGCCGGGTTACGCGGCTGCCTTGGCGCCGTGCAATTGCAGGCCGAGCGCCTTGATGACTTTCAGGATCGTGCCGAAGCTCGGATTGCCGTCGTGCGACAGCGCCTTGTATAGCCCTTCGCGCGACAGGCCCGCATCGCGCGCGACCTGCGACATGCCGCGTGCGCGGGCGATCACGCCGAGCGCGTGCGCGATGAAGGCCGGATCGTCGCCGCCCTCCTGCAGGCATGCGTCGAAGTACTCGGCCATGTCGTCTTCGGTTTTCAGGTGTTCGGCCGAATCCCACGGCCGCGTGTTGATCTTGTCCATCGATCACTCCATGTCGAGGTGCGCGAGCATTGCGTGCGCGGCGCGTATGTCGGCTCGTTGCGTCGATTTATCGCCGCCGCAGAGCAGGATGACCCATATCGTTCCGCGCCTCACGTAGTAGACGCGATAGCCGGGGCCGTGGTCGATACGCATTTCGACGACGGGAGCGCCGGCGGATTTCCAGTCGCCCGTATTGCCCATCGACAGGCGGTCGATGCGCGCCTGGATGCGGCGCTTGGCGAGGCGATCGGGCAGGCCGGCAAACCAGGCGTCGAAGACGTCGGTGGTCCGGATGCTGAACGTGGGTGCACTGTAGGGCACGGATTGCAGGATGTCAACCATGGTTCACATGTTCGAGGAAAGGAATCGGTTGCGCCTACGGTAGCGCCGCGCGCGTCGTTCCGGGTCGAATTGGCCGTCAGGCCGATGCTGCCGCGCGGCCGGAGCCGGCCATCCGGTCGAATTCGGAATTCCGCGAATCCGTCTACAATCAAAAACGTCTTTGCCGTCCGTGCGTGCTCGCCGCGCGCGGACGAGTCCGTTCGTCCTCCGGCATCCGGAGGCGCCGCCGCGCATCACGCACCGAGCATCGCGTGTCGCACGGCGAGCAGTGCCGTGGTCTGTGTCCGGTAGGTAAGGCGTCCGCGTGCCGTAGGCCGGCGCGCGTCCTGAACGCCGCGTGTCCGTAGGCCGGGCAGGCGGCATAACCGAGAGTCCCCATGAAAGCATCGGATCTGTTCGTGAAGGCGCTGGAAGCCGAAGGCGTCGAGTACGTGTTCGGCATTCCCGGCGAGGAAAACCTCGATCTGCTCGAATCGCTGCGGCGATCGAAGATCAAGCTCGTGCTGACCCGGCACGAGCAGGCGGCCGGGTTCATGGCCGCCACCTACGGCCGCCTCACGGGCCGTACCGGCGTGTGTCTCGCGACGCTCGGGCCGGGCGCGACGAACTTCGTGACGGCCGCCGCGTATGCGCAGCTCGGCGGGATGCCGATGCTGATGATCACCGGGCAGAAGCCGATCAAGTCCAGCAAGCAGGGCCACTTCCAGATCGTCGACGTGGTCGACATGATGCAGCCGCTCACGAAGTTCACGCGGCAGATCGTGTCGATCGGCAACATCCCGTCGGCCGTGCGCGAGGCGTTCCGCCGCGCGGAGGAGGAGCGCCCGGGCGCCGCGCACCTCGAACTGCCGGAAGACATCGCGCACGAGGAGGGCGACGGCAAGCCGATCCCGCGCAGTTACAGCCGGCGGCCGGTGGCGGAGGAGAAGGCGGTCGCGCATGCGGTCGACGCGATCCAGGCCGCCCGCCATCCGCTGTTGATGATCGGCGCGGGCGGCAACCGCAAGACCACCTGCAAGATGCTGCTCGAATTCGTCGACAAGACGGGCATCCCGTTCTTCACGACGCAGATGGGCAAGGGCGTGATCGACGAGACGCACCTGCTGTGGCTCGGCAACGCGACGCTGTCCGACGGCGACTTCGTGCACCGCGCGATCGAGCACGCGGATTGCATCATCAACGTCGGCCACGACGTGATCGAGAAGCCGCCGTTCTTCATGCGCACCGACGACAAGACCGTGATCCACGTGAACTTCCTCGGCGCACAAGTCGATCCCGTCTATTTTCCGCAGATCGAGGTGGTCGGCGACATCGCGAACGCGGTGTGGCAGATGAAGGAAGCGGTGGCCCCGCAATCGCACTGGGATTTCGAGCGCTTCCGGATGATCAAGGAGCATTTCGACGCGCATCTGCAGAAAGGGCAGCACGACGCGCGCTTTCCGATGTATCCGGTGCGGATCGTCAACGACCTGTACAACGCGTTGCCGGTGGACGGCATCGTCTGTCTCGACAACGGGATGTACAAGATCTGGTTCGCGCGCTACTGGCGCGCGCACGAGCCGAACTCGCTGCTGCTCGACAACGCGCTCGCGTCGATGGGCGCCGGCCTGCCGTCGGCGATCGCGACGAAGATCGTGCATCCGCAGCGCAAGGTGATCGCCGTGTGCGGCGACGGCGGTTTCATGATGAATTCGCAGGAGCTCGAAACGGCCGTGCGGCTGAAGCTCGACATCGTCGTGATGATCCTGCGCGACGACGCGTTCGGGATGATCCGCTGGAAGCAGGAGAACATGAATTTTCCCGATTTCGCGATGACGCTGCAGAACCCCGATTTCGTGTCGTACGCGCAAAGCTACGGCGCGCACGGGCACCGCGTCGAGTCGGCCGACGATCTCGAGCCGCTGCTGCGCGAGTGCTTCTCGGCGCCGGGCGTGCACGTAATCGACGTGCCGATCGACTATTCGGACAACGAGCGCGTGCTGAACCGCGAGATCAAGCGCCTGTCGGCGCAACTTTGAATTCCCGTTCACAGGAAGGAGTCGTTCCATGTTGAAGGAAACCTATCCGTATTACCTCGCCAACGAAGCCGTCTACGCGAACACCGATCTGGACGTGACCGACAAGTTCAGCGGCAAGGTCGCCACGCGCGTCGCGCTGGCCGACGCGAAGGCGATCGATGCGGCGATCGCCGCGGCCGTCGACGCCACCAAGCCGATGCGCGAGATGCCGGCCTACAAGCGGCAGGCCGTGCTCGATCATTGCGTCGCGCGGTTTCGCGAGCGTTTCGACGAGCTGGCCGAGGCGCTGTGCATCGAGGCCGGCAAGCCGATCAACGATTCGAAGGGCGAAGTCACGCGGCTGATCGATACGTTCCGCGTCGCGTCCGAGGAATCGGTGCGCATCGACGGCGAGATCGTCAACCTCGAGATCTCCGCGCGAGCGCAGGGCTACACGGGCTACACGAAGCGCGTGCCGATCGGCCCGTGCTCGTTCATCTCGCCGTTCAACTTCCCGCTGAACCTCGCCGCGCACAAGGTCGCGCCCGCGCTCGCGGCCGGCTGTCCGTTCGTGCTGAAACCCGCGAGCCGCACGCCGATCGGCGCGCTGATCATCGGCGAGGTGCTCGCGGAAACCGACCTGCCGAAGGGCGCGTTCTCGGTGCTGCCCGCGCATCGCGACGGCGCCGACCTGTTCACGACCGACGAGCGCTTCAAGCTGCTGTCGTTCACCGGTTCGCCGGCCGTCGGCTGGGCGCTGAAGGAGAAGGCCGGCAAGAAGAAAGTCGTGCTGGAGCTCGGCGGCAACGCGGCCGCGATCGTCGATGCGGACCAGCGCGACCGGCTCGACTACGTGGTCGAGCGGCTCGCGTTCGGCGCGTACTACCAGTCGGGCCAGAGCTGCATCGGCGTGCAGCGGATCCTCGTGCATGCCGACCTTTACGACGCGCTGCGCGAGAAGCTGATCGCGAAGACGCGTTCGCTGAAAATGGGCGATCCGAAGGATCCGTCGACGTTCGTCGGCCCGATGATCTCCGAATCCGAGTCGCGCCGGCTGTCGGGCTGGATGGACGCGGCCGTCGCGGCGGGCGCGAAGATCGTCGCGGGCGGCAAGGTCGACGGCGCGATGTTCGAGGCGACGCTGCTGGAAAACGTCGGGCGCGAGCAGGACCTGTACCGGAAGGAGGCGTTCGGCCCGGTCGCGATCCTCGAGAAGTTCGACCGCTTCGACGACGCGCTCGCGCGCGTGAACGACAGCGACTTCGGGCTGCAGGCCGGCGTGTTCACCGATTCGCTCACGCACGCGCACCGCGCATGGGACGAGCTGGAAGTCGGCGGCGTCGTGATCAACGACGTGCCGTCGTTCCGCGTCGACAACATGCCGTATGGCGGCGTGAAGGATTCCGGTCTCGGCCGCGAAGGCATCCGCTATGCGATCGAGGACATGACCGAGCCGCGGCTGATGGTCGTGCGGCGCCGGTAACGCGCGGCAGGCGGCGCGGGGCCGCGACGGCACGCGGGCGGGCGATCGGGCCGGCCCGCGTGCCGTTTTTCATGGCGCCGCACGGCGCCGCGCCGCGCGTGTACCGTGTGGCAGGCCGCCTGAAACAGGCTCGACTACGGGCCTTGCGTCGTGATGTAATCGCGCGAAACTGCCGACCGGGGTACGACGCCGGAACGCGCGAATTCATTCTTCACGAGGTCGATTCATGTCCCCCGTCTCGGCATTCAAGCTGGTTCTGTTGTCATTCCTCGCGATCGTCGCGCTCGAATGCATCGCCAAACGGCTGCGGCTGCCGCCCGCGGCCGCGCTGCTGATCGGCGGCATCGGCATCGCATTCATCCCCGGCCTGCCGCCGGTCGACCTCGATCCCGAGCTGGTGCTGCTGGTGTTCCTGCCGCCGCTGCTGATGGATGGGGCGTACTTCTCCGTGTGGGAAGAATTCAAGCGCAACGTCGGCGGCATCCTGATGCTGGCGATCGGCGCGGTCGTGTTCACGACGTTCGCGGTCGGCTTCGCCGTCCACTGGGTGGTGCCGGCGTTGCCGTGGGCCGCGTGCTTCGCGCTCGGCGCGATCGTGTCGCCGCCCGATGCGGTCGCCGCGAAGGCCGTGCTCGAACGGGTCGCGCTGCCGCGCCGGTTGATGGTGCTGCTCGAAGGCGAGAGCCTGCTGAACGACGCGGCCGGCCTCGTGCTGTTCCGCTTCGCGGTCGCGGCCGCGCTCACGGGCGCGTTCAGCCTCGAGCATGCGGTCGTGCGCTTCGCGGAACTCGGGCTCGGCGGCGTGGTGGTCGGCTTCGTGGTCGGCAAGCTCGTCGTGTGGTTCCTGAAGCTGCTCGACGACGACTATCTCGTGATCACCGTCGCGGTGATCGCCGGCTGGATCGCGTACATCGCGGGCGAAATGGTCGAGGTGTCGGGCGTGATCTCGACCGTCACGGCCGGCATGATCATCGGCTGGCATCAGCACGAGGTGTTCACGGCGGCCGTGCGCACGCGCGGCACCGCGTTCTGGCAGGTCATCGTGTTCCTGCTCGAGGCGATGGTGTTCGTGCTGATCGGGTTGTCGCTGCGCGGCGCGATCCACCGGCTCGGCGGCTTCGAGCAGGTGCTCGGCACGATGGTGCCGCCGGTGCTCGCGGTGCTGGCGGCGGTGATCCTGTCGCGCTTCGTGTGGATCTACGCGGTCGAGGCGCTGAAGTGGCCGGTGCGTGGCCTCGTGCGGCGCGGCGACGCGCCCGACTGGAAGGCCGCGACGATCATGAGCTGGGCCGGGATGCGCGGCGTGGTGACGCTGGCGATCGCGCTGTCGCTGCCCGAGGCGCTGCCCGGCCGCGACGTGATCCTCGTCGCGTCGTTCGCGGTGATCCTCGTCACTGTGCTGCTGCAGGGCACGACGATCGGGCCGCTGATCCGGCTGCTGCGCCTGCCGCAGCGCGACGAGCGCGCCGCGCACCACCTGACCGAGCCGCAGACGTGGGCGTACGTCGAGGCCGCGCAGCTCGCGGCGATCCAGCCGCTCGTGCGCGACGAGCACGGCGTCGTGATCCATCCGCGTCTGCTCGAGCAATACACGTATCGCGCCGAGCTGACCGAACGGTCGAAGAACGAGCCCGCGTATCCGGCGGAAGTGCGCATGGCGCACTACGACGTGGTGCTGGCCGCGATCCGGGCCGGGCGTGCCGAACTGTTGCGCCTGCATCGGTCGGGGCGCATCCACGACGAGATGCTGCACACGCTCGAGCGCGACCTCGATCTGCAGGAAGTGTCCGCGCAGCACGCGCGCGGGTAAGCGGGCGCACGGGCCGGCGTCCTGCCGGCCCTGACACGCGCGGGTCGGGCACCCGCCGCGCGATTTTTCTTCACCCGCCTGCCTTTTGCGGCCCTTCGCATCCGACCCCAATACATTCGCCGATACGATCCGCCACCAGTCTTGCAGCGCATGCAAACCTCATCGCGCCGGTCTCGCAAACGTTATCGTCCTTCGAATCCGGAAATGATCCGATTTATCTGATTCCGTCTCTTTCTGCATATTTGGCAAAACTAAACCGGAAGGAGATAGATGCTGTGTTCTAATTTCATTTAGAATCAGCCGGTTAAGTTTATTGAGAGAAAGAATGCGGAGGTAATGTGGGCCGCCGACGGGGAAACAAGCGGCGTCCAAAGCCCCGCAAGGCAGGGCCGACAGGCTAAATCGGCTAAATCGGCGGAATCAGGCGGTTTTTTCAACCTGCCAATATAAGATGGCGTCCAAGTCGGATAAACAACTCCTATGAAAGAATCGATTGGAGATTCGGCGTTTGAAACTGTATTTATGAAAGAATCGAGCAGTGATAATGCCTCGGATTGCCTCGAATCGGGCTTATCGGTCCTGCTGGTCGACGACCAGCCGTTCGTCGGCGAGGTGATCCGTCGCGCGCTGCGCAGCGAGCACGACATCGACCTGCACGTGTGCACCGACGCGCACCGGGCGATGGCGGTCGCGCGCGACGTGAAGCCGACGGTCATCCTGCAGGATCTCGTGATGCCGGAGATCGACGGCCTCGATCTCGTGCGCGCCTGGCGCGCGGACCCCCGCACCGCACGCGTGCCGATCATCGTGCTGTCCGCGAAGGAGGAGCCGATCGTCAAGCGCGAGGCGTTCATCGCCGGCGCGAACGACTATCTGGTGAAGCTTCCCGACGCGATGGAGCTGACCGCGCGCATCCGCTATCACTCGAATTCGTACCTGATGTCGCGGCAACGCGACGAGGCGCTCGATTTCCTGTCGCACGACATGCGTTCGCCGCAGACGTCGATCCTCGCGCTGCTGGACGTCTACCGGGCCGAGCACGGCGACATGCCGGCGATCATGGAGCGCATCGCCGGCCATGCACGGCGCGCGCTCGCGCTCGCCGACGGCTTCATCCACCTGACCCGTGCGCAGTCCGAACGGCGCGCGCACGAGGTCGTGAGTCTCAACGAGATCGTGCTCGACGCCGTCGACCAGCTGTGGGAGAAGGCGGCCGGGCTCGGCTGCCGGGTGAGCGCGTGCGTGCCCGATACCGCGTGCGTGACGATGGGCGACCGCATGATGCTGACGCGCGCGGTCGCGAACCTGATCGACAACGGGCTGAAGTATGGGCCGGCCGGGATGGACGTACATTGCACGCTGAGCGGCGAGGACGGCGCCTGGCTGATCGGCGTCGAGGATGCCGGCGCCGGCATCGCGCCGGAGCAGCGCACGGCCGCGACCGAGTCGTTCGTGCAGCTCGAATCCGCGCACGGCGCGGCGCGCAGCGGGTTCGGCCTCGGCCTCGCGTTCGTCCGCGCGACGGCGGCGCGGCATCGCGGCCAGATCCTGATGCGCAATACGGCGCGCGGCTTCATGGTCGCGCTCCGGCTGCCGGCGCAAGCGGAGCGATGATGTCGCGGCGCGGCCTGCCGGCGTCGCGCCGCCCGCGGGACCCCGATGCGCTCGTGGCGCGCCAACCGGCGCGCCAGGCGGGCGCGGATTTTTCAACGCTGAATTTAGAAAGCCCATAACGAACATGGCCACCTTGACGCCCCGCGCGACCAACGAAAGCCTGCATCCGACGATCGGCGCTGCCCGGCTGACGCTCGGCAATCGCATTCTGCTCAGCTTCGGCGTGCTGTTCGTGCTGATGCTGGCGACCGCCGGCGTGTCGTACGAGCGTCTGCGCGCGATCAACGCCGAAGCCGTCAGCATCGAGCGCGACTCGGTGCCCGGCGTCTATCTTGCGTCGTCGCTGCGCGGCGCGGTCAACGAGTCGTTCACGCTGCTGCAGCGCGGGGTCTTCGTCGACACCGAGTCCGACGCCGCGCAGCGCGATCTCGCGAAGATCGCCGACGCGCTGAAGGAAATCGAGTCGCTGTCGGTGGACTACCAGAACACGACGTTCCGCGACGACGACCGGCAGCGCTTCGCGGCGTTCCGCGGCGCCTACGATCACTACGTGCCGTTGCTGAACGAAGCGGTGCAGAACAGCCGCGCATCGCACGGCGAGGCGGTCGCCGCGTACGCGAAGACGCTGCCCGCATGGACCGAGGTCGTGCGCAACGCGAACGTGCTGGTGCAGGAGAACCGCAAGTTCGCCGAGCAGTCCGCGAGGATGATCCGCGAATCCGTGCAGGACACCGAGATCGTGCTCGCGACCGCGCTGGCGTTCATGCTGCTGTCCGCACTCGGGTTCGGCTACATGCTGTACCGCTCGGTCACCGTGCCGATGGCGCGGCTCGTCGAGGTGCACGACGTGATGCGCACCGGCAACCTGACCCATCGCCTCGATCTGCGCCGCCGCGACGAATTCGGCACGCTCGAGACCGGTTTCAACCGGATGGCCGACGAGCTGACCGAGCTGGTTTCGCGCGCGCAGCAGTCGTCGCTGCAGGTGACGACGTCGGTGGCCGAGATCGCGGCGACGTCGCGCGAGCAGCAGGCGACCGCCAACGAGACCGCGGCGACGACGACCGAGATCGGCGCGACGTCGCGCGAGATCTTCGCGACGTCGCGCGACCTGCTGCGCACGATGAACGAGGTGGCCGGCGTGGCCGAGCAGTCGGCGACGCTCGCGGGCGTGAGCCAGAGCGGGCTCACGCGGATGGGCGAGACGATGCGCAGCGTGATGGACGCGGCCGGCTCGGTGAACGCGAAGCTCGCGATCCTCAACGAGAAGGCGCTGAACATCAACCAGGTGGTCGCGACGATCACCAAGGTGGCCGATCAGACCAACCTGCTGTCGCTGAACGCGGCGATCGAGGCCGAGAAGGCCGGCGAGTACGGCCGCGGCTTCGCGGTCGTCGCGACCGAGATCCGCCGCCTGGCGGATCAGACGGCCGTCGCGACCTACGACATCGAGCAGACGGTGAAGGAGATCCAGTCGGCCGTGTCGGCGGGCGTGATGGGGATGGACAAGTTCTCCGAGGAAGTGCGCCGCGGGATGCTCGACGTGCAGCAGGTGGGCGGGCAGCTGTCGCAGATCATCGCCGAGGTGCAGACGCTCGCGCCGCGTTTCCAGATGGTCAACGAAGGGATGCAGACGCAGGCGAACGGCGCCGAGCAGATCACGCAGGCGCTGTCGCAACTGTCGGAAGCCGCGCAGCAGACGGCCGAGTCGCTGCGCCAGTCGTCGCAGGCGATCGACGACCTGACGCTCGTCGCGAACCAGTTGCGCACCAGCGTGTCGCGCTTCAAGGTCGACGCGTGACGCGCGCCGATCCGCAGCACGGCGCCCACGCGCTGTTCCTGATGTTCGAGCTCGACGGCGAGCGTTATGCGCTTGACGCGGCCGGCATCGACGAGGTGCTGCCGCTCGCCGTCATGAAGGCGGTGCCCGGCGCGCCCGACTGGATCGCCGGGCTGCTGATGCGCGGTGGCCAGCCGGTGCCGGTGATCGACGTGCCGATGCTGGCGCTCGGGCGGCGCGCGCAGGCGCTGCGCTCGACGCGGCTCGTGATGGTCCGCCATCGCTCCGGTCACGCCGATGGCGAGCGCACGATCGGCCTGATCGTCGAGCGGGCGACGCAGACGATGCGGATCGACCGCGCGGCGTTCCGCGCCAGCGGTGTATCGACCGCGCGCACGCGCTGGCTCGGGCGGGTCGCGAACACGCCCGACGGCGTCGTGCAGCAGCTGTCGGTGCCCGACCTGATCGACGACATGGCACGCCTGTATCTGTTCGACGGCCCGGCGGGCCACGGAGAGGAGTTCGCATGAACGCGTCCGAAGCGCGCTTTCGCGACTGGTTGCTGCGGGAGACCGGCATCGACACCGATTCGCTTGGCAACGATTTCCTGATGCGGGCGCTGACGGATCGCGTGCATGCGTGGCAGGCGGACGGCGAGCGCGTGCCGTCGGCCGCGCGCCCGCCCGTCACGCCGGAAGCGCTCGATGCGTACTGGCAGCAGCTCAACGCGTCGGCCGACGAACGGCGCGCGCTGATCGAGTTGTTCGTCGTCCCGGAAACGTGGTTCTTCCGCGACCGCGAAGCCTTCGCGACGCTCGCGCGGCAGGCCGCCGAACGGCTCGCCGCGATGCCCGGCCGCGTGATCCGCGTGCTGAGCGCGCCGTGCTCGACGGGCGAGGAGCCGTATTCGGCGGCGATGGCGTTGCTGGATGCGGGGCTCCCGCCGGGCAGCTTCGCGATCGACGCGATCGACCTCAGCGCGCGCGCGATCGAACAGGCCCGGCTCGGTTGTTACGGGCGCAATGCGTTCCGCGGGACGGCGACGGAGTTCCGTACGCGGTATTTCACGCCGACCCGCGATGGCTGGCTGCTCGACGAGCGCGTGCGCGCGTGCGTGCAGTTCAGTCACGCGAACCTCGTCGAACCGGCGGCCGACAACGGCATTCGCTACGACTTCGTGTTCTGCCGCAACGTGCTGATCTATTTCGACCGCGATGCGCAGGACCGCGTGATCCGCTCGCTCGACGCGCGTCTTGCCGACGACGGCATGCTGTTCGTCGGGCCGGCGGAGACGGGCGTCGCGATGCGGCACGGGATGCGCTCGGCGCGCGTGCCGCTGGCGTTCGCGTTTCGTCGCGAGCCGGCCGGCGCGGCGGCCGATGCAGGCGCGGCCCGGCCGGTTGCGCCGCTGTCCGCGGCGGCGCAGGACCGGCGCACGGAGCGCTTCACGCTCGCACCGCTCGCCGCGCCGCGCCCGGTGGTGGCCGTCGCGCCGCCGGGCTGGCTCGGCGACGTGCGCCAGTCGCTCGCGGCGGCGCAGCCCGTGCGGGCCGCCGCAGTCGACGCACGGGCCTCTCCGGCGGCGGCGACCGCCGTGGCGGCCGCACCGGCCTACGACGGCATCGCGCCGGCGATCGACGCTGCGCCGACGCTGGAGGATGCGCAGGCCCTGGCGAACGCGGGCGCGTTCGACGCGGCCGAGCGCGTGCTCGCGCAGTTCTCGGCGCGTGTCGGCCCGCATGCCGATGCGTTCTACCTGAACGGACTGATCGCCGATGCGCGCGGGCACGCCGCGGAAGCGAGCGACTTTTACCGCAAGGCGCTGTACCTGCGCCCCACGCATCACGAGGCGCTGACGCATCTCGCGACGCTGCTCGACGTCGGCGGCGATCGCGCGGGCGCGCAATGGCTGCTCGAACGCGCCCGGCGTTCGGCCGGCTGACACGACGACGGGAAATGGGACCGACACCGCGATGACCAGAGGAACCCTTGACGTCCTCCTCCGCTTAAAGGCGGAAGATTCCCACACCTGGCGATGCACGTCCGCATCGGAGAATGTTCAGCGCAGCGTTGGTATCTCGATCATGCTCGACACCACAGTCACTGCAGGTCCACTCTCTTATTCTCAGTCCCGCGATACCTTTCGGCCGCGTCGTGCTGTCTTTCGACCCGCACGACGAACAGGACTGGGTCGAACCGCTTTCGTCGACTTCATCGAACGTGACTCCGTGCGCCATCGCTTTGTAACGGAGCTTGTTTCGGAAGGACGACCAGGACGCGTCGTAGACGCTCTTCGCCATCCTGGTTCTGGCGAGTTTTGCGGCCGACACGTTGCCGACCGCGATGTAATCGAAGCGCCGCACCAGATCGAGCGCGAGCTTGTGTTGGAAATCGGCACGGGCGTTCGTCACTTTGGCGTGCAACTTCGCGATATGCCGCCTGTGTTTTCGCGCCCGTTGCGCTTTCGCGAGTTTCTCGGCCGCGCATCGACCGAACCGATCGTTAGGCAGCTTCTCGCCGGTCGAAAGTGTGGCGAAGTCTTTCAAGCCGAGATCGATGCCGACACCGGAACGGATAGGTCGGGCCAGTACATCGGGCATCTCGATCACGATGTTGAGAAACCAGTTGCCGCGTGCATCCTGCGCGAAGTTGGTTCCATCCTTGATCTTGCCTTCGGGAAGCGGTCGGCTGTTGAACACGCGGAAGGTGTTGCCGGCGAAACGAAACGCGTCGCCCTCGCGCTTCAAGTCACGCCCCTTCAGCGGCACCCAGCCCAGCGATTTCCTGCCGCGATAGCGCAGGTAGGGCCGACGGTGCTGGCTGCGCGACTTCGCGTATTGCTCGCACGCCGCGTTGATCGTGCCGGAATGAATACCAAGTTCCTTGCTACTCCCGGTCGTCAGCACGTTCAGGTCAAACCCGGTCGGCCACTTCTTGCTCCACTTGAGCGCGTGCTTCTGCGTGTCGTTGCAGAAGTTCCAGACGTAGTTCACCGCACGGCTCTGCTTGTTGAGCAGTCCGTTGAGCGACTTCACCCGGTAGCGGTAGACAAGGATCATGCCGGTGATCCTAACTCGTGGAAGAAGCTGCCTGTCAACAGCACGCCTTTCCTTCCCGCCATCAATGGCGGGGTCTCTCGGAGAAAATTCTGATGAACCGCGCCGCTGCCACTGACGACGCGACGCTCGACGTCGACGATTGCTGGAACCGGATCGGCACGCGCGGCGACCGCTCGTGCGAGCGGCTGAACGACTGCCTGCGCTGCCTGAACTGCCCGGTCTACGCGTCGCACGCGGCGAAGCTGCTCGAGCGTCCGCTCGACGTGGCCGAGATGGCGGACGTCACGCGCCGGATGAGCGCGTTCGGCACGGCGCGTGCGGGCGACGACGACGGCGATACGCACCATGCGGCGCTTGCGTTCCGGGTGGCCGACGAATGGCTCGCGCTGCCGATCGGCGTGCTGCGCGAGATCGCCGGCACGCGCCCGATCCATTCGCTGCCGTATCGCCGCCATTCGGCCGTGCGCGGCGTGGTCAACATTCGCGGCACGCTGCGCATCGCGATCTCGATCGGCGCGCTGCTCGGCCTCGATGCCGGCAAGGCCGGCAACGGCGAGGGCGGTGGCGACGGCCGTTTCACGCGGCTGCTGGTGGCCGCGCACCAGGGCGAGCCGGTGGTGTTTCCGGTCGACGAAGTCGAGGGCGTGCTGCGCTTCGGCACGTCCGACTGGGTGCCGGTGCCCGCGACGGTCGGGCGCGCGAGCGCCGGCCTGTCGCGCGGCGTGCTGTCGTGGCGCGGCAAGTCGGTGGGCCTGCTCGACGACGATCGTCTGTTCGACGCCGTGACACGGAGCATGCGATGAGCGGCGATGACGACCTGAGCCACCTGTCGCTGCTCGAGCTGTATCGCGAGGAGACGCGCACGCAGACCCAGGCGCTGTCGGAGCGGCTGCTCGCGCTCGAATCGGGCGAGCCCGATTCCGTCGCGCTCGAAGCGTGCATGCGCGCCGCGCATTCGCTGAAGGGCGCCGCGCGGATCGTCGGCGTGCCGCTCGGCGTGGAGATCGCCGGGCGGATGGAGGAGTGCTTCGTCGCCGCGCAGGCCGGCACGATCGCGCTGACGGCCACGCACGTCGACGTGCTGCTGGCCGGCGTCGATTTGCTGGTGCGCGTCGGCGATCCGCAGGGGCAGCCGGTGTCGCAGGCCGAGATCGACGTGTTCGCGGCGGCGCTCACGGGCGCCGACGGCGCGCAGACGATGCAGGCGCCGGCCGCGGTGCCGCCGCCGGTGCCGCCGTCGTTCGTGCCGTATCGCGATCATGACGGCGCCGCGAACGAGCCGGTCGGCGCGGGTGCCGCGGTGCCGCCGCTCGCCGTGTCGGGCACGGTGCCCGATCCGGTCCAGGCCGGCCGCGTGGCGGGCGCCGGCGCGATGCGCCGCGTGCGCGCCGATACGCTGAACCGGCTGCTGAGCCTGTCCGGCGAATCGCTGGTCGAATCGCGCTGGCTCAAGCCGTTCGCCGAATCGATGCTGCGCGTGAAGCGTGCGCAGCGCGACGCGGCCCGTTCGCTCGACCTGATGGTCGAGCAGTTCGCCGACGATCTCGACGCCGGCATGCTCGCGTCGATGAACGAAGTGCGGCACATGCTCAACGACCTGCAGCGCTCGCTCGCCGAGCGCATGGACGAATTCGACCGCTTCGAGCGGCGCAGCACGCATATCGCCGAGCAGTTGTACGACGAGGCGCTGCAGTGCCGGATGCGGCCGTTCGGCGACGCGACGCGCGCGTATCCGCGCATCGTTCGCGATCTCGCGCGCTCGCTCGGCAAGCAGGTGCGTTTCTCGATCGTCGGCGAAGGCACGCAGGTCGATCGCGACATCCTCGACCTGCTCGACGCGCCGCTCGGCCACCTGCTGCGCAACGCGATCGACCACGGCGTCGATTCGCCCGACGCGCGGCGGGCGCGCGGCAAGCCGGCCGAGGCGAGCGTCACGCTCGAGGCGCGCCACAGCGCCGGCTCGCTGCTCGTCAGCGTGATCGACGACGGGCCGGGCGTCGACATGGACGCGCTGCGCGCGGCCGTCGTGCGCCAGCGCCTGACCGACGACGAGACGGCCGCGCGGCTGTCCGACCCCGAATTGCTCGAATTCCTGCTGCTGCCCGGCTTCTCAATGCGCGATGCGGTGACCGACGTATCGGGGCGCGGCGTCGGCCTCGATGCGGTGCAGGAGATGGTGCGCGGCGTGCGCGGCGCGGTGCGGATCTTCAACGAGCCGGGCGCCGGCATGCGCTTCGTGCTGCAGTTGCCGCTCACGCTGTCGGTGATCCGCAGCCTGCTCGTCGAGGTCGGCGGCGAGCCGTATGCGTTCCCGCTCGCGCATGTGCGCCGCACGCTCGAACTCTCGCACGACGACATCGACGTGCTCGAAGGGCAGCCGCATTTCCCGTTCGACGGCCGGCGCGCGGGCCTCGTCGCCGCGCACCAGTTGCTCGACGCGGGCGAACCCGACGTGGTCCGCGCCAGTACGGCGGTCGTGGTCGTCGGCGCCGAACCCGAGCTGTACGGTGTCGCGGTCGACCGCTTCCTCGGCGAACGGATGCTCGTCGTGCAGCCGCTCGACAGCCGCCTGCACAAGATCCAGAACATCGCGGCCGGCGCGTTGCTAGAGAACGGCGACCCGGTGCTGATCGTCGACGTCGAGGACCTGATCCGCTCGGTCGACAAGCTCGTGCGCGGCGGCCAGCTCGCGCGGGTCACGCGCGATCCGCAGCTTGCGCTGGCCGACCGGCGCCGCCGCGTGCTCGTCGTCGACGATTCGCTGACGGTGCGCGAGCTCGAACGCAAGCTGCTGGAAAAGCGCGGCTACGACGTGACGGTCGCGGTCGACGGGATGGAAGGGTGGAACGCGGTGCGCAGCGATGCGTTCGATCTCGTCGTGACCGACGTCGACATGCCGCGCATGGACGGAATCGAACTCGTCACGCTGATCAAGAGCGACCCGATGCTCAAGCGCGTGCCGGTGATGATCGTGTCGTACAAGGATCGCGACGAGGATCGCCGCCGCGGGCTCGACGCCGGCGCCGACTACTACCTCGCGAAGAGCAGCTTCCACGACGAAGCGCTGCTCGATGCCGTGCACGACCTGATCGGGGACGCACGGGGATGAACATCGGCATCGTCAACGACCTGCCGCTGGCCGTGGAGGCGCTGCGCCGCGTGATCGCGCTGCGCGCGGACCATCGCGTGCTGTGGGTGGCGACCGATGGCGACGAGGCGGTGGATTTCTGCGTCGCGCAGCCGCCCGACGTCGTGCTGATGGATCTCGTGATGCCGAAGGTCGACGGCGTCGCCGCGACGCGCCGGATCATGGCGCGCGCGCCGTGCGCGATCCTGATCGTGACCGCGAGCGTCAGCGCGAACACGTCGTCGGTGTACGAGGCGATGGGCGCCGGCGCGCTCGATGCGGTCGATACGCCGACGCTCGCGCTCGGGCTGTCGACCAACGCGTCGCCGCAGGCGCTGCTCGCGAAGATCGACCAGATCGGCCGGCTGCTCGAAAGCCGCACCGCGGCGCTCGTGCCGCCGGGGCCCGCGCCCGCGCGCGGACAGCCGACGCTCGTCGCGATCGGTGCGTCGGCGGGCGGGCCGACCGCGCTCACCGCGCTGCTGCGCGCGCTGCCGGCCGATTTCCCGGCCGCGATCGTGATCGTCCAGCACGTCGACCAGGCCTTCGCGTACGGGATGGCCGAGTGGCTCGACGGCTATACGCGGCTGCCGGTGCGCGTCGCGCGGCAGGGCACTGTGCCGGAAGCCGGCACGGTGCTGCTCGCGGCGACCAACGACCATCTGATGCTGTCGCCGCGCGGCGTGCTCGGCTATACGCGGCATCCGGTCGAAACGCCGTACCGGCCGTCGATCGACGTGTTCTTCAACAGCGTCGCGGACGGCTGGCAGGGCGACGCGCTCGGCGTGCTGCTGACGGGCATGGGGCGCGATGGCGCGCTCGGCCTGAAGGCGATGCGGGCGAAGGGCTGCTACACGATCGCGCAGGATGAAGCGACCAGCGCCGTGTACGGGATGCCGAAGGCGGCCGCGGCGGTCGGCGCGGCGGCGGCGATCCTGCCGCTCGAACAGATCGCGCCGCAGTTGATCGCGCGGATCGCGCTCGCGCCGCGCGACTGACCGCGCCTCGGGCAGGGGCCGGCGCTGCGTGGCGTGCCGGCGCCGCATTGCGTGCGTGGCGCGGCGTCGCGTACAATTGCGGCCTGCGGAGATGGCATGCCTCCCTGCGGTCGTTCCCGGCGCGTCGCGCGCGGGTGCGGCCCTCAACCGCCGGTTTGCCCGGCTGATGATGCCTGCGTGTTCCTGGGTCGTCAGGAGGTCGCAGGCCGTCCATCCGGTATTCTGCCGCCCAGGTTTTGATGTTCCGTCGAATCTGGAAATCATGTTTTTCACCACTTCTGCCGATCTTTTCGCAACCGTGCGCTACGTGTGCCGCTGGCTCGCGCTTTCCGCGCTGCTCGGCGTGCTCGCCGGCACGGCTTCCGCGCTGTTCCTGATCGCGCTCGACTGGGCGACCGGTACGCGCGTCGCGCATCCGTGGCTGCTGTGGGGGCTGCCGGCCGCCGGTTTCGCGACCGGCTGGATCTACCATCGCTTCGGCCAGTCGGTCGCGCGCGGCAACAACCTGCTGATCGACGAGATTCACGACCCGAAGGCGCTCGTGCCGAAGCGGATGGCGCCGCTCGTGCTCGTCGCGACTGTCGTCACGCACCTGTTCGGCGGATCGGCCGGCCGCGAGGGCACGGCCGTGCAGATGGGCGGCGCGCTCGCCGATCGCGTCACGCACGTGCTCCGTCTCGATCGCGAGCATCGCCGCGTGTTGCTGATGGGCGGCATCGCGGCCGGTTTCTCGTCGGTGTTCGGCACGCCGCTCGCGGGCGCCGTGTTCGGGCTCGAGGTGCTCGCGATCGGGCGCCTGCGCTACGACGCGCTGCTGACCTGCGTCGCGTCGGCGATCGTCGCGGACGTCGCGTGCCGCGCGTGGGGCGTCCATCACACGGCCTATGCGATTCCGTTCGTGCCGGCCGTATCGGCGACCGGGCTGGCCGTGACGGTCGTCGCGGGCATCGCGTTCGGCGTGGTCGGGCGGCTGTTCGCGTTCGCGACGCATGCGCTGACCGCGTGGTTTCGCCGCGTGATCCGCCATGCGCCGCTGCAGCCGGTGCTCGGTGGCCTGCTGGTTGCGGTGGCCGCGACCGTGCTGAACGTGCCGCAGTATCTCGGCCTCGGCATCCCGACGATCGAAGCGGCGTTTCACGGCCCGCTGCCGCCTTACGATTTCGCGGGCAAGTTCGCGTTCACCGTCGTCACGCTCGCGTCCGGGTTCAAGGGCGGCGAGGTGACGCCGCTGTTCTACATCGGCGCGACGCTCGGCAACGCGCTCGGCCAGGTGTTGGCGCTGCCGGTGCCCGTGCTCGCGGGGCTCGGCTTCGTCGCGGTGTTCGCGGGCGCGGCGAACACGCCGATCGCGTCGACGATCATGGCGATCGAACTGTTCGGTGCGGATATCGGCGTGTATGCGATCGTCGCCTGTGTCGTCGCGTATCTGTTTTCCGGGCACGCGGGGATTTATCGCGCGCAGCGCGTGGCGGTGGGGAAGGGCGCGCGGGTGGAGGCGGAGTGAGCCGGGGGCGGTCGATGTGGTTCGATCGCGGCGGCGCGACGCGATACCCGGGATGCAAGAAACGACCGACGGAGACCCGATGACGCTGGACGACTTTCTGAACGAAGCGAAGCAGCTTGCGCGGCCGTGCCGTCAGTACCGCTTCGCGGACGATGGTGAACCCGTCGCCGGGTACTGGCACGGGATCGGTGACGGCGTGTTGTGCATGTCCGTCGAGCACGACGGCAACTGGTTGAACGTGTATCTCGACGAAAGCGGCACGTCGGGCCACGTGGAGACCTCCACGCAACCTGTGCGCTCCGCCCACCCGCTGTGTCGATCCGACGCGATGTCGCTGCCGCCGGTCGACGCGGTGTTCCGCTTCGGTTCCGCCGCGATCGGCGCGTACCTCGACGCACACGGCTGGCAGCGCGACTGGGGATTCAACGGCAACTTCAAGGGCGCGGCCGCGCACGACTACGAGCGCGCATGGATGGCGCAATGCCCACTCTACACAGGCGACGTGGTGGCCGTCGTGGGCGGCTGGAGCATGCCATGGCCCGACGACGACTGGCATGAACTGATCGATCTCGAACTCGTCCTGTGGACGTTCGAGGAATCGGAGCCGTGGGTCGAGGTGTTCTTCGACGGAAGCCGGTACTCGGTGATCCAGCGGATCACCTAGCACGCGGGCATCGCGCTTACTGCTTCGGCAGCCGCGCGACATTGCGCGCGAGCAGTTCCTCGATATCGATACCTTTTTCCGCGAGCAGCGCGGTGACGACGCCGTTCAATTCGCCGAGCGTTTCCTTGACCGACTCGCGAATCGTATCCACGACGACCTGCGTGCTGCGCTCGATCTCGATGTTGACCTTATCGCTCACGCCCTTCGCATCGAACGTGGTCGCGCGGCTCGTTTCCGGAATCAGCCAGACGTCGAACCAGCCTTCGTCGCGATTGACGTCCGACACGGTGAGGCTGCAGCCGTTGATCGCGATGTAGCCTTTCGCGAACACATAGCGCTTGAATTCGGCCGGCACGCCGATGCGGATCATCCGGTTGTGCTCGGACGACGCAATGTGCGCGATGGTCCCCGTGAAATCGACATGACCGGACAGCGGATGCCCGCCGATTTCCGCGCCGTCCTTCGCGGCCCGCTCGACGTTGACGCGCGCGCCGGTCGTTAGATCGGCCAGCGTGGTGATTCGCAGGCTCGGCAGCATCACGTCGAAGTCGATCAGCACCG
Organism: Burkholderia sp. AU16741; assembly: GCF_002223345.1. Taxonomy (NCBI): domain Bacteria; kingdom Pseudomonadati; phylum Pseudomonadota; class Betaproteobacteria; order Burkholderiales; family Burkholderiaceae; genus Burkholderia; species Burkholderia sp. AU16741. The sequence continues at coordinate 560,520 of NZ_NKEZ01000007.1, forward strand.
GCGAATGGATGGTCGTCACGGTCAGGCACACGCCATCGACCGACACGCTCGCGCCGATCTCGATATCGTCGGTGAACCGTTCGGGGAACGCGATGCTGAACGTTCTCAGCTCGCCGTGATCCTTGATGGCGTCGATGGTGCCAACGCCCTGAACAATGCCTGTGAACATGATCGATCCCTCGTCGCAAATTTCCTGGCCGACATGATAAGTGATCCCGCTGCCGGACACGCCGCGGCATGCGGGTGCGCACCGGCGCGCACCGGCCACGGATACAAAAAAGGCCGTGCGCGTGGCACGGCCTCGACCCAAATTAGCGGGTTCCGCTGGTTGGCCGACGCGACCCGGCGGCGATGACCGCGCCGCCGGGCCACATCGTGATGCGCTTGCATCAAACCCTCGCCGGCTCTCCCAGCGCGCCGGCATCGCGATCCGCCATGGGTCGCGGCGAATCGGCGAGCCCCTTCGCGAGCTCCAGCGCCTGCCGCTCGAACAGCCGGCGATAGATGCCGCCGTCGATGCGGATCAGCGCGTCGTGATTGCCTTCCTCGATCACCTTGCCGCGATCGAGCACCAGCAGCCGGTCGAGCGCGCGCACGGTCGACAGCCGGTGCGCGACGACGAGCGTCGTGCGGCCGACCATCAGCCGCTCCATCGCCTGCTGGATCAGCAGCTCGCTTTCGCTGTCGAGGCTCGACGTCGCTTCGTCGAGGATCAGGATCGGCGCATCGGCGAGGAACGCGCGGGCGATCGCGACGCGCTGGCGCTCGCCGCCCGACAGCTTGATCCCGCGTTCGCCGACGAGCGTGTCATAGCCGTCCGGCAGCGCGGCGATGAAGTCGTGCGCGCTCGCCAGACGCGCGGCGCGCTCGATGTCGGCGCGGCTCGCATCGGGGCGCGCATACGCGATGTTCTCCGCGAGCGTGCGATGGAACAGCACGGGCTCCTGCTGGACGATCGCGATCTGGCTGCGCAGCGAATCCTGCCGCACTTGCGCGATGTCCTGGCCGTCGATCGTGATGCGGCCGCCCGACACGTCGTACAGGCGCTGGATCAGCTTGATGAACGTCGTCTTGCCCGAGCCGGAATGGCCGACGAGGCCCACGCGCTCGCCGGGCGCGATCCGCATCGAGAAATCGTCGTACAGCGGCACCGGATGGTTGCCGTAGCGGAACGTCACGTGTTCGAAGCGGATCTCGCCTTGCCCGATCCGGATCGCCGGCGCGCCGGGGCGATCATCGATGCCGAGCGGCTGACGTTCGAGCGCGACGAGTTCTTCCATGTCGTTCACCGAGCGCTGCAGGTTGCGGATGTGCATGCCGACGTCGCGCAGGTAACCCTGCAGCATGAAGAACATCGTCAGCGCGAACGCGATGTCGCCGACGCTCGCCTCGTCGTTCATCCACAGCCGCAGCGCGACGCCGATCATCGCGGCCTGCATCGCGACGAGCATCGCACCCTGCAGCCCGCCGTTGAACGTGCCGCGCACCCACGTGCGGCGCGTGCGCTGCCGCCACTTGCCGATCACGCGTGCGAGCCGCGCTTCCTCGCGCGTTTCCGCGCCGAACGCCTTGACGACCGCGTTGCAGCTCACGGCGTCGGCGAGCGCGCCGCCCATGCGCGTATCCCACAGGTTGCCGAGGCGGGCGGCCGGCGCCACGATGCCGAGCGACACCGCGACCGTCACCGCGATGTACAGCAGCGAACCCGCGCCGACGACGAGCCCCATCACCGGCCAGTGCGTGCCGAGCAGCACGGTCGCGCCGACCAGCATCGCGACCGACGGCAGCAGCGCGATCAGCACGGTGTCGTTGAGCAGGTCGAGCGCCCAGATTCCGCGCGTGATCTTGCGCACGGTCGAACCCGCGAAGCTGTTCGCGTGCCAGTCGGTCGAGAAGCGCTGCACGCGGTGGAACGACGCGGCGGCGATCTCGCTCATCATCTTCAGCGTGAGCGTGATGATGTTCAGGTAGACGCCCTGGCGCAGCACCGTCGCGCCGATGCCGAGCGCGGCGAGCGTGCCGAACGCGACGAGGGCCGAATGCCACGCGGCGGCGCGGTCGGTCAGGCCGGTCGACAGCGCGTCGACGAGGCGGCCGGCGAACAGCGGCGTGAGGACGTCTGCGAGCGCGGCGAGCAGCGCGAGGCTCGCGACCGTGGCGATGCGCGCCGGCTGCTGGCGCCAGTAACGGATGGTGAAGCCGAAGACGGCCTGGAATGCGTGGCCGCCCAGATGGGAGGTTTTTCTGGTCATGTATCGTTGCCCGGCGCATCGCGCGACGGGACTTTCCGGTTCGGAGAACGTCGAAAACGCAACAGCCGGGCCGCGCGACACACGCGGGGCGGAACGAAACGGGCTGTCGGGAAGAGCGCGGCTGACGGGTTAGCGGAAAACTCGGGAGCCGGCGCGGACGGCGGGCTGGATCAGCTGCGCCGTGGGACCACGTTCGGGAAGGTTGCTGGCATTCGGAACATCTGCACCTCCCTGAAGTGAACGGTTGAATGAAAGGACGCCGAAAAGACGTGCAGCGATTCTATCAGGACAGTCGCGGGCGCCGCAATGTCTGACGAATGCGGCGTTGCTGCGTCGATACGGTTAGTATTCAGGGTTTTGGCCCCTTTTCGCGTACGTTGCGCGAGGGCGGGCACGGAGCCGGTGCGCGCATCGATTACACTTCCGCGTCCGCGGCGCGCGACGACGCGCGGCCGCCCGGCTTTACTGCGAACCATTCCCGAGGAAACGATGAGCGACGTTCAGCAAGGCATCCTGGCTCCGATCGATACGGCAGCCCGATACCTCACTTTCACGATGTCGAACGACGGCAATGTCGCCGCGGCGCTGGCCGCGCTGCGCGAGATCGTCGACGGACGCGACACGGTGGTCGGTTTCGGACGCGCGCTGGCCGCCTATCTCGGACACCCGGTGCCGGGCCTGACCGACTATCCGGCGTTCTCGGTGAACGACCGCACGCTGCCGGCGACGCCGGCCGACGTGTGGGTCTGGCTGCGCTCGGACGACCGCGGCGAGATCGTGCTGCGCGCGCGGGCGATCGAACGCGCGCTCGCGCCGGCGTTCGCGCTGCAGGAGGCCGTCGACGGCTTCCGCTATTCGAACGATCGCGACCTGTCCGGCTACGAGGACGGCACCGAGAATCCGGAAGGCGACGACGCGGTGGCCGCGGCGATCGTCGCGGGGCAGGGTGCCGGGCTCGACGGCTCGAGCTTCGTCGCGGTGCAGCAGTGGGTGCACGACTTCGACCGGATGGAGCGTATTCCCTCGGGCGAGATGGATCACATCGTCGGGCGCCGCCGTTCGGACAACGAGGAACTCGACGACGCGCCCGAATTCGCGCACGTGAAGCGCACCGCGCAGGAAAGCTTCGCGCCCGAGGCGTTCATGCTGCGCCGTTCGTCGCCGTGGTCGGACACGCGCCGGGCGGGCCTGTACTTCGTCGCGTTCGGCTGCTCGTTCCGCGCGTTCGACGTGCAGATGCGCCGGATGAGCGGCGCGGAAGACGGGATCGTCGACGGGCTGTTCCGCTTCACGCGGCCGCTGACGGGCGCGTATTTCTGGTGCCCGCCGATGAAGGACGGCAAGCTGGACCTCGCCGCGCTCGGACTGTAAGCGCCGGGCAGGATCGACGAACGGGCGGGCCGCGCTGGATGCGCGGCCCGCCCGTTTCGTTTTTCAAGCTTTCGAGCGGCAGTGCGACGGTGCCCGCCGCTGCGTCAGTTCAACGTCGTGTCGATCCGCGTGCCGCGCTTGATGAACTGCGTCACCGGGGTTTTCTCGCAGATTTCCGCGAGACGCTGGCGTTGCGCGTCGTCGAGCGGGCCGTCGAGCGTCACGACGCGGCGCACGTATTGCACGCCTTCGCGATCGGCATGCAGTTCGGTGCGCACGGCGATGCGCACGGCCGGCCACGTCTTGCGCTGCATGTACATGCGCAGCGTCGCGGCCGTGCATTGCGCGAGCCCGGCCAGCACGAACTCGTACGGCGCCGGCCCGCGATCCTGGCCGCCTTCGCGCGGCGCTTCGTCGCCGGTCAACGCGTGCGTGCCGGCCTGCAACTGGACGACGTAGTCGGGCGCGTCGGCATCGAGGACGGCGGCGGCGTGGATGAGCGACATGGCAGGTCTCCGGTAAGCGAATAAAGGAAAGGGGGCGCCGCGTGGCGGCGTGCAGCCGCCAGCATACCGTTCCGGCCGCGCGGGCGTGCGCCGCGTGCTACGCGTCGACGATGCCGGCGCTGCTGCGCACGAGCGCGGCGATGCGTTCGCGCACCCACTGATGCGCGCGGTCGGTGTCGCGCGACTCGTGCCAGTACGCGAGCAGCGGGAACGGCTTGAGCCGCAGCGGCAACGGCCGCACGGCGATCGGCAGCAGCGCGGCCATGCGCAGCGCATAGGTGTGCGGCAGCGTGACGAGCAGGTTGCCGGCCGCGGCGATCTGGCAGGCGGCGAAATAGTGCTGGCAGGTGAGCCGGATGTCGCGAAAGCGCCCGTCGTTGCCGAGCAGGACGTCGAGCGATTGCGGCTCGCCGAGCGACGATACGGCGATATGCTTCGCCGCGAAATAGTCGCCGCGTCGCAGCGGGTCGCGCGCCAGAGGATGATCGCGGCGCAGCGCGACGACGAGCGAATCGTCGAGCAGATGTTCGGTGGCGATGCGCGGGCCGGTCTGCACGCGGCGATCGACGACGAGATCGAGGTTGCCCGACGCGAGTTCGCGTTCGATGTCCGGCACCGCGATGCGGCGGCTGACGAGCCGCAGGCCGGGCGCTTCGTCGGCGAACGCGGCGACGATGCGCGGCAATGCGATGGATTCGAGCACGTCGCGGATGCCGACCGCGATGCTCAGGTCGAGCGTCGCGGGATCGAGCGCGGACGGATCGCGCGCGGTGCCTTGCAGCCCTTTCAGGTGTAACTGCACGTCCGCGATGATCGATCGCGTGCGCTCGGTCGGCACGACGCGGTTGCCCTGGCGCACGAATAGCGGATCGTCGAAATGCGCGCGCAGCCGGTTGAGCGCATGCGTGACGGCCGGTTGCGTCAGATGCAGCGCACGGGCGGCCGCGCCGATGCCGCCGTGCACGTAGACGGCGTCGAGCACGCGAAACAGGTTCAGGTCGAGACGATGATCGGCGGGCACGGAGCGCGGACGGCGTGGTGAAGGACGGACCGATTCTAAAGGATGCGCAGGCAGCGGATGCGCGGGTTGGCATACGCGGCGATCGCGTGCGTTCGATGCATGTCGATACCGTTCGCGCCGATACGCGAGCGTCCGTTTTGCCGATGTGCGACGCAATCGAGCACGCACCTTGTTGAGCATGACGGCCGCAATAATCGGCCGCATCGCATACGCGATTCTGCGGCGGCATACCAGCGGCGCGTAGCAGCCTGTAGTAATCCGCCATCATGCTGTCCCCGTCGGCCATTTCGCGCCAAAGGCGCTACCCGTTCGGCTAAGATGCCGTCGCTTCATATTTCGGGATAGCCGTCCTGTCGCACGCATTCAAACCAAATATAAGCCTGACAGTTCGACGGTATTAGAAGAAGTCGAACAAGTCGGGGGCTTGGCCAGTGAATGCAGCAGATCAGCGGTGGGTCATTATCTATTTGAGTACGGGGTTTTCGTTGGCCCAGGCCGCGCGTCTTGGCGAGGCCTTCAACCTGGCGAATCGCCTGCATGGATACGGCGTGGATTATCAGCTCAAGTACGTATCCGAAAGCGGGGGACTGTTGCAGTCGTCGTCCGGCGTGAGAATCGCGGCCGATCCTTTCGGAGACGAACACAGTCGCCGTGCGTGCGCGTTCTTTCATCTTCATGGCGAGCGCGCGGCCGTCAATTGGGACGACGCATTGCAGCAGCGCCTGGCCGACGTTCGCCAGCATGCGCGCTGGATCGTCGATGCGATGGACCTGCCCGCGCTCGCCGCCGCGCGGCGGCCGTCGTCGTCGATCGACGTGCGGCCCGGCAGGGCGCGGCGCCGCGCGCCCACGACGATCGAATCGCGGGCCGGCGAGACCGACGTGTTTGCCGCCGCGCTCGACATGTTCCGCGCCGACCTCGGCGACGGCGCCGCGCAGGAGATCGCCAGCAACATGATGCGGCCGGTCGAGCAGCGCTATGTTCAGTCGATGTGGGCGTTCCGCGAACTCAGCGCGAGCCCGTCGATCCGGATGTCCGCGCAGCGGTTGCGCGTGCAGAGCGTGAATCGCATCTCGATCGCCAACGCCGCGCAGGCGGCCGCGATGAGCGAGCGCAATTTCCTGCGACGCTTCAAGAAGGAAATCGGCGTGACGCCGACCGAGTTCGTCCAGCACGTGCGGCTCGAACGGGCGTGCCACATGCTGATCCATACGACGCTGCCGGCCGACAAGGTCGCGCGGCGCACCGGGTTCGGCAGCGGCGAGCGGCTCGCGAAGCTGTTTCGCCAGCGCCTGTTGATGTCGCCGACGGAATTTCGTGTCGCCGAGCGGGAAAGAATCCTCGCGCACGGCGCGGCGTCGTCCAATCCGGATGACGGAGCTGCCGCCGCGTGTTGCGACGGCGACGGGGCGAATTGCGACGCGTGCGCGGCGGCGCGCGAGAAAACGGGACGGATACCCGTAGAATCGTCGTGTCGCGACCTCGATTCCCGGTTTCCATGTCCTTCCTCCCCACTACCGCCACCGCCCCTTTCTGCCCGTCGGAAGTAAAGGGCAGCATCACGGTCGACGCCACCGCGCCGCGCTGGCAGAAGCTCAAGCGTTTCTTCGGCCCCGGCCTGCTGGTCGCGATCGGCTATATGGATCCCGGCAACTGGGCGACCGATATCCAGGCGGGCTCGCAGTTCGGCTATTCGCTGCTGTGGGTCGTCGCGTTCTCGAGCCTCGCGGCGATCTTCCTGCAGATGCTCGCGGCGCGGCTCGGCCTCGTCGCGGGCAAGGATCTCGCGCAGGCCAGCTACGACCGCTACGGCCGGTTCGGCCGCGTCGTGCAGTGGATCACCGCCGAAGTGTCGATCATCGCGTGCGACATCGCGGAAGTGCTCGGCTGCGCGCTCGCGTTCAAGCTGCTGCTCGGCGTGCCGCTCGCGTGGGGCGTCGTGCTCACCGCGCTCGACACGGTGATCGTGCTCGGCCTGCAGGGCAAGGGGGTCCGGCAGATCGAGGCGATCGTGCTCGGGCTGATCGCGACGATGGCGTTCTGCTTCGTCGCGCAGGTGGCGATCACGCCGCCCGACTGGCACGCGGTGGTGGGCGGCCTCGTACCGGGCGACCCGGGCCACGACCGCAAGGACGCGATCGTGCTCGCGCTCGGCATCGTCGGCGCGACGATCATGCCGCACAACCTGTACCTGCATTCGTCGGTCGTGCAGACGCGGCATGTGGTCGGCGGCGCGCGCGGCGTGATCCGCGACACGCTGGCGCTCGTGCGCATCGATACCTGCGTGTCGCTGTTCGTCGCGATGCTCGTCAACGCGGCGATCCTCGTCGTCGCGGGCGCCGCGTTTCATGCGACGGGCCAGCACAACGTGACCGACATCGAACAGGCGTACCGGCTGATCACGCCGATCGCCGGCGGCGCGGCCGCGCTGTTGTTCGGCATCGCGCTGCTCGCATCGGGGCAGAGCTCGACGCTGACCGGCACGATCGCCGGCCAGGTCATCATGGACGGTTTCCTGCATACGAAGATCCCGTGCTACCAGCGCCGGCTGATCACGCGCGGGCTCGCGCTCGTGCCGGCGCTGATCGGTGTGCTGTGGCTCGGCGACGGCTCGGTCGGGCGACTGCTCGTCTGGAGCCAGGTGCTCCTGAGCCTGCAGTTGCCGTTCGCGATGTGGCCGCTGATCCGCTCGGTCAGCGACCGCAATACGATGGGCGAACACGCGATCGGCCGCGGGATGCAGGTGGCCGCGTGGGCGCTGTTCGCCGTGATCACCGGCACGAACCTGCTGCTGATTACCGGTGTCGCGGGTTGATACAGCCTGTCACAGGCTGACACAGGCGTGCGGCGCGCATGCGGTAAACTGCCGCCTTTGGATCGACCCCGAAGTCCGTTATGTGGAGTGAAATCAGCAATATCGGCGATGCCGCGCTGACCTTGCCGATCGCGCTGACCTGCGCGGCATGGCTCGTGCTGACCGACTGGCGCCTCGCCGCCCGCTGGGGCGTGCTGCTGGCCGCCGGCATGGGGCTCGTCGGCGCGACGAAGATCCTGTACGCCGGATGCGGCGTCGAGCTTCCGCAATTCGATTTCCGCGTGATCAGCGGCCATACGATGCTGTCGACGTCCGTGTGGACGGTCGCGCTGTCGATGCTGTGGCAGGCGTTCCGGCCGGGCAAGGCGCCCGGCATCGCGGCCGGGCTGGCCGTCGGCGCGATCACGGCCGTCGCGCGCGTGTTCGATCATTCGCACACCGTGCCGGAAGTCGTCGTCGGCTGGATGCTCGGCGCGCTGGTCGCGCTGGCGTTCCTGCGCGGCTACGACGGCGCGCGGCAGCGCGCGTTTTCGCCGCGCGTCGCGGCGGCGTGCCTGCTGCTGGTGTCGGGCATCGCGTACGGGCACCGTGCGCCATTCCAGCAGATGATCGACACGCATTCGCCGCAGCTCTGCGCGTTCGTGCGCGCGCCGTCGGGCGACCGGTTCTGACCGGTACCGAAGGCGGGCCTTCGGCGCCGCCTTCCTGCCGCTGGCGTTCGTCCGGCGTTTTCCCGGGTTTTCCGGCGGGTCGCACGATGCCGCGCCGGTTCATTTTTCCGACTGCTTCCCCCTGTTTCCCCGGTCGAGGGGAGCGCAACGCCCGGTATCCCGAAAATCCGCCCGCTCGCCAGTCCGCCCGGTCGGCCCGCTTGGGCTCGCGCATCGACGCCGGTACGCGCTGGTCATGAACGATGTCTATGACCGGGCATAACGAATATTCATTTCATCGATTGGCGGCATTCGCGTACGCTGGCTGTCGTTCAACCGCAGGACAGCCAGCCCGGCCAAGCAGGCATGCGTCGCGTTCATCTCGATATACTCGCGGAAACCGTGCGGCGCGTCGTCACGTCGGCGCACCGGCCACCGGCGCACGTCGACCGGCAGCGGGCCTGAAAGCACGGAAAGCCCGGACACCTCGTCGCGGCAACATTCCGCGACGACGATTCAGACAGGAGCAGGCACATGACAATCGTTTCTCCGCGCCTCGCCGGCAAGTGCGCATACATCACGGGCGCCGCGGGCGGCCTCGGCCGCGCGATCGCGCGGCGGATGGTCGAGCAGGGTGCGCACGTGTTCGTGACGGACATCGCCGAAGCGGCGGTGCTCGACGCGCTCGCACAGGAACTCAACGCGGGCCGCGCGACGCCGGTCGCATTCGCCGCGACCCAGGACGTGCGCGACGAAGCGCGCTGGCAGACGCTGCTCGCACAGGCGACCGATGCGATGGGCGGGCTGTCGGTGCTCGTCAACAACGCGGGCGTCGGCTCGATCGGCTCGCCCGCGCAAATCGAGCTGGACGAATGGCGGCGCGTGATGGCGATCAACGTCGAGAGCATCGTGCTCGGCTGCAAGCATGCGCTGTCGTATCTGGCCGAGAGCCATCCCGCGTCGATCATCAACATCTCGTCGGTCGCGGCGTTCAAGGTCGAGCCGGATTTCACCGCGTACAACGCGTCGAAGGCGGCGGTCGCGTCGTTGACGAAGTCGGTTGCGATCGATTGCGCGCGCCGCGAGATCGACGTGCGCTGCAATTCGATTCACCCGGCGTTCATCCGCACGGGGATCGTCGAGCCGCTGTTCCAGTCGCTCGGCGAACGCGACGCGACGCGCAAGCTCGCGCGCGGCATTCCGCTGCGCCGGCTCGGCGAGCCTGACGACGTCGCGCATGCGGCCGTGTATCTCGCGTCCGACGAGAGCCGCTTCGTGACGGCCGCCGAACTCGTGATCGACGGCGGCATGTGCGCGGTCTGACGCGCATCCCGAACCACAACGATTGGAGGAGAACATCATGTCGACACCCGTGAATCGCCAACTGCTGCTGAAGACGCGCCCGGAAGGGCGGGTCGGCCGCGAACATTTTTCGCTCGTCGAGACGCCGGTGCCGGCGCTCGCCGACGGCGAGGTGCTCGTGCGCGTGCTGTATCTGTCGATGGACCCGACCAACCGCGTATGGATGAGCGACGTGCCGCAGTACCTGCCGCCCGTCGCGATCGGCGAGGTGATGCGCGCGCTCGGCATCGGCCGCGTGGTTGCGTCGCGCAACGCGGGGTTCGCGGAAGGCGATCTCGTGCAGGGGCTCGTCGGCTGGCAGGACTACGCGGTCGTGCCGGCCGAGCAGGCCGCGCAGCTCGTGAAGCTGCCCGCGCAGTCGGGCCTGCCGCTGCCGACGCTGCTCGGCGCGTGCGGGATGAGCGGGTTGACCGCGTACTACGGGCTGACCGACATCGCGCCGGTGCAGCCGGGCGAAACGCTCGTCGTGTCGGCGGCGGCCGGTTCGGTCGGCTCGATCGCCGGGCAGATCGGCAAGATCCACGGCGCACGGGTAGTCGGCATCGCGGGCGGCGCGGACAAGTGCCGCTACTTGACCGAGACGCTCGGCTTCGACGCGGCCGTCGACTACAAGGCCGACGATTTTCGTCAGCAACTGAAGGCGGCGACGCCGGACGGCGTGCACGTGAACTTCGAGAACGTTGGCGGCGAGGTGATGCGAGCGGTGCTGTCGCGGATGGTGATCGGCGGGCGCGTCGCGCTGTGCGGCGTGATCTCGAACTACAACAGCGGCCGGGCGGCCGACGACGTCGGCGTGCTGATCTCGAAGCGGCTGACGATGCGCGGCTTCCTGATCCTCGACTACCGCAAGAGCCGCGAAGCCGTGCAGACGCTTTCCGGCTGGCTGCGCGATGGCCGGCTCAAGGCCGAGGAAACCGTGGCCGATGGGCTCGAAAATGCGCCGGACGTGCTGAACCGGCTGTTCGATGGCGACCATCGCGGCAAGCTCGTGCTGCGTGTCGATTCGGATGCGTGAGCCGCAGCGCTCGCACGCGCTGAGTCAGCGCTTCCGATAAATTCGAATTCGTCTGATTGCTGCTTGGGTCCTGATCCGTTAGTGTCCGGCGGAGTATTCCGCCGACATTTGGGAGGGCCTATTGACAGCGAGCATGGCTATCGTCAACGCAACCGCGCGCGCGGGCGTCAACATCCACCAGTTCTACAGCCTCGACATCAAGGGCAATCCCGCTGCCGCGCTGGCGGACATCTACGAGTTCGAGGGCGCGCGCGGAATTGGTGAGCCGACAAAGTACACCATCCAGTTCACCCATCCCCGCCATGACCTGTCGCGCGGCGAGTTTCTGAACAGGATCGGCACGTTCGTGATCCAGCCTCCGCCGCGCGACCGTTGGAGGCAGCCGGAAGACGCGCGACGTGTGCAAGGTGTCGTGACGGGATTCGCGCTGAAGGATACCCATCGCGACCAGTCCCTCTACGAGATTGTGCTGGAGTCTCGACTGGCCTTGCTTCGTCATGCACCGAAGTGCCGGTTCTTCTTGGACATGACCGTTCCCGATATCATCGAACAGATTCTCCGGGAACACGCGTTCAACAAAATTTTTGCCGGCTTTGAATTCACGTTGCACCGTACCTACCGCAAACGTAGCTTCGTGATGCAGTGGGGTGAGGACGACCTCGCGTTCATCACAAGACTGTGCCGCCGTTCGGGCATCTGGTTCGTATGCGAAGCGGGCGAGCGCTGCGAACAGGTGCGCTTCGGCGACGACTATGCGCACTACCGACGCGATCCCGACCGCCTGACGGTTGCCTACCGGCCGCACAGCGGGCTGGAATCCAGCGGCATCGAATCCGTCAATGAACTGCAGATGAGCGCAAGGACGCTGCCGGAGACTTATACGGTCCGCACGTTCAGCACGGAGGCGCAGCTTTCCGAACCGATCGAGGCAGTCAGCCCGATCCGTGAGGACCGCACCACCTATGGCGACGCATATACGTGGGGCACGCCGAACCAGAGCGTGGACGAGGCGAAGGAGGAAGCGCTGCTTCGGCGCGAGGCCGCGCTGGCCGAACAGGTCGAGTATCGCGGCGAGTGCGACATGCTGGACCTCACGCCCGGGTCGGTGTTGAAGTTGTCGAACCGGAAGCTGCCCGATGCGGAGCACGGTTTGCTGGTGGTCCGGATGGCATGTCGCGCGTCGCGCAAGCAGGCGTATCGCGTGAAGTTCGACGCGATTCCGTCCGACCGTCAATACCGGCTGCCGTTGAAGACGGAGACGTGGCCGAAGATTCACGGCGTCATCACGGGGACCATCGCGTCGTCGGGTGGCTGGAAAGACCCTTACCTGGACGGGCAGGGCGAATATATCGTTCACCTTCATCTGGACCGCGACACGCGGATGCCGGGTCTGCGAAGCTGCCCGATGCGTCTTGCCAAGCCATTCGCAGGACCGAATCAAACTGGCTTTCATTTTGGACTGGTCGAAGGCACCGTTGTTGGCGTGAGCTTCCTGTGGGGCTGCGTCGATTTGCCGTTCATCAGCCACGTGCTCCATACCGCGCAGCACACGGACCCGATCGTCTCGGGCGTTCCGTGGGGCACGCGCAATACCCTGCGGACCCGGTCGAACAACACCCTGGAGATGGACGACCGGGACGGTCGCGAACACATCAAGTTGGCGACCGAGCATGGCAAGACGCAACTGAATCTCGGCCACACCGTCGACCGTGACCAAAAGCCGCGTGGCGAAGGCTTCGAACTGCGCACGGACAATCGCGGACACGTGCGAGCGGGTGGCGGCATGTTCGTGTCGGCGGATCGGCAGGAGAAGGCGCGAGGGGAGCAGGCGGACATGCGTTCCGCGACCAACCAGTTCCAGTTGACGCAGGCGCATGCGAATGGGTTGGCGGAGGCTGCGCGGGTGGCGAAAGCCGAGATCGCGGACCTGAAGGCCGAAAACGCGTGGCTCAAAGATGAACTGGCGGGCCTGAAAAAGTCGGTCATCGCGCTGTCCGCGCCGGCCGGCATTGGCGTGGCGACTCCCGACCGCGTGATGGTGTCGGCGGGCAAGGACGTGAGCATCGCCACGTCGTCGCGATTCAACGTGAATGCGATACGGAATGTCGCCATCGCCGCAGGCGACGTGTTGTCGCTGTTCGCGCACCGGATGGGCATTCGCCTGTTCGCCGCACGCGGCAAGGTTCAGATTCAGGCGCAGTCGGACGCGATGGAACTGGTAGCACAACAGAACATGCAATTGAGCAGCGCGGCGGGCACGCTGACGGCGAACGCAGCCAATGGCGTTGTGCTCAGTGGCGGCGGCACGGCTTACGTCAAGGTGCAGGGCGATAACGTCGAGATTGGCGGTGCAGGAAGCCTGATTCTGAAGATCGTCGAGATTCAGAAGGAAGGTCCGGGCGCGCTGTCGTTGCCGTTGCCGAAGTTCGATCAAACCACGATGGCGAATGACGAGCGGTTCATCCTGAGCGACGGCGTGACCGGACGACCCATGAAGAACAAGCCGTACAAGATCCAACTGGCGGACGGTCGACTCGTGGAGGGCGTGACGAGCGCGAAGGGGGAAACGTCGTTGACGCCGAACGACATCGCACAGGGAATCAAGCTGATGCTGTCGAAGAACAACGACAACGGAGCTCGAGCAAATGGATGATTCAGTTAATCGGTCGGGCGATACGGCGAACACGCCGACCGAAACACAGCCGGAGCACTATCGGCATGAGGACGCAACCCGCATCGTGCCGATGCAGCGCGATCACCTGGGCCGGCCGTTCTGGGAATCGTACCTGACACCGACGGGCTATCAGGTGCGAGCCGAGGTGCGGATTCCCCCGCATTTGCCCGGTGTCGTCATCTTCGTGCACGGCGTGAATTCCGAGGGGGAGTGGTATGAGGCTGCAGAGCAGGCGTTGTGTCAAGGGCTCAATGAACGGCTAAATCGGAGTGATCTGAAGGCAAATGCCTACAGCACGACAGATGGTGAATATCCTGTCCCTAGGCATATCGCTAAGGGAGATCAAGGTAACTCGCCCGTGATCCGCTTCTACTGGGGCTACCGGGCGCAGAAAGGTCAGGAGAAGAACTGGCGGATCGCGTTGCGCGATCAGCAGGGTTCCGATTTTTGGGCGCCGGAATGTACGCCACACAAGGTTGAGGACCACCGCCAAAACACGCCGTGGTATTGGGGCGGCGGGCCATTCCAGAACGGCACCAACAACCTCCAGCAGCTTTGGAGTGAAAAAGGCTTCACGCGCACGATCTACGGCTTCGACTTGCAACGGCTCAACACGGAAGTGGAACGGCAGTTGCAGGATGCGCCACCGCGCGACTATTACGCGCACGCCGCACAGCGTTTGGCAAACCTGATCGACGAAATTCGAACCGAGTGCCCGCGCGACACGGTGACTGTGATGTCGCATAGTCAGGGCACCATGATTGCGATGGCTGCGACGGCCCTATGCAAGACTCGCGCGCCCGACGCATTGTTCGTGATGAACTCGCCTTTCGCGATGGATGACAAGACAACGGATGCGTTGACTTGCGGGAGCGAGCGACCGACCGCGCAGGCGCGCGTTAACACGTTCCGCCAGATTGCGAATCGCATCAAGCGGGACAAGCGGGTCTTCACCGCAGAAATGATGGAGCAATTGCACGTCGGTGCAACGCAGGACATGAATTTCTGGCGGCCGGACGTGAAGCTGCATTACGGCGTGCCGGAGCGCGACAATCACGGCCGCTTATACGTCTATTTCACGCCGCATGATCGGGTGATGGGTATCACGACGTTGCAAAGCATTGGCTGGCAAGGCATCGGCGATGAACTGCTGACGGAACTGGGCGACACCGTCAAGCAGCGGATGCTGGCGCGTGAAATGGCGGTGGGTGATGAATCAGGCGTTCGGCCATTCGGCACGTTGCCGCCGACCCCGGAGAACAAGTTGGTCCCTGGTGCGAAAACGACGGACTTCTGGAATGGCAATCGCGGGCCGGCTGGCGGGGTATTCGGTCTGACAAACCTGTGGGCGGTACCGAAGCCAAACCAGACCGTCACGATCAATGCGGAGCAGGTACCGAATCCGCTGACGGCGGAAGAGATGCGGGATTTTGAAGAGTCGCGCAAAGTCGCGCCGGAGTGGGGAAAGTTTGTTCCCGATCCGCTTGACCCGGAAAAGGGAAGGTATCTGGATCCCACCTTTCCCAACTTTGCCTCAATGTATGAACGCGAAGAATACAAAACACGCGAAGACGTGTATGCCAACAGCGGGCGCATGCGTTCACTCGAAACACAAGAGGAACTCCAGGAGCGGATCAACAATTACCGTCCCGAGCCGACCAATCACAGCACGCTTCCGTCGCATGCGGAGTTCATGAAACGGGTCGTGGCCTGGGACTTGCCGATTGGTTTTTGTGATGCTGCCGAGGACTGGGATTTCTGGGCTCGACTGATCAAGAAGGCTGACTGGACGCGAGGCTACGATCCGTACTTTACGGACGGTGTTCTCAAGGCTGTCGAAAAGCCGGACATGATCGACTGGAGCACAGTGGCGGAAGAAAAGAGCCGCGCCGACGCAAAACGAATCGAATGGGGGAATTCCAATGGTGCGTAACTTCGTCATTGTCGCGCTGCTGTTGCTGATGCAGGCCTGTAGTGCACCGCGCCCGTATTCGTTTAACCTCGCGGACTTTCTGAGCGCCAAGGAACTGCCTTACGACTCGTCACCCCAAGTCATTTACCGACTTGACGATCACCGGTTCGTGACGCTGGAGCGGTATCGTGATTGCTATCACGGCGAGACGTTCTATAACGATACGAAGGCGAACATTCGCAAGAAGATCGGAATTGGTTTGTTCGAGGATTTTCAAGGACGAATAGTCAACGCCGATCAGACAGGGATGAATATCGTACTGCCTCTTGCACTTCCACCTCGAATTTCATGCGGAGATCGAGGTTGTACCGTTCCGCTGTGGTACTCGACGGATGGCGGAGCGACTTTCCATCTTTTGACGTACATGCCTCATAGCTTCAAGCCGTTCGAGGATTCGAAGGACTATACGGTGGCGGTCACGAGCGACAAGCTGTTTATAGCCAAGAAATTCCAGTACAGAAGCGATCGCCCTGAATACGATCTAAACGTTCGACAATATACGCTTGCCCCGTTTGCTGATCGGAGCAAGCCTTATCAACCGATCGTTGAGTCGGATAGTGCATGGGCATCCAAGAAAAAGCTGATGCCGGACGGACTTCGCACTCCCTCCGGTCAAGACCGCATCACGTGCGATTCATCAATCAAGCCGACCAACCTGGATGCGCCGCTGGTGCGCTAATGTGCATCTCCCTCGCTGCAAGGAACGACATCATGAAAAATCCTGTTTATGGAAATCCCTATGGTGCGTAATCTCGTCATTGTCGGGCTGATGCTGATGATGCAGGCCTGTAGTACACAAAAGCCATATTCGTTTAACCTCGCGGACTTTCTGAGCGCCAAGGAACTGCCTTACGACTCGCCACCCCAAGTCATTTACCGACTTGACAATTACCGGTTCGTGACGCTGGAGCGGTATCGTGATTGCTATCACGGCGAGACCTTCTACAACGATACGAAAGCAGGTATCCGCAGGAAGCTTGGACGGGGTACCGTCGAGAATTTCCAGGGGCGAATCATCAATGCCGATCCGACTGGAATGAATCTCGTGTTTCCATCCGCAGTCGCGCCTTATACAGTTTGTGGCGACAGAGGATGCAACCCCGTCATGGCTTACTCAACGGATGGCGGCAACACGTTTCATGGGATGGTGTATGCGAGGCACATCTATAAGCCGTTCGAGGATTCGAGGAGATATACGATATCGGCAACGAAAGATCGTGTTTATATCGAAAAGCATCGTCAATATGATTCTTATGTCGTTTCATATCCATTGATTCCGGGATTTGTCTACGACGGCAAGAGCGACATACCTGACAGCAAGCATGTCGAATACGACACAACTGTCCCGCTCGGTTTAAGGACGCCATCGGGCCAGGACCGCATCACGTGCGACTCATCAATCAAGCCGACCAACCCGGATGCGCCGCTGGTGCGTTAGAACGCGCGTCCCTCGTTGCAAGGAACAACATCATGAAAAAATCCCGTTTATGAAAATTCGTATGGTGCGTAATCTCGTCATTGTCGCGCTGATGCTGATGATGCAGGCCTGTAGTACACAAAAGCCGCATTCGTTTAACCTCGCGGACTTTCTGAGCGCCAAGGAACTGCCTTATGATTCGCCGCCCCAAGTCATTTACCGAATTGACGATCACCGGTTCGTGACGCTGGAGCGGTATCGTGATTGCTATCACGGCGAGACCTTCTACAACGATACGAAAACAAGTATCCGCAGGAAGCTTGGGCGGGGTACCGTCGAGAATTTCCAGGGGCGAATCATCAATGCCGATCCGACTGGAATGAATCTCGTGTTTCCATCCGCAGTCGCGCCTTATACAGTTTGTGGCGACAGAGGATGCAACCCCGTCATGGCGTACTCAACGGATGGTGGCAACACGTTTCATGGAATGGTATATGCGAGGCACATCTATAAGCCGTTCGAGGATTCGAAGAGATTTACGGTTGCAGCAACGAAAGATAAGCTGTTTGTCGCCCAAGTCGATTATGGTGATGAAGACGGTGATCCTTACGTGAAAGAATACCCGTTGCTTCCGAATATCGATCTGAGTAAGCCATATCCTGCGGGCGTACGCAGTTCGACATTTTTGGCGTCGAAGAGACCAGGTCTTTTTTCGAAGCTTCGCACTCCCTCCGGTCAAGACCGCATCACGTGCGACTCATCAATCAAGCCGACCAACCCCGATGCGCCGCTGGTGCGTTAGAACGCGCGTGTCCCTCGCTGCAAGGAATAACACCATGAAAAATCCCGTTTGTCTCGGTGACTCCACAACACACGGCGGCACCGTCAAAACCGCCTCGTCCACGTTCGCCCTCGACGGCCGCAAGGTAGCCTTGCTACACGACATCGTGTCGTGCCCCGAGCACGGCGATAACCGCATCATCGAGACGGGCGTCGGTTATAGCGAAAGCGGGCGCAGGTGGGTCGTCGATCGGTGCCGCACAGAGTGCGGCAGCCATGTCGTTGCCCAATCGTCGGGAGTGTCGATCGCATGAGCATGCAATGGCACATGCGTCCGCCCTTGCCACGCGTATGCGGCAAGCCGCCGCCGCTATGGATCGCGTTAGCCATCTACGTCGTCATCCAAGCGGCCGGCGTGGTCATCACGGTGCTGACCTGGGGGCCGCAGCCGGTCGCGTCCGGCGACTTTTTTGTGCGCTTGCTGGTCTTGCCGCTTGCGCTGACGGTTGCTTTATGCGGGAGCCTCTACAGCGGCTACGAGCAGGAGGTCAACGATACGGACTGGTGGAACTTCCTGTGCCGGGAGACCCAGTCGAGTTGGCGACGCTGGGCGCAGCGGCGCGTCGTCATCGTCGCGAGCACGACACTCACACCGGAGGCCGAACTGGGCGAGCGCATGTTGGGCTTGGAAGGACCGCGTCCGGCGAATGCCGGTAAACGGCTACCGCTGGCGAACCATGACCAGGCATCCAGCGAAGCGCGGCTCGAAGGCGTACTCACCAGCCTGTTGACGCCATTGTCAGCGACGATTGCAGGCGTCGCGCGCACCCGCTCGATGCACGTCTACCTGCAATCGGCAACGCAGGACGATTTGTCCGAGTTGAGGCAGCTTTGGCAACGCCTGCGCCTGCCCGATCTCGTCTCGTTCTCATGGGTATCGCTCGATACGCCGCTGTCACTCACCGAACCTTGGTTTGGCAACGATCAACCGCCGGCGGAGTTCGTGCTGACCCTTGCTTGCCAACTGCATCGACCTGACCAGGCACCAGCCTGGTCGGAGGCCGCCATAGCGCTTCTCACCACCTCATCGGACGTGATGCGCAATTACCGTGGCAAGCGCAGGCCGCAGGCGTATCTGTTGCGACCAATCACGGCCGAAGCCGATGAGGTGACAGACGCAACCGCCGCTCTTCTGCGCGCGCAGCAGGTTCCGCCCGACCGGATCAAGCACCTGTGGACGAGCAGTCTACCTGGACATCTCCGGCACGCTACCGCAGCCGCGGTCAAGGACAGCGGGCTCGATTTGCCGACGCACGACCTCGATGAAGCGATGGGTGAGCCGGGGCCAGTCAGCCCGCTGCTGCTGCGCGCATTGGCGGCGCAGATCGTGCAGCACGGCCAAGGCGTACAACTGGTCGCCACGCCGACACGGCACGGTGTGCAACTGAACCTGATTGGCACACAGCTGGCGCCGGTTGAACCCGTCAAGTCCGAGTATTACCGGATGCTCAGTTTGTCTGCGACCATCGGCTTGATGGGGGTGGCCTGTTTGACGATGTTCGGAGCCGAGACGTTGGGCGTCATGAGACCGTGGATCGGCTGGGCGGTGCTGGCGCTCGTGATCCTGATGTTGCCGATCCAGATAGGCGGTTCGATACTGAACCGGCGTCTACTGGAAGACGACTTTTTCAGTGAGTTGCAACGGTCAAAGGAACGCACATGAGTAAGCTCGGGACACGCGATGCGTGGCACGAAATCGAACGCGAGGTTCGCAAGCGGGGGCGGTGGAGCAATCATCGCCGCTACGCCGTACTGTATCTGTTTTGGGTGGGCGCGATTCTCTGTGCGGTGTGGGAGACGATCGTTTGCTGGATGGCTGCACAGGCACTGGATAGCACCTGGCCGTTCATGCCAGGAGCTGGACTGTGGGCTGCGACGCTGTGTTGGGTTGGCCCGGACGCGCTTCGTCACTGGCGACAGCAGGTGGCGATGCGTCTGTATCACGAGGACATCGCCGACGGCTTATGTTCCGATCGGGCCATGCAGATCACGGCGGAGAACGGCTGGCGGTGGTACAAGCAGCAGGGTTCGCCGCTGTGGATCAGTTCGACACGCGTCCGCCCCAAGGTGCGTGTCGCGGACGCCTTCTATCGGTTGTGCGGTGACCTTCCCCTGCCTCGACGCATGCGCGGTCGCGACCTAATCCACCCACTTGACGAGTAGCCATCGAGAGTACTTTCGAGAACCAATTTAGGATTTGTCCCATATATTGTTTCGGCCGCTCTCCTTAAAGACATTGCCAGCAAACGGCGGCGTGACCGGTGCGTCACGCCGCCGTTTTCATTTGCGCGGCGAACAGGGAGGCGCAACATGCACGCGAAGACAAGGCCGGACGTACTGGCGGGGATGCGCGATCGAACGAAGCGGCGCATCGGCGCCAGGCTGCGGATCGCCGCAACGGGGATCGGCGCCGCGCTCGCGATGTCGGGCGCCGGTGCGGCCGGGCATGCGAACGCGGATGGCGTCGTGCGATTTACCGGCGTGCTCGTCGATCTGTACGACGTGACGTTCGACGCGCCGTCGATCGGGGTATCAAGCCGTGCGACGGCGGCGACGCTCCGGTTCGATGCGCATGGCCGGCGCTTGCCCGGCGCGCACGTGGCGCTCATGGGGCTGGACGGCCAGCCGATTTCCCGGTCGGCGGGAACTGCGATTCGCGCAACTTGGCACGACGCACGCGACAATCGCATCGTGTCGCTGGAATCCGGGCGCGCGCATCGCATCGGCCCGTACGGCGGCGTGGTGACGATTGCGGCGGATGAAGCAACGGGCGCCGTGGCGCCCGTCGTGATCCATATCCGTCATCCTTGACCGGCGAGAGCCGCGCGCATGCGGATCGCCGGCCACCGCCCGCGTGTCATTCGCCCTGTTCGGCGCGCGCGTAGATGTCCCAGCTCGCCATGAACAGCGCGGCGACGAGCGGCCCGATCACGAAGCCGTTGATGCCGAACAGCGCCATCCCGCCGAGCGTCGAGATCAGCACGACCCAGTCGGGCATCTTCGTGTCCTTGCCGACGAGGATCGGGCGCAGCAGGTTGTCGACGAGGCCGATCACGCCGACGCAGAACGCAACGAGGATCACGCACTTCCATACCGCGCCGATCATCAGGAAGTAGAGCGCGGCCGGCACCCACACGAGGCTCGCGCCGATCGCGGGCAACAGCGACAGGAACGCCATCAGCGCACCCCACAGCACGACGCCCTCGATCCCGAGGATCCAGAAGATCAGGCCGCCGAGCGCGCCCTGGACGAGCGCGACCGCGATGTTGCCCTTCACCGTTGCGCGCACGACCGTCGTGAATTTCGCGAGCAGCAGGTTCTTGTGCTCTTCGTCGAGCGGCAGCGCACGGCGCACGCGGCGGCCGATCTCGCCGCCGTCGCGCAGCAGGAAGAACACCATGTACAGCATCACGCCGAAGCTCACGACGAACTGGAACGTGTTCTGGCCGATGCTGAGCGCCTGGGCGGCGGCGAACTGGCTGATCTGCGCGGCGCCGTCGGTCAGCTTCTTCTGGATGCCGGGGATGTTGGTCAGCCCGTATTTCTGCAGCAGGTTCTGGATCGACGTCGGCAGCGCATGGATGATGTCATGGAAGTACTGCGAATAATTCGGCTGGGCGTCCTTGAGCTCCTGGTACACGTACGCGATTTCCTGCACGAGCGTCGCCGTGACGAACACGAGCGGCAGGATCACGATCAGGATGATCAGCGACATCGTGACGAGCGCGGCCAGATTGCGCCGCTTGCCGAAGCGTGCGGCCAGCCAGCGCTGCACGGGCTGGAACAGGATCGCGAGAATGGTGCCCCAGAAGACCGCGCCGGAGAACGGGGCGAGGATCCAGCAGAGTCCGACGGTGACCGCGAACAGCAGGAAGTAGAAGAATTTTTGGTGATCGTGTCCGCTATCCATGGGTGACATTCGCGCAGATTGATGCGTGGTTTGATTGAATCTCGTTGTCCCGCGCGCGATCGGTTCGCGAACCTCAGGTTCGCGCCGCAACGCGCCGCCGGGCGGCCCATGCGGAGTATGCCCGCAAAGGTGCCGCCATCATAGCCGCTGCGCGATGCACATGCGAAAACGCCGCGGCCGAGGCCGCGGCGCTGCCGGGAAGCGAACGCGGCGCGAGGCCGCGCGCCGCATCGTCAGATGTTGAGCTTGGTGACCTTCGTGCCGTTCACCGACAGGTCGCCCATGAGGCCCGCGTTGGTCAGGATCAGCACTTCCACCGGTGCGGTGGCCGTGTTGGAATCGACCGCGCCGTTCGCGCCGACCTTCACGACCGCGACCGACGCATCGGCGCCGGCCGACCAGCCGTCCGACTTGCGGAACGAGTCGAGCGCATCCTGCGTCATGAACAGGAACACGACCGCCTTCGATTGCGCGCCGGCCTGCAGGCCGACCGACAGCGACGACGTGTTGTAGTAGCCGACGGTGCTGCCGCCCACGCGCAGCGCGCCGTTGCCGGACTGGGCGCCGACGATGAAGCCGGCTTGCAGCACGTTCGGGAACACGAGGACGCCGCGTGCTTTCGAGACCAGGTCGCGCGAACCGGGCACCGTCGAATACAGGCGCGATAACGTCGCGTTCACGCTGGCGTCGATCGACTCGCGCTTCGACGCGCTGGCCGCGGTGCTATCGGGCTTGCCGGACGTGGTCGTGCAGCCGGCAAGGGCGAGGCTGCCGAGCATCACGGCAGCGGCGGCTTTCATGGCGAGGGATTTCTGCATGGCGTTTCTCCTTCGTTGTCTGATGAGTGACGGGCGAGGCGGGCGGCGGTGCACGCCGCCCCGTTCAACGGCGGGAAAGCAGCAAGCCCGCAACGAACGCAAGGCCCGCGACGACGCCGGCGGTTTGCCACGGGTTGTCGTGCACGGCCTGCGACACGCGTTCGGCCGATTCGCGCAGCCGGGCGGCCGCACTGCCCGATGCGTAGTCCAGCGCGCCGCGCGCTTCGTCGAGCCGGGATTGCACGCGCTTGCGCAGCGCGGCGATATCGCCATCGCCATCGTTTTTCAGCAGATCTTCCAGTTCGTCGACCAGCCCGCGCAGATCGTCGGTCACGTCGTCATGCAGATCGCGGGCAGCCGCGCGCGTCGTGCGGCCCACGCGTCGGCCGGTGCGACGGATATCGGACAGCCCGCGGTCCAGCTTGTGTTCGATCGAGTCGGTAAGCGCCATGGTGTTTATCCTCCTTTGATTCAAGGCAATTTGAAGATAAGAAGAATCGCTGCAACTTATGTGATTCACTTGATCCGATTGAGTTTCGAGACAAATTTTCAATTCGTCGGCGGAATCGCCGGGAAACCCCGTCGCGCGGGGCGGCGCAGCGGTTGAAAAAATTTCGTGCTTCGGGGCGATACAGCGTGTCGAGCAGCGGGTCGCAGTGAAGGTCCGGTAAATATGGCGCCGCCACGGGCATCAGGTAAATAGTGCCGTTGCAGGTTGGTTGTTGATGCAAATGCACTACTCGACGCCCGGTGGAGGCGCACGATTCGTGCCTGATGCCGGCTGGGTGCCGGTGTCGTTCAGTGCGACGTCGATGACGACGGGATCGTGGTCCGACGCGCGGTAGGCGTCCGGCGCGTAATAAGCCGCCCGTCGGGCACGCGTTTTGTAATCGGGCACGGGTTGTAGCGCGAGCGGTTCGTCCGCATTGATGTGCCAGAACCGCACGGCCTTCACGCGCGCGGCGAGCGGCGGCGTGGCGAGCGCATGGTCGAGATTGCCGGCTTCGCCGCGAAATACGTAGCTGTACGCAGCATCGCCGACGAAGCGCGCGACCAGGTTCGCGTAGCCGCGCGCTTCGAGCGTGCGGACCGGGTCTTCCTTCGCATAACTGTTCAGATCGCCGATCAGCAGCACACCGTCGGCCGCGACGCCCGTCGGCGACGTGGCGAGCCAGTCGGCGACGCGCGCGGCCGCCCGCGTGCGCGCCGCGTTCCAGCAGCCTTGGCCGTCCGACTGGTCGAGATCGGCGCCGCTCGCATGCGGGCAGTTCTTCGACTTCAGGTGATTGACCGCGACCGTGAGCGCACGCTTGCCGCCGATGCGCCGGAACGTCTGCGCGAGCGGCGGGCGGTGCCGGCCGCCGAGCGAGACGGTGGCGGCGCGCCCGACCGGCTCGACCGTGCGGCTGTCGTACAGCAGCGCGACCGCGATCGCGTCGCGGCCCAGCCCCGCGGTGCCGGGATCGACCGCGCGCCAGCCGTCGCCGAGTTGCGCGGCGAGCCGACGGATGGCGCTCGCGTCGCCGTGGCCGTTGTTCGCGATTTCCATCAGCCCGATCACGTCGGCGCGCAGCGCGCGCAACGCCGCGACGATCTTCGCTTCCTGGCGCGCGAACGCGGCCGGTGTTTTCGCGCCGCGATTGGCCGGCGCGTCGAATCCGCCGCCGTGGCCGTCGCCGTTGAAATAGTTGAAGACGTTGAACGACACGATGCGCACGTCGGCATCGGGATGCCGGGCCGGTGCCGCGGTGCGCGGGTTCGCGGCGGCATCGAATACGGGCGCCGTGCCGGCCGCCGGTTGCAGCCGCCATGTGCCGTAGCGCAGCTCGAGCACACCTTCGACGCCGCGTACCGTGTAGCCCGCGCGCAGCGTGTTGGCGGCGCTCAGCGCGGGCGGCGGATAGCGGACGGTCGGCGGGTCGCGTCGGTTCGAACCGTCGTCGAGCACGATGCGATTCAATGCGTTGGCCGCTGCCTGCGCGGCAGCGTCGGCCGGCGGCGCGACCTGGGTCGGCACGCGCAGCCGGCCGTTGCTCAGCACGATGCTGCCGTAGCGGCCGAGTTCGTAGGTATCGCTGACCGTCAGCGTTTGCGGCAGGCGTACGCGCATGGCTTCGTGTGCGGCGAGGACGGCGGGCGACGTGACCGGCAGCGTGAGCGCGGCCGGTGTGACCGTCTGCCCGCGGGCGCAGACGGCCACGCGGCCCGTCAGCGTCAACTGCGTCCGGCCGTATCGCTCGTCGACCTTGCCGGTGAGGTGCACGAGATCGCCGGGTTCGGCGCGCGCGTTCGGCGCGTAGACGAACAGGCCTTCCGAAACGCCCGGCCGGCGCTGCCGCCGTGCGTCGGCCTGCTGGACGAAGAAGCCGCCCAAGCCGTCGGCGCCGCCGAACGCCGCGGTGACGACCGCCTCGATCGACGTCGTTTGCCCGGCGAGCGGCGACGGACCGCCGGCGCGGCGGATCTCGGCAATCGCCGTGGCCGCGCCGCCGCAGCCGCTGCTGACCGGCGGCGCGGCGGGGGGGCGGTCGGGCGCAGAAGGCCACGGGCAGCACGACGGACAGCACGGCGAACAGCGCGACGGCAAACAGGGGCAGCGGGCGTGACATGGGGCGGTCCACAGGATGAAAATCCGACAGTTCGGGACCGCATCTTGAAGGCAAAATGTCAGGCTGCGGTCGAAATGGCCGTTCGGCCATTGCCGGTTGGCCAACGATGCGGCAAGCCGCTCCGCGGCTGTTACGCTTTCGCACCGGGCATCGTGTACCGCTCGTCCGCTGCATGCCGCCGCGCCCCGTTCCCACAGGAGAAATCCATGTCTTACATGCTGTTGATTGTCGAACCGACCGAACAGCGCGCCGAGCGCACGCTCGACGAAGGCCAGGCGCTCTATGCGCGGATGGTCGATTTCGCCGAGTCGCTGAAGGCGCGCGGCGTGCTGCGCGGCGTCGAGTCGCTGGAGCGGTCCGAGCGCGGCACGCGCGTGCAGGTGCGCGACGGCGAGACGCGGCTGCTCGACGGCCCGTTCGCGGAGGCGAAGGAGATGGTCGGCGGCTTCTTCCTCGTCGACGTCGACACGCGCGAGGAAGCGATCGAGATTGCGCGCCAGTGCCCGGCCGCGCAGTGGTGCACGGTCGAGGTGCGCGCGGTCGGCCCGTGCTTCCTGTGAGCGTCGCGACTCGGTATTTACCCTGATCTGTCGTGGCGCGTGTCGATCCGGCTGTGTTGCGCTCGTCGTCAGGGTAAGGCGCCGCGGAACGGGCGCCGCTTTCCACCGACGACAAGGAGTGAACGATGCGATTCATGATCATGATTCGGGCGAACGCGGTCAGCGAATCCGACGCGTTGCCGGACGACCGGCTGGTCGAGGCGATGACGGTCTATCACGAGGAACTGGCGAAGGCCGGCGTGCTGCTCGACGCCAACGGCCTGAGGCCGAGCGCCCACGGCTGGCGCGTGCGCTACACGGGCGGCAAGGACACGGTGATCGACGGCCCGTTCGCCGAGACGAAGGAACTGATCGCCGGCTATACGCTGATCCAGGTGCGCTCGCGCGACGAGGCGCTCGAATGGACGCGCCGGTTCCCCGCGCCGTTCGGCGCCGAGCTCGATTGCGAGATCGAGGTGCGGCCGCTGTTCGAGCTCGACGACCTCACGCCGAGCGATGCGGTCGAGCGGTTCCGCGATCTTCACGTCGGCCGCGGCCACGCCTGAATCCAACCTCACCGGGAGCACCCGTCATGCACAAGATGGTTTTCATCAACCTGCCGGTAGCCGACCTGCCGCGCGCGAAGACGTTCTACCAGGCGCTCGGCTTCGAGGTCGTGCCGGCCTATACCAACGAGCAGGCCGCCTGCATCAGGATCAGCGACACGATTTTCGCGATGCTGCTCGTGCGGCCGTTTTTCCAGACCTTCACCGACAAGACCATCATCGATCCGGCGACGCACATCCAGGTGCTGTCGTGCCTGTCGTGCGACAGCCGCGCCGAAGTCGACACGCTCGTCGCGAAGGCGCTGGCGGCCGGCGGGGCCGCGCCGCAGGCGCCGCGCGAGTATCCGAACATGTACGGCCACGCGTTCACCGATCCGGACGGCCACACGTGGGAGCTGATGGCCATGCCGCTCGATGCGTCCGCCCAGGGGCAGGCGTCGTGACGCATGAGGCGACGCATCGTGCGATCGAAGCGGTCTGGCGAATCGAGGCGCCGAAGATCATCGCGCGCGCCGCGCGCGTGGTGCGCGACGTCGGCGTGGCCGAGGAACTGGCGCAGGACACGCTCGTCGCGGCGCTCGAGCACTGGCCCGTCGACGGCGTGCCCGACAACCCCGCCGCGTGGCTGATGACGGCCGTGAAGCGTCGCGCGCTCGACCGGGTCCGGCAGGAGTCGCTTCATGCGGCCAAGCGCGACCAGCTCGGCCACGAGATGGACGCGCTCGAAGCGCACGTCGTTCCCGACATCGCGGATGCGCTCGCCGACGCGCGCGACGACGACATCGGCGACGACCTGCTGCGACTGATCTTCACGTCGTGCCACCCGGTGCTGTCGACCGACGCGCGCGTCGCGCTGACGCTGCGGCTGCTCGGCGGGCTGACGACGGGCGAGATCGCGCGCGCATTCCTGACGCCGGAGCCGACGATCGCGCAGCGGATCGTGCGCGCGAAGCGCACGCTCGCGGCGGCGCACGTGCCGTTCGAGGTGCCGGCCGCCGATGCGCGGCCCGCGCGGCTCGCCTCCGTGCTCGAAGTGATCTATCTCGTGTTCAACGAAGGCCATGCGGCGACGGCGGGCGACGACTGGATGCGCCCGGCGCTGTGCGACGAGGCGTTGCGGCTCGGCCGCGTGCTGGCCGGGCTCGCGCCGGACGAAAGCGAAGTGCTCGGGCTCGTCGCGTTGATGGAGCTGCAGGCGTCGCGCATGCATGCCCGTGTCGACGCGCAGGGCCGGCCCGTGCTGCTGCTCGACCAGGACCGCAGCCGCTGGGATCCGCTGCTGATCCGGCGCGGCCTCGCGGCGCTGGAGCGGGCGACGAAGCTTGGCGGCGTGCGCGGGCCGTATGCGCTGCAGGCCGCGCTCGCCGCGTGCCACGCGCGGGCGCAGCATGCGGCGGACACGGATTGGGCGCAGATCGTCGCGTTGTATGACGCGCTCGCCGAAGTCGCGCCGTCGCCGGTCGTCGAACTGAATCGCGCGGTGGCGGTGGGCATGGCGTTCGGGCCGGCCGCGGCGCTCGAACTCGTCGACGTGCTGCGCGACGATCCGGCGCTCGCGCGCTATCACTGGCTGCCGAGCGTGCGCGGTGATTTGCTCGCGAAGCTCGGTCGCGCCGACGAGGCCAAGCTGGAATTCCGCCGCGCGGCGGAACTGACGCGCAACGAGCGTGAGCGCGAATTGCTGCTCAAGCGCGCGATGGATGCGTGACGCGGCCCCTCGTGCATGAGCGGAGCGCGCGGCACCGCGCGTCGCCCGCGACCCGCCCCCGGCACTATCGCCCGCATTGAAAAAGCCTATTGGGGGATGCGGACGGGAGCGCCTAGATTGAAGAGCACGACGCGCGCCCGGCGCACGCATCGTTCCCCACATATCTGATCGGCCCGGCGTCGCACGCGGCCGCGCCGACTCGAACGGAGGCGCAAATGGCTCAACTCAAGGGCAGCAAGACCGAAGAGAACCTGAAGGCCGCCTTCGCGGGCGAATCGCAGGCGAATCGGCGCTATCTGTATTTCGCTTCGAAGGCCGACGTCGAGGGGCAGAACGACGTCGCCGCGCTGTTCCGCTCGACCGCCGAAGGCGAAACCGGCCACGCGCACGGCCATCTCGAATACCTGGAAACCGTCGGCGATCCGGCCACGGGCCTGCCGTTCGGTTCGTCGCGGCTGAATCTCGAATCGTCGATCGCCGGGGAAACGCACGAATACACCGACATGTATCCGGGCATGGCGAAGACCGCGCGCGACGAAGGTTTCGACGAAATCGCGAACTGGTTCGAGACGCTCGCGAAGGCCGAACGCAGCCACGCGAACCGCTACACGAAGGCGCTGGACAGTCTCGTCGACTGACGGGCCGCCGCAGGTCGCACGGCATCTCCCGCGCGACCGGCACGCGGCCGGCTGTTCGTTCATCGCCGCCCGCCTCGCGCGGGCGGTGCGCTTGCGCACATGCGCGCCATGCGGGAGCGCCCCATGCCCCACAAGGAAGGCAGTCTCGAAGCGCCGACCCGGCATCCGCTCGACTGGCAGTCCGAAGCGTTCTACGACCAGGCCGAGATCGATGCGGAAATGACCCGCGTATTCGACATCTGCGCCGGCTGCCGGCGCTGCGTGTCGCTGTGCGGCGCGTTTCCGACGCTGTTCGACCTGGTCGACGACACGCCGATGGGCGACATCGAGGACGTGCCGAAGGAAGCGTTCCGCAAGGTCGTCGACCAGTGCTATCTGTGCGACCTCTGCTACATGACGAAATGCCCGTACGTGCCGCCGCATGCATGGAACGTCGACTTCCCGCACCTGATGCTGCGCGGCAAGGCCGCGCGTTACAAGCGCGGCGAAGCGACGCTGCGCGACAAGGTGCTGTCCAATACCGATGCGCTCGGCCGTCTCGCCGGCATTCCGGTCGTCACGCAGACGATCAACGCGGTGAACCGCACGCCGCCCGCCCGCCACGCGCTCGAAGCGGCGCTCGGCGTCGATCGCAACGCGTGGCTGCCGGAATTCACACCGCGCACGTTCCGGCGCGCGGCCGGGCGCTCGGCGAACCCGCCCGTGCGCGACGGCGAACGCACGCCCGGCAAGGTCGCGATCTACGCGACGTGCTACGTGAATTTCAACGAGCCGGGAATCGGCCACGACCTGCTCGCGATCCTCGCGCACAACGAGATCCCGTACGAACTCGTCACGCGCGAAGCGTGCTGCGGGATGCCGCTGCTGGAGCAAGGCAACCTCGCCGGCGTCGCCGCGAAGCAGGCGGTGAACATCCCGGTGCTCGAACGCTACGCCCGTGAAGGCTATGCGTTGATCGGCGCGATCCCGAGCTGCGTGCTGATGTACAAGAGCGAGCTGCCGTTGATGTTCCCCGACGACGCGGCCGTGCGCGCGGTGGCCGACGCGTTCTGGGACCCGTTCGAATACGTGATCGCGCGGCATCGCGACGGGCTGCTGAAGACCGATTTCAAGACCGGCCTGGGCACCGTGTCGTATCACGTGCCGTGCCATGCGCGCGTGCAGAACATCGGCCGCAAGACGGCCGATGCGCTGTCGCTCGTGCCCGATACGCGCGTGAACGTCGTCGAGCGTTGCTCGGGCCACGCGGGCACGTTCGGCGTGAAGAAGGCATTTCATGCGGATGCGATGCGGATCGGCGCGCCGGTATTCAAGGCGATGGCCGAGCCGCGGCCGGACGTCGTGTCGTCCGACTGCGCGCTCGCCGGCCATCACATCGTGCAGGGCATCGACGAGAACGGGCTGTCGCCGGCGCCGCTCGCGCATCCGCTGACGCTGCTGCGGCGCGCGTACGGCATCTGAGCCGCGGCCGGCCATCCACGAGGACATCCATGACGCTGACCCGCGACTCCCTGCTGACGCTCGAAGCGTACGCGAAGATCCGCAAGGCCGAACATGCGCGGCTCGTCGCGTACAAGCGCCGCCGCGCGGTGGCGCTGGGCAACCACCTGCGCTTCCTGTTCGAGGACGAGACGACGATCCGCTATCAGATCCACGAAATGTTGCACATCGAGAAGATCTTCGACGAAGCCGGCATCGAAGGGGAGCTCGACGCGTATCTGCCGCTGGTGCCGGACGGCACCAACCTGAAGGCGACGATGCAGATCGAGTACGAGCACGAGATCGAACGGCGCGCGGCGCTCGCGCGGCTGATCGGTGTCGAGGATCGCGTGTACCTGCGGGTCGACGGGCATGCGAGCGTCTACGCGATCGCCGACGAGGATCTCGATCGCGAGAACGCGGAGAAGACGTCGGCCGTGCACTTCGTCCGCTTCGAGTTCGATGCGCCGATGCGCGCGGCGCTCAAGGGCGGGGCGGCGCTATCGATCGGCTGCGATCACCCGGCCTACACGATGCCGGCGCAGCGCATCGACGCGGACGTGAGCGCGTCGCTGGTCGGCGATCTGCGCTAGCGCCGCCGTCCCCCGCCGCGCGCCGCCCACGCCGGCTTTCTCCTTTCCGTCCCTGCGGGCCAGCAGCCGCCCCGCACGTCGTGCGGCGCGGCTGTCTGCCGGTTGCCGCGAAGTTGTAACAAGCGTGACGGATTTGCATGCGGGGACACATCGGGCGCATTGCGTCAGCGTCTTTTCATTACTCGCGGAGAAATAATAAAGAGATTGTGCGTGGAGATAATTTGATTCAACGCAAATTGAATGATTTACCGATTCGTGAATGTCTTGTTACGAATTTTCCCCTGATTTACCGATTTCGGGAAACGGTTTCGGAGATTGTTGCCGGCAGGGGCGGACCAGGCGGTAACCCCCGGTTGCGCGGCATTCTTCAGACGCTGCGGAGCCCCGCCGGACGGGCCTTTCCAGCCGCCGGCATAAAGATCCCGCAAAAAAATTCAAGCGTAAATGGATTGCCCGCCCATGGCAGGTTGTTTCAGTACGTAACATTAAGTCATTGTCATATTGAGATAAACCCTGAGGATGGTATGCTTCGTGCACAAAAATTCCCACATTGGAGTGAGACCGCGATTTGTGCGCCATTGCCGGGAATCGCGGCACCGTGAAAGTGCGGTGTCGCCCGGTATGCACAACGCCGGATAACCATAATGTGCAACCTGGCCGCCCCGCGACGCGATGTGTCGTGACGGCGCCGCCAATCGCAGCCCCGGCCTGGCTGCGTGGAGAGATCGACTATGTTCTTCGATGAGCTTAACGATGAAGAGTGGTTTCGCCTTTCAGCGCTGATCGCCGATGAACCCATCAGGCTGAACCGTCGTGGGCGTCCCCGTGCCGAACCGCGCGTCGTCGCGAACGCGGTGCTCTGGATCCTGACGACCGGGGAAGCCTGGTCCAAGCTGCCCGGCCGCTATCCGTCCGGGCCGACGTGCCGTCGTCGCTACGAGGAGTGGCTCGCGAACGGCACGCTGCTGAAGATGATCGACGTGCTGACCCAGTTCAGCGGGCGCACGTTCGCGTATATTCCGCCGCCGCCGGAGGCCGTCGTGCCGGCTCGCCGCGCGGAGCCCGCGCCCGACAACGACCGTTTGCGCGGCGTGTTCTGGCAGAACCCCGAATCGTGGCAATTGCCAGTTGCCCAGGCAAACGTTTGGCAGGGCGAGGGTGCGTCGCTGAGCGCGATGGCGGACGACCAGATGGACGGCCGCGCCGCCGTGTCGTTTACCGTGCCCGGCGCGCCGGGCACGGAGTTGCGGCATGCGCGGGCGTCGGCGGCGAGCTTCGCCGCGGCCGAGCCGCAGGTCGACGAGTATCGCGGCTATACGATCAGCGGCATCGCGCAGCCCGTGCAGAACCTGATGTATCGCGCGTGGGCCGAGATCTCGCAGGACGACCGTCGGGTCGAACGCTCGGGCCTGATCGGCCCGCGCTTCACCGATGCCGAGGCAGCCGAGCAGTACGCGCTCGACTGGGCGCGCCAGTGGATCGATCGCCACGGGGCGAGCGACGCACCGGCGTGCGAGCCGCAAGGCGAAGTGCTGGCCGGTTTGTCGGCGCTGGCGCGCGCGGAATCGGACATCAAGCGCTTCATCGCCGAGCGCCGCGCGGGCGCGTTGTCGGAAAGCCGCAACGATCCCGTGCAGTCGGAGCATCGCGAATACGCGTACCGCGTGGGCTGATCGCCGTTGCCGTGTCATGCGCGGCCCGTCGTGTGCCACGACGCCCGCGCGGAACTGCAGTGTCTCCCTGTCCGCGTTGCCCGGGCGCCGCCGTCGAAGCGGCGCCCTTTGTTGCATGCCGCGTTACTGCCGGCCGTAGGTATCGTCGAAGCGGACGATGTCGTCCTCGCCGAGATACGCGCCCGACTGCACCTCGATCAGTTCGAGCGGCATCTTGCCCGGGTTTTCCAGGCGGTGCGAGACGCCGAGCGGAATGTACGTCGATTCGTTTTCGGACAGCAGGAACGTTTCGTCGCCGCGCGTGATGCGCGCGGTGCCGCGCACGACGATCCAGTGTTCGGCGCGGTGGTGGTGCATCTGCAGCGACAGTTGCGCGCCCGGCTTCACGACGATGCGTTTCACCTGGAAACGCTCGCCCATGTCGACCGAGTCGTAGTGGCCCCACGGACGATGCACCTTGCGGTGATCGGTCGCCTCGGTGCCCTGTCGCGCCTTGATGTGCCCGACGATCTTCTTCACGTCCTGCACGCGCGATTTATCCGCGACGAGCACGGCGTCGGGCGTTTCGACGACGACCAGGTTCTGCGTGCCGACGCACGCGACGAGCCGGCTTTCCGAATGCGCGAACGTCGAGTCGGCGCCTTCGAACAGCACGTGGCCGCGGCCGACGTTCCCGGCATCGTCCTTCGGCGAGATCTGCCAGATCGCGTCCCACGAGCCGACGTCCGACCACCCCGCGTCGAGCGGCACGACGACGCTTTCGCACAGTTGCGGCAGGCTCGCGAGCGGTTCCATCACCGCGTAGTCGATCGAGTTCGACGGCGACGCGGCGAACGCATCGCGATCGACGCGGAAGAAATCGCCGTCTTCCTTGCCCTGTGCGACGGCCTGTTCGCAGGCCGCGTAGATCTCGGGTTCGAGCTGCCTGATCGCCTTCAGCCAGACCGACGCGCGCACGATGAAGATCCCGCTGTTCCACCAGTATTCGCCCGACGCGACGTACTGCTGCGCGAGTTCGAGGTGCGGCTTCTCGACGAAACGGTCGAGGCGGCGGACGTCGAGGGCGCCCGTTCCGGCGTCGCCCAGCGGCGCGCCGACGCGGATGTAGCCGTAGCCGGTTTCCGCGTGCTTCGGCACGATGCCCATCGTCGCGATCTTGCCTTGCGCCGCGCAGTGCACGCCGGCCGCGACGGCCGCGTGAAAGCGCGGCACGTCCGCGACCGCGTGGTCGGCGGGCATCACGGTCATCACCGCGTCGTTGCCGCCGGCGACGAGCCGCAACGCGGCGAGCGTCAGCGCGGGCGCGGTGTCGCGGCCGAGGGGCTCGAGCATGATGGTCGCGTTCTTGGCCGTCAGGCGCAGCTGTTCGGCGGTCGTGAAGCGGTGATCCTCGCCGCACACGATCAGCACGTCGTCGTTCAGCGGATGATCGGCCGTCAGGCCGTCGAGGCGCAGTGCGGTGGATTGCAGCAGCGAATGATCGCCGAGCAGGCCGATCAGCTGTTTCGGAAAGCGCTCGCGCGACATCGGCCACAGGCGTGTGCCGGAACCGCCGGCGAGAATCACGGGCTGCACGGCGAGGCGGGTACCGACGGCGGGCGTGCCGACGACGGGTGCGGCGGAAGAAGAATGGCGCGTTTCGGCGACCACTGCCGGAGCATTCATGATGACACTCTCCACGGTTGAAGTCAGTGCCTGTCGTTGTAGCATGAAGTAAATCGACAATAAAACCGGGCCCAATGCCGGATATCCGCCGCGCCGCGATCCGGGAGAATTTTCCGCGGTAGCACCGGCCGCAAATAAAAAAATAAAAAATAATTCCGGTAATCGGCCTGTCATGCCCGCCCGCAAAGGGTGAGCGGGAAGCGAAAAGATCGAGAAAAAATCCCCGTTCCCGACCGATTCGGGAAAACCTGCCGATTTAATTAAAAAAGATCGCGGCAAGAATTTCCGATTATTTTTCGAAATACTTGTGCGCTTGAGGCGGAATTTTCTTGTCGCTTCAATAGCGTCATGCAACGTTTGAATCGAATGTGCGGCACGGGTCGCGCAAGGCGCTGTTCGGCAAACGCCTGTTCAAAGAAGAGGAAACAGACATGTTGAGCGTGCTGGCGAGAGTCATCGATATCGCGATGGTCGTGACGGGCGCGCTGATCGCGGCCGCGCTGCACGACGGCAGCATCGGGCTCAACGACCTGCAGCGCACGACGGTGCTGTTCGACTGCCTGCTGGTCGTCGTGTTCTTTCCGGCCGTCGGCATCTACCAGTCGTGGCGCGGCAAGCGTCTCGTCGGGCTGGTGGTGCGCGTGGCGTTCGCGTGGCTCGCGGTCGAGCTCGCGGGCATCCTGATGAGTTTCAGTTTTCACCAGTCGGGCGACCTGTCGCGGCTGTGGCTCGGCTACTGGGCGCTCGTGACGATGGCGCTGCTCGCCGGCTCGAAGGCCTGCGTGCACGTCGTGCTGCGGCAGTTGCGTCGCGGCGGCTACAACCTGAAGGCGGTCGCGATCGTCGGCGGCACGCCGGCGGCGCGGCGGCTGATCGCGCAGATGCGCGCGCGGCCGGAAGCCGGCTTCAACCCGGTGTGCGTGTACGACGAAAGCGAGGCGCCGGGCGAAGTCGCGCTCGACGACGTGCGCATCGAGCGGCAGTTCGAATCGCTGGTGTGGCTGGTGCGCAGCCGCGCGATCAGCGAGCTGTGGCTCACGCTGCCGATCACGGAGGAGCGCCGGATTCACCAGATCGTGACGGTGTTCCGCCACGACTTCGTGAACATCCGCTTCATCCCGGACGTGCGCACGCTGTCGTTCTTCAACCAGGAAGTGGTCGAGGTGCTCGGCGTGCCGGCGATCAACCTCGCGGCGTCGCCGATCACCGACGTGCGGATCCTGCCGAAGTTCGTGTTCGACCGGCTGTTCGCGCTGGCGGCGCTCACCGCGCTCGCGCCGGTAATGGTGCTGATCGCGGCGCTGATCAAGCTGACCTCGCGCGGGCCGGTGTTCTTTCGGCAGAAGCGCAAGGGCATCGACGGGCACGAGTTCGAGATCTACAAGTTTCGCTCGATGAAGGTGCACCAGGAAGTGGCCGGGCAGGTCACGCAGGCGACCAGGAACGACTCGCGCGTGACGCCGGTCGGCCGGTTCCTGCGCCGCACGAGCCTCGACGAGCTGCCGCAGTTCATCAACGTGCTGAAGGGCGAGATGTCGGTGGTGGGGCCGCGCCCGCATGCGCTCGCGCACGACGACATCTACAAGGATCTGGTCAAGGGCTACATGTTCCGCTACCGGATCAAGCCCGGCATCACCGGCTGGGCGCAGATCAACGGCTATCGCGGCGAGACCGACCAGATCGAGAAGATGATGGGCCGCGTGAAGCTCGACCTGTACTACATGCAGAACTGGTCGTTCTGGCTCGACATCAAGATCGTCGTGCTGACGCTGTGGAAAGGCTTCACCGGCAGCAACGCGTACTGACACCGACGCGCCGGGTCGCGCAGGCATTCCGGTTTTCCGAATTTCGAATCATTGGTCAAGGGGTCCGACACATCATGAATCTGACTATCATCGGCAGCGGTTACGTAGGGCTTGTCACCGGCGCCTGTCTCGCCGACATCGGGCACGACGTGTTCTGTCTCGACGTCGACCAGGCAAAGATCGACATCCTGAACGACGGCGGCGTGCCGATCCACGAGCCGGGCCTGAAGGAAGTAATCGCGCGCAACCGCTCGGCCGGCCGCCTGCGCTTCTCGACCGACATCGAGGCCGCGGTCGCGCACGGCGACGTGCAGTTCATCGCGGTCGGCACGCCGCCCGACGAGGACGGCTCGGCCGATCTGCAATACGTGCTCGCGGCGGCGCGCAACATCGGCCGCTACATGACCGGCTTCAAGGTGATCGTCGACAAGTCGACGGTGCCGGTCGGCACGGCCGAGCGCGTGCGCGCGGCGGTCGCCGAGGAGCTCGCGAAGCGCGGCGGCGACCAGATGTTCTCGGTCGTGTCGAATCCGGAATTCCTGAAGGAAGGCGCGGCCGTCGACGATTTCACGCGGCCGGACCGCATCGTGATCGGCTGCGACGACGACGTGCCGGGCGAGCGTGCCCGCGAGCTGATGAAGAAGCTCTACGCGCCGTTCAACCGCAATCACGAACGCACGCTGTACATGGACGTGCGCTCGGCCGAGTTCACGAAATACGCGGCGAACGCGATGCTCGCGACGCGCATCTCGTTCATGAACGAACTGGCGAACCTCGCCGACCGCTTCGGCGCGGACATCGAGGCCGTGCGCCGCGGGATCGGCTCCGATCCGCGCATCGGCTATCACTTCCTGTACGCCGGTTGCGGCTACGGCGGCTCGTGCTTCCCGAAGGACGTCGAGGCGCTGATCCGCACGGCCGACGAGCACGGCCAGTCGCTGCAGATCCTGAAGGCCGTGTCGTCGGTCAACGCGACGCAAAAGCGCGTGCTCGCCGAGAAGATCGTCGCGCGCTTCGGCGAGGACCTGAGCGGCCGCACGTTCGCGCTGTGGGGCCTCGCGTTCAAGCCGAACACCGACGACATGCGTGAAGCGCCGAGCCGCGAGCTGATCGCCGAGCTGCTGTCGCGCGGCGCGCGCGTCGCCGCGTACGACCCGGTCGCGCAGCAGGAAGCGCGCCGCGTGATCGCGCTCGATCTCGCCGATCACCCGAGCTGGCTCGAGCGTCTCTCCTTCGTCGACGACGAGGCGCAGGCCGCGCGCGACGCCGACGCGCTCGTGATCGTCACCGAATGGAAGGCGTTCAAGAGCCCCGACTTCGTCGCGCTCGGCCGGCTGTGGAAGGCGCCCGTGATCTTCGACGGCCGCAACCTGTACGAGCCGGAGACGATGAGCGAGCAGGGCATCGAGTACCACCCGATCGGCCGGCCGGGCTCGCGCCAGGCCGTCGCCGCGCGCGTGCCGGGCGCCGCGCGCGCCAGCGCGTAACTCGTTTTTCGTCACTCGTTGCGAGACGCCATGTTCCGGAACATCCTGATCGTCTGTCACGCGAACGTCTGCCGCAGCCCGGCGGCGGAAATGCTGTTCAAGTCGCACGCCGCGTCGCGCGGCGGCCCGCGCCCGACGTTCCATTCGGCCGGCGTCCACGCGAACGACGGCGACGGCATCGATCCGGTGATGCGGCAACTGCTCGCCGAGCGGGGCGTCGATGCGACGACCCATCGCTCGCGGCGGCTGTCGCGCCGGATCGTGCGCGACGCCGACCTGATTCTCGTCAGCGAGCGTCGACAGATCGCGGCCGTCGAAGCGGTCGATCCGTTCGCGCGCGGCAAGGTTCACCTGCTCGGCAAGTGGGAAGGGGCCGAGATCGCGGACCCGCACGGCGGCCCCGAGGCCGACTACCGCGAGAGCTACTCACTGATCGAACGTCTGGTTCAAGGATGGCTACAGAAACTATGCTGAAACGCCCGATGCGCCCGGTGGCGCTTGCCGTCGCGCTGACGACTTTCCTGTCGGCCTGTGCAACCGCGCCCGGCAACTACCTCGACTCGTCGAACCTGAAGGACGAAGGCCGGCAGGAAGCGGCCGAAACCTATCCGGTTCATTACATCGACGCCAAAGTGGTGATGGACCAGCTGCAGAAAGCGCAGGTCGATCATCCGCTGCCGCCCGGGCGCTATACCGATCCGTCGCAGTACACGTATCGCGTCGGCCCGCAGGACATCCTCGGCGTCACCGTGTGGGACCACCCGGAGCTGACGACGCCGCAGGGCCAGTCGTTCTCGAGCGGCGGCAACACGACGCAATCGGTCGCGGGCGCGCTGCAGCAGCCGTATACGACCGCGCTGCCGGGCCAGGCCGATCCGTACGGCCAGACGGTCGCCGCCGACGGCACGATCTTCTTCCCGTTCGTCGGCCGCATTCGCGTGGCGGGCAAGACGGTCGCGCAGATTCGCGACGAGATGGCGTCCAGCCTCGCGCGCTACGTGAAGAACCCGCAGCTCGACGTGCGCGTGCTGTCGTTCCGCAGCCAGAAGGTGCAGGTGACGGGCGAGGTGAAGCAGCCGGGCCCGCTCGCGGTGAGCGACGTGCCGCTCACGCTCGTCGACGCGATCTCGCGCTCGGGCGGCTCGACCGCCGAGGCCGACCTGCAGCGCGTGCGCCTGACGCGCGACGGCAAGCTGTACACGCTCGACGCGAACGGCGTGCTCGATCGCGGCGAGGTGAAGCAGAACGTGATGCTGCAGCCGGGCGACATCGTCAACGTGCCGGATCGCAGCGACAGCCGCGTGTTCATCATGGGCGAGGTCAAGACGCCGGTCACGGTGCCGATGCTCAAGGGCAAGCTGACCATCGCCGACGCGCTGACCGCGGGCGGCGGGATTCTCGACACCGATGCGAACCCGCGCAAGATCTACGTGATGCGCGGGATGCGCGACAACCCGACGAAGCCTGAAGTGTTCCGTCTCGACATGACGCAGCCCGATGCGCTGATGCTGTCGAGCCGCTTCCCGCTTCAGCCGCTCGACGTCGTCTACGTCAGCACGGCCAGCTCGGTGCAGTTCAACCGCGTGCTGCAGCAGGTGCTGCCGACGATCCAGACGATCTTCTACATGCGGCAGATCACGCGCTGATAGCCCGCCGGGGCGGCGCCCGCCCCCCGGCACCACTCAAGCGGGAACGAATGGTGAACACGCAAGCGAAACACTCCTACGCGGACCTGACCGCGAAGACCGAGGAAGAGGACGTCGTTCTCGGCCAGTTGCTCCAGGTCATCATGGACGACATCTGGCTGCTGCTCGGCATCGCGGTGACGGTCGTCGCGCTCGCCGGCCTCTACTGCTTCATCGCGAAGCCGGTCTACCAGGCGGACGTGCACGTGCGGATCGAGGGCAACGACAACACGTCGCAGGCGCTCACGCAGACGCAGACGGGCGCGTCGATCAACAGCGGCCCGCAGCAGGCGCCGACCGATGCCGAAATCGAGATCATCAAGAGCCGCGGCGTCGTCACGCCGGTCGTCGAGCAGTTCAAGCTGAACTTCTCGGTCGCACCGAAGACGCTGCCGCTGATCGGCAGCCTCGCCGCGCGCCTCGCGACGCCGGGCGTGCCGTCGCGGCCGTGGCTCGGGCTGAAGTCGTATGCGTGGGGCGGCGAAGTCGCGGACGTCGATTCGATCAGCGTCGTGCCGGCGCTCGAAGGCAAGAAGCTCACGCTGACGGCCGGCCCGAACGGCACCTATTCGCTGGTCGACGAGAACGGCACGCGGCTGCTGGCCGGCCGCGTGGGCGAAGCGGCGCAGGGCGGCGGCGTGACGCTGATCGTGAGCAAGCTCGTCGCGCGCCCCGGCACGCAATTCACGGTGGTGCGCTACAACGATCTCGACGCGATCAGCGGCTTCCAGGCCGGCATCCAGGTGAGCGAGCAGGGCAAGCAGACGGGCGTCGTGCAGATCTCGCTCGAAGGCAAGGACCCGGACCAGACCGCCGCGATCGCGAACGCGCTCGCGCAGTCGTACCTGAACCAGCACGTGATCGCGAAGCAGGCCGAAGCGACCAAGATGCTCGACTTCCTGAAGGGCGAGGAGCCGCGCCTGAAGGCCGACCTCGAACGCGCGGAAGCCGCGCTGACGCAATACCAGCGCACGTCGGGCTCGATCAACGCGAGCGACGAGGCGAAGGTCTACCTCGAAGGCAGCGTGCAGTACGAACAGCAGATCGCCGCGCAGCGGCTGCAGCTCGCGTCGCTCGCGCAGCGCTTCACCGATTCGCATCCGATGGTGATCGCCGCGAAGCAGCAGCTCGCGGAATTGGAGGGCGAGAAGGAGAAGTTCAGCAACCGTTTCCGCAGCCTGCCGGCGACCGAGGTGAAGGCCGTCCAGCTCCAGCGCGACGCGAAGGTCGCCGAGGACATCTACGTGCTGCTGCTGAACCGCGTGCAGGAGCTGTCGGTGCAGAAGGCCGGCACGGGCGGCAACATCCATCTCATCGATTCGGCGCTGCGTCCGGGCGCGCCGGTCAAGCCGAAGAAGGTGCTGATCCTGTCGGCCGCCGTGTTCCTCGGGCTGATCCTCGGCACGGGCGTCGTGTTCCTGCGTCGCAACCTGTTCCAGGGCATCGAGGATCCGGACCGCATCGAGCGCGCGTTCAACCTGCCGCTGTACGGGCTGGTGCCGCTCAGCGCCGAGCAGGTGAAGCTCGACGCGGCCGCGGAGAAGGGCGGCAGCCGTGCGCGGCCGATCCTCGCGAGCCTGCGTCCGAAGGACCTGAGCGTCGAAAGCATGCGCAGCCTGCGCACCGCGATGCAGTTCGCGATGATGGACGCGAAGAACCGCGTGATCGTGCTGACCGGCCCGACCCCGGGCATCGGCAAGAGCTTTTTGACGGTGAACCTCGCGGTGCTGCTCGCGCATTCGGGCAAGCGCGTGCTGCTGATCGACGCCGACATGCGCCGCGGGATGCTCGACCGCTACTTCGGCCTGACGGTGCAGCCGGGCCTGTCCGAGCTGCTGAGCGATCAGTCGCCGCTCGAGGACGCCGTGCGCGAGACGCCGGTGCAGGGCCTGTCGTTCATCGCGGCCGGCACGCGCCCGCCGAACCCGTCGGAGCTGCTGATGTCGGCGCGCCTGCCGCAATACCTCGAAGGGCTCGGCAAGCGCTACGACGTCGTGCTGATCGATTCGCCGCCGGTGCTGGCGGTGACCGATGCGACGATCATCGGCCGCATGGCCGGCTCGACGTTCCTCGTGCTGCGCTCGGGCATGCATACCGAAGGCGAGATCGCCGATGCGATCAAGCGCCTGCGCACCGCAGGGGTCGATCTGGAAGGCGGGATCTTCAATGGCGTACCGCCGAAGGCGCGCGGCTACGGCCGCGGCTATGCGGCCGTGCACGAATACCTGAGCGCCTGATCGCATTTCACGACACCGGGCCGGCGCGAGCGGCGCCTGCCCGGCCGACTGGAGAATCCTTGATGAAAATTTCCGTGCTCGTTCCGACCTATCGGCGTCCCGCCGACCTCGCGCGCTGCCTGCTGGCGCTGCAGCGGCAGCAGCGGCTGCCCGACGAGGTGATCGTCGTCGCGCGCCCGGAGGACGACGCCACGCACGAACGGCTCGCCGATCCGGCGGTCGGCGGCGCGCTGCCGCTGCGCATCGTGCCGGTGGAGGTGGCGGGGCAGGTCGCCGCGCTGAACAAGGGGCTCGACTCGGTGAACGGCGACATCGTCGCGATCACCGACGACGATGCGGCGCCGCACCCCGACTGGCTCGCGCGCATCGAAGCCGCGTTCCTGTCCGACCCGCGCGTGGGCGCGGTCGGCGGGCGCGACTGGGTGCACGAGAAGGGCCGCCTGCTCGACGAATCGCGTGAGCGCGTCGGCCAGCTGACGCTGTCGGGCAAGATCATCGGCAATCATCACCTCGGCGTCGGCGGCGCGCGCGCGGTCGACATGCTGAAAGGCGCGAACATGAGCTACCGCCGCGCGGCGATCGAACGGCTGCGTTTCGACACGCGGCTGCGCGGCGCCGGCGCGCAGGTGCACAACGACATGGCGTTCAGCATGGAAGTGCAGCGCGCGGGCTGGACGCTGCTGTACGACCCGGCGATCGCGGTCGATCATTTCCCGGCCGAGCGCTTCGACGACGACCGGCGCGATGCGGCGTCGCTGAACGCGATCAGCAAC
This sequence comes from Burkholderia sp. AU16741, assembly GCF_002223345.1. NCBI lineage: Bacteria > Pseudomonadati > Pseudomonadota > Betaproteobacteria > Burkholderiales > Burkholderiaceae > Burkholderia > Burkholderia sp. AU16741. The sequence continues at coordinate 602,600 of NZ_NKEZ01000007.1, forward strand.
GGCGCGTACAACCTGCAACTGACGCTGCGCGAGCATCTGCCGCCGCTGCGGCGCGAGATCGCGTGGTGGTGGTGGACGCTCGTCGGCACGCGCGTCTATCCGGGCTTCGCGCACGTGCTGCTGGCGCTGCCGACCGCGCGGCGTGCCCGCGTGCTCGCGCACTGGCGCGCGGTGCGCCGCGGCGCGCGCGATGCGCGTCGCACCGACCTTGCCCCCCACCGTGCGGCGATGCCGCCGGTGACGTCTTGAACGGCCTGCGCGCGTCGCGCGCGGCCATGCCCGGAGGGCTCGCATGACCACGAAGGCTGCAACGAACGTTCACGTCCATTTGTTCTACGGCGCCGATCCGCGGACCTACCGGAAAGGCGACGACATCGGCTGCCTGTACGGCTATCACCACGCCGAATCCGACGAATTCCGGCTGACCTATTCGCAGGACGGCCGCGAGAACCGCGTCGTGAGCATCGCGCGCCGCGCGCTGAAGGCGGCGCTCGGCTTCGATGTCGTGCATGCGTGGCGCAATCGCGCGGCACTGCTCGCGACCGACGTGATCTGGACGCACACCGAGCAGGAGCATCTGGCGGCCGCGCTGGTCCTCAAGCTCGCCGGCGAGCAGGGCAAGCGCCCGCTGCTGCTCGCGCAGAGCGTGTGGCTGTTCGACAAGTGGGGCAGCTTCGGCGCCCCGCGCCGCTGGCTGTACCGCAAGCTGCTCGCGCGCGCCGACGCGCTGACCACGCTCGCTCGCGACAATGCCGACCTGTGCCGCCGCTATCTCGGGCGCGAGGCCGAGTTCGTCTATTACGGGCTGAACACGCAGGATTTCCCGCCGGTCGAGCCGAAGCAGTGGCAGCCGAACCGGCCGTTGCGGATCGCCGCGATCGGCAACGACCGCGACCGCGACTGGCGCACGTTCCTCGCCGCGTTCGGCGGCGACGAACGCTACGACGTGCGGCTCGCGACGCGCCGCCGCGTGCCGCGCGAATGGCACGCGCCGAACGTGAAGATCGGCCCGGCGTCGGGGCTCGCGAAGCAGCACGAGCTGTACGCGTGGGCCGACGTCATCGTCGTGCCGCTGCGGCCGAATTTCCACGCGTCGGGCATCACGGTGATGCTCGAGGCGGCGGCCGTCGGCAAGCCGATGATCGTGTCCGACGTGGGCGGCCTGAGCGACTACTTCCCGCACGATACGGCCGCGTATGTGCCGGCGTTCGACGCGCAGGCGATGCGCCAGGCCGCCGACCGCTTCGTCGCCGATCCGGCGGCGGCGCTCGACTGCGCGCGGGCGGCGGCTGCCTGCCTGCGCGAGCGCGACCTGACCACGCAGGCGTTTGCCGAGCAGCACATGCGGATAACGCGCGACATGCTGCGCCGGCGCCGCACGCCCGCGGCGGCCGGCGTCGCGATGCCGCTCGCCGATTCGCATCCTTCGTCGCAGTGAGCGCGGACCGATGAGTACGATTGCCGCCGAACGCGCGCCGTCGCGCGCCCGCAGCTGGTTCGCCGAGCCGAAGCACTGGGCCGGGCAGGCCGGGCTGTGGACGTTGACCGCCGCGCTGATCGCGATCCACCAGGGCAAGGTGCTGACGCTCGCGTTCCCGGTGCTGGCCATCGGGGTCGGCATCTGGCTGTATTTCAAGAGCCCGGCGCGCTATGTCGGCTTCATGTGGTGGGTGTGGTTCCTGAGCCCGGAAGTGCGGCGCCTGGCCGACTGGTCGAAGGGCGCGTTCACGCCGACGAGCCTGATCCAGGTCGCGCCGCTCGCGGTGACGATGATCGCCGGCCTGGGGCTCATCCGGCATTACCGCGTGCTCGCGCAGCGGCGCGGGATTCCGGTGCTGCTGATCCTGTTCGGGCTCGTGTATGCGTACCTCGTCGGGATCGTGTCGAGCGGCGTGATGGCCGCGACCTACGACCTCGCGAACTGGCTGTACCCGATCCTGATCGGCTTTCACGTCATGGTGAATGCGCGCGACTATCCGGAGTATCGCGACGTGCTGCTGTCCACCTTCATGTGGGGCATGCTCGTGATGGGCGTGTACGGCGTCGTGCAGTACTTCGTGATGCCGCAATGGGACGTGCTGTGGATGGTCGGCTCGCAGATGGGCTCGCAGGGCGAGCCGGTGCCGTACGGCGTGCGCGTGTTCAGCACGATGAATTCGTCCGGGCCGTTCGCGTTCGCGATGATGGGCGCGCTGGTGTTCGTGCTGGTCGCGCCGCAGAAGATCCGCTGGTTCGCGGGCGCGGCCGGTTTCGTGTCGTTCGCGCTGTGCCTCGTGCGCTCGACCTGGGGCGGCTGGGTGATCGCGCTCGCGATCCAGCTCGTCCAATCGAGCAACCGCGTGCGGATGCGGATCCTGATCAGCGGCGTCGTCCTGGTGGGGCTGTGCGTGCCGCTGCTGACCGTCGGGCCGGTGGCCGACCGGCTCGGCCAGCGCCTGCAGTCGATCACGAACCTGAAGGACGACCGCAGCTACGACGACCGCAACAAGTTCTACGCGACCTTCGCGCAGACGGCGTTCACCGACGTCGCCGGCGAAGGAATGGGCGCGACCGGCGCGTCCACCAAGCTGTCGAGCGACAGCGGCGAGCTCGGCAAGTACGGCAGCTTCGACAGCGGCGTGATGAACGTGCCGTTCGTGCTCGGCTGGCCCGGCACGCTGCTGTATCTCGCCGGCGTCGTGATGCTGTTCGGCCGCACGCTGCGCGCGGCGTTCAAGCTGCGCAAGGACAAGTTCGTCGGCGCCTGCCTGAGCCTGTGCCTGTCGACCTTCGCGATGCTCGTGTTCACGAACTCGCTGATCGGCACCGGCGGCCTGCTGATGTTCACGGCCATTTTTTCGATACTTGCCGCGGCGCACTGGCAGAAGGCGCAACGCCTGCTGGCCGCCGCGCGTTCACGGGGAGGCGACCATTGAGAATCGCGATCGTCACGCACGTCGTGCGACACAACGACGGGCAGGGCCGCGTCAATTACGAAATCGCGCGCGCGGCGCTGGCCGAAAACTACGAGGTCACGCTGGTCGCGTCGCATGTCGCGCCCGAGCTGCTGGCCGATCCGCGCGTGCGCTGGGTGCCGGTGAAGGTCGGCGGCTTCTGGCCGTCGAATCTCGTCAAGCAGCAGGTGTTCGCGCTGAAAAGCGCGGCGTGGCTGCGCGCGCACCGTAGCGAATACGACGTGCTGCACGTGAACGGCTTCATCTCGTGGATCAAGGCCGACGTGAATACCGCGCACTTCGTGCACGGCGGCTGGTTCAAGAGTCCGTACTATCCGTTCGGGCCCGCCAAGGGGCTGTGGTCGGCCTACCAGTACGTCTATACGCGCGTGAATACCGTGCTGGAGCGCTGGGCGTACAAGCGTTCGCGCGCGATCACCGCCGTGTCGCAGAAGGTGGCCGACGAGATCGCCGGGCTCGGCATCGACAGCCGCAAGATCAGCGTGATCTACAACGGCGTCGATACGAGCGCGTTCGCGGGCGCGCAGGCCGACCGCGCGGCGTTCAAGCTGCCGGCCGACGCGTTCCTGCTGCTGTTCGTCGGCGATCTGCGCACGCCGCGCAAGAACCTCGGCACCGTGCTGAAGGCGCTGACGAAGCTGCCCGCGAACGTGCATCTGGCGGTGGCGGGCTACTTGCCCGGCAGCCCGTATCCGGAAGAAGCGCGCGCGCTCGGCATCGATTCGCGCGTGCATTTCCTCGGGCTCGTGAAGAACATGCCGACGCTGATGCGCTCGGTCGACGCGTATGTCTTTCCGTCGCGCTACGAAGCGATGAGCCTGTCGTTGCTGGAGGCGATGGCGGCCGGCTTGCCGGTCGTCACCGCGCGCACGGCGGGCGGCGCGGAAATCATCACGCGCGAATGCGGGATCGTGCTGGAGGATCCGGACGATCCGGCCGCGCTCGCGCAGGCGATCGGCGCGCTCGCGGCGTCGCGCGACACCTGTCGCGCGATGGGCGACGCGGCCCGCGAACTGATGACCCGTTTCGGCTGGGCGCACATGGGCGCCCAGTACGTCGCGCTTTACCGGCGCATCGGCCAACCCTCGCAGCCGTCCGCTTTCGAGCGGGTCGAGCATGCAATCACGCAGGAGCAACCGTGATGTCCCACTCTTCCCGGCCGATCAAATCGTTGCAGATCGGCATGCACTGGTTCCCCGAACGCGCGGGCGGCCTCGACCGGATGTACTACTCGCTCGTCGGCGCGCTGCCCGGCGCGGGCGTCGAGGTGCGCGGGCTCGTCGCCGGCTCGCCGAAGGTCGCCGACGACACGGGCGGCGCGATCCAGGGCTTCGGGCCCGCGTCGCAGCCGCTCGCGCGCCGGATGCTCGCCGCGCGGCGCGCGCTGCGCGACGAGATCCGCAGCGAGCGGCCGGACGTGATTTCGTCGCACTTCGCGCTTTATACGTTCCCGGGCCTCGACGTGACGCGCGGGATTCCGCAGGTGTCGCACTTCCAGGGGCCGTGGGCCGACGAAAGCCAGGTCGAGGGCGCCGCGTCGCTCGGGCAGCGCGCGAAGCGCTATCTCGAACAGGCGGTCTATACGCGCTCGTCGCGGCTGATCGTGCTGTCGCAGGCGTTCGGCCAGATCCTGACGCACCGCTACGGGATCGATCCGTCGCGGGTGCGCGTGATTCCGGGCTGCGTCGATACCGCGCAGTTCGACACGCCGCTCACGCCCGCCGAGGCGCGGCACAAGCTGCAACTGCCGCAGGACCGGCCGATCGTGCTGGCCGTGCGCCGGCTCGTGCGGCGCATGGGGCTGGAGGACCTGATCGACGCGATCGGCCTCGTCAAGCGCCGTCACCCCGACGTGCTGCTGCTGATCGCCGGCAAGGGCAAGATCGGCGAGGAACTGCAGCAGCGTATCGACGAAGCCGAGCTGCAGGACAACGTGAAGCTGCTCGGCTTCGTACCCGACCATCATCTCGCGGCGCTGTACCGCGCGGCGACGGTCAGCGTCGTGCCGACGGTCGCGCTCGAGGGCTTCGGGCTGATCACCGTCGAATCGCTGGCATCCGGCACGCCGGTGCTGGTCACGCCGGTCGGCGGGCTGCCGGAGGCGGTCGCCGGGTTGTCGAGCGATCTCGTGCTGCCGTCGACGGGTGCCGATGCGATCGCCGAAGGGCTCGGCGGTGCGCTGTCGGGCGCGATCGCGCTGCCCGACGAGGCCGCATGCAAGCGCTATGCGCGCGATCATTTCGACAACGCGGTGATCGCGCGACGCGTGGCCGGCGTGTACGAAGAGGCGATCCAGGCGGCGGGCTGACCGCCCGCGGCGCGCATCGCGCCGCTGAACCGCAGCGAACCGAAGCCGAACCGAAAACCCGACCGGCACACGTGCGCGGCCGGTTCGCGAGCCGGCCGCCCGTCTCGGGCGGGCCGGCTTTTCCCGTTCCATCCGCCCGGCCGGCGCGCATCATGCACGCCGCAGCGTCGCGGCCCACACGCCGAGCGCGGCCACACTGACTCCCGCACCGAGCACGCAGACACCCGTCCAGCCGGCGCGCGCATACGTCATCGTCGCCGCGAGCGCACCCAGCCCGCTGCCGATCGAATAGAACAGCATGTAGCAGCCGACCAGGCGCGCATGCGCGTCGGGCCGCGCGCCGAGAATCATGCTCTGGTTGACGACGTGCACGGCCTGTCCGCCGACGTCCAGCAGCACGATGCCGACGATCAGCAGCGCAATCGACGTATTGCCGAATGCGAGCGGCAGCCACGCGCAGGCAAGCAGCGCGAGTGCGGCGCCGGTCGTCGCTTCGCCGCGCCCGCGGTCCGAGAGCCGGCCCGCGCGGGCGGCGGCGGCCGCACCCAGCGCGCCGACGAGGCCGAACGCGCCGATCTGCGTGTGCGACATCGCATGCGGCGGCGCGCTCAGCGGCAGCACGAGCGCGCTCCAGAAGATGCTGAACGCCGCGAACATCAGCAGCGCGATCGCGCCGCGCACGCGCAGCACGCGTTCATCGCGCAGCAGCGACACCATCGAGCGCAGCAGCGCCGCGTAACCGATGCGTTCGCGCGGTGCGTGCCGATCGGGCAACAGCCGCGACAGGACGACCAGCATCGCGATCGCGAGCGCACCCGATACGAGATAGACGGCCCGCCACCCGGCGATGTCGGTGACGACGCCCGCCACCGAGCGCGCGGCCAGCAGCCCGACCACGACGCCGCCCTGCGCGGCGCCCACCACGCGCCCGCGTTCGCCTGCGCCGGCGAGCGTGGCCGAGCATGCGATCAGCCCTTGCGTCATCGCGGTGCCGAGCAGTCCGACCGCGACCATTCCCGCCAGCAGCGCGACGCGTGTCGATGCGGCGGCCACGCCGATGCAGGCCGCGGTCAGCAGCAGAAGCTGCACGGCGATCAGGTGCTTGCGGTTCAGCAGGTCGCCGAGCGGCACGACGAACAGCAGCGCGAGCGCGCAGCCGAGTTGCGTCGCGGTGATGACGCCGCCGACGGCGGCCTGCGACACGCCGAAATCCCGCGCGATCGAATCGAGCAGCGGCTGCGCGTAGTAGACGTTCGCGACGCTCGCCGCGCAGCAGACGGCCAGCAGCGCGACGCGCGCCGACGACAGGCGGCCGCCGTCGGCCGGATGAATCGCATCGGTTCGCGCGTTCGATGCAACGGTGCCGGAACGACAGGACGACTCCATGGTGCCCTCATGTAATGTAGTTGCAATTTGAAACTTGTTCGGAGTGTAGGGAAACTGGTTTTAAAATGCAACCTGTTGAGTGGCGGGCGACGGGCTCGCGCACGGATGGCCGGCATCGCCGCGAAGGCGGCCGGCGCGATTGCGGAGAGGAAGATGGCCAGGCAGAAAAGTCTTGCGGAATCGCCGTGCCCGGTGGCGCGCGCGACCGATATCGTCGGCGATCGCTGGGCGTTGCTGATCGTGCGCGATGCGTTCGACGGCGTGCGCCGCTTCGGCGATTTCCGCGCGAGCCTCGGCGTCGCGAGCAACATCCTGTCCGACCGGCTGAAGAGGCTGGTGGACGCCGGCGTGTTCGACGTCGTGCCGGCCTCCGACGGCACCGCGTATCAGGAGTACGTGCTGACCAAGAAGGGCGAGGGGCTGTTTCCTGTCATCGTGATGTTGCGGCAATGGGGCGAGGCCAACCTGTTCGCGCGCGGCGAGCCGCATTCGGTGCTGGTCGACCGCGGCACGGGGCGCGCGATCCGCAAGCTCGCGCTGCGGCACGACGACGGCCGGCCTTTGAAGGCGGCCGATACGGTCGTCAGGAAACTCGACGACGAGGCCGGCGCGGCACGGCGGTGAGCGTCATGTGCGACGGTTGCGCCGTCGGATAGACTGTCGCGATCTTCGTCGTCCGGAACCGCATCGCCATGACGCATCCGCTGGATTCCGCCGGTTATCGGCGCTTGCTCGACCTGCAGCACCGCATCTACGACCATGGCGTGCGCGAGGGCGTCGAGGACGGGCGCGACCATGCGGATCCGGCGCAGCCGCTGTGGCTGACCGATTTCAATCATCTCGACGTCGCGCCGCTGCTGGGCGGGCTGCATGTCCGGTATTTCGGCGAGGCTTGGGGCGAACCGCTCGACTGGACGCTGGAATGTCTGGCGGAACCGGACGTGGCGAGCCTCGTGACCGATCTGGCATTCAGCGGCCCGGACGAAGGTGCGAACGGCACGCGCGAATGGGATTTCGGTCCGCTGCTCGATTCGGATGCGCGCTTTCCGATGCTGCGGTCGCTGTATGTGCGGCCGACTGAGCCGGCCGATCACAACATGTCGATGATCGTGCGCCGGGATCTGATCATGCAGGAGGGCGGCGAGATTGCCCGGTTCGTCGCGAAGGCGCCCTGTCTCACCGAGCTGACGGTGCCGAACGCGCCCGATGCGCGCTTCTTCGACGTGCCGTTGCCGCACCTGAACCGGTTGTGCATCGGTGGCGGTAGCGACACGCAGCAGTTCATCGATCGTCTTGCCGGCAGCGACAACCTGCCGTCGCTCGGCTGCCTCGACTTCTCCGAATCGACGGAATTGCATCTGGCGTGGAAGCACGAGCGCGGCGCCGGCAGCGTGACGTCGTTCGACGCATACGAGCGTCTGCTGAAGAGTCCGGCCGGCCAGCGGCTCCGCGCGTTGTATCTGAGAAATACCTGTCTCGATCTCGATGCGCTCGAAACGCTGCAGGCGCTGCATCCGCGGTTGCAGTTCATGGTGATTCAGGCCGGCAGCGGTGGGTACGTGAGCCACTTCCGGCGCAACGTTTTTCCGTGGCGTCACCTGATCCAGCCCGACCCCGGCGACGCGTGATCGCACGCCCTCGATCGTGCGCCGACGCTGCCTGGCGCGCACCCGGTGCGCCGCGGTGCGCATCGGTCCGCACGCGGGTCGCGAGCAGTGCGGCCGCGAGCAGTAGCGCCACCGACACGACGGTTTCGATCCGCAACCCGCTGACGACCTGCGATCCACCGCCGCCGCCGGCGAGCGCGCCGAACGCCGCGACACCGATCGCACCGCCGGCCTGCCGCGCGGTATTCAGCACCGCCGACGCGATGCCGGCCCGTTCGGGCGCGACCGATGCGAGCACGGCCGTCGTCATCGCGGGCACCGCGAACCCCATGCCCGACGGAATCAGCAGGAACGGCACGAGCAGCACGCCGAGCGGCGTCGCCGCGTCGACGAAATGCAGCGACCCGTAGCCGAGCGCGGCGACCAGCGCGCCGGCCAGCATCGGCACGCGCGGGCCGTATCGGGCGACGGCGCGTCCGCTCGCGAGATTCGACAGCAGGAAGCCGCCCGTGAGCGGCAGGAATGCGAGCCCGGCCTGCAACGCCGATTCGCCGCGCGCGCGTTGCAGATAGAGCGTGAGCACGAACACGGTGCCGTAGTACGTGAGGTTCACGCAGATCCCGAACAGCACGGCCGCGCTGAACGCGGGACGGCGGAACAACGATAGCGGCAGCATCGGCGCAGCCGTGCGCGATTCGACCGCGATGAACGCGAGCGCGGCCAGCGCCGCCAGCGCGAAGCCGCCTGCCACGACCGGATGCGCGAAGCCGAGCGGCCGCCATTCGATCACGGCGCCGGTCAGCGCGGTCAGCATCGCGATCGCGACGAACTGGCCGCGCAGGTCGAGCGAGCGGCCCGGCGCAGCCTGTTCGCGGCGCGCGGGCACCCACGCGAACGTGGCCGCGAGCCCTGCCGCACACAGCGGCAGGTTCACGAGGAAGATGCCGCGCCAGCCCCACGCGGCGATCAGCAGGCCGCCGACGACCGGGCCGGCCGCGATCGCGATCGACCCGGCCGTCGTCCACCCGCCGACCGCGCGGGCGCGCAGGCGCGGGTCGTGCCGGCACGCGTCGTTGAGCAGCGCGAGCGAATTCGGCAGCATGGCCGCGGCGCCGACGCCTTGCAGCGCGCGGGCCGCGATCAGCATCGCGGGCGCGACGGCGGCGCCGCACGCGAGCGACGCAAGCGCGCGAACAGCAGCAGCCCGGCGATGTACAGGCGGCGTGCGCCGAAACGGTCGCCGAGCGCGCCGCCCGACAGCATCAGCACCGCGAACGCGAGCGTGTACGCATCGACGACCCATTGCAGGCCGGCGACCGGCAGGTGCAGATCGGCGGCGAGATGCGCGAGCGCGATAGTGACGATCGTCACGTCGAGCTGCGTGACGACGAAACCGATGCTGACGGTGGCGACGACGCGCGCGAGCGGCGGCGGGAAAGCAGGGGACGGTGTGGTCGTATCCATGCGTCCATCGTAGGCGGCGACGGACAGGCGATGTTTCAGCGGGACGTGAAGCGTCGATACGCGTGCCGACGCGTGCTGCCTGCTACGTGCGTCGCTGCGTATTCGGCGAGGCCGATGCGTTCAGTGCCGTTCGCCGCGCCAGCGTCCCGGCGCCATGCCGAAGCGCTTCGTGAACGCATGCGTGAACGTGCTTTGATCGGCGAAGCCGACGCTGCCCGCGATGTCGACGAGCGAATGCCGGCCGTCGGCGAGCAGCACGATCGCGGCGTCGAGCCGCAGCCGCTGCAGGTAGCGATGCGGCGTTTCGCCGAACGCGTCGACGAACAGTTGATGAAACCGGCGCATCCCGTAGCCGCAGTGCGCGGCGAGATCGGCGATGCGCAGCGGATCGGCGAGCCGCGCGCGCAGCCAGCGGTCGATGCGCGCGAAATCGAGGCCCGACGCGGGCGCGGCGATGCCCGCATCGTCGAGCAGCGCGTCGCACAGGCGCGCGGCGGCCTGCCACTGGAAACGGTGCGCGGCGGCCTGCCGTGCGTCGCCGGCCGGCGCATCGTGCTGCGCGGCCGCCGCCGCGACCTGCGCGACGAGCGACGTGAGCGCCGGGTCGATCGACACGGCGCGCGCATGGTCGAACAGCCGCCGCGGTACCGCGAGCGACGCCGCGGGCAGGTCGATCACGAGCTGGCGATTGTCGCCGAGGCCCGCGTAGTCGTGGCGCGCGCCGGCCGGAATCAGCCAGGCCGCGTGCCGGTCGATGCGCCGGCCGATGCCGTCCACCGCCATCACCATCGCGCCATCGACGCCGAGCACGACCTGGTGGAAGTCGTGCACGTCCGACGCTTCGCACGTGGCGTAGCGGCGCAGCGCGATGGCCGGGGAGGCGAGGCGTTCCATCGGGAAGGAACCGGCGGGATGCGGGGTCAGACGTCGAGCAGTTCGACTTCGAACACGAGCGTCGCATTCGGCGGAATCACGCCGCCTGCGCCGCGCGGGCCGTAGCCGAGTTGCGGCGGGATCGTCAGGCGACGCACGCCGCCGACCTTCATGCCTTGCACGCCTTCGTCCCAGCCCTTGATGACCATGCCGCCGCCCAGCACGAACGCGAACGGGTCGTTACGATCCTTGCTCGAATCGAATTTCTGACCGTCGGTCAGCCAGCCCGTGTAGTGGACGCTGACGGTCTTGCCGGCTTGCGCTTCCGCGCCGGTCCCTTCGGTCAGGTCTTCGTACTTGAGGCCCGATTCGGTCGTGATGACGGACATGATTTCTCCTGAAAGAGCGTGACGTAAAACCGCTATTGTAGGCGAGCGCGCCGCGGGCCGGCGCGTGCGGATTTCGTGCCGCCGTACGCGTGTCGTCAAGCGGGGCGGAGCGTCGCGCGCGGGATCGCCCGAAATGCGATTGGAACGCGCGTTTGAATTTTTCGCGTGTCGCGGGGCCGAGGTTGCGCCGCGGCAGTGCGCCGCGCGTATGAATCGATGCGACCGGCACGCGTTGCCGCAGGCTGCACGACCGGCGCCGGAGCGGCGAAAGGCCCGCCACATGGGGCTTGCGGCCTGATGGCGGCGCGCTGCATCGGGCCTGGCAGCTCGCCCGTACGCGAGTTCGCGCGTTCGAATCGCGCCGGGTCCGGGCTCCGTTCGAGCGCCGTTTTTTCCATCTTTCCGACCGTGCCCCGTTTGGAAGCGCGCATCTACCGCGCGGCTTGCGTGCGCCGGCGCGCGCGGCCTATCTTTACATCTGTCGATGTCAGAATTTGGCGGCGCGCGATGTGCCGCCCGGGCTTGCGCCGGCCGCGTCGGATGATGCCGCGCCGCTCGGCAACAGGAGAACGATGAACATGAAGTCAGCCGCTTCCGCCACCGCGGCCGGGATCATGCCGGTGCGTCGCGACCTGCGCTTCGACCTGCCGGTCGAACGCGCGAAGGACTGGCATGGCCTCGGGTCGCACGTGACCCATTTCTTCAACGCGCTGTCGCTGCTGTTTCCGGCCGGCGAGCGCTTCTTCATGGATTCGGTGCGCAACTACCGCGACCGGATCGACGATCCCGTGCTGAAGCAGCAGGTGCTCGGCTTCATTGGCCAGGAAGCGATGCACACGCGCGAGCACGTCGAATACAACGAGCTGATGCAGGCGAACCGGCTGCCCGCGCGCAAGCTGGACAAGCGCGTGTGGACGGTGCTCGGCTACATGAAGCGCAAGCTGCCGCATTCGGTGCAGCTCGCGCAGACGGTGGCGGCCGAGCACTACACGGCGATGCTCGCCGACTGGCTGCTGAGCGACCCGACGCGCCTCGACGGTTCGGTCGAAGGCTACCGGCAGATGTGGTTGTGGCACGCGCTGGAGGAAACCGAGCACAAGGCCGTGTCGTTCGACGTGTGGAATGCCGCGATGAAGCCGGGGCTGCGCCGTTACCTGATCCGCATCGGCGTGTATCTGCTGACGACGCTGACGTTCTGGCCGACCGTGTTCCTGCTCCATGTGACGCTGCTGCGGCGCGATCGCGGCGCCGGCCATCACGTGCGCGGCCTGCTGCGGGTGATCGCGTTCCTGTACGGGCCGCGCCGCGGGCTGTTCCCGCGCATCGCCGGCGAATGGCTGAGCTTTTTCCGGCCGGGCTTCCATCCGTGGGATCACGACAATCGCCACCATCTCGCGCGGGTCGACGCGCTGGCCGCCCGCTACGGCCAGCAAGGCGGCACGCCGGCCGGCCGCGGCCGCGCGAACGCGCCGGCACCGCTCGCGTCGGGCCGCTGACCCGGCCGCCCGCCGCCCGGCGGGGCGCCGCGCATGTTGCGTGCGTGCATCATCTGATTGCTTCCCACGATTGACGCAAATCAACCGGAACCGGTTGCGCGGGCGCCCGCCTGCCCGGCCGGCCGGTTGCGCGCGCATGCGCCGGCGCGCCGAGCGTGCATGCGCCGCGTCGTCGCAGGTAATCGCCGCGCGCCAGCACCGGCGCGGCTTCGCGCGAGCGGCGCCGGTCGCTTCCGGTCGCGCGCCGTGCCCGCCTCCGGGATAACACCCCTCTAGCCGCAGGCCGGCCGCATCGATATACCGTTCATGGCAACGTCGACCTCCGGCGCGATTCATGAGCGGGGGGATTTTATTCGGACGGAAATACGGCCAATATGTCGGTTCGATCGTGTCCGTCGTACGCGGCGGTGAGCCGGCGCGCGATACCAACGCCAAGCGGGGAACAACGATGGTTGCTAGGTCACCCGACGCAAACGGGCAGGCGGCGCCCGAGATGACGGACGTATCCGTCACCGCTCCCGAGGCCGGACGCAAGCTGTTCGTGATCATGCGCACGCCCGACGAGCCGTTGCTCGCACAACTGCGCGGCCTTGGCTGGGAGATCGCGGTCGCGAAGACGGCCGGCGCCGCGCAGAACATGACCTCCGGCGTGAGCGTGGCCGCGGGGCTGGTCGATTTCACCGGGTTCACGTCGCGCGACTATCCCGCGCTGAAGATGTGCCTGAGCCAGCCGGCGATCGGCTGGATTTCCATCGCGCAGGCCGGCATCACGATCGGCCCCGCCGTGCGCGAATTGATCCGCAGCTATTGTTTCGATTACGTGACGCTGCCGCTGCCGTACGAATGGATTTCGCACGTGCTCGGCCATGCGCGCGGGATGGCCGCGCTCGATCGCGTCGACGGCGCCGCCTATGCGGCGTCGATCGGCGAACACGGGATGATCGGCAACTGCGAGGCGATGCAGCAGTTGTTCAGCACGATCCGCAAGGTCGCGAAGACCGACGCGAGCGTGTTCATCTCGGGCGAGTCGGGCACCGGCAAGGAACTGACGGCGCTCGCGATTCACGAACGCTCCGGCCGCGGCAAGGGGCCGTTCGTCGCGATCAATTGCGGCGCGATTCCGCATCACCTGCTGCAGTCGGAGCTGTTCGGCTATGAACGCGGCGCGTTCACCGGCGCGAACCAGCGGCGCGCGGGCCGGATCGAATCGGCGAACGGCGGCACGCTGTTTCTCGACGAGATCGGCGACATGCCGGTGGAAAGCCAGGCGAGCCTGCTGCGCTTCCTGCAGGAAGGCAAGATCGAGCGGCTCGGCGGGCAGGAATCGATCGCGGTCGACGTGCGGATCATCTCGGCCACGCACGTCGATCTCGACGGCGCGGTCGAGGCCGGACGCTTCCGCGCGGATCTCTATCACCGGCTGTGCGTGCTGCGCATCCACGAGCCGCCGCTGCGCGCGCGCGGCAAGGACATCGACATCCTCGCGCACTACGTGCTGCAGAAATTCAAGTCCGACAGCGGCCGCAAGATCAGCGGCTTCACGTCGGCCGCGCTCGACGCGATGCGGCGCTACGAATGGCCCGGCAACGTGCGGGAGCTGATCAACCGCGTGCGGCGCGCGATCGTGATGGCCGAGAGCCGGCTGCTGACGCCGCACGATCTCGGGCTCGACACGCCCGGGGAAACCGAACCGGTGACGCTCGAACAGGCGCGCTCGCTGGCCGAGCGCACCGCGATCGAGAACGCGCTGCTGCGCAACGACCACCGGATCAACAAGGCCGCCGCCGAACTCGGCATTTCACGCGTGACGCTCTACCGGATGATGATCGAGCACGGGCTGAACGATCACGACAACACCGCCGGCAACGGAGGGAATGGCGACAGCGGCGGGCACGATGGCGCGCCGTCGGGCGACGCGGAGCATCAGCGGGTCGGATGAGCGGCTTCGCGCGCTGCGCGCGGTGCGGCTCACCGATAGGTCCACAGCCGGTGCAGCACGAACGTGACGGGCGGCACGCACAGCACGACCGCGACGATGCTCCATGCCCGGGCGAGCCCGAGCGCGTCGGTGCCGCGCGCCAGCAGCATCGTCGCGGCGAGGCCGGCCGTCGCGACCGCGAGAAAGCGCACGAAGTTGCCCCACGTCACCGGCGACGAAAAACTCCACAGCGTGTTGGCGAGATACGAGAACGCGGTCGAACAGGCGAACGCGGTTGCGTTCGCGATGACGGGCGTCGCGTCGAACGACGCGAACATCGCGGCGGCGATCAGCGCATGCAGCGCGGTCGAGCCCAGGCCCGCCACGCCGAAGCGGATCAGTCTCGCGCGCTCGGCGGCATGGAAGGTGCGGATCATCGTGGGCGGAGCGTTTGCGTGAAGTCGCGTGAGGTCGCGTGAAGCGGTGTCGCAGTATAGCCATGCGATCGGCCGCCGCGTCCAGCGTTCGGCAGCGACCCACGGTGCGGCTTGCCGCCGGCATGTAAAGCGCATGAAACATTTCGCGTCGGCCGCCGGGCGAATTTCCGCGGCGAAGCGGGCCGATCGGCCAGCCCGCCGCCGGTAAAAATTCCGCGCTCCATTGTTCAGCCTTATCCCGCAAGGCCCCCGCCGTTGCAAGGCCGGCACGCGCCGCGGCGCCCACGTTTCAGTTCCGTAACTTCCGGCATTCCACGGCCGTTCTGGCCGCCAGCCGGCCCGGTCACCGCCTTGTCCGGCCGGGCTCGCACGGCGCTGGCCCGGTCCTTGCGAAGAAGGTCATGCGAGAGTCGACGACGCGAGATTCGTCCGGTCAGGCAGCGAAAGCCGCCCGTACCGGCCAGGATGCGGTCCGCGGGGATGCGGCGGCCGGGCGCGGTGCGGCGGGCCGCGTCACGGCGAGCACGGCACGTCGTCGCCCGATCGCCGGGGCATCGGCATCGTCCGGTTGCCGGAAAAAACATCAGACAGCAAACGGGGTAGAAAAATGATCGATCGTCACACGCCGCGGTCCGCAGGCCGCGATCGCCGTGATTCGGGACATCGCCGCTCGAACGTCGCGCTGGCGGCCGACAGGCGTGCCTCGACAGGCCATCTCTCCGCGCCCGGTGCGAGGCGGATCCGGCTGGTTGCCGGTCATCCGCGCCGGGTCGGCACTTTCCTGCACGCGAATCCGATCCGCATGGGCATGTGCGCGCGGGCGCCGATACCGCGACGCCCGATCTTCGCCTATTGACGCGGGCGGCACGAGATCCGTTCGCATGACCCTCTTTGCCGCGAACGATTGATCCGTTATCCGAACGATGATCGACGCATCGTGCCGCGCGCGATGCAGGAAGACAGGCATTCGATGCAACGGCGAACCACGCGCCGCCGTTGCCATCCGGTTGAAGGGGAGGGGCGGTCGGACGCGCGCGACGGAAGCGGTATCCGTACGCGCGCGACGCCGTTTTTCAGCCGCCGTAGATGTCGAAGTCGAAGTACTTCGACGCGAGTCGCTTGTAGGTGCCGTCCTTGACCATGTCGGCGATCGCGCGATCGATTTTCGCCTTCAGGTCGGTGTCCTCCTGACGCAGGCCGATGCCGGCGCCGACGCCGAGCAGCTTTTCGTCGACGAGCTCGGGCCCGACGAACGTGTAGTTCGCGCCGCGCGGCGATTTCAGGAACCCGATCGCGGCCTGCACTTCATCCTGGAGCGCCGCGTCGAGGCGGCCGGCGATCAGGTCGGCATACACGCCGTCCTGGTTCTGGTACGACACGACGTTCGCGCCTTGCTTGCCCCAGTACGCCTTCGCATACGTCTCCTGCGTCGTGCCCTGCTCGACGCCGATCGATTTGCCCTTCAGCGATTCGGCGGTCGGCAGCAGCGACGAGCCCTTCTTCACGACGAGCCGCGTCGGCTGGTTGTAGATCTTCGTCGTGAAGCCGATCTGCTGCGCGCGCTGCGGCGTGATCGACATCGACGACAGCACCGCGTCGAACTTCTTCGCCTTCAGCGCCGGAATCATCCCGTCGAAATCGTTCTCGAGCCACACGCATTTCGCCTTCAGGCGCGCGCAGATCTCGTTGCCGAGGTCGATGTCGAAGCCCACGAGCTTGCCGTCCGGCGCCTTCGACTCGAACGGCGCGTAGCTCGCGTCGGTGCCGAAGCGGATCGTGGTCCAGTCCTTCGCGACGGCGGGGCCTGCGGATACCGCGAGCAGGGCGATCGAAACAGCGGCAATCAGTCTCTTCATGGTGCGTTCCTTGGGCAGGGTGCATCCGGGTTCCGGGCGACACGGTTTCCACGGACACGACTCGCGCCGTGACGCGGTGTCCGCCCGGCCATTAACGCAGAAAATAAAATAAGAGTCCAGAATGGACAAAAAATATCGATTTGCCGGATCAGCGTGACGAGCGATGGGTGCGACCCTTGCAAAAATACGAGAATGGACTAATCTTGTTAGTAAATTCGTTTCGAGACTAACCGTCATGTCACAGCCCGCTTACGAGTCGCATTCCGCCGTGCCGCACGCTTCGGTCGCGCAGATGTCGGCCGCCGGTCTGCGTGCGTTTTTCAACATCGCGCGCGACTGGGAGTTGACGATCGACG
Organism: Burkholderia sp. AU16741; assembly: GCF_002223345.1. Lineage (NCBI taxonomy): Bacteria > Pseudomonadati > Pseudomonadota > Betaproteobacteria > Burkholderiales > Burkholderiaceae > Burkholderia > Burkholderia sp. AU16741. The sequence continues at coordinate 619,644 of NZ_NKEZ01000007.1, forward strand.
AGCAGATCGTGCTGCTCGGGTCGCCCGGCCGCTCGACGTTCTTCAAGTGGAAGGCCGCGCCGGAATCGGCACGTCTGCCGCGCGATACGCTCGAGCGCCTGTCGCTGCTACTCGGCATCTACAAGGCGTTGCAGATCCTGCTGCCGCAGCCGGCCGCGGCCGATGCGTGGGTCAAGCGGCCCAACGATGCCGCGCCGTTCGGCGGCAAGCGCGCGCTCGACCGGATGCTGGCCGGCAACGTCGGCGATCTGGTGGCCGTCCGGCAATATCTCGACGCGATGCGGGGTGGCTGGGCGTGACGACACCGATCGACGTCACCCGGTGGCCCATGACCACCGTCGACTGGGCGCCCGCCTATCGCGTGATTCCCACCCGTTTTCCGGCCATCAACCTGTTCGACCGCGTCGCGTCGGCGGACGATTTCGACGCGCTCTACGCGCTCGAATCGCTGACCAACGACCGCATCCGCAACGAAGTCGGCACGCTCGACCTCGTGCCGCCCGCCGAGCGCCGCTACGGGCAGGGCTGGGGGCCGATCATGGCCGCGTTCACGCACCTGAATCCGCTGGGCAGCCGCTTCTCGGACGGCAGTTACGGCGTGTTCTACTGCACGCGCTCGCGCGACACGGCGATCGCCGAAACGCGTTATCACAGCGGGCTGTTTCTCGCCGCGACGAAGGAGCCGCCGATGCGCCAGCAGATGCGGCTCTATACCGTGTTCGCGCACGGCGACGTCGCCGACGTGCGCACGTGGCCGCAGCGCGCCCCCGCGTTGCTGGATCCGGTCGACTACAGCGCGGGGCAGGCGTTCGGCCGCGCGGTGCGCGATGCCGGCGGCGCGGGGATCGTCTATCCGTCGGTGCGCGATCCGCGCGGCGAGTGTCTCGCCGCGTTCCGCACGACGCTGCTGCGCGACTGTCAGCATGCGGCCTATCTCGAATACAACTGGAACGGCTCGGTCGTCGATGCGGTGTTCGAACTGAATCAGGTCGGCTAGCGTTCGCGTGCGGGACGAAGCGCCGGCTGGCGCGTCAGGGCAGCGGCCAGTCTTCCGCGTGGCGCTCGCGTGCTTCGGCTTGCGTCATCGACCAGATGCGGCCGGTGCGCGGCTCGGCGAGCGTGAGCCACCCGGCCGGCGCGAACGCACCCGTGTCGATGAACCATTGCGCGCCGATCCGCTGCGGCTCGCGCACCGGCGTGTGTCCGGTGCAGGTCAGCGACAGCCCGGCCTGCACCGCCGGATCGGCGAGCCCCTGAACGAGATCGCGGCCCCAGATCAGCCGCTCGCGCACGTCGTGCGGATAGCTGCCGGTATCGAGATCCGCGTCCGAGCCGAAGAATTCCGCATGCAGCACGTTGAAGCGCGCCGGGCCGTCGCCGATCACGCGCACGAGCGGCAGTGCGTCGACGCGCGCCGCGTGCGCGCGCAGCCGTTCCGGCGGCAGGTCGGCGCCCCAGTCGCCGCCAATCCCGCGCCACGCGTCGGGCGGCAGCTTGCCGCGCGCGACGAGGCTCAGCACTTCCTCGTGATTGCCGCGCACGACGTGGCACCACGGCCGGTCGAGCAGGTCGAGCGCGGTGTCGGAGGCCGGGCCGCGGTCGACGAGATCGCCGACCGAGAACAGCCGGTCGCGGGCCGGATCGAAGCGGACGTCGTGCAGCAGCGCACGCAGCACGTCGACGCAGCCGTGCAGGTCGCCGACGACGAAGTCGCGGCCGGCCGTGTTCGCGGGATGGCGGCAGAGCAGGGCGGTGGCGGTCATCCCCTTATCTTAGGCGCTCCTCAGGCGCTCGCGCCCATCGCCATGTCACGCCGGAATGAGGATAATCGGGGCGCGTTTCGCGCCGGCGCCGTGGCGCAGCCGCGCACGCGGCCGAACCCTTTCTATCTGCTTTCGGAATCACACGATGACGCTTTATCCGCAGGTATTACGCAACCGGCCGCGCATGGTCTCGGCATTCGTCGCCGGCGTGCTGTGCGCGGTGCTGCTGCCGTTTCCGCTGCGAGCCACCGCGCGGGCGCTGATCGGGTGGGATTGCGCGGTCTGGTTGTATCTGGCGTTGATGTGGGGGCGCATGGTCACCGCGCATCATCACAAGGTGCGCGAAGTCGCGATCCGCGAGGACGAAAATGCGACGACCGTGCTGACCGTCGTGTGCCTTGCGACCGTCGCGAGCGTGGCCGCGATCGCGATCGAACTCGCGACCGCCAAGAGCGTCGGCTTTAGCGCGGGGCTCAGCCACTACGCGATCACGGGCGCGACGCTGTTCGGCGCGTGGTTCCTGATCCCGACGATCTTCACGCTGCACTACGCGCGGCTCTATTACGGCTCGCCGTGCAGCGACCGCGCGCTGCGTTTCCCGGATCAGCACCCGGAGCCCGACTACTGGGATTTCCTGTATTTCGCCTTCACGATCGCGGTCGCGTCGCAGACGGCCGACGTGTCGCTCGCGAATCGCGCCGCGCGGCGCTCGGTGCTCGCGCAGTCGATCCTGTCGTTCTACTTCAACATGGCCGTGCTCGGCTTGTCGATCAACGTCGCGGCGGGGTTGCTGAGTTGACGCCGATCACTTGAGCAGGTCGTACCGGCCGCCGCGTTCCAGCGCCCGCTGGTAGGCCGGCCGCGCATGGACCGTGTCGAGAAAGCGCGCGATCGCCGGATACCGGCCGCCGCCGCCGCGCGCGGTCGCGGCTTCGAGCGGAAAGCTCATCTGGATGTCGGCCGCGCTGAAGCCGTCGCCGACGAACCAGCCGCTGCGCGCCAGCGCGCCGTCGACATGGCCGAGATGCAGGTCGATCTGCGGATCGACGAAGCCCGACTGCAGCGTCGCGGCGATCTTGCGTGCGATCGGCCGCGCGAAGAACGGCATCGGCGCATGCGCGATTCGCAGCGCGACGAGCTTGAGCAGCAGCGGCGGCATCGCCGATCCTTCCGCGTAGTGAAGCCAGTACGTGTAGTCGTGCCGCTCGGGCGAGCCGGGCGGCGGCGCGAGGCGCCCGTCGCCGTAGCGTTCGACCAGGTATTCGATGATCGCACCCGATTCGGCGAAGGTGCGGCCGTCGTCGGTCACGACGGGCGACTTGCCGAGCGGATGGATCGCGCGCAATTCGGCCGGCGCGAGCATCGTCTTCGGATCGCGCTCGTAGCGCACGATCTCGTACGGCACCTCCAGTTCTTCGAGCAGCCAGAGCACGCGCTGCGAACGCGAGTTGTTCAGGTGGTGGACGGTCAGCATGTCGAGGTCGGAAGGGGGCGGGAACGTCATCATACCGAGCCCATGCGCCGCGTACGAGAATCGCGTCGTGTGCGCCGTCGCGGGCGCGTCGAACCGTCATGCGCGCCGCACCGCGACCCACGCCCCCCAGAACAGGCTCGCGAAAAAACGCAGCGGCGCGTCGAAGCCCGCGTCGCGCAGCAGCGCGAATACGGCTTCCTCGGACGCGGGCGGATCGGCGCCCTGCAGGATCTTCGCGAGTTGCGCGCGCACGGCGTCGGGCGTGGCGCCCTTCATGCGCCAGCGTTGCTGCCACGCGTCGAGCAGGCGCGGGTGGTCCGCGTAGCGGCGATGGTTGCCGGCGAGCACGAGCGGCGCGCCGGGCTTCAGGCGTCGCGCGATCGCGTGCAGCAGCGCGGCTTTCGCGTCGTCGCCCGGCACGTGATGCAGCACGCCGATCAGCGTCGCGCCGTCGAACGCGGGCACGTCGGGCAACGCGTCGACACCGTCCTCGACGAACGTCGTGCGCGCGCCGAAACCCGCGGCTTCGACGTTCGCACGCGCGAGCGCGAGCATCGGCGCGGACGGGTCGACGGCCGTGAATTGCCAGCCCGGTTCGAGCGCGGCCGCGACGCAGATTTCCTGTCCCGTGCCGCCCGCGCCGGCAACGAGGATCCGCGCATCGGTCGCACCGATCGCCGACGCGAGCATGCAGGTGGTGAGTTCGTGGCACGCATCGTAGCCGGCGAGCGCGATGCGCGATTGCTCGGCGTATTCGTGGGCACGCGACGGATCGAATTTCGCGGCGCTGGCGGGAAGCGACATGGCGGGTCCTCGGGTAGGGGCGGACGACATGTCCGCGAACATGGCGCAGAGCGTATGTGCGCGCGGCCCGCGCAACAAGACGACCCATCATTCCGGTATGCCGACTACCCGACTCAGCGGCGCATGCCGGCCCGTTTCCAGCGGCGATGTTCCAAGGGTCGATTCGTATTTAAAAATGTCTGACTACGATGCATCGACGGGGCGAATCCGGCGCATACTCGGTGCTCTCCCCCGCCTGGCCGTCGCATGCCGGGCTCCGATGCGCTGCGCCATCGGCGCGGCCATGCCGCTCGGTACGCACGAGGAGCGCATGATGTCCGATTGTCCGCACGATCCGTACGCGCAGCACTACATCCATTGTTTGCCGTTTGGCGCGCAGCCCTGCGGCGCGCTCAGCACGACGCCGCGCACGCATTTTCGCGTGTGGGCGCCCGGCAGCACCCACGTCCAGCTCGAACTCGATACCGGCTACGGCCCGATGCTCGTCCCGATGACGAGCGCCGGCCCGAACTGGTTCGAGGTCTTCGTCGACTGCGGCGCGGGCGCACGCTACCGCTATCGTCTCGACGATACCGTGTCGATTCCCGATCCCGCATCGCGCTCGCAGCCCGACGGGCTCGACGGCCCGAGCGAGGTCGTCGATCCGCGCGCGTTCACGTGGCGCAATACGTTCTGGCACGGGCGCGCGTGGGAAGACATCGCGCTCTACGCGATCCGCCCGCACGCGGTGGGCGGCTTCGACGCCGTGCGCCGCCGCCTGCCTCGGCTCGCGCGTCTCGGCGTGACCGCGCTGGAGCTGCTCGCGTCGCCGCACGACAGCCTGCCGTTCGCGCCGCTCGCGGCCGAAGGCGGCCCCGACGCGCTGAAGGCGCTGATCGACGATGCGCACGGCTACGGTCTCGCGGTGCTGCTGGAGCTCGACTACGCGCGCTTCGGCAGCGGCACCGATGCGCTGCGCCACTACGCGGGGCCGTTCTTCCATACGCGCGACGATCCGCTGCAGGCTGCCCCGCTCGCGCTCGATCATCCGGAAGTCTGCGATTTCTTCTGCGACAACGCGCTGTACTGGATCGACGAATACCGCTGCGACGGGCTGCGCCTGCGCGAAGCCGACCGGATCGGCGTGTCGTGGCTGCGCGAGATCGCGGATCGCGTGCGCGCCGCCGTGCCGGCCGACCGCCTGATCCACCTCGTGCTCGGCAGCGAGCGGCATCCGGCGCATCTCGCCGATACCCATTTCGACGCGCAGTGGAACGGCTGCGGCGAACGCGCGCTGCACCGGCTCACCGGGCGCGACACGTCGGCGCATGAAGGCATTTCCACGCACCAGTCGATTCACACGCTCGCCCGCGCGCTGACCGCGGCCGGCGCGGCATACCGGCCGGCCGCGTCGGCGGACGGGATGACCGCCGACAGCGGACTGTCGCTGACGTCGCTCGTGCTGTCCGACGGCGCGTGGCGCGACGGCGGCCCGGGCGATCGCGGGCAGGCGGCCGGTCTGGCCGCGCTCGCGCTGTCGCTGCTCACGCCGCAGATCCCGCTGATCTTCGACGAAACCGCGCGCGACCTCGACCGTGCGCATTTCGTGCAGTCGGCGCTCGCGGTGCGCGCGAAGCTGATCGCGCCGCGGCTGTCCGATTGCCGGCCGCAGGAAGCCCATGCGCTGAAGGCGGACGGCGATGCCGACGCGCTGTGCGCATCATGGCGGCTCGCCGACGACGAGACGTTGACGATCGCGTTGAACCTGTCGCCCGATGCGGTGCCGTTCGACGCCCCGGTCGGGCGGGTGGTGTTCGAGACGCCGGCACGCGCGCGCGACCGGGTCGATGAAGGGGAGTTGCCGCCGTATTCGCTCGTCGCGTGGCTGACGGGCGACGTCAATCGCTACGCGCTGACGCACGACGTGCGCCGCATGGACGACGGTTCGTGGCGCGGAATGCGTCCGAGCCTGAATGCATGAGCGGACGAACGCGTGAAGGGGGGCTGCCGGCCGCCTGCCGGAAAGCACCGAATCACCAGAACCCGCGAATGCCCGCGATGCCGTACGCGCCGTGACGGCGCGCGTCGTCGAGGTGTGCGCGCGTCATGCCGCCGAGCGCGAACACGGGCATCGCGGCCTGTGCGGCCAGCGCGTCGAATCGCGCCCAGCCGAGCGTCGGCGCACCGGGGTGGCTGAGCGTCGGCAGCACCGGCGACAGCGTGACGAAATCCGCGCCGGCACGTGCGGCCAGTAGCAGCTCGTCCTGCGCGTGGCATGCGGCGGACACCCATCGCCCGGCCGGCAGCGGCCGCTGCGCGGCGGCGCGCAACGCGGGGCCGTCGAGATGCCAGCCGGCGCCGTCGAGCCGCATCACGCCGGCCGCGTCGATCGGGCCGTTCAGCATCAGGTGCGCGCCGGCCGCGTCGCAGCGCGCGAGCGCCGCGGCGGCCAGCGACGCGAACCCCGCCGCGTCGAACGATTTCACGCGCAGTTGCACGAGCGTTTCGCCGCGTGCGAGCACGGCCGACAGCCGGTCGAGGAACGCGGCCCGATCGGCCGCCGACGCGGACGCCGGCTCCGGCGTGATCACGCAGCAGCGCGGCAGCGGCGCGTTCATCGCGCGATGCGACGCGCGGCCGTCATTCGTCGGCCTCTTTCGCGATCTTCGGATAGACGCGCACGAGCACGATGCGCGGCCCGTTCATCTTCTTCACGACGACGTCGAAGCGGTCGAACGCCACGCGCTGCCCTTCGGTCGGCAGGTCGCTCAACGCCTGGATCACGAGGCCGCCGACCGATTCCGCGCGGCCTTCGTCGATGTCGATGCCGAGCGCCTGCTCGAGCGACACGACGGGCAGGCTGCCCTTGCCCATCAGCGTGCCGTCGTCGAGGCGACTCCAGTCCGCATCGCCCTGGCGGAACTCGTCGTGGATCTGGCCGACCAGCGCGCCGAGCAGGTTGTCGAGCGTCAGGAAGCCGATCGGCTTCTCGCCCTTGTTGCCGACCAGCGCGAAGTGCGGCGCGCCCTTGCGGAAGCGGCGGAACAGCTCCAGCGCCGGCGTGTCGGGCTTCACGTACTGGACCGGGCGCACGTAGTCGGAGAGATCCTCGAGCGCGGCGCCCGCGTGACGCGCGAGCAGCAGGTCCTTCAGGTGGATCAGCCCGCTCACCTGTTCGCGCGACGCATCCTCGAACAGCGGATAGCGGCTGAAGCGGTGCCGCGCGACGATCTCCATGTTGTCGGGCAGCGGCAGGTCGCGCCGCAGGCCGATCATTTCATGGGCCGGCCGCATCAGGTCCGACACGGTCATCGACGAAAAATCGAGCGAATGCGCGAGCGTGTTCCATTCGTCGTTGCTGTACGTGCCGCGCGCCGGCTGCGCCGCATTGCCGGCCGCGCTGCGGCGGCTGCGCAGGATCAGCTTCAGCTCGTCGGTCGAATAGTGCGCATCGCCGCCGTGGTCGGCCGACAGCCCCGCGAGCCGCAGCACCGCGTTCGCGCTGGTGTTGAGCACCCAGATCGCCGGATACATCGCCCAGTAGAACGCGTAGAGCGGCAGCGCGACCCACAGGCCGACTTTCTCCGGCTGGCGGATCGCCATCGATTTCGGCGCCAGTTCGCCGACGACGATGTGCAGGAACGAGATCAGCGAGAACGCGAACACGAGCGAGATCAGGTGCACGACGCGTTCGGACTCGACGCCGATCAGGTCGAGCAGCGGGCCGAGCAGTTGCGCGAACGCGGGTTCGCCGACCCAGCCGAGGCCGAGCGACGCGAGCGTGATGCCGAGCTGGCACGCGGAAAGATACGCATCGAGCCGGCCGTGCACGATGCCGAGGATGCGCCCGCGCAGGCCGTGCTTGCGGGCGAGGGTCTTGACGCGCGTCGCGCGGAGTTTGACGAGGCCGAATTCGGCCGCAACGAAGAACCCGTTCAGGGCCACCAGGAACAACGCGCCGATGAGCGCGAAGATCTGTAACAAAGAATCGCTCCGGTTATGACAGGCCCGTCAGTATAGAGCCAGAAAGGAATTTGTAATGCGTCGGGCGACCGCTTGCTTACACCGGCGCCTCGCACGGAATCGAGAACGTGAGGGTGGCGAGCGCGCCGTCGGCGAACAGGTCGTGTGTGAACGTCCCGCCGTGCGCGAGGGCGACGCGCTGGCACAGCGCGAGTGTCCACGCGCTGCGTTTCGTGTCGCGCTCGCGCAGCATCTCGCGCCGTGCGAACGATTCGAACGCGTGCGGCTGGGCGGGATCGACGAGCACGTCGGCGTTCACGGTGCAGGTGGCGCGCGCGGTGAACTGCGCGCCGTCGCGCGTGCAGGCGAATGCGACGCGGCTGCCCGCGGCGCTGGCCTCGACGGCCGTCGTCAGCAGGGTCCAGAGCGCCTGCGCGACGCGCTCGCGATCGGCGGTGAGCGACGGCTCGCCGTTGGGCGGCGTCGTGTCGAGCGCGACCTGGCGGGCGTCCGCGAGCGCGAAACGCACGAGCGCGATCGTTTCGTCGAGCAGCGCGCGCAGCGCGAACGGCTGCGGCGCGAGCGCGAGCGTGCGGGTTTCCGCGCGCGGCGCGTCGAGCACGCCGTCGATCAGCGCGACCTGCTGATCGATGCCCGTGCGGATGCCCGCGAGCGCGCGCTGCAGGTTCGGATCGGCATTGGCAAGCTGGCGCTCGAGCACGTAGGCCCAGCTGTGCATCGCATTCAGCGGGCTGCGCAGGTCGTGCGACGCGGTGGAGAGCGCCTGGTCGCGCAGGAACAGCGCCGCCTGGGCGGCGTAGTGCGCTGCGCGTTCGCGCAGCAGGTCGGCGGCGGGATCGACGGAAGTGGACGTCACGGAGCTGGCCTGTCGGAAGCGGTTGGCGTGGAAGTCACGCGAATCGCCATTATAGGGACGGTGGGCGTCACGCCGGCAGCGCGTCCTCGTCCTTTTTCCGCGCGTCGCCGTTCGGCAGCAACTGGCACGCGAGCAGGCCGGCCAGCATCAGTGCGCAGCCGACGAGCGCGCGCAGCGTCAGCGTTTCGCCGAGCGCGGCCCAGCCGGCGATCGCCGCGAACACGCCTTCCATGCTGAAGATCACCGCCGCGTGCGCGGGCGCCGCGTCGCGTTGCGCGACGACCTGCAGCGTATAGCCGACCCCGACCGACAGCAGCCCGCCGTACAGCAGCGTCGGCAGCGCGCCGCGCAGCATCGCGACGCTGACGGGTTCCACGGCCAGGCCCACCGCGAGACACGCGACGCCGCATACGGCGAACTGCAGGAACGCGAGCACGAGCGGATCGTGGCGTTTCGCGAGATGGCCGACCGCCATCACGTGCGCGGCGATGATGACGGCGCCCGCGAGCTGGAACCAGTCGCCGTAGAGCACCGAGAAGTGCTCGTCGATGCTGAGGAAATACAGGCCGATCGCGGCCAGCAACGCGCCGAACCACGTGCCCGTGCCGATCCGGTGGCGCGCGAACACGCCCATCAGCGGCACGATCACGACGTACAGCGAGCTGATGAAGCCGGCGTTCGCGATCCGCGTGTATTGCAGGCCGACCTGCTGCAACGAGATCGACACGGCGAGCAGCCCGCCGAGCGCCAGGCCCGGCAGCAGCAGCGCCGGTGCGCGCCGGATCGCCGCGAGCTGCGCGCGCGACGCGGGATTCAGGATCAGCAGCGGCACCAGCACGAGCGCGCCGAGCAGGAAGCGCAGCCCGGTGAACAGGAACGGGCCGATCACGTCGAGACTCAGGCGTTGCGCGACGAAAGCGGAGCCCCAGATCGCGGCGGCGCCGAGCATCAGCAGGTTGGCGCGGAGGTGCTTGCGGGCGTCGGGCTTCATCGGAATTCGTCTGGAGATTACGGGCGGCGGGCCCGCTAGTTTACGCCGAGATTGCAAGACTGTCGGCGAACCTGCGCAGCGCGGCGGCGGCCCGGGCGTCGCGGACGCGCGAATACAGCACGACCTGCGACTGCGGCAGCGCCGGCAGCCCGAATTTCGCGCCGACGTCGACCAGCGTGCGCGGGGCGACGCGCCGCGCGAGCGGGCAGACGGCCAGCCCCGCCGCGGCGGCGGCCGCGACCGCCGCGACGCCGCCGCCCGTGAAGCGCTCGCGCCACGGCAGCCCCGCGCGGTCGAGCGCGCGCAGCGCGGCGGCGCGCACGCCGCAGGGGCCGGCCAGCACGGCGAGCGGCAGCGGCTCGCCAGCGCGCGGCGCCCAGTCGGGCGCGGCGAGCCACGCCAGCGGCTCGGTGAACAGCGGCGTGGCGTCGTCGCGCGGCGGATCCTCGCCGGGTTCGTGCCGCGCGATCACCGCATCGAACCGCCGTTCGTCGTATTGCGGAAGCAGGCTCGTCGACGCCCCGAGATGCATTTCCAGCGACAGCCCCGGATCCTGCCGGTGCAGGCTCGTCAGCACGGCGGGCAGGTCGGGCACCGCGACGTGCTCGCTGACGCCGAGCGACAGGCGCGCCGTGCCGGTCGAGATCGCGCCGAGCGCACGCTCGTGCGCGTCGAGCAGCGCGCGGGCGGCCGGCAGGAAGTTCTCGCCGTCGGCCGCCAGCTTGACGACGCGCGGCGTGCGTGCGAGCAGCGGCTTGCCGAGATGGGCTTCCAGCCGCTTCAGCTTCAGGCTGACGGCCGATTGCGTGGTGCCGAGCGCATCGGCGGCGCGCGTGAAACTGGCGAGGTCCGCAACCAGCACGAACGCGCGAACCGCATCGAGATCGAGTACTTTCATTTCAAATGAAAATGGATGAAATATTCATCAATGACTGTTCATTATAGATTGTCGCGCCTAACCTGACGCTGTGTTTTCGATCCTCAACGTCACTTACCGACAGGAGCAGCACCATGCCATTCACCCGTATCGCCGTCCGCGAAGGCAAACCGGCCGCCTATCGCAAGGCCCTCGTTAACGGCGTGCAGCGCGCGCTGATACAGGCGTTCAACGTCCCCGAGGACGACATCTTCATGGTCGTGACCGAGCATGCGGCCGAGAATTTCGTGTTCGGCCGCCATTACCTCGATATCGAACGCAGCGACGATCTCGTGATCATCCAGATCACCGCGAACAACACGCGCACGCTCGAGCAAAAGCGCTTGCTGTACCGGACGATCGCCGACAACCTTTCGCAGCAGCCCGGCGTGCGGCAGGAAGACGTCTTCATCAATCTTGTCGAGGTGCTGAAGGAGAACTGGTCGTTCGGCAACGGCATCGCGCAATACGCGGTCTGACGTGCCGGCTTGACCTGACACAGGGAGACAGGGCCGGATCGTCGCCTGCGCCCTTTTGGGGCGTGTACTATGGAAGTTGCTTCACGAGCGACGCCGGCGCGGTCGATGCGCCGGCGATTCTTCTTGTGCAGGGGCCTCCATGTCGCGTGTGCTGGAAATCGTGTTGTCGTTGTCGCTGGAAGGGTGGCCGGGAAAGGGCGCAAGCCGCGCCCGTGGCGCGCAGCGCGACTTCGGCGCCGAACTCGTGCGCGCGTGGCGCATTTGCCCGCAGGTCCGGATGCGCCGCGGCCACGAGCGCGTGACGATCGAGCCGTGCCAGATCGAGGAGGCCGAGCGGAGCCCGGGCGCGAGCTGGTGGACCTGGGTCGAATCGAACGCGCATGGCACGCGGGTCGTCGCGTCGCGCACCGAGACCTTCGCCCCCGGCGTCACGCAGCGCGAACTGTTCGACGCGGAGCACGCGGGCGTCGTCGTCGCGACGCCGCTTCCGATACCCGCGACAGGTGCCGCGGCCGATGCCGACGCGCCTGCCGCCGAAATCGACGGCGTTCCCTCGGACACCGACGAAGCGCGGTCCCAGGCGTCGGCGCTGCGTATCGTCAGCGAACGGCGGCGTGGGCGCTGGGCCGACGACAGCGGCGTCGTGGTCGAGATGACGCTCGACGACATCACGCTGCACGGCGGCGGCGAGCCGCCGCGCCGCTACGTCGAGTTGCGTCTGGCCGCGCCCGACTGGGAAACCGTTGCCGCGCGCACGGCCGCGCTGCACGCGCTGTTTGCCGCGGCGCGCGAACTGACCGGCGCGTGGCCCGCCTTCGTGCAGCTGACGAGCGTGATCGACCGCGCCTGTGCGGGCGGGCCGGTGGCCGCCGCGCTGGTCAAGGCGCAGCCCGTCGACCTGACCGGCATCCGCACGCAGCGCGCCGCGCTGTTCGCGCTGTCCGGCGACATCACCGCGCAATGGCTCGGCAACGAGTGCGGCGTGCTCGATCGCGACGATCCCGAATTCGTGCACCAGATGCGCGTCGCACTTCGCCGCCTGCGCACGCTGATGCGCTTCTTCCCGCGCTTCACCGACCGTCAATGGAAGGACACGCTCGGCGTCGACCTGCGCTGGCTCGCCGCGTTGCTCGGCACCGTGCGCGACTGGGACGTGTTCGCGACCGAGAGCCTGCCCGCACTGATCGCGGCCGACGGCGGCGGCAGCGAGTGGGACGGCACGCTCGGCGCGGCCCGCGCGCAGTCGATGGCCGCGCGCGTCGAGCTGCGGCAGGCGCTGCATTCGGCGCGCTATGCGCGGCTGACGCTCGGCTGGCTCGAATGGCTGAGCGCGCTCGCGCTGCCCGCGGCCGACGGCGACGACGCGCCGCCGCTGCGGCGTCACGCGACCAAGCGCGTGCGGCGGCTGTTCGGTCATCTCTACGGATCGCCGTCGCTCACGTCGCTCGACACGGCCGCGCGCCATCAGGTGCGGATCGATGCGAAGCGGCTGCGCTACGCACTGGAATTCTTCGCGTCGCTGGCGTCGCGCCGCACGCGCACCGAGACGGTCAAGACGCTGGCGCGCGTGCAGAGCGTGCTCGGCGAAGCGAACGACGCGATGGTCGCGCTGCATCATCTCGAGCAACTGGCCGCGCCGCCGTATCAGCTCGGTTTCGTGCGCGGCTACGGCGCCGCGCTCGAACAGCGGGCCGCCCGCGACGCCGAGACGCTGCTGGCCAGCCTGCGGCCGCCGAAGCTCGACGGCAAGCCGGGCTGAGCGCCGCGCGCCGGACCCTATAATGGCCGCCCGTTTCCCGCACGCATGCCGATGATGACCGACGCACCGCATTCTTCCTCGTCCCCCGGGCCGCTCGAACTGGGCGGCGAGCTGTGGCTGCGCGCCGGCGAACAGACGCTCGGCGGCGCGACGCGCATCGCGTTGCTCGCGGCGATCGGCGACACCGGTTCGATCACGCGCGCGGCGAAGGCGGTGGGCCTCAGCTACAAGGCCGCGTGGGACGCGGTCGACACGATGAACAATCTCGCCGGCGAACCGCTCGTCGCGCGTTCGACGGGCGGCAAGGGCGGCGGCGGCACGACGCTGACGCCGCGCGCGACGTCGTTGATCGCCGCATTCCGCACGATCGAGCGCGAGCATCGCCGCTTCATCGAGGCCGCGAGCGCGGCCGTTGCGGGCTTCGACGTCGACTGGGCGCTGATCGGCCGGATCGGGATGAAGACGAGCGCGCGCAACCAGTTGTTCGGCAAGGTCGCGTCGATCGTGCGCGGCGCCGTCAACGACGAGGTGACGCTCGCGCTGCCGGGCGGGCAAGCCGTCGTCGCCGTGCTGACGCACGAAAGCGCCGAGGCGCTCGGGCTGCGGGAAGGCGCGAGCGCGTGCGCGCTGGTGAAGGCATCGTGGGTCGTGCTCGCAGTCGACGATGGCGGGCCCGACCTCAAGGTGTCCGCACGGAACAGGCTGCGCGGCAGCGTCGAAACCGTCACGGCGGGCGCGGTGAACAGCGAGGTGACGCTGGTGCTCGACGGCGGCGGGACGCTGACGGCCGTCGTGACCAACGACAGCGTCGATGCGTTGCAGCTCGACGCCGGCCGGCGCGCGATCGCGCTGTTCAAGGCGTCGAGCGTGATTCTGGCGGTGACCGGCTGACCCGCCCGGCAGCGCGGCTTCCATTGGCCGACGGCCGTCGTGCGGGGCGGAGTGAAGCCGGTGCCGCATGCGTGCGCATCGCACCGGCTTCGTTTCCGCTTTCAGCATGTGCCGCGACGCGGCTGCTCTCAAGCTCCGGCGTGGCGGCCGGCGCCACGCTCGCGACCACGGCGTCGCGCGTTCAGGTGACGCGCGTCGGCCACTCGGCGTGCGGCGAACTCGCCCGCACGCGTCCTTCGCTCAACTGCACGACCTGGTCGCCGAACGCGGCGACGTCATCGGGGTCGTGCGAGATCAGCACCATCGGGATGTCGAGCCGCGCCTGCAGTTCGGCGAGTTCATGGCGCATGCGCTGGCGCATCGCACCGTCGAGCGCCGCGAACGGTTCGTCGAGCAGCAGGATGCGCGGTTGCGCGACCAGCGCACGGGCGAGCGCCACGCGCTGCTTCTGCCCGCCCGACAGTTGCGACGGATATTGCCCCGCGAGCGATTCGAGATCGAACGCGCGCAGCCAGTACGCGACCTCCGGCGGCGCCGTTTTCGCGCGCGGATTGCGCAGGCCGGACGTGAGCCCGAACGCGATGTTCTGGCGCACGTTCAGATGCGGGAACAGCGCGTAGTCCTGGAACAGGTACGCGACACGGCGTTCGCGGGTCGGCACGTCGATGCGGCGCGCGGCGTCGAACAGCGGCTCGCCGTTCAGCGTGATCGCGCCTTCGTCGGGCGTCAGCAGCCCGGCGATCGCCTGCAGCGTCATGCTCTTGCCCGCGCCCGACGGCCCGAACAGCACGACGCGCTGCGTCGTCGCCGTGAACGACACGTCGAGCGTGAAGCGGCGTTCGGCGTTCGCGTAGGTCTTGCGGATGTCGACGACGACGCTCATGCGGGCCTCCGCCGAAGCGGGCCGGCTGCCGGACGACGGGCGCGATACGGGCGGCGCAGGTGCTTCATGTCAACTGGCTCCGCCGGGCGCGCGACGGCACGAGCCAGCCGGTCGCGAGCAGCACGAGCACGCAGGTGATCGACGTCACCAGCACGAGGAAATTGGCCGTGTTGTCGTCGCCGGCCTGCACGGCCGCGTAGATCGCGACCGACAGCGTCTGCGTGCGGCCGGGCAGGTTGCCGGCGATCATCAGCGTCGCGCCGAATTCGCCGAGCGCGCGCGCGAACGCGAGCAGCGCCCCCGCGAGGATCCCGCGCGCGGCGAGCGGCAGCGTCACGCGGAAGAACACCGCGGCTTCACCGAGCCCGAGCGTGCGGGCGGCGCGCTCGAGATGCGGATCGACGCCCTCGAACGCCGCGCGCGCCGATTTCAGGATCAGCGGAAACGCGACGACCATCGACGCGATCACCGCGCCTTGCCACGTGAACACCAGTTCGATGCCGAACGTGTCGAGCCACGCGCCGAACACGCCGCGCCGGCCGAGCAGCACGAGCAGGTAATAGCCGAGCACGGTCGGCGGCAGCACGAGCGGCAGCGTCAGCACGGAATCGACGACGTCGCGCAGCGGCGAGCGCCAGCGTGCGAGCATGAACGCGGCCGCGACGCCGAGCACGATGTCGAGCGCGGTCGCCCAGCCGGCAACCTTCAGCGACAGCAGCAGCGGGACCCAGGCGTCTTGCATCGCGATTCGCTCACTTGGCGGGCTTGAAGCCGAACGTCGACAGCACGGCCTGCCCCTGCGGCGACGCGACGAAATCGATGAACGACTGCGCCTGCGCGGCGTGGCGGCTGTCCTTGACCACGGCGATCGGGTAGGTGATGGCCGTCTGGGTCGGCACCGTCAGCGCGATCTTCACGCGGCCCGGCATGATCGCCGCGTCGGTGCCGAACACGAAGCCCGCGTCGACCTCGCCGCGCGCGACGTAGTCGAGGCTCTGGCGCACGTTGGCGGCCAGCACGCCCTTCGCGCTGACCGCATCCCACACGCCGGCCGCGCGCAGCGCGCCCTCGGTGTAGCGGCCGACCGGCACCGAGGCCGGATCGCCGTACGCGATGCGCTTCACGCCCGGCGCTTTCAGGTCGTTCAGCGACGCCGGCGCGGGCGCGCGGTTGTCCGCCGGCACGATCAGCACGAGCGAGTTCGCCGCGAAATCGCGGCGCGTGCCGGGCACGATCACCTTCTCGTTCACCGCGCGATCCATCGCCTTCTGGTCGGCCGACGCGAACACGTCGGCCGGTGCGCCCTTGGCGATCTGCTGCATCAGCACGTCCGATGCGCCGAAGTTGAACAGCACCTTGGTGTCCGGATGCTGCTTCTCGTACGCGTCGCCGACGGCCTTGAACGCGTTCGTCAGGCTGGCGGCCGCCGACACGACCAGTTCGTCGGCGGCGCAAGCGGGTGCGCTGAATGCGACCGCGGCGGCAAGCGTGGCGATCGGCAGCAGGCGAAGCAGGGTGCGGCGAAGCGGACGGACGGTTGAGCGCATGGAGATTCGTCGTGAATGGATGGAAACCGTAATCGTAATATAGGGCGGGTTATAACGCTCGGCATAGTGCTCATGCGACGGTGCGCATGAAATGGTCGGACGTGAAAACGGGCGGCCGGTTACGCGTGAAGCGTAGGCGGCGCCGATCGGGTGCGCTGCAGCGACGACGGCTGCGACGCGGGATGGTAGTTCGGATTGGCCTTCCAGCGCGCGCGGACGAACGGGCGCTCGTGGCCCGACAGTTCCAGCGCGACCTTGGTGACCCAGCGATGCGACGGCACCGTGAGGCCGTGCAGCGCCACGGTGACGAGCGCGAGGCTCGCGACGACCGCCGGCACCGACCAGCGGTGCGGCGTCGCGCGCCACGAGCCGGCGATGAACGTGAGCGCGGCGACTCCGCCGACGAGGCAGCCGGTAATCGATTCGGACGGCGAATGCGCGTCGAGCGCGACCCGCGACACGCCGACCGCGACGCCGGCCGCCAGCCCGAGCGCGATGCCGGCGAGCCGCACCGGCGTGCGCGTGCGGATCAGCGCGAGGAAAATCGCGACCGGATACACCGACGTCGACAGCATCGCATGGCCGCTGAACCCGGTGAAATCCCACGCGCGGATGCCGA
This sequence comes from Burkholderia sp. AU16741, assembly GCF_002223345.1. NCBI lineage: Bacteria > Pseudomonadati > Pseudomonadota > Betaproteobacteria > Burkholderiales > Burkholderiaceae > Burkholderia > Burkholderia sp. AU16741. The sequence goes on from NZ_NKEZ01000007.1 coordinate 636,589, forward strand.
TGCCCCAGCCGAGGAACGCGATCTTCGTGAGCGCCACCACGCCGATCGCGGCCGCGAGCACGCCGAGCCACGCGGCCGCACGCTGCCACGAGTAGCCGAGCGCGAGCCAGACGGCGATCGTGATCGCGAGCGGCAAGGTCAGGCCGGCGCCGCCGAACGCGGTAATCATGATCCACAGGTGAGCGGGCAGGTCGAACATCGGGAAGGGGACGAACGAAGGCGGGGACAATGCTTAAATCAACGCGCGAGCCGGGAAGAACGACTACAACGGATACAAGCGACGAAACCCCAGTATAGCGCCGCGTCCGCATGGGGCCCGCTTTTTGCGCGACCGGGCACGATCGACGAGCAGGAAAAATCCTGGAAACAATGTTATGGTGCATTGCACAAAGTCGAACGATGCATCCGTTGTGGCGGCTCTCATGGCGCCCTATTTTTCCTGACTGCGAGCCCGATCGATGACCAAAAGTCTGACCAAGGTATGGCTGGGCGGCATGAAACGCATGCTGTCCCCGGTCGCCAAGCGCGCGGCGCGCGATGCGCAGCGCATCACCCGCGACGCACTCGAGGCCGCGGCCTCTCCTGCCGTATCCGACCCGTCCCCACCTCGCGAGTCGCGTGTGCGACCGCGCGCGGCCGCGTGGGCGGCCGGCGAGTGGGCGCGCGGCGAATATCCGATGGCGCCCGCGCTCGGTCGCCTTGTCCAGAACCTCGCGTACGGGCTCTACGTGCCGTCCGGCCGCCGGCGTGGCGCGATGCCGCTCGTCGTGATGCTGCACGGGTGCCAGCAGTCCGTCGACGAGTTCGCGCTGGGCACGCGGATGAACCTGCTGGCCGACAAGCACGGCTTCGCGGTGCTGTATCCGGAACAGTCGCTGCGTGCGCACGCGCATGGGTGCTGGCACTGGTATGAAGACACCGACCGCGCGGGGCGGGGCGAGGCGGACACGGTGGCGGCGCTGGTCGACGCGCTGGTCGACGAGTACGGTTTCGACGCGTCGCGCGTCTACGTCGCCGGGCTGTCGGCCGGCGCGGGGCTCGCTTCGCTGCTTGCGCTGCACCACCCGGACCGTTTCGCGGCGGTCGCGTTGCACTCGGGCCCCGCACTCGGCGAAGCGAATTCCGGCATCACCGCGATGGACGTGATGCGCCGCGGTTTGCGGCAGAACCCGGCCGCGGCGGTCGATGCGCTGGTCGACGCCGGCGCGTATCCGGGCATGCCGGCGCTGATCGTCCAGGGCGACGGCGATCATGTCGTCGCGCCGAAGAACGCCGATCAACTGACCGTCCAGTTCATGCGCCTGAACGGGCTCGCCGACAGCCGGGGCGCGCTGCGCGGCGGCGAGCGCGTCGAGACGCGCAAAACGGGCGTCCAGATTACCGATGTATGCCGCGACGGCGAGCCGGTGGTGCGGCTGTGTCACGTGAAAGGGCTCGATCACGCGTGGGCCGGCGGCGACGAAGCCGTGCCGTTTCACGCGGCGGTCGGCCCCGACGCAAGCGTGATGATCTGGGCTTTTTTCGAAACCCGTCGTCGCACTGTGGCGACCGAACGACGCATCGTTTGATCGACGCTGGTCAAAGCCTAGGGTTTTCCCTATAATTCGGGAAAACCCCTAGTCCAGAACCTTTGAACAGCGAGATCGACCATGTACCTGCTGAGCCACCTCTTCCTGATGCTGACCAAGAACGCTGAAAAGGCTGCGAAAGAGCGCGCCGACGCGTACCTGGCCGAAGCCACCGACATCTACGATCTCGAATTCCGCATGCGCAAGATCGATCGCGACGCGGCAATGAATCGTCCGTATTCGATCGGCGCGCGCTAAGCGGCGCACGCGGGCCTGCCGGCCCGCCGTTTCGATGCATCGCGCAAAAGGGCGCGTGCGGCATGGTGCCGCACGCGCCCTTTTTGTATTCGCGTGAAACCCGAACCGGCGTCGTGTCAGACGACCGTCAGGCGCACCGGCACGTTGTTGCGCGTCGCGTTCGAATACGGGCACACGTGGTGTGCCTTGTCGACCAGCGCTTGCGCGTCGTTCTTGTCGAGCCCCGGCAGCGACACGCGCAACTCGATGTCGAGCCCGAAGCCGCCTGCATCGTTCGGGCCGATGCCCACTTCCGCCGTCACTTGCGTATCGGCCGGCAGCGTCTGCTTGTTCTGGCCCGCGACGAATTTCATCGCACTCAGGAAGCAGGCCGAGTAACCTGCGGCAAACAGTTGCTCCGGATTCGTGCCTTCCGCGCCCGTGCCGCCGAGTTCGCGCGGCGCCGCCAGCTTCACTTCCAGCTTGTTGTCGGCGGATACTGCGCGGCCGTCGCGGCCGCCGGTGCTCGTGGCGCTGGTCTTGTACAGAATGTTCATCGTGCAGCTCCTGTCGGGAAGAGAGGGAGAAAGCGGTCCGGTCAAACGGGATGTCGCCGGCCACGACTGAAATATAGAACACTAATGATTTGTGTGCAAATTAAATTTTGAAGAAAAACCCGGCGATGCCGGGCGGGTCGCTTCATGCGCGAAGTGTCAGCGTTCGTTGGCCACCGACAACGCGTCGCGCAACTGCTGGAGATCGGCGCGCAGCCTCACCAGGAATTCGGGTGTCTGTTGCATCGCGCAAAAAAGGTCGGCGGGCACCGAGCGCGCGCGGTCCTTCAGCACACGGCCTTCCGGCGTCACGCGCACGTTGACCACCCGTTCGTCGGCCGCGCTTCGCACGCGCTCGACGTAGCCGAGCGCTTCCAGCCGCTTGAGCAGCGGCGTGACCGTGGCCGGATCGAGGTCGAGCCGCGCCGAGACGTCCTTCACGGCCATGTCGTCGCGCTCCCACAGCACGAGCATCGCGAGATATTGGGGATAGGTCAGCGACAACTTGTCGAGCAGCGGCTTGTACGCCTTCGTCATCGCGTGCGAAGTCGAATAAAGCGCGAAGCAGAGTTGCTCGTCGAGCGTCTGGGGCAGCGGAGGCAGGCGATCCATGATTCGGGTAGCGCATCGGATGCGCGAACGATTTGTACGCAAATTATTTTGCGCGCAAAAGATCGCGTTGAACAGGGGCGACCCGCAGCGTTCGATACCGGAAGAAGGGGGAGCAGAAGCGCGCCGCGCGACGCCGCGGTGCGGGAAAACAGCGCGCCGGCCGGCGGCGGGCGGCCCGCGCCGGCCGGGAGAGCAGTCAGTCAGCGGCCCGACGTCGTCGTGGCGCCCGGTTCCTGCACGCCGAAGCAGCCGCGATAGGTCGCGTAGAACGAGCAGTACAGCATCGTGACGATGATGATCGTCACCGGCATCATGATCGTGAGCGCATACGCGCCGGCGCCGAGCGCCTGCAGCAGCAGCGACAGCACGAGCGACGTGCCGAGCGCGACGCCGAACCACAGTACGCCGTACACGACGAACGCGCCGCGATTGCGCCAGCAACTGACGACGCTGAAGAACAGCGCCTTCGCGGGCGGGACGTCATGCCACGCGACCAGCACCGGCGCGAACCAGAACAGCATCGCGACCGGCAGATAGAGCAGCGTCGCGAAGAACAGCGCGCCGAGCGTGCCTTGCGCGGCGAGCGTCTCGGGCGTCGTGTTCGCTTCGTCGGCCGCACCCATCATCACGTGGAACAGCGCGCCGCCGTCCACGAACGACGACGCGGCGAACACCAGCACCATCGACGCGACGTAGATTACGCCGAGGACGAGCAGCCGCTGGGTCGCGACGGCGCCGTACGAGCGAAAGCCGTCGACGAGGATCGTCGGCATCACGGTCTTGCCGGCCACCGTGTCGCGGCACGCGGCCATGAAGCCGACCGCGATGCCGGGAATGAACATCAGCGGCAGCGCGGAGCCGATCACGGGCACCCTCGACACCAGCGTGATCGCGAGCAGGTACGTGAAGAACAGCGTGATGAACGCGAGCGGGTTCCGGCGGAACAGCCAGATGCCTTGACGGAACCAGACATAGCCCGTTTTCGCGGGCACTTCGATCAGTTGCATGCGGTTTGGATCTCGGGAAGCGCGGGCGTATGCGCGATACGCTCACGCAGAATGCGTTCGAAATGGCCGGGGTCGTGCGGCTTGAGCATCTCGGCCGCGCGTGGCAGGTAGAAGTCGTACAGGCGCGACACCCAGAAGCGGTATGCGCCGGCGCGCAGCATGTCGCTCCAGTGGCGGCGTTCCTCGGCCGTGAACGGCCGCACCGTCTGGTACGCGCGCAGCAACGCATCGGCGCGCGCGACGTCGAGCACGCCGGTCGCGAGGTCGACGCACCAGTCGTTGACGGTGACCGCGACGTCGAACAGCCACTTGTCGCAGCCCGCGAAATAGAAGTCGAAGAACCCGCCGAGCCGCACGTCGTGGCCGGTGCCGGGCGCCGCGTGCGCGAACAGCACGTTGTCGCGGAACAGGTCGCAATGGCAGGGGCCGGCCGGCAGCGCCGCATAGTCGTCCGACGCGAAGAAGCCGGCCTGGTGCGCGAGCTCGCCTTCGAGCAGCGTGCGTTGCGCGTCCGTGATGAACGGCACGATCGCCGGCACGTTCTCCTGCCACCACGGCAGGCTGCGCAGGTTCGGCTGGCTGCGCGGATAGTCGCGCCCCGCGAGGTGCAGGCGCGCGAGCATCTGCCCGACCTCGATGCAGTGTTCGACGCCGGGCGCGAGTTCGGCCGCGCCGTCGAGCTTCGTGACGATCGCGGCCGGCTTGCCGTGCAACTCGCCGAACAGCGCGCCGTCGTCACGCGGGACCGGGTCCGGCACCGGCACGCCATGGGCGGCGAGGTGGCGCATCAGGTCGAGGTAGAACGGCAACTGCTGCGCCGTGAGCTTTTCGAAGATCGTGAGGACGTATTCGCCGCGCGTCGTCGTCAGGAAGAAATTGCTGTTTTCGATACCGGACGGAATGCCGCGGAACGCAAGCACGTCGCCCAGTTCGTAGTGGCGCATCCATTGCGCGAGATCGGAGTCGGAAACAGCGGTGAAAACGGCCATGCGGGATGCGTCAGGTCAAGGTGTCGGCACGCGGGCGGCGTGCAGCGCGACAGCAGGTGAAGGAGCGGCGCGGCGCGGTCGGTGCGCGGCGCCACGGAATCAGTAGCGCAGGTTCAGCGACGGCAGGCGCGTGATCGGGATGCCGGCGTCGTGCGGCTTCGGCGACGTGTCGGGCGTCGAGCTCATCTGGTAGCGCGTGCCGAAGTTCGACTTCACGTCGATCTCGACCGGCTTGCCGCGGTCGCGGTACTCGGTGACCTCGGTGCCGTTCTTGCTCTTTTCGTGGAAGCTCGGCGTGCGGCGGATGTCGGCGAAGTCCACTTTCGACGTGACTTCGGCGCCCGGCCGGTTGATCTTGCGGAGATCGGGCAGGCCGGCGGCTTCGTTGGCCTCGGCCCGGGCCTGCGCGTCGGCGTCAGGCGTGCCGCCGGCGGCGTGAGCGACGCTGGCGGCGGCAAACGCGACGGCAGCGGCGACGAAAATGAGCGGCTTCATGATGAGTCTCCAGTGAACCTACCGATTTTAGCAAATACTGTGCACCATCCGGCCCTTGTGTGCGCAGGGGCGGCCATAAGGGCGACCGGGTTCCGTGGTAATGTCGTCGGATCAGACGAGGTGATGAAAATGAAGAACGATTTGAGCCGCCGGCACCGTGTGCTGTCGCCCGAAAGCCCGTCGGTCGAGGCTTTCGACGATCCGATCGCTGCCGTCGCGCGGCTGTCCGCCATTTACGACACGAATACGGGCTTCCTGCGCGATGCGTTCGCGCGCTATCGCCGCCACGAAGCGATTACCGAGCACGTGCGCGCGTGCTACCCGTTCGTGCGGATCCGCACCGACGTCAACACGCACGTCGATTCGCGCCGCTCGTACGGCTTCGTCGCGGGCCCCGGCGTGTTCGAGACGACGGTCACGCGCCCCGATCTCTTCGCGAACTACTACCGCGAGCAACTGCGCCTGCTGGCGAAGAACCACCATGTGAAGATCGAGATCGGCGTGTCGTCGCAGCCGATTCCAATCCATTTCGCGTTTCCGGAAGGCATCCATCTCGAGGGTGAACTCGATCGCGACCGCCTGCTCGCGATGCGCGACATCTTCGATACGCCCGACCTGTCGTATCTCGACGACCGCATCGTCAACGGCACGTTCGAGCCGGCGCCGGGCGAGCCGCATCCGCTCGCGCTGTTCACCGCCGCGCGCGTCGACTTCTCGCTGCATCGGCTGCGCCACTACACGGCGACGTCGCCCACGCACTTCCAGAACTATGTGCTCTACACGAACTACCAGTTCTACATCGACGAGTTCGTGAAGCTCGGCCGCACGATGATGACGGAAAGCGACGATCCGGAGGTGCGCGCGTACCGCAGCGAGTACAGCGCGTTCGTCGAGCCGGGCGACGTCGTCACGTACAACGCGAACCTCGGCGGCGAGCCGGCCGAGGGCACCGCGCCGCCGCGCCTGCCGCAGATGCCCGCGTATCACCTGAAGCGCGCGGACGGCAGCGGGATCACGATGGTCAACATCGGCGTCGGCCCGTCGAACGCGAAGACGATCACCGATCACATCGCGGTGCTGCGCCCGCACGCGTGGGTGATGCTCGGTCACTGCGCGGGGCTGCGCAACACGCAGCGCCTGGGCGACTACGTGCTCGCGCACGGCTACGTGCGGGAGGATCACGTGCTCGACGCCGACCTGCCGCTGTGGGTGCCGATCCCGGCGCTGGCCGAAGTGCAGCTCGCGCTCGAGCGCGGCGTGGCCGAGGTCACGCGGCTCGAGGGTGTGGAGCTGAAGCGCGTGATGCGCACGGGCACGGTCGCGAGCGTCGACAACCGCAACTGGGAGCTGCGCGACCATCGCGAGCCCGTGCAGCGGCTGTCGCAGAGCCGCGCGATCGCGCTCGACATGGAAAGCGCGACGATCGCCGCGAACGGCTTCCGCTTCCGGGTGCCGTACGGCACGCTGCTGTGCGTGTCCGACAAGCCATTGCATGGCGAGCTGAAGCTGCCGGGCATGGCCGACACGTTCTATCGCGGGCAGGTCGACCAGCATCTGCAGATCGGCGTGAAGGCGATGGAGATCCTGCGCACGAACGGGCTCGACAAGTTGCATAGCCGGAAACTGCGGAGCTTCGCGGAAGTGGCGTTCCAGTAACGACACACGGCGCAACGGCGTCCATCACGACAAAGGCCGCACGCGAACTTGCGTTCGCGTGCGGCCTTGTTCTTTTCGTTTCGGCGCGAAGGCCGGATGGCCCGCGCTCAGGCGTTCAGCATTCGCCCTTTTTCGCGTGCCCCGGCGGGCAGTGATAGCCGCCATGGCCGCGATGACGCTCGTGATCCTCCCACTCGCGGCGTTCCCAGTAGCGGCGGCCGTCCCAATAGCGGTCGCCGTGCCAGCCGACGATTACCGCCGGTGCGGGAGCGACGACGACCGGCGCGGGCGTGCCGATGTTGACGTCGACGTTGACGGCATGAGCGAGGCCGGACAGCGAAAGGCCGAGGCCGGCGAAAGCGAGGGCGATCAGCGAGCGTTGCATGTTCTTTTCCGTGGTGTCGTGATGAATGGGCCGACGCGACGCGATGGAAGCGAGGGGGACCGTTCCACCGGGGGAACGCCGCGCCGACAGAATGCAGTGTGCTGCCGGGCGACGGAAAAGGCGAGTCGTGATTATTACGGAGGATTGGCGGTGCGTGCGCGCGCGAAGGGCCATCCATTTGACAGTGGCGGGCCGCCGGTGCGGCTGATCCCGTCGCATGACGCAGCGCCGACGGCGGGATTTGACATTCGACCGCGCGCGGCGGCGAACGGGTATTAACGGCGCGTTACAAAATCGCGCCCGGCGAGCGGCCGGCACGCGTTGCTCATTGCGTGCCAGGCACGACAACCGGCCGTCGGGCCGGCTGTCGTCACTGACCGGTTACAGATAGAACATCCGGTCTTCTTCCGGGCGCGGCGGATGATCATCGTCGTCCGAACCTTCCTCCTCGCCGCTGTCCTCGTAGAACGCGAGCACCGCGTCGAGCACCTGGTCGGGATCGTCGATCACCTGCATCAGATCCATGTCTTCCGGATTGATCAGGCCCATCGGAATCAGTTGATCGCGGAACCATTGCAGCAGCCCCTGCCAGAATTCGCTACCGACGAGGATGATCGGCACGAGGCGCGATTTCTTCGTCTGGATCAGCGTGAGCACTTCGGACAGTTCGTCGAGCGTGCCGAAGCCGCCCGGCATCACGATCACCGCGTCCGAGTTCTTCACGAACGTGACCTTGCGCGTGAAGAAGTGGCGGAAGCGCAGCGAGATGTCCTGATAGTGGTTGCCGGCCTGCTCGTGCGGCAGCTCGATGTTCAGGCCGACCGACGGCGCCTTGCCGGCGTGCGCCCCCTTGTTTGCGGCTTCCATGATGCCGGGGCCGCCGCCGGAGATCACCGCGAAGCCGGCGTCCGACAGCTTGCGGGCGATCTGCACGGCGAGCTTGTAGTGCGGCGTGTCGGGTTTGAGGCGGGCAGAACCGTAGATGCTGACAGCCGGGCGGATCTCCGACAGGTACTCGGTCGCCTCGATAAACTCTGCCATAATCGTGAACATCTGCCACGATGCGCGCGCCTTCTTGGCCGTCGCGCGCTCTTGATCTGCGAGCGAACGCAGACTCGGAATCACTTTTCTCTTGTTCATAATGCCTGAAGAACGAAATCTGGAAGGTAAGACCCTGCTATTGGTTGACGGTTCGAGCTATCTGTATCGGGCTTACCATGCGATGCCTGATTTGCGTGGCCCTGGCGGGGAGCCGACCGGAGCGCTCTACGGAATCATCAACATGCTGCGCCGTATGCGCAAGGAAGTCAGTGCAGAGTATAGCGCTTGCGTGTTCGATGCAAAGGGCAAGACGTTCCGCGACGACCTTTATGCCGACTATAAGGCAAACCGTCCGTCGATGCCGCCCGATCTCGCGTTGCAGGTCGAGCCGATCCACGGCGCGGTGCGCGCGCTCGGCTGGCCGCTGCTGATGGTCGAAGGCGTCGAGGCCGACGACGTGATCGGCACGCTCGCGCGCGAAGCCGAACGGCACGGGATGAACGTGATCGTGTCGACCGGCGACAAGGATCTCGCGCAGCTCGTGACCGGCCGTGTCACGCTCGTCAACACGATGACCAACGAGACGCTCGACCGCGACGGCGTGCTCGCGAAATTCGGCGTGCCGCCCGAGCGCATCATCGACTACCTCGCGCTGATCGGCGACACCGTCGACAACGTGCCGGGCGTCGAGAAATGCGGGCCGAAGACGGCCGTGAAATGGCTGTCGCAATACGACAGCCTCGACGGCGTGATCGAACACGCGGCCGAGATCAAGGGCGTGGTCGGCGACAACCTGCGCCGCGCGCTCGATTTCCTGCCGCTGGGCCGCCGGCTCGTGACGGTCGACACGGCCTGCGATCTCGCACCGCATCTCGACTCGATCGAAGCGTCGCTGAAGAGCGACGGCGAGGCGCGCGACCTGCTGCGCGACATCTTTGCGCGCTACGGCTTCAAGACCTGGCTGCGCGAAGTCGAGAGCGCACCGGCCGAAGGCGGCGGCGCCGATGCGCCGGAAGGCGAGCCGGCCCCGGTGATCGCAGCCGACGTCGCGCGCGAATACGACACGATCCAGACCTGGGAACAGTTCGACGCGTGGTTCGCGAAGATCGATGCGGCCGCGTTGACCGCATTCGACACCGAGACGACCGCACTCGATCCGATGCTCGCACGGCTCGTCGGCCTGTCGTTCTCGATCGAGCCGGGCAAGGCGGCCTACCTGCCGGTCGCGCACTGCGGCCCCGACATGCCCGAGCAGCTTCCGCTCGACGAAGTGCTCGCGCGCCTGAAGCCGTGGCTCGAGTCGCCCGATCGCAAGAAGGTCGGCCAGCACCTGAAGTACGACGCACAGGTGCTCGCGAACTACGACATCGCGCTGAACGGCATCGAGCACGACACGCTGCTCGAATCGTACGTGCTCGAATCGCACCGCACGCACGACATGGACAGCCTCGCGCTGCGTCATCTGGGCGTCAAGACGATCAAGTACGAGGACGTGGCCGGCAAGGGCGCGAAGCAGATCGGTTTCGACGAAGTGGCGCTCGCGCAGGCCGCGGAATACGCGGCCGAAGACGCGGACATCACGCTGCAGCTCCATCACGCGCTGTATCCGCAAGTCGCGCGCGAGCCGGGCCTCGAGCGCGTGTACCGCGAGATCGAGATGCCGGTGGCGCTCGTGCTGCGCAAGATGGAGCGCACCGGTGTGCTGATCGACGATGCGCGCCTGCACGCGCAGAGCACCGAAATCGCGACGCGCCTGATCGAGCTCGAGGGCCAGGCGTACGAACTGGCGGGCGGCGAATTCAATCTCGGCTCGCCGAAGCAGATCGGGCAGATCTTCTTCGAGAAGCTGCAGTTGCCGGTCGTGAAAAAGACGCCGAGCGGCGCGCCGTCGACGGACGAGGAAGTGCTGCAGAAGCTGGCCGAGGACTACCCGCTGCCGAAGCTGCTGCTCGAGCACCGCGGGCTGTCGAAGCTGAAGTCGACCTATACCGACAAGTTGCCGCGCATGGTGAACCCCACCACCGGCCGCGTGCATACGAACTATGCGCAGGCGGTCGCGGTGACGGGCCGCCTTGCGTCGAACGATCCCAATCTTCAGAACATTCCGGTGCGCACGGCCGAAGGCCGGCGCATCCGCGAGGCGTTCATCGCCTCGCCGGGCCACCAGATCGTGTCGGCCGACTATTCGCAGATCGAACTGCGGATCATGGCGCACATCTCGGGCGACGCGTCGCTGCTGCGCGCGTTCTCGCAGGGCGAGGACATCCACCGCGCGACGGCCGCCGAGGTGTTCGGCGTGACGCCGCTGGAGGTCAATTCCGACCAGCGCCGGATCGCGAAGGTGATCAACTTCGGGCTCATCTACGGGATGAGCGCGTTCGGGCTCGCATCGAATCTCGGTATCACGCGCGACGCGGCGAAGCTCTATATCGACCGTTATTTCGCGCGCTATCCGGGCGTCGCGCAGTACATGGAAGACACGCGCGCGGCGGCCAAGGAGAAGGGCTACGTCGAAACCGTTTTCGGTCGCCGCCTGTGGCTGCCCGAGATCAACGGCGGCAACGGCCCGCGTCGCCAGGCGGCCGAGCGCGCGGCGATCAATGCACCGATGCAGGGCACGGCGGCCGACCTGATCAAACTGTCGATGATCGCCGTGGACGACTGGCTCACGCGCGACCGGCTTGCGTCGCGCATGATCATGCAGGTGCACGATGAACTGGTGCTCGAAGTGCCCGAAAGCGAGCTGTCGCTCGTGCGCGAGAAACTGCCGGAAATGATGTGCGGCGTCGCGAAGCTGAAGGTGCCGCTGGTCGCCGAAGTGGGCGCCGGCGCGAACTGGGAAGAGGCACACTGACGCACCCCGTACGATTCCTTGCTGCCCGCGGCATATTGTTGCAGGGATGCCGAATATCGAGATGGTTTGCTTGTGGTCAACGCGCAAGCTCCCGGACAATGCATGTCAGTCATGCCATTGACGCGGGGCGGCGCGCCCCGCGTGCCGGATCGGCCGCATCGAAGTGCTTCGAACTGCACATCGATGATGTCCGAACCGGTTAATCCGCCGGGCTGTGCGAATGCATCGCGTTTGCTTTATCCGGCGGCAGCAGTTTCGAATCGCAAAGGGGGAATCAGATGCATCGGATCATCATCGTAGGCGGAGGCGCGGGCGGCCTGGAACTGGCGACGCGGCTCGGCGACCGTTACGGCGCACGCGGCAATCGTCCCGCGCGTGCGCTTGTCACGCTCGTCGACCGCAATCCGACGCACATCTGGAAACCGCTGCTGCACGAGGTCGCGGCCGGCAGCATGGATCCGTTCACGCAGGAGCTCGAGTATGCGGCGCAGGCGCGCTGGCACGGCTTCGAGTTTCAGCAGGGCGAGCTGACCGCGCTCGACCGCGCGGCGAAGCGCATCACGCTGTCGCCCATCAACGACAGCGACGGCGAGGAACTGTTGCCGGCGCGCGAGCTGGAATACGACACGCTGGTGATCGCGATCGGCAGCACGACCCACTTCTTCGGCGTGCAGGGCGCGCCGGAAAACGCGATCGCACTCGATACGGTCGGCGAGGCCGAACGCTTCCGCAAGCGGCTGATCGCGGCATGCATGCGTGCCGAGCACCAGGCGCCGGCGCCCACCGCGCCGGGCGAGTCGACCGAGCCGCGCATCCAGGTCGTGATCGTCGGCGGCGGCGCGACGGGCGTCGAGTTGTCCGCGGAACTGCGCAATACCGCGCAGGTGCTGTCCGTGTACGGGCTGCACAAGCTCGATCCGCGCCATGACGTCGGCATCGTGCTGATCGAATCGGGGCCGCGGATCCTGCCGGCACTGCAGGAGCGCGTGTCGGCGGCGACGGCCGAACTGCTCGAAAAGCTCGGCGTGCGGCTGATGCTCGGCGAGCGCGTGACCGAGGTGGCGCCCGGGTTCGTGCATACCGCGAGCGGCAAGGCGGTGCGCGCGGATCTGACGGTCTGGGCGGCCGGCATCAAGGCGCCGTCCGTGCTCTCGCACCTCGACGGCCTTCAGGTCAACAAGCTCGGTCAGCTCGACGTGCGCCGCACGCTGCAGACCTTCACCGACGACAACGTATTCGCACTCGGCGATTGTGCGGCCTGCGCATGGCCGGGCAACGAACGCAATGTGCCGCCGCGCGCGCAGGCGGCGCACCAGCAGGCGAGTTTCCTGCTCAAGGCGATCGGCTGCCGGCTCGAAGGGCGCCCGCAGCCCGAGTTCACGTATCGCGATTTCGGCTCGCTCGTGTCGCTCGGTCACTTCAGCGCGGTCGGCAACCTGATGGGCGGGCTGATCGGCGGCAACATGTTGATCGAAGGGCTGTTCGCGCGTTTCATGTACATGTCGCTGTACCGGCTGCACATCGCGGCGCTGCACGGTTACCCGCGCATGATGCTCGACACGGTCGCGCACTGGCTGCGGCGCACGACGCTGCCGCGCGTCAAGCTGCACTGATCGCGTCGTTGCGCGTGGCGCGGGCGGGGAATGCGCCTATCGTGCGTGTTCGCCGCCCGTTTTTCTTTTCGGCTCACACGGATTCTGTCGCGCGTCGATGCGCGATACGGGCCGCCGTGCGATGACCGATTCGGCAGGCGCCGCCACGCGTCGTAATCGAGTCTTACACATCCGACAGTTGACGCGACAACGGATTATTGGGCATCTTGTCCGGGTTTTCGTTTGCGGCGGGGTGCCAACCGCCGCGACCTCCGCGCCGCGCGGCGGTGCGATGCCCCGTCATGTCGTATCCGCGATCGTGACGGCGGCGCCCCAATCGAGGAGTGCATTCATGTTGAAACCCGAAGTCGACAGCCTGGTCCCCCACGTCCCGTTCTCGCGCCGCAAATTCATGCAGGCTGCGCTCGGCGGCACCTTCGCGGCGGCCGTGCTGCCCGTGTCGGCGCAGACGGTCACGACCGACAGCGCCGGGCTGGACGTCGACACCATCGAGATCCGCTCGGGCGATGCGAGTATTCCGGCGTATCGCGCCCAGCCGGTCGACAAGACGAACCTGCCGGTCGTCATCGTGATCCACGAGATCTTCGGCGTGCACGCGCATATCGCCGATGTATGCCGACGCTTCGCGAAGCTCGGTTATCTCGCGATCGCGCCCGACCTGTTCGTCCGGCAGGGCAATGCGGCGAAGTATCCGACGATGAAGGATCTGTACGACCACATCATCAGCAAGGTGCCGGACCGGCAGGTGACGGAGGATCTCGACGCGACCGTCGCATGGGCCGGCAAGAACGGCGGCGACCTGTCGCGTCTCGGCGTGACGGGGTTCTGCTGGGGCGGCCGCCAGGCGTGGCTGTATGCGGAACACAATCCGCACGTGCTGGCCGCCGTGGCGTGGTACGGGTTCGTCGAAGGCAAGACCGACGAGATGACGCCGTTCAATCCGGTCGACCATGCGTCGTTGCTGAAGGTGCCGGTGCTCGGGCTGTATGGCGAGAAGGATCAGAACATCACGCAGGCGTCGCTCGCGGACATGCGCAAGGCGATCCAGGCGAGCGATTCGAAGCGCGCGCGCGAATCGGAGATCGTCGTGTATCCGGATGCCGGTCACGCGTTCTTCGCCGACTACCGGCCGAGTTACGTGAAGGGCGATGCCGAGGACGGCTGGAAGCGCGCGATCGAGTGGTTCCACAAGTACGGCGTGATGTAAACGACGAGCGGTGGCAACTGCCGCCTCGGCACCAGCCGCCGCATCATCGTCGTCGCGCCGCGCGGGTGCTCAAGGATTCGGGCCGGTCGCGATCGGTCGCGACGGATCGGCGCTCCATTCGCTCCACGAGCCCGGGTACAGCGACGCGCCGTGCAGGCCGGCCACTTCCAGCGCCAGCGCGTTGTGGCATGCGGTGACGCCCGAGCCGCATTGCAGGATCACGCGGTTCGGCTCGGTGCCGGCCAGCACGGTCGTGAATGCCTCGCGCAGTTCATGGCCGGTCTTGAAGCGGCCGTCGGCAGTCAGGTTGTCCTTGAAGAAGCGGTTGCGCGCCCCCGGAATGTGGCCGCCCACCCCGTCGATCGTTTCGTTTTCGCCGCGATAGCGATCCGGCGCGCGGGCATCGATCACGACGCGCGCGGGCGACGACACGTTCGCGAGCACGGCCGCCGCATCGACCGTCGATTCGAGCGGCGTGGCCGAGCGGAAGTCGCCGGCGGCCGGTTGCGGCACGTCGGTCGTCAGCGGCTGGCCGGCCGCTTCCCAGGCTTGCAGGCCGCCATCGAGCACGGCAACCGAATCGTGGCCGAGCCAGCGCAGCAGCCACCACAGGCGCGCCGCATAGGCGCCGCCTTGCGCGTCGTACGCGACGACCTGCTGACCCTGCTTGAGGCCACGGCTGGCGAGCAGCGTCGCGAGTGCGTCTCGGGTCGGCAGCGGATGGCGGCCGTTGGTGCCCGTCTTGCGGCCCGACAGGTCGCGGTCGAGATGAAGATATTGCGCGCCGGGGAGGTGGCCGGCCGCGTAGGCGGCTTCGCCGACGCCGGGGTCGACGAGATCGAAGCGGCAGTCGAACAGCGCGACGCTGCCGGGCGCCGCGGCCAGGCGCTCGGCGAGATTGGCGGCGGAGATGAGCGTGGTGTAATGAGTGTGTGGCATGACGACTCCCTGGAGTGCAAATGGCCTGACACTCCAAGTCTAAACAAAAAAAGACGGGCCGAAGCCTAATGCCGTTCAGTTAAGAACTGAACGGCATTTTTGTTTTGGGTGTTGTAAACGGTGATGGAGGCTGTTAACCTGCGTCGCCATGCTTGATGACACCCTGAATTTTCTCGCTGAAGAACAGGAGACGCCCGACTGGGCTCGTCTGGGTGAGCACTTGCCCTACGAGTGGATTGAGCAGGTGGTGGCTTACACGGGACGGGCGAGCATCCGGCAACGCCGCTTGCCCGCTGAACAGGTTGTTTGGCTGGTTATTGCGCTGGCATTGTATCGGCATCAATCGATCAGCGAGGTTGTCGACGATCTCGATCTTGCGCTACCGGATATGCAGGCGCCGTTCGTCAGCAAGAGCGCTGTCGCTCAGGCCCGGCAGCGCCTGGGCGCGCAACCACTGAAGGCGCTGTTCGAATTGTCGGCCAAGGCGTGGGCCGAGCAGGACCGCAAACAATACCTGTTCAAGGGGTTGAGCCTGTTTGCGATGGATGGCACGACGCTCAGGACGGCGGACACCCCCGAACATCGGGCTCATTTCGGCGCCCAGGTTTATGCCGGCAACACCATCGCCAGTTATCCGCAGGTCCGTGGCGTGACGCTGACTGCCGTGCCCACGCACCTGATCCGCAGCGCGGCGTTCGGTCCGTATGGCACGAACGAGATGCTATATGCCAAGGATCTGCTCGACGCCATCCCCGATGATTCGCTGACGGTATTCGACAAGGGGTTTCTATCTGCAGAAATCCTGTGTGGCTTGAGCCGCGCGGGTTCGAACCGTCACTTCCTCATCCCGGCCAAGGCCAACACCAAATGGGAAGTCATCGAGGGAACGCCTGATGATGCGGTGGTAAGCATGCGCGTGTCGCCCCAGGCACGCAAGAAATGCCCGGACCTGCCAGAGGTGTGGCAGGCGCGAGCCGTCACCCTGGTCGACTCAAGTGCCCGCAAGCGCGTACTGCTGACGTCACTGTTCGACCGAAAACGCTACACGAGCGCCGATATCGTGGCCTGCTATGCGCGCCGCTGGCAAATTGAAACCAGCTATCGAGAACTCAAGCAGACGATGATGGGCATGGCGCCGATCCTGCGCAGCCGCAGCGTTGAGGGGGTGTATCAGGAAATCTGGGGCGCGCTGATTGCCTACAACCTCGTGCGATTGGAGATTGCCAAGGCCGCGCTTGCGGTGAAGTGCGAGCCGACTGAGATTAGCTTCGTGCGCGCCTTCCACGTCATCCAGTACGAATTGCACTGGGCCGCGGTTACCCGTGCGCAGGGCAAACTCCCAGCCCTGCTGCAACGACTGCGACTACGTCTGGTCGCGCTACTCAAAGAAGAACGGCCCGCTCGAAAATTCGAGCGGGCCGTGAAGGCTGTGCCAAAACGCTATGCCGTCCGTGTCCTTAAAAAGAACCTTAACTGAACGGCATTAGGGCCGAAGCCCGTCTTTTCGTCTGCCGGATGCCGCGCGGCGTCAATGCGCCGCAGCCGCTGTCAGAGGTCGCCGAGGTGGCGGCGCAGGAACTCGTGGAAGTGCTGCATGCCGTCTTCCATCGGGCTCTGGTACGGGCCGACCTGCGACTCGCCGCGGGCCATCAGCGCGCGGCGGCCCGCGTCCATCCGCATCGCGATCTCGTCGTCCTCGACGGCCGTTTCCATATAGGCGGCACGCTCGGCTTCGACGAATTCGCGTTCGAACAGCGCGATTTCCTCGGGGTAATAGAACTCGACGATGTTGGTCGTCTTCTGCGGCCCGCGCGGAATCAGCCACGACACCACCAGCACGTGCGGATACCACTCGATCATCAGGCCCGGGTAGTAGACCATCCAGATCGCGCCGAACTCCGGCGGCACGCCGTTGCGGAACTTCAGCACCTGCTCGTGCCATTTCTGGTAAGTCGTGCTGCCCGGTTTCGCGAGGGCGTTGTGCACGCCGACCGTCTGCACGCTGTACCAGTCGCCGAACTCCCATTTGAGATCGTCGCATGACACGAAGCTGCCGAGGCCCGGGTGGAACGGGACGACGTGGTAATCCTCGAGGTAGACCTCGATGAACGTCTTCCAGTTGTAGTCGCACTCGTGCACTTCGACGTGATCGAACTGGTACTCGGAGAAGTCGAAATGATGCTTCGTGCCGAGGTTCGCGAGATCGCGCGCGACGTCGCGGCCCTCGGCCTCGAACAGCAGCCCCTGCCAGTTCTGCAGCGGGCTCTTGCCGAGGTTCAGGCACGGCTTGTCGGGGAAGTGCGGCGCGCCGAGCAACTGGCCTTCGAGATCGTACGTCCAGCGGTGCAGCGGGCACACGATGTTCTGCGCATGGCCGCGCCCGTTGAGCATGATCGCCTGCCGGTGGCGGCACACGTTCGACAACAGTTCGATCTGGTTCGTCTGGTTACGGACCAGCACGCGGCCTTCCTTCTCGGAGGGCAGCGCAAAATAGTCTCCCGCCTCGGGCACCATCAACTCGTGCCCGACGTAGCGAGGACCTTTCTTGAAGAGGGTTTCGATCTCGCGCTCGAGTAGCGCCTCATCGAAATATGCAGTGACTGGAAGCTGGCTGTGGGCCGACTTCAACTGAAGCGCATCGCTGAG
The DNA here is from genome assembly GCF_002223345.1 of Burkholderia sp. AU16741. NCBI lineage: Bacteria > Pseudomonadati > Pseudomonadota > Betaproteobacteria > Burkholderiales > Burkholderiaceae > Burkholderia > Burkholderia sp. AU16741. Next base: position 654,392 of record NZ_NKEZ01000007.1, read on the forward strand.
ATTGGACATTCCCACTCCCGGTGTTAGCGTGAAAGCAGTGAACAACCCAACCATCGAAAAATCGATTTAGGGAAACGGAGAATTATACCCGGTTCGCCCCGCAAGGCTAGGATTAAGTGCCTGATTTGTGTCAATTTTTTGTCGGGCGACCGTCGAAAGGCGCACACTGTGCGTCGTAGATGGGGCCGGAATTGTGCGCGGGCGCCCACGACGGCAGGTCGGAAAATTCTCTTTTGCCGTAGAATGTCCGACTTGTTTTGAAATTTGACACCTCGTCCATGGCGAAAACCGCATCCCCAGGCGCCACGCCGCCCGGCAATGGCACCGAACCGTTGCCGGACAATTATGAGATGGCGCTCGCGGAACTCGAGACGCTGGTTGCCCGGATGGAAGGCGGCGCGTTGAGCCTCGAGGATTCGCTGGCGGCGTATCGCCGCGGTGCGACCCTCGTTGCGTTTTGCCAACAGCAGCTCGAGAAAGTGGAGCAGCAGGTTCGCGTGCTCGACGGCGCGACGCTGAAGCCGCTTTCGTCCGGAACGGCCGCCACGGACGGCGAAGACGACGATCTATGACATTCGAACAATGGATGCGGTCCGTGCTCGACCGTGTCGAGGACGCACTCGGCCACTATCTGCCGGCTGAAACCGCGACGCCCGCGAAACTTCACGAGGCGATGCGCTATGCGGTTCTCGGTGGCGGCAAACGCGTTCGCCCGCTGCTGTGCCATGCGGCAGGCGAACTGACCGGCGCGACGGAAGCGGCGCGCAACGCGGCGGCGGCGGCGCTGGAGATGGTCCACGTCTACTCGCTCGTGCACGACGACATGCCGTGCATGGACGACGACGCGCTGCGTCGCGGCAAGCCGACCGTGCACGTGCAGTACGACGAGCCGACGGCGCTGCTGGTCGGCGACGCGCTGCAGTCGCAGGCGTTCGTCGCGTTGACCGACGCCGATGCGCTGTCGCCGGTGCAGCAGGCGGCGCTCGTGCGCGAGCTGGCGCTCGCGAGCGGCTCGATCGGCATGGCCGGCGGGCAGGCGATCGACCTGGCGAGCGTCGGCCTGAAGCTGACGCGCGAACAGCTCGAGACGATGCACCGGATGAAGACGGGCGCCTTGCTGCGCGCGGCCGTGCGGATGGGCGCGCTGGCCGGCGAGACGCCGTCGGCGGAAACGATGGCCGCGCTGGATGTTTACGCGGGCGCCGTGGGTCTGGCCTTCCAGGTCGTCGACGACATTCTCGACGTCACGACCGATTCGGCGACGCTCGGCAAGACGGCCGGCAAGGATGCGGCGAACGACAAGCCGACCTATGTATCGATCCTCGGTCTCGAGGCGTCGCGCGAACTGGCGGCGCAACTGCGCGCCGAAGCGCACGACGCGCTGAAACCGTTCGGCGCACGCGCACAGCGTCTCGCCGAACTTGCCGACCTGGTAGTGAACCGGGTCAGCTGACGCGAAAGCCCGCCGCCGCGCACACGCTACGGTGCGTGCAAAAGAATGCGGGCGCGTTTGATTTCCTACAATGGAACGACGATGTACGACTTGCTGAAAACCATCGACGACCCGGCGGATTTGCGCCGCCTCGATCGTCGCCAACTGCAACCGCTCGCGGATGAACTGCGCGCGTTCGTGCTCGACAGCGTGTCGAAGACGGGCGGCCATTTGTCGTCCAACCTCGGGACGGTCGAGCTGACGATCGCGTTGCACTACGTGTTCAACACGCCGAACGATCGCATCGTCTGGGACGTGGGCCACCAGACCTACCCGCACAAGATCCTGACGGGCCGCCGCGACCAGATGCATTCGCTGCGTCAGCAGGACGGCATCTCGGGCTTTCCGCGCCGCAGCGAATCCGAATACGACACGTTCGGCACCGCGCACTCGAGCACGTCGATCTCGGCCGCGCTCGGCATGGCGATCGGCAGCCAGCTGAACGGCGACGACCGCTTCTCGATCGCCGTGATCGGCGACGGCGCGATGACGGCCGGCATGGCGTTCGAGGCGATGAACAACGCGGGCGTGTCGGAAGACGCGAAGGTGCTCGTGATCCTGAACGACAACGACATGTCGATCTCGCCGCCGGTCGGCGCGCTGAATCGCCATCTCGCCCGCCTGATGTCGGGCCGCTTCTATGCGGCCGCGCGCGCGGGCGTCGAGCGCGTGCTGAGCGTGGCGCCGCCGGTGCTCGAACTCGCGCGCAAGCTCGAGGAGCACGCGAAGGGCATGGTCGTGCCGGCCACGCTGTTCGAGGAGTTCGGCTTCAACTACATCGGCCCGATCGACGGTCACGATCTCGATTCGCTGATCCCGACGCTGCAGAACATCCGCGAGCTGCGCGGCCCGCAGTTCCTGCACGTGGTGACGAAGAAAGGTCAGGGCTACAAGCTCGCCGAAGCCGATCCCGTGCTCTATCACGGCCCTGGCAAGTTCAATCCGGCCGAAGGCATCAAGCCGTCGGCCACCCCGGCGAAGAAGACATACACGCAGGTGTTCGGCGAGTGGCTGTGCGACGAAGCCGAGCGCGATACGCGCGTGGTCGGCATCACGCCCGCGATGCGCGAAGGCTCGGGCATGGTCGAATTCGAGAAGCGCTTCAAGGATCGCTACTACGACGTCGGCATCGCCGAGCAGCACGCGGTGACGTTCGCGGGCGGTCTCGCGACCGAAGGGCTGAAGCCCGTCGTCGCGATCTACTCGACGTTCCTGCAGCGTGCGTACGACCAGCTGATTCACGACGTCGCGCTGCAGAACCTGCCGGTCGTGTTCGCGATCGACCGCGCGGGCCTCGTCGGCGCGGACGGCGCGACACATGCGGGCGCGTACGATCTCGCGTTCATGCGCTGCATCCCGAACATGACGATCATGGCCGCGTCCGACGAGAACGAATGCCGCCAGATGCTGCACACGGCGCTGCAGCAACCGAACCCGACCGCGGTGCGCTATCCGCGCGGCGCGGGCACGGGCGTGGCGACGGTGAAGGAATTCACCGAGATCCCGCTCGGCAAGGGTGAAGTGCGTCGCCGCACGTCGCAGCCGGAAGGCAAGCGCGTCGCGATCCTCGCGTTCGGCACGATGGTGGCGCCGTCGCTCGCCGCCGCGGAGGAGCTCGATGCAACGGTCGCGAACATGCGCTTCGTGAAGCCGATCGATGCGGCGCTCGTGCGTGAGCTTGCCGAAACGCACGACTACGTCGTCACGGTCGAGGAAGGTTGCGTGATGGGCGGCGCGGGCTCGGCCTGCGTCGAAGCCCTGATGGAGAGTGGGGTTATCCGACCCGTACTACAATTGGGCCTCCCTGACCTGTTCATCGATCACGGCGACCCCGCGAAGCTGCTGTCGCAATGCGGCCTCGACGGCGCGGGCATCGCGAAATCGATTCGCGAACGCTTTCTGAATCCGGCGGCCGATGTCGCCGGCCAGGCGAAGCGCGTCGCATAAGTCGACGCCGCCCGTGGGCGGCGTCGGTGCGACTGGCGCAACCGCTCTTCATTGATGCGGAAAACATGGGCCTGCGGGCCCATGTTGCTTTTCCGGCCGCCGCATGATGCGGCGTGCGCGTCGTCGGACGCGCGGCTTACAAGGATTGAACAAATGAACCAGATGAATCCCGCCTTCGTGATGCCCGACGTGCAGAGCACGGTGGATACCCGTCAGATCCCGATTCAGCGCGTGGGCGTGAAGGCGGTTCGGCATCCGTTGACGGTGTGTACCGAAAGCGGCGACGTGCAACCGACGGTCGGTGTCTGGAACCTCGACGTCCGTCTGCCGGCCGATCAGAAAGGCACGCACATGTCGCGCTTCGTCGCACTGCTCGAAGAGAATCGTGCGCCGCTGACGGTCGAGCGCTTCCGTGCGATGCTCGCGTCGATGCTCGAAAAGCTGGAAGCCGAGGCCGGCCGCATCGAAGTCACGTTCCCGTATTTCGTGAACAAGACGGCGCCGGTGTCCGGCGTGCAGAGCCTGCTCGACTATGAAGTGATGCTCGCGGGCGAAAGCCGCGACGGCGACACGCGCGTGTTCCTGAAGGTGCTCGTGCCGGTGACGAGCCTGTGCCCGTGTTCGAAGAAGATCTCGCAGTACGGCGCGCACAACCAGCGCTCGCACGTGACGATCGATGCGGAGCTGGCCGCCGATCTGCCGGTCGAGGCGCTGATTCGCATCGCGGAAGAGGAAGCGTCGTGCGAACTGTGGGGGCTGCTGAAGCGTCCGGACGAGAAGTTCGTCACCGAGCGTGCATATGAGAACCCGAAGTTCGTCGAGGATCTCGTGCGTGACGTCGCGCAACGTCTCGATGCGGACGAGCGGGTAATCGCGTACGTGCTCGAAGCCGAGAATTTCGAGTCGATCCACAATCACAGCGCGTATGCGCTGATCGAGCGCGACAAGCGGCTGGCGGCATAACGCCGCGGCGTTTTGTCGCGCCAATGACGAAGGCCGCTCGGAACCGAGCGGCCTTTTGTTTTCCTGCCTGGGGCGTTGCGCGGTGCGATTCAGCTCGCGAGCGACGCGAGATCCCAGCGCGGTTTCACCGTGAACGCGTAGTCGGCATTCGCCTGTTCGGGCCAGCGGCCGAGCCGCAGCGCACCTGCGAGCGCGATCATCGCGCCGTTGTCGGTGCACAGCGCGAGATCGGGATAGTGCACGTCGAAGCCGCGCTTGGCCGCGGCCGCCGACAGGGCGGCGCGCAACTGGCGGTTCGCGCCGACACCGCCCGCGACCACGAGGCGCTTGAGCTTCGTTTGCTTCAGCGCGGCGAGCGACTTCGCGACGAGTACGTCGACGGCCGCATCGACGAAGCCGCGCGCGAGGTCGGCCTTCGCGCGTTCGAGTGCTTCGCCCTCGAGCTTCGCCGCTTCGAATTTCTTCATCTGTGTGAGCACGGCCGTCTTCAGGCCACTGAAGCTGAAGTCGAGATCGCCCGAATGCAGCATCGGGCGCGGCAGCACGACCGCGCCCGGCGTGCCGGTTTCGGCGAGCTTCGATACTTCGGGGCCGCCCGGATAGCCGAGACCGATCAGTTTCGCCGTCTTGTCGAACGCTTCGCCGGCCGCGTCGTCGAGCGTCTCGCCGAGCGTCTCGTACACGCCGACGTCGGTCACGCGCATCAGTTGCGTGTGGCCGCCGGAAACCAGCAGCGCGACGAACGGAAACGGCGGCGGCTCGTCGACCAGCAACGGCGACAGCAGGTGGCCTTCGAGGTGATGGATGCCGACGGTCGGCTTGTTCCACGCGAGCGCGAGCGCATTCGCGATGCTCGCGCCGACCAGCAGCGCACCGGCGAGGCCCGGCCCCTGCGTGAACGCGATCGCGTCGATGTCGTCGCGGCGCGCGCCGCTTTGCGCCATCACTTCCTCGAGCAGCGGCAGCGCGCGGCGGATATGGTCGCGCGACGCGAGTTCGGGCACGACGCCGCCGTAGTCGCGGTGCATCGCGATCTGCGAATGGAGCGCATGTGCGAGCAGGCCGCGCTGCGTGTCGTAGAGCGCGAGGCCGGTTTCGTCGCAGGAGCTTTCGATGCCGAGAACGAGCATGGGTGAGGGCAGGGCGCGCCGGTTCGGGCGTGCCGCGGGTAGGTCGACGTAACCCGAAATTATAGCAGGCCGGGGCTCGCGGCCGCCGCGGGCGGCCCGAGCCCGAGGGTGGACAGGTACAATCCGCGCCATGGAAACTTATGACATCGCCGTGATCGGCGCGGGCGCCGCCGGCATGATGAGCGCCGCGGTTGCCGGGCAGCTCGGCCGCCGCGTCGTGCTGATCGATCACGCGCCGCGGCTCGCCGAGAAAATCCGCATCTCGGGCGGCGGCCGCTGCAACTTCACGAACCTGTACGCCGGGCCCGACAACTACCTGTCGTCGAATCCGCATTTCGCGCGTTCGGCGCTCGCGCGCTATACGCCGCGCGACTTCCTCGGCCTGCTCAAGCGCCATCACGTGAGCTGGCACGAAAAGCACAAGGGCCAGCTCTTTTGCGATCACGGCAGCGACGCGATCATCGACGTGCTGAAGCACGAGTGCGACGCGGGCGGCATCGCGTGGCGCCGGCCCGTCGTCGTCGACGCGGTGCGCCATGCGCCGGCCGGCGGCTTCACGCTCGACACGCAGCAGGCCGGCCCGATCGGCGCGCGCGCGCTGATCGTCGCGACCGGCGGCCTGTCGATCCCGAAGATCGGCGCGACCGACTTCGGCTACCGGCTCGCGAAGCAGTTCGGCCACAAGCTCGTCGATACGCGGCCCGCGCTCGTGCCGCTGACGTTCGCGCCGCAGGACTGGGCGCCGTTCGCGCCGCTGTCCGGCGTGTCGCTCGAAGTGCGCGTATCGACCGGCGACAAAAAACGCGGTGGCGAATTCGTCGAGGACCTGCTGCTGACCCATCGCGGGCTGTCCGGGCCGGGCATCCTGCAGATCTCGAGCTACTGGCAGCCCGGCGATCCGATCCGCATCGACCTGCTGCCGCAGCGCGACACGGTGGCCGACCTGCTCGACGCGAAACGCACGTCGAAGCGCCAGATCGGTTCGCTGCTCGCGGAGTGGGTGCCGTCGCGCCTCGCGCATGCGTGGCTCGATACGCATCGCGTCGCGGCCGACGCGCGGCTCGCGGATCTGCCCGACAAGACGCTGCGCCAGATCGGCGACGCGCTGTCCGGCTGGACGCTGACGCCGAACGGCACCGAAGGCTACAAGAAGGCCGAAGTGACGAAGGGCGGGGTCGATACGCGGGAGCTGTCGTCGGCGACGATGATGAGCGCGCGCGTGCCCGGGCTGTTCTTCGTCGGCGAGGCGGTGGACGTGACGGGCTGGCTGGGCGGCTACAACTTCCAGTGGGCGTGGGCGTCCGGCACAGCGGCCGGGCAGGCCGCGGCCAAGTACGCGCGAGGCGGCTGACGCGCCGGCCACCGCCGTTCCGGCGGGGATGGGGTCCGTGCCTTTGACCCATCGCTCTGCTATACTCAGTAGTCTTTCCCTGCAAACCTTTATTCGTGTCGGATCATGACGATCATTCGCGTTAAAGAGAACGAGCCGTTCGAAGTTGCAATGCGTCGCTTCAAGCGCACGATCGAGAAGAACGGTCTGTTGACCGAGCTTCGTGCACGTGAGTTTTACGAGAAGCCGACCGCAGAACGCAAACGTAAGAAGGCCGCTGCGGTGAAGCGTCATTACAAGCGTATTCGCAGCCAGACGCTGCCGAAGAAACTGTACTGAACGATTGGGCGCCGCGCGGTTCGCTGAGCGGCGCACCGGCGACTCCGTGCGATCGGGTGCGGTCGCGCAGCCGATCAGGCGGCGAGTCGCCGATGCCGGATTCGAGCAACCCGCTTGAGACACTGTCCCAAGCGGGTTTTTGTGTTGACGCCCGTTTGCGGGCGTCGGATTCACGTTTCCATCCCGGGTGAAAGATGAGTTTGAAAGAGCAGATCAGCGAAGACATGAAGGCCGCGATGCGCGCGAAGGAAAGCGAGCGCCTGGCAACGATTCGCCTGCTGATGGCCGCGATCAAGCAGCGCGAAGTCGACGACCGGGTCACGCTCGACGACGCGGGCATCACGGCCGTGATCGACAAGATGATCAAGCAGCGCAAGGATTCGATCAGCCAGTTCCAGGCGGCCGGCCGCGACGATCTGGTCGCGAAGGAGCAGGCCGAGCTGGCCGTGCTGGGCGGCTACATGCCCGCGCAGCTGTCGGACGCCGAAGTGGCGGCCGAGGTCCAGGCGGCGGTCGCGCAAACCGGCGCAGCCGGCCCGCAGGACATGGGCAAGGTGATGGGCGTGCTGAAGGGCAAGCTCGCCGGCCGTGCCGACATGACGGCCGTTTCCGCGCAGGTCAAGGCCGCGCTCACGAAGTAAAACCCGTTCCCGGCGCGCCCAGCGATGCGTGCGCCGGGCGTCGTATTGTCTTTTTTCGCTCGATCCCACGGTGATTCCGCATTCGTTCCTGCAGGATTTGCTGAACCGCGTCGATATCGTCGACGTGGTGGGCCGGTATGTGCAGCTCAAGAAGGGCGGCGCCAACTTCATGGGGCTGTGCCCGTTCCATAACGAGAAGAGTCCGTCGTTTACCGTCAGCCCGACCAAGCAGTTCTATCACTGCTTCGGTTGCGGTGCGCACGGCACGGCGATCGGCTTCCTGATGGAACACGCGGGGCTCACGTTCCCGGAAGCCGTGCAGGAACTCGCGCAATCCGTCGGGCTGACCGTGCCGCACGAGCCGTCGATGCGCGGTGGCGGCGGAGGCGGTGGCGGCGACTATCCGGCGCCCGTGTCGAAATCGGTGGCGACCGCGCTGTCCGATGCGATGACGGCCGCGTGCGACTACTACCGCAAGCAGTTGCGCGGCGCGACCGTCGCGATCCAGTACCTGAAGAACCGGGGCCTGACCGGCGAAGTCGCCGCGCGCTTCGGTCTCGGCTATGCGCCGGACGGCTGGCAGAACCTCGAAGCCGCGTTCCCCGACTATCGCGACGAATCGCTCGTCGAGGCGGGGCTCGTGATCGTCAGCGAGAAAACCGACGCGCAGGGCGTCGCGCGCCGCTACGACCGGTTCCGCGAGCGGATCATGTTCCCGATCCGCAACGTGAAGGGGCAGGTGATCGGTTTCGGCGGCCGCGTGCTCGGCAGCGGCGAGCCGAAGTATCTGAACTCGCCGGAAACGCCGCTGTTCAACAAGGGCAGCGAGCTGTACGGGCTGTTCGAGGCGCGCCTCGCGATTCGCGAGCGCAAGTACGTGCTGGTCGTCGAAGGCTACATGGACGTCGTCGCGCTCGCGCAGCTCGGCTTTCCGAACGCGGTCGCGACGCTCGGCACCGCGTGCACGCCGATTCACGTGCAAAAGCTGCTGCGCCAGACCGACACGGTCATTTTCAGTTTCGACGGCGATTCGGCCGGGCGGCGCGCGGCCCGGCGCGCGCTCGAGGCCTGCCTGCCGCATGCGGGCGACAACCGCACGATCCGGTTCCTTTTTCTGCCGACCGAGCACGATCCGGACAGCTACGTGCGCGAGTTCGGCGCGGATGCGTTCTCCGAGCAGGTCGAACGCGCGATGCCGCTGTCGCAATTTCTGTTGAACGAAGCAATTGCCGGCAAGGCGCTCGATCAGCCGGAAGGCCGCGCGAAGGCGCTGTTCGATGCGAAGCCGCTGTTGCAGGCGCTGCCCGCGAACGCGTTGCGCGCGCAGATCATGCACATGTTCGCCGATCGTCTCGATATCCCGTTCGAAGAGGTCGCTGCGCTGTCCGACGTCGATACGCGCATCGCGACGCCGCCGCGGCAGGCGCCCGCGCGCAGCGAGCGGCGCCGCGTGACGGACAGCGAAAAGCGCGCGTTGCGTACGCTGGTGATGCATCCGCGCGTCGCATCGCAGCTCGACGACGAACAGATTGCGACCCTGCGCACGCTGCCGCGCATCGGCGAGCTGTTCGCGGAAGTCGTCGATCATGCGCGTGCGCTGGGCGACGGCGCGGAGTTCCGGCTGCTGTCGGATGTCCTGAGGACGTCCTCGAATGGGGCGACTTACGAGGAAATCTTCCGCGAAATTCTGGACTATGATGAAAACGTCCGCGATTTGCTGTTACAGAATCCGGAAGACGAGACGGTGCCCGAGCGGCAGCGTGAGCAGGAGCGGATTGCGGGGGAGGAGCTGCAGGCAGCGGTGCTCAAGATGCGCTATGACGCCTGCTGCGACCGGCTGGACAGGCTGGCGCGGCAATCTACCTTCACCCCCGAGGAATTGGCCGAATTGACGGACTTGAACCAGCAGCGAACCGACATGAAGCGTCGGCTCGGGCTGTAGGCGGCCGGGGCGCTTAGAGAGGGCTCCCCAGCGTGCTATAATATAAGGTTTCCAGCGGTTTGTTTTCCAAGCAGAGGCGAGAATCGCGATGGCAAAGACGACAGGCGGAAAGAAAGCAGCAGGCAAGGGCTCGACGGAGCCGACCAAGAAGGTCACAGCGGCCAAGTCTGCTTCTTCCACCAGGACAACGTCTTCAGCCACGTCAGCCCCTGCAGGAAAGAAAACCGCGGCCGGCACTGCTCAGGCTGCGCCGGCGCCGGCAGCCAGAACACGGGCTGCCGCCAGACCCGACTCCGGGCCGGCCAAGCCGGCAGCGAAGCGGGCAAGTGCGAAAAGCGCAAGGGACACGACTGCCGACGCGGACGAAACGGCAGTACGTACTACTCATGCACCCACGGTTCAACCGGCTGTCGTCCAGCAGCCGCGAGTCGATATAGCCGGTACGGCGAACTCCATGACCAAAAAGCTGAACGAAGTATCCGTCGAAGACGACGCAAATCAGAGCGACGAGCAGCCCGCAGCCGCGGCTGCACCGGGCAAGTCCAAGGTGCGCGATCGTCGCGCCAAGGAAAAGGCGCTGCTGAAGGAAGCGTTCGCGACGAGCACGCCGGGCACGGCCGAGGAGCTCGAAGAGCGCCGCGTGAAGCTGCGCGCGCTGATCAAGCTCGGCAAGGAGCGCGGCTTCCTCACGTACGCCGAAATCAACGACCACCTGCCGGACAACTTCACCGAGACGGAAGCCCTCGAGGGCATCATCGGCACGTTCAACGACATGGGCGTGGCGGTTTACGAGCAGGCGCCGGACGCGGAAACGCTGCTCCTGAACGACAACGCGCCCGCCGCGTCGTCGGACGATGAAGTCGAGGAGGAAGCGGAAGTCGCGCTGTCCACCGTCGATTCGGAATTCGGCCGCACGACCGATCCGGTCCGGATGTACATGCGCGAGATGGGCACGGTCGAGCTGCTCACGCGCGAAGGCGAAATCGAGATCGCGAAGCGGATCGAGGACGGCCTGCGCCACATGGTGATGGCCATCTCCGCGTGCCCGACGACGATTGCCGACATCCTCGCGATGGCCGAACGCGTCGCGAACGAAGAGATCCGCGTCGACGAGCTCGTCGACGGCCTGCTCGATCCGAATGCTTCGGACTCCGCCGATACGGACGGTTTCTCCGCGAAGGAAGCGGAAGCCATCGAGAACGAGGACGAGGAAGCCGAAGAGGAAGAGGAAGAAGAGGAAGAGGAGGAAGACGACGGTGCCGCGCAGGCATCGGCCAACGCCGCCCAACTCGAAGCCCTCAAGCGTGCGTCGCTCGAGAAGTTCTCGCAGATCAGCGAGTGGTTCGACAAGATGCGCCGCGCGTTCGAAAAGGAAGGCTACAAGTCGAAGGCCTACCTGAAGGCGCAGGAAACGATCCAGAGCGAGCTGATGACGATCCGCTTCACCGCGCGTACCGTTGAACGCCTGTGCGACACGCTGCGTGCGCAGGTGGACGAAGTGCGTCAGGTCGAGCGTCAGATCCTGCACATCGTCGTCGACAAGTGCGGCATGCCGCGCTCGGAATTCATCGCGCGCTTCCCGGGCAGCGAGACCGATCTCGACTGGGCCGAGAAGATCACGGCCGAAGGCCATTCGTACAGTGCGGTGCTGTCGCGTAACGTTCCGGCGATCCGCGAACAGCAGCAGCGCCTGCTCGACCTGCAGGCGCGCGTCGTGCTGCCGCTGAAGGACCTGAAGGAAACCAACCGCCAGATGGCGGCCGGCGAACTGAAGGCACGTCAGGCGAAGCGTGAAATGACCGAGGCGAACCTGCGTCTCGTGATCTCGATCGCGAAGAAGTACACGAACCGCGGCCTGCAGTTCCTCGACCTGATCCAGGAAGGCAACATCGGCCTGATGAAGGCGGTGGACAAGTTCGAATACCGTCGCGGCTACAAGTTCTCGACCTATGCGACGTGGTGGATCCGTCAGGCCATCACGCGCTCGATCGCCGACCAGGCGCGCACGATCCGTATTCCGGTTCACATGATCGAAACGATCAACAAGATGAACCGCATCTCGCGGCAGATCCTGCAGGAAACCGGTCTCGAGCCGGATCCGGCCACGCTCGCCGAGAAGATGGAGATGCCGGAAGACAAGATCCGCAAGATCATGAAGATCGCGAAGGAGCCGATCTCGATGGAAACGCCGATCGGCGACGACGACGATTCCCATCTCGGCGACTTCATCGAGGACACCAACACGGTCGCGCCGGCGGATGCCGCGCTGCATGCGAGCATGCGCGACGTCGTGAAGGACGTGCTCGATTCGCTGACGCCGCGCGAGGCGAAGGTGCTGCGGATGCGCTTCGGTATCGAGATGAGCACCGATCACACGCTCGAGGAAGTCGGCAAGCAGTTCGACGTCACGCGCGAGCGGATCCGTCAGATCGAGGCCAAGGCGCTGCGCAAGCTGCGTCACCCGAGCCGTTCCGACAAGCTGAAGTCGTTCCTCGAAGGGAACTGATTTCCGGCGTCTCTGCCACGAACGCCGCCGGTATCCGCATGATGCCGGTGGCGTTCGTTCCCTTTGTCGTCTTTGTTGTTACAATGCCGGCCCGGCCTCGTTGCCGGGGTGGCGTGTAGCACGCCTTGCTTCTCGTCTGGGCCCCTAGCTCATGCTTGGTTAGAGCAGCGAACTCATAATTCGTTGGTGCCGGGTTCGACTCCCGGGGGGCCCACCAGATTCGCTTCCACGGTTGTCCGGGGAAGCCGCGAAACCCGCGATGCCGCATGGCGTCGCGGGTTTTTCTTTGGCGCACCGGCGCCGCCTGTCGCATCTTCGCCACCGCGGAAACACGGAAAGCGTGCCGCCCCGATATCAATCGAAGTATGCTGTAGCGCGATCCGGTCGCACGCGGCTCCGTAGCGGGCACCGTGGACCCGCGCCGCGCTCCGTCCGGCAGCCCAGCCAGAACAAACACAATCCGACTTCGCCCGACAGTGGGGGCGGCCAACATGATCATGCTGCGTTCGTGGAGTGCGATTCTGTCGTTGCTGATGCTTGTCGCATGCGCGAGCCTGCCGCCGCTGGCCGATCGCGCACCGACGCATGCATTCGCCGATACCGAAGACACGCGCCTCGGCGTGGCATTTCGCCAGCAGGCTGCCGCGCATCCGGGGCAGGACGCGTTTCATTTGCTGACCGATCCGGTCGACGCGCTGGACGCGCGCGTGTTGCTCGCCGACCGCGCCGACCGCTCGCTGGACCTTCAGTACTACATCTGGCACGACGATCTGACCGGGCACCAACTGGCCGACGCGATCATGCGTGCGGCCGATCGCGGCGTGCGCGTGCGCGCGCTGCTCGACGATCTCGGCACCAACGCGGACGACCGCAAGCTGCTCGAGATCAGCGCGCATCCGAACATCGAGATCCGGCTGTTCAATCCGGTGGCCACGCGCCGGTTCAAGAAGATCGGCACCGTATTCGAGTTCTCGCGCGTCAACCGGCGCATGCACAACAAGGCGATGATCGCGGACAACCAGGCGGCGATCGTCGGCGGCCGCAATATCGGCGACGAATATTTCGGTGCATCGTCGATGCTGGAATTCGGCGATCTCGACGTCGTCGTCCACGGCCCGGTCGTGAAGGACATCTCGACCGAATTCGATACGTTCTGGAATTCGCCGTATGCGTATCCGGTCGATACGCTGGTCGGGCACGAGGCGGCGCCGGGCGGCCTCGACCACGAGCGCGAACGGTTGCGCGACTACCTGAGAGAGATGGAAGACAATCCGTACGTGCTCGAGGCCCGCCAGCGGCTCGACCGGATCGTCCACGGGCAGGGCACGGAATTGTCGTGGGGGCATGCGACGGTGCTGTACGACGATCCGTCGAAGATCGCGCACCCGCCGAAGGACCGCGACGGGCACCTGATGCCGCAGTTGCGTGCGCTTGCGTTGCAGCCGCAGCACGACCTGCTGATCGTGTCGCCGTATTTCGTGCCGGGCAAGGACGCCGTCGAGCGGCTGCGCGCGCTCGTGGCGCGCGGCGTGCGCGTGACGGTGCTGACCAATTCGCTCGCGTCGACCGACGTGGCGGCCGTACATGCCGGCTACAGGCGCTATCGAAGCGAACTCGTGAACGCAGGCGTGCGGCTTTACGAGCGCCGGCCCTCGGGCGACAAGAGCATTTCGAAGCAGGTCATCATCGGCTCGTCGCGCGCGTCGCTGCATGCGAAGACCTACGTGTTCGATCACACGAGCATCTTCATCGGATCGATGAATCTCGATCCGCGCTCGCTGAACCTCAATACGGAGATCGGCCTTTACTGCGAGAGCCCTGCGATTGCGTCGCGGGTGGCCAACGATCTGGAATCGCGGCTCGACCGGATCGCGTGGCGTGTCGAAGCCAGAACCGATCCCGCGGGCGAAGGGCGGCTCAAGTGGGTTCAGACCGATGCGGACGGGAAAGTCACCGAAATCGATCACGAGCCGGAGGTGTCCGCCGGGCGGCGGATGGAAGTGTGGTTCCTCGGGCTGTTTCCGATCGAATCGCAACTGTGAGCGATGCTCAGCGCCGCACATGGCCGGCGAGCGGCGCGACTAGCCACTTTCGATGTGCGTGTATTTGGCTCGATTCGGCGAGCAACTGTCGATGGGCTAGGCAATCGCGTGCTCACGCCGGGATGCTGCACGATACCGATACAATTAATTTTGCAGTGCAGATATATGAATGAACAGACCACACTCTCTTCCACACCACGCACGACCATTCGCCGCCTGCCTGAACTGGCGAGTCACGATCGCACGATGCTCTACCGCATCGTGGACGACGCGTACGTCTGTCACGTCGCGTTCGGCGACGGGCAGAACACCCACTGCATCCCGACCGCGCACTGGAGGACGGGCGACGTGCTCTATATCCACGGGTCCAACGGCAGCCGGATGATCAAGGCGCTGTCGGCGGGCGCGCAGGCGTGCGTCGCCATAACGCTGCTGGATGGTCTCGTGCTGGCCAGGTCCGCCTTCAACCATTCGATGAATTATCGGTCCGCGGTGATCTACGGGCAGTTCGACATGATCGAAGGCAGCGCGGAAAAACTCGCCGCGCTGGATGCGTTGATGGACAAGATCGCGCCGGGCCGCAAGCACGAAGCGCGGCCGGGCAATTCGAAGGAAATCAATGCGACGAGCGTGCTGCGGATTTCGATGGCGGAAGCGGCCGTGAAAATCAGCGATTCGCTGCCGTCCGACAAGGAAGTGGATCTCGGGCTGGCGGTGTGGGCCGGGATCCTGCCGCTGAAGACGGCACGTGGCGCACCGGTTCATGCGGGCGGCAACGTGCCGGTGCCGGACTATGTCCGGAACTGGGCCGATTGAATGGCATGACGGGCCGTATCGCGCCCGCATGGCCGAGATGCCGGCGCGTCGTGCGTTAGCCCGGCCGATGTTCGCGCGACTCGTGTTGCGGGTGCGACTCGGCCGGATGCGACGTGTGCGCATGCTCGGGCGCCGCTTGCCGAGGCTGCGGTGACGCATGTTCGTGCGGCGGCGCTTCGGGGTGCGGCTGCATCTCCTTGCGTTGTTGCTGTTGGGCCGCCTCGCTCCGCTGTTGCTGCTGAGCCTCGTTACGTTGCTGCGCTTCCATGCGCTGCTGTTGTTGTTGCACTTCGTTGCGTTGCTGCGCCTGAGCGCGTTCCTGCTGCTGCGCGGCATTGCGTTGCTGTATTTCTTCGCGCTGCCGGGCTGCGTCGCGTTGCTGCATGTCCTCGCGTTGCCGTTGTTGCTGCGCCGCGCGAGTTTCCTGCGCGGCCCGCTCGCGTTGCATCGCCTGCTGCCGCTCGTCGTGCGTCGCACCGGGCGGATGCGACGCGGGCGCCTCGGCATGCGGCGCATTCGCGCGATTCTGCGCGAATGCTTCGGGCGCCGGTCGCGCACCGGGGCGCGCGTCGTTTGCAACGAAGTGCGGCATCGTCATCGGCGCGGCGCCCGGATGCCGCGCCATGGCCTGGCCATGCATCGGCTCCGCGCCCGGCCGGATCGTATTGCGCTCGATCGTCGCGCTATGGTTGGTGACGTTGCCGCCGTAGTTGTTCGTGATGCGTGTGTTGCGGATGTTCGTGATGTTGTTGATCACCGTGGTCGACTTCGTCACGTACGTGGTGTGGTTGTACACCACGGCCGGGCGCTGCCAGCCGCCGTGCCATGCCGGGCCTTCCGGGCGCGGCGCGCCCCAGTTCACGCCCCATGCATGCCAGCCCCAGTCGTGATGCCCGAAGATCGCGGCGCCGACGGCGACGCCGACGCCGAACGTGATCACGCCGGCCGTGACGATCTCGCCGGTGTTGTAGGCGGGCGGCCGATACACGTAGCCGGGATAGGACGAAACCGGCTCGCCGTAGACGACGGCCGGGTTGTACGACGGCACGTACACGACATCGGGCTGCGCGGGCTCGATCGCGATCGCCTGTTCGGGCGGCGGCACGATCGCCGGCCCGCTGTAGACCACCGGTGCGTCGGTGGCCGGCGTGTAGCCCGCCGGCGCAGCCTGCGCGACTTGCGTGACACGCATCTGGCCGCTGGAGCGAAGATGGCCGGACTTCTGCGCGCGCTGGCGCATCACCTGGATCGCATTCATCACGTCGGTCGGATCGTTGTAGTACACCTGTCCGAGCGAGGTGGTCCAGGCCGGGTTCGACGCCATTTGCGACAGCACCGCGGGGAACGCGGTCAGCGCCTTGACGGACGGGTCCCACGGTTGTGCATCGGCGGCGGTCGCTAGCGCGTGGCCCTTCAACGACGGATTTTGCGTCACCCATGTATTCGCGGCGGTTATCTGGTCCGGATAGGTTGCGCCCGCCAGCACCAATGCGACCAGCTTGTCGGGGAACAGCGCGATCGGCGCGACCATTTGATAGAGCTGGTCGGCGCTCGGCGGCGTGTACGCGACGGGCGTCGACGCGGGCTGGGCCGCCGAGGCGGCGTTCGCATCGCTGGCCGGCGCGGCGGTGCTGCCGTCGTCGTGCTTGCAGGCCGACAGGCCGAGCAGCGACACGATGACGGACGACGCGATCAGCGTCCTGACGGGGCGGTGTGCACGTGTGTGGTTCATGTTGTTCGTTCGGTGTGGTGGCAGCGTTGGCAGGCACGCGGGCCGCGCGATCGACTTGAACACCGTGTTGCGGACGTCCGCGCAGGTTCCGGTGGCATTGGCCGGATCGGGCGGCTGGATCGTGTTCGCATGGTGGTTGGCCCGCGACGAATCGATACCTTTAGTTAAACGCGCGATATGCGCGGAAGTTGTCGCGGTGTTGTGTAACAGTGTGTACCTTGCAGCGCGTAAGCAGGCAGGCGGGCACGCGGTAACCCACATGAAAGTTGTTTGCGCAACGATTGCAAGGTTGGGGCGTGCGTGTCGCTCGCCGCGCGTGGCGACTGGGTGCTGAATGCAGAAAACCCGCGACGGCTTCGCAGCCTTCGCGGGTTTATTCAACGCGATGGGTTGGGTGCGGCCCCGGCGCGCGTGATACGTCGCGCTCCCGCCCCCGGTTCTGTCAGCGATTCATCAGCGTGCGAAATCCGACGTGCTCTGGATGAACGCGTTCAGCTTCGAGATGTTCACGCTGCCGAAGCCCGTCGTCGCATCCCAGCCGGCCTTCGCCTTGTAGCCGTAAGTGCCGCTGCCGTTGTTGCCGGACGTGACGTCGTGCAGCAGCGCCGCGTTGGTCGGGAAGTACTTGTAGATGCTCGACGCCGGGAACCCGAGCGCATTGTTGTTGGCCGACTGCAGCCGCGCCCAGATGCCGGTGAAGATCGGCGCGGCGAGGCTCGTGCCGCCTTCGTTGTTCAGGTAGCCCGAGCCCCACAGCGTGTCGGACGTCTGGCCGTTCACGACGAGAATCGCACCCGTGCGCAGGTCGGCGTCGAAGCCGACGTCGGGCAGCGCGCGCTTGGTCGAGCCGGTGAGGGTGGACGACTGCCACGTCGGCGCGGTCTCGTACTTGCTGTACCCGCCGCCCGTCGACCACACGGTGCCCGGCTGCCAGCTCGGGTCGTTCCAGACGATTTCGCTGTTGTACGCATTGGTCGACGTATTGGTGAACAGCGTTGTGCCGCCGACCGCGATTACGTACGGCGACGTGGCCGGCTCGCTCACCGTGTAGGTCGAGCGCGACGGCGTGCCGCTTGCGCATTCGTACGCGCCGTGGTCGCCGGCGGAAACCGAGAAGGTTTGCCCTTGCGCGACCGCCTGCTTGAAGATGGTGTCGTCGGTCGCCTGCGAGCCGGTGCTGTTTGCGGACGATTCGCACACGCCGAGCGATACGTTGATCACCTTCGCGACGTTGTCGGTCACGGCCTTGTTGTAGGCGGCCGTGATCGCGGTGAGCGTCATCGACGGCGCGACGTAGAACACGACCTGCTTCACGCTGCCGCCGGCCGCGCCGACGATCGACTGGCTGTCGAGGTTCCACTCGACGGTGCCGTCGGTGTCGGTGTACGAACTGCCGGACGGGCCCGTCTTCACGATGCTGCTGCTGATCGTGCCGAGGCCGTTGTTCGCGGCGAACGTATTGAGGTCGCTCACCGTCTGCGACAGGTCACCTTCGGAGATGATGCCGACCGTGGTCTGCGAGGCCGTCGGCGTGCCGTCGCCGCCGTAGATCGACGAGAACTCGGTCGGATTGTGCGGCACCGCCGACGCGCCGGCCGGGATCGTCAGGTTGCTGGTGTTGCCTTGCGGTTTGCTGCCCGCGCCCGTATGCACGAGCTCGACGTTCTGCAGGCCGAGCACCGAGCCGACGACGTTGCCGATCGCATTCGGCACCTGCGCGGCGTCGGTGTTCGCATAGACGCTGCGGCCGTTGCGCGTGAAGCGCTTGAGGGTCGTGCGGAACGCGGCCTGGACGGTTGCCGCGGTGCCGGACGCGGAGACCAGCAGCCGGTTCGGTGCGACCACGATATTCACGAAGCCGGCCTTGCGCAGGTGGGCGACGACGGACGCGACCTGCTGGTCGGTCGGTGCGTATTGCGCGGCGAATTGCGCAGGCGTGAGGAACTGCCGGTAGTGCGGCGAGCCGGGCGTATGCAGGTCGCGCAGGTACTGGTCGAGCTGGGCCTCGTTGCGCAGGTTCAGCCCGAGCACGATGTCCACCGATTCGCCGGGCGCCATGTCGATGGCCGAGGCGGCAGCGGCGGCCGTGCTCGCGGCGGGCGCGCCGGTCGTGCCGGCTTCGTTCTGCTGCACGAGCGGCAGGAACCCTTTGGTGCGCGTTTCCGTCCAGCCGGCCGCAGGCGCGGCATGGGCGGCCGTCATGCCGAACGAAGCGGCGGCTGCGGCGACGGCGAGTGCGAGATTGACGGTGCGAATGTGCTTTTGTTTCTTGTTTGCAACCTGATTCATTTGAATTACCCCTCCGGTTGAACAACGAACGGCACGAACAACAACGGTCGACGGCGGTGCGGGTCATGCACCGCCGTTTTCTGTCGCATGCAGGCGGATGGCACGGACGCGACAGGGCCTTTCGCCCGATCCGGAAAGCGGTTTTTCTCCGGGGGCGAAATACGGAAAACGCGGTAACGGGAAAGGCTGCACCGCAGGGCGGGGCAGTCGCGCCGGAGTCGGCGCGGGCGGGATTGCTAGAGCAACAGCTTCGTTATCCTGCTCATTTGATTCGATCCTTCGGCCCGCTGCCGGATGGCAGCCGTCCAGTGAAATGCATCGGGATGCTGCACGCGCCGGCGAGCGAACGAGTCATTCGGCAGCGCGTACTTCGGTGCAGCGGAAGCGAAAAAACGTGGAGCGGAATCGATTGCGTGGCGGGCAATCCGTCGGATTGCTTGCATCGGACGGTATCAAGAACGAAAGTACGGTGTCAAACTTTTTTTGATTATATGAAACAATATTAAATCGAATAAGACGCAATGATTTTGAAAGATCGGCGGCATTTTGTAATGTTCGAAACCGGCATGACAGGTAATGCAGAAAGCGACTCGCCGATCCTTTCCGATGCGTATTGAAACAGCCGTTCGTTATCGAGGAAACGTTCGAATCGCCGGGGCTCGTCGGCGCCGGGCGAACCACCCGACGAGGCGGCGCGCCGGCAACTGGCTGGCGACGACAGGGCCGCTGGGCACACGCGTGGGGGGCACGGCGCCTCGCGCGATCGGCGACGCCGATCGGGTCAGCGAATGGGGCGCGCGATTCGACGCGCAGGCGCGCTACGGTTTGGCGCCGGCATTGCGCAGGGCGTCCGCGGCATACGTGTTGTCGTGCGTCAGCGCGAGCTGAAGCAGCGATTGGCCGCGCCGGTCGACATGGTTCGGATTCGCGCCATGCGCGACGAGCAGTGGAATCAGCTCGAAGCGGTTGAACAGCGTCGCGAACCCCAGCGCGGTTTCGCCGGCGCCGTTCGTCTGGTCGATCGGGCAGCGCGTGTCGATCAGGCGCCGCGCGATGTCGGATTCGTTCCGGAACAGCGCGCCCATCAGCGCGGTGTTGCCGTGACGATCGCCGATGCACGCATCCGCGCCCGCCGACAACAGGTAGTCGAGCGCTGCGGGCTGGCCGTCGTACGACGCGAGGATCACGGCCGTATAGCCGTGGCTGTCGGTCGCGTCGACCGGATAGCCGGCGTCATGCAGCGCGCGGAGGATATCGACGCGGCCGACGCGCGCGGCGTCGAACCAGTCGTCGTCATAGCGGCGCAGCGCGGCAGGGTCGGCCTTGCCGTACGTCGGCTGGTCGGGCAGGTGCGCGCAGCCGGCGAGCGCAGTCAGCGCGAGCGCCGCCGCGGCCGCGCGAATCGCGTGGGTGAAGCGTTCGGATCGCATGGGGAAGTCCTGATGAAAGGGGCGGGCCGACGTGCGCGGCGGGAGCGCACACGTCGGCGGCGACCGGCGTCGCGAGATCAGTTGTCGCCCAGCTTCGCCGCGAGCGACTGCACTTGCTGGACGTTCGCGTGAACGGCCTGTGCGAGGCGCGTGCCGTAGTCGGCGTCGGTCTTGTAGAAGTACGACAGCATCGCGTATTGGTTCTGCGCGTTCTTCACCTGGCCGAGGTCGCCGGACAGCGCGGTGACGAGGTCGTCCTTGTCCTGCTGCGACAGGCTGCGGTAGTACTCGCCCGCCTGACGGAACGGCAGCTTCTTGCGGATCGCTTCCTGCTGCGTCGTGCCGCTGAGCGCCATGCGGACCGACTTGTACTGCGGATCCTGCGCGAGTTCGTTCAGCGTCGACGGCTCGTAATTCACCTCGCCCTTGCGGTCGCCGGCATTCATCTTGCCGTCCTGGTTGTTGTTGACCACCGGCACGACCGGGCGGTTGATCGGCAGATCCATGTAGTTCGCGCCGAGCCGGTACATTTGCGTGTCGGCGTACGCGAACAGGCGATCCTGCAGCATCCGGTCTTCGGACGGCTCGATCCCCGGCACGAGCCGCGACGGCGCGAACGCCGATTCCTCGGTCGACTGGAAGTAGTTGTCGGGCACGCGGTTGAGCGTCATCGTGCCGATCTTGCGTTCAGGCACGCCGGTCCACACCTTCGTGTCGTCGAGCGCGTCGAAGTCGAAGCGGTTCAGGTCCTTCGGCGTGAGCACCTGCACGTACAGGTCCCACTTCGGGAAATCGCCCCGTTTCAGCGCGCCGTACAGGTCGTTCGTCATCAGGTTCCAGTCGCGGCCGATCGATGCGGCGATTTCTTGCGGACGCAGACCGTGCACGCCTTGCTGGCTCTTCCAGTGGAACTTCACGTAGTGCACGTCGCCTTGCGCATTGACGAACTTGAACGCATGCACCGCGAAGCCGTCCATGTGACGATACGAATCGGGCATGCCCTCGTCCGTGTACAGCCGCGTCAGCATGTGGGTCGCTTCGGGCGTGTGCGCGAAGAAGTCGAACGCGAGGTTCGGGTCCTGCACGCCGGTCACGGCGCTCGGCTTGTTCGCGTGCACGAAGTCGGGGAACTTGATGCCGTCGCGAATGAAGAACACCGGCCAGTTGATGCCGACCATGTCCCAGTTGCCTTGCTGCGTATAGAACTTCACCGCGAAGCCGCGCGGGTCGCGTGCCTGCTCCGGCGAGCCGCGATAGCCCATCACGGTGGAGAAGCGCACGAACACCGGCGTGCGGGTGCCCGGCGTGAAGACTTTCGCCTTCGTCAGGTCGGAGATGTCGGCGCTCGGCACGAACTCGCCGAAGGCGCCGGTGCCGCGCGCATGCACGACGCGTTCCGGAATGCGCTCGCGATCGAAGCGCTGCAGCTTCTCGATGAGCGCGGAATCCTGCAGCAGCACCGGGCCGGCGGGGCCGGCCGTCTGCGAATTCTGGTTGTCGCCGACGGGCGCGCCGGTGTCGCGCGTGAGTTCGGCGGCGTACGGAGAGGCGGACAGTGCGACGCAGATCGCGGCGACTGCGTGCCGCAGCACGCGATGGGAAGATGAGGACATGACGATGGAACTCCTTGAATCCGATCGGTGGTGGGGAAGCCGACTGAATTAGAAGATATCGTCAGACGATTGGCTAATTGAAATTCGATATGTTTTCGATAGCCGCGGCGTCGATGCGGCGCGAGCCTGCTCGTCGCGCAGGGAACGCAGCAGTATTGTTGCGCGCGCAATGAGCGATGGCCGAATTGTTTCGACGAGCATGACGCATCGGTCGTGCATGATTTGTGGCCGCGCCGTCAACCGGCGCTTGCCTGCCATCCGAGCCCGAGGCTCTTCTGCACCGACACGTAATCCTTGATCAGTTCGGCCTGCCCGGCGATCACGTTCTGCTGCGCGGCGAGCGCTTCGCGTTGCGTGTCGAGCAGGTCGATCATCGACGCGACGCCTGCGCGATAGCGCTGGTCCATCAGTGCGCGCGAATGCACGGCCGACGTCTGCACCTTCGTCAACGCGACGACATGCTCGCGCTGATGCCCGTAACGCTGCAGTGCAGTGTTGGCATCCTGCAAGGCACCGAGCACGGCCTTTTGATAATTCGCTTCCGCTTCGTCGCGTGATGCTTCGGCCGCGCGCACCGCACCGCGCGTGCGTCCGAAATCGAGAATGTTCCATTGCAGATACGGCGCGCCGACCCACGTGAAATTCTGCTTGCGGAACAGGTGGCCGGGGTCGGTCGCGCTGAAGCCGAGATCGCCGAGCAACGTTACCTTCGGGAAATAGTCGGCGATATGCTCGCCAATCTGCGCATTGCTCGACGCGAGCCGGCGTTCGGCCGCGCGGATGTCGGGGCGTTGCTTGAGCAGCGTGGCCGGATCGCCGATCGCGACGCTGCCGGGCAGCGTCGGCAACGCGGCGTCCGGTGCCGACAGCGCGGCGTCGAGCGCGCCGGGCGCGCGGCCCGTCAGGATCGCGAGCCGGTCGAGCGATTCGGTCACCTGGGCATCGAGCGGGATCAGCGACGCGCGCGTGTTCTCGACCTGCGTCGTCAGCCGCTCGATGTCCGCATCGGCCGCGACGCCGCGCGCGGCGCTGCTGCGTGAGTTCGAGCATCTGCTGTTGCAATTGCGCGGTGCGTCGCGACAACGCAAGTCGTTGCTGCTGGTCGCGCAGGTCGACGTACGCATTCGCGACTTCGGCCGCGATCGATACCTGCGTGTCGGCGAGATCGGCGTCGACGGCCTCGGCCTGCGCGGATGCGGCTTCGACCGCGCGGCGCGTGCCGCCGAACAGGTCGATTTCCCAGGTCGCGTCGAAGCCCGCCGAATAGAGTTGCAGCGGCCCCGAGCCGCCGAGCGACGGCGACGTGCCGCTCGATTGGCCGGAGCCGTTCGACGGCAACAGCGAGCCGAGCGCGCTGACGTCCGGTTCGCGCATGCGGATGGCGGCGACGGTGGCCGACGATTTCGGCAGCTGCGTCGCGCGCTGTTGCGAAAGCTGCGCACGCGCCGCGCGCAAGCGGGCCTGTGCCGCGTGCAGATCGGGGTTGTACACGAGCGCGGCGACGATCAGCTCGTCGAGCTGGCGATCGTTCAGCGCGTGCCACCACGCGCTCGGTGCAGGCGCGGCGGTGTCGACGCCGGTGGCCGGCGCACGCACGAAGGTCGGCGCATCCGGTGCGGCGGGCGCGCCGCGATAGTCGGGGCCGACCGTGCAGCCGGCGAGCAGGCACGCGGCCGCGCACAGGGTGAGCGCGGGGCGGCGGGGCAGGGAAAAGGATTTCATCGCGTATGACGGGTCAATGGCCGGACGACATCGGTTGCGGCCCGCGCGGCGTTCTCAGCAGCAGCGCGAGCGGCACGCAGGCGAGCAGCGCGAGGCCCAGCAGGTAGAAGGTTTCGGAGTAGGTCATCACGACGGCCTGGATCTGGATCTGCTGCGCCAGCTGGCCGAGCGCGCGCATGTTCGAATACGCGAGATCGCCGGTGTGCGCGAACCAGTTGGCCGCATAGGCCGACAGGCGGTCCTGACCGATCAGCGAATTCGCGGTCACCGATTCGCGCAGCGCGGCCGTATGGAAGGTCGTGCGCCGGTCGATCACGGTGCCGATGATCGCGAGCCCGATCGAGCCGCCGAGGTTGCGCGCCATGTTGTAGAGCCCGGCCGCATCGCCGGAGTCTTCGCGGGCCACGGCCGCCATCGACGCCTGGTTCAACGGCATCATCGCGAGCATCTGCGCGAGGCCGCGGATCAGTTGCGACCACACGAAATCGTGGCCCACGCTCTGCGCGGTCAGGCTGATGTCGAGCATGCAACTCAGGCAGAACAGCAGCAACCCCGTGATCACGAGGATGCGGAAATCGACCTTGCCGAGCAGGCGCGGCAGGATCGGCATCACGAGAAAGGCCGGCAGCCCCGACAGCAGCATGATCGCGCCGGCCTGTTCCGCGTTGTAGCCGGCGACGATCGCGAGGAACTGCGGCAGCAGGTAGGACACGCCGTACAGCCCGGCGCCGACCGCGGACACGATCACGATCACGCTCGCGTAGCGCGGGTTGCGCATCAGCGACAGCCGCATGATCGGCCGCTTCGCGAAGCGCTGCGACAGCGCGATCAGGACCATCCCGACGAACGACACGACGCTCAGCGTGACGATCATCTGCGATTCGAACCAGCGTTCGCGCTGGCCCTCCTCGAGCACGACGGTCAGCGAGCTCAGGCCGATCGCGAGGCCGAAGATGCCGAGCCAGTCCGCGTTGAAGAACGCACTCCATTGCGGGCGGTCCGACGGCAGGCCGAACACCAGCAGCGCCATCAGCAGCAGACACACGGGCAGGTTCAGGAAGAAGCACCAGCTCCAGTTCACGTTTTCCGCGAGCCAGCCGCCGAGCACCGGGCCGAACAGCGGCCCGAGCAGCACGATCAGGCCGAACAGCGTCATCCCGACCGGCAACTGCGACAGCGGCAGGCGCGTGCGGATGATCGTCTGCGCGGTCGGGATCAGCGCGCCGCCGGTGAAGCCCTGGCCGATCCGGCCGGCGATCATCATCGGCAGCGAATGCGACCAGCCGCACATCATCGAGAACGCGATGAACAGCGCGGAGTTCGTCAGCAGGAAATTGCGTAGCCCGAACACGCGCGTGAGCCACGCGGCGAGCGGAATCATCACGATTTCCGACATCAGGTAGCCGGTCGAGATCCACGTGCCTTCGGTGCCGGTCGCGCCGATTTCGCCCTGGATCTGCGGCAGCGCGGAATTCGTGATCGAGATGTCGAGCGTCGCCATCAGCGCGCCGAGCGCGCCGGCCGCGACCGCGATCCAGTCGGTCACGCTCGCGCGGCCTTCGTGCGGCGGCATGGGTATCGTGGCGGGCGTATCAGCCATGATGCTGCTCGTCGCGGGCCGAGCGCGTATCGACGTCGACCGTCACCGACAGCCCGGGCAACAGCATGCGTTGCGCGCGGGCGTTCGCGGCGAGGCGGATGCGCACCGGCACGCGCTGGACGATCTTCGTGAAGTTGCCGGTCGCGTTCTCCGGCGGCAGCAGCGCGAACTGCGCGCCGGTGCCGGGCGCGAAGCTGTCGACGACGCCGGACAGCGGGCCGCCCGGCAGCGCGTCCACATGCAGCTCGACGGGCTGGCCGATGCGCATGTTGCCGATTTGCGTTTCCTTGAAGTTCGCGACGAGATAGATCGAGTCGACCGGCACGACGGTCAGCAGGCGCGTGCCGGGCTGCACGTATTGCCCGACGCGCACCGTGCGATCGCCGACGCGGCCCGCAAGCGTGCTGCGTACGATCGTGTTGTCGAGGTCCAGCTGCGCCTGCGCGGCGCTGGCCTGCGCGGCCTCGAGCTGCGCGCGCGCCTGCTGGAGCTGCGCGGTGAACGACGCGATCTGCGTGCGGGCGGCGGCGATCGACGCGTTGTTCGCGGCGAGCGTCGCCGCCGCCTGGTCGCGCGTGCTCTTCAGGTCGGCCACGCGTTCGTGCGTTTCGGCGCCGGTCGCCGCGAGCGGCGCATAGCGCGTGTATTCGTCGCTCGCGTGCTGCGCGTTGATGCGCGACACCTTGGCTTGCGCGTCGGCCTGGTCGAGATTCGCGCGCTGCTGGCTGATGTCGGCCTCGGCGCGCGCGATATCGGCGCGGCGGGCGTCGACGGTAGCCTGCGCTTGCGCGAGCGCCACCTGGTACTGGCGGACGTCGAGCCGCACGAGCGGATCGCCGGCCTTCACGGGCTGGTTGTCGCGCACGTAGACGTCGGTCACGTAGCCGGCGACCTTCGGCGCGGCGGTCATGCTGTCGGCCTGCAGGTACGCGTCGTTGGTGCTTTCGATGAAGCGGCCGACCGTCCACCAGCGGCCGAGCCACACCGCGCCGCCGACGGCCGCGAGCACGGCCACCACGAGCAGGATGCGCCGCCTCGTTCCGCCGTTGCCGCCGCGCGGCATTGTTCCGTTTTCCTGACGATCTGCTTTCTGTGGCGGGTCTTGTGGCGTCGACATGCGGGATCCAATTTATTCCAAGTGGAAGAATTATTCCAGTTGATAAAATTGTGTCAAGTAGAATGTCGATCGAGCGAATGACGAGGAAGGCATGAACGAAGCGAAGAAGCTGCGCCGCACGTCGGCGGGCGGCTACGCGCGCGGCGACGAAACGCGCCAGCGGATCATCGAGGCGGCGATCGAACTGTTCGGCGAACGCGGGTTCGCGGGCGCGTCGACGCGCGAGATCGCCGCGATGGCAGGCGTGAACGCGCCAGCGCTCCAGTATTACTTCGAGAACAAGGAAGGCGTGTACCGCGCGTGCGTCGAGACGATCGCGGAGACCGGCTGGCAGGTATTCGCGCCGGCGGTCGGCCATGCGCGGGCGATGCTCGACGCCCACGCGAGCGTCGACGCGCTGATCGACGCATTCATCGGGCTGCTGCGTGCACTGTCGGACCGGATGTTCACCGCGCCGAAGACGATGAACCAGCGGATGTTCTTCGCGCGCGAGCAGGGCGGCCAGGAACCGGCGAGCGCGAGCGAAATCCTGATGACGCGCATGCGCAAGCCGCTGAACGACGTGAGCGCCGAGCTGATCGGCCGCATCTCCGGGCGGCCGGCCGACGATCCCGTCACGCGATTGCGCGCGCTGAGCCTGTTCGGCCAGATCACGGTGTTCCACATCGCGCAGCGTTCGGCGCTGCATTTGCTCGAATGGGACGCGTTCGAGGGCGAGCGCGCGGCGCTGGTGACCGACACGATTGCCGACCAGACGCGCGTGCTGCTCGAGCAATGGCATGCGCAGCGCGATGCGGGTGCCGCTGGCCGGGAATCCGCGCCGAAGCGCGGGCAGGGTGCCGCGGCGAAACGACGTGCGGCGAAGCCGGGGGCCGCGCCGCCCGCCGCGAAAAGCACGGCGCGCGTGAAGAAGCCTGCCGCCCGTTGAGCGTGGCCGGTCACCGGCCCCGGGCGATCGCGATCAACCCGGCTTGCGCTCCGCTTCGTCGGGCGACGGCGGCGGGACTGCCGGGTCGGCGGTATTCCGCGCGTCGGCGCGCGGATCGTTTTCATCGTGGCCGACGGGCCGCGATCCGTCCGCATAGGCGACGACGCTGCGCTGCGGATTGGCGATCCGGATCCCGCGTTCGCGGAACGTCTCCGCGATCCGCCGGTTGAATTCGCGCTGCACGCTCCAGCGTGCCGAGTCCGTGCACTGGATCTGTCCGGCGAGCGCGAGCGCCGCGCCGTCGACCTGGTCGATGCCCCAGTAGCTGAAGTCCGACAGGATGCCGTCGTGGTACTTCGGATCGTCGCGCAACGCGGCGCCGATTTCCTTCAGCGTCGCGATCGCGCGCTCGATGTCCTCGCCATACGCGATGCTGACCTTGACGGCCGCATTGCCGAGCCCGCGGTTCGTGTTGTTGACGGTCGTCACCGAGCTGAACGGGATCGTATACAGCGACCCGTCGCCCGCGCGCAGCCGCACGGTGCGGATCGACAGGTATTCGACCGTGCCCGACACGCCGGCGAGCGTGACCCAGTCGCCGACCTGCATCGCGTTTTCCATCAGCAGGAAGATCCCGGTGATGAAATCCTGCACGAGTTTCTGCGAACCGAAACCCAGCGCGACGCCGAAGATGCTGGCGCCGGCCAGCAGCGGGCCGACGTTCACGCCGAGTTCGCTGAGGCCCGTCAGCACGACGACGAGCGCGATCATCACGAATAGCAGCGAGCGCAGCATCGGCAGCAGCGTGCGTAGCCGCGCGGCGCGCACCAGGTTGCCTTCGCGCGTCCAGCGTTGCAGCCGGCGCTCGATTGCGATGTTGGCCGCTTCCCACACGACGAGCGCGACGATCGCCGCGATCGCGATCGTGACCAGCGCGGACGCGAGCCGGTGGCCGATCGTGCCCGTCTCGAATGCGCGGAAGATCGGCACGCCCCAGATCTGCAGCAGCAGCACGACGGTCACGATGCCGAGCGCGGCCGACACGATCTGGCGCAGCAGCGGGTAGTAGCGGTACGCGTGCAGATGAACGAGCGTGCGGTCGTCCTCGCGGCGCTGGAACAGCCGCGCGAGCGCGCCGAACACGACGATCGACACCATCCGCATCGCGATCATCACGGCGATCGAGCGGCCGCCGAGCGTGATCAGCACGCGGTAGCCGTTGTGGACGTCGAGCGCCCACACGAACCACAGCGCCATCACGATGAAGACGGAGACGGGCGCCCATGCGTCCGCGAGCGCGTTGCCGACGACGGTGAAGGTCGGACGATCCGCGCCGGCGGCGCGGATGCGTGCCGCGACCGGCCGGCGGCACCGCAGGATCAGCACCGAGATCATCACGTGCCCGACCAGCGCGACGGCCTTCAGCAGCGCGACGTGGCCGGCTTCGGTCAGGCCGAAGTTGGCGGCGATCTCGACGGCCGCCGTGCACGCGCCGACCACGATCACGATCCGCCCGATCGAGCGTTGCGCGAACTCGGCCCATGCGTCGCTGATATGCAGCAGCCGCAACTGCCGTGCGTCCGGCTGGAAGAACAGCCGGCTGACGATCGTGACGAGCCGGCAGATCACGTAGGTGTCGATCAACGCTTCGAGCGCCGATTCGATTGGCGTGTCGGCTTCGACGAGCAACGATATCGTCAGGCTCGCGACGCCGACGAACACGAGCAGCGGCACCGCGCGCAGCGCGAGACTGACGAGTGCGCGCGGCATCCGGTGCAGCAGCGTGGTGTGCCGGCGGGCGTGGCCTCGACTTTGCGAGGGCGCGGTGTCGGCAGTGTCCGCGGCCGCGGCGTCGGGCGGGGCGGACGTATCGGGCGGAGAGGCAGTGTCGGGCGGCGGCGGGGGGTCCTCGTCCGATGCGGCGGCATCGGGCACCGCGCGGCGCGCGGCTAGCGCAGCCAGTGCGCGTCGCAGCAGCCGCTTCGCGAGCCATTCGACGACGAGCGCAGGCAGCAGCACCGCGAGGAGGATGCCGAGCGTGCGAGTCAGGTCCGCACGTTCGTCGGCGCGCACGAGCTTGGCATGCCACCAGCTTCCCACCGAACCGATATCGAGCAGCGAGTGCAGCGATTCCTGCAGCGCGTTGCCGATCTGCGTGGCCCAGCGCGATCCCTGGCGGACGAGCATCGAGGCGAGCCCGTTCGACGTGAGCGCGGCCGGCGCCGCGGCAGCCGATGCGCCGCTGGCCGCGGGCGCTGCGCTTGCCGGCACCGCGGGCGCGCTCAACGCGCCGACGGCCGCGATCGCGCGCAGCGTCGTTTCGACCTGCGCACGCTCGCGCGGGTTTTCGAGCACATTCAGTGCCTGCCGCGCTTCTTGCGGCGTCAGTGCGGGCGCGGCGCCGGAGGCGGCCGACGCGGCGGTCGGCGCGGGAGCGGCCGCGTGGGCGGCCGAGACGACGGCGGCGAGCAGCCAGCCGAGGAAGATATGTCGCATGGAGTGGGCATGCGGGTGCGTCTCGTCACGCGGCCCGCCAGACTGAACGATGGACGGAAGTTAACATGATCGCGATCGAAACCGAATAGTTCCGTCGCCGACATTTTGAATCCGGCATGAAGGCGCCGGCGTGGGCGTCGGCGGCACATGCCGGCAAGCCGTGTGCCGGACACGGTCCGTCGGTCGCCCGATAGCGGCGGGAACGTCATTGTCGGCCCGGACGTAAGGCGTCTGTAACGCGCGTTTGCCGATGGCGGTTCCGGTCAGCGATGCGCCGCTGCCTGCGCGCGTTCGCTCGGCCACGATCAGCGCTCGCGTCGCATCCTGTGAATTTGGATTCCTGATGAATCACGCTTGCTCGTCGTGATACACCGGCAACACATGCGCGGCGATTTCCTCGATGACGTCGCGCACCGGCCGGTCCGATCCCGGGTTCAGCGTGACATGATGCGTCCCGGCCGCGCGCATGTCCTGCAGGATGTCGACCAACGCGCGGCGCCCGGTTGCATAACCGAGCGGCAGCGCGGTGGCGGGCGTATCCGGATGCGCGGCGAGATCGAGCCGCATCGATACGCCGAACGCGCGAAATGCCGGCGACGCGAGCCGGTCGACCGCCGCGCGCCACATCGAATAGCGGGCGCGCTGCGTCTCCGGATCGCGGTGATACGTCATCCAGCCGATCGAATGCCGTGCGATCCAGTCGACGCTCTGTCCGCCCGAGCCGACCGCCAGCATCGGCACCGCGTCGCCGGTTTGCGGCAGCAGCGCGAAGGCGGGCGCATCGGGCGGCGCATGGTCGGGCAGCACGCGCGACGGCACGTCGAGCGCGGCCGCGACGACGTCCCAGTGCGCGCGATAGCGCTCGCGCCGGGTTTCCGCATCGACGCCGAACGCCGCATATTCGGGCGGCCGGTCGCCGGAGCCGAGCCCGAGGATGAAGCGACCGCCCGACAGCGTCGCGACCGACAGCGCGCCTTTCGCGATATGCAGCGGATGACGCAGCGGCAGCACGATCGCGCCGCTGGCGAGCGCGATCCGGCGGGTGCGCGACGCCAGTGCGCCGAGCAGTACCCACGGGTCGAGGTGGCCGACCGGGTCCGGATAGTCGGCGCTGTTCAGCGGTACGTCGCGAATCCACAGCGCGCGAAAGCCGAGCGAATCGGCCAGCGCGGCGAGTTCGAGCTGCTCGTTGAAGTCCGCGACGAGGTGGCCGCTGCGAAGGAGCGGAAGCGTGAGGCCGATCGACAGCCGCCCGGCCGAGAAGACACGATGCGCGACGTCGGGATGGGCGGAAGCGGGTGGGGGCATGTCGGGTCCTGGGCGGCGAGGCAGCGGGCGCGGGCGGCGCCCCGTGTCCGAATGCTAGCGTGTTTGCGCGAAGCACGAGCGGGACGACGCGAACCCCGCGCTACCCGCTCCGCCACGTGTGCCCGGGGCGGAACGCGACGCATTGCGACGCGCGGTTGTCGCGATCGGCGCCGTAGAACAGCATGCGGTAGTCGATATCAGCCCGTGCCGGGTGTCGGGCAGGCGGCGAGTGCGGGTTCCGGTCGGAGGCGCACTGCGGGAAAGGCCCACTCCGGGCGTTACGCGCGACGCTAATTGTGGGGCGATTGTAAGACGACTGGCCGCCTGGCAAAGCGCCGACCCGACGATACCGGCGACGCCCGCGGTGCGTTTCAGTTTCGAAACATTCGCGCTTTCTGACGGGGCGCGATGCCTGCCCGCTGCCCCGGATGGGCCCGCGAGGCCTTGCGGCATGAAGCATGGTGCGCTCCTTGCATGGTTGTATGGGCCGTGAGCGCGATCGCAGGTGCAGTGGGCCCGGCAATCGCTTCAGTGGGTCGGATATATCGAAGACGGGGACAAGAGAATGAAAAAAGACCGAAACGCAACATGCCATGTTGCAAACATGAATCCCCGACCTCCCTGGGTATTCGCTTCGCCGTTGATCGCGGCGACGTGAGCGAGCGGCTTTCCGTTCCATCCGAGCAATCGGGTTCGTTGTGAACGACGGCGTGCATGCGTGACGCACGCGTCCGACCGGTGCCGGTCGGCCGTCCAGGATGAACCGAGAACGCAGGCGGATGGCCGCGACCCGGATCCCGAATCGTCATGCCATGGCGCAACGCACGTCGTCGCGGCGAATGCGTTTGCAAGCCGCGCATGGCGCCGACGTGACGAACGCGACGAACGCGACGAACGGGAGCGGGTCGGGAAAGCCGGCGACGCGCCGATGGGCGCGGCAGTGCGGGACACATGAAGTCCGGGGGAGCGTCCGTCGATCGCGGTACGAAGGACGTCGCAACATTGTGCTGTCAGTTGATCCACTACCCCGATGGATCAATTGTTGAAGCGCCCGTCGCCGAGCGGCGATGGGCGTCTTTTTGCGTGCGCCGGCTTGCCGTGGCGGCAGCCCGCCCGATCGCACGGCGTTCTGTATCATGTGCTGGCGTGCGTGGCCGCCCGTGCGGGTGCACGGTCTGCCGGCGCAATCGATCACGTTGCCAACATGAACGACACAGCCTTGCCCGACTCTTCCCTCGCCGACGTCGATCCGGCCGCGCTCGACGCGCTGCACACGTTCGTCGAGCGTCATCCGCGCCTGCTCGTGCTGACCGGCGCGGGCATCAGCACCGATTCCGGCATTCCCGGCTACCGCGACCGCCACGGCCAATGGATGCGCTCGCCGCCGATCCAGCTTCAGGAATTCCTCGGCTCCGATGCCGCGCGGCGCCGCTACTGGGCGCGCAGCATGATCGGCTGGCCCGTGGTCGGCCGCGCGCGGCCGAACGGGTCGCATGTCGCGCTGGCGCGGCTCGGCGGCGCGGGCCGGATCGAGCGCCTCGTCACGCAGAACGTCGACGGCCTGCATCAACGCGCGGGCAGCGACGACGTGATCGAGCTGCACGGCGGCATCAATGGCGTGACCTGCCTCGACTGCGGCGCGCATCATGCGCGGGCGGCGATCCAGACCGTGCTCGAAGCCGACAATCCCGATCTGTTGGGCGCGCAAGCCGAGCCGGCCGCGGACGGCGACGCGCATCTCGAATGGACTGCGCTCGACACGTTCCGCATCCCGGCGTGCCCCGCGTGCGGCGGCCTGCTGAAGCCGGCGGTGGTGTTCTTCGGCGAGAACGTGCCGCGCGAGCGTGTGGCGCTGGCGTCGCAGGCGCTCGACACGGCCGACGCACTGCTCGTCGTCGGCTCGTCGCTGATGGTGTACTCCGGCTACCGCTTCTGCGTGTGGGCGCAGGCGCAGCACAAGCCGGTGGCCGCACTCAATTTCGGCCATACGCGCGCCGACCCGATGCTGACGCTGAAGGTCGAGGCGCGCTGCGCCCCCGCGCTCGACGCACTCGTGGCGCGGCTGGGGTTCGGAAGCAATCTCAACGGCAACATGACGGAGCCTGCATCGTGACCGGCGCCGCTGCTTCGCCCGATCCGTCCGCGCGGCTGTCGGCGCCGGCGGCCGAACGCAATCGCGGGCCGATCCTGGACGTGCTGCGCCGCGTGCTGCCGGCGACCGGCAGCGTGCTCGAAATCGCGAGCGGCACCGGGCAGCACGTCGTTCACTTCGCGCAGGCGTTGCCGGGCCTGCACTGGCAGCCGAGCGATCCCGACGCGCAGGCGCGGCGTTCGATCGCCGCGTGGGTCGCGCATGCGGGCCTCGCGAACGTCGCGGGGCCGCTGGCGTTCGACGTGCGCGACACGCCGTGGCCGGCCGCGACGCTCGACGCGATCGTCTGCATCAACATGATTCACATCTCGCCGTGGGCCTGTACGGAAGCGCTGTTCGCGGGCGCGTCGCGCGTGCTGCGGCCAGGCGGCGTGCTGTTCCTGTACGGCCCCTACCGTCGCGAAGGCCGCCATACGGCGCCGTCGAACGAGGCCTTCGACCGGCAGTTGCGCAGCCGCGACCCGTCGTGGGGCGTGCGCGATCTGGAGACCGTCGTCGCGCTGGGGCTCGATCGCGGGCTCGACTGCATCGAGGTCGTCGAGATGCCGGCGAACAACCTGAGCGTCGCGTTCCGGCGCCTGCCGCACGCGGAGCAATGACACGCAAGCGGGCAGCGCCGCCGGGTTTCCACTATCCTTTCGCCTGTGCGCGCGGCCCGGCTCGGGTCGCGCCCCGTTTTTTCCGGAGAATTGACTAATGGGCAAACAAGCAATCGGTGTGATCGGGCTCGCGGTGATGGGCCGCAATCTCGCACTCAATATCGAGAGCCGCGGTTACGCGGTGTCGGTGTTCAACCGCAGTCGCGAGAAAACCGACGAACTGATCGCCGAATTCCCCGGCCGCAATCTGGTGCCGACCTATACGCTCGAGGAATTCGTCGCGTCGCTCGAAACGCCGCGCCGGATCCTGATGATGGTGAAGGCCGGGGAAGCCACCGATGCGACGATCGCATCGCTCAAGCCGCTGCTCGAGAAGGGCGACGTGCTGATCGACGGCGGCAATACGCACTTCACCGACACGATCCGCCGCAACCAGGAACTCGCGCAATCGGGCCTGCATTTCATCGGCACCGGCGTGTCGGGCGGCGAAGAGGGCGCGCTGCGCGGCCCGTCGATCATGCCGGGCGGCCAGCGCGACGCGTACGATCTCGTCGAGCCGATCCTCAAGCAGATCGCCGCGAAGGCGCCGTCGGACGGCGAGCCGTGCGTCGCGTACATGGGCCCGGACGGCGCGGGCCACTACGTGAAGATGGTCCACAACGGCATCGAATACGGCGACATGCAGCTGATCGCCGAAAGCTACTCGGTGCTGAAGGACGTCGCAGGCCTGACCAACGACGAACTCGGCGCGGTGTACACCGAATGGAACCAGGGCGAGCTCGACAGCTACCTGATCGAGATCACGTCGAAGATCTTCGGCAAGCAGGACGAAGAGACCGGCAAGCACCTCGTCGACGTGATCCTCGATCGCGCCGCGCAGAAGGGTACCGGCAAGTGGACCAGCCAGAACGCGCTGGATCTCGGCGTGCCGCTGCCGCTGATCACCGAGTCGGTGTTCGCGCGCGTGCTGTCGTCGCTGAAGACCGAGCGCGTCGCGGCCAGCAAGATCCTGTCGGGCCCGGCCGCCGCGCCGTTCGACGGCGATCGCGCCGCGTTCGTCGAAGCGGTGCGCCGCGCGCTGTACCTGAGCAAGGTGATCTCGTACGCACAGGGCTTCGCGCAACTGCGCACGGCGTCGGAAGAATACGGCTGGAACCTCGATCTCGGGACGATCGCGAAGATCTTCCGCGCGGGCTGCATCATCCGCGCGCGCTTCCTGCAGAAGATCACCGACGCCTATGCGAAGGATCCGGCGCTCGCGAACCTGCTGCTCGACCCGTACTTCAAGGATATCGCCGCGAACTATCAGACCGCGCTGCGCGACGTCGTGGTGGCCGCGGTGAAGGCCGGCGTGCCGGTTCCGGCGTTTGCATCGGCGGTCGCGTATTTCGACAGCTACCGTTCCGAGCGGCTGCCGGCGAACCTCGTGCAGGCGCAGCGCGACTTCTTCGGCGCGCACACGTTCGAGCGCACCGACAAGCCGGGCAGCTTCCACGCGAACTGGTCGTAACCGGCAGGCGGGGCAGCATTGTTGCGAAAATCTATTCTCTGAATAGGGTTTTTCTATTCCGGATGCCAGCATTGTTGGCTCACGGGAAACAGTGTTTTCGTTCTTTCATGGTTTTCCCTAGGTGCTGCCGGGACTAAACTCTGTTCCATCGCTGCAGACATGGTGTGTGCGGCGGAGCAAAAAAATCCTCGGAGGTAATCATGAAATCGCTGATCGCAACGTTCGCTGCTGCTGCTGTCCTCGCCGTCCCCGCCGTCTCGTTCGCCCAACAGAACGCGCCCGTCACCCGTGCCCAGGTGAAGGCCGAACTGGTTCAACTGCAACAGGCCGGCTACAAGCTGGGCAGCGACCGGACGAACTACCCGGAAAGCATCCAGGCTGCTGAAGCGCGTGTGAACCCGCAACAGAACGTCGCTGCCGCCGACACGACCGGCTACGGCGCACAACCGGCCGCCGGCCAGGAATCGGGCGCACCGGCTGCCGCCAAGACCGGCTGGCAAGTCAAGCGCATCTCGGATGGCGCACCGGTCTACAAGGGTCGTTAATGGTACGGCCGCGCTGGCGACCGCATCCGACCCCCTGTAGTACAAAAGCCCGTCGTTCCGCATAGCGGAACGACGGGCTTTTTCATGGGCGGCGCGTAATGCGCCGGTATTCAGTGCAGCGGGCGTCTGCCGCGCCCGATATCGCGGAACAGCGCTTCGGCCGGTTCCAGCACCTGCAGCCACGTTTCGTCGTAACCGCTCAGCGTGTCGAGCGCGTCGCGCAGCCGTTCGATCGCGAGGACCGGCAACTCGACGCTGTGACGCGTGGCGCCGGTCAGGTGCGTGACGCTCGCCAGCTGGACGAGCGCATCGGCCGCTTCGGCGACGTCGGTTGCGAACAGCAGGTGCCGGTTGAGCAATTCGACCAGACCGCTGGAACCGGCGAAATCGTCGGCGTCGAGCTGCACGGAGAGAAACGTCGCGTTGTTCATTGTCATGCTCCTCGTTGTCGTTGGATCGCGCTGCGCATCACCGAGTATAGGCGGCGATCGAAGCGGACAATATGACGGCGCCGAGGCGGCACGCGATGAGGGCGCCTCCGAAGAAAAAGCCGCAAGCGGCCGCCCGGCACGGCTCGCAGGCCGCCGGCGCCCGCGCGGCGCCGCAAGATTGTGTCCGGATCGGGCAACTATCGGGGCCTTGACCGCGACAAATGGTATCTTTGCCGATCGGGACGATGCGAAAAAAGGGCCGGTGAGCGCTTCGCACCCACGTTCCGCTGTGGAAACTGACGGCCGCGAAAGCGGTCGGATACTGATTGATCCGGCCGTTCGGCCGGACATCGTGCGTCGCACGCCGGGGGGCGGTGGGCGGCGCAACGACGCAAATCCGGGAGGACCCTTGAGAGAAACTATTCCCATCCACGACGCGCTCACGCGCTGGCTGCCGCAGGCGGCGCTCGTCGCCGCGGCCATCGCGCTGACGGGCTGCACGATGACGCCATGGACCGACAACTGGCAGCCCACGCGCCAGCCGGCGTCCACGTCGGCGGCGACGCCGGGCGTGATTGCCGGTTATTACCGCGTGAACCCGGGCGATACGCTGGCGGGCATCGCGAACGCCTACGGGCAACGCGTGCAGGACGTCGCCAACTGGAACCGCATGGCGCCCACCGACGCCGTGTCGCCGGGCCAGGTGCTGCGCGTCGCGCCGCCGCAGGCCGCGACCTCGTACGGGCAACCGCCGGCGGCGGCCGCCCAGCCGGGCTCGCTCGCATGGCCGGCCACGGGCGTCGTCGCGACGCCATTCTCGGCCGGCAAGACGCGCGGCGTCGTGATCGCCGCATCCGGGCCCGATCATTCGGTGCGGGCCGCGGCAAACGGGCGCGTCGTGTACGCCGGCTCCGGCGTCAAGACATACGGTCCGCTCGTAATCCTGAAGCACGACAACGGGCTCATCACGGCCTACGGGCACAACGGCAAGCTGCTCGTCAACGAAGGCGACGCGGTGCGCCAAGGTCAGCCGGTCGCCGAAATGGGCACCGACGCGAGCGGTCGCTCGACGTTCGAGTTCGAAGTGCGCCAGAACGGCAAGGTCGTCGATCCGATGAACTTCCTGCCGCGCAACGGCGGCTGATCGTCGGCATCGCCACGTGTGCGCCGGGCGGCGCACACGTTCCCGCCTCCTTCACCTTTTCCGCTTTCATCCGTCGTTGAGCGTCGCGCCGCCGGACTGTCTCGCACGATTGCCGAGCCAGCAAATGCCCAACGCGAGCGCCGCCGCGCCGAGCGCGATCAGCGAACACTGGATCGCGACGGGCAGGTAGCCGTGCGGCCGCGGATCGACGAACGGGTAGGGATACCAGTTCTCCACCGCGCCGCGCACGAGCGTATAGCCGAGATAGACGACCGGAAAGCCGAGCCACGCGAATGCACTGCGGCGCGGAATCGGCGAGCGCGGCTCGACATACAACCAGTCGCACAGCATCACGAGCGGCACGATCCGGTGCAGTACCCAGTTGTTGAGCGCCGGCGTGACGTGGTGCAGCGCATCGAGCCGTGCGAGCAGCAGCTCGTAGACGATCGCGGTGATCAGCACGTACAGCACCGCCGCGCCGCGCATCGATTCGTAGCGGGTCGAGCCGGGGCGCGCGATGCGCCACAGCCCCGCGGCCAGTATCGCGGCCGCGTAGAGGCTGCTCAGTTGCGTGAAGTAGCTGAGGTAGTTGCCGAGATGGAAGCTTGGCAGGCGCCAATAGTTGGCGACGCTGTGCAGTGTGGTGGACACCGCGAGTAGCGCGGCGAGCAGCCGGTAGGCCGCAACGAAGAACGCTTTGCTCATGATGCCCGCGCGCCGTCGCACCAAAGCTTCATCGTGCCACAGCGGCTCGCGCGCGCGATGCGGATTTTCCATAGGGCGAGCCATCGCGCGGCGCGCGCCGACGATTCATCGGATATTTGACCGCGCCGTGCAAAACCGGACGCCCGTGCGGCTACAATCGCCACAGCTTTGCCGGGCGCAGGCCGTTTGCAGTGGGCGCCCTCCCCGCATACGACACGAGACGAAGCATGAAAAACATCCTCGCGAAACAGACGCGCTACAGCTCCCCCGCGATCTTCTTCCACTGGGCCATCTTCCTGCTGGTCGCGCTGGCTTACCTGGCCATCGAAATCCGCGGCCCGAAGGGCAGCGACAGCCGGGCGTTCTGGATGAGCGTGCACCTGACGGCCGGTACGTGCGTCCTCGTGCTGTCGGTGCTGCGCGTGCTGTGGCGAGTCGTCAGCCGCGTGCCGGAGGCGATTGTCCAGGCGACGCTGCTGCGCTGGCTGTCGAAGCTCGCGCATTTCGCGCTTTACGCGTTCATCATCGCGCAGCCGCTGCTCGGCATCATGATGATCAACATGGGCGGCAAGCCGGTGTCGCTCGACTGGCTCGGCGTGTCGTTCACGCTGTTCGGCCCCGACAAGGCGCTGCGACCGACGATCAAGGAGGCGCACGAGCTGATCGGCAATGCGTTCTACTTCGTGATCGGCCTGCATGCGCTGGCCGCGCTCTACCATCATTTCATCCGGCGCGACGACGTGCTGCGGCGCATGATGCCCTGATCGTTCGGCTGCCGGCGCGCGCGGCACGCGGGGGCGCATGGTTGTGTTGACAACCATGCGCCCCCGGTTCGTTTACCGTCGCCCGCACTGGCCATCGCGTAGAACATTCTGTAACATCGCGGCTGTTTTTTACATTCCGCCGACTCGTTGCCGTACATGCTGCACCGACATCGTCACCTGACTGCCTGGCTTGGCCTGCTCGCGATCTGGATCGCGATCGCGGCGCCGCTGGTGTCGCAGTGGCGTATCGCGCGGGCGGCCACGCCCGATGCGATCGTCTGCAGTACCGAGCATGGTGCGAATCGTTCGTCCAATGCACGCGGCATGCACGATCATGCGCTGCATCTCGACGCGTGCGGCTACTGCGGTTTCTTCGCGCATAGCCCGGCCATCGGCGCGCCTGCCGCCGCATCGGTCGGCTCCCTTCCCGTCGTTTTCGTTTCCGCCGCCGCGTCGCCTGCCGTCGCGGCACGCGGCGACCGCTATCCGCGCGCCTATCCGCGCGCACCGCCCGAGCGCGCCTGACGCGTTTATTCCGTTCTTGTTACCGCCGATATCCGTGCGGCCCGTCGAGGCCGCGTGGAGGGCGTCACTCGGGCTTTCGATCATGACCAATTTCCAGTTGCGTGCGCCGCGGGCGCCACGCAATGCCGGTGCGCGGCCTCTGCCGCGCATGCTGAAACTCGCCGTTCCCGCGCTGGCCGTCGGCGCGCTGGCCGCGAACGCTGCCGCCGCCGACACCACGCGTGCCGCAAGTGCGCCGACGGGCGATGCGGCCATGCTGTTGCCGCCCGTCGAAGTCGTCGCATCGCCGCTGTCGACACCGCTCGTCGTCGTCACGGACCCGAAGGCGCCGCGCCAGCCGCTGCCCGCGAGCGACGGCGCCGATTACCTGAAGACGATTCCGGGCTTCACGTCGATCCGCAGCGGCGGCACGAACGGCGACCCCGTGCTGCGCGGGATGTTCGGATCGCGGTTGAACATCCTCGCGAACGGGATGCCGACGCTCGGCGCGTGCCCGAACCGGATGGATGCGCCGACGTCGTACATCGCGCCGGAAAGCTATGACAAGGTCACCGTCGTGAAGGGGCCGCAGACCGTGCTGTACGGTCCGGGCGCGTCGGCCGGCACCGTGCTGTTCGAACGCGTGACGCCGCGTTTCGAGCGGCCCGGCATGCGCTTCGACGGCAGCCTCGTCGGCGGGTCGTTCGGCCGCAACGACCAGAACGTCGACCTGACCGCCGGCACGCCGGACGTCTATGGCCGCGTCACAGCGAACCACGCGCATGCGCAGGACTACCGGGACGGCAACGGCGACACCGTGCCGTCGCAGTGGGACAAGTGGAACGCCGACGCGGCGCTCGGCTGGACGCCCGACGACCATACGCGCGTCGAGCTGACGGCCGGCACCGGCGACGGCTATGCGCGCTACGCGGGCCGCGGGATGGACGGCGCGCATTTCCGCCGCGAGACGTTCGGCCTGTCGTTCGACAAGCGGCATCTCGGCGACGTGCTCGACCGGATCGAGGCGCGCGTGTACTACAACGAAGCCGATCACGTGATGGACAACACCACGTTGCGGCAGCCCGACCCGACGAGCAGCATGCCGATGCGGATGGCAGCCGACGTACGGCGCCGCACGGTCGGCGCGCGTGCGGCCGCGACGTTCCGTTTTGGCGACGACGTCAAGCTCGTCACGGGTGTCGATGCGCAGTCGAACCGGCTCGACTCGCGTTCGTCGATGGGGCGGCAGAACTACCGCGACCTGCCGTGGGATGCCCAGGCGACGATGTGGAACGCGGGCGTGTTCGGCGAGCTGACTTGGTATGCGAGCGACGTCGCGCGCGTGATCGGCGGCGCGCGCATCGACTATGCGAGCGCACGCGACAAGCGCCCGATGAAGAGCGGGATGATGACGAGCAAGCCGAATCCGACTTTCGATGACGATCGGACGAAGGTGCTGCCGAGCGGCTTCATGCGCTATGAGCGCGATCTCGCGTCGTTGCCCGTTACGTGGTACGCGGGAATCGGCCATGCGGAGCGTTATCCGGACTACTGGGAACTGTTTTCCGCGACGCGCGGGCCGGCCGGTTCGGTCAACGCGTTCTCGGCGGTGCAGCCGGAGAAGACCACCCAGCTCGATATCGGCGCGCAATACAAGAGCGACCGGTTCGATGCGTGGGTGTCCGCGTACGCGGGCTACGTACAAGATTTCATCCTGTTCAACTATGCGGCCGGCATGATGGGCCCGACCACGCAGGCCACCAACGTCAACGCGCAGATCGTGGGCGGCGAAGCCGGCGTGTCGTGGCGGCCCGTCGCGCCGCTGCGCGTCGAGACGTCGCTCGCGTATGCGTGGGGGCGCAACGTGGCGAGCGGCGATCCGCTGCCGCAAATGCCGCCGCTCGAAGCGCGCATCGGGCTCGAATACACGCGCGGCGCGTGGTCGGCTGGCAGCCTGTGGCGCATCGTTGCGCCGCAGCATCGCTATGCGATGAACGAGGGCAACGTGGTCGGCAAGGACTTCGGCCCAAGCGCCGGATTCGGCGTGCTGTCGCTGCATACGCAGTACAACGTCGGCAAGACCGTACAGATCTCGGTCGGCGTCGACAACGTGCTGAACAGGGCCTACACCGAGCATTTGAATCTCGCCGGCAATGCCGGTTTCGGCTATCCGGCGAACGCGCCGGTCATGGAGCCGGGGCGTACCGCATGGGTGCGCGTGAGCGCGAAGCTGTAGCCCGCAACGCGCGTGTGCGTCGCAGCATCCGCATGCCTGAACGCCGCACCGCCCGAACGGGCGGCGCGCGTCAACCGATTAGAGAACCGTATCTAGTCGAGGCTCAAACGTTCGCCAGTCGTGCTTCACTCCCGCATTCGACCCGCGCGGTGCGCGCAATGCGGCGTGCGTGTCGATCCGGTGTCATTCGCACCGGCAGCACAATAATCAGGAGAACATGCATGGCCAGATCGATGCGTTCCAGGGTAATGGCAGGGGCAGTGGCATGCGCGATGAGCGTCGCGCCGTTCGCGGCGACGACCGCGGTGACGACGCTCGCGACGACGCACACGGCGATGGCGGCAACCGCGCCCGCCGACGACTATGCGGCGACGCGCTATCCGATCATTCTCGTGCACGGGCTGACCGGCACCGACAAGTATGCGGGCGTACTCGAGTACTGGTACGGCATCCAGGAAGACCTGCAGCAGCATGGCGCGACCGTCTACGTCGCGAACCTGTCGGGCTTCCAGAGCGACGACGGCCCGAACGGGCGCGGCGAA
Source organism: Burkholderia sp. AU16741 (assembly GCF_002223345.1). Classification (NCBI taxonomy): domain Bacteria; kingdom Pseudomonadati; phylum Pseudomonadota; class Betaproteobacteria; order Burkholderiales; family Burkholderiaceae; genus Burkholderia; species Burkholderia sp. AU16741. Next base: position 696,907 of record NZ_NKEZ01000007.1, read on the forward strand.
CAGCTGCTCGCTTACGTGAAGACGGTGCTCGCCGCGACCGGCGCGACCAAGGTCAATCTCGTCGGTCACAGCCAGGGCGGGCTGACGTCGCGCTATGTCGCGGCCGTCGCGCCCGATCTCGTCGCGTCGGTGACGACGATCGGCACGCCGCATCGCGGCTCCGAGTTCGCCGACTTCGTGCAGAGCGTGCTCGCGTACGATCCGACCGGGTTGTCGTCGACGGTGATCGCCGCATTCGTCAATGTGTTCGGGATCCTGACGAGCAGCAGCCACAACACGAATCAGGACGCGCTCGCGTCGCTGAAGACGCTGACGACCGCGCAGGCCGCCATCTACAACCAGAACTATCCGAGCGCGGGCCTCGGCGCGCCAGGAAGCTGCCAGACCGGCGCGCCCACGGAAACCGTCGGCGGCAACACGCATCTGCTGTATTCGTGGGCCGGCACGGCGGTGCAGCCGACGCTTTCCGTGCTCGGCGTGACGGGCGCGACGGACACGAGCACGATTCCGGTCGTCGATCCGGCAAACGCGCTCGACCTGTCGACACTCGCGCTGCTCGGCACGGGCACGGTGATGATCAACCGCGGCTCGGGCCAGAACGACGGGCTCGTGTCGAAGTGCAGTGCGTTGTACGGCAAGGTGCTGAGCACGACCTATAAATGGAACCACCTCGACGAGATCAACCAGTTGCTCGGCGTGCGCGGCGCGTATGCGGAAGATCCGGTCGCGGTGATCCGCACGCATGCGAACCGGTTGAAACTCGCGGGCGTGTGATCGATGACGGCACGTGAAGGGCGCGCGCCGCTGGCGCGGCGCGCCGCGATCTATGGTGTCGTCGGGCTGGCGGCGATTGCCGGCGTCGCGATGTGGAGCGGTGCGGGATCGCATCGCGGCACGGGCGCCGCGGGTGACGCGCCGGATGCGGCCGCGGTGGGCGGCGTGGCGGCCGCCGCGCCGCAGCCGGCGGTGCCGGCGAGTGCAGGCCTGCCGCCGTCGCTCGCCGGTTCAAGCGCGCCGCGGTTGCCGCTCGATGCGGGCGGCCATCTCGCGAAGTCGCGCGCGGTGCGCGATTTCTTCGACTATTGCCTGACCGCGCAGAGCGACCTGAGCGCGGCCGCGCTCGATGCGTTCGTCGTACGCGAGATCGCCGCGCAGCTCGACGGCACGGTCGCGCAGGCCGAGGCGCTCGACGTGTGGCACCGGTATCGCGCGTATCTCGACGCGCTCGCCCAATTACCCGACGCCGGCGCGGTCGACAAGTCCGACCTCGGCGCGTTGCAACTCGCGCTCGACCAGCGCGCATCGATCGCGTACCGCACGCTCGGCGACTGGAGCCAGCCGTTCTTCGGCGCGGAGCAGTGGCGGCAGCGCTACGACCTCGCACGATTGAAGATCGTTCAGGATCGCTCACTGACGGACGCGCAGAAGGCGGAGCGGCTCGCGGCGCTCGAGCAGCAGATGCCGGCCGACGAACGCGCGGCGCAGCAGCGGGTGGACCGGCAGCGCGCCGCGATCGACCAGATCGCGCAATTGCAGAAGAGCGGCGCGACGCCCGACGCGATGCGCGCGCAACTGACGCAGACGCTCGGCCCTGCGGCCGCCGCGCGCGTCGCGCAGATGCAGCAGGACGATGCGTCGTGGCAGAGCCGTTACGCGGACTACGCGGCGCAGCGTGCGCAGATCGAGTCGGCCGGCCTGTCGCCGCAGGATCGGGACGCGCAGATTGCCGCGCTGCGGCAGCGCGTGTTCACGAAGCCCGGCGAAGCCGTGCGCGCAGCGTCGCTCGATCGTGGCGCGGGCAGCGCGCATTGACGAACCGGGTGCCGCCGCGTGCGGCAGGCTTCACGCCGCGCGCGTGACGTTCCGCGGCAGGTGTTGCTCGATGGTATCGGCGAGCGTGTCGAACGCCGGGCGAATGCCTTCGTGCGCGACGCAGGCATAGCCGAGCAGCAAACCCTGCCGCGCGGTATCGAGGTTGCTGTAGTAGCTGGTGAGCGGGCGCACGATCACGCCCGCGTCGAATGCGCTCTGCGTGACCGCGCGATCGTCGCAAGCGTCGCAAGCGTCGGGCAGGCCGAGCACCAGATGCAGGCCGGCCTCGTCGCCCATCACCGGCAGCGCGTCGCCGAAGCGCGCGCGGATCGCGTCGATCATCAGTTGCCGGCGCTCGCCGTACAGCGTGCGCATTCGTCTGACGTGCGAAGTGAGGTGGCCGTCCATGATGAATTCGGCGAGCACGGCCTGCTGCATCAGCTGGCCTTCCCGATACAGCTCCGACAGCCCGGTGCGGAAGGTGTCGACCAGATGCTCGGGCACGACCATGTAGCCCATCCGCAACCCCGGGAACAGCATCTTGCCGAGACTGCCGACGTAGATCACGCGGCCCCCCTCGTCGAGCCCCTGCAGCGACGCGAGCGGGCGGCTGCCGTAACGGAATTCGCTGTCGTAGTCGTCCTCGATGATCCAGCAGCGATGCTGGCGCGCATATTCGAGCAGCATGCGGCGCCGCGCGAGGCTCATCACCATCCCGAGCGGGTACTGATGCGACGGCGTGACGAGCACGAGCCGCGGCGGATGCTGCATGTCGCTCGCGCGCGGATCCAGCCCTTCCTGGTCGACCGGCACCGGCGCTAGCGTGAGGCCGGCCGCCTGCAGCACGCTGCGCACGCCCCAGTAGCACGGTTCCTCGACCCACGCGCGATCGCCGATGTCGGACAGCAGCCGCACGGCGAGATCGATCGACTGATGGATGCCGGTCGTGATGATCACCTGGTCCGGCGAGCATTTGACCGAGCGCGCGACGCGCAGGTAATCCGCGAGCGCGCGCCGCAGCGGCCGGTAGCCGCCGCCCGGCGCATAGGTCAGCAGCTCCGGATTGGCCTCCTTCCACAGTCGCGCCTGCAGGCGGCTCCACGTGCGGCTCGGGAATTCCGACACGTCCGGCACGCCCGGCATGAACGCCCCCCACTGGCGCCGCGACACGCCCGCATGCTCGACCAGTTGCCGCCCGCGCATCGACAGGCTGCCCTGCGCGTCGGGCGGCGGCGGTTCATCGAAGGTTGACGGCGGCGGCGCGGCGCCCGGCACGCGGATCGCGGCGGCATCCGGCCGCGTGTCGGCCACGTAGGTGCCGCTGCCGGTCGTCGTCAGCACGTAGCCTTCGGCCGTCAGCTGGTCGTACACGTGCAGCACGGTATTGCGCGCGATCGACAGGTCGCCCGCGAGCGTACGCGAACTCGGCAGCTTCGTGCCCGGCCCCAATTCCCCGGTCAGGATGGCCTGCTGCATCAGTTGCAGCAGTTGCCGGTACATCGGTTCGGGCGAGTTGCGGTCCACTCGGGCGGACAGCCAGTCGGCGAGGATCACGGTATCCAAAGTGGTCCTACTAGGAATATTGAAATGGTTCCCTAGTATAGAACCGTGCGGGCCGTATAGTGGCTCGCATCTCAAAATCAATTGTCGCGGAACCAGGGGATAGCCACGATGAAGTCCGATGATGTGATCGTCAGCTTTCGCGGCGTGCGGAAGACCTACGACGGCGAGACGCTCGTCGTCAAATCGCTCGACCTCGACATCTACCGCGGGGAATTCCTGACGCTGCTCGGGCCGTCCGGCTCGGGCAAGACGACTTGCCTGATGATGCTGGCCGGCTTCGAATTCCCGACCGGCGGCGAGATCCGCCTCGACGGCGAACTGCTGAACACCGTGCCGCCGCACAAGCGCAACATCGGCATGGTGTTCCAGAACTACGCGCTGTTTCCACACCTGACGGTCGAGCAGAACGTCGCGTATCCGCTGACGGTGCGCAAGCTGCCGGCCGCCGAGCGCGCGGAGCGCGTCGCGCACGCGCTGAAGATGGTGCAGATGGAGCGCTTCGCGAAACGCTATCCGGCGCAGCTGTCGGGCGGCCAGCAGCAGCGCATCGCGCTGGCCCGTGCGCTCGTGTTCGAGCCGAAGCTGGTGCTGATGGACGAGCCGCTCGGCGCGCTCGACAAGCAGTTGCGCGAACACATGCAATACGAACTGAAGGCGCTGCACGAAAAGCTCGGCGTGACCTTCGTGTACGTGACGCACGACCAGGGCGAGGCGCTGACGATGTCCGATCGCGTCGCCGTGTTCGACAAGGGCATCGTGCAGCAGCTCGACACCGTCGACCGCCTGTACGAATCGCCGTGCAACGAATTCGTCGCGAACTTCATCGGCGACAGCAACCGGCTGCGCGGCACCATCGCGCGCGTCGACGGCGAATTCTGCGAATTCCGGCTCGACGACGGCACGAAGCTCGTCGGCCGCCATATCGGCGAAGCCGCCGAGGGCGCATCGGCCGTCGCGTGCATCCGCCCCGAGCGCATGAGCCTCGCCGAGCACGGCATGAATGGCGCGAACGGCACGAATGGCGCCGCCAATTGCGTGAGCGGCGAGGCGCGCAGCCTCATCTATTTCGGCGATCACGTGCGCATGCGCTGCGCACTGCCGGGCCAGGACGAATGCTTCGTGAAGGTGCCGCTCGGCACCGGCGCGCTGGATGCGTTCTCGCCCGGTGCGCCGGTTTCGCTTGCATTCTCGCCCGAACACCTGCGCGTGTTCGCGTGAGCATGGCTCACCCGGTTTTCCGCAGCACGTCGTCAACAACAAAGCCCACTTCCACCACGAGAGGAGAGGAACCATCATGAAACGAGCAAGCTTTACCGCGCGTCGCACGGCGCTCGCGCTGGCCCTGGTCGCGTTCGGCGCATCGGCCGCCGCTGCCGAGCTCACGGTCGTCAACTTCGGCGGCGCGAACGGCGACGCGCAGAAGGCCGCGTTCAACCAGCCGTTCGAGAAGGCGACCGGCAACAAGGTCACGGCCGTCGAATACAACGGCGAGCAGGCGAAGGTGAAGGCGATGGTCGAGGCGAAGCACGTCAACTGGGACGTGGTCGAAGTCGAATCGGGCGACCTGAACCGCGGCTGCGACGAAGGGCTGTACGAGAAGCTCGACTGGTCGAAGATCGCGAAGAAAGCCGACCTGATTCCGGAAGCGCCGCAGGTGTGCGGCGTCGGCTTCTTCGTGTGGTCGACCGCGCTGTCGTACAACGCGGACAAGCTGAAGTCGGCGCCGACCGGCTGGGCCGATTTCTGGAACGTGAAGAAATTCCCCGGCAAGCGCGGGATGCGCAAGGGTGCGCGCTACAACCTCGAATTCGCGCTGATGGCCGACGGCGTCGCGACGAAGGACGTCTACAAGGTGCTCGGCACGAAGGCCGGCCAGGATCGCGCGTTCAAGAAGCTCGACGAGCTGAAGCCGTACATCCAGTGGTGGGAAGCGGGTGCGCAGCCGCCGCAGTTCCTCGTCGCCGGCGACGTCGTGATGTCGACCGCGTACAACGGCCGCATCGACGCCGCGCAGAAGGAAGGCAAGAACCTGAAGGTCGTGTGGAACGGCAGCATCTACGACCTCGACTACTGGGCGATTCCGAAGGGCTCGCCGAACAAGGCGCTGGCCGAGCAGTACATCGCGTACACGCTGACGCCGAAGCCGCAGCAGGCGTATGCGCAGCACATCGCGTATGGCCCGGCGAACGTCGCGGCGATCAAGTCGCTCGACGCGAAGACGCTCGCGAACCTGCCGAACTCGCCGGCCAACGGCAAGAACGCGGTACTGGAGGACATCGGCTTCTGGACCGACCACAGCGACGAGCTCGAACAGCGCTTCGCCGCGTGGGCAACGAAGTAAGCGGTCAGGCATCCTCACGGGTGTCGTGATGCAACCGGCCGCGCGACGCGTCGATCGCGTCGCGCGGCATTCCGCCGGAACGTGCCCGGCCGGAGAGAACCATTGAACACGATGACGATCGCGCCTTCCTCGCCGTCGACCGCCGCGCTCAAGCGCGAGCTGAAGGCCGCCGAGTCCCGCAAGCGCACGATGGCGCTGCTGCTGATCGCGCCGCTCGCGATTTTCCTGCTGCTGATTTTCGTCGTGCCGATCGGCACGCTGCTCACGCGCGCGGTGCAGAACCCGGAGATCGCGACCGCGTTGCCGAACACGATCGCCGCGTTGTCGGGCTGGGACCGCAAGACGCCGCCGGCGGACGCCGCGTATGTCGCGCTCGCGGCCGACATGACGAAGGTGGCCGACAGCGAGGCGATGGGCGCGCTCGCACGGCGCCTGAACACCGAGATTCCCGGCTATCGCTCGCTCGTCGCGAAGACGGCGCGCGCGATGCCGCTGAAGGGCGACGGCGACGCGGCGCCGACGCCCGCGCAGACCCGCGCGAAATTCATCGATCTCGATGCGCGCTGGGGCGACGTCGCGTACTGGCAGGCGATCGCGAAGAACGGCAGCCAGGTGTCGCCGTTCTACCTGCTCGCCGCGCTCGACCACAAGCAGGACGGCTTCGGCCACATCGTGCAGGCCGATCCCGACCAGTCGATCTACCTCGCGATCTTCGGGCGCACGTTCGTGATCGGCGTGGCCGTCACGCTGTTCGCGCTGCTGCTCGGCTATCCGCTCGCATACTGGATCTCGACGCTGTCGGAGCGGCGCGCCAACCTCGTGATGATCCTCGTGCTGATTCCGTTCTGGACGTCGGTGCTCGTGCGCGTCGCCGCGTGGATCGTGCTGCTGCAGAGCGAAGGGCTGATCAATACGGCGCTGATCGGCAGCGGGCTGATCTCGCACCCGCTCTCGCTGCTGTTCAACCGCGTCGGCGTGTACATCTCGATGACGCACATCCTGCTGCCGTTCATGATCCTGCCGCTCTACAGCGTGATGAAGTCGATTCCGCCGACCTACCAGCGCGCGGCGGTGTCGCTCGGCAGCCATCCGTTCGCCGCGTTCTGGCGCGTGTACGTGCCGCAGACTTATCCGGGCGTCGGCGCGGGCGCGCTGCTCGTGTTCATCCTCGCGATCGGCTACTACATCACGCCCGCGCTGCTCGGCGGGCCGAACGACCAGATGGTCAGCTACTACGTCGCGTACTTCACGAACGTGACGATCAACTGGGGCATGGCGTGTGCGCTCGGCGGGCTGCTGCTCGCGGCGACGCTCGTGCTGTATGCGGTGTACGGGCGCTTCACGCGCACCAACGTGAGCCTCGGCTGAGCGCCGGGCACAGGGAAACGGGAAGGGGATGCCGACCATGAAACTCGCCAGGCCGCTGTTCGCGCCGCACATGTCGTTCGTCGAGCGCGCGTGGTACGTCGCGCTGCGCGTGCTCGTCGTGCTGACGCTGCTGTACCTGATCCTGCCGGTGCTCGCGATCGTGCCGCTGTCGTTCTCGTCGAGCACGTTCCTCGTGTATCCGATCCCGGGTTTCTCGATGCGCTGGTACGAGAACCTGATCGCATCGGACGAGTGGCGGATGGCCGCGAAGAACAGCTTCATCGTCGCGCCGTCGGCGACTGTCGTCGCGACCGTGCTCGGCACGCTCGCGGCCATCGGCCTGACGAAAGCTGACTTCCGCGGCAAGGGGCTGCTGATGGCCGTGCTGCTGTCGCCGATGATCGTGCCCGTCGTCGTGGTCGGCGTCGGCATGTATCTGTTCTTCGCGCCGCTCGGGCTCGCGAATACCTACACGGGGCTGATCGCCGCGCACGCGGCGCTTGGCGTGCCGTTCGTCGTGACGACGGTGGCCGCGACGCTGCAGGGCTTCAACCAGAACCTCGTGCGCGCGAGCCTGTCGCTCGGCGCGAACCCGGTCACGACGTTCTTCCGCGTGACGCTGCCGGTGATCGCGCCGGGCGTGATGTCGGGCGCGCTGTTCGCATTCGCGACGTCGTTCGACGAAGTGGTCGTCACGCTGTTTCTCGCGGGCGCCGACCAGACGACGCTGCCGCGCCAGATGTTCACGGGCATCCGCGAGAACATCAGCCCGACGATCGCTGCGCTCGCAACGATCCTGATCATCTTCTCGACGAGCCTGCTGCTCGCGCTCGAATGGCTGCGCGGCCGCAATGCGCGGCGTGCGGTGACCTGACCTGACGTGGTGGCGCGACGGCGGCGCGCGCATGCCACGCATCGGCGCATTGCCGATGCGTGATGTCGCCGGCAGACGCGGCCGGGCCGGCCCCCAGCGCCGACACGACGAAGCGGGACGCGAGCTCGAACGGCCGCCCGGCAGCCGCCGGATCGTCGATCGTTGTGCGCATCGACGATGCCGGGCGCAAGGCACGGCATCTCGCCAGCTTTCGTTTCGCTGACTGACGCGGCGGCCGCCTGCAGGTTTGATGCGGCTCTGCAACAATACGGATCGCGGCAACGTGCGCGCCGGTCTTGCCGTCCGGCACGCCGCCGCCGCGCCGCTCAATCCGCGACGCCGCGCGTCGCTCGTCAGCCGAGCCCATCTTGTCCGAATTCGCTTCCCCCGCCGGCGCGCACGAGCCGGCCGTCAACTGGCGCGCGATGTCCGCCGTGCTGCTGGCCGTCGCGCTCGCGACGCTCGACACCGCGATCGCGAACACCGCGCTGCCCGCCATCGCCGCCGACCTGCATGCGTCGCCGGCCGCCTCCGTGTGGATCATCAACGCGTATCAGCTCGCGATGGTCGCGACGCTGCTGCCGTTCGCGTCGCTCGGCGACATCGTCGGCCACAAGCGCGTGTATGTCGCCGGGCTGGCGGTGTTCACGCTGGCGTCGCTCGGCTGTTCGCTCGCATCGACGCTGCCGATGCTGACCGCCGCGCGCATCGTGCAGGGCTTCGGCGCGAGCGCGATCATGAGCGTCAACGTCGCGCTGATCCGCGGCCTGTTCCCGGCGCACCGGCTCGGGCGCGGCGTCGGCTTCAACGCGCTCGTCGTTGGCGTGTCGTTCGCGGTGGGGCCGACGATCGCGTCGCTGATCCTGTCGGTGGCCGCGTGGCCGTGGCTGTTCGCGGTGAACGTGCCGCTCGGCGTATTCGCGCTGGCCGTGGCGATTCCTTCGCTGCCGCAGACGGCGCGCGGCAAGCATGTATTCGATCCGGTGGCTGCGCTGTTCAACGTGATCACGTTCGCGTCGCTGATCTTCGCGCTCGGCGAATTCGCGCAGCGCGGGCCGCTCTCGGTCGTGTGCACTGCCGCCGCGGTGGCGTTCACGTTCGGCTGGCTGCTGATCCGCCGGCAGGCCGGCCATCCGGCGCCGATGCTGCCGGTCGACCTGTTCCGCCGGCCCGTGTTCACGCTGTCCGCGCTGACGGCCGTGTGCGCGTTCGCCGCGCAGGGGCTCGCGTTCGTGTCGCTGCCGTTCTATTTCGAAACCGTCCTGCATCGCAGCGCGGTCGAGACGGGTTTTCTGATGACGCCGTGGTCGGCGATCGTCGCGCTCGCCGCGCCGATCGCGGGGCGGCTGTCGGATCGTTATCCGCCCGGGCTGCTCGGCGCGATCGGGCTCGCGTTGCTGAGTGCGGGGATGGTGTCGCTCGCCGCGCTGCCGGTGTCGCCGGGTGTCGTCGACATCGGCTGGCGGATGATGCTGTGCGGCGCGGGCTTCGGCTTCTTCCAGTCGCCGAACCTGAAAGCACTGATGTCGAGCGCGCCGCCCGAACGCAGCGGCGGCGCGAGCGGGATCATCGCGACCGCGCGGCTGATCGGGCAGGCGACGGGCGCGGCGCTGGTTGCACTGTCGTTCGGGATCGCGGGCCGCCACGGGCCGACGCTGGCGTTGATGCTCGGTGCGGGTTTCGCGGGCGCGGCGAGCGTCGCGAGCGGGCTGCGGCTGTTCGCGCCGTCGCATCGGGCCGGCGCGCCGGTCGTGTCGGAGCCGGTGAAGGAACCGGCGGCGGAGTAGGGCGCGGCACGGTCGCGACCGGCGCACGGCACACCCTCGCCGCGCGCCGGCTTTCATGCATCGCTCAGAACCCGCCCGACTTGATCAGCTGGTTGAGGTTCGCGATGTTCAGGCTGCCGAAGCCGGTCGTCAGATCCCAGCCGGTGCCGGCGGTATAGCCGTACCCCTGATAGCCGTTGTTGCCCGACACGACGTCATAGCGCACGAGCGACGGATGCGACGGAATGTCCGCATAGAAGTTGCCGGCCGGGAAGCCGAGGCCCGTGCCGTTCGCCGCGAGCAGCCGTGCCCAGAAGCCCGTGAAGATCGGCGCGGCGAGGCTCGTGCCGCCGATCTGCTGCAGCTGGCCGTAGTTGTAGATGTACGCGCCCGTGCTTTGCGCGGCATCGAACGCGACGTCCGGCAACCGGCGATTGCTGCCCGACTGCCACGACGGCGCGGGCAGGATCGTGCTGACACCGCCGCCCGTCGCCCACAGCTTGCCGTTCGAATCGAGTCCTTCGTTCCACACCGTCTCGTTCGAGAACGCGCCGGCCGACGTCGTGTAGAGCGTCGTGCCGCCGATCGCGAGCACGTGCGGCGACGCAGCCGGCCACGACACCGTGTAGTTCGAGCCGTCCGGGTAGCCGCGGTTGTTGCACTCGTACACGCCTTCGTCGCCCGACGATACCGAGAACGTCTGGCCCTGCGCGGCTGCCGTCGTGAAGATCTGCTCTTCGGCGTCGATCGTGCCGTCCGCGTTCGCGTCGGTTTCGCACCAGCCGAGCGACACGTTGATCACTTTCGCGGTGTCGTCCGACACCGCGCGGTTGAACGCCTGCGTGAGGCCCGTGTTGCCGGCGGCGTTCAGGTCCGCCATGTAGAACACCAGCTTGCCGACCTGGCCGCCGGCCGAGCCGACGATCGACTGGCTGTCGAGATCCCATTCGCCCTGGCCGTCCTGGTCGTCGCTGTAGCTGCCGCCCGTGCCGTTGGTCTTGACGGTCTGCGTCGTGACCGTGCCGTAGCCGTTGCTCGACGTGAACTGCTTCAGGTCCTGCAGCGTCTGCGATACGCCGCCGATCGTGATGATGCCGACGGTCACGCCGGCGGCGGTTGGCACGCCGGTCGCGTTGTAGAGGCCCGGGAATTCCTTCGGATAGTGGCCTGTCGCCGTGCCGGCCGCGAGCGCCTGCGGCTTCGCCACGTTGCCGATGCGCAGCATCGGCCGCGCCCGCGCGACACTTTGCAGCCCGAGCACCGAGCCGACGACGTCGCCGAGCGCACGCGGCACTTGCGCGGCCGACGTGTTGGCGAAGCCCGAGCGGCCCGCGTAGTCGAAGTGCACGAGCGACGTGTTGAACGCGGCCTTCACCGTGCCGGCCGTGCCGCTGGCCGAGATCAGCAGCCGGTTCGGCGCGACCTCGACGTTCGTGAAGCCGCTCTTGTGCAGATAATCGACGACCGACTTCACCTGCGCGTCGGTCGGCGCGTAGTTCGCGAGGAACTGCTCGTGCGTCAGGTACTGGCGGTAATGCGCGCTGCCGGGCCGGTTCACGTCGCGCGCCAGTTGCTTGAGCTGGGCGGCGTTGCGCAGCTTCAGGCTGACGACGACATTGGTCGTTTCACCGGCTGCCAGTTCGCGCGACGGCGCCGCACTGCGCGCCATCAACTGCGGGCCGGTCAGAAAGGCCTTCGTATGAGTATCGACCCAATCCGTCATCGCGTGCGCCGCTGCGGCGGCGAACACGAGCGGTGCCACGCACGCGAGGCGGCGGGGCGACGGAAGGGGAAGGGCAAACCAGGCGTTCCTTTTCATCGGGAGTCCTTTTTAGGAGAGGCGACGTTACTGGAACCCCGGCCCTTGTGGGGCCGCGAGCGGTGACGAGCGTAGGGCGTCGGTGCCGTTCGGGTAGCTGCCATTTTCCATAGCTGTCAGTTCTGACAACGGGGCGCATGACTGCGCGCGCAGCGCCGTTCACGCGGGCAATGACGGGCCCGGTGGGCGGAACCGGTTCGCGGCACGACGGCGCGGCAACGCGCGTCGCTCACACGCACCAGTCGTTCGTTGCAGCGCCGGAATGTGCGTGGTCGTGGACGAGAGCGCGACGTGGATGCATGGCGTTTGCGTGTCAATGGCGGCACGCCGTATCGCACTATGTGGTCATTGGAAGCGACTCGTCAGGAACCGCTTCGCGCAGGCACAAAAATGGGGCCAGCCGAACCCGAACGTTTCCCGAACTGTGGAACAGCGCGGCGGCCAGTCTTGCAGGCTGCTTTCGGATCGCGAGCCGCAATTGCGGATTAGAGGAAATATTCGAATGTAATGGATGGAACCCCTTGCTGTTCGGGAGGGAACGAAGCTGCCGTTACGTGGCCGGGCGGGTACGGTCGCAATGAAATCGGTAGCGCTCACCTACGTCCGATTTCCGCCGTTGCTTCATTTGGACTCGACCTTCGGGGGGCTCGGACATGTCGCGGGGCGAACGGCTATGAGTCAGCCGGGGGTTGCGACCGAGAGAATCGGTATCGGAAAAACACGAAATCCATTTTTGTTCCATCGGAACGCGTAAATGGATTCGGCTTCAAATCCCGGTTCTTACCAATTTCATATTCGTCCTATGGCGGCTTTGTCCCTTGCTCGGTTAAAGTCGCGCGGCCTATTCCGCAAACGTTTTCGGAGGATTGATTGACCCCGAGCACGGCCAATTTCGACACGCCCGCACGTGCGGGTATCAACATCCATCAGTTCTATAGCCTTGATCTCAAGGGCATGCCTGCCGCCGCGCTAGCGGACGTCTATGAGTTCGATGGGGCACGCGGAATCGGAGAGCCGACGAAGTACACGATCCAGTTCACGCACCCTCGCCATGACCTGTCACGCACTGAATTCCTGAACCGAATCGGAGCGTTTGTGATTCAGCCGCCGCCGCGTGATCGGTGGAGCCAGCCTGAAAGCGCACGCCGCGTGCAAGGCGTGGTGACGGGCTTCGCACTCAAGGCGACCAACCGCGACCAGTCGTTGTACGAGATTGTGCTGGAATCGCGTCTGGCGCTGTTGCGCAATGCGCCCAAATGCCGGTTCTTCTTGGACAAAACCATTCCCGAGATCATCGAGCAGATTCTGCGGGAGCATGAGTTCAATCAGATCTTCGCGCGCTTTGAATTCCAGTTGCATCGTACCTATCGCAAGCGCAGCTTCGTGATGCAATGGGGTGAGGACGACCTGGCGTTCATTACGCGCTTGTGCAGACGCTCTGGCATCTGGTTCGTGTGCGAGGAAGGCAAGCATTGCGAGCAGGTGCGCTTCGGCGACGACTATGCGCACTACCGCCGCGATCCCGAGCGTCTAACAGTTGCGTACCGGCCGTACAGCGGCCTGGAGGCGGGAGGTGTCGAATCGGTCAGCGCGCTCGAAATGCGCGCGACGACGTTGCCGGCAACCTACATCGTGCGCACTTTCAATACCGAAACGGCGATCTCGAATCCGATCGAGGCTGTCAGCCCGATCCGCGACGACCGCACCACGTATGGTGAAGCGTATACCTGGGGGATGCCGAATCAGAGCGAGGACGAGGCGAAGGAGGAAGCGCAATTGCGTCGCGAAGCAGCGCTGACCGGACAGGTCGCATATCGCGGCGAGTGCGACATGCTGGACCTCACGCCCGGTTCGGTGCTGAAACTGTCCAACTGGACGCTGTCTGATGCGAAGCATGGCCTACTTGTAGTGCGGGCGACGTGCGGCGCGAGCCGGAAGAGTGCGTATCACATGAAATTCGACGCGATTCCGTCCGATCGCCAGTATCGAATGCCGCTGATGGAAGAAACGTGGCCGCGGATCGACGGTGTCATAACCGGGACGATCGCTTCGTCGGGAGGCTGGAGGGATCCTTATCTGGATGGTCAGGGCGAATACATCGTGGATCTCCATCTGGATCGAGACACGCGGGCGCCCGGTCTGCAAAGCTGTCCAATGCGGCTGGCAAAGCCGTTCGCGGGGCCGAACCAGACCGGATTTCACTTCGGCCTTGTCGAAGGGACGGTGGTCGGCGTGAGCTTCCTGTGGGGCTGCGTGGATCTGCCGTTCATCAGCCATGTGCTGCACACCGCCCAACACACGGATCCGATCGTCGCAGGTGTCCCCTGGGGCACGCGCAATACGATCCGCACGCGCTCGAACAACACCGTCGAGTTGGATGACCGGGAGGGCCAGGAACACATCAAGGTCGCGACAGAGCACGGCAAGACGCAGCTCAATCTCGGCTATACGGTGGACCGGGACCAGCGACTGCGCGGCGAGGGCTTCGAACTGCGTACCGACGAGCGGGGGCACGTCCGTGCGGGTGGCGGCCTGCTGGTGTCGTCCGACAGGCAGGAGAAGGCGATCGGACAGTCGTCCGACACGCGGCCGATGACGAACCAGTTTGCATTGACGCAGGCACAGGCTCAGGGATTGACCAACGCCGCAGCCGTCGCGCATGCGGAGATCGCGGACCTGAAGGCCGAGAACGCGTGGCTGAAGGACGAACTCGCTAGTCTGAAGACGGCCGTGATCGCGTTGTCCGCACCGAACGGCATTGGCCTGGCGACGCCGGATCGGGTGATGGTGTCGGCGGGCAAGGACGTGAGCGTCGGTACGTCGGCGCGATTCAACGTGAATGCGCTTCGGAATGTTGCTATTGCGGCAGGCGAGGTGCTGTCGCTGTTTGCGCACAAGTTCGGCATCAAGCTCTATGCCGCGCGCGGGAGAGTTCAAATCCAGGCGCAGTCGGATGCAATGGAGATGGTGGCGCAGAAAGACATGCGAATCACCAGTGCCGACGGTACTACAACGGTCAATGCCGCTAACGGGGTCGTGCTCGGCGGCGGCGGCACGGCTTACATCAAGGTACACGGCGATAACGTCGAGATTGGCGGGGCTGGTTGCCTGATCCTCAAGATCATCGAAATCCAGAAGGAAGGACCGGGTGCGCTGTCGCTGCCACTGCCGAAATTCAGCCAGACCGATATCGCGAACGATGAGCGCTTCATTCTCAGCGACGACATCACCGGCCGACCAATTGTGAACCGGCCGTACAAGACTCAGTTGGCTAGCGGGCAGATTATCGAGGGGGTCACCAACGGCAAGGGAGAGACTTCGTTGAGCCGGCAGGACGTTGCGCGAGGGCTCAAGCTGCTGCTTCAGAACAATAAGGAAGCCTGATTCATGACCGACCAGTCAAACCAGTCAGATGGTACGGGCGACGATGACGATGCGGCGCAGCTCTATCAACATGACACTGCAACGCGCATCGTGCCGATGAAGCGCGATCATCTTGGGCAACCGTATTGGGAGTCTTATCACACGCCGAGCAGTTTTCAGGTGCGGGCAGAGTGTCGAATTCCGCCTCATATGCCCGGCGTCATCATCTTTGTGCATGGTGTGAATTCTACGGGGGAGTGGTATGACGCGGCTGAAAAGGCGTTGTGTGAAGGACTAAATGTGCGCTTGAATCGTGCTGACGGTTGGAAGCTCAGAGAGAACAGATACATTACCTACGATAAGAAAACTGATATGCCGATCGCTCGCCAGCTTGATCCAGAGTGGAGCGGCCATTCTCCCGTGATCCGCTTCTATTGGGGCTACAGCGCAGCTCCTGGGACCGAGCGCAACTGGCGCATCCCGATGCGCAATCCGCGCGGCTTCGATATCTGGGCGCCAGCGTGCACGAACGAGAACGGTCCGTGGTATTGGGGCGGCGGCCCTTTCCAGAATGGCACCAACAACCTGCCGCAGTTGTGGAGTTGCGAGGGATTCAAGCGTCATGTGTTCAGGTTCGACATGGAGTCGTTGAATACGGAGGCTGATCGCCAATTGCAGGACGCCCCTCCGCGCACGTACTACGCGCACGCGGCTCAACGGCTGGCCGACCTGATCGATCGGATTCGAAACGAGTGCCCGCGCGATACGGTGTCAGTGATGTCGCATAGCCAAGGGACGATGATCGCGCTGGCGGCGACCGCCTTATGCAAGACGCGCGCGCCCGATGCCGTGTTCGTGATGAATTCGCCTTATGCCCTGGATGACAAGATCACGGACGCGCTGGCCTGCGGTGCGGAGCGTCCCACACCGGAGGCACGCGTCAACACGTTCAGGAATATCGCAAGCCGGATCAAGCAGGACAAGCGTGTTTTCACTGAGACGGAATTGAAACAGCTTCAGTGCGGCGCGTCCGAAGACATGGATTTCTGGCGGCCTGACAACCAGCGCAAGTCCGGCCTGCATGAGCGCGACAATCATGGCCGGCTGTACGTGTACTTCACGCCGCATGATCGAGTAATGGGCGCGGTGCCGCTGCAAAGCATCGGCTGGCAGGGCGTGGATGACGAATTGCTTAAAGAGTTGGATGACATCGTGAAGCAGCGCATGCTGGCGCGCGGTACGCCGGTGGGCGATGCGCCTGGTGCAAAGAGATTCGGCACGCTGCCACCGACTCCCGAAGACAAACTTGTACCTGGAGCAAAGTCTACCGATTTCTGGAACGGCAACCGGAATATCTTTACGCCCCTCGTGAAGCTATGGGCGGTACCGCATCCCGATAAAACGGTGACGATCAATGCCGAGCAGGTGCCGAATCCGGTCACGGAAGAGGAAATGAAATACTTCGATTTATCTCGGCTGACCGCACCAGAGATGGGTAAGTGGGTCAAGAATCCAATCGATCCGAACCAGGGCCAATACGCTGATCCCGACTACCGGTACATGCGCTCGATTTTTCAGCCCGCACGTACCGTTACTACCGAGGATATTTACAGGTCCAAACGCGCAAATCGACTTGAGACCCAAGACGAAATGCTGCACCGACTCGATACCTATCTCGCCGAGCCGACTAATCACAGCACGTTGCCGCAGCATCAGGCGTTCATGCGCCGAGTGGTGGCCTACGATCTCCCAATCGGCTTTTGTGATGCATATGAGAAGCCGGCGTTCTGGACCCTCCTGATGAAGTCTGCCGACTGGACGCAGGGCTATGACGATTATTTCGAGCTTGGCGCTCCCCAAAGCATTGTTAAACCTGCCTATATCGATTGGGACACGGTGGCCGAGGAACAAAGCAAGGCCGAAGCTGAACAATTGCGGCAGCAGCAGTGGAAAGGAGGAGCGTGATGAAGTGCTCGATTGTTATCGTTGTACTGGTAGCCCTGATGCAGGGATGTGCGGCACAGCAAAGGCAGATATTCTCATTGGGTAATTTTTTGCGTGTAAATGCACTTCCCTATGATTCGCCGACTCAGATAATTTATAGGATCGATGATCATCGCTTTGTTACGCTCGAGAACTATCGAGACTGCAATTATGGTCAAGCCTATTACAACGATATGCGCATTGGTATAAAAACGGGCCTGGGTAGGGCTAGTATCGAAGATTACCAAGGTAGACTCATTAATGCCGATATGACCGGGAAAAATTTGGCATTTCCGTCCGGTGCGCCACCGCATCTTGGAACATCAGATCATGGAGTTGACGTTGGATTGTTGTATTCGACGGACGGTGGGAGGAACTTTTCCGCAATGGTTTATATGAAACACAGCTTTGATCCGTTCGAGGATTCGCGGGACTATTCGGTCTTTGTAACCGGCGACCGACTCTATGTCTCCAATAGATCGGCAGACAATGACGCCTACGTTGTCGAATATCCGATGGTGCCAGGCATTGATTTAAGCAAACCCTATCCTCCTGGCGTCCGGGGCGGGAGTTTCGCTGCATCAAAGCGGCCTAGTGTTTTCTCAAAGCTTCGCACACCCTCCGGCCAGGACCGAATCACCTGTGACACATCGATCAAACCAACCAACCCGGATGCGCCGTTGATACCTCAGTGAAGTGCAAACGCCGATGAAAAACGTCATGACCATAATTGCGCTGATTGCCCTGATGCAAGGGTGCACCGCGCAGACTCCGCGCCGTCCGGCCTTCGGGCTTGGTGATTTCATGAGCTCAGCGCTCAAGGAGTTGCCGTATGACTCGCCGCCACAAGTGATCTATCGGATTGACGATCATCGCTTTGTAACGTTGGAACGTTACCGGGACTGTCATCATGGGGAATCGTACTACAACGACACCCGCGCTGGGATTCGAAAATTTTTAGGGCGAGGCATGTTTGAAAATTTCCAGGGCCGCATCATTAATGCCGATCCGAGCGGTCAGAATATTGTGTTGCCTTTGGCCTACCCGAATGAAATGGTTTGTGGGAATGGCGAAAAAGGTTGTGCGGTACCGTTTTGGTACTCGCTAAATGGTGGGAAAACTTTCGCCACGAAGGTCTACGCGGATCATAGCTTCAACCCGTTTGAGGATTCGAAGAAATATGCATTCGCAGTTACGCGAGATAGTATTTTTGTTTCAAAAAAAATCAGCGAGACGGTGGACGTGTTGGACACTGATCGCTATCCGCTCATTTCTAATTCTATGCATAAGCGCATCGAGTTTGATGCGAAGATGCCGTCCAATCTTCGCACACCCTCCGGCCAGGACCGAATCACCTGCGACACATCGATCAAACCAACCAACCCGGATGCGCCGTTGATACCTCAGTGAAGTGCAAACGCCGATGAAAAATATGCCCCTGATGCTTCAATGAGACGCTCAATTCATATCACCGTACACGTACTACATCATCATGAAGAACCCAATATGCATAGGCGATGCGACGACACACGGCGGCATCGTAAAGACCGCTTCATCGACGTTCGACCTCGACGGCCGCAAGGTCGCGTTGTTGCATGACATCGTCTCGTGTCCGGAGCACGGTGACAACGCGATCGTTGAATGTGCCGAGGGCTACAGCGAAGGCGGCCGGAAATGGGCTGTGCATATGTGCCGAACGCGGTGCGGCAGCCAGGTGATCGCCAGCAGCACGGGGATGAAAATCGTATGAGCAGAACATGGGCCCTCCCAGGTGTCGCTGAGTATCAGTACGGCAAGCCGCCCTCGATCTGGTGGTGTGTGCTTGCCGTAGTCGTCATACAGACCGCCGGCATACTCATCACGGTATTCAACTGGGAGCAGGGTAAACCGGTGATGTCCGAACTATTCTTCGTGCGCGCGTTCCTGTTGCCGCTGCTGATATCGGGCGGCGTATGCTCGGCGATCTATTCCGGCTACGAGGATTGGATCGAGCGGGTTGATTGGTGGAATTTCCTGTGCCGCGCCGAGCGGGCTGCATGGCGGCAATGGGCACAAGCTCATGTGATGATCGTTGATAGCATCGCGTTGACGGCCGAGCCCGAGTTGGCGAACGTCTGCTTGGCCTGGAGGGCAGCGCGCCGATCAACCCCGGCAAGATCCTGCCTTTGCCGCAAACGGAAGGCTCGGCAGGCGTATCGCGGCTTGCGGTGGTACTGGAGCAACTGACGAGCCGGTTCTCGGCCAGCCTCGTGCGTCATGATGCGTCGGGTCATGCGATCGACGTGATCCTGCAATCCGCCAACAAGGACGATCTGGCCGAACTGCGAGCGGTCTGGAAAAAACTGAATCTACCCAATCTCGTGCAGTTCTTGTGGGTGCCGTTCGATGCGAACGAGGCGAATATCGACACGTGGTTCGACAAGGGCTGGACGTCCGATTTCCGGCTGTTGCTGGCCTGCCAACTGCATGCGGAGCGCATCGAGCCGGTCTGGTCCGAGGCCGCTGTGGCGATGTTGCTTACGTCGCCGCGTGTAGCCGCGAGCCTCAAGGCAACGGTCTTGCCGCAGGCGCGATTATTCCGCCCGATCGCGATGCCATCCGATTCCGTGGTGGACGGGCTGGAGACGCTGCTGTCCTCGGAGCAGACGCCACGCCGGAGAATCCGGCACGCATGGATGAGTGATCTACCGTCCCAGGGCCGTCATGCAACGCTGGGCGCCATCAAGGACGTAAGCCCGGAGCTGCCGGTGCACGACGTCGATCGCGCGATCGGCAAACCGGGGCCGGTAAATGCGCTCTTGCTTCAGGCGCTCGCGGCGCAGATGGTCGCGCATGGCCAGGGCGCGCAACTGATTGCTTCAGTTAGCGCCCAAAAGGTGCGGCTGAACCTGGTTGGAACCGAGTTCGTTCCTGTGCCTCGCGTCGATGCAGCCTATGCGCGTCTGCTGAGCTTGTCTGTCACCGTGGGCGGGAGTTGCTGCCTGCTCGTGATGATGATTGCGTTGCATGCCCTCAACGCATCTCAAGGCTGGTTTTGGGCCTGTATAGGCGGGTTCGTCTTGCTGTTTCTGATACAACTCGGCGGCTCGTTTTTAAGGCGTAACCTGGTGGAAGATGACTTTTTCCGACAACTGCAACGCATGGAAGCCCGAACATGAGAGCGCTTGATGCGTGGCGCCGGACTGTACGCGACGATTGAATAAGAAATAGAAAGGACTGGATTCCGGCTGCGTAGTGTGGAGACTTCTCGCAATCTTCCTTGCCACAGGCCCAGTCGCCACGATCGTGGACGTCAGCAAAATTCCTCCTTGACACTCGCTGCCTGGCCGCTATCCTTCCATCCATAACCAGTTGGTTATGGATTTTGGACACTATGCAAAACGCTCAGGACACGCTTTTCCGGACACTCGCCGACCCCACGCGCCGTGCGCTTTTCGAGCGGCTCTGCGCGGAGGGCGAACTGACGGTTGCCGCGCTGACGACCCATGCGGGTGTGTCGCAGCCGGCGGTATCGAAGCATCTGGGCGTACTGAAGCAGGCCGGGCTCGTGAACGACCGTCACGAAGGCCGGCAGACGCACTACAGCGCGCAGCCGCAGGCGCTGGCCCCGTTGATCGACTGGACGAGCCAGATGGCAGGCTTCTGGCAGAGCCGGTTCGATGCCCTCGAAGATCTGCTCAAAAGGATGGATCAGTCATGAACCAAGCCTCTACCGAAACGCGCTCCGTCGTCGTCGACCGGGAGCTGCAGCATCCGCCGGAGAAGATCTGGCGCGCGCTCACGCAACCGCACCTGATCGAGGCGTGGCTGATGACGAGCGATTTCGAGCCCGTCGCGGGCCGCGCGTTCACCTTTCGCGCGGACTGGGGCTCGGTCGACTGCACGGTCCTCGCGATCGAGCCGCACCGTACGCTGTCCTATACGTGGGCGGCCCACGGCCTCGAAAGCGTCGTCACGTGGACGCTCACGCCGACGCCGGCCGGCACGCACCTGCGCATGGAACAGGTCGGCTTCCGCGCCGATCAGGAGCAGGCGTACCGCGGCGCGCAGTATGGCTGGGTACGGTTCTTCGAGTCGCTCGAACAGGTGCTGTCGCGTCCTGACTCGCAAATGGAGGCTCACGCATGAGTGCAACGGACCTCACGCCATCCGAGCGCATCGATGCGCTGATCGCCGGCATCGCCGACTGGCGCGGCAAGACCTTCGCCGAGCTCCGCCAGACGATTCTCGCGGCGGACGACAGCATCGTCGAGGAATGGAAGTGGATGGGCAGCCCCGTGTGGTCGTGCGACGGGATGATCGCGGTCGCGAACGCGCACAAGGGCAAGGTGAAGCTGACGTTCATGCACGGCGCGAAATTGCCCGATCCCGACCAGTTGTTCAACGACGGTCTCGAAGGCAATGCGCGGCGCGCGATCGATTTCTTCGAAGGCGATAAGCTCGACAAGCGGGCGTTGAAAAACCTCGTGCGCGAGGCGATCGAATACAACCGCACGCATCTGAAGAAGAACGCGCGGGCGGGTTCCTCCGCGGGCGCGAAGGTGCGAAGCAGCAAGGCGGCGTGACGCGCGAGCCGGATGCCGGCCGGTGGCATCCCGCGAAAGCAGGGCGCTGCCGCGCGGTCGGCGCTACGCCGCGCGCCAACCGAGCGGCAGGCGAAAAAAAGCCCGACACGAGGTCGGGCATCCAAATCGGCCGCAACCGCCCGCGAGGCGGCTGCGGCACCTGCAAAAGCAGGGCGCTTACGCGGCGAGCAGCGAGCGCAGCACGAACGGCAGGATCCCGCCGTGCTTGTAGTAGTCGACTTCGATCGGCGTATCGATACGCAGCAGCACCGGCACGCGCTGCGTTTCGCCGTTCTTGCGGTGAATCACGAGCGTGACGTCCTGCTGCGGCTTGAAGTCGTCGCCGAGGCCTTCGATGTCGTACGTCTCTTCGCCGGTGATGCCGAGCGACTGCACGCTGTCCGCGCCCTTGAACTGCAGCGGCAGCACGCCCATGCCGACCAGGTTCGAGCGGTGGATGCGCTCGAAGCTGCGAGCGATCACGGCCTTCACGCCGAGCAGTTGCGTGCCCTTCGCGGCCCAGTCGCGCGACGAACCCGTGCCGTACTCTTCGCCCGCGAACACGACGGTCGGCGTGCCGGCGGCGACGTACTGCATCGCTGCATCGTAGATCGACTGCTGTTCGCCGCTCGGCTGGTGGATCGTCAGGCCGCCTTCGACGCGCGTGCCGTCCGCCTTCGCCGGGATCATCAGGTTCTTGATCCGGACGTTCGCGAACGTGCCGCGCATCATCACGTCGTGGTTGCCGCGGCGCGAGCCGTAGCTGTTGAAGTCGGCCTTCTGCACGCCGTTTTCCTTCAGCCACTTGCCTGCCGGCGAGTCTTCCTTGATCGAGCCTGCCGGGCTGATGTGGTCGGTCGTGACCGAATCACCGAAGATGCCCAGTGCGCGCGCGCCCTTGACGGTCGGGATCGACGCAGCCGGTTCCATCGAGAAGTCGTTGCCGAAGAACGGCGGCTCGGCGATGTAGGTCGACTTCGGCCAGTCGTAGACCTCGCCCGTCTCGCCCTCGATCTTGCTCCAGAGGTCACCCTTCTTGGTCAGCTTCGAGTAGTTGTCCTCGAACTTCTTCGGATCGAGCGCGAACTTGAGCAGTGCGTGGATTTCTTCGCTCGTCGGCCAGATGTCGCCGAGGTAGATGTCGCGGCCGCCCTTGCCCTTGCCGACCGGCTCGGTCATCAGGTCGCGCGTGATGTTGCCGGCGATCGCGTACGCGACGACGAGCGGCGGCGACGCGAGGAAGTTCGCGCGGATGTTCGGGTGGATACGCGCTTCGAAGTTACGGTTGCCGGACAGCACGGCCGCCGCGACGATGTCGTTCTTCGTGATCGCTTCGTTCAGTTCCGGCGTCAGGTCGCCCGCGTTGCCGATACAGGTCGTGCAGCCGTACGCCGCGACTTCGAAACCGAGCTTCGACAGGTAGGGCAGCAGGCCCGTCTTCGTCAGATACTCGGTGACGATGCGCGATCCCGGCGCGAGCGAGGTCTTGATCTTCGGATCGACCGTGAGGCCGGCCTCGACCGCCTTCTTCGCGAGCAGGCCGGCGGCCAGCAGCACGCTCGGGTTCGACGTGTTCGTGCACGACGTGATCGCGGCGATCAGGATGTCGCCGTTCTTCACGTCGACGCCGTTGCTCGTCGTGTACTGCGTGCCCAGGTCGTCCGCCTTCTTCGCGAAGCCGTTTTCCGCGACCGGCTTCGAGAACAGGTCGGTGAACGTCGACTTGACGTGGCCGATCTCGATGCGGTCCTGCGGGCGCTTCGGGCCGGCCAGCGACGGAGCGACCGTCGTCAGATCCAGCGTCACGACCTTCGTGTAGTCGATGTCGCCGGCGTTCGGGATGCCGAACAGGTTCTGCGCCTTGAAGTAGTTTTCGAACGCGGCGATTTCGGCCTTCGTGCGGCCCGTGCCTTCGAAGTAGTCGATCGTCTTTTCGTCGACCGGGAAGAAGCCCATCGTCGCGCCGTATTCGGGCGCCATGTTGCCGATCGTCGCGCGGTCCGGCAGCGACAGCGAGCGCGTGCCTTCGCCGAAGAATTCGACGAACTTGCCGACGACCTTCTCCTTGCGCAGCATTTCGGTGATCGTCAGCACCAGGTCGGTGGCCGTCACGCCTTCGCGCAGCTTGCCCTTCAGCTCGACGCCGACGACGTCCGGCGTCAGGAAGTACACCGGCTGGCCGAGCATGCCGGCTTCCGCCTCGATGCCGCCCACGCCCCAGCCGACCACGCCGATGCCGTTGATCATCGTCGTGTGGCTGTCCGTGCCGACGAGGGTGTCCGGGTAGTACACGGTGTCGGCGCCGTCCGTCTTCTTGTGGACGCCGCGCGCCAGATACTCGAGGTTCACCTGGTGGACGATGCCCACGCCCGGCGGCACGACCTTGAACGTGTCGAACGCCTGCATGCCCCACTTCATGAACTGGTAGCGCTCGTTGTTGCGCTGGAATTCCAGCTTCATGTTCAGGTCGAGCGCGTCTTTCTGGCGGAAGTAGTCGATCTGGACCGAGTGGTCGACGACGAGATCGACCGGCACCAGCGGCTCGATCTTCTTCGGGTTCTTGCCCGTGCGCTCGGCGACGCCGCGCATGGCCGCGATGTCGGCGAGCAGCGGCACGCCCGTGAAATCCTGCAGCACGACGCGCGACACGACGAACGGAATCTCGTCGACGCGCTTCGCGGTCGGCTTCCAGTTCGCGAGCTGCTCGATGTGCTCTTCGGTGATCTTCTTGCCGTCGTAGTTGCGCAGCACGGACTCGAGCACGATGCGGATCGACACCGGCAGGCGTTCGATCTTCGTCTTCAGTTCCTTGCCGAGCTGCGGCAGCGAGTAGAACTTGCCTTTGCCGGAACCGCTGTCGAATTCCTTGAGGGTCTTGTGGAGATTGTGGGCCATGGTGATTTTCCTGGGTTTAAGGCTAGGAAACAAAGAGTCCTGTAAATGACGGCTATATCACGTACAAGTCGACGTACTCATCGACCGGCATCGCTTCGAGCTTTGCCTGGTCCAGCGACACGTCGAGAATCGCTTGTTGCTGCTTGGCCGGGAAGCGGCGCGCAAGGTTGGTCCGGAATTTATCGACCAGCAGCGGGACGCCTTCGGCCCGGCGCCGCCGATGGCCGAGCGGATACTCGACCGCCACTTCGGCAAGCTTCGATCCGTCCTTGAACTCGATCGTCAGCGCATTCGCGATCGATCGCTTGTCCGGATCGTGGTAATCCTTCGTGAACTGCGGATCCTCGACGCACACGGTTTTCGCGCGCAGCGCGTCGATGCGCGGGTCCGCGGCGGCCGCGTCTTCGTAGTCGGCCGCGGTCAGGCGGCCGAACAGCAACGGCACGGCGACCATGTACTGGATGCAGTGGTCGCGGTCGGCCGGATTGGCGAGCGGGCCCTGCTTGTCGATGATGCGGATCGCCGCTGCATGCGTGCGGATCGTGATCCGGCCGATGTCGTCAGTCGTGCGGCCCGTCGCGGCGAGCTGCGCATGCAGCTGCAGCGCGGCCTCGGCGGCCGTCTGCGCATGGAATTCGGCGGGGAACGCGATCTTGAACAGCACGTTTTCCATCACGTACGTGCCGTACGGGCGCTGGAAGCGGAACGGCCTGCCGTCGAACAGCACGTCGTAGAAGCCCCAGGTTTTGGCGGTGAGCGCCGACGGATAGCCCATTTCACCCGTCTTCGCGATCAGCGCGAGGCGCACCGCACGGGACGTCGCGTCGCCGGCCGCCCAGGATTTGCGCGAACCGGTGTTCGGCGCATGGCGGTAGGTTCGCAGCGCTTGGCCGTCGACGAACGCGTTGGACACAGCGTTGATCAGCTCGTCGCGCGTGAGCCCGAGCAGGCGCCCGACGACGGCCGTCGACGCGACCTTCACGAGCAGCACGTGGTCGAGCCCGACGGCATTGAACGCATTCTCGAGGGCGAGGCAGCCCTGGATCTCGTGGGCCTGGATCATCGCGATCAGCACGTCGCGCATCGCGAGCGGCTTCCGGCCGGCCGCGCGGGCCGTGCGGGAGAGCCAGTCGGCCGTCGCCAGGATCCCGCCGAGGTTGTCGGACGGATGACCCCATTCGGCGGCGAGCCAGGTGTCGTTGAAGTCCAGCCAGCGGATCATCGCGCCGATGCCGAACGCGGCCTGGACGGGATCGAGCTGGAAGGACGTGCCGGGCACCTTCGCGCCGTTCGGCACGATCGTGCCGGGCACGACGGGGCCGAGCAGCTTGGTGCAGGCAGGGCAGGACAGCGCCTCGAGTCCGCATCCGAGCGTGTCGATCAGGCAATGACGCGCCGTCTCCAGCGCGAGCGCGCTGTCGATGCCGGTGTTCAGCACGTAGTCGACGATGTCGACGAGTACCGTATCCGGAGCAGGGCGGACGTTGGAGACCGGGGCGGACATCGAGGGGCCGGGAGCGGAAAAACGCGCGCGCTTAGTTCGTGGCCGGCTTCAGCTCGTTCGACTGCGTCGGCGCTGCGGCGCCTTGCGCCATTTCCGGCGTCACGCACTCGTCGGCGAGACGCTCGCCGCCGTTCGCGTCGGTGAACAGCATCGCCTTGGTCGGGATCACGATCAGCTTGAAGCCTGCGGCCGGATCGTAGAACGTGTCGGCGCCCGTCGTCGTGGCCTGACGCGGCAGCTTGTAGTTCTTCTTCGCCCAGTGAACCGTGACGACCTGGTCGCGCTTCATGTCGCCGGCGAGGTCGAACGACAGGCCTTCCTTACAGGACCACTTGACCGCGCCGTCCGGTACCGGATCGACCTTGGCGGCCGCGCGTGCCTGCGCCTTCTTGCTGCGCGGGATGATGCGCTTGGCCGGCGCCGGGCGCTTGGCCGTGGCCTTCTTCGCGGTGGTGGCCGTACCCTGGGCAAACGCGCTCGGAGCCGACACCAGCATCGTGGCGGACAAGGCGCCGATGGCGGTAGCGATCAGGAGTTTCTTCATGGAGTCAGAACCTTTCGATAATCAGTTGACAAGGGCCGGCAATCGAAACTGCCGGCCGGTTTGAAACTGCACGCGCCCCGAAAGCGCGCAGCGGCCGCTATTTTCACCTATTTGGCCGCGTACATATCAGGTTTTCGGGCTCCGTTACGTTTTTTGTCGTTTCGCAAACGTCTGTCCGGTCGGCGAAACGTCGAATGCATGAAACGCGTGTCTCGACGGGCCGCGCACGCTCACGGCGCGACGCCCGCGGCGGGCGGGCCGAACAGCGGTGCGGCCTCGTCCGGTACGGGCTGGCCGGTGGCCTGCGCCCGGCGCAGCACCGACCAGTAATAACGATAACTCGCGCGATCGTGCAGCGTATCACCGTGGCGCGTCGGGCCCCAGGCGGCGGCCTGCGCGGCCAGCAGGATCTCGGCGGCCAGCGTGACTTCGTCGACGCGCGGCGCGAAGGCGTCGACGATCGGGCGGATCTGCGCGGGGTGGATGCTCCACATCCGCGTGAATGCGAATTCGTCGCGCGCGCGGCGCGCATCGCCTGCGACGACGCTCATGTCGCGCACCTCGGTCGTCACGTTGTGCGACGGCGTCTTGCCGTGCGCATGACAGGCCGCGGCGATTTCCAGCTTCGCGCGGCGCACGAGCGGGTGGTCGAACTGGCCGGGCGAGCGCATCGCGGAATCGGGAATCGCGCCGTGGTGCGCGGAGACGAAATCCATCAGCCCGAAGCTCAGCGTGCCGACCGTCGGCAGCGCGGCGAGGGCGGCTGCCTGCGCGAGCGCGCCATGCGTCTCGATCAGCACGTCGACCGGGATCGGCTGCGCGATGCCGAGCTCGCGGCGCGTGCCTTCGATGAACGCGGTCATTTCGGCTGCATCGGCGGCGCTCGCGACCTTCGGCAGCGTGAGATAGGCGGGTGCGCGCGGCGCGCGCAGCACGATGCGCACGTCGTCGCGCCAGTGCGGATGGGAAAAGTCGTGGATGCGGACGCCGACGCGGCCGAAGCGGTTCTCGGCGCTGCCGAGCAGATCGGCGACGAGCGCTGCGTGCGCGGCTTCCTGGCCGACGGCCGCGCCGTCCTCGCAGTCGAGCGTGAGGTCGAACACGGGGCCCAGCTCCGCCTGCAGCGCGAGCGACTTGCGCATCAGCTTCTCGCTGCCCGCGTAGTGATCGCAGCAGGGCAGGATCGCGGGCGGGGACGCCCCGTCGTACAGCACTTGTGCAGGAGTGAGCGCGGCCATCTCTTCGACGTCAGGGGAGCGTGCAACGTGGAGAAAATCGGATTCGGGCAGGTTCTGGGCTGGTGCGCGGCGGGCGCGGGGGCGACAAAACGTGCGCGGATCGGATCGGTCGGCATGGGCCGGCAGCGCGCCGGCCCATGCCGAAACCGGGCGTCCCGAAAGGCCGCCCGGCATGATGCATGATGCTTAGTTCTTCAGCAGGTGGGCGACGCCATCGCGCTCTTCGAGCAGCTCGGCCAGCGTGCCGTCCATCTTCTCGCGCGAGAACGCGTCGATTTCGAGGCCTTCGACGCGCTTGTACTCGCCGTTTTCGCAGGTGACCGGCACGCCGTAGATGATGTCCTCGGGGATGCCGTACGAGCCGTCCGACGGGATGCCCATCGTGACCCACTTGCCGTTCGTGCCGAGCACCCAGTCACGCACGTGGTCGATCGCCGCGTTGGCTGCCGATGCGGCCGACGACAGGCCGCGCGCTTCGATGATCGCCGCGCCGCGCTTGCCGACGGTCGGGATGAACGTGTCGCGGTTCCACACGTCGTCGTTGATCAGCTTCAGCAGCGATTCGCCTTCTGCGGTCGCGAAGCGGAAGTCCGGGTACATCGTCGGCGAGTGGTTGCCCCACACGGCGAGCTTCTCGATCGATGCGACCGGCTTGCCCGACTTGGCGGCGAGCTGCGACAGCGCGCGGTTGTGGTCGAGGCGCAGCATGGCCGTGAAGTTCTTCTTCGGCAGATCCGGCGCCGACTTCATCGCGATGTACGCGTTCGTGTTCGCCGGGTTGCCGACGACCAGCACCTTCACGTCGCGGCTCGCGACTTCGTTCAGCGCAGCGCCCTGAACCGTGAAGATTTCGGCGTTCGCCGACAGCAGGTCCTTGCGCTCCATGCCCTTCGAGCGCGGACGCGCACCGACCAGCAGCGCGACGTCTGCATCCTTGAATGCAACCTTCGGATCGTCGGTGATCACGACGCCGGCGAGCAGCGGGAACGCGCAGTCGTCGAGTTCCATCACGACGCCCTTGACGGCGCCTTGGGCTTGCGGGAGGTCGAGCAGTTGCAGGATGACCGGCTGATCCTTGCCGAGCAGGTCGCCGTTCGCGATGCGGAACAGCAGGGAGTAAGCGATTTGACCTGCGGCGCCGGTGACGGCAACGCGCTTTGCGGGCTTAGCCATTGAAAATCTCCAGGACGGATGAAGCGTTGGACGCGAGCGAAAACGCCATTCTATGCGCGTTGTGCGTAGCGTTGCATTGAAGCAGGGCGGAGGACTCGCGATGGCGGACGCGGTGAACCTGGAGACGGCCGTGGCACGTAGCCGGGGACGCGCTGTTGCACCCGCGAACCCTTGCTCGACCGGGAGTGTAGGAGCCGTCACGCGCAAAGTCAAACGGTATCATATGTCTTATATAAGACAGATGTTTTGCGGAAATTGAGTGGACGAAAAAGTGCGGTTTGTGATGAAATGCGCGCCATGACATCGAACCAGGCGAACACCGCGAATCAGACCGGCGCAGGCAGCCCAGGGCAGCCGGGCGCGGGCGATCCCGCAGCCTCGCCCGCGGCCTCCGCGTCGCCGACGTTCAGCCCGTTATACCAGCAGATCAAGTCATTGATCACGCAAAGTCTCGAATCCGGCGAATGGAAGCCGGGCGAGATCATCCCCAGCGAAGTGGAGCTCGCGGCCCGCTACAAGGTCAGCCAGGGCACCGTGCGCAAGGCGATCGACGAACTGGCCGCCGAAAACCTCGTGGTCCGGCGGCAGGGCAAGGGTACTTTTGTTGCAACGCACAACGAGGATCGCGCGCAGTTCCGCTTTCTGCGTCTGCTGGCCGACGACGGCGCCGAGCACCCGCACGTGAGCCGCCTGCTCGAATGCCGGCGCCTGCGCGCGCCGGCCGAGATCGCGCGGCAGCTCGACCTGAAGCCCGCCGATCCGGTCGTGCAGGTGCGCCGCCTGCTGGAGTTCGACAGCGAAGTGACGGTGCTCGACGAGATCTGGCTGCCGGGCGCGATGTTCCGCGGGCTGACGTTCGAGCGGCTGAGCGAGTACAAGGGGCCGCTCTACGCGATGTTCGAGACGGAGTTCGGGACGCGGATGATCCGCGCGACGGAGAAGATCCGCGCGGTCGCGGCGGATCCGGCGGTGGCCGACCTGCTGCACGTGCCGGCCGGGTTCCCGCTGCTGTCGGTCGAGCGAGTGTCCTATACGTATGGGGACCGGCCGGTGGAAGTGCGTCGCGGCTGGTATGTCACAACCGGGTACTACTATCAGAATGACTTGAGCTGACGACGTTCGGCTCAGCCGCGTGCATCGCGTTTCCCACGCTCGCGGAGCACGTTTCGGGCCGCCTTTGTTCGTATTCGCGCAATTATCCAGAGCAGACTTTCGCTGCAGCGCGATATAAAAAGGCGCTAAAATCGCGGATTAGTGTGACAACATAGTAGGGGTCTAGCATGACTGACGCAGTAAGAAAGCCGAGGCCGGAATACCGGAACATCGGAATCGGCGACATCACGTTGAAATATCGCATGCCCCTGGCGGCGATATTGTCGATTCTCCACCGAGTCAGCGGCGCGCTGCTGTTCCTGTTCCTGCCGTTCCTGCTGTTCCTCTTCGACCAGAGCCTCACCTCCGAGCTCAGCTTCGAAGTCTTCAAGGCTTTCCTCTCCAACATCGTCGTCAAGCTGATCGTCCTCGCGTTGTCGTGGGCCTTCTTCCACCATTTCTGCGCCGGCATTCGCCACCTGCTGATGGACGTCAACCACGACGCCGTCTCGAAGGAAGGCGGCAAGCGGACGGCCGTCGTCGTCTTTGTCGTCTCGATCGCGCTGACGATCGCCATGGCACTCAAACTGTTCGGAGCATTCTAAGAAAATGGCAGCCAACAACCGAATCGGCTCGAAGCGCCTCGTCGTCGGCGCTCACTACGGCCTGCGCGACTGGCTCGCGCAGCGCGTCACCGCCACGATCATGGCGGTCTACACGGTCATTCTGCTCGTCCTGTTCTTCGGCGCGCACGATTTTTCGTACGAAGGCTGGGCATCGATCTTCGCCGCGCAATGGATGAAGCTCGCGACCTTCGTGATGCTGCTTTCCCTCTTCTACCACGCATGGGTCGGCGTGCGCGACATCTGGATGGACTACGTGAAGCCCGTCGGTGTGCGCCTGCTGCTGCAATCGCTGACCATCGTCTGGCTGCTCGCATGTGCGGGCTACGCCGCGCAGATTCTCTGGAGAGTGTAAAGAATGGCTGCAATCAAAACTTCCCTCCCGCGCCGCAAATTCGACGTCGTGATCGTCGGCGCAGGCGGCTCCGGCTTGCGCGCAGCGCTGCAACTGTCGCGCGCGGGCCTGTCGGTCGGCGTGCTGTCGAAGGTGTTCCCGACCCGTTCGCACACGGTGGCCGCGCAAGGCGGTATCGGCGCGTCGCTCGGCAACATGAGCGAAGACAACTGGCACTACCACTTCTACGACACGATCAAGGGCTCCGACTGGCTCGGCGACCAGGACGCGATCGAGTTCATGTGCCGTGAAGCGCCGAACGTCGTGTATGAGCTCGAACACTTCGGCATGCCGTTCGACCGCAACGCGGACGGCACGATCTACCAGCGCCCGTTCGGCGGCCACACCGCGAACTATGGCGAGAAGCCGGTCCAGCGCGCTTGCGCGGCCGCCGACCGTACCGGTCACGCGCTGCTGCACACGCTGTACCAGCAGAACGTCGAAGCGAAGACGCAGTTCTTCGTCGAATGGATGGCGCTCGACCTGATCCGCGATGCAGACGGCGACGTGCTCGGCGTGACGGCCCTCGAGATGGAGACGGGCGACGTCTACATCATGGAAGGCAAGACGACGCTGTTCGCGACGGGCGGCGCAGGCCGGATCTTCGCGGCGTCGACGAACGCGTTCATCAACACCGGCGACGGCCTCGGCATGGCGGCACGCTCGGGCATCGCGCTGCAGGACATGGAGTTCTGGCAGTTCCACCCGACCGGCGTGGCCGGCGCGGGCGTGCTGATCACCGAAGGCGTGCGCGGCGAAGGCGGTATCCTGCGCAACGCGAACGGCGAGCGCTTCATGGAGCGCTACGCGCCGACGCTGAAGGATCTGGCGCCGCGCGATTTCGTGTCGCGTTCGATGGACCAGGAAATCAAGGAAGGTCGCGGCGTCGGTCCGAACAAGGATCACGTGTTGCTCGACCTGTCGCACATCGGCGCCGAGACGATCATGAAGCGTCTGCCGTCGATCCGCGAAATCGCGCTGAAGTTCGCGAACGTCGACGCGATCAAGGAACCGATTCCCGTCGTCCCGACGATCCACTACCAGATGGGCGGCATCCCGACCAACATCCACGGTCAGGTCGTCGGCACGTCGCGCGATCACAAGGAGCCGGTCAACGGCTTCTACGCGGTGGGCGAATGCTCGTGCGTGTCGGTGCACGGCGCGAACCGTCTCGGCACGAACTCGCTGCTGGACCTCGTGGTGTTCGGCCGTGCGGCCGGCAACCATATCGTTCAGCACGTGAAGAACCAGAAGGAACACAAGCCGCTGCCGGCCGATGCAGGCGAATTCTCGCTGGCGCGCCTCGCGAAGCTCGACAAGTCGAGCTCGGGCGAGTACACGCAGGACGTCGCGAACGACATCCGCGCGACGATGCAGAAGCACGCAGGCGTGTTCCGCACGTCGGCGCTGCTGAAGGAAGGCGTCGAGCAGATGGCCGGCCTGGCGGCACGCGTGGAAAACATCCACCTGAAGGACAAGTCGAAGGTGTTCAACACCGCGCGCGTCGAAGCGCTCGAGCTGGAGAACCTGATCGAAGTGGCTCGCGCCACGATGGTGTCGGCCGAAGCGCGCAAGGAAAGCCGCGGCGCACACGCGCACAGCGACTACGAGCATCGCGACGACGACAACTGGCTGCGCCACACGCTGTGGTACAGCGAAGGCGATCGCCTCGACTACAAGCCGGTTCAAATGAAGCCGCTGACGGTCGAATCCGTGCCGCCGAAGCCGCGCACGTTCTAAGCCGAGTCAAAGGAATCCGAAATGGCAAAACGCATTTTTGAAGTCTACCGCTACGATCCGGACAAGGACGCAGCGCCGCGCATGCAGACGTACGAGCTCGAGATCCAGCATGAGCGCATGCTGCTCGACGCGCTGGTCAAGCTGAAGGCACTGGACGAGACGCTGTCGTTCCGCCGCTCGTGCCGTGAAGGCGTGTGCGGTTCGGACGCGATGAACATCAACGGCAAGAACGGTCTCGCGTGCCTGACGAACCTGAACGACCTGCCGCAGAAGATCGTGCTGCGTCCGCTGCCGGGCCTGCCCGTCGTGCGCGACCTGATCGTCGACATGACGCACTTCTTCAACCAGTACCACTCGATCAAGCCGTACCTGATCAACGACGCGCCGCCGCCGGAGAAGGAACGTCTCCAGTCGCCGGAAGAGCGCGACGAGCTCGACGGCGTGTACGAGTGCATTCTGTGCGCGAGCTGCTCGACGTCGTGCCCGAGCTTCTGGTGGAACCCGGACAAGTTCGTCGGCCCGGCCGGCCTGCTGCAGGCTTACCGCTTCATCGCGGACAGCCGTGACACCGCCACCGGCGAGCGTCTCGACAACCTGGAAGACCCGTACCGTCTGTTCCGTTGCCACACGATCATGAACTGCGTCGACGTTTGCCCGAAGGGCCTGAACCCGACGAAGGCGATCGGCAAGATCAAGGAACTGATGGTTCGCCGCGCGGTATAAAGATTGATGAGCGACGATTCGCATCAATCCGACCCGCACCGCCGCGCGCGCCTTCGCTGGCGCGCGCGGCGGGGTCTGCTGGAGAACGACATCGTATTCGAGCGTTTCTTCAGCCGATACGAGCATGACCTCACCGATGCAGACGTAGGCGCGTTGTCGCGCCTGCTCGATCTGAGCGACAACGACCTGATGGACTTGCTCCTCGCGCGCAAGGAACCAGAGGGCGACCTAGACAGCCCGGACATTCGCCGGCTGTTGGAGATGCTGCGCAACGTGTAACGCCAAGGTGTAACACGCTGCGCCCGTTATCGAATCCCGTTTCTTTATTTCGATTGAGGATGTGCCATGACTCCGTCTGATGTTAAAGCCACGCTATCGTTCAGCGACAACTCGCCGAGCGTCGAACTGCCGATCTACAAGGGCACGATGGGCCCGGACGTGATCGACATCCGCAAGCTGTACGGCCAGACCGGCAAGTTCACGTACGACCCGGGCTTCATGTCGACGGCAGCTTGTAATTCGGCGATCACGTACATCGACGGCGACAAGGGCGAACTGCTGTATCGCGGCTACCCGATCGACAACCTCGCGCAGAACGCGGACTTCCTCGAGTCCTGCTACCTGCTGCTGAAGGGCGAACTGCCGAACGCCGCGCAGAAGAAGGAATTCGTCGACACCGTCACGAAGCACACGATGGTGCACGAGCAGATGCACTTCTTCTTCCGTGGCTTCCGTCGCGACGCGCACCCGATGGCGGTGCTGGTGGCGGCCGTCGGCGCGCTGTCGGCGTTCTATCACGATTCGCTCGACATCAACGATCCGCGTCACCGCGAAGTGTCGGCGATCCGCATGATCGCGAAGCTGCCGACGCTCGTCGCGATGGCGTACAAGTTCAGCATCGGCCAGCCGTTCGTCTATCCGAAGAACGAACTGTCGTACAGCGCGAACTTCATGCACATGATGTTCTCGAACCCGTGCGAAGAGTACAAGGTCAACGACGTGCTCGTCCGCGCGCTCGATCGTATCCTGATCCTGCACGCCGATCACGAGCAGAACGCATCGACGTCGACGGTCCGCCTGGCCGGTTCGTCGGGTGCGAACCCGTTCGCGTGTATCGCGGCCGGTATCGCCTGTCTGTGGGGCCCGGCGCACGGTGGTGCGAACGAAGCCGCGCTGAACATGCTCGAGCAGATCGGTTCGCCGGACAACATCCCCGAATTCATCAAGCAGGTGAAGGACAAGAATTCGGGCGTGAAGCTGATGGGCTTCGGTCACCGCGTGTACAAGAACTACGACCCGCGTGCGAAGCTGATGCGCGAAACGTGCTACGAAGTGCTGAACGAACTGGGCCTGCACGACGACCCGCTGTTCAAGCTCGCGATGCAGCTCGAGAAGATCGCGCTGGAGGACGAATACTTCGTGTCGCGCAAGCTGTATCCGAACGTCGACTTCTACTCGGGTATCGTTCAGCGCGCGCTGGGCATCCCGACGTCGATGTTCACGTGTATCTTCGCGATGGCACGTACGGTCGGCTGGATCGCGCAGTGGAACGAAATGATTGCCGATCCGGAACAGAAGATTGGCCGTCCGCGCCAGCTGTTCATCGGCGATACGCCGCGCGAAGCGAAGCCGATCGACGCACGTTAAATCGTGTGCGGCGCGAACGGCCGGCAGGCCGCTCGCGTCGGGCAATCGCCACGCCACGACACCCCGACGGGTCCGCCCGTCGGGGTGTTTTCATTTGGGCGGCCGGCGCTCGCGCGATCCGGCGCGACGCTCCAGCGACGGCGGTCGGGCGTCGAGCGCGGGCGCGCCGTCGTCGGATGCGTGGCCGTGCTGCTTGAAGAACTGGCGGTACGCACCGGGCGTCATGCCCCGCGCGGCGAGGAACTGGCGGTTGAAGTTCGCGGCATTCGGAATGCCGCAGCGCGCGGCCACCGTCGCGATCGGCCAGTCGGTGCCGACGAGATGGCGGCACGCGTGCGCGAGCCGCAGCCGTTGCACGTAGCGGCCGACGCTTTCGCCGAGATGGCGCGCGAACAGCCGCTGCAGCGTGCGTTCGGACAGGTGCGCGAGGGTCGCGAGCGCGTCGATGCGCAGCGGTTCGTGGAACTGCCGGTCGATCGCGTCGAGCACGCGGTCGAGGCGTTCGGCTTCGGGGGCCACCGGGCCGGCGGGTGATGGAGCGCTGTCGGGCCGCTCGTACGCCTGTGCGGTGGCGAGCGGTTCGCCGCCGGCTTCCGCGAGATCGGCCAGCGTATCGAGCGTGGCCGCGAGCCGCATGCGCGGCGACGGATCGAGCAACCGCGACAGCCGCGCGCGCATCGCGCGGGCCGTCTCCACGTCGAAGCGCAGGCCGGGCGCCGCGCGCCGCAGCAGCGAGCGCAGCGGCGCGTATTCGGGGCAGCAGTCGGCCAGCCGCCGTACCCAGTCTCCGTCGAACCAGACGACGAGCGCGACCTCGGGCGCGTCGCGATCGATGCGCGCGTTCGACGACCACGTATGCGGCAGGTTGGGCGGCACGAGCACGAGATCGTCATCCGCGTAGCGCGCGACGTGATCGCCGATGAAGCGCTGGCCGCGGCTGTTGAGCGTCAGCGTCAGTTCGTACTCGGGATGGCGATGCCACTCAAACGGAATGCGTGCGAGCTGGCGGTGATACACACGGATCGAACAGCCGGACGCGAACGTTACGTGCTCGTATTGCGGTTTCATCGCGCCTCCGGTGGGAGCGGGCAGCGCGCCGTGGCATGATCGTGAACGATCTTCACGACGGAGCGATGCCATGTTTTCACATGTTTGCGTGGGTGTCGGCGATACGGCGCGCGCCTACGATTTCTACGCGCCGCTGTTCGCGGAACTCGGGCTGCGCCTGAAATTCCGCGAACCGGACGGCTGGTCGGGCTGGATGCCGGCCGACGCCGATCGGCCGCTGTTCTTCTTCGGCGAGCCGCTCGACGGCCGCCCGCCCGAGCCGGGCAACGGCTACACGATCGCGTTCGATGCGCCGACCCGCGCGCACGTCGACCGCTGCCACGCGCTGGCGCTGCAGCACGGCGGCACTTGCGAAGGGCCGCCGGGCCTGCGGCCGCACTATCACCGCGACTACTACGGCGCGTATTTCCGCGACCCGGACGGCAACAAGCTGTGCGTGGTCTGCCATCGTCCCGAGTAACACGCGGTTGTCAGGATTGTATCGATTGTTGGCCGAATAGTGTCGATGGCGACCGGGCGGCGGCCGTACGCTGAGTGCTCATCAGAACGCGATTCAGCGAGGAGACAAGCGATGCATCTGACGATTGACGATCTGCCGGCCGCGATCCGCACGGCGAAACGGGCGCTGCGCGCCGACCTGCCCGGCTACGCGGCCACGTTCCGCGAAGTGGAAGGCGACATCGCGCGGCAGGTCGATGCGATCCGCCGCGCGCACGCGCATGGCGACGACGTGATTCCGGTCGTGCCGTTCGCGGATATCGCGGGCGGGACCGTCGATCCGCTCGCGATCGCCGCGATCCGCACGCGTGGTGCGGTCGTGATCCGCGGCGTGTTCGATGCGCGGCAGGCACGCGACTGGAACGACGAGATCGGCGCGTATCTGGATGCGAACCGCTTCACCGACCGGCTGCATGCGCGCGCTGAAGATCGCTATTTCGGCAACCTCGCGTCGGGCAAGCCGCAGATCTACGGCGTCTACTGGTCGAAGCCGCAGGTGGCCGCGCGCCAGTCGCCGGCGCTCACGCAGGCACGGGTGTTCCTGAACCGTCAGTGGCGGCACGCGGACGGTGCGCGCACGCATTTCGATCCCGACCAGGTGCCCGCGTATGCGGACCGGATTCGTCGCCGGCCGCCCGGGTCGACGTCGCTCGGGCTGTCGCCGCATGTCGATGGCGGCTCCGTCGAGCGCTGGCTGGGCACGAATTTCCGCCAGGTCTATCGCCACGTGCTGGCCGGCCGGTGGCGCGATTACGATCCGTTCGATGCGGCGTTCCGCCCCGACGTCGAGGAGATTCCGTCGCCGGCCGTGTGTTCGATGTTTCGCACGTTCCAGGGCTGGACCGCGCTGACGCCGCAGGGG
Organism: Burkholderia sp. AU16741; assembly: GCF_002223345.1. NCBI lineage: Bacteria > Pseudomonadati > Pseudomonadota > Betaproteobacteria > Burkholderiales > Burkholderiaceae > Burkholderia > Burkholderia sp. AU16741. The sequence continues at coordinate 734,362 of NZ_NKEZ01000007.1, forward strand.
CCCGGCGACGGCACGCTGCAGCTGATTCCGGTCGCGAACGCGATGGCCTATGTCGTGCTGCGCGCGCTGCAGGACGACGTCGCCGACGACGACCTGTGCGGTGCGCGTCCCGGCCGCGCGCTGTCGATCCGCCCCGAATGGCACGCGCTGCTGCTCGACGCACTGGTGCCGATCCCGCACATGGAACCGGGCGACGCGGTGTTCTGGCACGGCGATGTCGTGCATGCGGTCGAGGATGCACATCGCGGCAGCGGCGACAGCAACGTGATGTACATCGCGGCCGCGCCCGGCTGTGCGAAGAACGATGCGTACCTGCAGCGGCAGCGGCGCGCGTTCCTGCGCGGCGACAGCCCGCCCGATTTCCCGGCCGATCATTTCGAGGTCGATTTCGACGGCCGCGCCGGGGAGGGCGATCTCACGGCGCTCGGCCGTTCGCAGATGGGATTCGAACCGGGCGCGTAACGCGCATGCAGGCGGCGAAGCGGCCGTTCGCGAGACGGCGGGCGGCCTGTCTGCCGAATCCGCTGCGTGTTGCGCGCAATTCGACGCAATCGGCTGTCGGCGCCGCCGAAATCGACGCGAATTGCGTAATTTGGCTTCCGATAATGGTCCGGATACAACGCCGCCGGCCCGTGCGTCGCACGGAGGCGGCGCAGATCATGGAGGAGTCGATGCAATTCACGCAAGCGATCGTTCGCCGTCCCGCGCCGTCCTGCGGCGCGGGCCTGACCACCGCCGAACTCGGCGCACCCGATTACGACAAGACGCTCGCGCAGTTCCACGCATACTGCGACGCGTTGCGCATGCTCGGCGTCGAGCTGACCGAATTGCCGCCGCTCGATGCGTTTCCCGATTCGCATTTCGTCGAGGACGTCGCGGTCGTCACGCCCGAATTCGCGGTGATCACGCGCCCCGGCGCGCCCGCCCGGCACGGCGAGATCGCGCACATCGAAGCGGCGCTGCGCGTGCATCGCGAACTGCTGCCGATGCAGCAGGGCCGCCTCGACGGCGGCGACGTGATGCTGGTCGGCAAGCGCTTCTTCATCGGCCTGACGAGCCGCACCGACGCGCAAGGCATCGCCGCGTTCGAGTCGCTGGTGTCGCGCTACGGTTACTCGGTCGTCGCGGTGCCGGTTGGCGCCGGCCTCCACCTGAAATCGGTCGTCAACGCGCTCGGCGACGACACGCTGCTCGTGACCGACGCGCTGGCCGCGCATCCGGCGTTCGCCGACTATCGCCGGATCACGATCCCGGCCGCCGACGAATACGCGGGCAACACGCTGCGCGTGAACGGCACGCTGATCACGCCGGCCGGCTATCCGCGCGTGCATGACGCGATCGCGTCGCTCGGCATGCCGCTGCACGTGATCGACACGAGCGAGTTCCGCAAGATGGACGGCGGCCTGACCTGCCTGTCGCTGCGGTTCTAGCCGATTGGCGCGCGGCGGCTTCGGCCGGATAATGTGGCCCGCATGCGGACCGGCAGGCGGCCCGCGCATGAGCCACGACCCGACCGGAGCGAACGCGGATGACCGACAGGAAGATGCGGCTCGACAAGATCGATCTCAGGATTCTCGACATTCTGCGCACCGACGGGCGAATTTCCTACCGGAAGCTGTCGGAACTCGTGAACCTCACGCCGCGGCCGTGCCAGGCGCGCGTGGAGCGGCTCGAGGCGCTCGGCGTGATCGAAGGGTACCGCGCGGTGATCAACGCGCCGCGCGCGACCAAGCTGATCGTCGTGATCGCGCAGATCGTGCTGGCCGACCACGGGCGTTCGCAAGCGCCGTTCGAAGAGGAAATGCGCGCGAGTCCGTCCGTGCTCGATTGCTGGCTGGTGAGCGGCACGTTCGATTTTCTGGTGCGGCTCGCGTGCGAGGATCTCGACGAGTACCGGCGGATCGCGAACGCGTGGCTGGAAAGCCCGCGGTTCCGGATCGAGAAGATCGTGACGACGGCCGAATTGCAGGCGATCAAGCGCAGCGTCGTGTGATGCGACCGGCCCGGCAGGGCCGGTTTCGATGCGAATGACCCAGGCAATCGATTTGCATTCCAGATGAAATCGGCTGGCCGGCTCACAATCGGGGTGAACACTATGGATGCCATGCAAGCGGCAGCGGAGACGGCCGCACCGTCCGGGACGACGCTGAAGCGCCATCTGCAGGGCCGCCACATCGCGATGATCGCGATCGGCGGCTCGATCGGCACGGGGCTGTTCGTCGCGTCGGGCGCGTCGGTCGCGCAGGCGGGGCCGGGCGGGGCGATCGCCGCGTATGTCGCGATCGGGATCATGGTCTACTTCGTGGTCACCAGGCTGGGCGAGATGGCCGCGCTGATGCCGGTATCGGGCTCGTTCGCGATCTACGGCGAGAAGTACGTCGACGAAGGCTTCGGCGTCGCGCTCGGCTGGACCTACTGGTACAGCTGGGCGGTGACGATCGGGATCGAGCTGGTCGCCGCGCAGATCGTGATGCGCTACTGGTTTCCGTCGGTGCCGGGCGTGTGGTGGGGCGCGACGCGGCCGCCGCGCGGCATGGGCCGCCGCACTGATCCTGCGTGCGATCCCACCGGCGCGCGTACGTTCTTCGGTACGTGCCGGGCCGTTACTTGTCCAGCTCCGGATAGTGCCGGAAGATCCCCATGTCGTTGAACGGTATGCGGCGTTCCGACTCGAGGTAGCGCGCGACGGGCGGATGTCGCGCGACGCGATCGTGCAATGCGACGAGCGCCGCGATCTTGCGCTCCGCGCGCTTCATCGCTTTCGGGAACGCATAGCGCAGGCCCTCGATCAGCTGGAACATCGTCAGGTCCGCGTAGCTGAGCGCGCTGCCCGCGATATAGCCGCTCTTGTGCGGGTTCTGTTCGAGCACGCGATCGAAGTAGCCGAGGAATTTCGGCAGCCGGTTCTCGAGGAAATCGGCCGCGCGCTCGGCCGCTTCCGCTTGCTGGTCCTCGTAGTACAGGCCGCTGCCGATCGGATGGTGCGTGTCGTGGATCTCGGTGATGAAATCGGCGGCGGTCAACTGGATCTGGTGCACCCACAGCCGGCCGGCTTCGTCGTCGGGTGCGAGCCCGAGCCGCGGGCCGAGAAACAGCAGGATGTTCGCGGTTTGCCCGACGACCACGTCGCCCGCCTTCAGGAACGGCGGCGCGAACGGCACGCATTCGGCCTTCGCGCTGTCCATCATGCGCATCATGGCCGACACGCCCATCCCGCGCCCCGATTCGCGCGCGACGTCGACATAGTCGGCGTCGGCTGCCTCGAGCGCGAGCCGCACGTACTCGCCGCGGCCCTGGATCTCGGGCCAGTAATAGAGTTCGTATCGCATGCTGTTCTCCTGTTCGTTGCGCCGAATGCTGTCGGCTGCGTGACGACGGGGCGGCCATGCGGCGCCCGCTGCGAATAGACAGTCTAGGAGATCGTCGGAAAAGTTCCGCGTGCGTCGTGCGCCACGCGCCGGCCACCGGCGAAACAACAGTGCGATGCGCTTGCCACCGATGAAACGGATTCGTCCATCGGCGAAGCGCAGCGGCGGCCGAACGGATCCGATCGGTGTTTTCACCGCAATTTAACCAACGCCGCCTACGATCGCGCTTCACCAGCCGGCGATGCGTCGCGATGCCGATGCGTGCGTGGTTGCTCGATGGCCTTTCCTCTTGACCCCGCGAAATCCGGCGGTCGCGCCTGTGGTCGGGCGCGTTCGTGGTTCGCATCCTTTCGTCCCGCACTCATGAGTCAACATACCCCGGCTTCGTCCCGCAGAACGTTCCTTTGCACCGCGTCGGCCGCGGCGGCTTCATTGCTCGGCGCATGCGGCGGCGACGGCGTCACGTCGGCGCCGATCGGCGACGCCGCGCTTGCCGCGCAGATATCCGCGAAACTGAACGCCCAGCTCGGCGATGCGGCGACCGTCGATGCGATCGTGCCGGCGATGACCGACGTCGGCTTCACGTGGGCGCTGCCGACGGTGCCGGCCGCCCAGATCGGCGCGATCGTCGCGTACAGCTTCGGCAATCGTCCGAACGCGGCGAGCGGCAATACGTCGAGCACCGGCGGCAACCAGTCCGCGCTGCCCGATCCGGGGCCCGTGAACGAAGCGCTTGCGGACGCCGTGTTCCGCATCCGCCAGTTGAAGCCCGTCAAGGTGTACGCGCAGTGGGAAATCGCGCGCTTTCTCGTATCGAAATACGGGCTGGGCGCCGACGTGCTGTCGTCGATCGAACCGGTGACCGCGAGCGACGGCTCGATCGTGTACCTGAGCACCGCGGGCGTCGCCGCCGTGGCCGTATCGCGCGCGGGCGGCGCGGCGGCGATGGGCGCCGTCGCGGTGGTCGGCCATCGCGATCATGCGAAGCGCTGCATCCAGACGTCGCGGCAGGCGGGCATGCAGGCGGCCGCGGTCGCCGAGGTGCCGCTGCCGACGACGTACGACCCGCAGTCGGGCCAGCCGTGGACGCGCAACCGCAGCCTCTATCTCGTGCACGACATGTATGCGCAGATGCTGACGCGCGCGATGACCGCGACGATGCAGGCGTTCCCGAAGGGCTGAGACCTTCCCTCGTTTCTCATTCGAATTCCCTATCCCTGACCATGACGAACCGCCGCCATTTCCTGGCTTCCACTTCATTGCTCGCCGCGTCGTGCGCCGCCGCCGCACCTGCTTTCGCGGACGACGCGCCCGTTTCCGACGCGGAACTGCAGCGCCAGATGCTCGGCAAGCTGACGAACGAACTGAACGATCGCGCGACCGCCGCCGACGAAACCGGTTACCTGCTCGACACGTTTTTCTCGTGGACGCCGCCGACCGTCGATGCTGCCGCCATCAACGCGATTGCCGCGTTCGGTTTCGGCGGTCGCGCCGGCACATCGGCTGCGGCGCCGGTGCCGGGCCCCGTGAACGAGGCGATCGCCGATGCGGTGTTCCAGCTTCGGCAGAAAGTCGCGGCGCCGGTCTTCGCGCAGCAGGAAGTCGCAAGCATGCTCGCGTCGAAGTACGGACTGACGGCTGGCGTGACGTCGATCGCGACGCCCGCCGCAGTCGCCGGCAGCCCGATACCGACGCCCGACGGCGTGGTCGCCGCGATCGTCAGGCAGGCTGGGTCGGCCACGGCGCTCGGCAAGGTCGGCGTGGTCACGCATCGCGACCAGGCGTCGCTCGCCGTGCGCGTGTCGAACGCGGCGGGGATGCAGGCGGCGGTGCCGGCCGGACTGGCGCTGCCGGGCATCTACGATGCATCGGCCCAGCAGCCGGCGATGCGGCGGCGCGATCTTTACCTGATGAGCAACGCCGGCATGCAACTCTCGATGCTGCGGCTCGCGCTGATCAATCGCGAATATCCGAACGGGTAGGCGAGGGGCGAACACGGGCACCGCACGCGCAATCGTCTCGCGCCGGATCGTGTGTGCCCGTTTTGGCTGGTAATGCCGATACAGGTATTGGCACTACCAGCCAAACCACTGTTTTTAATGGGTTTTTTCGCGTCCGGCCCGCGCCGGCGCGCGTTCTGCGTGGCATAATCGACCGCATCCGCAAGGCTTGTAGTCACAACGACCCCGCATACCCATGGCACAGACTCTCTACGACAAACTGTGGAACACCCACGTGGTCCACACCGAGGAAGACGGCACGACCCTGCTCTACATCGACCGTCAGCTGCTGCATGAAGTCACGAGCCCGCAAGCGTTCGAAGGGCTGAAGATCGCGCAGCGTCCGGTGTGGCGCATCAGCGCGAACCTGGCCGTGTCCGACCACAACGTGCCGACCACGGACCGCAGCCACGGCATCGCCGATCCCGTCTCGAAGCTGCAGGTCGACACGCTCGACGCGAACTGCGACGCTTTCGGTATCACGCAGTTCAAGATGAACGACATGCGCCAGGGCATCGTCCACATCATCGGGCCGGAGCAGGGCGCGACGCTGCCGGGCATGACGATCGTGTGCGGCGATTCGCATACGTCGACGCACGGCGCATTCGGCGCGCTCGCGCACGGCATCGGCACGTCGGAAGTCGAGCACGTGCTCGCGACGCAAACCTTGCTGCAGAAGAAGAGCAAGAACATGCTCGTGAGGGTCGAGGGCGCACTGCCGCGCGGCTGTACCGCGAAGGACATCGTGCTCGCGATCATCGGCAAGATCGGCACCGCGGGCGGCACGGGCTACGCGATCGAATTCGGCGGGTCGACCATTCGCGCGCTGACGATGGAAGGCCGCATGACCGTCTGCAACATGGCGATCGAGGCCGGCGCGCGCGCAGGCATGGTCGCGGTGGACGACACGACGATCGAATACCTGAAGGGCCGTCCGTTCGTGCCGACCGGCGCGGAATGGGATCAGGCCGTCGAGTACTGGCGCCAGTTCAAGTCGGACGACGGCGCGCAGTTCGACCGCGTGGTCGAGCTGAACGCCGCCGAGATCGTCCCGCAGGTCACGTGGGGCACGTCGCCGGAAATGGTCACGTCGATCGACGGCCGCGTGCCCGATCCCGAGCGCGAGAAGGATCCGGTCAAGCGCGACGCGATGGAGCGCGCGCTGGCGTACATGGCGCTCGAGCCGAACACGCCGATCGAATCGATCAAGGTCGACAAGATCTTCATCGGCTCGTGCACGAATGCGCGAATCGAGGACATCCGCGCGGCCGCGTACGTCGTGAAGAAGCTGAACCGTCGCGTCGCGTCGAACGTGCGGCTCGCGATGGTCGTGCCGGGCTCGGGCCTCGTGAAGGCGCAGGCCGAGCGCGAAGGGCTCGACAAGGTGTTCACCGATGCGGGCTTCGAATGGCGCGAGCCGGGCTGCTCGATGTGCCTCGCGATGAACGCCGACCGGCTCGAGCCGGGCGAGCGTTGCGCGTCGACGTCGAACCGCAACTTCGAAGGGCGGCAGGGCGCGGGCGGTCGCACGCACCTCGTGAGCCCCGCGATGGCGGCGGCCGCGGCGATCGAAGGTCACTTCGTCGACATTCGCCAGCTGGGGAACACGTGACGGCATCGAAGGTCATCGCGCGGCTGGTCGCCGCGCTGGCGCTGGCGGGGTTGGGCTTCGGCCTGGCCGGCTGCAATACCGTCCAAGGCTTCGGGGAAGACGTCAACGCCGCCGGCAACGCGCTGAAGCGCGCCGCGGAGTGACGTTTCCCGCCGAGAATTTGTCGATGTGCGCCGGCTGACTGCCGGCCCTTCAACCGGATAGACGGATCATGGAAAAATTCACTGTACATACCGGCGTCGTGGCGCCGCTCGATCGCGAGAACGTCGACACCGACGCGATCATCCCGAAGCAGTTCCTGAAGTCGATCAAGCGCACGGGCTTCGGTCCGAACGCGTTCGACGAGTGGCGCTACCTCGATCACGGCGAGCCGGGCCAGGACAACTCGAAGCGTCCGTTGAACCCGGATTTCGTGCTGAACCAGCCGCGCTACCAGGGCGCATCGGTGCTTCTCGCCCGCAAGAACTTCGGCTGCGGCAGCTCGCGCGAGCACGCGCCGTGGGCGCTGCAGCAGTACGGCTTCCGCGCGATCATCGCGCCGAGCTTCGCGGACATCTTCTTCAACAACTGCTACAAGAACGGTCTGCTGCCGATCGTGCTGACCGAGCAGCAGGTCGATCACCTGTTCAACGAGACGGTCGCGTTCAACGGGTTTGAACTGACGATCGATCTCGACGCGCAGGTCGTGCGCGCGGGCGACGGCCGCGAGTATCCGTTCGAGATCGCCGCGTTTCGCAAGTATTGTCTGATGAACGGCTTCGACGACATCGGCCTCACGCTGCGCCACGCGGACAAGATCCGCCAGTTCGAGGCGGAGCGGCTCGTGAAGCAGCCTTGGCTCGACACCAAGCTGGTCGGCTGACGTCGCCTTCGAGGCGGGCGCGCTTTTCGCGCGCTCGCCGGCCTGCCTCCATCACCATCTACCCAGTCAGGAATTTCGCATGAAGATTGCAGTGCTGCCCGGCGACGGCATCGGTCCGGAAATCGTCAATGAAGCGGTGAAGGTGCTGAACGCACTCGACGAGAAGTTCGAACTCGAACAGGCGCCGGTCGGCGGCGCGGGCTACGAGGCGAGCGGCCATCCGCTGCCCGACGCGACGCTGGCGCTCGCGAAGCAGGCCGACGCGATCCTGTTCGGCGCGGTCGGCGACTGGAAGTACGACTCGCTGGAGCGCGCGCTGCGCCCCGAGCAGGCGATCCTCGGGCTGCGCAAGCACCTCGAGTTGTTCGCGAATTTCCGCCCGGCGATCTGCTATCCGCAGCTCGTCGATGCTTCGCCGTTGAAGCCGGAGCTCGTCGCGGGCCTCGACATCCTGATCGTGCGCGAACTGAACGGCGACATCTACTTCGGTCAGCCGCGCGGCGTGCGCGCGGCGCCGGACGGCCCGTTCGCCGGCGAGCGCGAAGGTTTCGACACGATGCGCTATTCGGAGCCGGAAGTGCGCCGCATCGCGCACGTCGCGTTCCAGGCCGCGCAAAAGCGCGCGAAGAAGCTGCTGTCGGTCGACAAGTCGAACGTGCTGGAGACGTCGCAGTTCTGGCGCGACATCATGATCGACGTGTCGAAGGAGTACGCGGACGTCGAGCTGTCGCACATGTACGTCGACAACGCGGCGATGCAGCTCGCGAAGGCGCCGAAGCAGTTCGACGTGATCGTCACCGGCAACATGTTCGGCGACATCCTGTCGGACGAAGCGTCGATGCTGACGGGCTCGATCGGCATGCTGCCGTCGGCATCGCTCGACAAGCACAACAAGGGCCTGTACGAGCCGTCGCACGGTTCGGCGCCGGATATCGCCGGCAAGGGCATCGCGAACCCGCTCGCGACGATCCTGTCGGCCGCGATGCTGCTGCGTTACTCGCTGAATCGCGCCGAGCAGGCCGATCGCATCGAGCGCGCGGTGAAAACGGTGCTCGAACAGGGTTACCGCACCGGCGACATCGCGACGCCGGGCTGCAAGCAGGTCGGCACGGCCGCGATGGGCGATGCGGTGGTCGCCGCGCTGTAAGCGCATGGCGATGAAGTGCGGTAATTGATTCATGTGGAAAAGGGCGCGAACGGGCCGTCAAAATCGGCTGGTTCGCGCACGGTTGGCCGTTGTGCGGGCCACCGGCTTTGTGTAGACTCGAACGATGGCGCTGATTTCCCTGATCTCCCCGGTCCTGAAACTCCACGGCAACACTGCCCGTGCGGGTGCGCGCGCCATCGTCATCACGAAAACCATTACCACGAAAACGATCATTAAACGCTGATCGCCGTCGTGCCCGCCTGTTTCCCCGCGCGGTCACGCGGGGACGGAAATGGCGGGGAAGCTCCATTCAAAGCAAAGGGTTAGTCATGAACGTAGGTCTCGTAGGTTGGCGCGGCATGGTCGGCAGCGTCCTGATGCAGCGCATGCAGGAAGAGGGCGATTTCGACCTGATCGAACCGGTGTTTTTCAGCACCAGCAACACGGGCGGCAAGGCGCCGTCGTTCGCGAAAAACGAGACCACGCTCAAGGACGCGACCAACGTCGACGAGCTGAAGAAGTGCGACGTGATCATCACGTGCCAGGGCGGCGACTACACGAACGAGGTCTTCCCGAAGCTGCGCGCGGCCGGCTGGAACGGCTACTGGATCGACGCGGCATCGTCGCTGCGGATGCAGGACGACGCGGTCATCATCCTCGATCCGGTCAACCTCGACGTGATCAAGGACGCGCTCGTCAAGGGCACGAAGAACTTCATCGGCGGCAACTGCACGGTCAGCCTGATGCTGATGGCGCTCGGCGGCCTGTTCCGCGAGAACCTCGTTGACTGGATCACCGCGATGACCTACCAGGCCGCATCGGGCGCGGGCGCGCAGAACATGCGCGAGCTGCTGTCGCAGATGGGCACGCTGAACGGCGCGGTGCAGGAACAGCTCGCCGATCCGGCTTCCGCGATCCTCGACATCGACCGCCGCGTGCTGGCCGCGATGAACAGCGACGCGATGCCGACGAGCCACTTCGGCGTGCCGCTCGCCGGTTCGCTGATTCCGTGGATCGACAAGGATCTCGGCAACGGGATGTCGAAGGAAGAGTGGAAGGGCGGCGCGGAAACCAACAAGATCCTCGGCAAGCCGGCGATGGGCGAGCCGGGTTCGATCCCGGTCGACGGCCTGTGCGTGCGGATCGGCGCGATGCGCTGCCACTCGCAGGCGCTGACGATCAAGCTGAAGAAGGACGTGCCGCTCGACGAGATCAACGGCATCCTCGCATCGGCGAACGACTGGGTGAAGGTCGTGCCGAACGAGCGTGAAGCGTCGATGCGCGACCTGTCGCCGGCGAAGATCACCGGCACGCTGACGGTGCCGGTCGGCCGCCTGCGCAAGCTCGCGATGGGCGGCGAATACCTGTCGGCGTTCACGGTCGGCGACCAGTTGCTGTGGGGCGCGGCCGAGCCGCTGCGCCGCATGCTGCGCATCCTGCTCGACAAGTAAGCACGCCGGCTGTCCGGCCTGCGGGCCGGCTGCACGATACGACGCGCCGCGTCGGCCTCGAGATTCGGGGCCGGCGCGGCGCGTTTTTCATGCGCGATTCAGCGCAGGTTCAGCAGCGTGTGGTCGACGGCCTGCTGGGTCTTGATCGTCTGCGCATTCGCCTGGTAATTCCGGCCTTTCCGGCATGGGCGAGCGCGGGGTCGACATGTACCGATTCCTGTTTGAAGGCGATCGTATCGACGGGAATTATTGGGTCTGTGTAATTTTGTGTGATGCAATTGAATTAATGCAGAAAAAATCGATTTTGTATGGGCAATGGAGCGTGCGGAAGGCGGCCAAAGCCATACGGGGCGGGGATTTGGTGGTGTGGATTTTTACTTCTCCTATAAGAGAGGGAAATTGCCTTCTTATCGACGAATTGGAATTGATTGGAGCGGAGTGGGGCGTTGGTCGGAATGGGTTTTGATTTTTGCGGCTGCTCATTCATTAACGACGGGCGAGGTGAATTGTCGAGGCCGCGTTTTCGATTCTGTCGCTGCGACCCTGCGGCGGACGCCCGCTGAGCGCAAGAAAGCTGCGTCATTCGAGCGGGGCGCGAGGTTGCCGCGAGACGGCTTTCAACTGAGGTACGCAGGTCGTTTTGACCGATCGGGTACATGGGCTGCGGGCACGCGGACTCGCGCGGCACGAGCGCCCGCCTGCGCCCGGCCGTACCCCCGGCCGTACGTGTCGGGCGACGAATTCGGCCGGAATCCGATCGTGTGAAGTAAACTACGCGGTTACGACGCACAGACCCGCCGAAAGCGTCGCGTTCCGCGCGACGCTTTTGCATTTCTGCGGCACTTTATTGACGCTTCCAACCGCGAATCCGAGCCGCGCCCGTGCGCGGCGATAGAGCCAACGATGTCCCGAATTTCCTTGTTTCCGCGCCAGTCCCGTCTGTCGCGCGCCGTGCGTGGCGCGCTGGCGATCCTGGCGCTCGGCGCAGCCGCATCGGCGTGGGCCGTCGGCACCGGCGACCTGCCGGCATCCGGCGTCGGCGCCGCCGCACCGCTTACCGTGACGGTCCAGCCGGGCCAGTCGCTGAACGACATCGCGAAGGCGGCCACGCAATCGCACGATCCGGCCGTGCTCGCGCGCGCCGGGCGTGCGCTGTTCGACGCCAATCCGCAGGCGTTCATGAAGCGCGATGCGAGCCGTTTGAAAGTCGGCGCGACGCTGACGGTGCCCGCGCTCGACGCCACCGGCGCGGCGCTCGCGCCGGCCGGCGCATCCGCTGCGTCGGGTACGGCGGCCGCGTCCGCGCCCGCCGCCGCATCGGGCGGGGCGGCGATCGCGCAGTACGGCGCATCCGCGCCGCATTCCGGTTCGGCCGCGCAACCCGCGCCGGTGGCGCCGGCCGCGCATGCGGCTTCGGCGAGCGGGGCGAGTGCCGCGACGGCGGCAGCGGCGGGCGCGTCCGTTTCGAGCGGCGTTTCGGCGTCGATCGGCGCGTCGGCTACCCATGGCGCGTCGGCTGTCGATGGCACGCAGCCGGCTGCGCCCACGGGCGGGGCGAGCGGTCCGCATGTATGGAGCGGTGCGATCCAGTCGGCGCCGTCGTCCGCGAGCGAGGCCACGGCGCAGTCGATGCCGGGCAACCCCGTTTCCGGCCTGCGCGAGCCGGCCGGCGCAGCGCCCGCCGTGGGTGCGTCGCAGCCGCGGCCGTCGAGCCTGCAGCAATTGCTCGCGTTGAAGAACCGCGTGCTGATGGAGTTGCAAAAGCACGGCATCGGCAAGCCGGCGACGACGACCGGCGTCGCGCCTGCTCCGGCGCCCGCCGCGCCTGCGGCCGCGAGTGACGCGGGTGCATCGGCCGCTGCAGCGAGGGCGGACGAAGCCGCGTCGGGAGCGGCAGCCAGTGCGCCGCAACCGGCATCGGCGTCCGTGCAACCGGTCGCGCCTGTCGCGACCCCGGCGCGTCGTACCGAACAGATGGACTGGCGCCCGGCCGCCGCGGCCGGCGCTGCCGTGATCGTGCTCGCGGCCGGCTTTGCGTGGCGCAAACGCCGGAAGGGGCGCCGCGCGGGTGAGGCGGGTTCTGCTGCGACCGCGGCTGCAGTAGGCGCCGCCGCTGCTGCAGAAGCGCAAGCCGCGCCGTCCGTCGAACCCGAACTGCCGATCACGCCCGAGATGCCGGTCGCACGCGATGCGGCAGCCGACATGAATCTCGCCGAGGCGACTGCCGCCGCGGCGGAGACGATCGAGCCGCCGGCAGCGGATACGTCGCCCGCGCCCGAAATGGCGGCGCTGCGCGACGAGTCGCCCGAACTGCCGGCTGCTGACGCTGTCGTGTCGGCCGCGAACGAGGTGACCCCGGTTTCGGCTGAGACCCCGCACGACGCAGAACCGGCGGAAGAACCTCCTGCCGCCGATGAGCCGGCCGAGCCGACCGTCGCACCTACCGCACCTGCTGCGCCTTCGAGCACCGACGCGCAGCACGCGGCACTGATGCAGAACGCGATCAGCGCGCTCAACAGTCTCGACATGCCGTTGCCGCCGCGGACGGGGGACGAGCCGTCGACGGCGGCGGAGGAACCGTCTGCGCGCGCACCGCAGTCCGACGCCGATGAAATTGCAACTAACGGTCAAGCCGCCCAGCACCCGCCGATGAGTGCGGCTGAAACGACACCGGAACATCCAGCCGACCAGGACGACGAGTTCGACTGGGATCCGGACGCGGCGACGCCTGTCGGCCAGGCGGGTATCCCGCCTGCGACAACTTCGCTGCCGCCGCTTGGCGGCGCGCAGTTCGGCGCGCTGAAGCTCGACTTCGATCTCGACCTCCCGTCCACGCCGGGCGTCGCGTTGCCCGCGCTCACGCCGGACGAGCTCGCGCGCATCGCCCGCAACAAGCTCGACCTCGCGGCCGAGTACGTCGAACTGGGCGACCTGTCCGGCGCGCGGACGCTGCTGCAGGAAGTGGTCGACGCGAACGACGCCGCGACGCGCGACGATGCCCGCGCGCTGCTCGCGAAACTGGCGGACGAGGCGTGATGCGGATCGCGCTGGGCATCCAGTACGACGGCGCGGCGTTCTGCGGCTGGCAGGCGCAGCCGCACGGCAAGACCGTGCAGGACCGGCTCGAACATGCGCTGGCCGAGTTCGCGCGGGTGCCGCTGCATACGACGGTGGCCGGGCGGACCGATACCGGCGTGCACGGGCTCGGGCAGGTCGTGCATTTCGACACGGATCTCGAGCGTGAGGTGTTCTCGTGGGTGCGCGGCACCAATGCGTTCCTGCCGCCGACCGTGTCGGTGCAGTGGGCGAAGCCGATGCCGGACACGTTCCATGCGCGCTTCTCGGCGTTCGAGCGCACCTATTACTACGCGCTGTACGTGCATCCGGTGCGTTCGCCGATGCTGGCCGGGCGCGCGGGCTGGATCCACACGCCGCTCGATGACGACGCGATGCGCGCCGCCGCCGCGCACCTGATCGGCGAGCACGACTTTTCGTCGTTCCGGTCGTCGGAATGCCAGTCGAAGACGCCGGTCAAACACCTGTATCAGATCGACGTGCGGCGCGCGGGGCATTTCCTCCATTTCCGCTTCCGCGCGAACGCGTTCCTGCATCACATGGTGCGTAACCTGATGGGCTGTCTCGTCGCGGTCGGGCGCGGCCGCTATCCGGCCGACTGGCTCGCCGACGTGCTGGCCGGTCGCGACCGCAACCTCGCGGCCCCGACGTTCATGGCCGACGGGCTGTACCTCGCCCACGTCGGCTACCCGGCGGAATTCGCCGTCCCGCCCGCGCAGCTCGGCAGCGTGCCGTGGAGCAGCGTCTGGGCGGATCTGGACCCACAAACATGACGGAGCACGCCGTGTCTTCTTCGACTTCCGCCGCGGCCGTCCTGCCGCCGCGCACGCGCATCAAGCTGTGCGGGCTGTCGCGCCCCGAGGACGTGCTGCACGCGGCGGCGCTCGGCGCCGACGCGATCGGCCTCGTGTTTTACCCGAAGAGCCCGCGCGCGGTGACGATCGCGCAGGCGGCCGAGCTGGCGAGCCTGGCGCCGCCGTTCGTGTCGGTGGTCGGGCTGTTCGTGAATGCGACGGAAGCCGAGATCGAAGCCGTCGTGCGCGACGTGCCGCTCACGATGCTGCAGCTCCACGGCGACGAGACGCCGGCGCAGTGCGACGCGCTCGGCCGCGCGGCCCGCCTGCCGTGGCTTCGCGCGGTTCGCGTCGGCCCCTCGACGCAGCGTGCCGATTTGGTAGAATCGGCTCTTCATTATTCGAAAGCGCGCGGCCTCCTGTTCGACACTTTGGTGCCGGATTACGGCGGTAGCGGCAAGGTCTTCGATTGGTCTCTTATTCCCGCAGAGCTCGCGCGTCGGGCCGTTTTGAGTGGTGGCTTGAACGCGCAAAACGTCGGTGATGCGATCCGCCAGCTGTGTCCGTTTGCTGTCGATGTCTCGAGTGGCATCGAAGTGGAGGGCGCGAAGGGCGTGAAGGATCACGCCCGGATGGCGGCGTTCGTACGCGCGGTGCGCGAAGCGGACGCCGGGTGATGCAAGCCGGTGCGGCCCCGAAAGCGGGCGCACCGACCGATCGAGAGAGACACCATGTACAACCTTCCTGATGATCGCGGCCATTTCGGCCCGTATGGCGGCGTGTTCGTCGCCGAGACGCTGATTCACGCGCTGGACGAACTGCGCGCGGCGTATGAAAAGTTCCAGAACGATCCCGACTTCGTCGCCGAATTCGAGCGCGAGCTGAAGTATTTCGTCGGCCGCCCGTCGCCGATCTATCACGCGCAGCGCTGGAGCGAGATGCTCGGCGGCGCGCAGATCTACCTGAAGCGCGAGGACCTGAACCACACGGGTGCGCACAAGATCAACAACGTGATCGGCCAGGCGCTGCTCGCCAAGCGCATGGGCAAGAAGCGCGTGATCGCGGAAACGGGCGCCGGCCAGCACGGCGTCGCGACCGCGACGATCTGCGCGCGCTTCGGGATGGAATGCGTCGTCTACATGGGCTCGGAGGACGTGCGCCGGCAGGCCGCGAACGTCTACCGGATGAAGCTGCTGGGCGCGACGGTCGTGCCGGTCGAATCGGGTTCGCGCACGCTGAAGGATGCGCTGAACGAAGCGATGCGCGACTGGGTCACGAACATCGAAAGCACGTTCTACATCATCGGCACGGTCGCGGGCCCGCACCCGTACCCGATGATGGTGCGCGACTTCCAGCGCGTGATCGGCGACGAGTGCAAGGTGCAGATGCCGGAACTCGCCGGCCGGCAGCCGGATGCCGTGATCGCCTGCGTCGGCGGCGGGTCGAACGCGATGGGCATCTTCTATCCGTACATCGACGACCAATCGGTGCAGCTGATCGGCGTCGAAGCGGCCGGCGACGGCCTCGACACGGGCCATCACGCGGCATCGCTGATCGCCGGCAGCCCGGGCGTGCTGCACGGCAACCGCACCTACCTGCTGCAGGACGACAACGGCCAGATCATCGAGACGCATTCGGTGTCGGCGGGCCTCGACTATCCGGGCGTCGGCCCCGAGCACGCATGGCTGAAGGACAGCGGCCGCGCGCAGTACGTGCCGATCACCGACGATGAAGCGTTGAAGGCGTTCCACGACTGCTGCCGGATCGAGGGAATCATCCCCGCGCTCGAGTCGAGCCACGCGATCGCGTATGGCGTGAAGCTCGCGCCGACGTTGCCGAAGGACAAGATCCTGCTCGTCAACCTGTCGGGCCGCGGCGACAAGGACATGCACACGGTCGCCGAGCGATCGGGCATCGAGCTCTGACCCCGACCGATGCGTGACCTAATCGAAGAGCCGGGCGGCGGCGCCGCGAGCGAGGCGGAGGCGGTTCAGCCCGCCGCTGCCGTGCCGCGCGCGCTGCCGTCCGGTATCGAACTGCACAACCGCGATTTCCTGACCGATGCCGCGCACCTGCCGGACGCGTCGATCGACCTGATCGTCGCCGATCCGCCGTACGGGCTCGGCAAGGACTACGGCAACGATTCGGACAAGCGCTCGGGCGACGATTTCCTCGCGTGGACGCGCGGGTGGCTCGAACTGGCGATTCCGAAGCTGAAGCCGAGCGGGTCGATGTACATCTTCTGCACGTGGCAGTACGCGCCGGAAATCTTCAGTTTCCTGAAGACGCAGCTCACGATGGTCAACGAGATCATCTGGGACCGGCGCGTGCCGAGCATGGGCGGCACGACGCGCCGTTTCACGTCGGTGCACGACAACATCGGCTTTTTCGCGGTTTCCAAGGCGTATTACTTCGATCTCGATCCGGTCCGCATCCCGTACGACGCCGACACGAAGAAGGCCCGCTCGCGCAAGCTGTTCGAGGGCAGCAAGTGGCTGGAGATGGGCTACAACCCGAAGGACGTCTGGTCGGTCTCGCGCCTGCACCGGCAGCACGCGGAGCGCGTCGATCATCCGACCCAGAAGCCGCTCGAAATCATCGAGCGGATGGTGCTCGCGAGCTGCCCGCCGGGCGGCCGCGTGCTCGATCCGTTCATGGGCAGCGGCACGACCGCGGTGGCCTGCGCACGGCAGGGGCGCGACTTCGTCGGCTACGAGATCAACGAAAGCTATTGTGCGATCGCGCACGAGCGCGTGAGCGCGCTCGCCGCGCCGGCGTGCGCGTGAATCGCGCCGCCGCATCGCCGAACGCATCTAGGAAAAATTGCCATGTCCCGTATTCAGCAGACCTTCGCCGCGCTCGCCGAACAAGGCCGTAAGGGCCTGATCCCGTTCATCACGGCCGGCGACCCCGATCCCGCGAAAACCGTCGAATTCATGCACGCGCTCGCCGCAGGCGGCGCGGACGTGATCGAACTCGGCGTGCCGTTCTCCGATCCGATGGCCGACGGCCCCGTGATCCAGCGCTCGTCGGAACGCGCGCTCGCGCGCGGCGTCACGTTGAAGAGCGTGCTCGCCGACGTGAAGCGTTTTCGCGAAACCGACCCCAAAACCCCCGTCGTGCTGATGGGGTATGCGAACCCGATCGAACGGATGGGCGTCGACACGTTCGCGGCCGAAGCGCACGCGGCTGGCGTCGACGGCGTACTGGTGGTCGACTATCCGCCGGAAGAGGCGGGCGTGTTCGCGGAAAAGATGCGTGCCGCGCAGATCGATCCGATCTTCCTGCTCGCGCCCACGTCGACCGACGAACGCATCGCCGACGTCGGCAAGATCGCGAGCGGCTACGTGTATTACGTGTCGCTCAAGGGGGTGACCGGCGCGGGAAATCTGGATGTTTCGAGCATTGCGGGTAAAATCCCGGCCATCAAGTCGCGCGTGCCGGTTCCGGTGGGCGTCGGCTTCGGCATCCGCGACGCCGAAACGGCGCGCGCGGTGGCCGAAGTATCGGACGCCGTCGTGATCGGCAGCCGCCTCGTGCAACTGCTCGAGAGCGCCGCGCCGGAAGGTGCCGCCGCCGCGCTGAAGTCGTTCATCGCCGAGCTGCGCGCCGCCCTGGACGGTGCCGGCAACACGGCGCGGTAAACACAACACAGGAAGCGGGAACGGGCCGGTCGGCCCGCCCCGCCACGGAACAGGAAACCATACGATGAGCTGGCTCGACAAACTGTTGCCGCCGAAGACCAAGCAGACCGACCCGAAAAGCCGCAAGGGCATTCCGGAAGGCCTGTGGGTCAAGTGCCCGTCCTGCGAGGCCGTTCTCTATCGCAACGACGTGGACGCGAACCTGCACGTGTGCCCGAAGTGCGATCACCACATGCGCATCGGCGCGCGCGAGCGCCTCGACGGGCTGCTCGATCCGGAAGGCCGCTATGAAATCGGCCAGGAAATCGTGCCGGTCGACTCGCTGAAGTTCAAGGACAGCCGCAAGTACCCCGATCGTCTGAAAGAAGCGATGGACGAAACCGGCGAAACCGACGCGATGGTCGTGATGGGCGGCGCGATCCACACGCTGCCCGTCGTCGCGGCCTGCTTCGAGTTCTCGTTCATGGGCGGCTCGATGGGTTCGGTCGTCGGCGAGCGCTTCGCGCGCGGCGCGCAGAACGCGCTGGAGCAGCACGTGCCGTTCATCTGCTTCACCGCGTCGGGCGGCGCCCGGATGCAGGAGAGCCTGCTGTCGCTGATGCAGATGGCCAAGACCACCGCGATGCTGACCAAGCTGGCCGAAGCGAAGCTGCCGTTCATCTCGGTGCTGACCGACCCGACGATGGGCGGCGTGTCGGCGAGCTTCGCGTTTCTCGGCGACGTCGTGATCGCCGAGCCGAAGGCGCTGATCGGCTTCGCCGGCCCGCGCGTGATCGAGCAGACGGTCCGCGAGAAGCTTCCGGAAGGCTTCCAGCGCGCCGAATTCCTGCTGAAGACGGGCGCGATCGACATGATCGTCGACCGTCGCAAGATGCGCGACGAGATCGCGCAGTTGCTCGCGCTGCTGCAGCGACAGCCGGCCGACGCGCTGGCCTGACCGGCGCAAGGTTGTGACTCTGCGCGTCGCCTGGCTTCAGCGTCAGGCGGCGCGCTTCGTTTTTTGGCGTAGTGGCGGTACCGATCCAGATTTGATCCGATGAGCACTTTTCCCACTCTCGACGCGTGGCTTTCGCATCTCGAACGCGCGCACCCGGTCGGCATCGACATGGGCCTGACCCGCATCGGGCAGGTCAAGGCGGCGCTGCAGCTCGAATTCGCGTGCCCGGTGATCACCGTCGGCGGCACGAACGGCAAGGGCTCGACCTGCGCGTTCCTCGAGACGATCCTCGTGCGCGCGGGCTACAAGGTCGGCTGCCATACGTCGCCGCACCTGCTCGAATTCAACGAGCGCGCGCGCGTGAACGGGCAGAACGTGACCGACGACGAACTGCTGCCGCACTTCGAGGCCGTCGAAGCCGCGCGCACGTCGCTGGCCGAACCGGTGTCGCTCACGTATTTCGAATTCACGACGCTCGCGATCCTGCATCTGTTCGCGTCGCGCGGGCTCGATGCGGTGATCCTCGAAGTCGGCCTCGGCGGCCGGCTCGATGCGGTGAACATCATCGATACCGATTGCGCGATCGTCACGAGCATCGACATCGACCACACCGAATACCTCGGCGACACGCGCGAGAAGATCGCGTTCGAGAAGGCCGGGATCTTCCGCGCGGGCAAGCCGGCGATCTGCGGCGATCCGGCCGCGCCGCAAACGCTGATCGACCACGCCGAAGCGATCGGCGCCGATCTGTGGCTGGTCGGCCGCGATTTCCGCTACGAGGCGCAGGCGGGCGCCGAGCGTCAGCAATGGAGCTACCTTGGCCGCGACAAGCGTTATCCGGCGCTCGCTTATCCGGCGTTGCGCGGCGCGAATCAGCTGATCAATGCGTCGGCCGCGCTTGCCGCGCTCGAGGCGCTGCGCCCGGTGCTGCCGGTGTCCGCGCAGGACATCCGGCTCGGGCTGGCGAACGTCGAGCTGCCGGGGCGTTTCCAGGTGCTGCCCGGCAAGCCGGCGATCGTGCTCGACGTCGCGCACAACCCGCATGCGTCGGCCGTGCTCGAGCAGAACCTCGGCAACATGGGCTTCTTCCCTTACACGTACGCGGTGTTCGGCGCGATGCACGACAAGGACATCGACGGTGTGCTGCGGCACCTGAAGGGCGAGATCGACCACTGGTGCGTGACCGACCTGCCGCTGCCGCGCGCGGCCTCGGCGGAGCAGCTCGAAGCCGCGCTGCGCAAGGCTGGCGTGGAGGAGGGGCCCGATTCGAGCGTGACGCGCTACGCGTCGCCCGCGGAAGCGTTTCGCGATGCACTAAAAAGAGCATCCGAGAATGATAGAATCGTGGTTTTCGGCAGTTTCCATACGGTTGCCGGCGTGCTGGCCTACCGTAAATCGCAGCAACACTGACTGACGGGCAGTTTCGGACTCAGCCATTCATGGGAATTTTCTCGTTCGGCAAGAAAGACGACGACGCGCCCCCGCGGCGCGGCGGTCGCACCGGGGCCTCCCGGAACGTGCGCACGGAGCGCACTGAGCGCGTCGAGCGACGCTCGCGCCGTACCGAGCGTCCGGAATCGGATGCCCTGCTCCTCGATCCGACCCTTCCAGAAAAGCAACGCGCGCGCCGTCGCCTCGTCGGCGCGATCGCGCTCGTCGTGGCCGCGGTGATCGTCCTGCCGATGGTGCTCGATTCGCACCCGAAGCCGGTCACCGACGACATCGCGATCGACATCCCGAACCGGCCCGCGCATCAGGCGGTCGCGCCGCGCGACGACGATGTGTCCGACGTGCAGGCAGGCGTCGCGCATGACGAACCGCCGGCCTCCGACACGACCGTTGCGGCCGCACCGGCGCCCGCACCCGCGCCGAAGGATGCCGCCAAGCCGGTGGCGAAACCCGATACGACCACCACCGCGAGCGTGACGCCGCCGAAGCCCGCGCCGAAGCCGGCCGCAGCGCCCGCGCCGAAACCTGCCGCGCCGAAGCCCGCCACCGTCGCGAATGACGGCGCCGCGAGCCCGGACAGCGGCGACGCATCGTCGCCGGCGTCGCCGGCCGGTGCGCGCTTCGCGGTACAGCTCGGCTCGTTCAAGGACGACGCGACGGCCCGTTCGTGGGCGACCAAGTTGAAATCGGCGGGCGTGCCCGCATATGTCGAGCATCGCAAGCAGGCAGACGGCAGCACGGCTACACTGTTGCGTGCCGGCCCGTTCGCGGATCGCTCGGCGGCCTCCGCCGCGATCGCGAAGGTGCGCGAAGCCGGCCTGACGCAGTAAGGCCACGATGCTGACGGCTTTCGACTACGCTGTATTGGCGGTGATCGTGTTGTCGGCGCTGCGCGGTGCGTGGCGCGGCTTCGTGTCCGAGATTTTCGGGCTGATCGGCTGGATCGCGGCGATCGTGATCGCGGGCCGCTACGTCGGGATGGTCGTGCCGTACATTCCGGCGAACTGGCCGGGCGGCGCGCTGACGCAGTGGGTGATCGCCTTCGCGTTGCTCGTGATCGGCGTCGTGCTGGTCGCCGGCGTGGCGAACGCGCTGCTGTCGCGGATCGCGCAGGCGAGTGGCCTGGGCGGCGTCGACCGCTCGCTGGGCATGATGTTCGGGCTCGTCCGCGGCTGTGTGCTGGTGGTGCTGCTGGTCGCGGCGGCCGGGCTGACCGAACTGCCCAAACAGGATTTCTGGCGCAATGCGCTATTGCGTCCTTTTGCCGAACAGGGCGTGCGCGAGCTGAAGCAGCTCCTGCCCGACGGCATGGCCCAGTACGTACGCGTGTGACGACGCGGCCGGGCAGGACGGAACCGATTTTGTCATTCTGAAGGACATGCCATGTGCGGCATCGTAGGCGTTATCTCCCAATCCCCGGTCAATCAGCTGATCTATGACAGCCTGCTGCTGCTGCAGCATCGCGGTCAGGACGCGGCGGGCATTGCGACGGCGGATGGCAGCAATTTCCACATGTACAAGGCGAACGGCATGGTGCGCGACGTGTTCCGCACGCGCAACATGCGCAGTCTGCCCGGCACCTACGGCATCGGCCAGGTGCGCTACCCGACGGCCGGCTCGGCGTCGAGCGAGGCCGAGGCGCAGCCGTTCTACGTGAACGCGCCGTTCGGGATCATCCTCGCGCACAACGGCAACCTGACGAACTGGATGCAGCTGAAGGACGAGATGTTCCGGATCGACCGCCGGCACATCAACACCAACTCCGACAGCGAAGTGCTGCTCAACGTGTTCGCGCACGAGCTGCAACTGTCGACCACGGGCCTCGAGCTCGATCCGGCGTCGGTGTTCAAGGCGGTCTCGGGCGTGCATCGCCGCCTGCAGGGTTCGTACGCGATCGTGTCGCTGATCGCCGGCTACGGCCTGCTCGCGTTCCGCGACCCGTTCGGCATCCGCCCGCTCTGCATCGGCAAGCTCGAAACCGAGCACGGCACCGAATGGATGGTCGCGTCGGAGTCGGTGGCGGTCGAAGGCATCGGTTTCGAATTCGTGCGTGACCTGGAGCCGGGCGAAGCCGTCTTCATCGACAAGGCCGGCAACTTCCACAGCCAGCAGTGCGCGGAGAACCCGACGCTGAATCCGTGCATGTTCGAATACGTGTATCTGGCCCGTCCGGATTCGTGCCTCGACGGCGTGCCGGTCTACAACGTGCGCCTGCGCATGGGCGACTATCTCGCCGAGAAGATCAAGCGCGAACTGCCGAACGTGCCGATCGACGTCGTGATGCCGATTCCCGATTCGTCGCGCCCGGCCGCGATGCAGGTCGCCGCGAAGCTCGGCGTCGAGTATCGCGAAGGCTTCTTCAAGAACCGCTATGTCGGCCGCACCTTCATCATGCCGGGGCAGGCGGTGCGCAAGAAGTCGGTGCGCCAGAAGCTCAACGCGATGAGCATCGAGTTCAAGGACAAGCACGTGCTGATCGTCGACGATTCGATCGTGCGCGGCACGACCTCGCACGAAATCGTGCAGATGGCGCGCGATGCGGGCGCGAAGTCGGTGATCTTCGCGTCGGCGGCGCCGCCCGTGAAGTTCCCGAACGTATACGGCATCGACATGCCGACGCGCGGTGAGCTCGTCGCGCACGGCCGCACCGACGAGGAAGTCGCGAAGATCATCGGTGCCGATCATTTGATCTATCAGGACGTCGACGATCTGCGCCGCGCGGTGCGCGACATCAACCCGAAGCTCGAGCGCTTCGAGGCGTCGTGTTTCGACGGCAACTACATCACCGGCGCGGTGACGCCCGAGTACCTCGATGCGATCGAGCGCGCGCGCCTCACGCCGGCGTCGCAGGCCGATCGAGACACGGCCGGCGACACCGAGCGTTCGCAGATGAACCTGCAGCTGTCGGTCGAGTAACGCCGGCGCACGCTTTGATCGAGGCGTGATAGGATGTGGCCTTGCGTCGATTTGATATCAGCTTGCGGACGCGGGGCAACTTCCCAAAACAGCTAAAGCGAAGGCCGGCGGCAGCCGGCCCGAGTCGATCGCTGTCGTACCGCACCCGAAGCCCGCTGATGCCGACGCATAGCGGGCTTTTTGCTTTTTGGCCTCGGTTTTGACCGACGCCGCGCCTCATGCACGACCGTCGGCGCGGCCCTCGAATACGGAAAACGGAACATGGACGACTCCCTCAACTTCGACACGCTCGCGGTGCGCGCGGGCACGCTGCGCAGCGACTTCAACGAGCATTCGGAAGCGCTGTTCCTCACGTCGAGCTTCTGCTTCTCGAGCGCGGCCGACGCGGCCGAGCGTTTTGCGAATTCGGAAGACTATTTCACGTATTCGCGCTTCACGAATCCGACCGTCACCATGTTCCAGGAGCGTCTCGCGGCGCTCGAGGGCGGCGAGGCGTGCATCGCGACGGCGTCGGGCATGGCCGCGATCATGTCGGTCGTGATGTCCGCGCTGCAGGCGGGCGACCACCTCGTCAGCTCGCGCAGCCTGTTCGGCTCGACGCTCGGAATGTTCTCGCAGATCTTCAGCAAGTTCGGGATCACGACGACCTTCGTCGACCCGACCGACCTGAACGCGTGGCAGGAAGCGGTGCGGCCGGAAACGAAGATGTTCTTCCTCGAGACGCCGTCGAACCCGCTGACCGAACTCGCGGACATCGAGGCGATCGGCAAGATCGCGAAGGCGGCGAACGCGCTGTTCGTCGTCGACAACTGTTTCTGCAGCCCGGTGCTGCAGCAGCCGCTGAAGCTCGGCGCGGACGTGGTGATGCACTCGGCGACGAAATTCCTCGACGGGCAAGGCCGCGTGCTCGGCGGCGCGCTGGTCGGCTCGAAGGAATTCATCATGGGCAAGGTGTTCCCGTTCGTGCGCAGCGCGGGCCCGACGCTGTCGGCATTCAACGCATGGGTGCTGCTGAAGGGGATGGAGACGCTGTCGCTGCGGGTCGACAAGCAATCGGCGAACGCGCTGGAAATCGCGCGCTGGCTCGACGCGCATCCGGCGGTCGCGCGCGTGTTCTATCCGGGGCTCGAATCGCATCCGCAACATGAACTCGCGAAGCGTCAGCAGAAGGCGGGCGGCGCGATCGTGTCGTTCGAGCTGAAGGGCGACACGCCCGAGCAGCAGCGCGCGAACGCATGGCGCGTGATCGACGGCACGAAGCTGGTGTCGATCACCGGCAACCTCGGCGACACGCGCACGACGATCACGCATCCGGCCACCACGACGCACGGCCGCATCACGCCGGAAGCGCGCGCGGCGGCGGGGATCACCGAGGGGCTGATCCGCCTCGCGGTCGGCCTCGAGCACGCAGCCGACGTTCGCGCTGATCTGGCGCGTGGTCTGGGCGGCTGAGCGATACAGCCGGTTTTCGCTCGGCATCGGTGAAACGGGCCGCTCTCGAGAGAGAGCGGCCCGTTGTCGTTTCTGCGCATGCCGTCGCGCGCGTGTTGTGCCGTCGTCAGCCGGCGGTGTGCCCTGATGGTGCGGCGCGCATCGCGTCCACCATCCAGCGCAGCGTTTCGTCGAGCGGCGTGACCGGTAATTCGCCCACCGCGCGCCGCAGTTTGTCGCGCGACCCGCTCAGGCTTTTCACTTCGTTGTGCCGCACGAAGCGCGGATCGATCGTCACGTCGATCACGTAGCCGGCGATCCGCGACAGCATCGCCAGTACTTCCTTCAGCGAATACGCACGCTCGGAGCACACGTTGAACGTCTCGCCGGCCGGCGCGGCTTCGACCAGCTTCAGATAGGCGGCGGTCACGTCGCGCACGTCGGAGAAATCGCGGCTCACGTCGAGGTTGCCGAGCGAGATCCGCGGCGCGTTGCTCGCATAGTGCGCGACGAGCTTCGGCACCAGATACGCATCGCTCTGGCCGACACCCGTGTAGTTGAATGGCCGCGCGATCACGATCGGCAGCCGGTCGGCCCACAGCTTCGCCGCATATTCCATCGCGAGCTTGCTGATCGCGTAGTCGTTCGCCGGCGCGGGCGCGACGGTTTCGTCGAGCACGCCGGCCGTCGAGTTGCCGTAGATGTTCGCGCTGCTTGCCAGCAGCACCGCCGACGGGCGGCGGTCGAGGCCGGCCAGCGCCGCCAGCAGGTTGCGCGTGCCGACGATGTTGACCGCGTAGGTCTGCGTCGGTTCGTCGTCGGCGACATGCGCACGGGCGGCGAGATGCACGACCGCGTCGGGCCGTGCGTCGGCAGCGGCCGCGCGCATGGCTTCCGCGTCGAGCAGGTCGACGGGCAGCAGCGTGCAGTGTGCGAATGCCGGATCGGCGGGACGCGGCGTGCCGGGCGCGACCGTGCCCCAGACGTCATAGCCGGCCGCCTGCAGGCGTTCGGCCATGTGGCGACCGGTGAAACCCGTCAGGCCCGTGACGAACGCACGGCGCGACGGACGCCCGGTTTCAGAACGTGTCATGGTGTTGGTTCCGCGTCAAATCCGCTTCGACCATCATCTGACAAAGTTGTTCGAGCGTCGTTTTGGGTGCCCAGCCCAGTTTGCTTTTCGCCTTATCCGCGCAACCGATCAGCAGGTCGACTTCGGCAGGACGGTAGAACTTCGGGTTCACTTCGACGAGCACGTTGCCGGTCGCCGCATCGAGGCCGCGTTCCTGCTCGCCCTTGCCGGTCCATTCGATCTGGTAGCCGGCCGCCGCGAACGCCATCCGCACGAAGTCGCGCACGGTTTCGGTGCGGTTGGTCGCCAGCACGTAGGTGTCGGGTTCGTCGGCCTGCAGCATGCGCCACATGCCTTCGACGTATTCGAGCGCAAAGCCCCAGTCGCGCTTCGCGTCGAGATTGCCGAGCTCGAGCTTAGTCGCCTTGCCCAGCTTGATCTTCGCGATCGTGTCGGTGATCTTGCGCGTCACGAATTCGCGGCCGCGCAGCGGCGATTCGTGGTTGAACAGGATGCCGCTGCTGCCGAACAGGCCATACGATTCGCGGTAGTTCACGGTCATCCAGTGCGCGTACAGTTTCGCGACGCCGTACGGGCTGCGCGGATAGAACGCGGTGGTTTCCGTTTGCGGAATCGCCTGCACCTTGCCGAACATCTCGGACGTCGACGCCTGATAGAAGCGCGTTTTCGGGCTCACGACGCGAATCGCCTCGAGCAGGTTCAGCGGGCCGATGCCGGTCACTTCGGCGGTCGTCGCCGGCTGGTCGAACGACACGCCGACGAAGCTTTGCGCGGCCAGGTTGTACAGCTCGTCCGGCTGCGTGCGTTCGAGCAGGCGCAAGCTCGAGCCTGCGTCGGTCAGGTCGTGTTCGACGAGCGTCAGGTTCGGGTGCGTGTCGACACCCAGCTCGGCGATGCGCCAGAAATTCACCGAGCTGGTGCGGCGGTAGGTGCCGGTGACCTCGTAGCCCTTGTCGAGCAGCAGTTTGGTCAGGTACGCACCGTCTTGCCCCGAAATTCCGGTGATGATGGCCTTTTTACGCGTTTGGCTCATGGCGTTGTCCTGGTAGAAACGTTGGATGATGAAATTCACGCAGCCGTGCCGGCGGCGGCTGGCACCGCGCGGCGCGCGGGCCCGCGCGTCAGGCGCCGTTCGAAGCCGTACCAGCTCAGGGTCGCGTACGCGAGCGTGATCGCCAGCGCGAGCGCGGCCGTGACGAAGCGGTTCAGGTGCAGCGGCCACAGCGCGTACAGCACGCTCAGGTGGATCAGGTAGACGGTGTAGCTGACGGTGCCGACGTAGACGAGCATCGGGTTCGTCAGCACGCGCTGCACGAGGCCGCGCCCGCGCAGCGCGATCACGACGATCGACGTGCACAGCAGCAGCGAGATGCTGTAGAGCGCCGCGTTCGACAGCGGCGTGTTCGCGGCGCGAAAGCGCGGGAACGACAGGTGCAGCCAGCCGAGGATCGCGAGCGACACGAGCGCGCCGACGATCGCGAGCGGATAGAACGGCTCCAGCGCGCGCCGGTCGCGGCGCAGCACGATCGCGAGCAACGCGCCTGCCGCGAGCAGGTCCATCCGGAACGGCGTCAGGTAGTAGATCGGCCAGAACGAATCGAACCACGGCGTCGCGATCGCGCGCAGCACCGGCGCCGCGACGATCAGCGCGGCGGCGACCCACAGCAGCGCACGCTCCGAGCACCACAGCACGACGAACGGCCAGAAGATGTAGAACTGCTCCTCGACCGCGAGCGACCACAGCACGTTCAGGCTGTCATGGCCGATGCTGCCGAGCGACAGCCCGATATTGGTCGAGAAGAACGCGAACCACGGCCAGTGCGGCAGCCAGCTTGCGCCGAACAGCAGCGTCGACACCAGCAGCAGCAGCACGTACGGCGGCAGGATGCGGCGCACGCGGCGCGCGTAGAAGTGGCTGAAGTACGACTGCCCGCGCGCCTTGCGATCGAGCAGGATGCCGGTGATCAGCAGGCCGCTCAGCACGAAGAACAGATCGACGCCCATCCATAGCGGCGCCTTCAGCGCGTGTTGCAGGAATACGGCGCCCACCGCGATCGCGCGCAGCCCGTCGAGCTGCACGATGCGGCCGTGTTGTGGCGGGACGAGGTCGGCGGGGCGCGACGGGGCCGTCATCGCGCGGCTCCTTCACGACCCGCATCGGATGCGTGTACGTATTGCATGCTTTAAATGGAATATGAAATCGAAATCGATTCTAGGGAAAAGAAATCGGTAAAAAAACGCGGGCCATTTATCCGCGGACAAACAGGCAAATGCCGATTATCACGATCACGGGACGAAAGGTTTGCTCGCCGAGGGGCGCGGCAGGCGGCGCGGAACGGAATTTTCTACGCAGCGGCGCGAAAAAGGCGGTCGTTATTGCCGCTTTCGGCGGGCATTTACGCGCTGTTCCGTCTCGATATTTCAGGCGGAAACATCCCCAAATATTTCCAAATTTCTTGTGATTATTTTTGCTTGTAACCTGCATCGCGACGTTTGAAACCCATTTAGCGACAGGGCGCCGCCGCGGGCGATCCGTGGCGGCGCCGGTCGCTGTTGCATCGAGTCTGGAGAAGCGCATTGCGACGTCTGATTCTGGTTGGCATGACGGTATGCGCGGCACTGCTGACGAGCACCGTGCCGGCCGAAACGGTGTTGCCCGCGACGACGTCGTGGATCGGCAACACGTTCGGCTATGGCGACGGCACGTGGACGCAGATCGACATCCGCGCGATCGCGGTGACGCCGGAGGGCAAGGTGTATACGAATGCGCCGTGGGACGAGAGCGGCGCCGAGGCGAGCGTCTATCAGGACGGGAAGATGCTCGGCTTCGCCGGCGGCACGCACGGCTGGGGCAACCTCGGCGGCAGCGCGATCGCGGTGAACGGCAAGTACGCGTATGTCGCGATCGGCGTCGGCAACGAGCGCGGCCACCTGCAGTCGCCCGGCATCTGGCCGGACAAGGGCAAGCAGTGGTTCGGCATCTCGCGGCGCACGATCGGCGACATGAAGCAGCCCGCGCCGTTTCGCGCGGCGCCGCAGGTCGCGCCGGGCGGGCGCGCCGATACCGGCCGCGCACGGATGGCCGCGAGCTTCATGATGATGAACGAGGTGTCGGCGCCCGCGCGCTCGGAAGTGGGTGAGGCGAAGGCGGAAGTAGGCGGCCTCGCGGCCGACGACAAGACGCTGTTCGCGACCAATCCGTCGCGCGACGTGGTGGATGTCTACGACGCGGAGACGATGCAGCAGAAGGGCTCGTGGAGCGCGCACGAGCCGGGCCGCATCGCGCTGGCGGGCGACGGCACGCTGTGGCTGCTGACCGATACGCTCGGCGGCCCCGCGCATCTCGTGCATGTGCGGGCCGACGGCCGCAAGCTCGACGACGCGCCGGCGCTGCCGGAAGGCACCGACGCGGTGGACGTGGCGGTCGACGCGAAAGGGCGCGTGCTCGTCGCGGACAACGGGCCGCGCCAGCAGATCCTGATCTTCTCGAAAGGCGGCAAGGGCTATGCGCCGTCGGGCACGCTCGGCGAGCGCGGCGGCATCTTCGCGGGCCCGGTGCCGGGGCGGCCGGGGCCGCAGCGCTTCAACGGGCTGACGGGCGTCGGCGTCGACCGCGCGGGCAACATCTATGTATCGATGAACGGGATCGGGCCGCGCCACGACACGATCGGCGCGGGGCTCGGCGCGGTGCTGGAAAGCTACACGCCGGACGGCAAGCTGCGCTGGCAGGTGCAGGGGCTGCTGTTCGTCGACGGCGCGTGGCTCGACCCCGCGCGGCCGAACAGCGTGTACACGGGCAACAAGCGCTTCGAGCTCGACCTGTCGAAGCCGCCGGGCCAGGACTGGAAATACGTCGGCTTCCTGTCGAACCGCTTCAAGTATCCGGACGACCCGGTGTTCCACACCGACCAGTATCCGGGCATGCCGATCGCGCGGCGTGTCGACGGCCGCACGTTCCTGTACCTGACCGACATGTACGCCGATCACCTGAAGATCTACCGCTTCGACGCGAAGCGCGACGGCGAGGTCGCGATTCCGTCCGGCCTGATCGCGGGTCGCGCGCGGCCGGTCGACAAGGTGCCGAACAAGCCGCCGGGCGGCGACTGGCTGTGGCGCGACGCGAACGGCAACGGTCGGATCGATGCCGACGAGTCCGAGATCAACACGACCGGCAAGGCGAAGGCCGGCGGCTGGGGCTGGTGGGTCGACACGAAGGGCGACATCTGGCGCACGAGCGACGTTCGAGGGATTCATCGCTTCGGCTATGGCGGCGTCGACAAGGCCGGCAACCCGATCTATTCGTACGACAAGGTCACGACCTACCCGATGCCGCAGCCGTTCACGCAACTGCGCCGCGCGATCTACGAGCCGCAGACGGACACGCTGTACGTGACGGGCTACACGGCCGACGCGCCGCCGCAGGCAGGCATCAACAAGGAAGTCGGCCGCGTGCTGGTGCGTTTCGACAAGTGGTCGAGCGGCTCGCCGGTCGTGCGCTACACCGTCGCGCTGCCGTGGCAGCTCGACGCGAAGCCGATCCTCGACCTGATCGGCATCACGGTCGAGGGCCGCTACATCTTCACGGTGGAGCCGGTCGGCAAGATCCACGTGTACGACAAGGAAACCGGCAAGGAAGTCGGCGTGATGAGCCCGGGCGCGGAGGTCGGCAAGGCGTCGGGCTGGGTCGACGTGCCGTTCGGCATCAGCGCGTTCCGGCGCGAGAACGGCGAGTACCTGGTGT
Source organism: Burkholderia sp. AU16741 (assembly GCF_002223345.1). Taxonomy (NCBI): domain Bacteria; kingdom Pseudomonadati; phylum Pseudomonadota; class Betaproteobacteria; order Burkholderiales; family Burkholderiaceae; genus Burkholderia; species Burkholderia sp. AU16741. The sequence goes on from NZ_NKEZ01000007.1 coordinate 764,882, forward strand.
TCGTCGAGGAAGACGCGCGCGGCAAGGTGCTCATGTACCGCTGGAAACCGTGACGGGCGGCGCGCCGTCGGCGTCAACGTCACACAAGGCTTAAAGCATGGACAAAGGCATACTCAAGAACGTTTCGATCAACTTCATCGGGCTGATCCTGCCGACCTTCGTGTCGCTGGTGACGGTGCCCGCGTACATCCACGCGCTCGGCGTCGAACGCTACGGCGTCGTGAGCCTCGTGTGGACGCTGATCGGCTATTTCGGGATCCTCGATCTCGGGATGAGCATGGCCGCGCAGAACCACATCTCGAAGGCGCTCGCGAGCGGCAACGCCGATGAGAGCGCGCGCGTATTCTGGAGCGCGTTCTGGCTGAATCTCGGCACCGGCATCGTCGGCGGGTTGCTGATCTATTTCGGCGCGTTCGTCTACACCGCGTATTTCACGAAGGTGTCGGCCGCGATGCAGCACGAGGTGTATCTCGCGCTGCCGTGGCTCGCGCTCGCGATTCCGCTCGCGAACGTGTCGTGGGTGTTCGCCGGCGCGATCAACGGCGCCGAACGGTTCGGCGTGTTCAACACGAACCAGACGATCGGCACGTTCCTGTTCCAGCTGCTGCCGCTCGGCGCCGCGTGGTGGATCGCGCCGAACCTGCAGACGGTGCTCGCCGCGGCGGTCGTCGCGCGGCTGATTGCGGCCGTGATGCTCGGTCAGGCCAGCATCAAGGTGCTCGGGATCCGCCGCATCGATCCGCCGCAGTGGGGCACCGCGAAGGGACTGTTCAACTTCGGCGGCTGGATGCTGATCGCGAGCACGACGAGCATGATCGCCGACACGCTCGATCGCGTGATGCTCGGCGCCGGCATGGGCGCGAAGTTCGTCACCTACTACACGGTGCCGCAGAACCTCGTCACGCGCCTGAACATGCTGCCGAACGCGCTGGTGCGCACGTTGTTCCCGCGCCTGTCGGCGGTCGGCCGCGATCACGCGGATACGCTCGCGCGCCAGTCGCTCGAATTCCTGAACGGCGTGTTCACGCCGGTCGGCATCGTCGCGATCTTCGCGCTCGCACCGTTCCTCACGCTGTGGGTCGGCGCCGATCTCGCCGCGCATTCGGCGCCGGTCGGCCGCGTGCTGGTGATCAGCGTGTGGCTCGTCGGCCAGGCGAGCGTCACGCGCATCCTGATCCAGTCGCAGGTCAACCCGGCCCGCGCGGCATTCGCCGGGCTCGTCGAGATGCCGTTCTTCGTCGGCGGCCTGTGGTTCGGCATTCATCACTTCGGGTTGATCGGCGCGGCGGTGGTCGTCGCGGCGCGTGCGCTCGTCGACTACGGCGTGCTGCTGTACCTGTCGGCGATCCGGATGCGCGCGATCGTGCTCGACATGCTCGCGCACCTCGCGTTCCTGCTGGCGAGCCTGTTCCTGGCGCAGGCATGGCCGGGGCTGGTGCAGTCGATCGGCATGTGCGCGGTCGTGCTGGTGCTGAACGTCGCGTGGTCGCTCACGATGACGCCGGGATTGCGCGCACTCGTGCGCGATCTGTTTGTCCGTCTCAATGCGAGGAGAACCGCATGAATCGCGATCTGGCGGAACACGCCGTCCTGAATCTCGCCACGGCCGACGCCGCCGCGGTCCACGCCGGCGACGCCGCCGCGCTGCACCCGGCCGAGCGCGCCGGCGCGCGGCAGCCGGCGCGTGCGTTGCGCGTGGCGATCGTCCACGACTGGCTCGTCACCTATGCGGGCGCCGAGCGCGTGCTCGAACAGATCGTCGCGTGCTTTCCCGACGCGGACCTGTTCAGCCTCGTCGATTTCCTCGACGATCGCGCGTTCGTGCGCGGCAAGCCGGTGACGACGTCGTTCATCCAGAAGCTGCCGTTCGCCCGCACCAAGTACCGCAGCTACCTGCCGCTGATGCCGCTCGCGATCGAGCAGCTCGACGTGTCCGAGTACGACCTCGTGATCTCGAGCAGCCACGCGGTCGCGAAGGGCGTGCTCACCGGGCCGGACCAGGTGCACATCAGCTACGTGCATTCGCCGATCCGCTATGCGTGGGACCTGCAGCACCAGTATCTGGAACAGTCGAACCTCACGCACGGGCCGAAATCGCTGCTCGCGCGGATGATTCTTCATTACATCCGCAACTGGGACACGCGCACCGCGAACGCGGTGGACGGCTTCGTCGCGAACTCCGCGTTCATCGCGCGGCGCATCAAGAAGGTCTACCACCGCGACGCGGCGGTGATCTTTCCGCCGGTCGACGTCGACGCGTTCTCGCTGAACGCGGTGAAGGAGGACTTCTACCTGACCGCGTCGCGGATGGTGCCGTACAAGAAGATCGACCTGATCGTCGAGGCGTTTTCGCGCACGCCCGAGCGCAAGCTCGTCGTGATCGGCGACGGCCCCGAGATGCAGAAGATTCGCGCGAAGGCCGGCCCGAACGTCGAGATCATGGGCTACCAGCCGTTCGCGGTGCTGCACGACCGGATGCGGCGCGCGAAGGCGTTCGTGTTTGCGGCCGAGGAGGATTTCGGGATCTCGGTCGTCGAGGCGCAGGCGTGCGGCACGCCGGTCATCGCGTATGGCAAGGGCGGTGCGCTCGAGACCGTGCTCGACCCGCAGTCGAACCTGAACCCGACCGGCCTTTTCTTCGATGAACAGACGCCGCACGCGATCGTCGCGGCCGTCGACGATTTCGAGCGCGCGCCGCTGCGCTTCACGCCCAATGCGTGCCGCGCGAACGCGGAGCGGTTTTCCGCCGACACGTTCCGGCGGCGCTTCCTCGATTACGTGGAGCACGCGCTGCCCGGCTCGACCGCGCAGCGCGGCACGGCCGCCCCGCTGCCGGCCGCGCGCGGCCCGGCGACGCTCGTGCTCGACCAGAGCGGCGTGCTCGGCGGCGCCGAGCTGTCGCTGCTCGAGATCATGAAGCACATGCGCGCGAACGCCGACGTGCTGCTGTTCGACGACGGCCCGTTCCGCGCGGCGCTCGACGAGATCGGCGCGCGGGTCGACGTGGTCGACCAGGGCGCGCTCGCCGGCGTGCGCAAGCAGGGCGGCGTGTCGTTTGGCGCGGTGAAGCAGCTCGTGCGGCTGGTGCGCGACGTCGCCCGGCGCGCGCGCCGCGCCGAGGTGATCTACGCGAACACGCAACGGGCGATGGTGGTTGCCGCGCTCGCCGGGCGGCTCGCGCGCAAGCCGGTGGTCTGGCATTTGCGCGACATCGTCAGCACCGACCATTTCGGCGGCAAGCAGTTGCAGGCGATCAAGTACTGCGCGCGGCTCGGCGTCACGCGCGTGATCGCGAACTCCGACGCATCCGCGCAGGCGTTCCGCGCGCTGACGGGCTTCACGCCGCAGCACGTCGACGTCGTGTTCAACGGCATTTCGGCCGAACCGTTCGATGCGCTGGAAGGCGTGAGCCAGGCCGCGCTGCGCGCGCGCCTCGGGTTGCCCACGGACGCATGGCTGGTCGGCTCGTTCAGCCGTCTGGCGCGCTGGAAGGGGCAGCACGTGCTGCTGGAGGCGGCCGCGCGGCATCCGGACATGCATGTGGTGCTGGTCGGCGCGCCGCTGTTCGGCGAGGACGACTATGCGGCGCAACTGCACGAATACGTCGCGCAGCATGCGATGGACGAGCGCGTGCATTTCCTCGGGTTCCAGCGCGACGTGGCCGCCTGCATGGCGGCGGTCGACGTCGTCGCGCACACGTCGATCACGCCGGAGCCGTTCGGGCGCGTGATCGTCGAGGGGATGCTCGCGCGCCGGCCGGTCGTCGCGGCGCGTGCGGGCGGTGTCGTCGAGATCATCGAGGACGGCGACAACGGGCTGCTCTGCGAGCCGGGCAACGCGACCGCGCTGGCCGATGCGCTGGCGACGCTCAAGCGCGACCGCGCGCTGCGCGAGCGGCTCGTCGCGAGCGGCCGCGCGACCGCGGTGCGCCGGTTCGGGACCGAAACCTACGTGGAGCGGGTCGAGAAGATCCTCGCGGATACGGCGAAGGCCGCCAAGGCCGCGAACGCGAAGAAGTAGCAGTCGGCGGAAAGCGGCGGAAAACGGGCCCCCATGCGGCGTTGCGCTGCGTGGGGGCTTTGTTTTTCAGCGGGCGAGGCGTCTGATTTTGACGGAGGCTGGTTTGCGCCCCGAACCCGCGTCGCGCGTGAGCGTGGCCGATCGTCATCTGGAACAGGATCGGGCCGTCGCGAACGTGAAGCGTGCCGTCGCACGCGTGCTTCTGCAATCGCGCAGAAGGCGCCCGTGCGGGCCGTAGCGCGGTCGGAGGGCGACAGGCTGCCCATTCCTTGTCGACCCGGCCAGCAACCGCGTGCCGGCCACGAAAAAGCCCCCGCGCAGCGGCGCGCTGCGCGGGGGCTCCGGAACCGGACGGCCGGTCGAGCCGTCCGGCCCGCGTCAGGCAGCCTGTTCGGGCGTCGACGCGACGACGCGGGTGGTGCGGGTCGGCTTGAAGCTGGCCGACCACATCATCGCCGGCCGTTCGAACATCCGGTAGAACAGGTACGCGACCGGAACCGCGACGGCCATGAACGCGAACGACGGCCAGATCGACAGTTGCAGTTCGGAGTGGAACAGCACCGAGCCGAGGCAGACGAACAGCGGCAGGTGGATCAGGTACAGCGAGTAGCTGAAGTCGCCGAACCAGCTCAGCACGCGCAGCGGCGGCGTCGCGCGCGGCGGCCGGGCGAGCGCGCGGTACAGCAAGCATGCGAAGCCGGCCGACCACAGCTGGAACGCGCCGTACTGGCCGAAATGGAATGCGCCGCAGCCGGCGGCGAGCAGTGCGGCGGCCGCGACGTACCACGCGCGCGACGGCACGACGGCCGTGCCGCGCGACTGCTGCGCGCGCACGTCGGCGATCCATGCGCCGATCGTCCAGGACAGCCAGTACGACGTGAAGAATTGCAGGTCGTGCCGTTCGAGCAGCCACGCCGACGCGACGTTGACGAGCGCGACCGCGGCCACGACGGCCGGCATGCCGATGCGCCGGCGCAGCGCGAACAGCAGCGGGTAGATCGCGTAGAACTGCACTTCGAGCGACAGCGTCCACAACGCGCCGTTCGACCCGTACGTGTAGCCGGCGACGCCCTGCAACGAGAACAGGTTCACGAGGAACGCGACGAGGCCGACGTCGCGGATCTTGTGGCTGACGGGCTCGATCTGCAGGCTGACTGCGTCGAGCGCGAGCGTGAACAGCAGTGCCGCGAGCAGCACCGGGTAGATGCGCGCGAAGCGGCGCAGCCAGAAGTTCGGCGCGTCGAGCCGGTACGCGGGATTGGCCGCGAGCTTGAGCGCCGCGTTGCGGTGGATGCAGTAGCCGCTGATCACGAAGAAGATCGGGACGCCGGCCGAGCCCCACGCGAACGGGAAGGTCAGGTAGCCGGCGATCGCGCCCGGGCTGAGGGCATGACCGTAAGCGTGATGGAAGCTCTGCATGCCGACCCAGACGACCTGGCGGCAGTGGAAATAGGCGACGAGCAGCGCCGCGAAGCCGCGCATCGCGTCGATCACGTGTTCCTTGTGGTCGGCGACGGGCGGCGCGGCCAGAGACGATCCGCTGAAAGCTTGCATGCGATTCGATTCCTTGCGACGGATGGACGGGAAGTTTCATCCAATCGTAATGCGCAAGAATTCGGTCAATGAATAAAAAAATCTTGCCCGGAAATATCGCTATTCCACATCATGGGTTTATCGCGGCCTGAAAGCGGTCCCTCGAAGAGCGCGAATTATTTGCCGATTTTTTTTCTGATAGTTTGAAGCTCCAGTTGATTGATGCAAGGAGCGGCAAGATGGACATGCATTGGATCGCGAGCGCTGCAGTACTGCTGGTCATGGCCGTGCTGTCGGCGTACCGCGAGGCGCTGAAGAACGAACCGATCCGCCCGGGCCTCGAGCGGGGCGGCGTGCCCTATATCGAGGAATTCGAATCGTAAGAATTTGTATCCGGAAAATCGGTAATTTGTTTCTGTCCCGGGAATCGGTTCGGCAATATCGACCGGATTGAAACGATTATATTTTTTCCGGGAATAATTGGGCAATCAGTTCATATCGAAAATGAGCGGAGCGGAATTGGCAGTGCCGCCGATTCTCGATATGCCGATCGGAACACAATCGCGCCGGGTCGCGGGTCGACGCGGCGCAGTCAACGCTATCAGGATGCGAACATGTTGAAAGTCACCAAGGCCGTGTTCCCCGTTGCCGGTCTCGGCACGCGGTTCCTCCCGGCAACGAAGGCGAGCCCGAAGGAAATGTTGCCCGTCGTCGACAAGCCGCTGATCCAGTACGCGGTCGAGGAAGCGATCAACGCCGGTATCACCGAGATGATCTTCGTCACCGGGCGCAGCAAGCGCGCGATCGAGGATCATTTCGACAAGTCGTACGAGATCGAGGCCGAGCTCGAGGCGCGCGGCAAGGAAAAGCTGCTCGAGCTCGTGCGCGGCATCAAGCCCAGCCACGTCAACTGCTTCTACGTGCGCCAGCCGGAAGCGCTCGGTCTAGGCCACGCGGTGCTGTGCGCGGAGAAGCTCGTGCACGGCGAGCCGTTCGCGGTGATCCTCGCCGACGACCTGCTGCACGGCGAACAGCCGGTGCTCAAGCAGCTCGTCGACGTGTTCGACCACTATCACAGCTCGGTGATCGGGGTCGAGACGATCCCGCGCGAGGACAGCCGCTCGTACGGCGTCGTCGAAGGCCGGGAGTGGGAAGAGGACATCATCAAGCTGTCGGGCATCATCGAGAAGCCGGCGCCCGAGGATGCGCCGTCGAATCTCGGCGTGGTCGGCCGCTACGTGTTCATGCCGACGATCTTCGATCATCTGCGCAAGCTCAAGCCGGGCGCGGGCGGCGAACTGCAGCTCACCGACGCCGTCCAGTCGCTGCTCGCGAACGAACAGGTGCTCGCGTATCGCTACTACGGCACGCGCTTCGACTGCGGCAGCAAGATCGGCTATCTGAAGGCCACCGTCGAGCTCGCGCTCCAGCACCCGGAGGTGAGCCGCGAATTCGAGGCGTACCTGCGTACCTGCTTGCCCGCGCTGGCTGCCGTCGCTTAAGCGGCCGCGCGCTTCGTCGTTTCAGGTGGTGGTTGTTCCGTTGGCCCCGGCCGCTCGCGCGCCGGGGCTTTTTTGTTTTTTGGCGGGCGCACGGGCATGCTGCGCGACGTGTGGATGCCGCACCTCCGGCGGGCGGACGGCGGTGGCTCGCGACGGGCGAACCAGGCCGATGAGGCGGAGCGTCGCGCGCGAAACCGGTGCCGACGCATTCGTCGCGTGACCGGATCGGTGGAGGGGTTGCGCGGGTAGCACGGGTGCCGCGGCATGCAGGCGAGTGTCGCGCGACGACGCGGCATCGGCTGCCATACCGCTGGCCGCCGGGCGTCACCGGTATCGGTGCGTTCCGGCCTGGTTGCCGCCGCGCCCCGCTCAGCGCGGCGACGTGCTCGGCTGTGCGGCGAAGTGCCGGGCCAGCATCGCGGCGATCGGCTTCTTGAAGTCGAGCAGCCGTTTTTCGAGATAACGCCAGGACAGGTGCGCGAGCAGCACGGCGAGCGCGAATTGCAGCATTTCCGGCAGCGCGTCGCGGACGATTTCCGGCATCGGCACGTGCGCGAAGGACGCGGGCAGCGCGCCGAAGCGGGCCGGAATCAGGTTGTGGAACAGGTAGAAGCCGTAGCTGATCGTGCCGAGATACGCGAGCGGCGCCCAGTCGAGCAGCGCGACGGCGGGATGCTCGGGTGCGCTGACGATCCACAGCATCAGCGCGCCGAGCGACACCGACAGGCCGAGATCCGCGAGCCCGGCGACCGCATCGGGCAACGCGGTGCAGGCCGGCAGCACGAGGAAGAAGGCGACGCCGGCCGCGCCGAGCCAGCCGGGCGGCACGCGGCGCGCGGCGGCCGCGCCGCGATCGGCGAGCACCATCGCACCGACGCCGCCGAGCGCGATCAACGCGAAATTCCACGGGGAAAACGCGTAGATCAGCACCGGCGACGCGTCGGACAGGTAGAGCGCGAGATGCGCGAGCGCGCACAGCGCGACGGCCGCGATGCCGAGCGCGACGTGTCGCGCGGCGGGCACCGCGAGCAGCGCGAGCGGGGCGATCAGATAGAACTGCTGTTCAACGGCGAGGCTCCAGAAGTGCGACGTTGAGCCCGGCCAGCCGTCCTTGACGACGCCGATCCAGTAATTCGACAGGAACACCGCGTGCCATGCGAGCCCGAGGTTGACGCCGCGCTGGTAGAACAGCGCGTGCGCGATCGCGAGCGCGGCGAGCAGCAGGTAGTAGACGGGGAAGATCCGCAGCGCGCGCTTCGCGAGGAACAGCGCGAGCGCGTGGCGACGCGTCATGGCGCCGCGCTCGACCGCCTGGCGGTTGCGATGCAGCTCGCCGACGATCAGGAATCCGCTGATGAGGAAAAACGTCCACACGCCAAGCTTGCCGACGTCGACGGCAAGGACGTGGCCCTTGTGGGACAGGAAAACGAGGATGACGGCGAGGGCTCGCAGGCCGTCGAGTCCTTTGACGTATCTGACTTCGCGCATGGAGGCATCCGGGCATTGAGCAAGCCCAGTATAGGTGCGCAAATATCGAACGTAATTCGCGTTCGGGCTCGTTTGGGCCCATACGTGAAGGTGTTTTTAGACCCTCGAGCGTCGACGAAGTCTGTCGCGCGCAACAAAACCTGCGGGAAACCCCGCGAAAACGCATAAAAGTACTGCACGAAGCGTCGAGGCGCTTGTAGAATCCGGCGTTGAAGCGCGCGCGTTGCACGCTTCGTGTATCCAACGACCACACCTGGTAGGAGAAACATGGCGACTTCCGCAAAAAAGGTGGCCAAGAAGGCTGCCGCACCGGCGACCAAGAAAGTGGCTGCCAAAAAGGCTGCGCCCGCGAAGAAAGTAGTGGCCAAGAAGGCTGTCGCAAAGGCAGCACCGGCTGCTCCGACGCCGCTGAAGGACAAGTTCACGAAGGCATCGCTCGCAACGCACATCGCTGAGCGCGCAGCTGTCGAAGTGAAGGCGGTCAAGGCAGTGCTCGTCGCACTCGAGAACGTCGTGCTGGGCTCGGTTCACAAGAAGGGCGCAGGCGAGTTCACGCTGCCGGGTCTGCTGAAGATCACGGCGCAAGTCGTGCCGGCGAAGAAGAAGCGCTTCGGCAAGGATCCGTTCACGGGCGAAGAGCGCTGGTTCCCGGCGAAGCCGGCCAGCGTGCGCGTGAAGGCACGTGCGCTGAAGAAGCTGAAGGACGCGGCAGCGTAATGCCGCGCAGCGACTGCCGAATGCATGTCGGCAGCCGCTGCGATGTCCCGAGATCCCCGTACGCGAAAGCGTGCGGGGATTTTTATTGCGCCGCGCATGACGCGCGGAGGATCGTATGTCGCGCATCGGCGTCCCTGTCGCCGAGCGGCGAGCTTCGTTCGCGCGACGCGTGTCGGTATCGGTGCGCTAGGGCGAAACGCTCGGCGTCGTCGGCGAATCGGGATCGGGGAAGTCGCCGCGCGCGATAGTGCTTCCCGGGTGTCGTTTCTTCGCGTTCCGTTGCGAGCGTCTCGCCAGGTTTGCCGCCTTGACCAACTTCATCCCGCATGAGATCGCCGCACAGCTCGCCGCCGCACGCGCCGTAATCGAACGGCATTTCGGCGCGCGACGTGCTCGCGCTCGCACGCATCTGGTACAGCGCCGCGACCGGCAGGATCGCGCCGAAGGACGTCGCCGCGACGTGTGTGCTGGCGCGCTTGCCGGACGCGCACCGGCCGGTCGTAGCGGCTGCGCGTGCTGCCTATCTCGATGACGAAGCGGGCACGACGACCGTGTCGGACGAGCCGCTGGCCGAATTCATCGGCTACGCGCGGCGCGCGATCGAGTCGATGCTGTCGGCGTAGCAGCGGCCGCCGACGAAGCACGTGAGCGGCGCACGGCCCGCCTGCCACGGATAGCGAACGCGGTGGTGCCGGCTGCATGCGCGAACCGTCGAGCCGAATATAGGCAGACGATCCGGCGCGGCATCGCGCATGCGCAGCCGGACGCCTGTCGTCAGCCTGCGGTGCCCGCAAAGGCGGCCTTCAGCGCGGCGTCGTCGAACTTCGTCATCTGCATCATCGCGGCGGCCACGCGTCCCGCCTTGACCGCGTCGCGGTCGGCCATCATCGGGATGAGCGCTTCCGGAACGATCTGCCATGACACGCCGTAGCGATCCCTCAGCCAGCCACAGCCGTCGGCCGTGCCGCCGTTGTCGAGCAGGGCGCTCCAGTAGCGGTCGAGTTCCGCCTGGTCCGCGCAGCTGACGAGCAGCGAGATCGAGTGATTGAACGCCTCCGTGCGCGGGTGGCTCATCGCAAGGAATGGCTGCCCGAACAACTCGAATTCGACCATTCGCGTGCCGTCGGTGCCGGGCACCGCCGTGACGCGCACGATGCGCGAATCCGGAAAGATGCCGGCATAGAAGGCCGCGGCTTCTTCGGCTTCCGTCGAATACCAGAGGAAAGGCGTGATCTTCTGAATCGTCATGACGAGTCTCCTGTCTGTATGGGTGCGGGGCAAACCTGTGCCGCCATCGATACGACGGACGACGCCCGCCGGAATCGACACGCGGCGTAAACAAATCCCGCGTCGGTCGGACCTGGGCAGGGCCGGCTGTGCGGATGGTAGTCGCTCAACGGAGAAGCGGCGACCTCTCCGGACCCCGGAAACGGTGTTGCGGATGCATTGCAGCCGCCAGGCGCCGCTGCCGGCCCGCGGACCTGTGTCGGGTCCCGGCTGCGGCGCGGAGGCCCTGCCGGCGATGTCGGCCTCGCCTGCCGGAGACGGACGAAAAAAAGCCAGCCGCGGCCGAAACCGGGCTGGCTTTCCAGGTCGGCGGCAAGGCGTCGAAGACGCCGTGCACACCGGATACTTCGTTTTTAGAACTTGTGACGCAGGCCGAGTGCGACGATTTCCTGCGAGCTCTTGCCGGCGATGCCGTACGAGCCGATCGCCGCTTGCGCATCGCTGCCGTCGGCGTTGTGGCCGCTTGCGTGCTGGTATGCGCCAACCAGGTACACGTCGGTGCGCTTCGACAGCGAGTAGTCCGCGCCGAGCGAAACCTGATGGTACTTGGCGTTGTTGTCGCCGCTACCCTTCGTGTAGATGTAGCCGAGGCCCAGCAGCAGCGGTGCCGATGCTTGGTACGTGACGAAGCCGCGACCCGTGTTGTACTTCTGGTTCGTGCCGAACGTCGACGCGCCGTCAGCCTTGTACTGGGCGTTGCTGTAGCCGGCACCGACCGTCACCGGGCCGAATGCGTACTGGGCTGCCACTTGCGCGATGCCGATCGACGTCGACGACGTGAACGCGTTGTTGATGAAGGTCGTGCCCGAGTCGCCGTCGAAGATTGCGTCGGACGTACCGGTCCAGCCGCCGCGCTTGCCGTCCGTGAGCGCCGAAGCGTTGTTCGCGTGGAAGTAACCGGCAGCCACACCGAGCGGGCCGTTGTTGTAGGCTGCAGCTGCCGCCCACGTCTGACCCTTGCCGGTCGAGCCGGCGACGCCGCCGAGCGCGTACATGCCTTCGAACTGGAGGCCGGCGAACACCGGCGACGTGTACTTGATCGCGTTGCTGACGCGCAGGCTGTTGTCGTTGTTGTCGACGTCGCCCGGCGTGGCGAACACGCTGCCGAAGTAGTTGTCAGCCGTGACTGCCTGAACCAGGTCGACCAGCGGGTCGTACTGGCGACCCAGCGTCAGCGTACCGTACTGGTCGCTTTGCAGGCCGACGAATGCCTGGCGGCCGAACATGCGCTGGCCTTGGCCCAGTGCGCCCGTTGCCGAGTTGAAGCCGTTTTCCAACTGGAAGATCGCCTTCAGGCCGCCACCGAGGTCTTCCGAACCCTTCAGGCCGAAGCGGCTGCCTTGCAGGTTGCCGCTACCCATCGACCACGAATTGTTACCTTGACCGGCGTTACCGTGAACGTACGTGATCGACGTATCGATCACGCCGTACAGCGTCACGCTCGACTGAGCCTGGGCAGCACCAGCGGCGCCCAGCAGGGCGAGCGAGAGGGTCGAGAGAGCAAGTTTCTTCATCGTTGAGTTTCTCCACGCAAGTGATTCATCGTTATTTGTTGCGGATTGGAGAATAGCTCAGTGCCATACACGCAAGAAAGCTCAAAAAATAAAGTGTCTCGAAAAGGTAACAACGGGAAAAAGTCCATATAGATCAAGCACATCAGCAACTGTTCCTGTTTATGAAACAGTTGACAATTGCTGCGCCGCGATTGTTTCAATAGTTGATGCGCATGGCGGTAGATTCCTTGTTTCAGCCCGTTGCGACACGGAAACGAGGGCGTGCAAACGTTTGCGGTTGCAGGTGGGAGCACGACGCCATGGCAAGCGCGCGCCGACACGGCGCGAACGCGAGGCAGACACGACAGTTGCAAATGAGCGGGCGGTTATGCCGGCCGCGCGAGATCGATGCGCGGCCGTTTTCAGGCGGTGGGTCGATCAGTCGTCGCGCGGGCGGTGATCGGCCTGACCGGGTTGAGCGGCTTGAGCGGACGCCTCCGGCGCCGAACCCGCGGCCGGCCGATGGGCGTCGCCGCGGGCCGCGGCGAATTCCGCGCCGAGCAGCAGCACGATCGCGGAGAAGTACAGCCACATCAGCAGGACCGCGAACGATCCGGCCGCGCCGAACGCGCTCGCGGTGCCCGCATGCGCGAGATACAGCGCGAACAGCTTCTTGCCGCCGGAGAACAGGATCGCGGACACGATGCCGCCGACTGCGGCGTCGCGCCACGCGACGCGCGCATCGGGCAGGAATTTCATCAGCGCCGCGAACGCGGCCGCGAGCACCGCGATGCCGACGAAGAACTGCACGATGTTCGTGACGACCACATATGGCGAATCGCCCAGCAGCCAGGTCCCGACGAACGTGATCGCGGTGTCGAGCACGAGCGACACGATCAGCAGGAACGCCACGCCGAGCACGAGCCCGAACGAGATCAGCCGCACGCGTACGAGGCCGAGCATGCTCGACCAGCGGCTTTCGGTGGCCGGCCAGATCACGCTGAGCGCCGCGCTGAGCGACGCGAAGGTGGCCGACGCGCCGATCGCGAGCGCGGCGAACGAGATCAGCGTGGCGAGGCCGCCGCGCTCTCCCGCGCGGTGCGCGTTCTGCACGATCGTCTGGATGGAGGCCGCCGCGTCGTCGCCGATCAGTTGGTGCGCCTGTTCGAACACCTGGCCGCGCGCGGCGTCGTCGCCGTAGAACCAGCCGGCCACCGCGATCACCATCACGAGGGTCGGCGCGAGCGAGAACGCGGAGAAAAACGCGATGCCCGCGGCCATCGCGGAGCAGCGGTCGGACGAGAAGCGCTTGAACGCGGTGAGGGCCCAGTTGGCCTGCTGCTGGGCGAGACGGGTGGCTTCGGAAGTGATCTGTCGTTTCATGACGGGTCGGTTGCGCGCGGAACGCGGATCATCGCAGTTGGATCGCAAGTTAATCGGACAAATCGGTATTGATCCGAGGATTCGATCATAGTTGCCTGAACTGTCTATAATTCCTTTCAGTTGCACCCCACCCCACAATAACGCCGAGACCGCCATGCTACAAATGTCCCGGCGCCAGTTCCTGAAGGTGACGGCCACGTCGCTTGCCGGATCGAGTCTTGCCCTGATGGGCTTTTCTCCGTCCGAAGCGCTGGCCGAAGTCCGACAGTACAAACTGGCGCGCACCGTCGAAACGCGCAACACCTGTCCTTATTGTTCAGTAGGTTGCGGCATCCTGATGTATAGCCTCGGAGACGGCGCGAAGAACGCACAGCCGAGCATCATCCACATCGAAGGCGATCCCGACCATCCGGTCAATCGCGGCACGCTGTGCCCGAAGGGCGCGAGCCTGATCGACTTCATCCACAGCCCGAACCGCCTGACGCACCCCGAGTATCGTGCACCCGGCTCGGACAAGTGGGAACCCATCTCGTGGAACGACGCGCTCGACCGCATCGCGAAGCTGATGAAGGCCGACCGCGACGCGAACTTCGTCGAGACGGCCGAAGACGGCGCGAAGGTCAACCGCTGGCTCACGACCGGCATGCTGGCCGCGTCGGCGGGCAGCAACGAGGTCGGCTACCTGACGCACAAGACCATCCGCAGTCTCGGGATGCTCGCATTCGACAATCAGGCGCGTGTCTGACATGGCCCGACGGTGGCAGGTCTTGCCCCGACGTTTGGCCGTGGAGCGATGACGAACCATTGGGTCGACATCAAGAACGCGGACGTGATTCTCGTGATGGGCGGCAATGCAGCCGAGGCCCATCCGTGCGGTTTCAAGTGGGTAACGGAGGCGAAGGCGCACCGCAAGGCGCGGCTGATCGTCGTCGACCCGCGCTTCACGCGTACGGCCTCGGTGGCCGATTACTACGCGCCGATCCGCACCGGCACCGACATCGTCTTCCTGGGCGGTGTCATCAATTATCTGCTGACGAACGACAAGATCCAGCATGAGTACGTGAAGAACTACACGGACTTCTCGTTCATCGTGCGCGAGGACTTCGCGTTCAACGACGGCATCTATTCCGGCTACGACGCCGAGAAGCATGCGTACCCGGACAAGTCGAGCTGGGACTACGAGCGCGGCGACGACGGTTTCGTGAAGGTCGACCCGACGCTGCAGCATCCGCGCTGCGTCTACAACCTGCTGAAGCAGCACTACGCGCGCTATACGGCGGACAAGGTCCAGCAGGTCTGCGGCACGCCGAAGGACAAGTTCCTGAAGGTGTGCGAGATGCTCGCGACCACGGCCGTTCCCGGCCGCGCCGGCACGGTGCTGTACGCGCTCGGCTGGACGCACCACTCGATCGGCGCGCAGATCATCCGCACCGGCGCGATGGTGCAACTGCTGCTCGGCAACATCGGCATCGCCGGCGGCGGGATGAACGCGCTGCGCGGCCACTCGAACATCCAGGGGCTGACCGACCTCGGGCTGATGTCGAACCTGCTGCCGGGCTACATGACGCTGCCGATGCAGGCCGAGCAGGACTTCGACGCGTACATCAAGAAGCGCGCGCAGGAACCGCTGCGGCCGAACCAGCTCAGCTACTGGAAGAACTACAAGGCGTTCCACGTCAGCTTCATGAAGTCGTGGTGGGGCGACGCGGCCACCGCCGAGAACAACTGGGCGTACGACTACCTGCCGAAGCTGGACAAGCAGTACGACCTGCTGCAGGCGATCGAGCTGATGAATGCCGGCAAGATGAACGGCTACATCTGCCAGGGCTTCAATCCGCTCGCGGCCGCGCCGTCGAAGGTGAAGACGGCGGCGGGCCTCGCGAAGCTGAAGTGGCTCGTGATCATGGATCCGCTCGCGACCGAGACCTCCGAGTTCTGGAAGCATCACGGCGACTACAACGACGTCGATGCGTCGAAGATCCAGACCGAGGTGTTCCGTCTGCCGACCACCTGCTTCGCGGAGGAAAACGGTTCGCTCGTGAGTTCGAGCCGCGTGCTGCAGTGGCACTGGAAGGGCGCGGAGCCGCCGGGCGAAGCGCGGAGCGACCTGGAGATCATGTCGGGGCTGTTCCTGCGCATGCGCAAGCTGTACCAGAAGGACGGCGGCAAGTACCCTGACCCGATCGTGAACCTGACCTGGCCGTACGCGAACCCGGAAAGCCCGACGCCCGAAGAACTGGCGATGGAGTTCAACGGGAAAGCGCTCGCCGATTTGCCCGATCCGAAGGACCCGGCGAAGACGCTCGTGAAGAAGGGCGAGCAGCTTGCCGCGTTCGCGCAACTGAAGGACGACGGCACGACCGCGAGCGGCTGCTGGATCTTCTGCGGCGCGTGGACGCAGGCCGGCAACCAGATGGGGCGGCGCGACAACTCGGATCCGACCGGCATCGGCCAGACGCTGAACTGGGCGTGGGCGTGGCCCGCGAACCGGCGGATCCTGTACAACCGCGCGTCGTGCGACGTTGCCGGCAAGCCGTTCGACCCGACCCGCAAGCTGATCGGCTGGAACGGCAGCGCGTGGAAGGGCGCCGACGTGCCGGACTTCAAGGCCGACGAACCGCCCGAGAACGGGATGAATCCGTTCATCATGAACCCGGAAGGCGTCGCGCGCTTCTTCGCGCGTGCGGCGATGAACGAAGGTCCGTTCCCCGAGCACTACGAGCCGTTCGAGACGCCGCTCGCCGCGAACCCGCTGCACCCGGACAACCCGCTGGCGCTGAACAACCCGGCCGCCCGCGTGTTCGCGGACGACCGCGCGTCGTTCGGCAAGGTGGCGGATTTCCCGCACGTGGCGACCACGTACCGGCTGACCGAGCACTTCCACTACTGGACCAAGCATGCGCGGCTGAACTCGATCATCCAGCCCGAGCAATTCGTCGAAATCGGTGAAGACCTCGCGAAGGAAGTCGGCGTCGCGCATGGCGAGCGCGTGAAGGTGTCGTCCAAGCGCGGCTACATCGTCGCGGTCGCTCTCGTCACGAAGCGGATCAAGCCGCTGACGATCGACGGCAAGAAGGTCCAGACGGTCGGCGTCCCGTTGCACTGGGGCTTCAAGGGTCTGACGAAGCCCGGCTATCTCGCCAATACCCTGACTCCGTCCGTGGGCGACGGCAACTCCTATACACCGGAATTCAAGTCGTTCCTGGTGAAGGTCGAAAAGGCGTAAGGGGAAAGAGATGGCATTGCAATCGCTGGATATCAAGCGGGTCTCGGCCACCACGACGCCACCGCCCACGGTGCGCGAACCGGTGACCGGGAGCGTCGCGAAGCTGATCGACGTATCGAAGTGCATCGGCTGCAAGGCATGCCAGACGGCGTGCATGGAGTGGAACGACCTGCGCGACGAAGTCGGCACCAACGTCGGCGTGTACGACAACCCGGCCGACCTGACCGAGCATTCGTGGACGGTCATGCGGTTCTCCGAATACGAGAACCCGGCGGGCGACCTCGAGTGGCTGATCCGCAAGGACGGCTGCATGCACTGCGAGGATCCGGGCTGCCTGAAGGCGTGTCCGTCGCCGGGCGCGATCGTGCAGTACAACAACGGGATCGTCGACTTCCACGAGGAGAACTGCATCGGTTGCGGCTACTGCGTGACCGGTTGCCCGTTCAACGTGCCGCGGATCTCGAAGAAGGATCATCGCGCGTACAAGTGCACGCTCTGTTCCGACCGCGTCGCGGTCGGCCAGGAACCGGCCTGCGTGAAGACCTGCCCGACGGGCGCGATCGTGTTCGGCACCAAGGAGGACATGAAGCAGCACGCGGCCGAGCGGATCGAGGACCTGAAGGAGCGCGGCTTCGAGCATGCGGGGCTGTACGACCCGCAGGGCATCGGCGGCACGCACGTGATGTACGTGCTGCACCACGCGGACAAACCGTCGCTGTATCACGGCCTGCCCGACAACCCGTCGATCAGCCCGATGGTGAAGCTGTGGAAGGGCATCGCCAAACCGCTGGCGGTCGCCGGCCTCGCGCTGACCGCGCTGGCCGGGTTCTTCCACTACACGCGGGTCGGTCCGAACGAGGTCACCGAAGACGAGGAAGCCGCCGCCCGCGACGAGGCGCGACGCATCAAGGAGGACGCGAAATGAACCACGACGACCCCAACCTGATCGTCCGCTACACGCCGAACGAGCGCACGAACCACTGGATCACCGCGATCACGTTCGTGCTGCTCGCGTTGTCCGGGCTCGCGCTGTTCCATCCGTCGATGTTCTGGCTCACCGCGCTGTTCGGCGGCGGCCAGTGGACGCGGATTCTGCACCCGTTCGTCGGCCTCGTGATGTTCGTGTCGTTCGCGATTCTCGTGGTGCGCTTCTGGCACCACAATGCGCTCGACGCGGACGACCGGCAGTGGCTCAAGCAGATCGGCGACGTGCTGACCAACCAGGAAGACAAGCTGCCACCGGTCGGGCGCTATAACGCCGGGCAGAAGCTGCTATTCTTCACGCTGGTGGCGTGCCTGCTGCTGCTCCTGCTGTCGGGAATCGTGATCTGGCGGCGCTACTTCTCGTTCTACTTCCCGATCGGGGTGATCCGCGCGGCCGCTGTCGTGCATGCCGTGGCGGCCTTCGTGCTGATCGCGAGCATCATCGTGCACATTTACGCGGCGTTGTGGGTGAAGGGTTCGATCGGCGCGATGGTGCGCGGCACCGTCACGCTGGGCTGGGCCCGCAAGCATCACCCGAAGTGGTTCCGTGAAAGCGTGAAGTAACGCAGCGGCGCGGGGCGGTACGCCGATTGCGGCGTATCGTTCTGCCAACCGCAGGAATCGCCCGAAAGCGCCGATTCGTCGGCGCTTGTTTTTTTGGAAGATATTTTCGTGACACAACGCATTCTGGAGCCGACCGAGATCTCGGCACTCGATCATTCGGCCATTCCGCGCTTTCGCCTGCCGGAGCGCGCGACCGCGTTCGCGGCGCGCGCCGCGCGGCTGCGCAAGCTGGCCGACCTGAACCCGATCAGCGGCTACCTGCGGCTGATGGCCACCGTCGCCGAGGCGCAGCACGCGACGCTGCAGACGCTGGAGTTGCCGCTGCCGTCGAAGGAAGCAATCGCACGCGCCCAGGAACATTCGATGCCGCTCGTGCCGGCGCTCGACGGCGAGCGCGATTCGCGCTGGCGCGCCGTGCTGTATGAACTGCTCGACCGCGTCGAAAGCGCCGGGCTCGTCAATCCGCAGTTGGCGAAGCTGCTCGACCGGTTGCGCCTGATGGCGCCGGCCGAACTCGACGCGCAAGCCGACGCGATCCTCGCGCTGCGCTTCGCCGAGGTCGACCCGGCCACCGCGCCGTTCCTGATGGCCGCGCTGCAGGTCGTGTGGACGGACCTCGCGAGCCGCGTGACGCCGACCGACGTTCCGTATCTCGACCAGCCGGGGCTGTGCCCGGTGTGCGGCACGCATCCGGTCGCGAGCGTCGTGCGGGTCGGCGGCCAGTATCAGGGCTACCGTTTCCTGCAATGCGGGCTGTGCACGACCGAGTGGCACATGGTGCGCACCAAGTGCTCGCACTGCGATTCGACGAAGGGCATCGCGTATCACGGGATCGAAGGCGGCAGCGAAGCCGTCAAGGCCGAATCGTGCGACGAATGCAAGACCTATCGCAAGATCGGCTATCAGGAGAAGGACTACGAGTTCGAGCCGCTGGCGGACGATCTCGCGAGCCTCACGCTCGACCTGCTGATGAACGAGGCTGGCTACCAGCGCAGTTCGCCGAACCCGTTGCTGTGGCCGGACGTGTCGCGGGAAGCGGACTGACGCTACGGGCCTGGGCGGTGCGCGAGCGTCGGCCCGGCCGACTGCGAAGCATGAGACTGGAGCGATAACGACGTGACCGAACCGGGTGTGAATGAACTGAATGCCGTGCTGGCGCGTGTGCCGTCGGTCGAGCGCGTGCTGTCGTCGGCGCCGCTGCAGCCGCTCGTCGCCGACTATGGCCGCACGCGCGTGCTGAATGCCGTGCGGGCCGAACTGGAACGCTGGCGCACGGCCGCGCAGCATGATCCCGCCGCGGCCGAGCCGCTCGACGAGCCGCGCATCGCCGCTGCCGTCTCGCATACGTTGGCCGCGCAGAGCGCGGGCGCGGTGCGCGCCGTGTTCAACCTGACCGGCACCGTGCTGCACACGAACCTCGGGCGCGCGCTGCTGCCCGACGAGGCGGTGCGCGCGGTCGTCGACGTGCTCACGCGGCCCGTCAATCTCGAGTTCGATCTCGCCACCGGTCGCCGCGGCGATCGCGACGACCTGATCGACGCTCTGCTGTGCGAACTGACGGGCGCGGAAGCGGCGACCGTCGTCAACAACAATGCGGCGGCCGTGCTGCTGACGCTGTCGGCGCTCGCGACGAAACGGGAAGTCGTCGTATCGCGCGGCGAACTGGTCGAGATCGGCGGGGCATTCCGCATTCCCGACATCATGAGCCGCGCCGGCGCGAAGCTGCGCGAGGTCGGCACGACCAACCGCACGCATCTGCGCGACTACGCGAATGCGATCGGCCCGCGCACGGCGCTGCTGATGAAGGTGCACTGCAGCAACTACGCGATCAGCGGCTTCACGAAGGAGGCGACGCTCGCCGAACTCGCGCCGCTCGCGCGCGAGCACGGCGTGCCGGTCGCCGTCGATCTCGGTAGCGGCACGCTGGCCGACCTGTCTCAATGGGGCCTGCCGCACGAGACCACCGTGCAGGAAACCGTCGCCGCCGGCGCAAACGTTGTCACGTTCAGCGGCGACAAGCTGCTCGGTGGCCCGCAGGCCGGCCTGATCGTCGGCGATCGTGCGCTCATCGCGAAGATCAAGAAGCATCCGCTCAAGCGCGCGCTGCGCGTCGGCAAGCTGACGCTCGCGGCGCTCGAACCGGTGCTGCGCCTGTATCAGTCGCCCGAATTCCTGCGCGACCGGCTCACGACCCTGCGCCTGCTGACGCGTCCGCAGCGCGAGATCGCCGAGGCGGCCGAACGCGTGCGCCCGGCGTTGCAGGCTGCGTTCGGCAGCGGTTTCGACGTGAGCGTCGAGCCGATGTTCAGCCAGATCGGCAGCGGCGCGCTGCCGGTCGACCAGTTGCCGAGCGCGGGGCTCGTGGTGCGCTCGGCGGACGGCAAGCGCAACGGTCGCGCGCTCGCGCAGCTCGAGAAGCGGCTGCGCGAATGGCCGCGCCCGGTGATCGGCCGCATCGCCGACAACGCGTTGCGGCTCGACCTGCGCTGCCTCGAAGCGGCCGACGAAGCGGCGTTCGTCGCGCAATGCGTGCCGCTCGCGGGGCCCGCCGCATGATCGTCGGGACCGCGGGGCACATCGACCACGGCAAGACCACGCTCGTGCGCGCGCTGACGGGCGTCGACACCGATCGCCTGAAGGAAGAGAAGGCGCGCGGCATCTCGATCGAGCTCGGCTATGCGTATACGCCGCTCGACAACGGCGACGTGCTCGGCCTGATCGACGTGCCGGGCCACGAAAAACTGATTCACACGATGGCGGCCGGCGCGTGCGGGATCGACTTCGCGCTGCTCGTGATTGCCGCCGACGACGGCGTGATGCCGCAGACGCGCGAGCATCTCGCGATCCTGCAACTGCTCGGCGTCACGCATGGCGCCGTCGCGCTGACGAAATGCGATCGCGTCGATGCCGCGCGCGTCGCCGAGGTGCGCGACGAGATCGCCGCGTGGCTGCACGACTCGACGCTGGCCGGCGTGCCGATTGTCGAAACGCGTGCGACCGTTGCAGACGATCCGGGCGTCGCCGCGTTGAAGCAGCACCTCGCCGACGCGGCGATCGCATGGCGCGCGCGTCGCGACGACGGGCTGTTCCGGCTCGCGGTCGATCGCGTGTTTACGCTTGCCGGGCAGGGCACCGTCGTGACGGGTACCGCGTTCGCGGGCCGCGTCGCGACGGGCGACACGCTCGCGATCGTGCGCACGGGCGGCGCGGCCCGCGTGCGCAGCATTCATGCGCAGAACCGGCCGGTCGAGGCCGGCCGCGCGGGCGAGCGTTGCGCGCTGAACCTGGCCGGCGTCGACAAGGCCGACGTCGAGCGTGGCGACACCGTCGCCGACGCGCGGCTCGTCGCGACGTCGCCGCGCCTGGACGTCGAGCTGACGTTGCTCGCGGACGCGGGGCTGACGCTGACCCACTGGGCGCCGTTGCATGTGCATCTCGGCACGCTGCATCGTGTGGCCCACGTCGCGCTGCTCGACGGCGACACGCTCGCGGCCGGCCAGCGGATGCGCGTGCAACTGGTGTTCGACGAGCCGGTGTTCGCGCTGCCGGGCGACCGCTTCATCGTCCGCAATCCGCAGGCGACGCGCACCGTCGGCGGCGGCCGGGTGCTCGATCCGTTCGGGCCGGCCCGCAAGCGCCGCACGCCCGCGCGTCGCGCGTGGCTCGATGCGCTCGCGGCGTGGCTCGACGAAGGGCGCGTCGATGCGTTGCTCGCGCAGGCCCCGCTCGGCATTGCGCGCGCGACGCTCACGCATCTGACGGGGTTCGCGCCGAATGTGCTGGCGTTGCCCGGCGATGCGCTGGCGATCGGGCAACGCGATGCCGCGTCGAACGAAGGCGCGGTGATTTCGCATGCGCACTGGCGTGCGTTGCAGACGCGGGCGGTCGATACGCTGCATGCGTATCACGAGCGCATGCCCGACGAGCAGGGGCTCGACGCCGCACGCTTGCGGCGGATGGCCGCGCCGCTCGCTGGCGATGCGCTGTGGCGCGCGCTCGTCGACGCGCTGGTGTCCGGCGGCGAAGTCGTGCGCAGCGGGCCGTGGTTGCATCTGCCGTCGCATTCGGTGAGTCTCGATCCGCGCGAGGAAGCGCTGGCGCGGCAACTGCTGCCGCTGATTCACGCGGGGCGCTTCGATCCGCCGTGGGTGCGCGACCTGGCACGCGATACGGGCACGGCCGAGGACGCGGTGCGCGCGCTGCTGCGCAAGCTCGCACGGCGCGGCGACGTGCAGCAGGTCGTGCGCGACCTGTTCTATCATGCGGACGTCGCGCGCGAGCTGGCGGAACTGGTTGCGCATCTCGCGCCGTCGCGCGGCGGGCTCGATGCGGCGACGTTCCGCGACGCGACGGGGCTCGGTCGCAAGCGCGCGATCCAGATTCTCGAGTTCTTCGATCGGGTTGGGTATACTCGCTTCCACCGCGATCTTCACTACCTGCGGCCTGACAGCGGTTGGGCGGGTATTCAGGCGTAGGCGCTCGTCGTTCTTCGGTTTCTTTTTCCCACGGAAGGCATTCGTATCCGGTGGTACGGCTGGACTTCAAATCCAGTTGGGGGTGTCGGACACTCCCGGGTAGGTTCGACTCCTGCTGCCTTCCGCCAGTCATGGCTTCCCGCGCATTCCGGCGACTTCCGTCAACGCGCCGTAGGTCGCTGATTTCAAAGCGATTTGTGGGTAACAGCATGCTTGCGACTTCCGCCTCGGCTCCGCACAATCTCCCCATGAAATATGGGTAGCGGCGTGGGTTTGGTGGGTAGGAAAGGAGGGCGATATGGCGGGACGACAATTGCATCGACTCAGCGCGCTGCGCGTCCCGAAGGCGGTGAATCCCGGGCATTACTCGGACGGTGGCGGCCTCTACCTGCAGATTGCAGACAGCGGTGCGCGCTCATGGGTGTTTCGCTTCAAGCTTGATGGTCGCATGCGCGAAATGGGCCTTGGACCGCTGTCGCGGGTTTCGCTTGGTGAAGCGCGGAAGCTGGCTACGGGATATCGCGAGATGGTCGGCAACCAGATCGATCCCATCCTCGCCCGGCGTGAAGAACAGCATCGGCGACGGCTCGAAATCTCGGTCGATGCCAATGTAACGTTCCGTGAGGCGGCTGAAGCGTTTATCCGTGCGCGTGAACCGGAATGGCGAAACCGTAAGCACGTCCAGCAGTGGGGCAATACACTGGCGACCTACGCTTATCCCGTTATTGGCGATGTGCAGGTGCGCAACATCGACACCGCGATGATTGTGTGCATTCTTCAGCCGATCTGGACGAAAAAGGCCGAGACCGCACGGCGGGTGCGCGGGCGCATCAAGGCGATCCTCGACGCGGAGACCGTGATGGGGCACCGCACCGGCGGCAACCCTGCCTGGTACGTCGACCACCTCCAACTGGTGTTGCCACGCTCGAAGAAGCGCTCGCAGATTAAGCATCATCCGGCGCTGCCTTGGGAAGACCTGCGAACCTGTCCGCATTTTTGTGGGCGAGGCGGTTGAACAACGTGTTACCCACGCGCCTACATAAATCGCTCTCCGAACAGGATAGCAAACTGATTCATTGCTGATTTCCAGTCGAATGCGGACCGCACGGTCTTGGCCAGTACGTTGCGCATCGCCAGCCAGAGCAGCTTGATGGCCGCCTCGTCATTCGGGAAGTGGCCACGGGTCTTGATGATCTTGCGCAGTTGCATGTTCAGGCTCTCGATGGCGTTTGTCGTATAAACGACCCGTCGAATCTCCGGCGGAAACACGTAGAACGGCACGACGTGCTCCCACGCGCGTTGCCAGGACTGCACGATCGTCGGGTACTTTGCGCCCCAAGGTCCGTCGGCGAAGTCTTGCAGCGCCTGCCGTGCCGCCTCTTCGCTGGCAGCCGCGTAGATCGGGCGCAGCGCTGCGGCGAGCACCTTGCGGTCCTTGTAGCTGGCGTATTCGAGGCTGTTGCGGATCAGATGCACGATGCAGGTCTGAACGGTGGTCCGCGGATAGGCCGCGCCGATGGCCTCAGTCAATCCTTTCAGGCCATCGACCACGGCGATCAGGATGTCCTGGCAGCCGCGCGTCTTCAGTTCGTTGAACACTTTGAGCCAGAATTTGGCCCCCTCGGTCTGCTCGATCCAGAGGCCCAGCACGTCGCGCTGGCCGTCGGCCTGAATGCCCAAGGCCAGATAGACGGCCTTGTTGCTGACCACGCCGTCGTCGCGGATCTTGACCCGCAGCGCGTCGAAGAAGACGACCGGATACATCGCCTCAAGCGGGCGGCTTTGCCAGCTCAGCGCCTCGGCCATACATCACGGGGGCAGATTGTGAACGTCGATAGCGAGATGTTCATCTCCTCTGCTAGTTGAGAGAGGCCGCAGGAGATTTCCACGGCCTCTTGAGCTTTACTCAAGCAAGGCAAGTTTAAGCACGGTGTCGCCGCAAGCTCGTGCTACTTCTGCGCCTTTCACGACAAAGTGATCGGTGAAGAACTTGACATGTTCCTTGCTGTGGTGAAAGTGATGCGGCGTCAGAACTGCAGAAAACACCGGCGTGCCCGTTTCAAGCTGGACCTGCATCAAGCCCGAAATGACGGCCTGAGCGACGAATTCATGGCGATAGATGCCTCCATCGACGACGAGCCCAGCCGCGACGATGCCGGCATATCGGCCGCTCTGCGCGAGTCGTTTCGCGTGCAGCGGAATCTCGAATGCGCCGGGCACTTCATACAGGTGGATATCGTCGGCAGCGTAACCAAATTCCTTGATGACGTTCAGGAACGAGTTCTTGCACTGGTCAACGATATCACGGTGCCAGCACGCCTGGATGAATGCGATGCGCTTGCGATTGCCGCCGGAAACGAATGCTGCTTGTGCTTCGATTGAGAGTGACTTGTTCATGGACTTCAGCCTGTTTTGTGTGAACACCGCGAAGAGCAGCCGTTTCCCGCACGCGCGGAATGCCGGCTGTCCTGTTCTCTTTCCTGGCTGGCGGCTGCCAGCCCAAAACGTTGGCTAGCAGTTTTCGGGCAGCCTTCTCCAAAAACTACACGGGATGCCACCCCCGTGTAGACAAATGGCGGCACCATTTCAGCATTCTGACGTGATGGCGTGGCGATCTTTCAGATCACGACTTCGGAGGTGGCGGCGGCCCGAGAACGATTTCCTCGCTCTTGTCCCGCTTCGTA
>NZ_NKEZ01000013.1:0-15919 GCF_002223345.1 Burkholderia sp. AU16741
TACGAAGCGGGACAAGAGCGAGGAAATCGTTCTCGGGCCGCCGCCACCTCCGAAGTCGTGATCTGAAAGATCGCCACGCCATCACGTCAGAATGCTGAAATGGTGCCGCCATTTGTCTACACGGGGGGCGGCATCCCGTGTAGTTTTTGGAGAAGGCTGCCCGAAAACTGCTCGCCAACGTTTTGGGCAGGCAGCCGCCAGCCAGCCCGCTCTGCCCGCGTAGAAGGTCTGCAGTGAGTTTAAAAGCTCCGCAGTAAGCCGCCTACCTCAGCGACGAGCTTGACTTGCCGGCCCTTTTTGGAACCCTTGGCAGGCTTATTGTCGGCAAAAAGCGCTTCATCTTCGATTTGGAGCAGGGCCTTGGTGGTTTCCATTGTGTGCCGTGTCAGAATTGCGATCGCCTTTTCTGCGTCGCGCTTCAAGACCGCGTCGTAGAGCTGCTTATGCTCGTCATGCACCTCGCGACGTACCTTGGCGTAGTTGACAGACAAGAGACGATAGCGCTCGGCGCGCTCGAACAACATGCCGCGCAGGCGCAACAGCCATTCCGAGCCACACGCTTCCAGCAAAGCATGATGAAAATCTGAATGCAGCTCATAGCGGCGCTGGTCCAAGGGGCGGGATTTTCCCTCGGCAGCTTGCAGGGCCTGAAACGCCTCGGTCACTCTTTTCTCCCAGGCGGCGTCCCCGCTCTCGATCGAACGGCGCAGTGCAATACATTCAATTTCGCAGCGCGTCTGGGTCAAATCCATCAGGTCTGCCTTGGATACCTTCGCAACCCGGAATCCGCGGTGATCCTCCGAATCCAGCAAGCCCTCGGCCGCAAGCCTCGCCAGCGCTTCGCGAATGGCACTCAGGCTGACGCGGTATTGCGTCGCCAGGCGCCCGGCACTCAACTTGAGCCCCGGCTCAAGCTGCCCATAAAGGATGGAGCTTCGCAACAGCTGAAAAACAGTCGTCGTAAGGCTACGCGCGGCGGCGGAACTCTCCGTCGGTGCCGCCCGACTCTTGGGTTGAAGCGCAGGTTCGGTAACTTTCATTTATGGCCTCATACCACTGAAAACAATCGCCGATGAAGTCAGAGCTCCAGCAAACGCCAATCGTGCGAGAGCCACTATATCAGGCGAATTTTACGACATCTTGCGTCAGGTGACGAGGAAAATCGATCGTTGCGGCGCCTTTGAGGCGGCGTCAAAGGCGGTCTTTTTGGGGGGGCTGAAGGCCTCAATAAGAAGCCCGGGGGCGCGGGGCTCGAGGATCGAAGGCCTCGCGATGCGTGAATCGATTGTTGGGGGTTAGCCTAGTGAAAATGATCTGCGTGCGAGATGTGTCTCGGGGTGCAGGCATGACAATCCAGTCTTGCGCGGTGGATGAGGCTGCGGCGGCGGAGGGCAGTGCCGGGCCCAGAAATACATAATCTATTCTACCGGTCATGACGGTTACGGCAGGCGGCCTTGCACTAGGCTCCTCTCAGAGAGATTGACCATGAAAAAATAATCGATTATTCTGAAAATGTGGCGAGGCGCCACCGCATGGCGGTGGGGCAGAAATCGCCAAGAGGAGATCCGATGAAAAAGTCGAGGATGCTGAAAGCGAGCATCTTGGCTTTGGTCCCGGCATCGCTGGGTCCACACGGCTTTGGCCCGGCAAGCGCAGCCGGAAATGTCATCGCAAGTCGGACCGGTGCCCGCAACGCAACAAGCGGAACCTGGAGAAGCAACGCAGCAGGAGCCGGCGCCACAGCAGCAATCGTCGGAAGTTTCCGCAACCATTGCCTCTAAGAGAAGCGAAAGCCTTTCGTATTATGCGGTCGTGTTGAGGGCTGTTCCCCGGGCAGTTTGAAGGAAAGCGGGGTCAAGGACGTTGACGTCGTTGGCTGCCAGGCTTCGTTCCGCGGAGCTGTTAGCGAAACCGGGCGGCAGAGCAACGTCGCGCTGAGGCTGACGAAGAACGTCGGCCCCATCGACACCTTGCTGGGCCTGTGCCACTTCGATTGCAGGCATCGTTATGCCACTGATTACCTCCGAGTATGTTGATCGGCTCCTGATACACGAAAAGTCA
Source organism: Burkholderia sp. AU16741 (assembly GCF_002223345.1). Classification (NCBI taxonomy): domain Bacteria; kingdom Pseudomonadati; phylum Pseudomonadota; class Betaproteobacteria; order Burkholderiales; family Burkholderiaceae; genus Burkholderia; species Burkholderia sp. AU16741. The sequence continues at coordinate 2,062 of NZ_NKEZ01000013.1, forward strand.
AAGAGGGTTTATGAATTCTGCAAAAATTGCAATGCTCGGGCACGTTGGGATTCATGTCACCGACATGGATCGATCCCGTGCGTTCTACCGTGATGTCCTGAAGCTCACCATCACCGACATGGATCCGGTGTCTGGCGCCACGTTCTTCAGTTCACGCCCCGAAGAGGAGCATCATGAACTGCTGTTGGCACCCGGTCGTACCGTCAAGCCGGGCGAGATTTTGCTGCAGCAACTCTCCTTCCGTTGTAACGCCCTTGAAGAAGTCATCTACTTCTACGAGCGCCTTCTGCAAGCCGGCGCGGAGATTGAACAGGTCGTGACGCACGGTAATGCGGTCGGCGTCTATTTTTTCGATCCGGACGGTAATCGGTGTGAAGTCTATTGGGACACGGGACTTGAGGCGAAGCAGCCCTTCAAGGTTGCGATCGACCTCACCCGTCCGCCGGCGGAGATCGTGCAGAAGGTTCAAGACCTTGTGAAGCAATATGGAGAGACCGGCGTGCGCCTGATGTAAGGGTGCAGATCAGGTTTCCGTGCTGACCAGCAATGAAGCAATGGCTGTGCAAGACACCCCTAGCGGCCAGCTGATCGGATCCGGTATGGGGCCGATGGTGAATCGCGGAACGGCGATTCTCGGTGTTACGGCAATGGCCGCGATACCGACTCTTCCAGTCGTGCGGTTCTTCGTTTCGGTTTCCTAAGTGATTTGGACTGCTACACACCCCATTGCCGGAGACGTCACCCAGTTTGGTATCACTACCTAGACAGGCGTTGGCGGAGCCGCGCCACGATCCTGGCGGGTATCACGGAGCGAGGGTCGCTATTTTGTCTTGAACAGTTGGCTCTACATCGCGGCATGAGGGTTCGGACGCGAAGCAGCCCTGACACTGACAGGACGTCGATAGGGTGAGTTCTGGGCCCTTGCGGTCCTGACGTAAACAACGCCTGACTCGAGCGGCCTTTCTCCTGGAGCAGTACGGTCCCCAAGTTCAAGAGAGCAAGAAATCAGGGTGCATCACCGTTGACAAAGAATCGATTCTTCAACAAAATAAAATCGATTCTTTTATCACGACATGAGGTAGAACCATGACAAACCATATCGGCCGATCCCTCGAGATCGGCATATTCGATCACATCGAAAAGAGCAGTGGCAGTGCCAATATCGGCGAACTGTATCGCGAGCGCATCGCGTACGTGAAGCACGCGGAGGCGCTCGGCTTTTGGGGCTACCACCTGGCTGAGCACCACTGCACCCCGCTGTCCGTGGTTCCGTCGCCAGCGTTGTTCCTGGCGCCGCTGGCAACCCACACCTCGCGTATCCGCATCGGTCCGATGGTGTTCCTGCTGCCTTTTTACAACCCGCTGCGTCTGATGCTCGAAGTCTGCATGCTCGACAATATGTCGGACGGGCGCTTCGAGTTCGGCATCGGGCGCGGCGTGCATCCGTACGAGCATGCCTACTACGGCATTCCGACGCTGCAGTCGTCGGAGATCTTCGAGGAAGCGCTCGATGTGATTCTCAAGGGCTTCACGGTCGACCAGCTCAAGCACAAGGGAACGCATTTCCGCTTCGACGGCGTTCCGGTCGCCGACATGCGTCCAGTGCAGAAGCCCTATCCGGGCCTCTGGTATGGCGCGGTCAAGGAGAGCTCGGTGATCTATGCCGCCAAGCGTGGCCTGAACATCTGCACCAACGGGCCGGTCGAAATGAACAAGCGGGCGATCGACACGTATCTGGAAACCCGTGACAAGTACTGGAAAACCGCCGAGGACTTGCAGCCCCACATTGCCGAGCCGAAACTCGCCGTCCAGCGGTTCGTTTTTGTGGGCGATGACGAGGCCAAGGCGGTCGAGACGGCGCGACAGCACTACGCTGTATTCCTGGACAACATCAACAAGCTTTACAGCTACTACGGCCTGACCGACAACAAGGTCGTCGTCCCGTTCGATAAGGCGCGCGAGGCAGGTGTGATGATTGTCGGTACCGGAGACCAGGTGAGCGATATCCTCAACTCGCAGGTGGAGCGCTCGGGCTGTAACTACTTGATGCTCAACTTCACCTTCGGTAGCCTCAGCAGCGCGGAATCCCTGGACTCCATCAACCGCTTCGCGGATTGCGTGATGCCGACCTTCGCGCAAGCGCAGCGCAGTCTCGAAGTCGCCGCCGGCGCCTGATGGAGCCCGTCGACGTGAATCAGCGGCATGGCCCAGTTTCAGGCGCGGGCCGGCAAACAGACGAGGCGGGGACGGTCAGGTTGGAGATTGTCCAGAGGGAAAGCGCGTTTGATGGCCAAGTGTTCGGTGCTGCCGGGGCATACGAGTGGCTGCGTGGCCGCGTCTTGGGCCGGGTCGATCCAGGTCATTCAAGCAATGCAGGGATTGCATTGCTTGACCTGGCGCCGCGCAATGCGGAGGGCTACGTCGAATACTGGAGCGATTTCGCAATCCTGAAGCCGGTGCGAATGTCCTCGGCGAATCGTGTCTTGTTGTACGACGTCCTCAACCGAGGTGAGCAGAAGGCGCTCACGGCGTTCAACGACGTGCCGCGTTCGACCAATCTGCTCGGCCCGGATGCCGCAGGCAACGGATTTCTGATGCGCCGCGGCTATACCATGGCGTGGAGTGGATGGCAGGGAGATATCCGAACGGGGGCTGAGTTGTTGTGTACCGGCTTTCCGATTGCCCAGTCGGAAGGCAAGCCGCTCGTTGGCTACAGCCGCGAGGAGTTTGTCTTCGATAGCCTGCAGAATCCTGTCATCGGAAATCTGACCTATCCCGCTAACACGCTGGACCCGAGCGAAGTCATCGCCACAGTTCGTCGAAACAACGGCGAGGCTCCGCAGCGTCTGGACCCGGCGAGCTGGCGCTTTGTATCGCAGCGGCAGATCGAGATCCGAGTCCCCGAGGGCTTCGATGGCGGCTCGATCTTCGAGTTCGTTTATCGGGCCAAGGATCCAGTGGTCATGGGCCTGGGATTCGCCGCGATCCGCGACTTCGTCTCCTTTCTTCGCTTCGCCGGCGTGGACAGTGCAGGCGCGGCTAATCCGCTCTGCGGCGCCTCCGGCGTTCCGGTAATCGACCACGCCCTGGCGTTCGGAACATCGCAGTCCGGTCGGGTGCTACGTGACTTCCTGTGGCAGGACTTCAACCGGGACGGGGCGGGTCAGCGTGTCTTCGATGGTCTATTCATCGATGCTGCGGGTTCCCGCAAGAGCTTCGTCAATGTCCCATTCGGGCAGCCTGGCCGCTTTTCCCGGCAGCATGAGGATCATTCATACCCGGGCGACCAATTTCCGTTCGCCTACGGAGAGTGTCCGGATCCCAACGCCGATCGGACGGACGGAATATTGCGGGCGAGCACCGCCAGCCAGACATGCCCCAAGGTCATGCACACCGACAGCTCGTCGGAGTACTGGCAGGCGCGCGCGGCGCTGGTGACGAGCGACGAGGCAGGGACGGCCATCGACATTCCGGAAGCGGTGCGTGTGTACTTATACGCGTCAGTACAACACGGAGGACCGGCAGCCCGTGCCACGCCGATCTGCCGTTATCCGATCAATCCGCTGAACGACACGCCGCTGCACCGAGCCCTCCTCGTTGCCTTGGAGGCGTGGGTGACACGAAATGTCGCCCCGCCAGATAGCCGCATTCCGAGGGCCGCTGACGGAACGCTGGTTCCCATCTCTCGCGTCGTTCAGGCGTTTCCAGCCATTCCGGGCTGCAGCGTGCCCCGTTCAGGCAACGAGCTCACCGCCTGGGATTATTCGACGCTTCCGCCGAGGGAGATACGCGGTCGGCGCTACGTTCCCCTGGTGCCCAGTACGGATGCCGATGGCAACGACCTGGGCGGTATCCGGCTGCCAGCGGTCTCCGTGCCGATGGGCACTTATACCGGCTGGAACATACGCCGGGATGGATATGCGCCTGGCCAGCTCGCCAGTGTGCGCGGATCCTTCTTCCCGTTTCCTGCGACCAAGGTGGATCGGCTGGCACAAGGTGATCCGCGGCCGTCCATCGAGGAGCGCTATCCGAGCCGAGACGCCTATGTTCGCGCGGTTAGTGACGCGGCAGCGGCGCTGTGCGAGGCGCGGCTTCTGCTGGAGGAGGACGCCTTACGGCTGACCGCCGAGGCCAGGCAGTCTCCGCATCCATTCCCGGGGGACTCATGATGCCTCGTGTTCCGATCCTGTCCCGGGAGGACCTGGCTGAGTCCGACCGCGACATCTACGACGATTATGAGCGGGTTCGTAAGGTCGGGCCGTCCGTGATACATCGCGCCATCGCAAACGCGCCGGCGTTGCTACGGGCCTACATGCCAATCTCGAATGAGTTGCGCTTCGGCACGAAGCTCGATCCGCGGCTTCGTGAACTGGCGATCGTGATGGTGGGACATGTCACGCACAGTTCCTATGAAGTGGAGGCGCACTCCCGCTTTGCCTTGAAGGAAGGGGTGCGGCCGGAGCAATTGCAGCAACTCTCGTTGTTCGAGAGTTCGGCGGTCTACAACACTGCCGAGCGGGCCGTGATTCGCTACGCTGCGGAAGTAACCCTGAAGCGCCAGGTCGCGCGCCCGACATTTGAGGCATTGCAGAAGGAGTTCAATGATGACGTCATCGTCGAGCTGGTCCTGCAGGTGGGCTTCTACAACTCAGTGGTGCGAATCCTCGGAGCGTTCGGCATCGAGGCAGAGAGGCCAAAATCGTGAGTCGGGTCCCGTACAAATCAATCGAAGCGACGACCGAGATTTCCCCGGTAGTCAGCGCTGAGCTGGAGGCTGCGGGCGAGGGCCCGTCTGGGCGTCTATTTGGCGCCATGGGCAGCGCCCCGGAGCTCGCGCGTGCCTATTTCGGTTTTGGCGCCGGTGTTCTTTCACTTTGCGGCATCGAACCGTGCATGCGTGAAATGGTCGCCATTGTCGTGCTCGAAGCCCTCGGCGCCTCGAACATGGCGGCGAGGCACTATCAGCTGGCGCTGAAGCTGGGCGTGACCGAACACAAGCTGGCCCAGCGGCACGCGTTCCGGACGGCGCCCGAGTTCACGGAAAAGGAGCGGTCTGTGCTGAGCTTCGCCGACGAGAGCGCCCGCGACGTCAATGTGAAGGCCGAGACCTTTGGCCGGCTGGCCACGTGGTTTACGGTTCAAGAACAGACAGCGTTGACTCTGCTCGCCGCGTACTACGCAGGTCTGGCGTGTATCGCGGTGCCGCTTGAGGCGGAGCCTGACCTTATTTAGGAGATTCGGCATGACGTTCGAAACGTTGGCATCCGGATACGAGCTGGTTGAAGGCCCGCGGGTTGATGCGAAAAACCGGCTGTACTTCAGTTGCTCTGGGACCGGTGTCTACCGGAGGGATCCGGATGGCCAGGTCAATCGCCTCCTGGAGCGCAGCTGGGTTGGCGGTATCGCGTTGAGCCGGAACGGGATCCTGGTGTCGGGAACGACGCTTGCCCTGGTCGATGAAGTGGGTGGTGTGCGAGACATTTTAAGTGAATGGAACGGATCGCCGATTCCCGGCTTCAATGACTTTACCGTAGACGACGACGGAAGCATCTTCATCGGTGCGATGGGCTTCGATATCAATACCTTCGATCCGTCCCGGCAAAAACCCCCGCCCGGCAGGCTGTTACGCGTCTCTCCGTCGGGGGACGTGAAAATGCTCTACGACGGCGTGATGGTTCCCAATGGGATCGGGTTCAGCCCGAATCGGAAAGTTCTCTATCAGAGCGATACCATGACGCATGCGGTCTGGGTCTACGATGTCAACGCCGATCGCGACGTGAGCGACCGCCGCGTCTTCCACCGGTTCGCCGATGACGAACTGCCCGATGGACTGGCCGTTGACGCCGAGGGCGGGGTGTGGGTCGCGGTCGCACGGGGCCGAGGAGAAATCGTGCGGCTGACGCCGGAGGGGGGTATCGATCGCAGGATCAAGGTGCCGTCGACGTTCGTGACGAGCCTTGCGTTCGGCGGCCCCGACCTGAGGGATCTTTACGTGGTGACAGCAAACAACAGCGAAGTCGAATCAAGAGGCGGCACCGTGTTTCGAACCCGCGTCGATGTGCCTGGCCTCCCTATCCCGACAGCACGCTTTTAAACGTGCCGCCGGTAGGCGGCGACATGCTACAGGAAGGTATGGCGACAGGTTTCGCGCAGGATGTTCTTCTGCGCCTTGCCCATGGCGTTGCGCGGGAAGGCGGGCACGCGTCGACTTGATGCAGGCAGCGCCGCGCGCTTCTTCTACTCCGCGAAAGCATCGCGCGCGGACCGTAACGACGGCGTCGGCAGCAGCGACGCTCCGGCCGCCGAGATGAACGCGACCGTGCGGGAGCGAGAAATTGATGACTGGCTCGCGCGCAACGGGAGCCGTTACCCGACGGTCAAGCTCGACGAGCTGATGGCCTAGCTCTGCCGGCTCGTCACGTCTCTCGGCGGGATCGTGCTGGATCCGCTCATGGGAAGCGGCTCGACCGGCAAGGCTGCCGTGCGCGAGGGCTTGCGTTTCATCGGAGTCGACCTAATGCTCGAATACGTCGAGATCGCGGGTATGCGCATCACGTATGAATTCGACAGGCTCGCTCAGGAGCAGGTGGATGTCGGCTGTCAACCGAGCCTGTTCGACGCCGTCTAGGCGGGGTATAGGTTGGGTGGTCGTGTATCTGGTGATGGACAACTACGGCACAGACAAGACAGAGCTTGGTCAAGAACTGGCTCATCAGGCACTTGAGGTTCCACGTCCACTTCACCCCGACCTCGGCCTCCTGGCTCGACCAAGTGGAGCGGTGGTTTGCCACACTGACCCGGCGATGCATCCGTCGCGGTACCCATCGCTCCACGCGCCAATTGGAGCAGGCCATCCGTCAACACATCGACATCAACAACGCCAGCCCCAAGCCGTTCATCTGGTCGAAGACCGCAGACGACAACGGATTGGTGATTTCCGTGAGTGCAGATTTGGAAAAAATCGATAATCTTCATGAAATCGATTAAACGAAGCACTCGATACGGCTGCCGACCGCTGACATAGCCGAGGGTGTGGCAGTTCTGTCACTGGAGGGAGTAGCGGGTCTGCTGTTGTGAGTGTGGTCGATCTGGCGCGCTTGGAGAAGACGCTCTTCAAGACCAAGAACGCCTTGGCACAGATTGCGTACCGAACGCCGATGCTGACCCGGCACCCGGTTTTCGCTTCCGTGGGTTGTCCACAGCTAAATCCGGATACCCATTATTCTCAGCATTTCCGAGCTCATCGAACATTGCTCGGCCTAGGATTTTTCAGCGAAGAAACATCCTGGTTTTTCAAGATATCTCATATGTGAACCAATTCAGATAATCAGCATAACAAAGCGTTCGTGCGTGAATTCGCTGAGAAGGTCTTCGTTGAGCATGAGGACGACCTCGGCCTGCTGACTTTTCGGCCTGACGTCGGTCGCCATTTTGGCAATGCCGACTTGTAGCTCAGTGTGATCACGCGGATCGGGTGACGCCGATTCAGTCGGCCTCCTATTGAAGCAGTGCAGAGTGATTCGCCGACCTCAAGGCTGAGCGGATCTGATGACGTAAATGAACGATGGAGTGTTTGAGATGTTTGAATTGAAGCAATCGGCCCTGGCCTCGGCAGTCGCTGTATGTGTGATCATGTCTGCCTGCAGCGGCGATGGCCCCGTCGCCGCTCGAGAAATACCTCAGTTGGTTGGTGCGGCCGACGGGCAAGAAGCGGGCTGTACCACGGATCAGCTGGAGCATAATCGTCAATTGGTGAAAGCTTTTTTTGCGCCGGAACGTACTCCGCTAGACGCGTACAACATGATGACGCCGGATTACATACAGCACAACGAAGGGGTATTACGTTTTGGGAAGATCAATAACCTGAACGCTCATGAGGCATTCTTGGCCCTCGACAATTTCTTGACGAGCAATGGGGGGCGTCCCGAGTTGTCTGAGGAACCAGGTCGTCCAAAGAACGAAATGGCGTACAAGATCATTGCGATCTGCGATTACGTGACTGCCGTTCATCGCACTTATGCACCCGATCCACAGAATGCCGGCGCCTACTACGCGGCATACGACTTCGAGCTGTGGCGTATCAAGGAAGGAAAATTCGCTGAGCACTGGGACAGTCAAAGTCTTCCAACGCCTTTGCCGTCGTTCTTGGTGACGCCATTACAGCCCGCACCTGCACCTGTGGCCGCTGTACCGTCGCTTTCTCAGTTTGTTGGAGCGGCCGACGGAGGAGAAGTGCGCTGTACCGCGGAGCAGCTGGAGCACAATCGTCAATTGGTGAAGACCTTTTTCACGCCAGAACGTACTCCGCTAGACGCGTACAACATGATGGCGCCGGATTACATACAGCACAACGAGGGGGTGATCCGTTTTGGGCGGATCAACGGCCTGAATGATCGAGAGGCGTTCTTGGCCCTCGATAAGTTCTTGACGAGCAATGGACGGCGCCCCGAGTTGGTTGAAGAACCAGGTCGTCCGAAGAACGAAATGGCGTACAAGATCATTGCGAGCTGCGATTACGTGACTGCCGTTCATCGCACTTATGCACCCGATCCACAGAATGCCGGCGCCTACTACACGGTATTCGATTTCGAGCTGTGGCGCATCAAGGATGGAAAGTTCGCTGAGCACTGGGACAGTCAAAGAATTCCCACGCCTATGCCGCAGTTCTTGCTCGTGCCATTACAGAATCTGTAGCGTAAGCGCCCGAGCAGAACCGTAGTGCAGGTTGTTGATCGCTGAGATCCGCGAGAGGCTATCGAATGGGCTCGACGCGAGCGGTTGAGGGCAGCGACGGCGCCACATGCCATGGCAGCAGCTCGTCGAGGCAGTTGACCGGACGGTCAGCGATGCGCTCGAGCACGTAGGCGAGGCACGCCTCGGAATCGAGGCCGTTCAAGCGCGCCGTGCCGATCAGGCTGTACATCGCGGCGGCACGTTCGCCCCCGGAGTCGGCGCCGGCGAGCAGATAGTTCCGCCGTCCGAGAGCCATTTCGCGCTCATTCTGCCCATATCGGGCAGGAAGTCGAAGTCCGTTATAGCTGGCATCCGCTGTACGGACGTCGCGTCAAGGTCAGAGACATCGAACATCGTGGCGGAAGCCAAATCATCCACGTGGAGACGGACGGTGGCGTAGTCGAGATGATCGCAGCGTGAATGCTTGATGTCGCTGTATGTTCAGCCATGGTTCTCGGCGAATCGAGGGTGGCTGCATCACTTTCGTCGCCTCCTTATTCGTTTCGAGCGCCGCGCTGACATTCACGGCGCGTTCCTCAAACTCGGTTGCTGCTTGATCTGCTGGAACACCCTCCGGCGCGCCGATCAGCCTTTATGAAGCCGTTTCTTAGGGGCAAGCTCATTCGTCGCGACGCTTCCCAACCCTCTTTGGGGACTTAACTATGCCCGTGACAATCGCCTTCATTTCAGCATCTGCAAATCGTTGAAGCGCATCGCGCATGAGGGGCTGGTAGCCCACTCCATGAAACGTAGCAAGCGTCTTGAACGATTCGACCAAGCGCTTATCCAGTCGAATCGATATCATTTGCCGGCTCGACGCCTCTTCGATCCGGCGCTCGATATCGGGTGCAACTTTCGGTACGTGATCAGCCTCGGCACCCAACGCCCTGGTATCCCGGCCCTCTTCGGTACTCTCAATCCTCTGCCTCTTCGCCATTTTCACCTCCGGTGCACACGTACTAGCGTCCTTTTTCATCATACAAACGGATGACGGCATTGTCTGCGTGAGACGCAGATTTGTGCTTTCGATCGAACAGATTGTGGCGGTGCTCAAGCAAGCTGAGCTGGGCATGCCGGTGGCCGATGTGATCCGGCAGGTCGGTATTTCGGAACAGACGTTCTATCGGTGGAAGAAGCAATATGCCGGAATGCAGGCGGATCAGGTATGCGAACTCAAGCAACTGCAGGAGGAGAACGCGCGGTTGAAGACGCTGGTTGCCGAACTGAGCCTGGATAAGGCCACTCTGCAGGATGTTGCATCAAAAAATGTATGGTCCGCCCCGCGCTGAGGCGAGACGTGGTGGATTATGGGGTGAGCCCCTATGGATTGGTGATGAGGCGGACCTGTCGGCTTGTGAATCAACCGCGCAGTGTTCAGTATTACTGAAGCATCAAAGTTCGGGAAGCCAACGGACAATTGCCACATCGAGATGTGTAACGGATCATTCCGCGACGCGTGCTTGAACCTCCATTGGTTCGAAACGCTGGGCGAAGCCAAAGCGATCGTGGAGGCGTGGTGCCGAGATTACAACGAGAGTCGTTCTCACTCGGTTCTCAAAGACTTGGCACCAGCTGAATTCGCCCGTCAGCTGGTGCCTTCATCGGGTTCGACTGAACCCAAAGCGCCGCAAAACTCGCTCTAGATCTGGTCTGGGAAACCCAAGCGGATCAACCGAGGCCGTTCTCCCAGATTGAAATGGCTCGAAGAAGTCAGGCAGGTCACATTCGGCTGCTCTGTCAGTTGACCGTGGTCATTGCGAGGAATTCCCCGCAATGACTTCGTTTCGATGCCAGTGGGCCAAGGGCGTCCCTGGTATGGGGCTCCGGAAGCAGGCCAGACGTTTTGCCTTAATGGACCCGACAAGCACCGTTCTAAGATCGTGTCCGGCAAAGGTCACACTAGCGGGGAACAGCAGCATCTTGCCTTCGGGATCTTCGATCAGGCACTCACAGGAGCCATCCGCAGCGATGCGGTAAATTCCGTTTCGGGTCACCTCGGTGACCCAGAGACCGTCGAGTTCGTCGAAAGCGATGCCGTCGACGATAGCTCCCGCGAACAACTGGGAGGGGCCGAATACCTCCTGCGGTCCGAGCGAGCCGTCCGGCAGAAGGGGCATTCTCACCACCCGCCCACGAGCCGATTCGGCCACATATACATAGCGATAGTGCCGGTCGATGCGCAGCTCGTTGGGAAAGCAGAGGCCCGTGGCTACTACGTGCTGGCCGCCGGCAGCGACCCTAAGCAAGTAGCCGTCGGGGATGGGGCGTGCGATGGCCTCTTTGCGCGGCTGGGTGCGCGTGGAAACCGTGATCCAAATCGTTCCATGAGCGTCCGCGTAGACGAAATTTACGGACCCCAGCGGTTGAGTTCCCAGCCGGTCGAGCACAACCTCATGTCGTCCCTTGCGGTCAAGTCGGTAGACGATACCGTTGCCGATGTCCGCAACCAGTAAATCGAGGGTCGAGGTCATCGCCAGCCCGTTCGGGGTGCCGCGGATGGACCCAATCACGTGCTGGACTCCGCTGGGATCGCGACGGGTTACTCCGCCTCGATCGTCGGAAATCCACAGCGTGCCGTTGCGTTCGGCCAATATGCATTCAGGTCGGCTGAGGTCATGGCCGACGAAGGTGATCTCCCTGGGATTGATTCGAAACGAAAGCGAGGACGAGCTCATTTCAAATCCCTGTAACGGAGACGAACCGACTAGCCGCGGCATAGGAGCTGCTCTACTTCTGCGTCGAACTGCTTCCGGAACTTAAACCCAGGCTGGCCGCGGACGTGTGCTTCGGTTTCCGCGTAGAGAACGTCCTCAGGCTTGGTCAGATCAATCGATGCACGGTGCGGCTGCGTGATGTACCAGGGCGTGTCGCAATAGACCTCGGCGCGATTGTCCTCGGGATCGCGGAAATACACGGACCAGGTGGTTCCATGCGTAATGGGATCGAGTTCCTTCGCTTCCGACTTCACGAGCTTGGCGTACGCACTTCTCAGTGCCGGCAGATCATCGACGGCAAAGGAGATCTGATTGACGAACGCGCGGGATGTGACGTCCGCGGCACGCCCCTTCACCAGGACGAGCTGGTGATGGATCTTAGGATCGGTCGTCAGGAACGCGATGTGCCGCTCAGCGCTTCTTTCGATGTCGGTAACCACAAAGCCTAAAGTGTTCCGATAGAACTCGATCATCCGGTCAAAATCCTGGACAAAAATTCCGATGTGGCTCAGCTGCATACGTGTACCCATCCTCGACAAATCCGACTTCGATCGCCGAAGTATAAAAAATCGATTATTATTTGGCAACACATTCAGTGGTGCGGCGAGCTGAAGAAGCACAAGTGGCCGTCGCGCTATTGCGCGGAGACGAAAATGTTGTGCTGCAGCAAGATCCTGGTGGCGGAATTGCAGAAGGAGCCGGGGCACGACTGGCGGTCACGCCGTGCTGGTACACGCCACCGGACAGTCACATGTTGATGCGCGTCGTTCGTACGCTCGCTAGGGCCGGAAAACGGCAGCAGTTCGAGCGCGAAATGTTTGAAAAGGCCCCCAACATGCAAGGTGTTGCCGGGGCGCTCGGCAGTTGGGTCTTACGCGACCTGGATAGCCGGGAGGGAGGCTATGTGGTGGAGCTCTGGGAATCCGAGCGACATGCAGTCGACTGGGAGTGCGCGGCCGTACACAATCGATTATTGCGAGAACCCCTGCCAGGAGAGTTCGAGTGTCATACCTGCGAAATTCGCTCGGCTTGGGTCGCACCTGACGGGTTGGTTGCCAATAGCGAAGGTGACCGGGGCCGAAGTGAAGGTCGTCACCCACCGCTTTACGTGCGGCTGACCGAAGGGCGCGTTCATCCCGGCATGTGGGCGGATTTTCAGAATGCATACAAGGTTCATGTCGAGACACGCGCAGCGCCGGGACTGCGCATGCGCTGGCTCGTGCGCTCAAAGTCGGATGCCGAGGCGTTCTTTACGGTCAGCATTTGGGACACCTTGTGCCACATGGAGTCCTTCGAGCGCAGCGACGCTGTGCGCCGGCAAATTCTCAAGCACATTGCCCGGCACTTGTGCGGTATCTCCAGTGCTCACCATTGTGAAGTACACAGGAGTCTTCCCCTCAACGTGGCTGAACTTGCCACGATGATCCGCCCGTCGAGGAATGCATGAGGTTCTGCAGTGAATGCGGCTCCGATAAGGTGCAGATGATCATGCCGTACGGTGACATTGGGCTGCGGCACATCTGCCAGAACTGCGGGGCAATCCACTATTCAAGGCACAGCATGGTCGCGGGCTGCGTGGCGACGCATGAGGGCCGCATCCTGCTGTGCCAGCGCGCGATCGATCCGTATCGTGGCATGTGGACCATCCCGGCGGGATATGTGGAGACCGGGGAAACCTTGCAGGAGGCAGCCATTCGGGAGACCTACGAGGAGGCCGGCGCGACCGCTACGCATCTGCGCTTGTTGACAGTCTATAACCTGCCGATGTTCTCCGAGGTATACGTGCTGTTTTCCGCGGACTTGAAGACGCCGCAGCTCATGGCGGGAGAAGAGTCCCTCGAAGTGAAGTTGGTATACCCGGAGGAAATAGATTGGTCGTCACTGGCGTTTCCAATGGTCCGCGAGGCGCTTCGCCATTGGGTGGCGCCCGCTGGCTGTTCAAGCGTCGATGTGGCTGACTTTCTGTGGGGGCCGGAAGGCGGCGTGCGAGTGCGCCACCATGACCGGATGGGAAAAGATGGGCCTGAATGATCGATGTTCCGCGACGGCCTTCGGGACTCAATTCGATGCCAGACCGCGGGATAGCGTGCTCCCTCTGACGCCGCCGGATGAAGGCGGGTTGCCGGGCAGCAGCGAGCCTTCGCTGTCGGCGGCGTGATGTTGGGCATAACCTGCCGATGTTCTCCGAGGTATGTGTGCCGTTTCAGCGGACCTGAAGATGCCGCAGATCGTGGCGGGAGAAGAATCCCTCGAAGTGAAGCTGGTATACCCGGAGTGACGTCGTTTCCAAAATAATCGATTATTTTATGGAGCGTAGCTTTGATGAGTACGCCTGACATGAGAAGACAATCGAGATTGGAACCATGAGCGACTTAAGTTTTGAAGGTCAGGTGGCGATTGTGACCGGAGCA
>NZ_NKEZ01000010.1:0-67536 GCF_002223345.1 Burkholderia sp. AU16741
TGTTCGTGCGCGCCCGGATCGAGGAAGGCGTGAACGAGAACGCATTCCTGGTGCCGCAGATCGGCGTCACGCACGACCAGAAGGGGCAGGCGATCGCGATGGTGGTGAACGCCAGCAACAAGGTCGAGCCGCGTCCGCTGAAGACTAGCGGGATGCAAGGCCAGAACTGGATCGTCGAAGGCGGTCTGCAAGCGGGCGATCACGTGATCGTGCAAGGCGTCGACAAGGTGCGCCCGGGCGCGACGGTGAAGACCGTCGCCTCGCAGCTCGCACCGGCGCCGGACGCCGCCTCCGCCACCACGGCAGGCGCCGCGCCGACAAGCGCCGCGTCGGCGACTACCGCGGCCAGTGCCGCAGCGAGTTCGGCCGCCGCGTCGAGCGCGCAATAACAGGGAGTCCGTTTCATGGCCAAGTTCTTTATCGATCGCCCGATCTTTGCGTGGGTGATCGCGATCGTGCTGATGCTGGCCGGCGTCGCATCGATCTTCAAGATGCCGATCGCGCAGTATCCGACGATCGCACCGCCGACGATCCAGATCCAGGCGAACTACCCGGGCGCTTCCGCGAAGACGGTGGAAGACACGGTGACGCAGGTGATCGAGCAGCAGATGAGCGGGCTCGACAACTTCCTGTACATGTCGTCGACAAGCGACGATTCGGGCAACGCGACGATCACGCTGACCTTCTCGCCGGGCACGAATCCGGACGTCGCGCAGGTGCAGGTGCAGAACAAGCTGTCGCTCGCGACGCCGAACCTGCCGCAGGTCGTGCAGCAACTGGGCATGCAGGTCACGAAGTCGAGCAGCAACTGGCTGATGTGGTTCGCGTTCAACTCCGAGGACGGCCGGATGTCGAAGGAGGACCTGACGAACTACGTGGCGTCGCACGTGCTCGACCCGCTGAGCCGCGTGAACGGCGTCGGCCAGACGCTGCTGCTCGGTTCGCAATTCTCGATGCGGATCTGGCTCGACCCCGTCAAGCTGACCAACTACAGCCTCACGCCGACCGACGTGACGGCCGCGATCACGCAGCAGAACGTCCAGATCGCGGGCGGCCAGATCGGCGGCACGCCGGCCAAGCCGGGCACCGTGCTGCAGGCGACGATCACCGAATCGACGCTGCTGCGCACGCCCGAGCAGTTCGGCAACATCCTGCTGAAGGTCAACCAGGACGGCTCGCAGGTTCGCCTGAAGGACGTCGGCCGCGCGGCACTCGGTTCGGAAAACTACACGTTCGACACGAAGTACATGGGGCAGCCGACGGCCGGCCTCGGCATCCAGCTCGCGACCGGCGCGAACGCGCTCGCGACCGCGAACGCGCTGCGGGCCAAGATCGACGAGC
The DNA here is from genome assembly GCF_002223345.1 of Burkholderia sp. AU16741. NCBI lineage: Bacteria > Pseudomonadati > Pseudomonadota > Betaproteobacteria > Burkholderiales > Burkholderiaceae > Burkholderia > Burkholderia sp. AU16741. Next base: position 1,342 of record NZ_NKEZ01000010.1, read on the forward strand.
TGTCGAAGTATTTCCCGCATGGCCTCGTCGTGCACTACCCGTACGACACGACGCCGTTCGTGCGCCTGTCGATCGAGGAAGTGGTCAAGACGCTGATCGAGGGCATCGTGCTCGTGTTCCTCGTGATGTACCTGTTCCTGCAGAACCTGCGCGCGACGATCATCCCGACGATCGCGGTGCCGGTCGTGCTGCTCGGCACGTTCGCGATCATGGGTATCGTCGGTTTCTCGATCAACACGCTGTCGATGTTCGGGCTCGTGCTCGCGATCGGCCTGCTGGTCGACGATGCGATCGTGGTGGTCGAGAACGTCGAGCGCGTGATGGCGGAGGAGGGGCTGTCGCCGAAGGAGGCGACCCGCAAGGCGATGGGCCAGATCACCGGCGCGCTCGTCGGCGTGGCGCTCGTGCTGTCGGCGGTGTTCGTGCCGGTCGCGTTCTCCGGCGGCTCGGTCGGCGCGATCTATCGTCAGTTCTCGCTGACGATCGTGTCGGCGATGGTGCTGTCGGTGCTCGTCGCGTTGATCCTGACGCCCGCGCTGTGCGCGACGATCCTGAAGCCGATCGAGAAGGGGCATCACGAAGAGAAGAAGGGTTTCTTCGGCTGGTTCAACCGGACGTTCGATCGCAGCCGCGATCGCTACACGAGCGGCGTGAATCACGTGATCCGCCGCTCGGGCCGCTGGCTCGTGATCTACCTGGCCGTGTTCCTCGCGGTCGGCGTGATGTTCGCGCGGCTGCCGAAGTCGTTCCTGCCGGACGAGGACCAGGGCTACATGTTCATGATCGTGCAGACGCCGTCCGGCTCCACGCAGGAAACGACCGGCAAGACGCTCGACAACATCAACACGTACCTGACCACCGCCGAGAAGGACGTGGTCGACTCGGTGTTCACGGTCAACGGCTTCAGCTTCGCGGGCCGCGGCCAGAACGCGGGCCTCGTGTTCGTGAAGCTGAAACCGTACGAGCAGCGCCAGCGTTCGGATCAAAAGGTGCAGGCGCTGATCGGCCGGACTTTCGCGCACTATTCGACGTACAAGGACGCGATGGTGATTCCGTTCAACCCGCCGTCGATTCCCGAACTCGGTACCGCTGCCGGCTTCGACTTCGAGCTGACGGACAACGCGGGCCTCGGTCACGAAGCGCTGATGGCCGCGCGCGGCCAGTTGCTCGGGATGGCCGCGAAGGATCCGACGCTCGCGCTGGTACGCCCGAACGGCCTGAACGATACGCCGCAGTACAAGGTCGACATCGATCGCGAGAAGGCGAACGCGCTCGGCGTGACGGCCGCGGCGATCGACCAGACGTTTTCGATCGCATGGGCGTCGCAGTACGTGAACAACTTTCTCGATACCGACGGCCGGATCAAGAAGGTGTACGTACAGTCCGATGCGCCGTTCCGGATGACGCCGGAAGACATGAACATCTGGTACGTGCGCAACAGCGCCGGCGGGATGGTGCCATTCAGCGCGTTCTCGAGCGGCCACTGGATCTACGGATCGCCGAAGCTCGAGCGTTACAACGGCGTGTCGTCGATCGAGATCCAGGGGCAGGCCGCGGAGGGCAAGTCGACCGGCCAGGCGATGGCCGCGATGGAAGCGCTCGCGAGCAAGCTGCCGGAAGGCATCGGCTATTCGTGGACGGGCCTGTCGTTCCAGGAAATCCAGTCCGGTTCGCAGGCGCCGATCCTGTACGCGATCTCGATCCTCGTTGTGTTCCTGTGTCTCGCGGCGCTGTATGAAAGCTGGTCGATTCCGTTCTCGGTGATCATGGTCGTGCCGCTCGGCGTGGTCGGCGCACTGCTCGCGACGATGCTGCGCGGCCTCGAGAACGACGTGTTCTTCCAGGTCGGCCTGCTGACGACCGTGGGCTTGTCCGCGAAGAACGCGATCCTGATCGTCGAGTTCGCACGCGAACTGCAGGCGGGCGGGAACATGGGGCCGGTGCGCGCGGCGATCGAGGCGGCACGCCTGCGGCTGCGCCCGATCCTGATGACGTCGCTCGCGTTCATGCTCGGCGTGCTGCCGCTCGCGATCAGCAACGGTGCGGGCTCGGCGAGCCAGCACGCGATCGGCACGGGTGTGATCGGCGGGATGATCACGGCGACGTTCCTCGCCATTTTCATGATCCCGATGTTCTTCGTGCGGGTGCGTGCGATCTTCAGCGGCGAAACGGAAAACGTCGACGACGCGTGGCGCCTCGTGCAGGGCGACCTGCAGCGCGGTCACGACGACGCACACGATTCGAAGGGGCAGTAACGATGCAAAAACATGCTTTGACTGCAACCGCGGCCGCACTGGCTGCCGCGCTCTTTGCCGCCGGCTGCACGATGGCGCCGCATTACAAGCGGCCCGACGCACCCGTCGCGCAGGCGTACCCGGCCGGCGGCGTTTACGCGACGCAGCCGGGCGCGGCCGGCGCGCGCAGCGCGAACGGCCAGGCGGCGACCGCCATCGGCTGGCGCGAGTTCTTCGTCGATCCGCGCCTGCAGCGGCTGATCGAGATCGCGCTGAAAAACAACCGCGACCTGCGCGTGTCGGTGCTGAACATCGAGGCCGCGCGTGCGCAGTACCAGATCACGCGCGCGGGGCTGTTCCCGACGCTCGACGGTACGGGCACGGGCACCATCCAGCGTTTCCCGGCCGGTGTCTCGCAGACGGGCCAGCCGCTGATTTCGCGCACCTACAACGTCGGATTGTCCGCATCGTGGGAGCTCGACCTGTTCGGCCGCGTGCAAAGCCTGAAGGACCAGGCGCTCGCGCAGTACCTGTCGACCGCGTATGCGCGGCAGGCGTCGGAGATCTCGCTGGTGTCGCAGGTGGCGGATCAATACCTGACGCTGCTGTCGACCGATGATCTGTTGAAGGTCACCGAGGACACGCTGAAGACCGCGCAGGCGTCGTACGACCTGACCAAGCTGCAGTTCGACAACGGCACGGGCTCCGAGCTCGAGCTGCGTCAGGCGCAGACGGTGGTCGAGACGGCGCTCGCGAACCAGCAGGCGCAGGCCCGTGCCCGCGCGCAGGCGCTGAATGCGCTGGTGCTGCTGATCGGCGAGCCGCTGCCGGACGACCTGCCGGCGGGCATGCCGCTCGACGCACAGAACCTGCTGACGGACGTGCCGGCCGGCCTGCCGTCGGATCTGCTGACGCGTCGTCCGGACGTGATGCAGGCCGAGCAGACGCTGCTGGCCGCGAACGCGAACATCGGCGCGGCGCGTGCGGCATTCTTCCCGAAGATCTCGCTGACGGCCGCGTTCGGCACCGCGAGCCCGACGCTGGGCGGCCTGTTCAAGGCCGGCACGGCGGCGTGGTCGTTCGCGCCGAACATCGCGCTGCCGATCTTCGAGGGCGGGCAGAACATCGCGAACCTCGATCTCGCGCACGTGCAGAAGCGCATCGAGATCGCGAACTACGAGAAGGCGATCCAGTCGGCATTCCGCGAAGTGTCGGACGGGCTCGCCGCACGCGGCACGTACGATCAGCAGATCGCGGCATTGGAGCGCAACGAGCACGTGCAGCAGCGTCGCTTCGACCTGTCGGACCTGCGTTACAAGAATGGTGTGGACAGCTATCTGTCGGTGCTGACCGCGCAGACGGATTTGTACTCGGCGCAGCAGTCGCTGATCAGCGCGCGTCTGGCGCGCTGGACGAACCTGGTCGACCTGTACCGTGCACTGGGCGGCGGGTGGATCCAGCATGCAGGCGAAGCGCCGCGCGCGCCGGATGCGCCGGTCGATTACGACAAGGCGGCGGTTCCGGCGCCTGCGTCTGCAACGGCGACGAACGGGTAGGCCGTGCCTGTCGGTCCATCCGAAGGGGTGTGAAAACGAAAACGCCACGGACGCAAAATCCGTGGCGTTTTCCTTTGTACCGTCGCCGCGCGGGAAGCGGCATTACGTTACGCGTGCTTCGTCCAGAGCGTTCGGCCGAAGAACGTGAGCGTGCGATCCCACGCCGTTTCCGACCACACCGGGTCGAACTGCGTGCCGGCGATGCGGCCGGGGCCGACGGCCGTTTCGTTCGCGAACGCATGGTGCGCGAGATAGCGATGGAATTCGAAGCCGACCTTCGCATCGGTCAGCTTCTTTTCCAGCGCGTCGACCTGGTCGATCGTGAAGAACGCATCCTGCGTGGCCCAGTGACCCATCAGCGGCACCTTGAGCTTGGCCGGATCGATGTAGTCGAGCGGCGGCAGGCCGTACCACGTGACGCCGGCATCCGCGTCGGCGTACTGCAGCGACAGCAGCGTGAGGGCGCCGCCCATGCAGTAGCCCGTCACCGCGACCCGCGGCGCCAGCGTCTTCAGGTAGGCGACCGCGCCGGGAATGTCCTGCGACGCGGCATCGCCGAAATCGAGGCCGGTCATCAGATGGTGCGCTTCTTCCTCCTCGACCGTCGACTTGCCGCGATACAGGTCGGGCACGAGCGCGAAGTAGCCGCAGCGCGCGAGACGGTCCGCGACGCCGCGGATCTGGTCGTTCAGCCCCCACCATTCCTGGATGACGACGACCGCGGGCGCGCCTTCGGTGCGTGCCGGCGTGGCGAGATAGCCCTGCAGTTCCTGGCCGTCCGGGCGGCGAAACGTGATCGTGGAACCGGATGTTTGAGACATGAAACCGCTCCTTTTCGAAAAATGCGCCGAGTGCGACATCGGGCCGGCCAGCGCGCGTCGTGATACCGCTCGCGTTCGTGCTGGCCGACGCCGACCACGCGGCCATTCTATGCGCAAACACCGGACGCTTGCGCGAACGGCGCCGCGCGGCACGCGAGCAGCGAAGGGAGCGGACAACCGGAAAACGAACACCCCGCCCCGATGAACGGGAGCGGGGTGTCGCGGGTACGACGGGGGTATCCGGAATACGCCGGAAATACGTCGGCGGGTATCCGGCTTACTGACCGAAGTAGATCGAGTTGCGGCCTTCCTGCTTGACCGCGATCGCGCGGCCGGCACGCGCGCCGGCGGCTGCTTGCGCGCCGTAGCCGGCTTCGTCGGCGTTCGTCACGCGGGCCTGCGCGGCCTGCAGTGCACGCGGGTAATACTGATCGGAGACTTCGGGCTTGTAGCCGGCTTGTTCGAGCTGGACGAGTTCCGCACGCACCTGGGCACGCGTGAGCTGGCCTGCCGGGTTCGACTGGGCGAATGCGCCGTACGACGCGGATAACGCGGTTGCGGCGACGACGGCGGTGATGAACGACTTCATGGTGACCTCCGGTTCTGTTGATTTCGCGCTTCGCTCGTTGCGTTCAGCGATTGATTGCATCGTAACGATCGCGTTCCCGGTCGGAAATACGCGTTGCAGCGAATCATTATTGCAACTGGGTAAACGATTCGCGCGGCCCGCCATTTCATCTGATGATTTCCGGTGCGCCGGAGCAGGGGGAAGGAGCGATGAGGTCGATCGGCGCGGAACAAGCGGCTCGCTCGATTGAATCGTATTCCGAAATATTTGAGCGAGGCCGTCGGCGCCGCTCATTCAGCGCCGCGCGTTCCGCCTCACGCAGCCTGGGTCGCCTGCCGTTTCCGATATTCGGCCGGCGTGATGCCGACGTGCCGGGCGAACGCTCGCCTGAGCGTATCGACGTTTGCGAAGCCGCATTTCGCGGCGACCTGCTTCGGTGTGTGATGGCCGTTCTCGAGCAACTGGCGGGCAGCAGAGATGCGCGTCGATTCGACCCACGCGGCTGGTGTCATGCCGACTTCCGCGCGGAACAGCCGCGCGAAATGGCGCGGGCTCATGCCTGCATGTTTGGCCATCTCGGCCACCGAATGTTCGAGATCCGGGTAGGCCGCGACCCAGCGCTGGACTTCCTGCAGCACCGAACGTCCGGCGGGGCGCGCTTCGCCCTTGCGGCTGAACTGGAGCTGCCCGCCCGGACGCTTGAAAAACATCACCAGTTGCGCGGCGACGCGCCGCGCGATCTCGCGGCCGAGATCTTCCTCGACCAGCGCGAGCGCGAGATCGAGCCCGGCCGTGACGCCGGCGCCGGTGCGCAGCTTGCCGTCGCGCACGTACAGCGCGTCGGCGTCGATGACGAGCGACGGATAGGCTTCGCCGAGTGCATCGGCGAAGGCCCAGTGCGTGGTCAGGTGACGCCCTTTCAGCAGGCCGGTGGCGGCGAGGATGAATGCCCCGGTGCAGATCGACCCATAGCGTCTGCTCTGCACGGCCGCCGCGCGCAACCACGCGAGGACGTCGGTGCGCAGCGCGATCTGGCCGGCGTTCGGCGCGCCGGCGACCAGCAGCGTGTCGATGCGCTCGGGGATGTCGGGGGCGATCCAGTCGGGCAGCAATCGCGCACCGGATGAACTGCGGATCGCACCGGCCCCGCTCGCGATGATCCGCGGCGCATAGAACGGTTTCCCGCATTCGACGTTCGCTTGTGCGAACACGTCGAGCGGCGCGGAGACGTCGAGCAGCTGAACGCCAGGAACGGCAAAAATACCCACGACCTTCGGCATGATCGGTTGCGTGTCGTATCGAACGTGATGCGCAGCAGTATAGGGACGCTTTCTTCGCCGCGCCGGCACCGTGTCCGTTCCTCGCGCGAAATGGCAGGATTTGTCGCATTCAGCCTATTTGAGACACCTGTCGGTCCCCGGACAATCGAGCATGTTTTCCATGGAGGTCGATCATGACTGTGAACGTTGCCGGCATCACCCTTCCCGATACTCGACTGACGCGCGAGATCACCGAACTCGTGCGCGATACCGAATCCGAACTGCTGTTCCATCACTCGAGCCGCGTGTTCTATTTCGCGGCGCTGGCGGGCCGGCGGCGCGGGCTCGAGTACGACCCCGAGCTGCTCTATTGCGGCTGCATGTTCCATGACATGGGACTGACGCACCGGCACAGCAGCGCATGCGAGCGCTTCGAAGTGGACGGCGCCAATGCCGCCCGCGATTTTCTGAAGACAAAGGGGATCTCGCAACAGGACATCGATGTCGTGTGGACCTCGATCGCGCTGCACACCACGCCCGGTATTCCGCAGCACATGCATCCGGTCGTCGCGCTGGTCACGGCGGGCGTCGAAATGGACGTACTGGGCCTCGCTTACCCGGAATACAGCGACATCGAGCGGGAGGCGGTCGTGCGCGCGCATCCACGCACGCCGCATTTCAAGGAAGACATCATTCAGGCGTTCTACGACGGCATCAAGCACAAGCCCGGCACGACGTTCGGCAACGTGAAGGCCGACGTGCTCGCGGACAAGGATCCGCATTTCCATGCGGGCAACTTCTGCAGCGTGATCCGGTCGTCGGCATGGGCCGGATGACCCTCGACGATCGGCTGCGCATCAGCCGACGGTGGTCGTTTGCCCGGCGGGCAGCAGAGAAAAGCGCCGATGCCTGTGGCTCTCGTATTACCGTTGGAAAATTGTTACGTGACAACTTCAGATCATTGCGAAGAGGGACTTTATATACTGAATTTTTGCACCTCCTCAACGGGGCGAATCTCCGATTCGCGTACCCCAAAAACCGGTCCGCCGGCCCCGGTGGGCAAACCCCTCCCTCAACCATCCGCATCTCGCCGGCAAAACGCCTATAATGGTGGGGCAAATTGCCGGAGGGAGGTCATGAGCACCATCGCATTTCACCCGTCGGGCGTCGCGCACCCGCGTCAGGCCGAATTCACGATTCTCGAGCAACTGCTGGCGATCCGCGTCCGGTCGGGCGCCGATCTGGCCGAGCTGGCGAGCGCGCGCGTCGACGTATCGGTGATCGACCGGCTGTCGGAGCACGGGCTGAAATCGGACGAGCTGGCCTTCATCATTCCGCGCCGCACGCTGAGTCATCGTCGGCAGGCGCACGAACGCCTGTCGCCGGAAGAGTCGGACAAGGCGATCCGTCTCGCGCGCATCGTCGCGCAGGCGGCGGCCACGTTCGGCGACCAGGACAAGGCGATGGCGTGGCTGCGCAACGGGCTCCAGCGCTTCGGCGGCCGCACGTCGCTCGACATGGCGAGCACCGAGCATGGCGCGCGGCTCGTCGAAGAGGCCCTCACGCAGATCGACGAAGGGTACTTCGCTTGACGACGCTGTGGCGGATCAGCAATTACGCCGACCTGAAAGGCATCGGCGGGTTGCGGGCCGGCGGGCGCTGGCATTTCGCCGGGCAGCCCGTCGTGTATCTCGCCGAGCATCCGGCGCTGGCGCTGCTCGAGACGCTGGTTCATTTCGAAATCGCCACCGTCGCGCAATTGCCGAGCGCATATCAATTGCTGCGTATCGAGGTGCCCGATTCGGTGGACGTGGCCGAAATCGTGGAAGGCGATGCGCCGGGCGACTGGCGCACGAACGTCGACTGGACCCGCAGCGCCGGCACCGAGTGGCTGGCCACGCAGCCGAGCGCGCTGCTGCGCGTGCCGAGCGTCGTCGTGCCACACGCCCATAACTTCCTGCTGAACCCGTTGCATCCGGCCGCGTCCGACATCCGCGTCGCGGAAGTGATGCAATCGCCGTACGACACGCGGATTCTGCGGTTGGTGCAGCCGAAGCCGGGCGAATAGCGCACCGGGGGAACGCGGTTCGCGCCGGCGGCGCGCGATCACCGCTCGTGGGCCGCACGATTCGCGGCCGCATCGGGCGGCAGCGTTTGCCGAATGCGCGTGACCGTTCGCAGGCTGGCGAGACCGAGCATCGCCGTGACATCGGCATGCGCGTGGCCGGCGAGCAACTGGCGGCGCGCATACGTATTGCGCAGCACGCGCGGGCTCATGTCCGCCGTGTGAAAGCCGATCGCGTTCAGCGCATCGCGCACGACGAGCAGCAGGAACATGTCGTTCATTGCGCCGCCGCGCGGCGCGGGAAACAGCCGCATCGGCGGCAGCACGTCCGAGCGCGCAAGCCAGGCGGCGAGCGGCGCCAGCGCGAACGCGGCGAGCGCGATCCGGCGCGCCGGCCGCGCGCGATCGCGCGGCACCGACAACACCGCTGGCCGCGCGTCGAGATCGAGTGCGTCGCCTGTCGCCGAGCGAATCTCGGCCGACGTGATGCCGCTCGCGAGCAGCAGCGCGACGATGGCGCGATTCCGGCAGTCGGCGGGTGTATCGTCCGCTCGGGGCTGCACGTGGTGCTGCAGCGCCGCGTCGGCGTCGGGCGGCAGGTAGCACGGCTCGGGCTCGCCGTCCGGCCATGCGAGATCGTGAGTCGATCGGCCAGCCGGATGAATCGTCCGCACACCGGTATCGACCAGATGCCGGCCGAGCCGGTCGATCAGCTTCGCATAGCGCACGCGCGTCGACGTGCCGGGCGCGCAGGTACGGTCGAGCTCCGCGAGGAAGGCTGCGACGTGGTCGGGCCCGAACGTCGCGAGCGACACGTGCCGCGCACTCAGGTGACGCAGGAATCGCTCGAACATCGCGACATGCTGGACGATCGAACGCGGCGCGAACGGCCGGCGGCCGGCGCCGGTCGCGGCGGTTTCCTGCCAGGCGCGAAACGCGCCGACGGGGTCGTGAATCCAGCGATCCGTATCCATCCCCGCTTTATAGCCGGACGTGGCGACGCCGGCAATCGTCCCGATGGCCGGGCGGCCGGCACGCGACGCCGGGCGAAAAGGTAACGACGTCACGACACGCCCATGCGCTGCGCTGCAATGCAGCAGATAGAACCGCATGCCGGTTCGGTGACGTTGCGCACACAACGTCCGGTTGCATGACGTCGTTTCCCGATTGCGAAAAAAATTCCGTTCGTGGGACTATCGAACGCATCGCCCGCGCACCGAGGGGGTCGCTGGCGACAGGATATCCATCGCAACGACCAGCACATCGGCAGACAATGAACAGAACAGCGATTTTTCCGTATGCGTCCGCGTTGCTTGCGGCTGCGTTGTTGACCGCCTGCGGCGGCGACGTCGAGAACGAGGCGGGCCGCGCGACCCCACCTTCCACCGAGACGAGTTGTCTCGCGGTCGATAACAGCGGCGCGACGGTCGTGGTGGGCTCGAACCAGCCGGGCGACCCGTCGCTGCCTGAAGCGTCGTCGGGCTATCGCACCGGGATGAAGCCTGTCTATGCGAAAACGTACCTGGTGGCCACGTCGAACGCATACGCGAGCGCGGCCGGTTGTGCGGTGCTGAAGAAGGGCGGCACGGCCGCCGACGCGGCGGTCGCCGTGCAGGCCGTGCTCGGCCTGACGGTGCCGGAGGCGACGGGCTTGGGGTCGGGCGGCGTGCTGCTCTACTACGATGCGCGCGGCAAGACGCTGCAGGCGTACGACGGCCGCGAAACCGCGCCGGCCGCCGCGACGGAGAACTACCTGCGCTATGTCGATGACGCCACCGATCATTCGGCGCCGCTGCCGAACGCGCGCGCGAGCGGCCGCTCGATCGGCACGATCGGCGTGCCGCGGCTCATCGAGGCGCTGCAACAGGATCATGGCCGCTTGCCGTGGCAGAGCCTGTTCGGCGACGCGATCACGCTCGCGACCAACGGTTTTCCGATCGGCGGCCGGCTGGCCGACGCGATCGCGGCGAACGCCGCGAACCTGAAGCGCGACCCCGAAGCCGCCGCGTATTTCCTGAACGCCGACGGTTCGCCGAAGCCGCTCGGCACCGTACTGAAGAATCCGGCCTACGCGCACACGTTGTCGCTGATGGCGCAGTCGGGCGCCAATGCGCTGTACACGGGGCAGATCGCGCAGGACATCGTCGCGAAGATCGCGGTGACGAAGGGCGCGGACGGCTCGACGCTCACGCCGGGCAAGACGAGCGTCGCCGATCTTGCCGCGTATCAGGCGAAGCGCCGCGAACCGGTGTGCACGACTTATCGCAGCTATTGGGTCTGCGGGATGCCGCCGCCGTCGTCGGGCGGCATCGCGGTCGCATCGGCGCTCGGCATTCTCGAGAACTACGATCTGAAGTCGTTGAAGCCGACGGCGATCGATCTCGAAGGCGGCAAGCCGACCGTCGCGGGCGTCCACCTCATCACCGAGGCCGAACGGCTCGCGTATGCCGACCGCGACAAGTACGTCGCCGATACCGACTTCGTGCCGCTGCCGGGCGGCACGTGGGACACGCTGCTGAACAAGCCGTACCTGAAATCGCGTGCGGCGCTGATCGACACGACCAAAAGCATGGGCACCGCGCAGCCCGGCAATCTCGGCGCGGTGCCGCTCGGCGTCGACACGACGCTGATCGAGCACGGCACGAACCAGTTCACGATCGTGGACGGCGACGGCAACGTGCTGAGCGCGACGACGACGGTCGAGTCGAGCATGGGCTCGTTTCACATGACCAACGGCTTCCTGCTGAACAACCAGCTGACCGACTTTTCCGCGAACCCGGTCGACACGTCGGGCAATCCGGTGGCAAACCGCCTGCAGCCGGGCAAGCGGCCGCGCAGCTCGATGGCGCCGACGATCGTGTTCGGGCGGGCCGCCGACGGCTCGCGCGGCGACTTCGTGATGGCGACCGGTTCGCCGGGCGGCGGCACGATTCCGCAATACGTGGTCAAGACGCTGGTCGGCGCGCTCGACTGGGGGCTCGACGCGCAGCAGTCGGCGGGGCTCGTCGACTTCGGCGCGAGCAACAGCCCGACGACCACGATCGGCGGCGAGCATCCGAACGTCAACGCGGCGAACAACGGCGCGAACGATCTGCTGATCACGGGGCTGCTCGCGCTCGGGCACAAGGTGTCGACGTCCGCGCAGGCGAGCGGCGTCAACACGGTGATGCGCGTGACGGTCGGCCAGTCGCCGGCGTTGCAGGGCGGCACCGATCCGCGTCGAGAAGGCGTCGTGCTCGGCGATACGTTCCGGCCGTAATCGGACAGCGTGCGCACGGCCCCGGTCCGCTTGCTGGCGGCCGGGGCCGTGCATCGTGAAGCGGCCGCATAGAGCCACGTCATCCTTATCATTCGGAATGCAGATGAAATCGGTCGGCATGAAGCACGCCTGCCGGCCCGTGCCGCGCCCGTCCGTCGTCAAATACAGCGGCCACCTCCGCGGCAAACCCTCCGATTGTCAAACAGCGTGAGTCAATCGTCAGTATTTGCAACCGAAGTAACAGTCCCCGCAATGCAGTCGTTTTGCTCGCCGGCGCCGCTACATTAGCTCCACCTGCCGCATGTCGCGGCAAGGCATGCGACCAGCCGCACGAACGCGGCGCGCAGCAACAACGTCTTTGGGGAGAATGACCATGAACAAGATTCGTACGATTCTGCTGGGTGCCGCTCTGACGGCGATGGCGACGTCGGCTGCATTTGCACAGACGGCCCAGACCGGCGCCCAGGGTTCCGCAGGCGTCGGTGCGCAGGTCCAGACGCCGCTGCTCGGCGGCGGCGTGGGTGTGCAGGCAGGCGCCGGCGCGAATGCGGCCGGCTCGGGTTCGGGCGCCGGCAATGTCGTCGGCGGCGCGCTGAACGGCGTGGGCCAGACGGTCGGCGGCGTGGGCACGGCGGCCGGTACGGCGGTGGGCGGCGCGACGCAGGCGGTCGGTTCGGCGGCTGGCGCGACGAAGAATGCGGCGGCATCGGCCGTGCACGCGACGAAGTCGCACGTGAAGCACGTCGCAGCCTCGACGAAGCGCCATGCTCAAGGCGCAGTGTTGACCGCAGGCGACGTGGCGGGCGGCGCGAAGGCGAAGACCGGCGAGGCGCTCGAAGGCGCGACGAATTCGGTGCAGGGCGGTGCGTCGGTCGGCGTGAAGGGCTCGGCGTCGGCGCAAGGCGGCGCGCTGTAACAAGCAGCACGCATCCCGTCATGGCCCGGCCCGCTTCGATGCGGGCCGGGTTTTTTCATTGAGGAACGCGCTACGTCGCGCACGGCCCCTCCTGTCGAAAGGCGGGAAAACGGATGTATCGATATTGCTTGGGATTGCAAAGAATAATAAACGACGGGTCGACTGAATTCGACGCCAGAAAGAGACGACTGTCGGGCCGCAGCGGCAAGCTGACGGCGCGAAGGCCGCGCGGGTGGAACGCCATGCGGCCCGCAGGCGGTTCTCCGAACCACCGGCACCGGCTGCGTAGAGCCTCGCACCGTCACGACATATCCCACCCGAACGATTCGGCGGCTTTCGATGCAGGGCACTTTTTTCCCTCAACGAGGTATCGCTCAGGCGGTATTTTCGAGCAGCGAGCCGAGCTTGCTTTTCGATATCGCCATCGAGCGGCTGGCGGCCTCAAATTTCGCTTTCGTGATTCAATGGCGGCCGCCGTAAATGCATTTGCAATGATGAAATAAAGTATTTGCAAGGAAAGTGGAAGCTAGTTTATAAATACGAGCGATTTGTATTTTCTCTACCGGTCGCAACCATCGAGGTTGACGGAACGCCCGGATGATCGTGACACGGTTCGCTGTGTTTCATCATGTGCGCGCGTTGGCGCGACATGAATGCCGCCTGCCAGACAGCTATGCCGACGTGAGGGAATCCCGTCGATATTGCTGAACTCGTCAGCCAGCACCTGGTGAATCTCGGAGGGAACACGGTATTTTCGTTATCGAAATGCTGATTATCGCGATCAGCATCAATCGCGAGACATCTTGTTGTTACGCTGGTATCAATGTGTTTTTTTAATCAATTTGATTCGGATTACAAAATGAATGGGTCGTATGAAATGAAAAACGAAATAATTGACGATCCCGTTCCTTGCTGCGCGATCCGCATTTCGGAAGACAAGATTCCAGGATCAATACGTTGCAGCGCATGAAGCACCCGCAGTAATTGAGCGTGTCGCCAGCCCTCCGGCGCATCCGCCTTCATGTCGCGCGCGCGATTCGCAGCGGCAACGCCGCGGAACAGGAATGTGCGATCTGGTGCGTCGGTGCCGGTCGCGGCACGTCAATGTTCAAGTCAACCTGCACGACCAGTGTGGCAGGCCCGTTCGATACGTGACATCCGGTGAGACACAAGTGAATACGATGATATCCACGATGGCAGATGGAGCTGAACCCGACGCGGACGTTCGACCGCGGCTCGCAACGCAACCCTCGCGACTCCTCGTGCTCGGCAAGCGCACGATCGACGAACTCGACTACGATCCGTCGATGGTGCTCGATGCCGTCGAACGCGCATACCTTGGCCTCGGTAGCGGCGAATCCGACAATCCGCGCAAGCTGATGAGCCAGCCCCCGGACAAGCATTCCGTCGCGTACTCGATGCTGGGTCGAGACGGCGGACGCAGAACAGTCGGCTTCAAGACGTCGTATAAGTTCGATCCGGAACATAACCGCGAACTGCAGAAGTACTACACGACGTTGTTGCTGTTCGACGACGAAACCGGCCTGCCTGTCGCGCTGATGGACGGCAGCCTTGTCGGGTCGCTGCGCACGCCGGCGGTGTCTGCCCTGATCGCGCGCACCGCCGCGCCGCGGGCTCGAACGGCGCTCGTCGTCGGCACGGGGACGCAGGGGCGGATGGCGGCGCCGTTCCTGCTGACCGCCTTGCCGGACATCGAGCGCGTGATCGTGCACGGCCACTATGCGTCGGGGATCGACGCCGTCCGCAAGACGTTGAAGCGCTTTCATCCGGGCCGTGACATCGAAGTGTCGACCGATCTCGTGGCCTCCGCGAATGAAGCGGACATCGTGCTCGGGGTGGCCGGCGCCGGTGTATCGGAGGCCGTGCGGCACGCGGCGCTGAAGCCGGGCGCGCTCGCGCTTCTGGTCGGATACGGCATTCACGCCGACGCGCTGCATGGCGCCGATTACCGCATCGCGACGAGCGAGGCGCAAATGCAAGTGACCGGTGCCGATCTCGCGGACGAAGCCGGAAAACTGCCTGCCGTCGATGCCGAGTTGCCGGACATACTGCTTGGCCGCAAGCCTGCGCGGCGCACCGATGCCGATGTCGTTTACGCGTTCAACAGCGGCATGATCGTGACCGACATCGCGCTGGGGCGCGTGCTGGCCGATGCCGCGCTGACGAAAGGGCTCGGCCGGGAAGTCGAACTATGGTGACGGATATTCCACGGCTGCCGGCGTTGTGGGACCCGCTGCTGCGGGCTTTCGTGGACGAACATCAGGCGACGATCCACGACCTTGTGCATGGTTTCGACGCGCCCGTTCATTTCTTGTTTCCCGAGCGCTTCGCGCGCAATGTCGCCGATTTTCAGCGCGTACTGGACGGTCGCCAGGTGTCCGGGCGCCTCTATTACGCGAAGAAGGCGAACAAGGCGCGATGCTTCGCGCATGCGGCGGCGGCATCGGGGATCGGCATCGACGTCGCAAGCACGGGCGAGTTCTCGGAAGCGTTGGCCGCGGGGGTGGGCGGAACCGATATCGGTGTATCCGGCCCGTCGAAGTCGAGTGCGCTGCTGCGGCTCGCGGTTTTGCACGATGCGTTGATCGCCATCGACAGCGGGGAAGAACTCGATCGGCTGATCGCGATTTCGGGGCAGGCGAAGCGGGTCGCACGCATTCTGTTGCGGATGGCGCCGACGGCACGCAACGACAGCCGATTCGGTTTGAGTGCCGACGCACTCCGCGTCGCGCTGTCGACCTGTGCCGCGATGCAGGCGTCACTCGTCCTCGAAGGGTTCTCGTTTCATCTGTCCGGTTACAGCGCGACGGAGCGCTGCAATCAGGCCGCGACCGCGATGCGCGCTTGCATGGCCGCGCGTGAGCTCGGTCTTGCGCCGACCACGATCAATATCGGTGGCGGCTTCGCGATGTCGTATGCCAGCGAGCGCGACTGGCACGCATTCCAGCGTGCGCACCGGGCGGACGATTACCACGCCAACAAGGTATTCGACGGATTCTATCCGTATCACTCGGCGTGTAGCGGCGCGCAGATGCTCGATGCGATCCTGGCCGGGACTCCTGATTCGGCGTCCGCATCGCTCGCGGAACTGCTTCGCGAGTACGGCCTGACGCTGATGCTGGAACCGGGGCGTGCGCTGCTGGATCAGGCAGGGTTCACGGCGTTTGCCGTGCAAGGCATGAAGGACTGCGGCGACTATGGCATAGCGACCGTCAATGGCACGAGCTTCAGCGTGTCGGAGCAATGGTTTGCCAGCGAATTCCTGCCCGATCCGGAACTGGTGAGCGTCGTGCGCGCGCCTTCGCGATCGCCGCGCCCGGGCACGCCTTATCGCGCCTGTGTCGGCGGTGCGAGCTGCCTCGATTCGGACATGCTGACCTGGCGCAAGATCGCATTCGGGCAGCGCCCGGAACCCGGCGATCTGCTGATCTACCCGAACACGGCCGGCTATCAGATGGATTCGAACGAATCTCCATTTCACGAGCTGCCGCTTCCCCCCAAGCTTGTCGTGACACTTGACGGCGCGCGGCCACGCTGGCGCGTCGATCGCCTCTTTCAGCTTCCGGGAGCCTGACCATGAATGTGCGTTTTATGGGTGAGCAAGCCACGATCGCCGTACCTGCGATCGTGTCGAAGGTATCGGATCTTGTCGGCCGCACGCCGTTGTTCGAATTGATTCGCGGCGCCAACGGCGCGCGCATCCTGCTTAAACTCGAATCGACGAATCCGACCGGCAGCGCCAAGATCCGGATGGCAAGGCAGATGCTCGACGAAGCCGAACAGGACGGCAGTCTGCGGCCGGCCGGACACGTGATCGAATCGACGTCCGGCAATACGGGCATGGGGCTCGCGCTGTTGTCGGCCGAGCGCGGCTATCGGTTCACCGCGATCGTGGACAGTCACGCGTCGAAAGACAAGCTGCGCGCGATGCAGGCCTTCGGCGCAAAGCTCGTCTGCGTGAGCGACGGCGACGCGATCGCGACGGCGGACCGCGACGCGCTTGCCAAGCGCATGGCAGCCCACGATCCGGACAGCATCTGGACGGAGCAGCACAACAATCCCGCGAACGGTAACGGCTACCGCGGGCTGGCACATGAACTGCGCGACATCCTCGGCGACCGAATCGACTTTCTGGTCGGTTCGGTCGGCACCGGAGGCTCGCTGTTCGGCACTGCGCGAGAGCTGCTCGCGACAGGGCCGGCGCCGCGAGTCATTGGCGTCGAGCCCGTCGGCTCGATCGTTTTCGGCGGCGAAGGCGGATCGTATTATCAGTCCGGCACCGGGACGCCGCCCGGCGCCGAGATCGGCGCGTTGGTCGACTATGCGTTGCTCGACGAAGGCTACAAAGTGACCGACGCGGCCGCCTTCAATACGGCACGCTATATCGCGCGCAAGAAGTCGCTGCTCGTCGGCGGCTCGGCGGGCAGCGTCATCTGGCACGCGTTGAAGATGTTCGACTCGCTGCCCGCGGGTGCGACGCTCGTGGTCCTCGTCTGTGACGGCGGGGAGAAATATCTCGACACGGTGTTCGACGACGACTGGATGCGAGAGCGAAATCTGCTCGACGCGTCGATTGCCCGGGAACTTGAATCGATATTTTCCCGCGCCGCATGAAACTTCATCGACAAGTCTGGCTCGATGCCACGCAAATCGGCGTGCTTGCCGCTCCCCTCATCCTGACGCAACTCGCCCAGGTGGCGCTGACGACGACCGACATCGTCATGATGGGCATGCTCGGCCCGCGCGAGATCGCCGCGGGCGGCCTCGCGCTGACGATCTTCAACCAGTTCCGGACGATGGGAACCGGGCTGGTGACGGGAACCGGCAACCTCGTCGCGTTCGCGAACGGTCAACACGCGCATGCGGACATCATGCGGCTGGTGCGGTCCGGCTTTGCGCTGTCGACGCTCGCGGCACTGGCGTTTGCATTGATGATGCTGTGTATCGAAATGCCGCTTGTCTGGCTCGGGCAGGATCCCGACGTCGCGCGGCAAGCATCGTTCTATCTCGCGGCGGCGGCACCCGGCATGTTGCCGTGTCTGTGGTTTCAGGTGCTTCGGCAATACACCGTCGGACTGCGCAAGCCCGGGCCGCTATTGGCGATCACGATCGTATCGATCGTCGTCAATGCGGCGCTCGACTACGCGTTGATGTTCGGCCGGTTCGGATTTCCGAAGCTCGGCCTGATCGGTATTGCGTGCGCAACCAGCAGCGTGTACCTGCTTTCCTTCATCGCGTTTCTGACGATCGCCAGGCGCCGGCCGGAACTATCCGAACACTTGTCGCTTGTCGTCTGGCGTGCCGATGCCGATACGTTGGCGCGGACGTGGCGGATGGGTTTGCCGATCGCGGCAACCTATGGATCGGAGGCGGCGTTCTTCACCGTCCTCACGCTCGTGATCGGGACGCTCGGCGCCGATGCGCTGGCCGCCCAGACGATCGTGAATCAGATGATCTACATCGTGTTCATGGTTTCGGTCGGTTTGTCTCACGCGTCGTCGATCAGCATCAGCCATGCGTGTGCGCGGCACGACTATCGCGGTGCGCGTCGACTCGGCTATACGGGGCTCGCGCTGGGCGTCGTGACCATGCTGATCGTTGCGCTGCCGTATCTCGTTGCGCCCACCCGCGTGCTCGCGCCATTTCTCGATAACGGTGTGGCCGCGAGTGCCGAAGTTCTGCGCCTCGCCGGGGGGGCTGCTGACGATCGCGGCGCTGCTGCAGATCTTCGATTGCAGCCAGAACATCGGCGTCGGCATTTTGCGGGGCCTCGGTGACGTAACGAGTTCGTTTCGGATATCGATCGTCGGATACTGGTTGATCGGTCTGCCGGTCGCCTGGGCGGCCGGTGTGCTGCTGGGATACGGCATCTACGGTATCTGGAGCGGACTTGCCATCGGCCTGGCGGCAACGGCGTCGATGTTGCTGCACAAGTTCGAGGGCCGCCTTCGCGCGATGACGGAACGAATGCAAGACGGACATTCGTGAACGCGACGAAGTTTCCAATGCGTGCACCGGCGCACGCCGTGCACCGAATTCCCGAAGTACCGGCCGGTATTGCATCGAACGCGGCACTTCCGCTCGTTTCCCCAGCGGCGGAATGCCGGCCGAATTCCCGATTGTCCGCATGCGTTGTCGTTTATAGACGGCAACCTGTCTTTGTCCGCGACCGACCCGGTGCGCGGCATGGTGGTCGTGACTCGCCTCATCCGGCGTATTCCGCTTTGGGGATGCACAAGCCGTGACGGTCATCGCTCATGAGTGCGCGAATCGTATGCCGACGAGATGCGTCGGTGGAGCGTTTTCGTAGTCAGTAAATTTTCCTAATTCGGCCGATCGAGGTCGAAAGAGCGAGGCGGATATAACCACATCTGGAAAGCATGATTTGGCCGGCCGCATTTTATGAATTATCGAAGCGGTAATTGATTGCCGTGGATGCGCGCGATGTAAATAATGCATCGTATTATACGAGCCGGTGAAATTGACGTCGATTGATTTGTAAAGTTTTCTGGCGCTTCGAATTCAAAATCGTGACAAGATGCCGCACTTCGCAGAGTTATTGAAATATTCTGTTGATTTGGCGCATTTTTACGCAACGAAATCTCAATTTCGCTCTGTAATATCAAAGAAAGGTTCATTACATATTTTTTTCGGAAAGTAATGTTTCTGTCTTCTGTCCTCCGATATACTTGCGCAACTTCAACTTTAGAGCACGAAGTCTAGACGGATAGGCGTGTGGTGAACTGTTTCAGCCATTGGCAAGTAAATAATTCAGATGTTAATGGTCTTGCGTAATTGGTTTGTATTCCACATGAGTACTGGTTCTCAAAACATGGTTCGCGAACGATGGCTGGCTAGACGTTGCCATCGGATACTGTCGCAGTACTGGCGCGTAGAAAGCAAGTGGCGTTGGATTGCCAATCCGATAAGGCCTTGAAGCTTTGGCAGCTATTCGGCTGCCAGAGCATGTCAACGAATACGAATCTTGTCTTTTCAATAAGGGCCCAGAAAATTGGAGACCTTTTCTCGCATCATTGGCGAGATTCTTCGTCCCAACGGTTTGACCGAGGGGATCGATCAACTCGCGGAAAAAATCGGACGCGTGATTCCGTTCGACAAGTGTTTGATTTTGCACGGCGGAAGCGGCGATACGGCTTCTCACGGGCTGATATATCGCTATGGGGCCGCGAGCGACGCGGGAGCCCGAAGAGGCGTGACTTTGTTCGGCCCCGGGATCGATATCGATCGATATCTGGGTTGCTTCGCGTTGTCCGATCGTCAGGATCATACGTTTCGCTGGCGCGATCTCGACGGGGAAGCGCCACAACGCGATGCGCAGGTCAGCGATGTCGCGTCGTACATGCGGGGGCGGGGTGTGGTCGCTTGCATCGGCGCTCCACCCGGCGATTCGACGGCCATTCGGACCGTTTTGCAGCTGAAGTGCGAAGACACGACGCTGCATTCGGCATTGCTCGTCAGTCTCATCGCCATGCATTTGCATGCGGCGTTGACCCAGAAGATTGCGCGGCAGAACCGGGAAGGCGCGGAACCGCGCGCGGCCGGCCTCGAGCCGGATGCGTGCGAAAGCTCGAACAGTATTCAGTTCACGAGAAAGGAATCCGACGTAATCAAATGGGTAGTCGAAGGCAAGACTGCGTGGGAAATCGGCCGGATCCTTTCGATGTCTGAAAGGACGGTCAAATTTCATCTGACGAACGTCTATGAAAAGCTGCGTGTGTCGAATAGAGCGCAAGCGGTGGCGAAGGTGAGCCGTCTGGGATTGATCTAGGAGAGTTCGGGAATGTCTTTCAAGGAAAAGGTCAAGGCATTTGTCGCGCGTCACGGGTTGACGTACAAAGCCTATATTTTGTCGATTCTCTTTCTGCCGCCGGCAGCACTTTATATCGCATGGAAGCGACCGGGCTTGCCGATGCCGGGCCGCGTCTTGCTGTGTGTGACCGGCGTGCTTGCGCCTCCGTTGGTCGGTATCGCCACGGCGATGATTCTGAAAGGTGCATTCGATTTGATCCGGACAGCCGTTTCCGTTTAGTTTCCCTGCTGATTGCCGAATACGATTCCGCTTTCCCGAGCGTGGTTCTCGATCGCTTCATCATTCATTTCATAGACGCCAATGAATGCCCGACTGCCAACCGTACAATTGCTGGAGCGTATTCGGGCAATAGCTGGATTACATGAACCGTCGCGCAATATTCCGTATAACTACACGTCGTTTTCCGATCGCGAGATCGTGATCCGCCTGCTCGGCGAGGACGCGTGGGCGGTGCTCGACGAACTGCGCGCCGAGCGCCGCACGGGCCGCTCGGCGCGGATGCTCGGCGAAGTGCTCGGCGACATCTGGATCGTGCGCCGCAACCCGTACCTGCAGGACGACCTGCTCGATAACCGAAGGCGTCGCCGGTTCCTGATCGCCACGCTGCATGATCGGCTGTCCGAAATTGCAAGACGCCGTCGGGTGAGTGTGAGCGGATGGTACGACGACGCCGGCCGCGAACGCGCATCGCGCGTCGAGATGCTCGAAACCGCCGCGCAGCGCGCGGTCGACGAATTCGCGGACGAATTCGACAAGATGGCCGAGCTGCGCCGCCGCGCGACCAAGGCGCTTGGCCGCTGCACGCAGAAGGACAACATCCGCTTCGACGGGCTGTCGCGCGTGTCGCACGTGACCGACGCGACCGACTGGCGCGTCGAATACCCGTTCGTCGTGCTGACCCCCGACACCGAAGCCGAGATCGCCGCGCTGATCAAGGCGTGCTTCGAGCTCGGCCTGACCGTGATCCCGCGCGGCGGCGGCACCGGCTACACGGGCGGCGCGGTGCCGCTCACGCCGTTCTCCGCGGTGATCAACACCGAGAAGCTCGAACAGCTCGGCGCGGTCGAGCTGACCGAGCTGCCGGGCGTCGCGCACAAGGTGCCGACGATCTTCTCCGGCGCGGGCGTCGTCACGCGCCGCGTGACCGAGGCGGCGGAGGCGGCCGGCTACGTGTTCGCGGTCGATCCGACCTCGCTCGACGCGTCGTGCATCGGCGGCAACGTCGCGATGAACGCGGGCGGCAAGAAGGCCGTGCTGTGGGGCACCGCGCTCGACAACCTCGCGTGGTGGCGGATGGTCGACCCGGACGGCAACTGGCTCGAAGTCACGCGCCATGAGCACAACCAGGGCAAGATCCACGACATCGCGGTCGCGCGCTTCGAGCTGAAGTGGTTCGACGGCGCGCATGCGCCCGGCGAGAAGCTGCTGCGCACCGAAATGCTCGAGATCGAAGGCCGCCGGTTCCGCAAGGAAGGGCTCGGCAAGGACGTGACCGACAAGTTCCTCGCCGGCCTGCCGGGCGTGCAGAAGGAAGGCTGCGACGGGCTCATCACGTCCGCGCGCTGGGTGCTGCACAAGATGCCCGCGCACACGCGTACCGTCTGCCTCGAATTCTTCGGCCAGGCGCGCGAGGCGATCCCGAGCATCGTCGAGATCAAGGACTACCTGTTCGAGACGTCGAAGCAGGGCGGCGCCATCCTCGCGGGCCTCGAGCACCTCGACGAGCGCTACCTGCGCGCGGTCGGCTACGCGACCAAGAGCAAGCGCAATGCGTTCCCGAAGATGGTGCTGATCGGCGACATCGTCGGCGACGACGCCGATGCGGTCGCGCAGGCGACGTCCGAAGTGATCCGGATGGCGAACGGCAAGAGCGGCGAAGGCTTCGTCGCGGTCAGCGCGGAGGCGCGCAAGCGCTTCTGGCTCGACCGCAGCCGCACGGCCGCGATCGCGAAGCACACGAACGCGTTCAAGATCAACGAAGACGTCGTGATCCCGCTGAACCGGATGGGCGAGTACACCGACGGCATCGAGCGGATCAACATCGAGCTGTCGCTGAAGAACAAGCTGCAACTGGTCGACGCGCTCGAAGCGTTCTTCAGGGGCGGCAACCTGCCGCTCGGCAAGACCGACGACGCGAACGAGATCCCGAGCGCGGAACTGCTCGAAGACCGCGTGCAGCAGGCGCTGGAGCTGCTCAAGCGCGTGCGTGCGCGCTGGGAATTCGTGCGTGACCGGCTCGACCAGCCGCTGCGCGAGGCGCAGCACTACCTGGTGCAGCTCGGCTACGCGGCGCTCGCCGAGAAGTTCGCCGATCGCGCGGACGAGCAGCCGGGCGCGACCGTGTTCCACATCACGCAGGACCGCACGGTCCGGATTTCGTGGAAGCAGGAGATCCGCGCGGAGCTGCGCGCGATCTTCAACGGCGGCGCGTTCAAGCAGATCCTCGACGAAGCGCAGGCGATCCACAAGCGCGTGCTGCGCGGGCGCGTGTTCGTCGCGCTGCACATGCACGCGGGCGACGGCAACGTCCACACGAACATCCCGGTCAACTCCGACAACTACGAGATGCTGCAGGACGCGCACGCGTCGGTCGCGCGCATCATGACGCTCGCGCGCTCGCTGGACGGCGTGATCTCCGGCGAACACGGGATCGGCATCACGAAGCTCGAATTCCTGACCGACGACGAGATCGCCGAATTCCGCGCGTACAAGCAGCGCGTGGACCCGAACGGCCGCTTCAACAAGGGCAAGCTGCTCGACGGCGCCGATCTGCGCAATGCGTACACGCCGAGCTTCGGGCTGATGGGCTACGAGTCGCTGATCATGCAGCAGTCCGACATCGGCGCGATCGCCGATTCGGTGAAGGACTGCCTGCGCTGCGGCAAGTGCAAGCCGGTGTGCGCGACGCACGTGCCGCGCGCGAACCTGCTGTACAGCCCGCGCAACAAGATCCTCGCGACGTCGCTGCTGGTCGAGGCGTTCCTGTACGAGGAGCAGACGCGCCGCGGCGTGTCGATCAAGCACTGGGACGAGTTCAACGACGTGGCCGACCACTGCACGGTGTGCCACAAGTGCGCGACACCGTGCCCGGTGAAGATCGACTTCGGCGACGTGACGATGAACATGCGCAACCTGTTGCGCAAGATGGGCAAGAAGAAGTTCAACGCCGGCAACGCGGCGGGCATGTTCTTCCTGAACGCGACCAACCCGCAGACGATCAACCTCGCGCGCGGCGTGATGATGGGCGTGGGCTACAAGGTGCAGCGCTTCGCGAACGACATGCTGAAGAAGGTCGTGACGAAGCAGACGCAGCACCCGCCGGCGACGACGGGCAAGCCGCCGGCGGTGGAGCAGGTGATCCACTTCGTGAACAAGAAGATGCCGGGCAACCTGCCGAAGAAGACGGCGCGGGCGCTGCTGGACATCGAGGACAACAAGATCGTGCCGATCATCCGCAACCCGAAGACGACGACCGTCGATTCGGAGGCGGTGTTCTACTTCCCGGGCTGCGGCTCCGAGCGGCTGTTCTCGCAGGTGGGGCTGGCGACGCAGGCGATGCTGTGGGAGGCGGGCGTGCAGACGGTGCTGCCGCCGGGCTACCTGTGCTGCGGCTATCCGCAGCGCGGCTCGGGCCAGTACGACAAGGCCGAGAAGATCGTCACGGACAATCGCGTGCTGTTCCACCGGGTGGCGAACACGCTGAACTATCTGGACATCAAGACGGTGGTGGTGTCGTGCGGCACGTGCTACGACCAGCTCGCGGGCTACGAATTCGACAAGATCTTCCCGGGGTGCCGGATCATCGACATCCACGAGTTCCTGCTCGAGAAGGGGATGAAGCTGGACGGGGTGACGGGCACGCGCTACATGTATCACGACCCGTGCCACACGCCGATCAAGACGATCGACCCGGTGAAGCTGGTCAACGAACTGATGGGTGCGGAGAAGGACGGCTACAGGATCGAGAAGAACGATCGCTGCTGCGGCGAGTCGGGCACGCTGGCGGTGACGCGTCCGGACGTGTCGACGCAGGTGCGCTTCCGCAAGGAAGAGGAGATCCGCAAGGGCGCGGCGAAGCTGCGCGCGATTCCGGTGGTGGCGGGCGACGCGCCGGCGCCGGCCAATGCGGGCACGAACGGCCCGGACGTGAAGATCCTGACGAGCTGCCCGTCGTGCCTGCAGGGGCTGTCGCGCTACAACGAGGACGCGAACCTGGAGGCCGACTACATCGTGGTCGAAATTGCGCGCCAGGTGCTCGGCGAGAACTGGATGGCCGATTATGTCGCATGGGCCAACCATGGCGGGATCGAGCGCGTGATGCTGTGAGGAAACGACCTCGCGAACAACGCGGGCGCGACCGGCTCGCTGTATCGAGACTATGCGTGTGCGGCCAGCATCGCGACAACGTGATCCTGGAGCTCGCGCTCCCTGGCATGGATGAAGAAATGATCGCCGTCGAACCGATGAAGCGCAAACGGCCCGTCGCTGTAGCGGCGCCATTCGCGCAACGCGTCGATATCGACATGCGGATCGTGCAGCCCGCCAAATACGGTCAGCCCGCACCGCAACGCGAAAGGCGTGTCGGTGCAATAGCCTTCGGCCAGCGCCAGATCGGCCCGCAGCGCGCGCAGGAAATGCCGAAGCCAGTCCGGCTCCGACAGCAACGCATCCGGTGTGCCGCCCATCGTCTTCAGCCAATCGATGAGGTCCGGTTCCGGCAATCGATGAAGCGCTAACGGACGAGGCGCAACATGCGGTGCGCGGTGCGCCGCGCAGAATGCGTGAATGGGCCCGCGAAGCCGTCGCCGATCGAGTTCCTTCAGCCATTCGATCCCGACGACACTGCCGAAGCTGTATCCGAAGGTGCCGAACGGCTTGTCGAGCAACCCGTTCGCGGCGGTGGCCAACGCATCCGTCATCGCATCCAGCGACGTGGGGGGCGCTTCCGAGAAGCGCGTCTGGCGTCCCGGTAGTTCGACCGCCACGACTTCGATCCAGTCGGGCAGATCGAGCGCCCAGCGCCGATAGAGCAGCGAACCGGCACCGGCATACGGGAAGCAGAACAGCCGGTGCGTGGCCGCGGGTTGCGGGCGATGCAGGATGAACCAGGGCGTTATCTTGACTGGCATGCCGATTGAGAGCGGAAGTCGTGACGCGTCGCGGCCGCGATCCGGTCCGGGGCGGCGCGCCGATGACGGTGCAGCGTAATCGCAAGGGCCGGCGACGTGTGCCGTCCGACGGTACAGGTTGACGATCCCTCCCGGCCGTGATTGTTCTCGAATGCGGGACGCGACATATGATCCCGGCATCGGGTTCGCGCCCGGATGCTGCCCCAACGAACAGGTTTTTCCCTGCATGCAAGTTGGTATTCTGCGCTGCGCGATCGTCTTGCACCGTGCTGTCGCGGCCTGCCAACTTCGTATATCGAGACCATGAACGCCGTAATACTCGAAGCCGTTGAAAAGTCGTATCTGATGGGTTCCGTCAACGTGACCGCGCTGCGCGACGTCACGCTCGACATTCGCGACGGAAAACTGACCGTCATCGCCGGTGCTTCCGGCAGCGGGAAGTCGACGTTGCTGAATCTCGTCGGATGCGTGGACCGGCCCGACCGCGGCCGCATCGTCGTGGCGGGCGAAGAGGTCGGTCGTTTGTCGGACGACGCGCTGTCCGATTTTCGTGCGCGACGGCTCGGCTTCGTCTTCCAGAACTTCAATTTGCTGCCGGTGCTCACGGCGCACGAAAATGTCGAATATCCGCTGCTTCTCGCGGGCACGCGATTGACGGAATCCGAACGTGCGCTGCGGGTGCGCGACATGCTCGATGCGGTCGGCCTCGCGGACAAGGCGCAGCATCGTCCGGGGCAGATGTCGGGCGGTCAGCGGCAACGCGTCGCGATCGCACGCGCGCTCGTCGCGTCGCCGAACCTCGTGCTGGCGGACGAGCCGACCGCCAATCTGGACAGCAAGACCGGCCAGCAGATCATCGCGCTGATGCGGCGATTGCAACGGGAGCGGCGCGTGTCGTTCGTGATTTCGTCGCACGATCCGCAGGTCATCGCGGCAGGCGACGACGTCGTCCACATTGCCGACGGGATCGTGTCCGACGTGACCCGCTCCGCCGACCAGGAGGCGTTCGCATGAAGACTTTTTCGCTCGCGCTCCGCAATCTGCTGCGCAATCGTCGCCGCTCGATCACGACCCTGCTCGCGATGATCGTCGGCGCGCACGCGGTGCTGCTGTTCGGCGGCTATACGCGCAACATCACGTATGGTCTGCAAACCGATTACGTGAAATACGGCGGCCACCTGCAGATCGAACGCAAGGGGTTCTACGAGTTCGGCAGCGGGAATCCTTCCGCGTACGGGATCGACAACTACGCGGCGATCATCGACGCGGTGAAGGCCGATCCGGAACTGGCGAAGATGGTGCTCGTCGCGACGCCCACGCTGCAGTTGCAGGGTATCGCGGGCAATTTCGACGCGGGGTTGTCGCGTACCGCGCTCGCGCTCGGCGTGCGCGTCGACGACCAGAACCGGATGCGCGCCTGGAACGACTATCACTTCCCCGTGACGATCCCGCCGATGGCGCTGACCGGAACGACCGGCGACGCAGCCGTGATCGGGACGGGCCTCGCGCGGGTGCTCGAACTGTGCGGACCGCTCAAGGTGCCCGACTGCAACCCGCCCAGGAAGCCCACGGACACCACGCCCGCCTCGCCGCTTCCGGGCGACATCGCGGCCCTTGCCGAGGGTACGCGCGCGGCGCCGGCTGCCGCGGCGGGCGACCGGCGGATCGAACTGCTCGCGGCGACCGCGCGCGGTGCGCCGAACGTGGCGGAACTGCAGGTCGTGAAGGCGGAGCGACAGGGCATCAAGGAATACGACGACATGTACGTCGGCCTGCATCTCGCGCAAGCGCAACGACTCGTCTACGGCACCGAGCAGCCGAAGGCGACGGCGATCGTCGTCCAGTTGCGCCATACGTCGGATTTGCCGGCCGCGAAGGCCCGGATCGAGACGCTGCTGAAAACGAAATTCGCCGGTACGGACACGGAAGTC
Source organism: Burkholderia sp. AU16741 (assembly GCF_002223345.1). Lineage (NCBI taxonomy): Bacteria > Pseudomonadati > Pseudomonadota > Betaproteobacteria > Burkholderiales > Burkholderiaceae > Burkholderia > Burkholderia sp. AU16741. Next base: position 28,932 of record NZ_NKEZ01000010.1, read on the forward strand.
GTCGATTACACGGTGCTGAACCCGTTCTATGGTCAGGCGCTTGCGATGTTCGCGACGCTGTTCGGTTTTGTCGCGCTCCTGATCGCCGCGATCGTGCTGTTCACCGTCGGCAACACCATGAGCACGGCGGTGTTCGAGCGCACGGTCGAAATCGGCACGCTGCGCGCGATGGGATTGCGCCGCGCGGGCGTCCGTCGCCTGTTCCTGTGCGAAGGGTTGCTGCTCGGCGTGATCGGCGCGGTGCTCGGCGTCGCCAGCGCGGCGTTGCTGGCCGGCGTCATCAACGTCAGCGGGCTGACATGGACGCCGCCGGGCCGCTCGCCGGTGCCGCTGATCATTCGTGTGTGGGGCGAGAACGACCTGATCGTCGGTACCGCGATCGGCCTGCTCGTGGTGGCGATGCTGTCCGCGTTGCTGCCCGCGCGCCGCGCGTCGCGGATGGAGATCGTCGATGCGCTCCGCTATGCATGATCGAACGATCGGATCGGGCGTCGATGAAATGTCGATGAAATCGATTCGTCGGCGGATTGTCATGTTAGCCTTCGCCGGGAGCGGCATCGCCATGCTCGGCGCATGTGGCGCGCCGGCCGAGCAGCCGGTTCCCGCGGGTCTGAATCTGTCGTTGGCGCGAGCGACGGCGTCGGGTGCGTACGTCGTGACGCTCGAACCGCCGACGGCTCCGCCGCCGCTGAACCGGATCCATGCGTGGACCGTTACCGTGAACCGTGCATCCGGCGAGCCCGTGCGCGGTGCACGCATCGAAGTCAGCGGCGGGATGCCTCAGCACGGGCACGGCCTGCCGACGCGCCCTCGCGTGGTCGACGGCGACGCAAACGGAACGTATCGGCTGCAAGGGATGAAGTTCAGCATGCCCGGCTGGTGGACGATCACGCTGAAGGTCCGGGACGCGCAGCGCGACGACGAAGTGACGTTCAACGTCGTGTTGCCGCCGGCGGTGGCGTCGTGACGGTCGACACGGGCGCCATGCCTGATTACTGGATGAGTTCCCTACACGGAGAGGCTTCAATGCGAAAAGTCATGCTGTACTGGATGATGTTGCTGCTCGCGCCGTTTGCATCGGGTACCGCGAACCTTGCCCATGCGGGGCCGGCGAGCGAAGCGTCGGCGCCGGCCGCCGCCGCGCCCGCGGCGGCACGCGCGGACCGGCTGCCCGCCTATCAGCCGCGCTTCGGGCGCACGCGCCCGATCGTCGCCGTCGTCGGCGAAAACTACTATACCGAGCTGACCGATTACGTCGTTCCCTATGGCATCGTGGCCGAATCGGGCGCGGCGGATCTCGTCGCGCTCGCGACGAAGCCCGGCCCCATCCGGATGTTCCCGGCGCCGATGAACGTCATTCCGGACGAAACCACCGCCCAGTTCGATCAGCGCGTGCCCGAAGGCGCGGACTACGTGATCGTGCCGGCCGTGCATCGCGACAGCGATCCGGCGCTGCTGGCATGGGTGGCCGAGCAGGCGAAGAAGGGCGCGACGATCATCGGCGTGTGCGATGGCGTCTGGGTGGTCGCCCGTGCGGGGCTCCTGGAAGGCCGCCGTGCAACGGGGCACTGGTATTCGATGAACGATCTGCGCAAGAAGTTTGCCGATACGCGCTGGGTCGACGGCAAGCGTTACGTTGCCGACGGCAAGGTCGTCACGACGACCGGCGTCACCGCGACGATCCCGGTATCGCTTGCGCTCGTCGAGGCGCTCGCCGGGCGCGAACGCGCGCTGCAGGTCGGCGAGCGGCTCGGACGGCCTGCATGGTCGTCCGAGATCGCGAGCGACCGCTTCAACCTCGGTTTGCCGGCGATGGCGACGATCGCGACCAACTACGTGTCGTTCTGGTCGCATGAGGATTTCGGTATCCCGATCGCGCCGGGTGTCGACGAAATCGCGCTCGTGCTCGAGGCCGACGCCTATTCCACGACGTTCCGCTCGACCGCCTACACGGTGGCCGCGAACCGCGAACCCGTGCGCACCCGGCGTGGGCTGACGATCGTTCCCGACCGCGTGGCCGGCGTCGACGCGCCGACGCGAATGCTGTCCGCGCCGATCACGCGCTACCCGTTGCATGCGCTCGATGCATCGCTGAACGCGATCTCGTCCGAGTTCGGCAAGCGCACGGCCGCATGGGTCGCACTGCAGATGCAGTATCCGGGCTACTGAGCTGCACTCCGCAGCGTCAACCCGTTCCTCCCCAAGCCTGTCGGTTCTCCACCCGTTTTCGGGTGGGAGCCGAACTCGTCCCTGTCATTCCGTATTTGCCCCGGAGATTCCGATGCAGACGCATTCGATGGCGCGCCTGGGCGCCGCCGCGATCCTCGCACTCGCCTGCTGTACCGCACACGCCGCGCCCGATCCGCAACGCATCCTCGCCGCGAGCGATGCCGTTCGCAACCCGAGCGAACCGTTCACGCTGAATGTCACGCTGACGCAGTACACCGACGGCAAGCAAACGGATTCGAACGCACTGACCGCCTATTCGCGGATCAACCCGGCGAGCGGTCAGTTTCGCAGCCTGATTCGATTCGCCGCGCCGGCACGCGATGCGAACAAGCTGATGCTCAAGAGCGGCAACGATCTGTGGTTTTTCGATCCGGCGAGCAAGGCGACCATCCGTATTTCGCCGCAGCAACGGCTGCTCGGGCAGGCGTCGAACGGCGACGTGGTCACCGTCAATTTCGCCCAGGGATATCGCGCCCAGGTCGAGGCGGAGGAGGACGTGCAGGACGGCGAGCGCCAGACGCGCCGCGCCTACCGGTTGAAGCTGGTCCAGAGCGTATCCGACATGACGTATCACTCGATCGAGATGTGGATCGACACGACGGACTCGCGACCCGTGAAGGCACGTTTCTTCAGCGAGAGCGGCAAGCTTCTCAAGACGGCGTTCTATCGACGCTTTCAACAGCAGCTCGGTGCGTTTCGGCCCACCGAGATCGTGATCATCGACGGGCTCAATCCGAATCTCGTGACCGTGATGCGATATGCGGACTACGTGGCTCGGGAGATTCCGGATGCGTGGTTCCAGTCCGATTTCATGGCGCGTTTCCAGCCTGAATGATGACGCGCATCAGCATCGCCTGTATCGCGTTGGCCGGCATGGCGAGCGTATGCCATGCCAATGACGCGGAAGAGGCCGGGCTGGCGCTGGCCGACGCGACGCCGGTGCAGAAGGTCGACGACGGCAAGTACCAGTTCAGTCTTGAACCGGGCCTGCGTTTCGCCACCTTGCGCGCGGGCGGCACGCGGACGGCCACGCGGCTGTCGCTCGACCTGACCGCGCGTCATGCATTCTCGAACGGCTGGGGCATCAGTCTTGCCGACCGACTCGACCTGAACGGTCCGTGGCGCTTCGATGGCGATTCGGGCGCGATCAACACGCTGAAGGAACTGTATGTGGACGGCCGCGTTGGCGGCGGCAGCACGCTGCTGCAGGCCGGCCGCGTCAATGTGCGGCTCGGCGTGGCGACCGGCTACAACCCCACCGACTTTTTCCGCGACAACGCCGTCCGTTCCGTGACCTCGGTGGATCCCGCGAGCCTGCGCGAGAACCGGCTCGGTACGGTGATGCTGCGCGGCCAGCAATTGTGGGCCGACGGCTCCGTCAGCGCGCTCGTCGCGCCGCGGATCGCGGATCGCGCGACCGACGCATCGTTCTCGCCCGACTTCGGCGCGACGAACCAGCGCACGCGCTGGATGCTTCAGTTCAGCCAGCGCGTCGTCTCGGATCTGTCGCCGCAAATCGTGATCTACGATGACGGCAAGCCCGGCAGTTCGCCGCAATTCGGCGTCAACCTGGTCCATCTCGTCAACAATGCGTGCGTCGGATACGTGGAGTGGTCGGGCGGGCGAGGGCCGTCGACGCTGGCACGTGCGCTGGGGCAGCCGTACAGCGATGTCGCGTTCCGCTGGAAACTCGCCACCGGCGCAACGTGCACGACGTCGCGCAATCTGTCCGTCACGCTGGAGTATGACCGGGACGGCGCCGCGCTCGATCGTGCCGGTTGGCAGGCGCTGCGCAATGGCCCGCCGGCCGGTTACGCCGCGTATCGAACCCTCGCGGCCGCCCAGCAGGATCCCACGACCCGCGACGGGCTCTTCGCGATGGTCAGGTGGCAGGACGCGTGGATCCCGCGTCTGGATCTCTCCGGTTTCGTGCGGTTGAATCTCGCCGATCGCAGCCAGCTCACCTGGCTCGAGGCGCGTTATCGCTTCGCCAGAACCGATGTCGCGCTGCAATGGCAGATCAATGCGGGCGCGTCGTCGACCGAATACGGCGCGCTGCCACAGTCGAATCTCTTCCAGTTGCTCGTCAAGCACTATTTGTGACGCGGCAGCGCCACCTGCTCCAAGGAGAAGAACTGCATGAAACACTATGTAACGTCGGGCCATGAATTGCCGCAGTGGCCGTCGCCGATCAGCCATGCGGTGGTCGCGAACGATACCTGCTATCTCAGCGGCCAGCTTTCGCTGGACGTCGACGGCCGCTATGTGCCCGGCACGCCGGCCGAAGAAGCGCGTCGCGCGTTCGCGAACCTGTTCCGTGCGATCGAGGCGGCGGGATTCAGCCCGCGGGATCTCGTGTTCGTCGACATCGCGTTCTCCGACATCGGTGCGCTCGCGGAGGTGAACGACGTGTATGCCGATCTGTTTCCTGAGGATCGCCGGCCTGCGCGAACCGTCTATCAGGCCGCTGCGTTGCCGTTCGGCGGCCAGGTCAAGGTGATGGGCGTCGCCGTTCGCGACGCGTCGCGCTGACGCACGACGGCGCGGACGATCAGCGCTCGACGATGGGGCCGGAAAACGCGCCGAGCAGCGCGACGAGTTGCCGTTGCTCTTCGTCCGACAACGCGATCCTTTTCAGTTCGCTATGCCCGATCGCGGCCGCGGGCGCGTCCGCGTAGTGGCGCATCACGGCGTCCAGCGACGCGAATTGACCCGCGTGCATGTACGGCGGCCGCAGCGCGACGTTGCGCAGGCTCGGCGTCTTGAACGCGCCGAGCATTTGGGGATCGTCGGTCGAGATGAACTGCAGTTCCTCGCACTGCTCGGGCTTCGCGTCGCTGAACGGCCCCATGCAGTTGAATTCGTCGTGCAACACCTTGGCGACCGCCGCCGCGCGACCGGGATCGGCAGCCGTTCCGCTACGCGGCGGTACGCCGATGTTGTGGAACTGCCGGTCGCTCAGCATGGGTCCGGTGTGGCAGGTCATGCATTGGCCTTTGTTCACGAACAGGCGAAGGCCCGCTTTTTCGGTCGGCGTCAGCGCGGCGAGCTTGACCGGATCGCCGGCCCGGACGCCGTCGACATAGGTATCGAAGCGTGAAGGCCCATATTGAAGCGTCGCTTCGTACGCCGCGATCGCCTTGCCGAGATTCGCGAACACGCGCGACACGTCGGTGCGGGTGCGTTCGTCGAGTCCTTGCCAGGCAGCTTTCTCCGCGTCCGTGCCGAGCGGGCCCCCGTCACGGGGCAGCGCGCGCAGGTCGGGCAACGGTCCGAACAGCGGCTCGTAAGCGTCGCGGTAGTGCTCGGCAAGCACATGGGCGGCGCGCAGCCGGGTGCCGCCGTGTTCGTTGTGATCCTCGATCGGCCCGATCGCCTGCGACCACACGCTATCCTTGCGGCCGTCCCAGAACAGCCACGGCGCATCGGTCGTGCCGACGACGGGCATCGTGCGACGCGCGCCGATGCCCAGGCCGATCGCCAGCGGTCGCCCGTCTTCGAACTGGCGATCGGGGGTGTGACAGCTTGCGCAGGCGATCGCGCCGTTTCGGCTGAACCGAGGATCCGAGAACAATTGCTTGCCGAGCTGGGCCGCCCGTGGGGATGCGGCCACGCGATTCGACGGGTCGACTTTGGCGACGACGTTCGCGGGCAGGCGCATCGATTCGAGCTGTGCGCGTTCGTCGGCGCGCCAGTGGTCCGGCGCGTCGGCGGTTTCCGCCATCGCGTCGGCCCGATGCCCCGGCCATGCGGTCCAGACGAGCAGGGCACCGATCATCGACGCGGCCGTGAGCCCGTAGTGCGTGCGGGACGGCCGTCGCACGCGACGGCCGGACTCACGCGATCGCATCGATCGTGCGCGATGCCGGCAGCAGCGCGCGCGTATTGCCCGACATCAACCACTTGCGTTGCACCGGCGCGACGGCCGCGAGCGGGCCATCGGCGGCGAGGAACTGCTCCATGACCTTGCGGTGGCCGCCCGAATTGCGAAAGACCGGCCAGTCGGTGCCGAACAGAATCTTGTGATTGATGTTCATGCGGAACAGCTCCGCGAGGGCGACCGGCCACCCCCGCGGATGCTGCGAGCCGAGAAATGCGCTGACGTCGAGATACACGTTGGGTCGATACGCGCACTGTCGCGCGCAAGCGTCGACGTGATGGACGGCGCCGTGCGCGAGGATGAAGTTCACGTCGGGAAAATCGAACGCCGCGCGGTCGAGCAGATCCGGGTGCGAGTACGCAAACTCGAGCGCCGGGCTGGTCGGCCCCACGTGCAGAAGAACCGGCAACCGGTGGGCGCGACAGATTTCGTACAGCGGGTACAGGCGCTTGTCGCTCGGGCTGTAACCGCACGGCGGATAGAGTTTCAATCCGGAAAAGCCGTACTCGACCACGCCTTTCTCGAACAACGCGACACCGTCCGCGCCCCAACGCGGATCCATGCCGCCGAAAACGTGAAAGCGCTCGCCGTGACGCTGCAGAATCGCATGATGCTCGGCATACATCTCGGCGATCGTGAGATCGCTTTTCATCACGTACGTGAAATCGGGCAGCAACACCACGGCCTGCTCGATCCCGGCCGACGTCATGTCGGCCACGAGTGCATCGCCGAAGTGGTCCTGGCTTTGCGCGAGATAGGTATCGAGCAGTTCCGATCGCGATTTCCGTACGCCGTTGGCGACGAGCCGGACATGAACGTTGGCGCAGAATCCCTCGAGGAACGCGGTGGGGATGAAGCGCGTCGACGCGATGTGGCAGTGCGAGTCGATGATCGGCCCGTCGTAGATGGCGTGGCTCATACCGATGCTTTGGCGGGGGCGGTGCGTTCGGCGTCGCGACCCGAGAGCATGCCGAGCGCACGTTCCTTGAGGTCCGCCACGCGCTGCATCATGAAGTGGCCGGCATGCATCTTCCCGTTCGCGCGGGCGTAGTCCGGCAACGTGCCCCACGTCTGAAAACCGTAGTGTTCCCATACGCGGTGAGCGGGCGTGCCGTCCCGCACGTCGAGCGTCAACAGTTCGACATTGTCCCGATCGCATTGCAGCGCAATCTCGACGAACGCGGCGGGCAGCACGCCACCGCCGCGACAGGCGTCGTGGATCATGCCTTTCGCGAGGTCGGTGATATGGCGATTGTTCGGGTTCAGGTTGCGGCGCAACGTGCACAGGCCGATCAATTGCCCGGTGTTCGCGAAGATCGTCAGCAGGCGCACCTTTTCCGCGGCGAGATTCGAGCGCAGTTCCTCGAGATAGCGGTTCGCTTCCGCGTCCGTGATCGTTTCGGCGAAGCCGATGATCGGCGCGCTTTCGCTCGTGCGCCGCATCAGTTCGACGATCTGCGCGCCCAACGTATCGTCGACGGCGTTCGTCCAGCGATAGGTGACGTGCGTGACGTTGGCCTTCGGCAACACGATCGGATACTGCGCGCCGTCGGCAAGCAAGGTACGGATGGAGTCGTTCATGAGTGTCCCTGGATCACGTGGTTTCGAGGGCCACGGCGCTTTTGGCGCGTGGCGGGGGCGCGATGGTGCACAGGTCGTCGAGCACGGCCTGGAGGCCATGATCGACCAGCCACTGATCGTCGTAGATCGTGTCGAGATACTTGGTGCCGCTGTCGGGCAGCACGAGCACGATGTTGGCCGGGCCTTGCAAGGTGGCGACGTAGCGGCGTGCGGCCTGCGCGATGGCGCCGGACGAACCGCCGAGCAGCAACCCTTCGTCGAGCGCGAGGCGGCGGCAGCCGACGAATGCATCGCGATCGACGATGCGCATCGTTTCGTCGACGAGGTGAATCAGGATGTTGCCGGGCTGAAAACTCAGCCCCGCGCCGTTCTGCAGATGCGGCCGGTAGGTGCCGCCGAACACGACCGAGCCGTCGGGCTCGACACCGATCACGCGGGTGGCCGGGTCGCGCTCCTTCACGTAGCGTGCGATGCCGCTCAGATGGCTGCCGGTGCTGGCGGACACGATCACGGCGTCGAGCCGATCGGCGAGCTGGGCGACGATTTCGGGCCCGGTGGAGTAATAGTGGGCGTCGATCGCGGCCGGATTGTTGTATTGATCGAGGTTCACGCAATTCGGCACGCTCGCGGCAATCGCTTTCGCGACCGCAATGCGCTTGCGCTGATAGCTGCCCGTCTCGTCGGGGTGTTCGACCATCTCGACCTCTCCACCGAATGCGCGCACGAGATTCGCATTCGTCTTCGGTGTCTTCGGATCGAGCACGCAAATGAAGCGATAGCCGCGCGTGGCGCACAGCATCGCGAGTGCGTGCCCCATGTTGCCCGACGTCGATTCGACGATCGACCAGCCCGGCTTGAGGCCATGGTCGCGCTCGGCCTGGCGGAGCAACTGCAGCGCGCTCCGGTCCTTCACGCTGTTGCCGGGGTTGTAGCACTCGAGCTTTCCATACACGCGGATTCGCCTGTGTTCATTCGACAGGCTTTTCAGATACAGCAGCGGCGTATCGCCGATCAGTTCGACAAGGCTGTTTGCGTACATTCGACATCTCCGACCAGCGGGTTGGCGTTGGCTTGTGCGTCGTTTGCGAGTTGTACGACGCGACCGGCCGCGTGTGATCCGGCTTGCTTCACAGTGCGACTTTAGTGATCGATGCCCGGGGCCTGTAACTGTCCGAACGGGCATCGGAACGCGCGTGCGTCACAGTTCGCCCGACTCCATCTCCATCTCCGTTCCCATCTCGCCACGGTCGGCCGCCCGGAGGACACGCAGCCTCGGATGCGGCAGTGCGTCGGGTGTCAGCGCCCGAGCGCCGACGAACGTGCCGACGAGTTGCGCGAGCAGCGCCGCATTCTGGTGAACCATGTGATGACTGCCGGCCTGGAGCTCGACCTGGATCGGGCGAAGCTGGGCCGACGTAATGGCTCGCGCACGTATCGCGCAGGTCATTTCGTCGTATTCGCCGGTCACGAGCAGCGCGGGGATGCCGGCGATCGATCCGTCGGGTTCGGCTTCGATCCGATGGGCGCGGAAATTCAGCAATTGCCGGCTGTATTCGATCATGTTCGCCGGCGACACGAACGGTGCGTGCAGCCAGTGGCGGGTCGCCGAATCGGGTAGCGCGAACATCGATGCGTGGCCGCCCTCGCGTGCGTCGCTTCGTGCCCGCTTCTCCAGCAACCCGATCATCGATTTGGCCATGCTGTCCGCGGCCTTCGGCATGCGCGCGACGAGCGAGCACATCGTGTTGAGATTGTTTTCGTACGCGCTGTCGGCGCCGTCGTAGTCCTGCGCGCCGGCAAACGACGGAGCGATCAGGCTCACCGACGCGATGCGGCCGGGCAGTGCGCGGGCCAGCGCCAGCGCGTATCGGGCGCCTCCGCACCAGCTCGCGACGTGAATCGCGTCGATGCCCTCGACGTCCAGCAATTCAGCCACGCTTCGCGCGTAGCGGTCCGGCGCATCGGGGCTCGAATAGTAGGCGCGGGTCAGTTCTCCATCGGCTGGCGTATCGCTTGCGTCGTCCGCCAGGTAGAGGGAGAAATCCGGCGCCAATCCGGCCGCGAAGTCGTGCCACACGTCGTGCGGGATGCCGAATGCGTTGATGAGCAACATGGCCCGCGGGCCGCGCCCGGCAGAGAGATACCCATGCCCGCTGCCGGTCGTGATCCGGCGCGCGGACGGCAGGTCGACAAACCGGGGCGCGTCGCGCCGTTCGTGCCGGGCCGCGTGAGCGGCGACGCGTGACGCGATCCGGGCTCGCCAGTCGAAGCCGTCGCAGCGCAGCCGGTGAGAACGGATGTCGGTCGGCGGCACGTGTGCGTGATCCGGGTATCCCAGCATGTGCTCGGCATGCTTCAGATTCGTTTCGAGCAGCGCGAGGATGGCATCGGCGCCGGCCTGGTGGGCATCGCTTCGCGTCGGAATGGGCACCGTTTGCGCGACGCTTTCAGCGAGTTCGCGCCACGCAATACGCCGGTCGCCGTGCACGACGTGCAGGCCGGGCGACGCTTCCGTCACAAGCCAGGCCAGCACCGCTTCGGCCGTCAGCAGGCGAGCCGTGCCGGCCGTTTCGGCGGGCAACGCCAGCGGTGCCTGCTCGAAGTACGTGTCGGCGCGGCGGCGTACCTCGAATACGGTTTCGGCGACCGCGTCGGCGAGCGTGTCGAGCGACGCCGGCCAGCGCGTCCCGGCTTCGCCGATGGCCGCCGTGCCGTCCGCGAGCGCGTCGCCGAGCACGACGATGCATGCGTTCGCAACGGATGCGGACGCAACGTCGAGCGTGGCCGACAGGAGGCGGGGCAAGGACGCGAATTCGCGCGTGCGACGCATCTCGGGATCGTCGACGACGATGGCGAGCCGCCCGGAATCGGGCGCGTTCAATGCGTCGCGAAGCCGGGCGATGCGCGGGTACGCGCCGAGTGCCGTAGTCGTGTCGCCGGCCTCGGCCGCCGCGCCCAGCGCGTCGAGGTCGCCGGCATCCAGCAGGAAGACACGGTCGCCGCCGGCCGACGACATCCTGCATGCGTCGAGCGGATGATCGTTCATCGTCATCTCGTTACGCTTTCACGGACAACAGCATGTCCACCAGATCGACCGCATCGCCGATGGTTTCGAGGTTCGCGACCTGCTCCGTGTGCGAGGCGAAGCTGATGCCGAGCCGATCCTCGGTCAGCGCCATCAGCGACAGCAGCGAGATCGAATCGAGCATCAGATCCGACGTCAGCGACGTTTCCCGCGTCAGCATGTCCGGCGCAATATCGAGCGCAGCAATTTGCGGAATCAGTTCGGTAAGCGTAGCGAACACGTTCGCGTGGTCGTCCATCGGATTCTCCAAGTGCCGTAGGGGTTCCGCTTTATAGCGTCAAGGCACCGCACTGCCTACCTGCACTGACGTACAGGGTTGGCGCGGACGGGGAAACACTCGCCCGAACGGACAGGTTTCAGTCTTGAAAGCCGCCATTACATTGCCGGTTACCTCACCGACAGGGAACGATCATGACCCTCATCAAAGAAGCCGTGCTGATGGACAAAGCGACGTTTTCCCGCGCGCTGCGCGAAACACTGGACGAGCAGCTCACGCTCGATCACCCGATCTTCGCGGAGTTGTTCACGCCCCGGAAAAACTGGCGCTTGCTGAAGATCATCTCGCTCGAGGGATACCAGATCACCCGGTACTTTCTCGAGTACATCGAGAACCTGTATTTCCGCTGCCCGTTTCCCGACCACAAGCGCCGGCTGCTGTACAACCTGTTCGAAGAGGAAACCGGGCGCTTCTCGAAAACGAAGAACCATGTCGAGCTCATGGAAGACTTCATTCGCGCGCAAAACATCAGCGACGAGGAGCGCGATGCATGGACGCCGTCCGCGGCCACGCGCGAGTTGATCGACTATCGCCTTCAGAACTGCAAGGGCGAGGGCACCTACCATATCGGCGCCGCCGCGGTGATGATCGCGAGCGAAGGGCAGAGCCTGGAAACCCGCGCGGGCGACGCGCGCCACTCCATTCTGGCGAAGTGCTACGGGCTCACCGAGGAAGACACGCGATTCTTTTCGGTTCACCAGAAAGAGGACGTCGCGCACGTCGCCGAGGGCATCTCGCTCGTGACCGACCTGTGCACGACCGCGGAGATGCAACAGGAAGCGCTGTTCGCGGTGCGCCACACGTGCAAGCTGTTCTGGAACATGTATGAAAGCGCCGCGCAGAAGTATTACGCATCCGCCGAGGGCGTCGCGCACGCGTGACGGGACGACGCCGATGATGACCTTCGACGATCTCGTCGCGCGCTTGCGCGACAGCAGTCATACGCTGACCTTTGTCGACGACAAGGGGGCCGAAACCGTCCGGACCTTCCACGAACTGTTCGAAGACGTGCTTGCCACGGTCGAGCGCGGCAAGGCGATCGGCCTCGTACCCGGGGCGCGCGTCGGCATCGCGGCGCCGAACGGGTATCCGTGGATGGTGTGGGATCTGGCATGCATCGAGCTCGGCTGCGTATCGGTCGCGTTTCCGAACGATGGCCTGATCGACACGTGCGACGCGTTGATCGAGCGCTACCGGCTGAGCGTGCTGGCCGTGGACGCACGATGGCTCGATACCGCCGGCGCGATCGCCGGGCGCGTCGTGGATATCGATCCCGCCAGCCGCGGCGATTCGCACACGCGTATCGAGCCGGTGCGGGTCGAGCATGCGCCCGATACCCATTCCCTGGTGTTCAGTTCGGGCACGACGGGCAGGACCAAAGGGCTCGTGATGAGCCGCCGCGGCACCGCGCACTTGCTCGGCCTGTATGGCGACGCATTCGGCGTCGCGCCGGGCGACCGGTTCCTGACGTTCTTGCCGTTCGCGAACTATCAGCAACGGATGACGTACTACTTCTGCCTGTATCACGGGATCGATCTCGTGTCGGTGCCGTTCCACGGACTTTTTCCGGGTCTCAAACGGCACCGTCCGACGTTCGTGATCGCCCCGCCGGTGCTGTACGAGACGCTGCATACGCTGGCGCGCGCGGCTGCCGGGCCGGGCAGCGACCCGTCGACGCTCGCCGAGCGACTGAGCGCGCTGACCGGCGGCAACATCCGCTACATGGTCACCGGGATGGCGCCGATCAAGCGCGCGGCGCTCGATTTCTTCTGGGATTGCGGGATCGCGCTGTACGAGGCGTTCGGGATCACCGAGGCCGGCATGGTTGCGTGGAACAAGCCCGGGCACGTGCGCGTCGGTACGGTCGGCCAGCCGGCGGAGCCGGGCAGCGTCTCGTTACTGGAGGACGGTGAAGTCGTCGTCACACGGAACGCGCTGCTGTCGCTCGGCTACTTCGATGCGCCGGAAGAAGACACTCGCGCGACATTCATCGCGCCGAATGCGGTCGCGACGGGCGACATCGCCGAATTCGACCGCGACGGCTTTCTGCGCGTCGTCGGGCGCAAGAAGGACGCGATCGTCACGAGCAACGGCGAGAAATTCCATCCCGAGCCGATCGAGGCGCTGCTGTATCGCGATCCGCGTGTCGACGTGGCCGTGGTGATGGCCGGCCCGCAAGCGGGGCTCGGCGTCGTCATCGCGACGCGCCGGCCGGACGATCCGGAAGTCACCGACGCGCTGCGCGCACTCGTCCGTGCGGTCAACGGCACGCTGCCGGCACAACGGCAACTGGTGAAGGTGATTTTCACCGACCGTGCATTCGACGTCGAAGGCGGATTGCGCACGCGCAACCTCAAGCTCAATCGCCGCGCGATCGCGGACGCGTTCCTGCGAGACGCATGAGATCACCCCCGTGCGCAAGCCGCCGCCTTCGCGCGGGGGCTCGCACAGACCTCATTCTGGATACACCATGACGACGCATCCGAATCCGAACGTGTTTCAGATGGAAGTCGAACCGACCTCCATCATCGAGACGCTCGCCCATCACACCGAGCGGGACCCTGACCGTGTCGCGCTGACCATCCTGCGCGACGGCGAAGCGATCGAAAGCGAGAGCACGTTCGGGGATCTGCATGCCGGCATGATGCGCGTGGCGCGCGGACTCGCGCAATTGACCGGGCCGGGCGCTCGCGTGCTGCTGCTGTTGCCGACGAGCGCCGAGTTCGTCTGCGCGTTCTACGGATGTCTGGCATCGGGGCGCGTGGCCGTGCCGGCCTATCATCCGCAGCAGGTCCGCAAGGTCGCGCAATGGGCGAAGCTGCACGCGATTGCCGACAATTGCGGCGCCACGCTGATCGTGGCGCCGGCGACCTCGATCGATACCATCGAGACCCTGCGCGCGACGCAGCAGCTGTTCACCGGCTGCACGCTCGTCACATACGAAGCGCTCGTCGACGCCGGTGCGCGGGACACGTCGGCGTTGCCGCGCATGCCGGCGCCGGACGATCTTGCGTTCCTTCAATACACGTCGGGATCGACGGGCACGCCGAAGGGCGTGATGATCACGCACGGCAACATCATCGACAACCAACGGTCGATCGCGCTGCTGATGCGGCACGATCGCGACACCCGCATGCTGTCGTGGCTGCCGCTGTATCACGACATGGGGCTGTCGATGCCGTTGCAACTGGCGTCGATCGGGCTGTCGGTGGTGCTGATGTCGCCCGTTGCGTTCGTCCAGCAGCCGGGCCGATGGTTGCGCGCGATTTCCGCACACCGTGCGACGACGTCCGGCGGCCCGAATTTTGCGTATGCGCTTGCCGCTGCCGCGCTCGACGGAAGCGATGACGGAGGCCGGCTCGATCTGTCCAGCTGGCGTGTCGCGTTCTGCGGCGCGGAGCCGATTCATCGTCAGACCGTCACCGAGTTCATCGACGCCGCATGCCCGCACGGCTTCGCCCCGGGGGCGTTCTATCCGTGCTACGGGATGGCCGAGGCGACGCTGATCGTGTCGGGTGTCCCTTACGGCGAAGGCGCCCACTACCTGGACGTCGATAACGTGAAGCTCGCCGCCGGCATCGTTGAACCGGTTCCGCCGGGCGCCGCGAACGCGAAAAGTCTCGTGTCGTGCGGCGGCACGGCGCCCGGCACCGAGATCCGGATCGCGGGCCCCGATGGTCGCCCGGTCGCCGACCCGAACGGTGTCGGCGAGATCTGGGTGCGCGGCGGCGCGATCGGCGTGGGCTACTACGGCAACCCGGAAGCAACGCGGTCGACGTTCGGCGCGCATTTCGATGACGAGCCCGACGCACGTCCGTTCCTGCGCACCGGCGATCTGGGCGCGCGCGTCGACGGCCGCCTGTACGTGACCGGCCGCGTGAAGGACATGCTGATCGTTCGCGGACGCAACCTGTATCCGCAGGATATCGAAGCCTGCGTGCAGGACGCCGTGCCGGCGTTGCGTCGCGGATGCGGCGCCGCCGTATCGGTGCAGGCGGACGGTGAAGAGAAGCTCGTGATCATCCAGGAAGTCGGTCGCACCGCGCGCCGGACGCTGGACCTCGACGCCACGCTGCGCGCGATGGTGGTCGCGATCGGCGAGGACTTCGGGGTCACGCCGCACACGATCGTGCTGGTCGAGCCGGCGACCATCGAAAAGACTTCCAGCGGCAAGATCGCGCGCGCGCTGTGCCGTCGTGCGTATCTGCAAGGCGAACTGCGCGCCGTCGCCAGCTGGACCGACGGCGCCTACGCGATGGAGGCGGGCGCTGCACGGGACGGTGCGGTGGCGCCGGCTGTCGCCGAGGTGGAGACCCTTTCCGAACCGATGCTGATCGAGCGCGAGATCGCGGACCGGATCGTACGGATCGTCGCCGAGCGGCTCAAGATCGCCGAGACGCGGGTGTCGCGCACGGCCGCGTGGGTCGAGATGGGTTTCGACTCGATGAGCGCGCTCCAGTTTTCGTTGAAGGTGCAGCACACGATCGGGCTGACGTTCGACGCCGCCGTGCTGTGGGACTGTTCGAACGTCGAGCAGCTTGCGGCGCACCTGGCGCGGATGCAGGGCGCGGCCGATGCGTTGCGATCGAGCGACGCGCCCGCGTCGGCCGCCGCGCACGCGCATCCCGCGCCGATCGTCGGCGCCGACGCGCCGCCTACCCGGGATCAGCTTGCGGCGCTCTCCGACGCGCAGGCCGAAGCGCTGCTGCTGAAAGCGCTGCAGCGCTGAGCCGATCCCCGGCAGTCTCGTTCCGCGAACGTCTGGAGTGGTACACATGACCGAGTCCAACCGCGCGCCCGCCGCGCCCCTTACCCCCGTGAAGCAAGCGTTGCTGAAGATCGACGCGCTGCAACGCGAACTGGCCGACGCGCGCAGCGCGATGAACGAACCGATCGCCATCGTCGGCATGGGCTGCCGGCTGCCCGGCGGCGCGGATTCCGCCGACGCGCTCTGGTCGATGCTCGCGGACGGGGCCGACGCCGTCGGCCCCGTGCCGGCCGACCGATGGACCGATGCGATCTACGATCCGCGGCCGGGCCGGCGCGATACCAGCTACAGCCGGCATGGCGGGTTCATCGACGACGTCGATCGTTTCGATGCGGGATTCTTCGGCGTGTCGGAGCGCGAGGCGCCGCACATCGATCCGCAGCAGCGGCTGCTGCTCGAATGCACGTGGCGAGCACTCGAAGACGCCGGCTTTTCGCGAGAAACGATCGCGTCGTACCGAACCGGCGTGTTCGTCGGTTCGTCGGTCGACGACTACGCGCGCGTCAGCGAAGGCGTAGCAGCCGACACGCTCAGTTATGCGCAGACCTCGCTCGGTACCGCGCGGCCCTTCGCGGCCGGACGCATTTCCTACCTGTTCGGATTTCATGGCCCGGCGTTGCATCTCGACACCGCGTGCTCGTCGTCGCTCGTCGCCGTCCATTTGGCTTGCCATAGCCTGCGTACCCGCGAGTCCGATGTCGCATTCGCGGGCGGTGTCAACCTGATGCTGTCGCCGGAGATGACGATCGCGCTGAGCGAGCTTCAGGCGCTGTCGCCGAGCGGCCGCTGCCGGACGTTCGACGCGGCCGCCGACGGCTACGTGCGCGGGGAAGGCTGCGGCGTCGTCGCGCTGATGCGGCTGTCCGATGCGCGGGCGCAGGGCAGGCCGATCCGGGCGGTGATCCGCGGCTCCGCCGTCAATCACGACGGGCGCAGCAACGGGATGACGGCGCCGAACGGCCGCGCGCAACGCGACGTGATCCGCGAGGCGCTCGAGCACGCCGGCGTGTCGCCGGCCGACGTCGACTACGTCGAGGCGCACGGCACCGGTACGCCGCTCGGCGATCCGATCGAGCTGCGTGCGCTCGAGGACGTGTACTGCCGCGACACGAATCGCACCGGCGACCTGTACGTCGGCAGCATCAAGACGAATATCGGGCACCTCGAATCGGCCGCCGCGGTCGCCGGGCTGATGAAGGTCGTGTGCGCGCTGCAGAAGGGCGAACTGCCGCGGCACCTGCATTTCGATATGCCGACCACGCACGTCGACTGGCATGCGAACGGCATTCGCGTGCCGACCGAGCATGCGGCGTGGCCGTCGTCCCGACCGGGCCGGCGCGTGGCGGCGATCAGCTCGTTCGGCATGAGCGGCACGAACGCACACCTGATCGTCGAGGCATGGCAGGAGGCGCGCGCGGCGGAACCCGACGCGGACGTCGCGTTGGCCGGTCACGCGCGTCACGACATCTGGCCGTTGTCCGCCCACACGGCGCCGATGTTGAAGCAGGCGATCGAAGACTGCGCGGCGCACGTGCGGGCAGACGCGTCGCTGGCGCCCGACGCGGTCGCCCGCGCGCTGCGTCTCGCGCGCGACAGCCATCGCCATCGCGTGGCGATCGTCGCGGATGCTCGCGACACGCTGCTCGATGCGCTGTCGGACGCGGCGCGGGCCCTAACGGTCCGGAGCGGGCAGCCCGGCGGCGTTCGCGATCGGCTTGCGTTCCTGTTTACCGGACAGGGCGCGCAGCGCGCCGGAATGGCTCGACAGCTCTATCGGGATTTCGCGCCGTTTCGCGACGTATTCGACGCATGCGACAGCCATATCGAAGCGCAAGGAGAACTGTCGCTCGTGGACGTGCTGTGGGGCGACCATCAGGACCGGATAAACGAAACGCGTTACACGCAACCGGCGATGTTCGCGCTCGAGGTCGCGCTCGCGCGCTTGTGGATGCACTGGGGCGTCGTGCCCGATGTCGTGATGGGCCACAGCATCGGCGAGTACGTGGCTGCGTGCATCGCCGGCGTGTTCTCGATCGAGGACGGCTGCCGCCTCGTGACGGCGCGCGGGCGTTTGATGGATACGCTCACCGCGCCGGGCCGTGCGCTCGCCGTGTTCGCGAGCGTGCGTCAGGTGGCCGATGCCGTGCGCGACTACCCCGGACGGGTCGCTATCGCGGCGGACAACGCACCGGAGAGCGTGCTGGTGTCCGGCGACCCGGACGCGATCGAGTCGATCGAGCAACTGTTCGCGTCGCGCGGCATCGCGACGAAGGCGCTGGCGGTATCGCGCGCATTCCATTCGCCGCTGATGGAGCCGATGCTCGCCGAATTCGGCGCCGTCGCCGCGACCGTGCGGTATCGCGCGCCCGCGATTCCGATCGTGTCCAACGTGACGGGTCGATTCGAGGGCGAACGCCTGTGCGATCCCGCGTACTGGGTCGAGCACGTGCGGGCCACGGTGGCCTTCCGTGCGGGTGTCGACACCCTGCTCGACGACAAGGTGACGACGGTCGTCGAGATCGGGCCTGGCAAGACGCTTTCGAGCCTCGTCACCGCATGCGCGGCGGAGCGGGCGGATCGTGGCAACGTGATGGCGCTGCCGTCGATGAACCATGACGGGCGCGAGACCGAGCAGTTGTTGCGTGCGTTGGCACATGTCTATATGTGTGGCCGGCGTGTCGACTGGCATGCATACGAGCGCTCCCGAACCGGTGCGCCGATGCGGCAAGCCGCGCGCCGCGGCGTGCTGCCGCCGTATCCGCTCGAGGCACACCGCTACTGGGTGAATGCGCGGGAGCCGGCGCAGCGGGCGAACGTGCTGACGAGCGCGTCCGGCGCGCGGCGGACCGCCGGTCGCGGCGTGCTGGGCCGGCGTCTCGCGATTCCGGCATCGGACCACCTTCGCTACGAGAGCGAGGTATCCGATCGGCATCTGCCGTTTCTGGGCGGACACCGCGTGCACGGGCAACTCGTTTTCCCGGCGGCAGGGTTCGTCGAGGCGCTGCTCGACGCCGGATCGCGGCGCGATGGCGGCGATGCCGAACCGATGGCCGGCCGCTGGCTGGTCGCGCGTGACGTGTCGTTCGATAACGCGCTCACGCTGGAGCCCGGCCACGCGGTGACGTTCGGCACGGTCGTGCACGCAGGTGATACTCCGCATCCGGGCGAAGCAGGCGCGCGGATCGACATTCACGCCTGTCACGACACGGCCGCTTCGGAACCCGAATGGACGTTGCAATGCGCCGCGCAGATCGGGACGACGCACGGCGTTCCCGACGTGCCGGCACTTGACGCATGGCGCGCGCAATGCGGCGACGCGTTGCCTGTCGACGGTTTCTACGCGCGCTTGCAGGCCACCGGCCTCGAATATGGCGGCGCATTTCGCTCGATTCGCGCGCTGTCGCGGGACGGCGACGTGGCGCTGGCCCGAATCGAAATGGAGCCGGACGGCGCGGACGACCTCGTCCGCATCGTTCATCCGGCGCTGCTCGACAACGCGTTTCAGACCGTCGCGGGCGCGCTCTGGGATGCGGAACTGAACACCGCCTTCGTGCCGATCGGCATCGAGCGGATCGCTTGCATGCCGATGCCCGGCGTGCGGGCGGTGTGGTGCGCGGTGCGTGCGCGGGTGAAGCGCAGCCTTGCCACCGCGGATCTCTGGTTGTACGACGACGCGGGCAACTGCGTCGCCGTCGTCTCCGGACTGCGGCTGATGGCCGTCGATCCGCGCCGATTTCAGCGGGCTGCGGAGCCTGTCGCGCTGAATACGCTCGTCTGGCGGCCGTTTGCGGCGGCCGAACATGAAGGGGACGACGCGCACGCGAATTTCGTGCTGATCGGCAGCGGTTCCGCGCTGGACGCGATGCTGGCGCGCGCATGTGAAGACGCTGGCAACGCGTGTGCCATCGCGGCGCTGCCGGTGGACGACCGGTTCGACGACGATGCAGGTGCCCGGCGCATTCGTGCCGCGCTCGACGACGACGCACTCGACGGCCCGAATGCACGACCGACCGTGCTGCTCTACGTGTGGCCGTCGATGGACGATGCGGGATCCGAAGACGAACTCGCCGCGGTCGGCGCAGCTTACCGGCGCTTCGCGAACATCTGGCGCGAAGTGCAGTCGACCCGCTGGCCGCAGGGCACGCCGACCGTCTGCATCGTGACCCAGGCGGCGCAGCGCGTGCCCGGCATCGACGTGCGCGTGTCGCCGTTTCAGGCGGCCGCCTGGGGCGTCGCCCGCAGCCTCATGCACGAGAGCGGCGACGTTCCGGTGTGTGTGGTCGATCTGCCGTCACCGGATGCGGTGTCTTGCGCGAGCGCGCTGACCGCACTGGCGGGCGCCGCGGCGACCGGCGAGACGCAGTTCGTGTCGCATGGCGACACCGTATACGTCCCGCGGCTCGTCGCACGCGACGCCGGCGCGGCGCAACCGCTTGCGCACGGCGCCTATCTGGTGACGGGCGGGCGCGGTGCAATCGGCACGCGGGTGATCGAGCAGTTGATCCGGAAAGGCGTGCCGAAGATCGTGTCCGCCAGCCGCCAGGTGCCGGCCGACAGCGAACGCGCGCGGCTTGCATCGATCGCCGATGCGCACGGCACGATCGTCGAATTCGTGGCGGCCGACGTCGCGTCGGCCGCCGACGTCGACGCGCTCGTCCATGCGCTCGAGGCGGATTCCGCGCATCCGCTCGTGGGCGTCCTGCATGCGGCGGGCACGCTTGACGACGGCCTGCTCGCGACCCAGCCGATGACCGACGTAGTGAAGGTGCTCGCGCCGAAGGTCGCCGGAACGTTGAATCTGCATCGTGCGACCGCGCATCTGCCGCTGCGGCACTTCGTGTCGTTTTCGTCGATCGTGGCCTGCATCGGCTCCCCGGGGCAATGCGCCTATGCCGCCGCGAACGCCTACGTGGACGCGCTGACGGCCTTGCGCAACCAGGACGGCCTGCCCGGGCACACGATGAACTGGGGCCTGTGGGGCGGCAACGGGATGGTCGATCAGCTCGACGCGCGGCAACTGCGCCGCATCGCATCGTTCGGTCTCAAGCCGCTCGAGCCGGACGTCGCACTGCGCGTGTTCGACACGCTGGCCGCCGAACCGGACGGGCAGACGCAGATCTGGAACGTGGACGTCGATACGCTGATCAAGCGCAGCCCGAGCCGGGCGATGGGCGCACTGTTGTCGGAACTCGTGCCGACGCCGCCGCCGGCGCATCGCCCGGCCGGCACCGGCCCTGGCTTGCGCGAGCGCATCGCGGGGTTGCCGGACGGAGAGCGCATGCAATTGCTGCGCGGACATCTCACCGACGCAATCGCCGCGACCCTGCATACGTCGAGCGAGCGGATCGCGCCGGATATCCCGCTGATCGAACTCGGGCTCGATTCGCTGATGGCCGCGGAATTCCGCAATGCATTGCGTAGCGAGCTGGGCGTCGATGTTCCGTTCGGGCGATTGCTCGAAGGCGCGACGCTCGACGACGTCGTGCGCACGATCATGGCGACGCTCGACCGCGGCGAGTCGCGGGCCCTCGACGGAACACCGCCATCGCGCGCCGCGGACCGGATCGACGTGGTGTCGGGAGAAGCGACGTTCGGCGTCGAAATGGAAGGAGGAGAGCTGTGAGCTCGATCGAATTCATCAACGAACTGGCGGGGCGCGGCATCGAGCTCTGGGCCCAGGACGGCAAGTTGCAATACAAGGCGCCGAAGGGCGCGGTGACACCTTCGCTCGTCGACGAGCTGAAGACCCACAAGGCGACACTCATCGCGCTGCTCGAGCAATTCGCGGGAACGGCGGGCACCTACCCGCTCTCGTTCGCGCAGAAATCGCTCTGGTCGCTGCATCAGCTCAATCCCGACAGTGCGGCGTACAACGTGACGTACGCGACGCGCATCGACGACGACGTCGACCTGTCCGTGCTGCGTCGCTGTGTCGACTATCTGATCGCACGCCACCCGATCCTGCGCACCGCGTACCGCGTGATCGATGGCGAGCCGCGCCAGCAGGTCGGGTCGCAAGCGCGCGCCCGGTTCTCGGTCGATCGCGTGTTCGCGGCCGACGAAGCCGCCATCCGCCGGTGGATCGACGAAGAGTCGAATCGCCCGTTCGACCTGACGCAATCGCCGATCCGGCTCAAGCTGCTGCTGAACGAGCACGACGGCGCCGACGCGATTCGCGTGGTGCTGCTGTTGAACGTCCACCACATCGCCGCCGATTTCTGGTCGCTCGAGATCCTGCTCAACGAGCTTCGCACGCTCTACCGTCTTGCCCGCGCGGGCGAACCGCTGAAATTGCCGCCTCTGCCGGTGCAGTACAAGGATTGCGTCGAACACGAGCGCGCCCGGCTCGACGGCGCGGACGGCGAGCATCTCGCGGCGTTCTGGCGGCGCGAGCTGGCACACGGGTTTCCGGCACTGAGCCTGGCGACCGACCGGTTGCGCCCGCCGCGCAAAACCGAGCATGGCCGCGTGTACGACCGGTCGCTCGGCGCGACGCTATCGCATCGGGTGCGCGACACGGCCAGGTTGCTGCGCGTGACCCCGTACATGCTGCTGCTCGCGGTCTATCAATTGCATCTTCACCTTCATACCGGGCAGGCGCGCTTGATGATCGGCGCACCGACTTCCGGGCGCAATGCGCCGGGCAGCGAGAGCGTGGTCGGCCATTTCGTGAACACGGTCGTGCTCGCGTGCGAAGTCCGGCCGGACGACACATTCGACGATCTGCTGCGGCGCACGCGCGAGATGATGCTGCGCGTGCTCGATCACCAGGATTATCCGTTTCCGTTGCTGGTCGAGGCACTGCGTCCGGCGCGCGATCCGAGCCGGTCGCCGATCTACCAGGTGATGTACAACTGGAACCAGGCTCGCGGCGATTTCGCCGCCGAAGGCGGGGATGGCGTGCCGTTCTATCGTGAGCGTCTCGCCGCATCGAGCACCGGTACGCGCGGCGCGACACACGACCTGACGCTCAACGTACAGGATCTCGGCGACGAATATCTGACCGCCTGGACGTTCAATACGGATCTGTTCGACGACGGAACGATCGAGCGATTCGCGAGCCAGTATGCGCATCTCGTCGAGCAGGTGGTGGCTGACACCAGCCGTTCTCTGCACCATTACACGCTCGCGACCGCACCGAGCGACGATGCGCGAAACCGCATTGCCGCGGCCGACGCATTCGTGCGTCGCACGTCCCATGTCGAATCCGAGATGCCGCAGGATGCCTCGCGCGTGGTCTGGCAATTCGACCATCGCGCGATCAGCGACGGCGAGGTCCGCGATGCGATTCGTGCCGTCCGTGCGCAACTGGATGCCCTCGGAATCGGTGCCGGAAAACGTGTCGAACTCCGACTGCAAAGTGTCGCCGAGCGCGCGGTCGCGTTGCTCGCGATCCGTGCCGTGGGCGCATGCTATACGGTGTCGGACGACACGGCCGACGCAGTGTGCCGCGGTCGTAGCAACGGGTGGTCCGGCTGGGAGATCGACGCGATCGAAGTGGTGCATGCGCGCGAGGCCGCCGCGCGTGCCGACGGCGTTGCCGCAGGCAACGCGTCGGCGGTCGAGCCGCTGCTCGACTATGTCGGTCAATTGCTTCATCTCGACGCCAACGTAACGACGCTCGTTCCGCACGGCGCGCATGACGGGCTGTCGGCAGCGGCGCTGGCCCAGGTCGTACTCGTTGGCGGCACGGCTCGACTGTCCGGGCAGGCCGCCATCGGTGCGCTCGCTTCCGGCGACCCGGCGATCGCGAACAGCGCGTACGCGGCGCTCGACCGGTTGCTCGCGGACGGCCCGTCGCTCCTCGTGCCGTCGCTTCTGTTGCAACGTGCCGATGTCGCCGGCATGGGGCGGGCACGCGCGCTCGTCGCGTACGGCGAGCATCCGCAACCGTTGAAGTCGTTCGCCGCCGCCAACCGGATAGCCGCAGCGGCGTACTTCGTTCCGGTGCAGCACTCGGACACCGGTTCGGCGCTGTGTGCGTTCGCGGCCGGGCCGGACGGCTGGCAATTGCTGGCGCCGTCGTATCCGGGGCGCGTTGCGTTCGCGCTCGGATCGTCCGGAAGTTTCGCAGACGATCGTCAGGCCGGAAAACTGCATTTCTTCGACGGCGCGTCGATCCGCGCATCGGGTGCGGGGGCGCCGCTCGAAACCGCGCGCCCGGACACGACGCTGATACCCACCGGCGTGTCGGTCGTCCGCCGTGGCGGCGACCTGCTGTGCGCCGATCCTTCGTCGCGGGTCGCGCGTCACCGGCCCGTGCCGATCGAGATCGGCACGGTCGAGCAGGCCATCTCCGCGATTCCCGGCGTGGCCGCCGTCGCCGGTGCGTGCGTCGTTCGGGACACGCAGGAAATGCTGGTCGCCTATCTCGTCGCGGAGGATGGCCGCGCGGATGCGCATGCACTCGAACACGCGGTTCGTTCGGCACTGAAGCATGCGCTGCCGGACTCGATGCACCCCGACGCGATCATGGTGCTCGACCGGCTGCCGCTCGACGCGGGCGGCGCACTCGACGCAGGCGGGCTTCCGCTGCCTCGCGCGAGCGAGCGGGCCGACCGTGGCGCGTCGTCCGACATCGAACGCAAACTCGCCGCGATCTGGGCCGATGTCCTCGGCCAGCCGTCCGTCGGCGTCGATCAGGATTTCTTCGAACTGGGCGGCGATTCGATTCTGGCCGCGGTCATCGTGTCGCGGGCCGCGCTCGACGGCATGTATTTGAAGCCGCAGGACATCTTCCTGCATACGACCGTGGCGAGCCTGTCGACGGTGGTGCGCGAGACGCCGGGTCTCGATGTCGATCAGGGGCCGGTGCAGGGCGAGACCGTGCTCGGTCCGGCGGCGCAATGGTTCGTCGAGCGCGTCGACGTCGATCGTTCGCACTTCAACCAGGCGCTGCTCGTTCCGCTCGGCGAGACGCCCGACGCGAACGTCATGGCCGAGGCGATTCGCGTCGTCATGCGCCATCACGACGTGTTGCGTTCCCGGTTCGTCGCGCACGGCGACGGAATGCGGCACGTGTTCGCCGGCGACGCCGACGCCGTCGATTTTGCGGTTGTCCCGTGTATCGACTCGTCCGGCCGGCATTGCGAACGCATGTGGCGCAGCGCGATCGACGCCGCGCAGAGCAGCCTCGACCTCGAGGGCGGCCGGCTCATCGCGGTCAGGTGGCTCGAGAGCACGAGTGTGTCGAGCAGCCGGCTGTTGATCGTCGTCCATCACATGGCGATCGACGGCGTGTCCTGGAGCATCCTGCTGCAGGATCTGGCCGATTGTTATTTGCGATTGCGTGCCCGCACGGCCGCGGCGTTGCCGTTGAAGACGAGTTCCGTGAAGGCTTGGGTCGACCAGTGGCTTGCGCTGGCGCAGGGCGACGCGCTCGACGACGATCGCCTCTACTGGCGCAACGTGAACGCACAGGTGCGCGAGGTGCTGGGCGGGCCGAAGCGGGTGGCGCTGATGCGTCACGGGCTGACCTCGATCGTTCAGCATGCTTATCAGGAATCGTCGCTCAGTTGCGCGATCACGCTCGATGCGGATCTGACGCACGCGTTTCGAACCACGGCGCCGCGTGCCTATGGCACCGATGCAAACGATCTGCTCATCGCCGCGTTGCACGCGGGTTTCCATGCATGGAGCGGCAGCGACGCGTTGCTGGTGGACGTCGAGGGGCATGGCCGGGACGTACTCGGCGACGCGATCGACCTGAGCCGCACGGTCGGCTGGTTCACGTCGATCTATCCGGTGTTGATCGACACGCCGGCTAACGCGTCGGATCCGTCGGCGCTCGTCAAGTCGGTCAAGGCCCGACTGCGCGAGGTGCCGCGAAAGGGCGCGAGCTATGGCGTGCTGCGCTATCTCGACACGAAGCCGCAGGCCGGCGCCGATGCGCTGACGTCGTTTCCGCGCGCACCGATCCTGTTTACCTATCTCGGTCAACTGGAGCAATTGTCGGGGCCGTCGTCGCCGCTGTACGGCGGGCCGCCCGAACCGGCGCCGGGTATCCGCAGCCCGCGCCAGCGGCGCACGCACCTGCTGGACGTCGTCGCATACGTGTCGCGCGGCAGGCTGACCGTCGAGTCGAGCTTCTTCGGGGTGCCGGGCGTCGACGAAAGCATCGGCTGCCTGATGTGCCGCGTCGAAGAGGCGTTGACGATGCTGATTCGCCATTGCAGCGCCGACGGGGTGGGCGGTCTGACACCCGACGACGTTCCTCAACTCGATGTCGACCAGGACGCGCTCGACGCGCTGCTGGAAGAAATCGACGCACTCGAGCGCTGAACGCGGCGGCGCGCGATACCGCGCGTTCGTCGAGCATGACCGCACCAGGAATCCAGGATGACCCGAAACGTCGATACGATTTACCCGCTCACGCCTCTGCAGCGAGGCATGCTTCACCATTCGCGACTCGATCCGGCCTCCGGCATCTACGTCGAGCAATTTTCCTGCGTGTTGCATGGCCCGCTGGACCTCGAGCGATTCCGCGGCGCGTGGGAAGCGGTCGTGCATCGCCACGACACACTCAAGACGCTGTTCATTCGCCTGCACGAAGAGAATCCGTTGCAGGTCGTCCGGCATACGGTCGGATTGCCGTTCGAGGTGATCGACTGGCGCGATCACGTGGCCGACGAGCAAGCCGATCGATTCGAACATCTGCTGGCGAGCGATCGTGCGCGCGGCTTCGATTTCAGCGTCGCGCCGCTGATGCGCGTCACGCTGATCCAGCTCGGTCACGAGCGGCATCGGTTCCTCTGGACCTATCACCACGCGATCCTCGACGGCTGGTCGATGCCGTTGCTGCTCGGCGAGGTGTTTCAACGTTATTCCCGCCCGGACGCGCCGCTTCCTGCCATCGCGCGGGACTATCGCGACTACGTTGCGTGGCTGCGCACGCGCCATGGCGACAGTTCGCTCGACTATTGGCGCGATCTGTTGCACGGCTATCGCAAGCCGGCAGGATTCGCGCCGTCGGTATGCCCTTCGCCGGCAAACGGCGCAGCAGGCGGCGCCGACACGCGCCGCACGCTGTCGGTTCGGGCCGACACGATGCCGGCCGGATGGATGGAGGCGGCCAGTCGCGCATGCCGCGCCGCCCGGGTGACGCTCAACACGCTTTGCCAGGGTGCGTGGGCGATGCTGCTTGCGCGCTACGGCGGTTGCAACGACGTTGTCGGCGGCATCGTCGTATCGGGGCGTGCCGCGGAGGTGGACGGTATCGAACGCATGGCCGGCCTGTTCATCAACACGCTGCCGTGGCGCGCGACGCTCGACGGCGAACTCGATACGGCCGACTGGTTGCGGCGCTTGCAAGCCGATACGCAGCGGCTGGAACAGCATGCGCCCAGCGCACTCACGGACGTCTTGAAATGCAGCGAAGTGCCGCGCCAGCAATCGCTGTTCGATACGCTTTACGTATTCGAGAACTATCCGGGCCGGGATGCGTTCGACCGGCTCGCGGCGAGTTGCGGGTGGCGGATCGACGAGCCGCGTGCCGTCGAGGAAACGAGTTATGCACTGGCGCTGGTCGTATTGCCGACGGATACGCTGACGTTTCAGTTGACCTACGACACCGCCCGCTTCGACGCGGCATTCATTGAACGCATGGCTTCGCAATACCGCGGACTCCTCGAAGTCCTGATCGACGCGACGCCGCGAAAAGTATGCGATCTCGTGCTCGATGCGCGATCGTCGACGGGTGCCGGCGGCGCGCCCGACGCATCCGCACACGCATCGATCGGCGACGCGACGTTGTCCGCGCATATCGCCGCGCAGGCCGCTCGCACGCCGGATCGGATCGCCTTTTCCCGACCGGACGGGCGCGAGTCGCCGGGTGACGCGCACGGCGTCACCTATGGAACGATTGCCGATCGCGTGCAGCGTGCCGTGCGTCAATGGCGACGTTTCGGCTATCGGCCGGGCGAGCGCGTGCTGATTGCATGCGATGACGCCGTGTCGGGGCTGGTGTTGCTGCTGTCCGGACTGACGTATGGCGTCGATTGCGTGATGACCGACCCGAATCTGCCGTCGTCCACGTTCGATGCGATCGTCGATGGCGGTTGGTCGCCGGAACCGCTGCGAAGCTGCGTGACGACCGCGCAGCATACGCCGTTGACCGGCGTCATGTGTTACGTATTCGACGAGCAGGATCCGATGTACGGGCAAATCGACGGTACGCTCGACGATTGGTCGGATCCGGTGCAGGGCGCCTGCTCGCTGCTGCGGCGCGATATCGATGGCGATTGGCATGTCATGCGCTATACGCACGCCCAGCTTGTCGAAGCCGCGCGCGCGTTCGGCGCGACGTTACCGGCCGGTGCGTCGCGGGATGTTGCGCTCGGCGACGGGCCGCTGTCGCATACGGCGTTGTGGACGGTACTGGGCGCACTGAGTGCCGGGCTGTCGCTGCACCAGATCGCGAGCGCCGGCGATCCCGCGTTTGTGCGGCGGGCGGCGTCTGCGGACGCGCACTGGCACGGTATCGTCCTCAGCCCGGAAGCGACGCGTCATATCGTCCGCGCTTCCTCGATGCTGTCGGCCGGCGCGCTTCGCACCGACTGGATCGTGGTCGATGCACGCTCGTTGACGCGTGCGGACGCCGCGCGGCTCGTCGAGCTCGCACCCGGCGCGAAACGCTTGCGACGATTGTGCTGGCCCGCGTGGTCGCTCCCGCATGCGGTGTCGTCGGCCGATGGATTCGATCGCGTCGAATCGGGCGTGGTATCGGCAAAATCGGCCAATGAATCCGTGTTCGTGGCCGACACCCATCTGAATCCGGCGGGTGGGGACGCGCTCGGTACGCTCGTCGTGTCGGGGCATTCGGTGCCCGATCTGATGCTGCGCAACGGCAAGCCGGACCGGGACAGCCTGACCGTCACGCGCAACGGGACGTGGTTGCGCACGACGCTGGACGCGTGGCACACGGAGCATGGCTGTCATACGTGGCTGCCCGACCGGAATGCGGGTTCCGACGAGACGACGGTGGACTGGCTCGATTTCGAGGCCGACGTTGCGCGGCAGGCGGGTGTCGATGAGGTCGCGCTCGTGGAGCGGATCGCCGAAAGCGGGCAATGGGACTATGCGCTGTTCCATCAGGACGCGACGGCCGACGCCGCGGATATCGTGCGCCGGCTGGCCGCGCTGCGCGGCGTGCCGGCACTGTCCGCCGGCGCAATCGTCGCGCTCGCCGCGCTGCCGCGTTCCGCAAAAGGCAGGATCGACCGCGTCCGGCTGCTGTCCGGTGACGTCGAGGTTCGCCAGCATGACCGCCAGGCGGCGCCTCGCGACCTGGTGGAAACGGCGATCCACGACATCTGGTGCGTGTTGCTCAAGCAGCCGCGCATCGGCATTCACGACAATTACTTCGATCTCGGCGGGGATTCGCTGCAAGCGACCGTGATGCTGTATCAGATCGGCGAACGGCTTCAGCAGCCGATCGACATGGAAACGCTGCTGGCCGCCCCGACGATCGCCGGCCTGGCCGCCAGCATCGCGAATGGCGATGTGCGTCGCGATACGCCGGCCGTCGATTTGCAGGATGAAGCGCGACTCGACCCGACGATCGAGACACGGGAACCGTATGCGTGGCGCCCGTATCGCACGGTGTTGCTCACGGGCGCGACCGGATTCCTCGGCGTGCACCTGCTTCATACGCTGCTCGAGACGACCGACGCGCGCGTGATGTGCGTGGTTCGCGCCGACGATCCGGCGGCCGGCGTACGGCGCATCGAGGCCGCGATGCAGTCGCATGGCTTGTGGGACGCGCGGCACCGCGATCGGATCGTTGCCGTGCCGGGCGATCTTGGCGAACCGAACCTGGGCTTGTCGGCGGCTGCATTCGACGCGCTCGCACGTGGAATCGATGCGATCTACCACAACGGCGCGCTTGTCAACTTCGTTTATCCGTACGCGACGCTGAAGCAGGTCAACGTGCTGGCGACGCAGGACATCGTCAGGCTGGCGAGCCTGCATCGCGTGACGCCGATTCACTACGTGTCCACGGTCGGCACGCTGAACCGATATTCCGATGCGTTGCCCGAAACGCTCGCGGTGCCGTTCCACGAACACCTGACGAGCGGCTATGAGCAGAGCAAATGGGTCGCCGAGCAGTTGCTCGCCCAGGCGCACGCGCGCGGCGTTCCCGTCACGGTCTATCGTCCGGCGCGGATCGTCGGGCATGCGGTGAGCGGGCGGATGAACCTGGACGATCTGTTCTGTCGATTGATCAAGGGCATCATCCTGTTTGGAAAGGCGCCGCGCGACGTGGGGTTCGACAACATCCTGCCGGTCGACGTCGTCAGCCGGATCATCGTACGTGCGTCGCTCGACCCGACTGCCGCGGGGCATGGCGTGCATGTGGTCAACCCGCGCTGGAACTCGCTGGACGCGCTGGTCGATTTCATCGAAGACGAAGGCTTCGCGATCGAACGGACGAGCTACGACGCGTGGCTCGCGGCATTGGCCGAACATGTCCGGCAGGACCCGGCGCATCCGCTTTCGATGCTGATTCCGGTACTCAAGAAATTGAACCCCGTTGCGGATCCGACGGTCGGGCGCATTCTTCCGATCGACGTCACCCAACTGAAGCGGCTTGCGGGTGACGTGCTCGCATTGAGTCTGCGTCCAGCCAACGACTGGTTGCGCACGTTCTTCGATTACTTCTACGAAGACGGTTTTCTCGAGCAGCCGCATGAAAGGCTGGTCACCGCATGAGGGGCGGTTCGCCGATCTGACCGAGCGCGAGACGATGATCTGAAGTTGGCACCATCGGGTCGCAAAGACCGATCTCGTCGAATCGTCGATGCCGGGAAGGCGGGGCCGCCGCCGTCCCGGTTCCCGCATTGCCCGATAGCGATGCGTTGCCGTGCTGCAAGCCGAGCGGCGGGCGAGCCGGCATCGAAACGGTATCTGCCGACCGTGTTCGCGGGTCACGTGCGGTTGAAGTGCCGGGCTTCGACGGTGCGCATGCGCAGGGTCGCCCGGCGGCAGCGCTTCCGTCGGTGAGAAAGTGCCTCCAACGAACATCACCGAAGCGCCGCGCTCGATCAGTCCCGGATCGACGGGTGACTCCTGCCCAATGCCCGCGCGCCATGCTTAAATAGCAGGGCTCCCGACAGCCGGCCGCCACGATCGCAGCGCCGGTCGGCACGGGCCAGCATGTCCGATCGACACCGTGACGACAGACGATACGAAAGTGCCGTTCCGGCCCGCCCGGCGCGGTCCGATAGCATTCCAGGGCATCCCGTCATGACCATTCGCGCGATCGGACGATCGCGCGGCCATCATTTCGTGCGCTGCCCGTTCTTCGACGGCGCGGTATCGCTGTCGCTCGCTCGTGCTGCGGCACAATGTCGGTTCGCATCGGTATCGTGTGCTTCCCCGCCATCCGGACCGACGGAGAACGCATGTCGTTACCCGCCTTCAGGTACCATCCCGACCCGCTTGCAGCGGGCAGCATGATCAGCTCCGGCGCGTGTCGCCGGTGCGGCGGCAAGCCCGGCGGCTACCGGTCCTGCGCTTGACGGCACGGCCCGTGCGAGCGGCGTCGCCCGTTCGCCATAAAACAGAGGAACCTTCGTGAAGTTCATCCACGCGGCAGACATTCACCTTGACAGTCCGTTGCACGGCCTGAGCGCGTATCCCGACGCGCCGGCCGCGCAGTTGCGCAACGCGTCGCGCGAGGCGTTGCGGCAACTCGTGGATCGTGCGATCGAAGAGGAAGTCGCGTTTCTCGTGATCGCGGGCGACCTGTACGACGGCGACTGGAAGGATCACAACACGGGCATCTTCTTCGGCCAGCAGATGGGGCGCCTGCGCAAGGCCGGCATCCGCGCGTTCGTCTTAGGCGGCAACCACGATGCCGAAAGCGAGATGACGAAAAAGCTGACGCTGCCCGACAACGTCACCGTGTTCGGCCACCGCAAGCCGGAAACCGTCAGGCTGCCGGAATTCGACGTCGCGCTGCACGGGCAGAGCTTCAAGGACAAGGCCGTCGTCGACAATCTCGCGATCGGCTACCCGGACCCGGTGCCCGGGCACTACAACATCGGCGTGCTGCACACGGCGCTCGAAGGCTACGCGGCGCACGCGAACTATGCGCCGTGCACGCTGGCCGAACTGCACGCGAAAGGCTACGACTACTGGGCGCTCGGCCACGTGCACGAATTCCAGCAATGGACGGGCCCGTCCACCGTCGTGTTTCCCGGCAACCTGCAGGGGCGTCATATCCGCGAGACGGGCCGGCGCGGCGCGGTGCTCGTGACGGTCGAGCAAGGCAGGACGCAGGTCGAACGCTTGTATCTCGACGTGCTGCGCTGGGAAGCCGTGTCGGTCGATGCGTCCGATTGCCAGTCGGTGGCCGATCTGTCGCGAAAGATCGGCCAGTCGCTGGAGGCGCTGTTGACCGTCGACGGCCACGTGCCGCGCGCGGTGCGCGTCACCGTCACCGGGCGCACGCCCGCGCACGGCCTCTTTTTCGGCCGTGCGCCGCAGTTGCGTGCGGAAGTGCTGAACCAGATCGGCATCATCGGCAACGAGCGGCTGTGGCTCGAGAAGGTCCGGCTCGCGACGTCCGCTGCCGATCGTCAGCCGGGCGAAAGCGAACCGCTCGAAGCGCTGGAGGACCTGAAGCAGATCCTGGCCGATGCCGCGCACGATCCCGATTTCCTCGCGCTGCTCGAACGCGACCTGAAGCCGTTCGTCGGCAAGGTCCGCAGCGACGTGAAGGAGGACGTGCCGTTGCTGACGATGGCGCGCGCGGGCCAGCTGACGGCGCTGGTCGAGCAGGTCGGGCCCGCGTTGCTCGCGCGGCTGGCGAGGGGGGAGTAAGCGATGCGCATCAGCCAGCTCGATCTGATCAAGTACGGCAAGTTCACCGACGAAACGCTGCGGTTCCCGTCGGCCGGCGAGGATTTTCATGTGATCGTCGGGCCGAACGAGGCCGGCAAGTCGACGATTCGCACGGCCGTGTCCGAGTTGCTGTTCGGGATGAAGCTCCAGACGCCGCTCGATTTCCTGCACAGCACGCCCGAATTGCGGATCGGCGGCGTGCTGGAGAGCGCCACGGGTGAACTCGCGTTCCACCGTGCGCGCGGGCGCAGTCCGTTGCGCACGCCCGCCGACGACAAGCTGCCCGACGACTATCTGGCGGCCGTCCTGGATGGCGCGACGCGCGAATTCTTCGAGCAGATGTTCGGGCTCGATCACGGGCGGCTGGTGGATGGCGGCCGTAGCATTCTCGACGCATCGGACAAGCTCGGCCAGGTGCTGTTCGAATCGGCTGCCGGGGTCGGCAGCCTCGGGCCGGTGCGCGA
Source organism: Burkholderia sp. AU16741 (assembly GCF_002223345.1). Lineage (NCBI taxonomy): Bacteria > Pseudomonadati > Pseudomonadota > Betaproteobacteria > Burkholderiales > Burkholderiaceae > Burkholderia > Burkholderia sp. AU16741. Next base: position 62,061 of record NZ_NKEZ01000010.1, read on the forward strand.
GGAGCTCGATGCGCGCGCGCTCGAATTGTGGGCGCCGCGTCGCAGCGGCAGCGCGTTTGCGCTGGCCGAAACGGCGTTCAACGAAGCGGTGGCCGAACTGAAGACGGTCCAGGTGCGCACGCGCGACTGGGTCGATCGCAAGGACGCGCGCGAAGCGGTCGAGCAGCAGATCGAGCAGGCGCGCGCGGAACAGCGCCGGCTCGAAGCGCTGCGCTCGAAGCTCGAACGCGTGCGGCGGCTCGCGCCGTATCTGAAGGAGCTGACGGTCAAGGACGCGGCGCTGGCGGAACTGGGTGCGGTCGTCGAGTTGCCGCCGACCGCGTATGCGGATCTGCTGAAGGCGCAGGGCGATCTCGCGGCCGAGCAGAAGGTGCTCGAAGAGCGGCGTGCCGATCTGCTCGCGAAGCGGCAGGCGCGCGATGCGATTGTCGCGGACGCCGACACGCTGGCGCTCGAAGCCGATATCGAAGCGCTCGATCGGCTGCGCGGCGCGTGCATGAATCACGCGCAGGATCTGCTGCTGCTCGGCGCGGACGTCGAACGGCATCTGTCCGCCGCGTCGTCGGCGGCCGCGCAGCTCGGCTGGCCGACGGACGAGGCGTCGCTGCGCGCCGCGTTGCCGACGGCGCTGTCGCTGAAGACGGTCGCGAACCTGCTGCGCGAACACGGCGCGCTGCATCAGGCGCTCGTCGGCGCGCGCGAATCGCTCGGCGAACGCACGCGCGAACTGGCGCAGGTCCGCGAACAACAGGCGCGCCTGTCGACCGTCGACGTGCCGGAAGCGTTGCGCGCGGCGCTGGCCGATGCCCAGGGTTTTCGCAACAGCGGCCCGCGCGAGCAGGCGCTCGCGCACGACATCGCGGCGGCCGAACGCACGCTGTCCGGCGCGCTCGATGCACTCGGACCATGGCGCATGCCGGTCGGCGCGCTGCGTGCGCTCGACGTGCCGTCGGCGGCACGGCTCGCCGCGCTGCTCAAGGAAGACAGCGAATGCGCGAGCGCGGCCGCTGCCGCGCGCGACGCGCGGGACGGTGCGCTCGAAGAGCTCGAACGACTTGAATTGCAGGAAAAGCATTTCGCGGAGAACCACAAGGTCGTCACGACCGCCGACGTGCTGGCGGCGCGCGCGCGTCGCGACGGCGCGTGGGGCGACGTCCGCAGCGGCGCCGTCGATCTCGCGACGGGCGCGCCGGCGGTCGACGACGCGATGCGTCTCGCCGACGAACTCGTCGATGCGCAGCTCGGCGCGACGCAGGCCGCGGCGACGCTGCAGTCGCTGCGTCAGCAGGTCGAATCCGCGCGGGCGGGCGTGGCGCGCCGGCAGGCGGCGCTGGAGGAACGCGAGCGCGAACTGGCTGCGCATCGCGATACGTGGGCCGCGCTCGCGACGGCGGCCGCGGTGCCCGGCATGCCGCTGGCGGCGATGGGCGACTGGCTCGCGAAGCGCGACGCGGTGTTCGCCGCGCAGGCCGATCTCGATCGTCAGCGCCGCGAACTCGATGCGATGCGTGCTGCCCGCGCCGGCGCGGAAACCGCGCTGCGTGTGGCGCTGCTGACGGTCTCGCGAGGCGGCGAGTCGGACGGGCTGGCCGCGCTCGTCGCCGTCGCCGAGACGTTCGTCCAGTCGGCCGAGAAAGCGGCCGCACGGAAGGACAGCCTCGACGATCGCGCGCGGGAAGCCGAACGCGGGTGCGCGACCGCGCAGTCGCGGGCCGACCACGCGCAGGCGGCTTACGACGCGTGGCAGGCGCAATGGCGCGACGCGCTGGCCGACGCGAAACTGTCCGCGAGCGCAGCGACGCTGGCCGCGGCGGAAGGGGCGCTCGGGCTCGCGAACACGGTGACGGCCGAACTGGCCGATGCCGACGCGCCGCGCAACCGGATCGCCGCGATCCGCGCGGAGCTGGCCGCGCTCGAGGCCGGTGCGCGACGGCTTGCCGAAGCGCTCGCGCCGGAATGGCTGGCGAGCGGCGACTGGCCGGACGTGGCGCGCCGGCTGACGATGCGCCTTGCGGCCGCGAGGGAAGTCGCGCGGGCGATCGATCGAGCCGACGAGGCCGTGCGGCAGGCCGACGCCAAGGTCGCGGACGCGGCTGCCGCGGTGGCGGGCGCCGATGCGCGTATCCAGCCGCTGCTGCAACTGGCCGGCGTCGCGTCGATCGACGCGGCGCTGCCGTTGGCCGAGCGCTCGGATCGGCAGCGCCAGCTTCGGCAGGCGGTCGATGCCGCGCATGAAGCGCTGGTGCGCGACGGCGACGGGCTGTCCCGATCCGCCGTCGAGGCCGAGGTGGCGGAACAGGACATCGCCGACGTGCCCGCGCATCTCGAAGCGGTGAAGCAGTCGCTGGGCGATGTCGGCAAGCGGCTGAACGAGCTGGCGCAGCAACAGGTCGTGGCCGACCAGGCGTTCGGCGCGATCGACGGCCAGGCGAACGCGGCGGTTGCCGAGTCGAAGCGGCAGGAAGCGCTGGCGGCGATGGGCGACGCGGCCGAACAGTATCTGGAGGCAGCCACGGCGAGCCGCTTGCTGAAGTGGGCGACGGATCGCTATCGCGACCAGAAGCAGGGGCCGATGCTCCGGCGTGCGGGCGAGATTTTCGTCGGGCTCACGCTGGGCGAATTCGCGAAGCTGACCGTCGATACCGAACGGACGCCGCCCGCGCTGTATGCGCGGCGCACGAGGGGAACGTCGGTCGAGGTCGCGGGGCTGAGCGAAGGGACGCGCGATCAGTTGTTCCTCGCGCTGCGGATCGCGGCGCTGGAGTTGCAGCTCGGCAGCCGCACCGCGTTGCCGTTCGTCGCCGACGACCTGTTCATCAATTTCGACGATGCGCGCGCGAAGGCGGGGCTCGACGCGCTGCGCGATCTGTCGACGCGCACCCAGGTGCTGTTCCTGACGCACCACGATCACCTGCTGCCGCTCGTGAGGGACGTGTTCGGCGCGCGGGTCAACGTGGTCGAGTTGCAGCGTGCGCCGGCCGGCGTATGACGCGGAGCGGGCCGGGATGCCGGCCCGCGGGAAGGGGCATCGCGTACAGGTAGTATGAGCAGTTCGGAAACGGATGCGGCCGGTTCGGCGGTCGCGGGTCTGGCCACACGAGGGGGGAATATGAAGAAGCTGGTAGCCGCGATTGCGTTCGCGGCGGACAAGCATCGCAATCAGCGGCGCAAGGACGAAGAGGCGTCGCCGTACATCAATCATCCGATCGCGCTCGCCGACGTGCTCGCCAACGAGGCCGGCGTCGAGGACGAACGCGTGATCGTCGCGGCGGTGTTGCACGACACGGTCGAGGATACGGAGACGACCGAGCAGGAGTTGCTGCGGCTGTTCGGCAAGGACGTGGCGGACATCGTGATGGAAGTCACGGACGACAAGTCGCTGCCGAAGGACGAGCGCAAGCGTCTGCAGATCGAGCACGCGGCCACCATCAGCCGGCGCGCGAAGCTCGTGAAACTGGCCGACAAGATCTGCAACCTGCGCGACATCGCCCGGCATCCGCCCGCGGACTGGCCGCTCGAACGCAAGCAGGCGTACTTCGACTGGGCGAAGTCGGTCGTCGATCCGATGCGCGGCGTCCATCCCGGTCTCGAGGCGATCTTCGACACCGCGTACGCCGCGCGGCCGGCGGACTGACGCACGCGCATGCGATCGGCCCGATCCGTCGCGCGGCAAGCGGCTGCCGTGGCGGGCGTCGACGTCGGCGGCGACAGGAAGCTGTGCGATCTCGTGATCCTGCGTGGGGCGACGGTCGTCTGCCGGGAGGCGCGGGTCGCGCCCGAGTCGCTAGCCGCCTTGTGTCTCGCTCATGACGTTGTCGCCGTCGGCGTCGACGCGCCGAGCCTGTGGTGGACGGGGAGCGGCCGCCGCGCGGCCGAACAGGCGCTCGCGCGTGAACGGATTTCGTGTTTCCCGACGCCGTCGCGTGAGCAGGCCGCCGCGAGCACGTCGGGCTTCTTCGACTGGATGTTCATGGGGGAGCGCGTCTACCGTGCGCTCGCGGACGCCTATCCGTTGCTGACCGACGCGTGCTACACGGGCGGACGCGTGAGCTTCGAAACCTATCCGTATGCGATTACTTGCGCGATGCTGGGCAAGGCCGTGGCGTCGGCGAAGCAGAAGCGCAACCAGCGCCGGCACTTGCTGGAGCGACTGGGCATCGACGTATCGACGCTGCGTTCCGTCGATGCGCGCGACGCGACGCTGTGTGCGTTGACCGCGCAGTACGTGATCGACGGGAACGCGCATGCGTACGGCGATGCGGCGGGCGGATACATCCGTGTGCCGATGATGAGCGAGACGATCGCGCTCGATTCGCCGTAGGAGCGGCGTGCTGCTCCGCGCGGGATGGCGGCCGCAGCGGCGTTTCGTGGGGGAATGCGGCAGGCCCGGCGACGGGCAGGTCAGCTAGCGACTGTCGGCGGGCGTGGCGCGACGCATCTACATCGCGCGATTTCGGGTCAGTCCGCTCAATCCTCGAGGATGGATTTCGGCACGCTGGACAGGTCGCAGGCTTGCGCGTGTTCGAAGTAGCTGTCCGCATCGTCGATCATCACGACCGCGACGTCGATCAGCTCGTCCAGCCGTTGGAGCAGCGATTCGCGCCACTCGATGTCTTCGTCGCGCTCGGGCGTCTTGTCCAGCTGCTCGATGATCGAGTCGGCCGTTTGCAGGAACGGAATGGCCTGCTGATAGTTTTCGATCGAGACCAGCGCCGCATTGCGTGCGCCGACGAGCCGCTCGCGATGCCTATCCGCCAGTTCGGATTCGCCGCTGATGCGCGGCAACAGGTCCGAGATGCGTTGCAGAAGCGGCGGCACCTGTTCTTCCAGCAGGATCGCGCGCTCGCGCAGTGCCGCGTATTCGTCGCGAAGGTCGCTGTCGCCGGATTGAGTCGTGCTGTCCATCGTCAATATGAGTGCGTGGTTCGGTCGCGGCATGATACTCGACCGCGCCAGTTTCCTTGCCTGTTCCGTGTCCCTTATATAGAAGGAAAGGGCGCCTTCGTCATATCTTTGAAAGGCGGCGTGCGTCGGGTTTCACGGCCCGTCGAGCCCGAAGCCCCCGTGCGCGTGAGCGCACGGAGGCTTTTTCAAACTTTCTTCACAAAGGGCTTGCGCGGATGGGGGCGGGTGCTTAGAATCACGCCTCTTTCGCGCTAACGCAAACACGGCGCGAGAGGAAGGGAAGCGGTGCTGTCGGGGTTCGGAGGTAGCGAGCCTTGGCGGTACAGGAAGTTGAGCCCCGCAGTCGCAACGAAGTCGTGTAGAAAGTTGTTGACGAGCTGCGAAACACGGTTCATAATCTCGTTTCTCTGCTGCTGAAAACGCAGCGCTGCCGGGAAACACGGAGTTCCTCGCAGAAATGCTCTTTAAAAATTAACAGCCGATAAGTGTGGGCGCTTGATGGCAGCGAGCTGATCCTCGGATCAGATAGCAAAAGTATCAAGAGTCTCACACTAAAGTAAGTCAGGTTTAT
>NZ_NKEZ01000014.1:0-3166 GCF_002223345.1 Burkholderia sp. AU16741
CTTAGCGCTTGCTGCGAGCCCCACCCACCGCTTCCAGCATCGGAATCGGCAGACCGAAGTGCGCCTGACCCACACCCTCGGCCGCCGTGTCGTACTGCGCAATCGGATGCGTGCGATAGGTAGCCATATCCCGGAAATAGCGGTTGAGCCGCTGACCTTTCTTGGCTGCAGTGCTGCCACCCGCGTAGAAAATCTTCTCGATCGACTCCGCGGCCATTTTTCCAGCCTGGGTGGCCATTGCGCCCTGCAGGAAATCCTTCTCCGCCGAATACGCGATACCGGCTTGCCACTGCTGGCAGGCCTGCGTGTACTGCCGCGCGACCTCGATCACCTGCACTTCAGCCGCACGGATCTCCATCACCACCTGTCCAACGGTGCGCTGGTATTCCAGCGACTTGTAGCGCTCGTGGAACGGCGGATTGATCGTCTTTTTGGTCCGCAGGATCTCTTCATATTCATCGAGTGCCGCCCAGGCCGCACCGACCATCACCGCACTGATCACTGCAGTGAACAGCGAGGTGGTGATACCCACATACATGGAATTGCCGTGCAGACGGGTGCCAAACGTCCCTTCCGGATCCTCGCCGGCGCGCCGGAAGTCGTAAAACGGCGCCACCATATTGTCGGGAACGAATGCGTTCTCGACCACGAACGTCTGCGAGCCGCTGGAACGCAGGCCCATCGTGAGATCCCCCCCCACGAGCCGGGAACGATTCGGAAATCGCCAGCAGGCAGAATCGGCACATAAAACACCGGCGGCCCGCCCGGATTCGCATCATCGATCAAACGCGCAGTCGGCATGACGTGCGTGGCATAGGGAACACCGGAGGCGTAGTCCCACGTTCCGTTGACGATGTACCCGTCCTTGACTTTGCGAATCGTGCCATTCGTCGGCGCACGCAACGGAGCAATCGCGACGCCGTCGTTGCGGCCAAAAATCTCATGTTGGGCGCCTTCGTCGTAGTGCGATGCCAGCATGATCACGTGCGCGGCCGGGAACGCCCAGCACCAGGCTGCACTCGGATCGCTGCGCGCCATCTCGATGGTCGCCCGAATCAGCGTTTCCGGATCGAATTCGTGGCCACCATAGCAACGCGGCTGCACCACCCCGTAGGCGCCAAACGACAGCAAAGCTTCGTGCACCTCACCGGTATAGGCACCGGCTTCGTCAGCCTGATCCTGCTGCGCACGGATCATTGGCCGGAGGGCAATGATCTTGTCGATGAATTGCTCGGGTGTCAGCCCGGGTGCCGCGTTGCGAATCTCGGGAAATTCGGTGGACTTCGGCCGCGTGGCCATTGCGATATCGCCTGTACTCATTACTCCTCCATGCACCGCTCGAAGCGGCGACGTCCTTATGAAACGCGACGACATTGAGACGCCGTACCAACACAAAAAATGCGACCCGGCGAGCACTTCATGCTGCCGCACTCAGCTCTCGGGAGAAGTTGACGACCTGCCGCGCCATGAGCGCGATCTGCTCCCCGGTGCGCGCCGAGAAGCCGAACTCGCCCGGTTCCGATACGGGCTCGGCCGAATTGATCGCGACGCCCACCGGAGTCGGCCAGCCTCGCAGCGCGTGAACGACGGTCCGCAGCGCCGTCAACGTCGCCACCGCACCCTGCCACCCGGCCCCAGTCGCCACACAGCCGACCGCGCGTCCATCAAGATACGGACGCGTGTCCTTATTCATCTCTTCGAGATAGTCGAGGGCGTTTTTTACCAAGCCCGACACACCGCCGTGGTATCCGGGTGAACCGATAATCACGCCATCAGCCTCGCGCATCGCATTCACCAGACGATCCGCCGCAGGGATGGCCTCACGCCGCTCCGGGCTAAAATTGGGAAGATCGATCTCGGATCCCGCGAGAAGCAAGGTCCTCGCTCCCATGTCTTCGGCCACCTTCAACGCCATGCGCAACGCGCGCTCAGTCGACGAATTAGCGCGAATGGTTCCGCCAATGGCTACAATGAACGGCGCCTGCTTTGATCTTGCAATGCTGGTTGACATTTCCTTCACCTCCTCACAACGATAGAACTGCCACGCCTTCAGCGATGTCAGCCCTGGCACCCGCATCGAGTGCTTCGCGACTAATCGATTATTTGTACCCTATCGACTTGCCGCCCACGGAATCCACTACCCCTTACCCGTTCTCAACTCGAGCGGTACGCCCTGGGTGTCAGCGTGAAGCCGGCGCAACCATCGAAGGGATCGCCGATTTCCCGCTGCCCTTCCCGATCAACAACCTGGCTCCAGTTAAGGTGGACGTCGTGAGACTCCAGTTCATGATCGGTATAGCCGGCGGTGCGTCCATACCAGAGCTCGAAGACATTGCCACCTTCCGAGCCGATGCACTTTCCCGACGCCGGACAGCTGGTATGCGCAAGCGCCCCAACCGTCGGCGAAACGAATTCCGGGCTGAGCTTGGTCAGGATTTCCGGTGAGGGCTTGGCCTGGTCGGCACTCATGGTCGTCCAGGCAACCGTGGCCGCGCCGGGGGCCAGCGCGTTGACTTTGATGCCGATGTCTGCGCCTTCGATCGCCAGGTTTCGCGTCAGCCCCAGGATGCCGCCCTTCGAGGCCCCGTAGACCGAGGCATAGCGCGCACCAAGCAGCGATCCGGACACCGTGTTGACGATGCGTCCGTAGCCGGCCTGCTTCATGTGCGACCAGACCGCACGGCACATCCAGATCGTGCCCATCAGATGGGTATCCAGTATCTTGTGAATGTCGGCCGCGGACAGCTCTTCGAACAGCGCGAACTCGACGACACCCGCGTTGTTGACCAGGATGTCGACCTTGCCGAAGGTTTGCAGCGCAGTCTGCACAATAGCGTTGGCGCCCTCTTCGGTCGCGACGCTATGCGTATCGGCGACGGCCTGGCCACCCTGCTCGCAGATTTCTCGAACGACCGCATCCGCGCGAGCACCCACCACGCCACGCCCGTCCGGCCCGACGCCGAGGTCATTGACGACGACTTTGGCGCCCCTGGCGGCGAGATACTTGGCGTGTGCGCGGCCCAGGCCGGGATTGCCGCCTGCTCCGGTCACAATCGCCACCTGACCTTCAAAACTTAAGTCGCTCATGGTTCCAATCTCGATTGTCTTCTCATGTCAGGCGTACTCATCAAAGCTACGCTCCATAAAATAATCGATTATTTTGGAA
>NZ_NKEZ01000015.1:0-2911 GCF_002223345.1 Burkholderia sp. AU16741
CAGACTTGTTATAGGATCAAGCCTTACGGGCAATTAGTATCAGTTAGCTGAACGCATTACTGCGCTTACACACCTGACCTATCAACGTCCTGGTCTCGAACGACCCTTCAAGGGGATCTAGTCCCCAGGGATATCTCATCTTAAGGCGAGTTTCCCGCTTAGATGCTTTCAGCGGTTATCTCTTCCGAACATAGCTACCCGGCGATGCCACTGGCGTGACAACCGGTACACCAGAGGTTCGTCCACTCCGGTCCTCTCGTACTAGGAGCAGCCCCCTTCAAATATCCAACGCCCACGGCAGATAGGGACCAAACTGTCTCACGACGTTTTAAACCCAGCTCACGTACCTCTTTAAATGGCGAACAGCCATACCCTTGGGACCGGCTACAGCCCCAGGATGAGATGAGCCGACATCGAGGTGCCAAACACCGCCGTCGATATGAACTCTTGGGCGGTATCAGCCTGTTATCCCCAGAGTACCTTTTATCCGTTGAGCGATGGCCCTTCCATACAGAACCACCGGATCACTATGACCTGCTTTCGCACCTGCTCGACTTGTCGGTCTCGCAGTTAAGCACGCTTATGCCATTGCACTATCAGCACGATTTCCGACCGTACCTAGCGTACCTTCGTACTCCTCCGTTACGCTTTGGGAGGAGACCGCCCCAGTCAAACTGCCTACCATGCACTGTCCCCGACCCGGATCACGGGCCAAGGTTAGAACCTCAAACAAACCAGGGTGGTATTTCAAGGACGGCTCCACCGAAACTAGCGTTCCGGCTTCATAGCCTCCCACCTATCCTACACAGATCGGTTCAAAGTCCAATGCAAAGCTACAGTAAAGGTTCATGGGGTCTTTCCGTCTAGCCGCGGGTAGATTGCATCATCACAAACACTTCAACTTCGCTGAGTCTCGGGAGGAGACAGTGTGGCCATCGTTACGCCATTCGTGCAGGTCGGAACTTACCCGACAAGGAATTTCGCTACCTTAGGACCGTTATAGTTACGGCCGCCGTTTACCGGGACTTCAATCAAGAGCTTGCACCCCATCATTTAATCTTCCGGCACCGGGCAGGCGTCACACCCTATACGTCCACTTTCGTGTTTGCAGAGTGCTGTGTTTTTATTAAACAGTCGCAGCCACCAGTTTATTGCAACCCCTTCACCCTCCTGGCGCTGGCCAGTCAAGCTACAAGGGCGTACCTTATCCCGAAGTTACGGTACCAATTTGCCGAGTTCCTTCTCCCGAGTTCTCTCAAGCGCCTTAGAATACTCATCTCGCCCACCTGTGTCGGTTTGCGGTACGGTCATCGTTAGACTGAAGCTTAGAGGCTTTTCTTGGAACCACTTCCAATTGCTTCGCTCCCGAAGGAGCTCGCGCCACACCCTTGAATTGCGCGCCCGGATTTGCCTAAGCGCCTTCTCCAATGCAGCGACCGGGACTTCCAACACCCGGACAACCTTCCGCGATCCGTCCCCCCATCGCATCTAACAATGGTGCAGGAATATTGACCTGCTTCCCATCAGCTACGCATTTCTGCCTCGCCTTAGGGGCCGACTCACCCTACGCCGATGAACGTTGCGTAGGAAACCTTGGGCTTACGGCGAGGGGGCCTTTCACCCCCTTTATCGCTACTCATGTCAGCATTCGCACTTCCGATACCTCCAGCACCCTTTACAAGGCACCTTCGCAGGCTTACGGAACGCTCTCCTACCATGCGAGCAAGCTCGCATCCGCAGCTTCGGTATATAGCTTAGCCCCGTTACATCTTCCGCGCAGGACGACTCGATCAGTGAGCTATTACGCTTTCTTTAAAGGGTGGCTGCTTCTAAGCCAACCTCCTGACTGTTTTAGCCTTCCCACTTCGTTTCCCACTTAGCTATATTTGGGGACCTTAGCTGGCGGTCTGGGTTGTTTCCCTCTTGACACCGGACGTTAGCACCCGATGTCTGTCTCCCGTGATTGCACTCTTCGGTATTCGGAGTTTGCTATGGCGGGGTAATCTGCAATAGACCCCCCAACCATGACAGTGCTCTACCCCCGAAGGTGAGACACGAGGCACTACCTAAATAGTTTTCGGAGAGAACCAGCTATTTCCAGGTTTGTTTAGCCTTTCACCCCTATCCACAGCTCATCCCCTAACTTTTCAACGTTAGTGGGTTCGGACCTCCAGTACGTGTTACCGCACCTTCATCCTGGCCATGGATAGATCACCTGGTTTCGGGTCTACGCCCAGCAACTGAACGCCCTATTCGGACTCGCTTTCGCTACGCCTGCCCTATACGGTTAAGCTTGCTACTGAACGTAAGTCGCTGACCCATTATACAAAAGGTACGCCGTCACCCCCGAAGAGGCTCCGACTGTTTGTATGCATGCGGTTTCAGGATCTATTTCACTCCCCTCCCGGGGTTCTTTTCGCCTTTCCCTCACGGTACTGGTTCACTATCGGTCGATCACGAGTATTTAGCCTTGGAGGATGGTCCCCCCATCTTCAGACAGGATTTCACGTGTCCCGCCCTACTTGTCGCACACCTAGTTCTTTCATACTGTTTTCGCCTACAGGGCTATCACCTGCTATGGCCGCACTTTCCAGAGCGTTCGGCTAACAATACAAATAAAGAGTGCAAGGCTCATCCCATTTCGCTCGCCACTACTTTGGGAATCTCGGTTGATTTCTTTTCCTGCGGTTACTTAGATGTTTCAGTTCACCGCGTTCGCTTCACATGGCCTATGTATTCAGCCATGGATACTCCAAAAGGAGTGGGTTTCCCCATTCGGACATCTACGGATCAAAGCTCGTTTGCCAGCTCCCCGTAGCTTTTCGCAGGCTACCGCGTCCTTCATCGCCTGTGATCGCCAAGGCATCCACCACATGCACTTGTTCGCTTGACCCTATAACGAGTCTGTCTC
>NZ_NKEZ01000034.1:0-1881 GCF_002223345.1 Burkholderia sp. AU16741
CAAAGCCTTATGGGGTAAGGCTTCGCGTGTCTCCAAACGATTTGGAGAACGCTGGAGATACTGGAGATAAACCGGGCTGGATTGTTACGGCTGAGGCAAGATTCGCAGCAAGCGCTCGCCCCGTTCCATCTGGAGCGGATCGCTCAAAGTAACTTTGACACGCGGGTGAAAAATGCCGCGCAAAGGAACGCCCGCCACCGCCCTCCCGGACGGCGGCGGTGCTTTTCACAGCTCAAGCGTGAAGATCGACGGCAGCACACGGTAGACCATGAACTTGCCGTGACCGGGGATGTATTCCTGCCGGTACGGATAGCCGTCGCTACGCGGCATCAGCACGCCTCGCTTCATCAGTGCCTTGGCGACGATCTTGTGATCGAAGCCGGCGCACACGTCCTTGCGGAATACGGCCGCTTCGATCAGGTATTCCGTTTCGACGCTTTCGGCATCGTCGGCGCTCATCTTGCCGCCGAACTCGGCGTAATACTCGCGATCGGATGCGATGGGCGTGCGCCGCTCGTCGCGTTTCACGTGCTGCTTGAAGCCCGCTCGATGCGGCACGTTCGGCCGATGGTCGTCCTGCGCCCGGTTCATCCACACGAAACGGTTGTCGCCGTGTGCGGCGAGGAAATGCTGTACCTGCCGCACGGCTTCCGCTTCGTCGGAGTTGCCCGTGCCGCCGCGTAGTTCGAGCCAGCCTTCGAAGCAGCGACGTGCTGCCTCGACCGCTTCGCCCTGCGGCCAGCCAGTCAGCCCGTGCGCCGTCGCCAGCTCGCCGGCCACCGCAACGAGACAGAACCGCTTGGCGACGCGCGCGACCTGTGAATGCGAGCCGTCCGGCACCCATTGCCCGACCAGCTCATCGACGCGCACACGCAGATGCTCGGCCAGCTCTCCGGCCTGCGACGACGCCCATTCGATGAACGCGGGGCCGGCCGTGCCGTAGTGCATGCCGGCGTGCCGCTCTAGATGCTCGATCAGCGCGGCCGGCGTCGGGAAGCCGTGCAGCTTCTCCACCACCCCCATTTCGCCGACCTCGGCCGGGATCGCCGGCAAGCGCACCTCGATACCGCCTTTCATGGGCTTGTTGCCCTCGGCCATCAACGCGGACACGCTCTTTTCGCCGTTCGACAGGAACAGCAGCCGCCACGTGAGCACGGGCTTGGCCGAGCCGCTACGCGACGCGCGGGCCTTGCCCGACTCGTTCGCGAGCATATAGATCACATCGCCGACCAAGCGCGGCTCGACCTGTCCAATTTCGTCGAGGATCAGCAGCGCGTCGCTATGCTGCGTCGCGACGGCTTCGAGCGCGTTGTCGGTCGCCTTCCAGCTCCGCACGTAGTCCGGCGAGCCGAACACGGACGCGGCGATGACGCCGCCCGTCGACTTGCCCTTGGACGTCGTGCCGAGCAGGTGAAAGCCGCCCGACTGAAGCCCGGAGAAGTGCAGCAGCGGACCAGCGAAGGCGGTTGCGACGCAGAACAGCAGCCGGCTATTGCCGACGCAGTAGGCTGCGACCTCGCGTTGCCAGTCGTCCAACGTCCCGCGCTCCTTAAACTGACTCTGGATCGGCGTATCGGCCTGATAGATCAGCGCCTCTTTGCCGGTGCCGATGACGCGATCGGGCAGCACGAACGCGCCGTGATGCCAGCCGACGCGCGGCACGCAGCGCACGCGCTCGTCCGGCTGCGCCATCTGGACATAGTTGGCGATCTGCGTGCGGGCGATCTGCGTCACGCCGAGCTTCACGCCCATGTCGAGCAGCATGCGGCGCAGCTCCGTGCCGTCGCCAGCAAAGAGGCCGGCCGGCACCGCCCATCGTTTCAGGATGCCGTCGCGGTCCGTGAATTCGAGCAGGTAGCCCCACTCGCTGTTCATCTCGTT
>NZ_NKEZ01000017.1:0-1707 GCF_002223345.1 Burkholderia sp. AU16741
CCCCCGTGTAGACAAATGGCGGCACCATTTCAGCATTCTGACGTGATGGCGTGGCGATCTTTCAGATCACGACTTCGGAGGTGGCGGCGGCCCGAGAACGATTTCCTCGCTCTTGTCCCGCTTCGTATACATCTCGAAGAACTTCGCGGCGATCTTGTCTGGGTCGACCTCCGTTCCCCGCTTCATTACGCCACCCACGTAGATCGTCCCGACGTAAATACCCTTCGCTGCCACTGCTCCGTTCAGATTGGACAGGTAATTGCGCAATCCTGCTGTCGCAATGCCCACGTTGGCGAGGAACGGAATGGGATTCAACGCCGAGGCGCCGGCGGTAAACAGCAAAGCGCCTTCTTTGCGAGCAAACATGTCGGGCAACACGTTGTGGACGGCCGTTATCGCACCCCCGACCAACACGTCGAACGAATAACGTGCGTTCTCGGCCGTAACATCGGCCGTCGCACGATAATTCTGGAACCCCAGCGCCGGGCTGTATTCGAGCACATCGATCGAGCCGAACTCCGCACGCAAACCATCGAGCGCGTCGCTCAGTTCTGACGCCTTGGTCACGTCTGCCAAACGGGTCTTGACCGATGTGACGCCGGCACTGGCGAGATCGGCGACCAGCTTGTCCAGGTTCTCCTGCTTCCGCGCGATCAAGCCGACATTGAAACCCTGGCTGCCGAACTCCCGAGCGATCGAAAATCCGCTTGTCGCGCCAGCCCCCACGATGACGATAGTTTTAGCCATACCTATGTGCCTCCAATCATTGGCTGTGCGCGTTCTCAGAACATGCTGTTGTTGTTATTGGGCTTCTCGGGAACCGGCGTCATGACATCCCAGTGCTCGGCGATCTTGCCGTTCTCGATCCGGAAGATATCGATCACCGCCGCACCGAGGCTGGCAGGGTCGAACTTGAAATGGTGGTGCACGACAACCAGATCGCCTTCAGCGATGATCCGCTTGATCTCCGTCGAGACGTTCTGGATGCCTTGCTTGAAGGCGGCCCTGACGGCCTCGAGGCCCGTCGGAACCATCGGGTTGTGCTGGATATAGTCAGGCCGAAAATTCAGCAGGCCGGCATCCACTTCGTGCTCGACGAAGACCTTCTGAAAGAAGTCGCGCACGATAGCCTTATTCTGCTCAAGTTGTGAATCGGTCGACATAGGAATCTCCTAACTAAAGAATTTTTGAAAGTATCTTCGCTGCTAAAAAACCCTGACGGGCCACCGCGATGAATATTTTCCGCTATACCGCAGGTGCTTCCTGCTTAACCGGATTACGCAACACGCCAATCTCGGCAATCTCGATCTCGACGATATCGCCGTCCTTCATGAACAACGGCGGCTCCTGACGCGCGCCCACACCACCCGGCGTGCCGGTGACGATGACGTCGCCCGGCTCGAGCTCGGTGAACGTGGAACAATACTCGATGAGCTGCGGAATGGATTGAATCATCTCGTGGCTCGTCGCGCGCTGGAGCTCGCGACCGTTCAGACGCGTCGACAGATGCAATTCGGCGTTATCGGGAATCTCGCCACGCGTGGCCATCCAAGGCCCGAAGCCACCGCTTCCCACGAAGTTCTTGCCAGGCACCCACTGCGGCGTGTGACGTTGCCAATCGCGTACCGAACCATCGTTGTAGGGCGCGTAGCCGGCGATATGCTCCCACGATGCCTCTTGAGAAATACGGCGGCCGCGCTTGCCGAT
>NZ_NKEZ01000018.1:0-1276 GCF_002223345.1 Burkholderia sp. AU16741
ATCCGCCCACGGTCTGAACGAGCAGTACGATGGCGGTCAGCATCGGGAACAATGTGGTGCTCCAATAGTGCCCCAGCATCCCCATCACGCCGACCTGCCCCGCGCCAAAACCTGCGCCCACCAAGCCCACGGCCACGTAAGTCGTTGTCAGGTTTGGAGTGCGAAGGTTCGCCAGCGCGACGAATCCAACGACAAAGACCCCCATTGAGATGATTTGCGCACGCCGCAAATCGGTGCTCGCGGCCAGCAGGTTGAACCCCAAGTTGCCGAGCACCATGGTCGCCGACAGGAGCGGCATGGCGAAGGCAGCGGCAGCGGCGCTAATCCCGATGCCGCGTAGATAGACCTGCGAATGGGCAATCATAAAGACTGAGCCGGATGCGATTGCAAGCATCGAAAAAGCCACGCCCCAGAGTAGCGGGGATCGCACCACCTTCGACAGCGGCAGTTCACGCGTCGTCTGCGCCGCTTCTTCATGTGCCTCATCCCAGCGGAGTTCACTGGAGTTTGCATCGTCTCCCGTCGGGGCATTGCGGACAAAGAGCAGATTGGTCAGCAGCCCCACGATGCCGGCCCCAACAAACACCCACCACCCGGAACGCCATCCCCCGGCCGACTCGACCACAGACCCGATGAGGGAGATGACGGCGAAACTTGCTGCGCCCACCACGGCATAGAGGACGGAAATCGCCAGGGTGCGGCGCCGTACAAACCAGGCGGCGACGCCCGCCTGGCACGGAATGATGCCGCTGAATGCACTGGTCAGGCCCATCAGCACGCTGAAGGCAGCAACGGCCTCCCACGGCTGGGTGGCCAGCGTCGCCAGCCATGCGCCACCGACCACCATGGTCAGGCAGCCGATGACGAGACTGTTTCGGATACCGATCCGTCCGACCGCTTTGGCTGCTACAGGACTGAATAGTGCTGCAGTAACCATGTTGACGGAGGTCAGCAAACCGAGCGTTTGCCGGTTCCAATCCAGCGCCGTGGCCATGTACGTATTGACCACACTCGCGCCGTAAATGGGCAGCGACATGCTGATGCACATCATCAAGGAAAGGGCGGTAAGCACAGCCCAACCTCGATAGCCGAATAGCTTCAATTTCTACTCCGAATGATCACTTCTGCATTGGTATCCGCCTTGCGCGGCTTAGCGCTTGCTGCGAGCCCCACCCACCGCTTCCAGCATCGGAATCGGCAGACCGAAGTGCGCCTGACCCACACCCTCGGCCGCCGTGTCGTACTGCGCAATCGGATGCGTGCGATAGGTAGCCAT
>NZ_NKEZ01000019.1:0-1123 GCF_002223345.1 Burkholderia sp. AU16741
CGTGCTCGTTGCGCTCCAATGCCGCGATCTGCTGATCGTACGTGCCGCGTGCGGCGAGCCCGTCCGACACTTCGCGGAATGCCGACTGGATCGCCTTCTCGTAGTTCGCGATCTCGATGCGCTTCTGCACGTGCGCGAGATCGAGGTTCGCGATGTTCTGCCCGCCCTCGAAGATCGGCAGCGCGATGTTCGGCGCGAACGACCACGCCGCCGTGCCGGCCTTGAACAGGCCGCCCAGCGTCGGGCTCGCGGTGCCGAACGCGGCCGTCAGCGAGATCTTCGGGAAGAATGCCGCACGCGCCGCGCCGATGTTCGCGTTCGCGGCCAGCAGCGTCTGCTCGGCCTGCATCACGTCCGGACGACGCGTCAGCAGATCCGACGGCAGGCCGGCCGGCACGTCCGTCAGCAGGTTCTGTGCGTCGAGCGGCATGCCCGCCGGCAGGTCGTCCGGCAGCGGCTCGCCGATCAGCAGCACCAGCGCATTCAGCGCCTGCGCGCGGGCACGGGCCTGCGCCTGCTGGTTCGCGAGCGCCGTCTCGACCACCGTCTGCGCCTGACGCAGCTCGAGCTCGGAGCCCGTGCCGTTGTCGAACTGCAGCTTGGTCAGGTCGTACGACGCCTGCGCGGTCTTCAGCGTGTCCTCGGTGACCTTCAACAGATCATCGGTCGACAGCAGCGTCAGGTATTGATCCGCCACCTGCGACACCAGCGAGATCTCCGACGCCTGCCGCGCATACGCGGTCGACAGGTACTGCGCGAGCGCCTGGTCCTTCAGGCTTTGCACGCGGCCGAACAGGTCGAGCTCCCACGATGCGGACAATCCGACGTTGTAGGTGCGCGAAATCAGCGGCTGGCCCGTCTGCGAGACACCGGCCGGGAAACGCTGGATGGTGCCCGTGCCCGTACCGTCGAGCGTCGGGAACAGCCCCGCGCGCGTGATCTGGTACTGCGCACGCGCGGCCTCGATGTTCAGCACCGACACGCGCAGGTCGCGGTTGTTTTTCAGCGCGATCTCGATCAGCCGCTGCAGGCGCGGATCGACGAAGAACTCGCGCCAGCCGATGGCGGTCGCCGCCTGGCCGTTCGCGCTGCGCGCGCCGGCCGCGCCCGGCTGCGTCGCGTA
>NZ_NKEZ01000020.1:0-982 GCF_002223345.1 Burkholderia sp. AU16741
ACATGTTCGGGTAATTCGGCCCGCCGCCGCCTTCCGGCGTGACCCACACGATGTTCTGCGTCGGGTCCTTGATGTCGCAGGTCTTGCAGTGCACGCAGTTCTGCGCGTTGATCACGAGGCGATCGCCGCCGTCGTCGTTCTTCACGAACTCGTACACGGCCGCCGGGCAGAAACGCGCCTCCGGCCCCGCGTACGTGCGCAGGTTCACGTTCACCGGCACGCTCGCATCCTTCAGCGTCAGATGCGCCGGCTGGTTTTCCTCGTGGTTCGTGTTCGAGATGAACACCGACGACAGCCGGTCGAACGTCAGCTTGCCGTCCGGCTTCGGATAGTCGATCGGCTCGCACTGCGACGCCGGCTTCAGCATCTCGTGGTCCGCATGCTGATGATGCAGCGTCCACGGCACGTTGCCGCCCATCACCTTCTGCTCGAGCCCGACCATCAGCGTGCCGAGGTACAGGCCCTTGGCCATCCACTGCTTGAAGTTGCGCGCACGGTACAGCTCCGTGTACAGCCACGATTGCCTGAACGCATCCGGGTACGCATTGAGCTCGTCCGACTGACGGCCGGCCTGCACCGCGTCGAATGCGGCGTCGGCGGCCAGCATGCCGGTCTTGATCGCCGCGTGACTGCCCTTGATCCGCGATGCGTTCAGGAAGCCCGCATCGTCGCCGATCAGCGCGCCGCCCGGGAACACCGTCTTCGGCAGCGACAGCAGGCCGCCGGCCGTGATCGCGCGCGCGCCGTACGACACGCGCTTGCCGCCTTCGAGGAACGCGCGGATCGACGGATGCGTCTTGTAGCGCTGGAATTCCTCGAACGGCGACAGGTACGGGTTCGTGTAGCCCAGGCCCACCACGAAGCCGACCACGACCTGGTTGTTGTCCATGTGATACAGGAACGAGCCGCCGTACGTGTCCGACTTCAGCGGCCAGCCGGCCGTGTGGATCACGAGGCCCGGCTTGTGCTTGGCCGGATCGAT
>NZ_NKEZ01000021.1:0-972 GCF_002223345.1 Burkholderia sp. AU16741
GATTGAATCGGTTCTTCACGAAACCCGTCAGTTCGCGCCGCCCGCGGCGCTCGAGAAGACGGCGACCATTTCCGGCATGCCGGCCTATCGCGCGCTCGTCGCCGAGGCCGAGCAGGATTACGAAGGCTTCTGGGCGCGTCTCGCGCGCGAAGGCCTCACGTGGCGCAAGCCGTTCACCCAGGTGCTCGACGAGAGCAACGCGCCGTTCTACAAGTGGTTCGACGACGGCGAACTGAACGCGTCGTACAACTGCCTCGACCGCCACGTCGAAGCCGGCAACGGCGAGCGCGTCGCGGTGATCTTCGAGGCCGACGACGGCACCGTCACCCGCGTGACCTATGCGGATCTTCTCGCGCGCGTGTCGCGCTTCGCCAATGCGCTGAAGAAACGCGGGATCGGCAAGGGCGACCGCGTCGTCATCTATATCCCGATGTCGATCGAAGGCATCGTCGCGATGCAGGCCTGCGCGCGCATCGGCGCGACGCACTCGGTCGTGTTCGGCGGCTTCTCCGCGAAATCGCTGAACGAGCGGCTCGTCGACGTCGGCGCGGTCGCGCTGGTCACCGCCGACGAGCAGGCCCGCGGCGGCAAGACGCTGCCGCTCAAGAGCATCGCCGACGAGGCGATCGCGCTAGGCGGCTGCGAAGCGGTCAAGAGCGTGATCGTCTATCGCCGCACCGGCGGCAAGATCGACTGGCATGCGGATCGCGATCTCTGGATGCACGAGCTCACGGACGGCGAATCCGACACGTGCGAGCCGACCTGGGTCGGCGCCGAGCATCCGCTGTTCATCCTGTATACGTCGGGCTCGACCGGCAAGCCCAAGGGCGTGCAGCACAGCACCGGCGGCTACCTGCTGTGGGCCGCGCAGACGATGAAGTGGACCTTCGACTGGAAACCCGACGACGTGTTCTGGTGCACGGCCGACATCGGCTGGGTCACGGGCCACACGTACATCACCTACGGCCCGCT
>NZ_NKEZ01000022.1:0-900 GCF_002223345.1 Burkholderia sp. AU16741
TCGGGCCTGAAGGCCGTGATGCTGGCGGCGAACGCGATCGTCGCGGGCGACGCGGAGATCGTGATCGCGGGCGGCCAGGAGAACATGAGCGCGGCGCCGCACGTGCTGCCGGGCTCGCGCGACGGGTTCCGGATGGGCGACGCGAAGCTGGTCGACACGATGATCGTCGACGGGCTGTGGGACGTGTACAACCAGTACCACATGGGCATCACGGCAGAGAACGTCGCGAAGGAATACGGGATCACGCGCGAAGAGCAGGACGCGTTCGCGGCGCTGTCGCAGAACAAGGCGGAAGCCGCGCAGAAGGCCGGGCGTTTCGATGACGAGATCGTGCCGGTGTCGATCCCGCAACGCAAGGGCGAACCGCTGCAGTTCGCGACCGACGAGTTCGTGCGTCACGGCGTGACGGCGGAGTCGCTGGCCGGGCTGAAGCCGGCGTTCGCGAAGGACGGCTCGGTGACGGCGGCGAACGCGTCGGGGCTGAACGACGGCGCGGCGGCGGTGCTGGTGATGTCGGCGCAGAAGGCGGCGGCGCTGGGCCTGACGCCGCTGGCGCGGATCAAGGCGTACGCGAACGCGGGCGTGGATCCGAGCGTGATGGGCATGGGCCCGGTGCCGGCGTCGCGCCGTGCGCTGGAGCGCGCGGGCTGGACGCCGGGCGACCTGGATCTGATGGAGATCAACGAGGCGTTCGCGGCGCAGGCGCTGGCGGTGCACAAGCAGATGGGCTGGGACACGTCGAAGGTGAACGTGAACGGCGGGGCGATCGCGATCGGCCATCCGATCGGCGCGTCGGGCTGCCGGATCCTGGTGACGCTGCTGCACGAGATGGCCAAGCGCGATGCGAAGCGCGGGCTGGCGTCGCTGTGCATCGGCGGCGGGATGGGCGTCGCGCTCGCG
>NZ_NKEZ01000023.1:0-769 GCF_002223345.1 Burkholderia sp. AU16741
GGCAAGACCGCAGTCGTCACGGGCGCCGCGAGCGGCATCGGCAAGGAAATCGCGCTGGAGCTGGCCAAGGCCGGCGCGGCCGTCGCGATCGCCGACCTGAACCAGGACGGCGCGAACGCGGTCGCCGACGAGATCGTCAAGGCGGGCGGCAAGGCGATCGGCGTCGCGATGGACGTGACCAATGAAGACGCCGTGAACAGCGGCATCGACAAGGTGGCCGAGGCGTTCGGCTCGGTCGACATCCTCGTGTCGAACGCCGGCATCCAGATCGTCAATCCGATCGAGAACTACTCGTTCGCCGACTGGAAGAAGATGCAGGCGATCCACGTCGACGGCGCGTTCCTGACGACGAAGGCCGCGCTCAAGCACATGTACAAGGACGATCGCGGCGGCGTCGTGATCTACATGGGCTCGGTGCACTCGCACGAGGCGTCGCCGCTGAAGTCGGCCTACGTGACGGCCAAGCACGGGCTGCTGGGTCTCGCGCGCGTGCTGGCGAAAGAAGGCGCGAAGCACAACGTGCGCTCGCACGTGGTGTGTCCGGGCTTCGTGCGCACGCCGCTGGTCGACAAGCAGATTCCGGAGCAGGCGAAGGAGCTCGGCATCAGCGAAGAGGACGTGATCAAGAAGGTGATGCTGGGCAACACGGTCGACGGCGTGTTCACGACGGTGCAGGACGTCGCACAGACGGTGCTGTTCCTGTCGGCGTTCCCAAGCGCCGCGCTCACCGGCCAGTCGTTCGTCGTCAGCCACGGCTGGTTCATGCAGT
>NZ_NKEZ01000024.1:0-765 GCF_002223345.1 Burkholderia sp. AU16741
TACGGATCAAAGCTCGTTTGCCAGCTCCCCGTAGCTTTTCGCAGGCTACCGCGTCCTTCATCGCCTGTGATCGCCAAGGCATCCACCACATGCACTTGTTCGCTTGACCCTATAACGAGTCTGTCTCTCGACAGTCGCTACAGGTTGAGTTCTCGCGTTGTGCCGTATTCCAAAATCGAGCCGAACAATGAAGTTCGAATCATCTTGAGATACATCGATACAATCACAACCCGGATAACTTCCACGTCCATCTCGAGACGCTTCCGCTATCCAAATTACTTACTTCTTCCAGATTGTTAAAGAACGACAGCCGATATCTGTTGATATCCTCTGACTGGCTCAATCGCCAATGACAAAAACTCGAACAATCGTCATTCGAATGTTTGTCATTGAGGATTGGTGGAGGCAGACGGGATCGAACCGACGACCCCCTGCTTGCAAAGCAGGTGCTCTCCCAGCTGAGCTATGCCCCCATTGAGTACAGATGACCTCAGGTGTGTTACCGCCAGACAATGGTGGGTCTGGTTGGATTCGAACCAACGACCCCCGCCTTATCAAGACGGTGCTCTAACCGACTGAGCTACAGACCCCTGAGTCTGTCTTTAATTTACAGCCGATAAGCGTGAGCGCTCAACTTTGCGAGATAGCTCTGGAAAGGAGGTGATCCAGCCGCACCTTCCGATACGGCTACCTTGTTACGACTTCACCCCAGTCATGAATCCTACCGTGGTGACCGTCCTCCTTGCGGTTAGACTAGCCACTTCT
>NZ_NKEZ01000025.1:0-719 GCF_002223345.1 Burkholderia sp. AU16741
TGACCTGCCCCCAACAAACAGGGCCACCCGGAGTCTAGTAAAGTTCGTTTTCGGAGAAGAAGACGAACATGAAGAAGCGCTTTACGGAACAGCAAATCATCGGGTTTCTGAAGGAAGCCGAAGCCGGTATGGCGGTCAAGGAACTGTGCAGGAAGTACGGGTTCAGTGACGCGTCGTTCTACATCTGGCGCGCGAAGTTCGGCGGCATGGAAGTCTCGGAAGCCCGCCGGCTCAAGGACCTGGAGGTGGAGAATGCCCGGCTGAAGAAGCTGCTGGCCGAAGCAATGCTCGATATGGAAGCGTTGAAGGTCGTCGTCAAGGGAAAGCCCTGAGCCCGCAAGCCAAACGCGAAGCAGTGTCGGCGATTCGGGAGCAGGTCAACATCTCCGAGCGCCGCGCCTGCCGGCTTGTCGGGCTTTCTCGCAGCGTGCTGCATTACGACGCGAAGCCGGACCACGAGAATGAGGTGCTCGCGGCGCGTCTGGTGGAGTTGGCGCACGCACGTCGTCGATTCGGCTACCGTCGACTGCACGCCCTGATGGAGCGCGAAGGCACGCACGCCAATCACAAGCTCATCTATCGCCTGTACCGTGAGGCAGGGCTGGCTGTGCGGCGCCGTCGCAAGCGCCATGGCGTCATGATTGAGCGCGAGCAACTGGCATTGCCGGGCGCGCCCAACGAGGTGTGGTCAATCGATTTCGTGATGGATGCGCTTTCCA
>NZ_NKEZ01000026.1:0-655 GCF_002223345.1 Burkholderia sp. AU16741
TACGGATCAAAGCTCGTTTGCCAGCTCCCCGTAGCTTTTCGCAGGCTACCGCGTCCTTCATCGCCTGTGATCGCCAAGGCATCCACCACATGCACTTGTTCGCTTGACCCTATAACGAGTCTGTCTCGTTACAGGTTGAGTTCTCGCGTGTCGCTCAGCGTTAGTGCTTTAGCACTTACGCGGAGCCCACACTACGTGTGTGCCGTATTCCAATTGAGTCAAACATTAAGTTCGAATCATCTTGAGATACATCGATACAATCACAACCCGGATAACTTTCACGTCCATCTCGAGACGCTTCCGCTACCCAAATTACTTACTTCTTCCAGATTGTTAAAGAACGACAGCCGATATCTGTTGATATCCTCTGACTGGCTCAATCGCCAATGACAAAAACTCGAACCAAACTTCATTCGAATGTTTGTCATTGAAGATTATCGAAAGCGGCCGGCATGATAACCGAATAAACCGCTAACAGACAGTCTTTCTATCTTAATCAACAGCCGATAAGCGTGAGCGCTCAACTTCGCGAGATAGCTCTGGAAAGGAGGTGATCCAGCCGCACCTTCCGATACGGCTACCTTGTTACGACTTCACCCCAGTCATGAATCCTACCGTGGTGACCGTCCTCCTTGCGGTTAGACTAGCCACTTCT
>NZ_NKEZ01000027.1:0-654 GCF_002223345.1 Burkholderia sp. AU16741
GCGGCTACCTGCTGTGGGCCGCGCAGACGATGAAGTGGACCTTCGACTGGAAACCCGACGACGTGTTCTGGTGCACGGCCGACATCGGCTGGGTCACGGGCCACACGTACATCACCTACGGCCCGCTTGCCTGCGGCGGCACGCAGGTCGTGTTCGAGGGCGTGCCGACCTATCCGGACGCCGGCCGCTTCTGGAAGATGATCGGCGATCACAAGGTCACCGTGTTCTACACCGCGCCGACCGCGATCCGTTCGCTGATCAAGGCCGCCGAAGCCGACGACAAGGTCCATCCGAAGAGTTATGACCTGTCGAGCCTGCGCATCATCGGCACGGTCGGCGAACCGATCAATCCGGAAGCGTGGATGTGGTACCACAAGCACGTCGGCCACGAACGCTGCCCGATCGTCGACACGTGGTGGCAGACCGAAACCGGCGGCCACATGATCACGCCGCTGCCGGGCGCGACGCCGACCGTGCCGGGTTCCTGCACCCTGCCACTGCCGGGCATCACGGCCGCGGTGGTCGATGAGACCGGCCAGGACGTGCCGAACGGGCAAGGCGGGATTCTCGTCGTCAAGCGTCCGTGGCCGGCGATGATCCGCACGATCTGGGGCGACCCGGAGCGTTTCAAGAAGAGCTATTACCCGGAAGAAC
>NZ_NKEZ01000028.1:0-654 GCF_002223345.1 Burkholderia sp. AU16741
GCGGCTACCTGCTGTGGGCCGCGCAGACGATGAAGTGGACCTTCGACTGGAAACCCGACGACGTGTTCTGGTGCACGGCCGACATCGGCTGGGTCACGGGCCACACGTACATCACCTACGGCCCGCTCGCCTGCGGCGGCACGCAGGTCGTGTTCGAGGGCGTGCCGACCTATCCGGACGCCGGCCGCTTCTGGAAGATGATCGGCGATCACAAGGTCACCGTGTTCTATACCGCGCCGACCGCGATCCGTTCGCTGATCAAGGCCGCCGAAGCCGACGACAAGGTCCATCCGAAGAGCTATGACCTGTCGAGCCTGCGCATCATCGGCACGGTCGGCGAACCGATCAATCCGGAAGCGTGGATGTGGTATCACAAGCACGTCGGCCACGAGCGCTGCCCGATCGTCGATACGTGGTGGCAGACCGAAACCGGCGGCCACATGATCACGCCGCTGCCGGGCGCGACGCCGACCGTGCCGGGTTCCTGCACGCTGCCGCTGCCGGGCATCATGGCCGCGGTGGTCGACGAGACCGGCCAGGACGTGCCGAACGGGCAAGGCGGGATTCTCGTCGTCAAGCGTCCGTGGCCGGCGATGATCCGCACGATCTGGGGCGACCCGGAGCGTTTCAAGAAGAGCTATTACCCGGAAGAAC
>NZ_NKEZ01000029.1:0-584 GCF_002223345.1 Burkholderia sp. AU16741
TGCTCGAGGATGGCCGGATTCTCGAGCGTGGACGTATCCTGCGTGATCGCCTCGCCCTTCGCGAGCGAGCGCAACAGGCGCCGCATAATCTTGCCCGAGCGCGTCTTCGGCAGGTTGTCGCCGAAGCGGATGTCCTTCGGCTTCGCGATCGGCCCGATCTGCTTGCCGACCCAGTCGCGCAGCGTCTTCGCGAGCGCCGCCGCTTCGTCGCCTTCCGGGCGCGCGCGCTTCAGCACCACGAACGCCACGACCGCTTCACCCGTCGTGTCGTCCGGACGGCCCACCACCGCCGCTTCGGCCACCAGCTCGTGCGACACCAGCGCCGATTCGATCTCCATCGTGCCGAGCCGGTGGCCCGACACGTTCAGCACGTCGTCGATCCGGCCCATGATCGTGAAGTAGCCGGTCTCCTTGTCGCGCACGGTGCCGTCGCCGGCCAGATACAGCGTGCCGCCGAGTTCTTCCGGGTAATAGCTCTTCTTGAAACGCTCCGGGTCGCCCCAGATCGTGCGGATCATCGCCGGCCACGGACGCTTGACGACGAGAATCCCGCCTTGCCCGTTCGGCACGTCCTGGCCGGTCTC
>NZ_NKEZ01000030.1:0-568 GCF_002223345.1 Burkholderia sp. AU16741
CGTACTGCTCGCCCAGCCCCGGCACATCGTCAAGATCGAACGCGGGCATCGTGACGTGCTTCGAAAGGTCCGGACGCTTGTAGTCGAATGTGCCCGTATCGAGTTCGGCCGACTGAATTTCTTGCGAGTCGATCCACTCACTCAGGCCGTCGAATTCCTCGTCTTGTACCGAGCGGCTAAACAAAATGGTCTTTTGCTTTAACTCGGGAACCGAGAAAAGATCGTCCATGATGACGACCTTGTGAGACTTGCCGTCCTGCGCGATATCGAAACGCGGAAAAAGACCGAGTTCTTCAAAGGTGCGGTGGACGTAATTCCAGTCGGATTCCCATTGCATCCGCTGAGAATACGAGCGCAACGATTGACGCAGTTGCCAAGTAAAGTTACCGGTCGCCTGCGGATACTTTCCCAGCACATCGGACACGGTTTGTTGCGCAGGCGTCTCGATCCAGTCGCGTCGGTCACTGCCGAGGCGCAGCAGCGCGAGAAATGAATTGAAGCGGAGTTGATAGTACGTATTGGCTCCGTCCCCGCCCAAGCGGCTGAACGCCGTCACATAACCGTGAAT
>NZ_NKEZ01000031.1:0-530 GCF_002223345.1 Burkholderia sp. AU16741
CCCTCGGTCTGCTCGATCCAGAGGCCCAGCACGTCGCGCTGGCCGTCGGCCTGAATGCCCAAGGCCAGATAGACGGCCTTGTTGCTGACCACGCCGTCGTCGCGGATCTTGACCCGCAGCGCATCGAAGAACACGACCGGATACATCGTCTCAAGCAGGCGGCTCTGCCAGCTCAGCGCTTCGGCCATCACCTCGTCGGTGACCGAACTGATGAAGTCGGGAGACACTTCGGTGCCGTAGCTCTCGGCCAGAAACGCCTGAATCTCGCGCACGCTCATGCCGCGGGCGTACATCGCGATGATGCGTTCGTCAAAGCCGGTGAAGCGGCGCTCATGCTTGGGAATCAGGATCGGCTCGAAGCTGCCGTCGCGATCGCGGGGGACTTCGACCCGAACCGGGCCCCGATCGGTGATGACCGTCTTGCCGCTGGCGCCGTTGCGCTCGTTGGCTTGCCCGGCCGGCTTGGACTGGCCCGACGGGTAGCCCAGATGCAGATTCATCTCGGCGCCCATTGCGCGTTCGATGACTGC
>NZ_NKEZ01000032.1:0-516 GCF_002223345.1 Burkholderia sp. AU16741
TCTTGCCAGGCACCCACTGCGGCGTGTGACGTTGCCAATCGCGTACCGAACCATCGTTGTAGGGCGCGTAGCCGGCGATATGCTCCCACGATGCCTCTTGAGAAATACGGCGGCCGCGCTTGCCGATGATCACCGCGATCTCGCCTTCGTAGTCGAATCTCTCCGACTCCAGCGGGGCAATCAGCGGCTGACCGTGGCCCACCTGAGAGTTGGCGAAGCGCGCGAACACCCACGGCTTGGCCGACGGGTCCTTGCCCGTCTCACTGCGGTGGGTCTCGTAGTTGATGCCGATGCAGAGGATCTTGGGCGGATTCGGAATGACCGGCAGAAACTCGATTTCGTCGAGATCGTATGAGAGCCCGCCACGGGAGGCCGCTTCTTCCAGTTCGTCCAGCGCGCCAGCTTGCAGCGCGGCCAGCAAATCGACGTACTTGTCGTTCAGGCTCTTCTTGAGATCAAGTGCCCGACCATCGACCACTGCGCCGAACGTCGCTTTTCCGCCGACGCGGAAACTCA
>NZ_NKEZ01000033.1:0-516 GCF_002223345.1 Burkholderia sp. AU16741
TCTTGCCAGGCACCCACTGCGGCGTGTGACGTTGCCAATCGCGTACCGAACCATCGTTGTAGGGCGCGTAGCCGGCGATATGCTCCCACGATGCCTCTTGAGAAATACGGCGGCCGCGCTTGCCGATAATCACCGCGATCTCGCCTTCGTAGTCGAATCTCTCCGACTCCAGCGGGGCAATCAGCGGCTGACCGTGGCCCACCTGAGAGTTGGCGAAGCGCGCGAACACCCACGGCTTGACCGACGGGTCCTTGCCCGTCTCACTGCGGTGGGTCTCGTAGTTGATGCCGATGCAGAGGATCTTGGGCGGATTCGGAATGACCGGCAGAAACTCGATTTCATCGAGATCGTATGAGAGCCCACCACGGGAGGCCGCTTCTTCCAGTTCATCCAGCGCGCCAGCTTGCAGCGCGGCCAGCAAATCGACGTACTTGTCGTTCAGGCTCTTCTTGAGATCAAGTGCCCGACCATCGACCACTGCGCCGAACGTCGCTTTTCCGCTGACGCGGAAACTCA
>NZ_NKEZ01000004.1:0-370371 GCF_002223345.1 Burkholderia sp. AU16741
ATAAACCTGACTTACTTTAGTGTGAGACTCTTGATACTTTTGCTATCTGATCCGAGGATCAGCTCGCTGCCATCAAGCGCCCACACTTATCGGCTGTTAATTTTTAAAGAGCATTTCTGCGAGGAACTCCGTGTTTCCCGGCAGCGCTGCGTTTTCAGCAGCAGAGAAGCGAGATTATGAACCGTGTTTCGCAGCCCGTCAACAACTTTCTACACGACTTCGTTGCGACTGCGGGGCTCAACTTCCTGTGCCGCCCAGGCTCGCTACCTCCGAACCCCGACAGCACTGCTTCCCTTCCTCTCGCGCCGCGTTTGCGTTAGCGCGAAAGAGGCGTGATTCTAAGCAGCTCACGTCGTGAGCGCAAGGGGCTCGCAGCAACTTTTTCACACACGCCGCAGTTCGGCCGTCCGGCCATGCTTGGCCACGAGACCGCTTATGGTGCAAAGAACGGACTAGAATGTGAGGTTCTTCGCCTCTTTCTATATACGTCTTTAATATGCGCCAGCGAATCGCCAAACGCCTCCCCCCCGATGCCGACAAATTGGTCGGTCTGTCACTTGCGCTCTTCGCGTCGGGCAGTCGCATCGAGGATCGCTTCTGGGAAGCGAAGCTCGATACGCTGCTCGCCAAGATTGTCCGCAACGGCAATCAGACCACGCTCGACGCCGCGCTCGACCATCTTCAACAGAATCATCCCGACGCCTACGGCGCGCTCGCCGACATGGCCGAGACGCACAGCGAGTCGATGGTGATCGAACACGACGGCCAACCGTACGATGCACTGCTGGTCGCCGTCCCGGTTCTCGCCTGGACACGCTACATGATTCCGTCGGGACCGCTCAAGGGCGACGTGGCCGACGCGCTGCGAACGCACCTGCAGGCGCACGTGCTCGCGAACGGCACCCTCGTCGGGCTCGCACCGTTCCTCTACAGCATCGACCAGTTGCCGCGGCACCATGTCGAAACCTACCGGCTGGCCCAGCAACTCGCCCATGCGGCAATCGGCCAGCACGCCCCGAAGCTGAGCTTCGGCGACCTGCCGGAAACTTCGCCGATCCTGGCCGATCCGCGTTTCCTGCTGGCGGTCGTCGCCGCGCCGGCCGGCGCGCCGCTGTTCCGCTGGCAGGAAGAGGAAAACGGTAGCCGGATCGAGCGCGGCCAGTGCCTCGAACAATGGACGGCTCAAGGCGGCCCGAACCTGTCGATCGCGCTGCCCGGCTGCGAGTTCGAATGCCTGCTTCCGGACGCGTACTACTCGGCCTGTCGCGATGCGGACGAACGCGTACGCCCGCACACCGTCCGAACGGCCATTCGTTATCTATTCGACACACTTGGTGCAGCGCCGCAAGAGCTGCGCGCGGTGGTCGCCGGCTTCGGCGAACGTCGTATCGACGAGTATCGCGTCGGCTTCACGCGACGTGCGAGCAACGACGTGATCTACGGTGTCGTGTGGCCGCTCTACGGCCGGGAAAACGGCGACGTATCGGTCGACAACGCGACGCTCGAAGGCGAAGCGCCGATCGAGGGGCCGCTCGAGGAAATCGTGAGCCTGCTGAAGGAATGCGGCGTAACCGACGTCCGGCGGCACGCGGGCCGCTTCGAACCCGAATACTGCGACGACTGCGGCGTGCCGCTTTACGCCGATCCGCTCGGCGAAATCGTCCATGCGGAAATGCCGGAAGACGCGTCGCCCGCCCAGCCGCACTTCCACTGACCCGCCCCGCAGGCTCAGAAAACCTGAGCCGCCCAAAGCCGCTTTCGGTTCCTGCCGAAGCGGCTTTTTTCTTGTCCGACGCCCGATCGCTCAAAATTTC
The DNA here is from genome assembly GCF_002223345.1 of Burkholderia sp. AU16741. Taxonomy (NCBI): domain Bacteria; kingdom Pseudomonadati; phylum Pseudomonadota; class Betaproteobacteria; order Burkholderiales; family Burkholderiaceae; genus Burkholderia; species Burkholderia sp. AU16741. Next base: position 1,815 of record NZ_NKEZ01000004.1, read on the forward strand.
GAACTTTTCCTAAGCCTTTCAGCCAAGCAGACATCGTGTAAGGTCTTTGTCATTATCGGGGCCAGCTTATCCCCGACGGCAGTCAATGACTCACTTCACGGAGGTTGAATATGCGGTTCTTGGTACTTAACTCAGACGCCGAACGGCGTGACGGACTGAAGACCCTGTTGCGGCAGATCGACCGGCACGCCAGCATCAACGATGCGCCTGACGGTTTCCAGGCACGCCGGCTGCTGCGCACCCAGCGTTTCGACCTCGTCGCGATCGACTGGCTGGACGTCGGCCGGATCAGCGAGCTTCAGGCACTCGGCAATGCGTGCTCGCCCACACCGGTCGCCGTTCTGGTCGACGACATCTCGCCAGAAGCCATCCAGCGCTTCTTCAATTACGGCGTCGCGGGCGTGATCCCGCATTCCACGCGGCCGCACCTGATCGTGCGTGCGCTCGAGATCGTCCTCTTGGGCGGACATTACATTCCGCCGATTGCCCTCAGCCTGTTGCCGTCCACGGCAACGACGACGGCCCGCCACGACGCCCATTTCCAGACGCTCGCCGGCTCGCTGCCCCGGCGCCCGCCGACCGGCCTCCTGTCGCCGCGGCAAGCGCAGATCATGCGGTTCGTCCACATGGGCAGCACGAACAAGATGATCGCCCGTACGCTCGGCATCAGCGAAGGCACGGTGAAGATCCACCTCGCGAGCATCTTCCAGCAGCTCGGCGCCGCAAACCGCGCCGCCGCGGTCGCGATCTACAACGGCTGGCTGTCGCCCCATCTCGAGGTGCTGCTGGCGAACCGCAACCGCGCCCGTAAACCGGTCATCGGGGAACACGGCCCGGCTCCGCTGCGGACACAACGGCATGACCGTCCGTACCCGTTGCCCACCGCGAATGCCGGCACGCAGGACCTGCCGCTCGCCGCCGAGCCGCCGGCACGATTCCGGCGCGGACGCTAGGCAAACAGTCTCGATATTGCGACGGTCGGGCATGTGGAGGCTCCCACCTTTGATGCTCAACGAGTAATATGGACGCATGGGTTTTCTTTTCACACCGCTTCCGCTCTGGGTTGGCATCGGTGGCTGGATCGCCGCCGTGGCTCTGCTCGCGCTCGCGATCTGGAATCGCCCCTTCGTACGCCTGCAAGACGCCACGCTCCAGCACGTGTGGCTCGCGCTCGTCACAGCGATCGCGGTCCTGTGGGCCTCGAACGCATGGCTCGAAGATGGCATCGTCATGCATCTGCTCGGCGCAACGTTGCTCGTCACGCTGTTCGACTGGACACTCGCCCTGGTCGCGATGGGCGCCGTCACCGCGATTGCCGCGATCATCTTCGACGCGCCGTGGCAAGGCATCGGCCTGACCTATCTGATCTACGGTGCGCTGCCTGTCGGCGTGTCGGCGTTGCTGCAACGCGCCGCGCTCGCCTGGCTGCCGCACAACCTCGCGTCGTTCATCACCGGGCAGGGCTTCCTGTCGCCCGCGATCGCAATCGTTGCGGTCGCTGCCGCGGCGGCCGGTGTCCAGCTCGCGCTCGCGGACGGCGTGCCCGTCGTGATTCCAGCCGGCTATCTGCTGAACACCGCGCTGCTCGCGCTCGGCGAAGCCTGGTTCACCGGCATGGCAACGGCACTCATCGCCGTCTATCGCCCCGCGTGGGTCACGACCTTCGACGTCCGGCGCTACCGCCTCGGCGGCCCGCGCGCCTGAATTTCCACCGCATCGGCCCGGCGCACACGCGTATCGGCGGCGCTTGCGCGGCGCGCGCCGAATACGCCACCTACTGCCGCACAACTTTTTTACGCTAAGATTGAACTCCTGTTCTTCATCGGGCATCTATACGTGCCCGACGTCTTCTTCGCTCCTCACCAATAACCAGATGGACAGCTCACCTGCCTCGCTCCGGATTTTCCGGGCGCTCGGCAAGCTGGCAGCCTGTATCGCGGGCCTGTCGCTTGCGCTTCCCGCACCGGTATTCGCCGACCTGCTCGACCAGCGTTCCGAACTGATCAACAAATTCGTCGACGAGATGCATGCCGATCCGCTCGCCGCCGATTGTGCAGCGCACGGCAGCTTCATCGCCAGCACGTCGACGGCGTTCGATCGCGTCGATTTCGCGCCGAACGCATTCGACGGCGGCAACGCGACGATCACGCCGTGGAACGACTCGTTCGACCAGGGCAAGCAGCGCGTGAAAGTCGACAACATCGTTACCGTCGACGGGCTCGGCATCCACAGCGACGGCCGCGATCCGACGCCGCTGAAATTCCGTTGCGGCTATGTCGGCCAGCAAATGCTCGCGTTCAGCTGGAACGACCCGGTTCCGCCGCTGAAGCCGCGCGTCGAGCGCTCGTCTTCGACGAAGAAGTTCAAGGGCAAGTCGCACCGTGGCAAAGCCAAGGCGAAGGCATCGGGCCGCGCCGGCAGCAAGAAGGCCGTCGCGACGAAGAAATCAAGCGGCCAGAAGAAAGCCGTGAAGAAAAAAACCGCGAAGAAGTCCTGATACGGCGGAGCGGCAACGACAGCAGCAAAAAAGGCCGGTGCATCGCAAGATGCGCCGGCCTTTTTCATGCAACGACGGCTGCGCTTACGCGAACGTGTCGACGTGTACGAGGATCGCGGCCAGCATCGCCGCGCCGAGTGCCGCGCTACGCTCGCCGTTCCAGCCAACGCGCTCGTCGGGCAGGTTCGCGTTGTCCTTGAACGGCATTTCGAGCGTCAGCGACAGGCAACCGAACTGGTGGCCAATGTACTTGGACGCGAGCTTCAGCGCATCTTCCTTGTACTTGCTCGCCGCGTAGCCGTGCTCGGTCTGGAAGTCGGGACTGGCGACCTTGAACGCGTCGATGAACGCGGCCTGCTCCTTGCCCTGCTGCTCGGTGAAGCTCGGCAGCATCTCCGAGCCGGCGACGAACACGTACGGCAAATCCTCGTCGCCGTGAATGTCGAAGAACATGTCGCAACCGATCGCATGGATCGCATCGCGCACGGCCAGCACTTCGGGGCTGCGTTCCGCATCGGGCGCCATCCATTCGCGATTCAGGTTCGCGCCGGCCGCATTGGTGCGCAGGTTACCGTGCACGCTGCCGTCCGGGTTCATGTTCGGGACGATGTAGAACGTCACGCGATCGTACAGCTTGCGCGCGACCGGATCGCCGGCCCAATCGCCCCATCCGGCCAGCCGCTTGACCAGGCCTTCGACGAACCACTCGGCCATCGATTCGCCCGGATGCTGGCGCGCAATGATCCACACCTTCTTCTTCGGCGCGCCATCGGTTTCCGGCGTGCCGAGCGTCAGCAGCGACATCGGACGGCCTTCGACCGTGCGGCCGAGCTCGACGACGCTCGCCTGCGGCAACTGCTGGACCGCGCCGAGAAACGCCGCGTGACGCTCTTCCGAGTACGGTTCGAAATACGCGTAGTAGATGCTGTCGAACTCGGGCGTATGGTCGATGGTCATTGTCTTGCCGTCGAACGTCGTCGGCACGCGAAACCAGTCGACGCGGTCGTAGCTCGCCACCGCGTGGTAGTTGCGCCAGCCCGACGGATACGCGCATTCGGCTGCGTTCTCGAACGTCATCACGCATCGCTCGCCGCGCGCCCCCGTCAAGCGGTAGTAAAACCATTGCGCGAATTCCGAACGATTGTCGCCGCGCACGCGCAGCCGGATTGCGTCGGGGCTGTCGCACGACACGACGTCGATTGCGCCTGCGTCGAAATTACTGGTGATCGAAACAGCCATCTGTCTATCTCCTTTGTCGACCAGCGTTAGCGCTTCAGCGCTTATGCTGGTCCCATGCAAAGCGGTCGACCAGCGTTAGCGCTTCAGCGCTTACGCCGGTCCCATGCAAAGCGGTCGACCGAAGCAGGCACGTACCGCCTGTCCGGCCTCATGCATGCACCGGCCGTCTCGTGAACGGCCGGCTGGGTCACTCGCCGATGCGCCGGCGATATACGTAAGTCGAATCGTTCGACGCCGCCGCCTCGAACGCATAGCCTTCGGCCGCGAATGCCTTCAGCGCCTTCGGGTCGGCGATACGGTTCTCGACGACAAAACGCGCCATCAGCCCGCGCGCGCGTTTCGCATGGAAACTGATGATCTTGTAGCGGCCGCCCTTCCAGTCCTCGAATACCGGCGTGATGACCGGCGCGGCCAGCAGTTTCGGCTTGACCGACTTGAAGTATTCGGTCGACGCGCAATTGACGAGCACGCGCGCCGCGCCGCTGCGCGTCTCGAGCTGCTCGTTCAGCGCCCGCGTGATGCGGTCGCCCCAGAACGCATACAGATCCTTGCCGCGCGCGTTCGCGAAACGCGTGCCCATCTCCAGCCGGTACGGCTGCAGCAGGTCGAGCGGACGCAGCAGCCCGTACAGGCCCGACAGCACGCGCACGTGCTGCTGCGCATAGTCGAGATCGGTCGGCGACAGCGATTTCGCGTCGAAACCCTCGTAGACGTCGCCGTTGAACGCCAGCACGGCCTGCTTCGCGTTGGCCGGCGTGAAGGTCGGCGACCAGTCGGCGTAGCGCTGGAAGTTCAGGCGCGCGAGCGGATCGGAAATATCCATCAGCGCCGCGATGTCCTGCGGCGACAGCTTGCGCAGGCCGTCGATCAGTTCCGACGCGTCGTCGACGAATGCAGGCTTCGTGTAAGACTGGACGTGCGCGGGCGTCTCGTAGTCGAGGGATTTGGCGGGAGAGAGAACGATTATCATAGAGGCTCGCTGGCACGCCGTGCCTTGCGGTCAGACGAAAACCACCGATTGTAACGAATGACCCGCTCTCTCGCCCCGCACGCCGCACGCCGCGTCGTGCTCGACTCGAACGTCTGGATCGACATCCTCGTCTTCGACGACCCCGCTACGCGCCCGATCCGTGCCGCGCTGGAGCGCGGCACGCTGGCCGCCGTGATCGACGGCCGCTGCCTGACCGAACTCGAATACGTGCTCGACTATCCGCAGTTCCAGTCGCGCGCGATCGACAAGGCTGCCGCGCTCGCGACCGTCGCCCGGCTCGCGAGCCTCGTCGAACCGTCGCCCGTCGACGCCGACGCGCCGCCGCTGCCGAAGTGCAAGGACCGCGACGACCAGAAATTTCTCGAACTCGCCCACGCCGCGCAGGCCGAGTGGCTCGTGTCGAAAGACCGCGCGCTGCTGAAGCTCGCGAAGCGCACCGCACGCGACTTCGGTTTCCGGATCGCGCAACCCGCGCCGTTCGTGGAAGCCTGCGCGCTCGACGCCGCGCCGCCCGCCACGGCGACGCCGGCCTGACGCCCCCACCCGAATTCGACCGTCTCGATGAACGCTCCTTCAGATATGCCAACGACTCCCGTTTTCCCGTCGCGCCTGCCGAATGTCGGCACGACGATCTTCACGGTCATGAGCGCGCTTGCCGCCGAAAAAGGCGCGGTGAACCTCGGCCAGGGTTTCCCCGATTTCGATTGCGATCCGCGCATCGTCGATGCGGTCGCCACCGCGATGCGCAACGGGCACAACCAGTACCCGCCGATGGCCGGCGTCGCGCCGCTGCGCGACGCGATCGCCGACAAGATCGCGCAGGTGTACGGCCGACGCTACGATCCGGGCACCGAAATCACCGTGACGGCCGGCGCGACGCAGGCGCTGCTGACGGCGATCCTCTGCGCGGTGCATCCGGGCGATGAAGTAATCGTCGTCGAGCCGACCTACGACAGCTACCTACCGTCGATCGAGCTTGCCGGCGGCAAGCCCGTGTTCGTCACGCTGGACGCGCCCGACTATACGATCCCGTTCGACCGTCTCGCGGCCGCGATCACGCCGAAGACGCGGATGATCCTGATCAACACGCCGCACAACCCGACGGGCACCGTGTGGCGCGAGGCCGACATGCGCAAGCTCGAGGACATCGTGCGCGGCACAAACGTGCTGATCCTGTCCGACGAGGTCTACGAGCACATGGTCTACGACGGCGCGCGCCACGAGAGCGTCGCGCGCTACCCGGAGCTCGCCGCGCGCAGCTTCATCGTGTCGAGCTTCGGCAAGACCTATCACGTGACGGGCTGGAAGGTCGGTTACGTCGCAGCGCCTGCGGCGCTGACCGCGGAATTCCGCAAGGTCCACCAGTTCAACGTGTTCACGGTGAACACGCCGATGCAGATCGGGCTCGCCGACTACCTGCGCGACCCGGCGCCGTACCTGTCGCTCGCGGGCTTCTATCAGCGCAAGCGCGACTTCTTCCGGGCCGGCCTCCAGCGCACGCGCTTCAAGTTGCTGCCGTGCACGGGTACGTACTTCCAGTGCGTCGATTACTCGGCGATCAGCGACCTGCCCGAAGCGGAATTCTCGAAATGGCTCACGTCGGAGATCGGCGTGGCCGCCATTCCGGTGTCGGCGTTCTATCACGAGCCGCACGAATCGGGCGTCGTGCGCTTCTGCTTCGCGAAGCAGGAAAGCACGCTCGCATCCGCGCTCGAACGGCTCGCCCGCCTGTAAGACCCGGACGGGCGGCCGTACGCCGCCTGTCAGAAACGCTTACGAACGCACGACGTTCGCCGCTTCGACATACGCCTTGCGCTCGGCTGCCACGCGTTGCGCGGCCGGGCGTTCTCCCACCGTCTTTGCATGCGCCTTCCAGTCGATGCCGGCATCGAGCAGGAAGTCGCGCCCGAAGACGGCCTTCGTCGCCATGCCGACGACCGGCAGATGAACCCACGCGGCGATGTCCGCCAAGCCGAACGATTCGCCGAGCACATACGGCGAAAACCGCGTCATCTGCTTGAATGCATCGATCGCGCGCGGCAGGCGCTTCTCGACGTGCGCCTTCGTCCCGTCGCTCACCTTGCCGCCGAAAAACGCTTCCGTGTACACCTCGCGCGCCATCCATTCGAGATACAGCTCGAGCGTCTCGACGAGTTCGCGCACCTTCGCCGCCGCGAACGGGTTCGCGGGGAAAATGCCTTTCTCGGGATAGCGCGCCGCCAGGTATTCGATGATCGCCTGCGACTCGAACAGCGCGCCCTCTTCGGTCCTCAGGAACGGAATCTTGCCGAGCGGCGAATCGGCAAGCTGCGCCGGATCGCTGATCGGGAAACCGCACATCGCTTCCTCAAACGGAATGTCATGCTCGAGCAGGACGAACTTCACCTTGTTGTAATAGTTGGACAACGGAATACCGCACAGCTGTAGCATCGGTGTCTCCTTCCTTGCTGAAACGCGGCCGCATCGAAACCGGCCACATCGGGATTCATCGCGCTGAAAAGCACGGCCGTGCTAGTCTAAAGCAAGTCGTGCGTTCGTCACGACAACATTACCTCCGCTGCGGCGTCGGCCACGCCTGCCCGCGCGACACACGCGGCGTCGCCGCCGCGCCATCCGATGGAGACACGCTCGCATGAGTGCTGAACTGCTGGCCTCGCGTCCGCCCGAGAGCGATTCGACGCTCGTCCTCACGCTGTCCAATCCCGGCGCGCGCAACGCGCTGCATCCCGACATGTACGCGGCCGGCATCGAAGCGCTCGCCACCGCCGAGCGCGATCCGGCGATTCGCGCCGTCGTGCTGACGGGCGCCGATCGTTTCTTCTGCGCGGGCGGCAACCTGAACCGGCTGCTCGAGAATCGCTCGAAGGATCCGTCCTTCCAGGCCGACAGCATCGATCAGCTCGCGGCATGGGTCACGGCGATCCGCGCGTCGACGAAGCCGGTGATCGCGGCCGTCGAAGGCGCGGCGGCCGGCGCGGGCTTCTCGCTCGCGCTCGCGTGCGACCTGATCGTCGCCGCACACGATGCGAAATTCGTGATGTCGTATGCGCGCGTCGGCCTGACGCCCGACGGCGGCGGCTCGTGGTTTCTCGCCCGCGCGCTGCCGCGTGCGATCGCAGCCGAGATCCTGTTCGAAGGCACGCCGGTTTCCGCGGAACGCCTGCATGCACTCGGCGTGGTCAATCGGCTCGCCGCGCCCGGCACGGCGCTCAGCGACGCACTGGCCCGGGCCGACGCGCTCGCCGACATCTCGCCGAATGCGCTCACGCGCATCAAGTCGCTGCTCGACGACGCCACCGCGCAACCGCTGGACGCGCACCTCGTCACCGAGCGCGATCATTTCGTCGCGTCGCTGCATCATGCGGACGGGCTCGAAGGCATCACCGCGTTTCTGGAGAAGCGCCAGCCGCGCTACAAACGCTGATCCGCCGCGTCGCACGCCACGGCACGCGCCTCCATCCGGAATCCGAGTATCTCGCGGGCCGCACGTACACGATCGCGGACATCGCAACGTTCCCGTGGACGCGCTCGTGGCAAAACCAGGGCATCGTGCCGGACGAGTGGCCGAACGTGAAGCGCTGGCACGAGGCGATCGCCGCGCGACCGGCCGTGCAGCGCGGCATCGAGGTGCGCGCGTCGATGCGCAAGGCGCTGCAGGACGACAAGGCACGCGAGGTGCTGTTCGGCGCAACGCAATGCGCGAAGCACTGACCCGCACGTGGTGGACGGAGCGGCCTCCGTGCATGCCGCTCCGTGCTTCAGAAGTAATGCAGTGTGATGAACTCCGCCGCGCATACCGGCAGCGGCGCGTCGGGGTGCTCGACCTGCACCGATACCGACCACGTCACCTGGATGCCGCCGCGCGCGGCGTCCGCGGTCTCCTTCACCGCGAACAGCGCACGCGCGCGCGCCCCGACCGGCACCGGCTTCAAGAACCGCACGCGGTTCAGCCCGTAGTTCACGCCCATCTTCTGCTCGAAGCGCATCGCGTCGGTCATCAACGCCGGAATCAGCGACAGCGTCAGGAACCCGTGCGCGATCGGCCCGCCGAACGGCGACTCGCGCCGCGCGCGTTCGGGGTCGACGTGAATCCATTGATGATCGCCGGTCGCGTCGGCGAAACCATCGACGCGCGGCTGGTCGATCTCGATCCAGCCGCTCGCGAGCGGTTCCGCGCCGATCCGCGCCTGCAGCGCCTGCGCGGAGGCGATCAGCGGCAAGGTCACGTCGATCATGGATTCGCGCCCCCCGGATGGCGCAGCCCGAAAATCACCTTGGTGTGCACGGAGATCACCGTCTCGCCGGCTTCGTTCACGCCGATCCATTCCGTCGACACGATGCCGCGGTCGGGCTTGCTTTCCGACACGCGTTTGTCGTGCACCTTCTGGTACATCGTGATCGTGTCGCCGGCGCGCACCGGCTTCAGCCAGCGGATCGAATCGATGCCCGGCGAGCCCATGCTGGTCGAATCCGGCCCGAGCTTCTGGACCAGCAGGCTCATGAATACCGAGCACGTATGCCAGCCGCTCGCGACGAGTCCGCCGAAATGCGAGGCCTTTCCCGCTTCCTCGTCGACATGGAACGGCTGCGGATCGTAGCGCCTCGCGAACGTCTTGATGTCGTCGGCCTCGAACGTGTAGCGGCCCACTTCGGTGGTGCTGCCGACCACCAGATCTTCGTAACTGATGCCCACTGATGAGTCTCCTTGTCTGGCGCGCTCGCGCGTCGCCGTCATGCTACGTCGGTCTGCGCGAAATCGGGCAGCGCCGCGATGCGGGCGAGATGATGATCGGTATCGCCGAGCGTCGTCTCGATGATCGACAGCCGCTTGAACAGGTGCGCGGCGGCCACCTCGTTGGTCACGCCCATGCCGCCGTGCAGCTGGACCGCCTGCTGGCCGACGAAGCGCGCGGCCGCACCGACCCGCGCCTTCGCGGCCGACACGGCCTTGCGCCGCGCGTCGGCGTCGCCGTTCGCATAGCGCACCGCCGCGAGATAAGTCAGCGAACGCGCCTGCTCTGCATGAATCAGCATGTCGACCATCCGGTGCTGCAGCGCCTGGAAACGCGCGATCGGCACGCCGAACTGCTCGCGCGTCTTCGTGTATTCGACCGTCGCGCGATTCAGTTCGTCAAGTGCGCCGACCGCTTCCGCGCACAGCAGGAAGGTCGCGTAATCGGCGATCTGCTCGAGTGCCGCGGCGTCGCGCGCCCGGCCCGTCAGCAGTCGGCCCGGCGTGTCGTCGAACGTGATCGTCGCGGCACGCTGGCCGTCGATGGTCCGGTAGTCGACTACCTTCGCATTGGCCGCATCGCGTTCGACGACGAAGAGGCCGATGCCGCCGTCGTCGACCCGTGCGGGTACGATCCACACATGCGCTTGCGCGCCGTGCTGCACCACCGACTTGGTGCCGGTCAGCCGGTACGTGCCGCCCTGCTCGCGCGCGTGCGTGTCGAGTTCGTACAGGTCATAGCGCGCGTGGGGTTCGTGGAACGCGACCGCCACGCGCTTGTGCCCCTGCGCGACCGCCTCCAGCAGCGCGGCATCGTCACCCGTGCCGGAGCCGGCGATCCGCAACGCCTCGACGCCAACCGCCGTGGCCCAGTACGGCTCGATCACGAGCGCGCGGCCGAGCGCCTGCATCACGACCAGCATGTCGACCGGCCCACCGCCGAAGCCGCCCTGTGCGTCGGGCACGGGCAACGCGGTCAAGCCCAGTTCGGTGAATGCGCTCCACTGCGCGTCCGACACACCGGTATCGCTGTGCACGATCGCCTGGCGCGCTTCGAAGCCGTATTGCTCGCCGAGATACCGGCGCAGCGCGTCGGCGAACTGCTGCTGCTCATCGGTAAAGCTGAAATCCATGGTTGTCTCCGTTCCCTGATCACAGCCCCAGAATCATCTGCGCGATGATGTTCTTCTGGATCTCGTTCGAACCGCCGTAGATCGACGTCTTCCGGTAATTGAAGTAGTACGCGGCAAGCGGCGCCGCATCGTCGTCGCCCGCGATGCTGTGCTCGCGCTCGCCGTCGAGGAACGGCACGTCGAACGGGGCGGCCAGCGGGCCGATCGCTTCGACCATCAGCTCGGTGAGCGCCTGCTGCACCTCGGTGCCCTTGATCTTCAGCATCGACGCCTCGGGGCCGGGCCCCTTGCCGCTCGTCTCGCGGCTGACGACGCGCAGCACCGTCACTTCCAGCGCCATCAGCTCGACTTCGAGCGCCGCGACCTTCGCGGCGAACACGGGATCGGCGAGCAACGGCTTGCCGTTCTTGCGCTGGTTCGATGCGACGCGCTTCAGGAATGCGAGCTCCCGCTTCGACGCGCCGACACGCGCGATGCCGGTGCGCTCGTGGCCGAGCAGGTATTTCGCGTAGGTCCAGCCGCGGTTCTCGTCGCCGACGAGGTTCTCGACCGGCACCTTCACGTCCTCGAAGAACACCTCGTTGACCTCGTGGTCCTCGTCGAGCATCACGATCGGGCGCACCGTGATGCCGGGCGTCTTCATGTCGATCAGCAGGAACGAGATGCCTTCCTGCTTCTTCGCGGCCGGATCGGTGCGCACGAGGCAGAACATCATGTCGGCGTACTGGCCGAGCGTGGTCCAGGTCTTCTGGCCGTTCACGACGTAGTGATCGCCGTGGCGCTCGGCGCGCGTGCGCAGCGACGCGAGGTCGGACCCGGAACCCGGCTCCGAGTAACCCTGGCACCACCAGTCCGAGCCGTCGAGAATACGCGGCAGATAGTGGCGCTTCTGCGCTTCGCTGCCGTATTTCATCAGGACCGGCGCGACCATCGACACCCCGAACGGCAGCACGGTCGGCGCACCGATCCGCGCGCACTCCTCGTCCCAGATGTGCCGCTGCGTCGCGTTCCAGCCCGGGCCGCCGTATTCGACCGGCCAGGCGGGCGCGGACCAGCCGCGCTGGCCCAGAATCCGGTGCCAGCTCGCGAAATCCTCACGGTCGAGTCGTTTGTGATCGAGTACCTTGGCGCGCAGTGCGTGAGGCAGGTTGGCCTCGAGCCAGGCGCGAACGTCGGCGCGGAACGCGTCGTCGGCGGGGGAATAATCCAGATCCATGCGCAGTGTCTCCTCGCCGCGGCCGTCCGGCCCGGCCAAGGACACACTGCGTACGTCATTGCAGCGGTTCTTTCAGCGCGGCAGGAATCGGCAGCGGCATCACGTCGATGCCTTCTTCGACCAAGGACTGCGCATCCTCCGGCGTCGTGACGCCGCGAATGCTGCGTGCGGGCGCCTCGTTGTAATGGATGCGCCGCGCTTCCTCGGCGAAGCGCTCGCCCACGTTCTCGGTCTTCTCCAGCACCTCGCGCAGCGCGCGCATCACCTGCGCCTGCAGCGCACGGGGATCGGCCGGCTGCGCCTGCGTCGCGCCCGACAGGTTCAGGCGCGGCGCGGACGGCATCCGGTTGATCTCCGTCGTTCCGCACACCGGGCATTCGACCAGCTTGCGGGACAACTGCGCTTCGAATTCATCGGCGGAAGCGAACCAGCCTTCGAACCGATGACCGTGCGGGCACTGTAAATCGAGGACCTTCATGCTGAATCAGGGCGTGTGACGAGTGTAGCGCAAAAAGCGGTTTTGTGAACGGTCGTGCTAAATCCCGATCGCGCGGCACGAACGCGCCGCGTCACCGGATTGTAACGCGGCGCCCCGCCCGCCGCTGACGCCGTGCTCAGGGCGTGACGACCGGCCCGAGCGGCCACGTACCGGACAGCACCTTGTCGAGCCACATCGTGCCGATGATCGTCTTGACGTCGGAGATCTGGCCGGTGCGCACCCATTCCTGCAGGTCGGCCAGCGTCGCGGTGAAGGTTTCGAGAAATTCGCCTTCGTCGAGCTTGCGCTCGCCGGCCGTGAGCCCGCGCGCGAGGTACAGATCGATGAATTCGGTCGAATAGGAAATGATCGGATGAATGCGGGCCAGAAATACGTATTCGCGCGCCGTGTAGCCCGTCTCCTCGCGCAGTTCGCGCGCCGCGCACGCGAGCGCACCTTCGTTCGGATCGAGCTTGCCGGCCGGGAATTCGGCCATCACCTTGCCGATCGGATAGCGGAACTGGCTCTCCATCAGCACGCGGCCGTCGTCGAACAGCGGAATCACCATCACCGCGCCCGGGTGCTGCACGTATTCGCGCGTGGCCTTCTTGCCGTCCGGCAGGCGGACGGTGTCGCGCTTGAGCTTGAGGAACGCGCCTTCGAAGATCGCCTCGCTCTCGAGGCAGGTTTCGGTCAGTGCGGCGTCGTGATTGGGTAGTTCGGCCATCGGCGGCTCCTGAATGAGCACGACGGACGGCCGAAGCCGTCAGCGTCGTTTGACGAGATACTGGAACGTGAAGCCGGGAAACGCGAACACGACGAAGAGACTGAACGTGATCGCGTAAAACTGCCAGCCCTGTTCGAAGCGGTTGCCGGCGCGCGACTCGAGCCAGAAGCCGAGCGCACCGACGATGAAGTACAGCACGATCAGCTCGCCGATCCGCACCCACGCGTTCTTCTTGGTCGCGCCGAACGGCACGATGGCGAAGAGGCGTTGGTTCAGGAACGGCAGGTTGGCGCAGACGAGCGCCAACAGCACGATGAACCAGCCGGCTGCCGACATTACAGCGGCAGCGTGTGACGGATTGCCTGCAGGCAGGCGGTCAGCAGCGGGCTCGGAATCAGGCCGAGCACGACGACCGCCAGGCCGTTCAGCACGAGGATCGTGCGCTTGCAGAAATCGCCCGAGATCGGCGTCGAATCCTGCGGGGCATCGAAGTACATCAGCTTCACGATGCGCAGGTAGTAGAACGCGCCGAACAGCGACGTGATCACGGCCAGCACGGCCAGCCACGTGAGACCCGCGTTGACGGTCGCCTCGAGCACGGCGAGCTTCGCGTAGAAGCCGACGGTCGGCGGGATGCCGGCCAGCGAGAACATCATGACCATCATCACGAACGCGAACACCGGGCTGCGTTTATTGAGGCCCTTGAAGTCGTCGATCGTTTCCGCTTCGAAATCGCGGCGCGCGAGCAGCATCACCACGCCGAACGAGCCGAGCGTCGTGATCAGGTAGACGATCGCATAGAACATCGCAGAGCTGTACGCATTCGCCGGTGCCGCCGCGTCGCCCTTCACGATGCCCGCGAGCAGGCCGAGCAGCACGAAGCCCATGTTCGAGATCGCCGAGTACGCGAGCATCCGCTTGATGTTGCGCTGGACGATACCGGTGATGTTGCCGACGATCAGCGACAGCGCGGCGAGGATCACGAGCGCGGTCTGCCAGTTCTGTGCGAGCGGCAGCAGGCCCATCACCAGGAAGCGCAGGCCCCACGCGAACGCGGCCACCTTCGGGCCGCCGCCGACGAACAGCGTCATCGCGGTCGGTGCGCCCTGGTAGACGTCCGGCACCCACATGTGGAACGGCACGGCGCCGAGCTTGAACGCGATACCGGCGACGATAAAGACCACGCCGAACATCAGCACGGCGGCGTCGGTGTTGCCGCTAACCGCCTTGTACACCTCGCCCAGCTCGAGCGAGCCGGTCGCGCCATACAGCATCGAGATGCCGTACAGCACGAAGCCCGACGCGAGCGCGCCCAGCACGTAGTACTTCATCGCCGCTTCGCTCGACTGCGCGGCATCGCGACGCAGCGCGATGACCGCGTACAGCGACAGCGACATCAGTTCGAGGCCGAGGTACAGCGTCAGGAAGTTGTTGCCCGACACCATGACCAGCTGACCGAGCAGCGAGAACATGCCGAGCAGGAACACGTCGCCGCGGAACATGTCGCGATCCTCGAGGTACTTGCGCGAATAGACGAGCGAGACCGCGAAACCGAACGACACGACAGCCTTCATCGTGCTCGCGAACGAGTCGACGACGACCATCTTCGAGAAGAAGTAGTACTGCTGCGGGTCGAGCGCCTGGACCGAGAACCACACGCCGGCGACGACCGACGAGACGACCGCGATCAGATAGGTCAGGCGGCGGCCGGAAGCACCGGTAAAGGTGTCGTTCAGCCATGCGACGACGATGGCGGCCATCACCAGCGCGTCAGGCAACAGAACATTCATAGAGGCGTTTTGCATGATCTTGAGTTCCTCCGCTCGCGATTACTGGGCCAGCGGCAGCTTCGACTGCGCGACGTGGGAGAGGAGGTTTTCCACGGAAACGTGCATCACGTCGGTGAAAGGCTTCGGATACAGGCCCATCAGCAGCGTGAACGCGGCAAGCACGGCCAGCATCAGGAATTCGCGACGGCCGATGTCCTTCAGCTTGGCGACGTGATCGTTCGCGACCGCGCCGAAGTACACGCGCTTGTACATCCACAGCGTGTAGGTCGCGCCGAGGATCAGCGTGAACGCCGCTCCGAAGGCGATCCAGAAGTTGTACTGGACGGCCGCGAGAATCACCATGAACTCGCCGACGAAACCCGACGTACCCGGCAGGCCGCAGTTGGCCATCGAGAACAGCATCGCGAATGCCGCGAACTTCGGCATCACGTTCACGACGCCGCCGTAATCGGCGATCTGGCGCGAGTGCACGCGGTCGTACAGCACGCCGATGCAGAGGAACATCGCGCCCGACACGAAGCCGTGCGAGATCATCTGGATGATCGCGCCTTCGACGCCGAGCTGGTTGAAGATGAAGAAGCCGAGCGTGACGAAGCCCATGTGCGCGATCGACGAATACGCGACCAGCTTCTTCATGTCGGCCTGCACCATCGCGACGAGGCCGATGTAGATCACCGCGATCAGCGACAGCGTGATCACGACGGGCGCCAGGAAGTGGCTCGCGTCAGGCGTGATCGGCAGCGAGAAGCGCAGGAAACCGTAGGCGCCGAGCTTCAGCATGATCGCCGCCAGCACGACCGAGCCGCCCGTCGGCGCTTCCACGTGCGCGTCCGGCAGCCACGTGTGCACCGGCCACATCGGCACCTTCACCGCGAACGCGAGGAAGAATGCAATGAACAGCAGGATCTGCGGCGTCATCGCGATCTTCGCGTTCTGCCACGTCGCGAGGTCGAACGAGTGGGTCTGCGTGTACAGGTAGATCAGCGCGACCAGCATCAGCAGCGAACCGGCCAGCGTGTACAGGAAGAACTTGAACGCCGCATACACGCGGTTCGGGCCGCCCCACACGCCGATGATGATGTACATCGGGATCAGGGTCGCCTCGAAGAACACGTAGAACAGCAGGCCGTCCGCCGCCGAGAACACGCCGATCATGATCCCGGACAGGATCAGGAACGCCGCGAGGTACTGCGCGACGTTTTCGGTGATCACCTCCCACGCGGCGATCACGACGATCACCGTGATCAGCGCGGTCAGCACGACGAACCACATCGAGATGCCGTCGACGCCGAGGTGATACGCGATGTCGAAGCGTTCGATCCAGGTCGACTTCTCGACGAACTGCAGCGCAGCCGTGCTCGAGTCGAAGCCCGTGATCAGCGGGATCGTGACCGCGAGGCCGAGCAGCGCGCCGATCAGGGCGACCCAGCGGGCCGTCCCCGGATTTTTGTCGTTACCCACCGCCAGCACGAGGAGGCCGAAAACGATCGGCAGCCAGATCGCGGTACTGAGAATCGGAAAAGCGTGCATTAGTGTTGTCTCCCCGCCTTATTTGCCGCCGAGCGTTACAAACAGGGTCAGGAGCCCCAGCATGCCGATGATCATGGCGAACGCGTAGTGATAGATGTAACCGGATTGGAGGAAGCGGATCACGCCGGCGAACCAGCCGATGAACCGGGCGCTGCCGTTGACGAGGCCGTCGATCACCACGACGTCGCCCTCCTTCCACAGGCCGCGGCCGATCGCCACCGAACCGCGGGCGAACACCACTTCGTTGATCTTGTCCAGGTAGTACTTGTTGTCCAGCAGCGTGTAGATCGGGCCGAACGCGCGGCGGATCGACGCCGGCAGCTCCGGACGCTTCAGGTACAGGAACCACGCGACGACCACACCGGCGAGCGCGAGCCACACCGGCAGGCCCGACACCGAGTGCAGGCCCATGCCGACCCAGCCGTGGAATTCTTCGGCCATCTCGGCCAGCGCCGGGTGGTTTTCGCCGATGAAGATCACCTTGTCGAATGCGACGCCATGCTGGAAGAAATCGCCGAACAGCATCGGGCTGATCGCGATCGCGCCGATGATCACCGACGGGATCGCCAGCAGGACCAGCGGCACCCACACGACCCACGGGGTCTCGTGCGGCTCGTGCGCGTGGTCGTCATGACCGTGGTCGTGGCCATGGCCGTGATCGTCGTGGCCATGTGCGGCGGCCATGCCCATCGGCGATTCCGGATGCTTCGGCTGACGGAAACGTTCTTCGCCGTGGAACACCAGGAAGTACATGCGGAACGAGTACAGCGCCGTGACGAACACGCTCGCGACGACCGCGAAGTACGCGAAACCCGAACCCGGCAGGTGCGACAGCTTCACCGCGTCGATGATCGAGTCCTTCGAGTAGAAGCCCGAGAAGAACGGCGTGCCGATCAGCGCGAGCGAACCGACGAGCGACGTGATCCACGTGATCGGCATGTACTTGCGCAGACCGCCCATGTTGCGCATGTCCTGGTCGTGGTGCATGCCCATGATGACCGAGCCGGCGCCGAGGAACAGCAGCGCCTTGAAGAACGCGTGCGTCATCAGGTGGAACACGGCGACCGGGTAAGCGGACACGCCGAGCGCGACGGTCATGTAACCGAGCTGCGACAGCGTCGAATACGCGACCACGCGCTTGATGTCGTTCTGGACGATGCCGAGGAAGCCCATGAAGAGCGCCGTGATCGCGCCGATCACCGTGATGAACGACAGCGCGGTATCCGACAGCTCGAACAGCGGCGACATGCGCGACACCATGAAGATGCCGGCCGTGACCATCGTCGCCGCGTGAATCAGCGCCGAGATCGGGGTCGGGCCTTCCATCGAGTCCGGCAGCCACACGTGCAGCGGGAACTGCGCCGATTTACCCATCGCGCCGATGAACAGGCAGATACAGGCGACGGTCAGCAAGCCCCAGTCGGTGCCCGGGAAGTGCAGGCTCGCGAGTTCCGCGCGCTTCGCGAACACTTCGCCGTAGTTCATCGAGCCGGCGAACGCGAGCAGCAGGCCGATGCCGAGCAGGAAGCCGAAGTCGCCCACGCGGTTCACGAGGAACGCCTTCATGTTCGCGTAGATCGCGCTCTCACGCGTGAAGTAGAAGCCGATCAGCAGGTACGACACCAGACCCACCGCTTCCCAGCCGAAGAACAGCTGCAGGAAGTTGTTGCTCATCACGAGCATCAGCATCGAGAACGTGAACAGCGAGATGTACGAGAAGAAGCGCTGGTAGCCGTCTTCTTCCGCCATGTAGCCGATCGTGTACACGTGCACCATCAGCGAGACGAAGGTCACGACGACCATCATCATCGCGGTCAGCGAATCGACGAGGAAGCCGACTTCGAGCTTCAGCGAACCGACGTTCATCCATTCGTAGACGGTCGCGTTGAAACTTGCGCCGCCCATCACGTCGAAGAAGACTTTCGCCGACAGAAGGAACGCGATCAATACGCCGAGGATCGTGATCCGGTGTGCGCCCTTGCGCCCGACTGCGTTCCCGAACAGCCCCGCAATCAGCGAGCCGGCCAGCGGAGCGAGCGGAATCGCCAGCAGCAGGTTTTCATTGAGTGTCGTTGACATAACAGCGTTGCCTGAAATTAACCTTTGAGCTGATCGAGATCCTCGACATTGATCGTGTCGAGCTTACGGAACAGGGTCACCAGAATCGCGAGGCCGATCGCGGCTTCCGCTGCGGCGACGGTCAGCACGAAGAACACGAAGATCTGGCCGTGCACGTCGCCGAGGTAATGCGAGAACGCGACGAAGTTGGTGTTCACCGCCAGCAGCATCAGTTCGATCGACATCAGGATGATGATGACGTTGCGGCGGTTCAGGAAGATCCCGACGATCGCGATCGCGAACAGGATCGCGCCGAGCACAAGGTAGTGAGCAAGGGTCAGCATGGTTTTCTTTTCCTCCGCTTAGCCGTTGGTGCCCGAACCGGCTTCGCTCTGCGCCGTTTCCGGCAGCGGCTTGTCCGCTTCCATCTTCACGAGGCGCACGCGGTCGTTGCGGCGCACCTTGACCTGATCCGACACGCGCTGGCGCTTGCTGTCCTTGCCCTTGCGCTCGGTCAGCCCGATCGCGGCAATGATCGCGACCAGCAGCACGAGACCGGCGATTTCGAACGCGAAGATGTAGTCGGTGTAGATCACCTTGCCGATCAGGCGCGTATTCGACCAAGTGGCCATCTCGCCCGTCGCCATCGCATGTACGGTATGCGTGTCGCCGTAGCCGCGCCACAGGATCAGCGCGGTTTCGATCACGATGATCGCGCCGACCACGGTCGCCATCGGTACGAAGCGCTTGAAGTCGCGGCGCAGGTAGTCGATGTTGATGTCCAGCATCATCACGACGAACAGGAACAGCACCATCACCGCGCCCACGTAGACCAGAACCAGCAGGATCGCGAGGAACTCGGCTTCCAGCAGCATCCAGATCGCAGCGGCGTTGAAGAACGCCAGCACAAGGAAAAGCGCAGACGCCACCGGGTTGCGCGAAGTGATCACCTTCAGCCCTGATACCACCAGGAGCAGCGCGAAGATGTAGAACAGTACGGTCGTGAATTCCATGATTACCGGTTCATCGTTAGGCCATAGTCAGGCGCGGCTTGCGGAACGCCCGCACCCGTCGCGGCGGCTCGGCCCGTTCATGCCGGGCCGGCACTGCAAACACAATCAACGATACGGCGCGTCGGCAGCCTTCGCCGCTGCGATGTCCTTCTCGTAGCGATCGCCCACCGCGAGCAGCATATCCTTCGTGAAATACAGGTCGCCGCGCTTTTCGCCGTGGTACTCGAGAATCTGCGTCTCAACGATCGAATCGACCGGGCAGCTCTCTTCGCAGAAACCGCAGAAGATGCACTTCGTCAGGTCGATGTCGTAGCGCGTCGTGCGGCGCGTGTTGTCGGCGCGCGTTTCCGATTCGATCGTGATCGCCAGCGCGGGGCACACGGCCTCGCACAGCTTGCACGCGATGCAGCGCTCTTCGCCGTTTTCATAGCGGCGCAGTGCATGCAGCCCGCGGAAACGCGGCGAAATCGGGGTCTTCTCTTCCGGGAACTGCACGGTGAACTTGCGCTTGAACGTGTAACGACCGGTCAGCGCGAGCCCCTTCAGCAGCTCGGTCAGGAAGAAGGTCTTAAAGAAGTGTTGGATAGCCGTCATGATTTCGTCCTTACTTCGCCCAGATGTTCAGCGGCGACATCATCCAGAAGCCGACCACGATCACCCAGACCACCGTGACGGGCAGGAACACCTTCCAGCCCAGACGCATGATCTGGTCGTAACGGTAGCGCGGGAACGTCGCGCGCACCCAGATGAACACCGACAGCAGCGCGAAGACCTTCAGCACGAGCCAGAAGATGCCCGGGATGAACGACAGGAATTCGAACGGTGCATCCCAGCCGCCGAGGAACAGCGTCGCGGCCAGCGCCGAGATCACGATCATGTTGATGTACTCGGCGAGGAAGAACAGCGCGAACGCCATGCCCGAGTAATCGATCATGTGACCCGCGACGATCTCCGACTCCCCTTCCACCACGTCGAACGGGTGACGGTTCGTTTCGGCGATGCCCGAGATGAAGTAGACGACGAACGCCGGCAGCAGCGGCAGCCAGTTCCACGACAGGAAGTTCACGCCGTGGCCGGCGAAGAAGCCGTGCTGTTGCGAACCGACGATTTCCGACAGGTTCAGGCTGCCGGCCGTCATCAGCACGAGCACCAGCGCGAAACCCATCGAGATTTCGTACGACACCATCTGCGCCGCGGCGCGCATCGCGCCGAGGAACGCGTACTTCGAGTTCGACGCCCAGCCGGCGAGAATCACCGCGTACACGCCGATCGACGAGATCGCCATCGCGTACAGCAGGCCCGCGTTCACGTTCGCGAGCACGGCTTCCGCCTGGAACGGAATCACGGCCCACACGGCGAACGCCGGCACGACGGTCATCACCGGTGCGATCAGGTACAGCCAGCGGCTGGCGGCGCTCGGCTGAATGACTTCCTTCAGCAGCAGCTTCAGCACGTCGGCGATCGGCTGCAGCAGGCCGCCGGGGCCGACGCGGTTCGGGCCGAGACGCACGTGCATCCAGCCGATCAGCTTGCGTTCCCACAGAATCAGGTACGCGACGCACAGCAGGATGACGACGGAGACGACGAGGATGCGCACGACTGCCCACACCGTCGGCCACGCGAAGCCGAGAAGCTCGGCCCCGCCCGCGTTGATCGTATCGAACAAGCTCATTTACGCCTTCTCCACCACCAGTTCACCGGACAGGCTGCCGAGCGCCGCGCCGGCAGGCGTCGCCGCCGACACGCGAACGACCGTCTCCGCAAGATTCGCGTCGCGCACGGCCGGCAACTGCACCGCACGCTCGCCCTGGCGCACGCGCACGGCGTCGCCTTCCTTCAAGCCCAGCTTGTCGAACAGCGCGGCCGGCAGGGCCGCGGCGTTCGCCGCCTTCGCGGCGGCCGTCAGGTGCAGCGCACCTGCGCGGCGCACGAGTGCGTCGGCGTGATAGATCGGCACGTCGGCCAGGCGCTCGAAACCGCCGTTCGCGGCATTCGCCGCGGCACGGGCCGGCGCGACCGACGTCTGGTTCGACAGGCGGCCCGCGACGCCGGCTTCGCCGAGCGCGGCGACACGCACTTCTTCCGCGGTCTCGTATTCGAAGTTCGGCAGGCCGAGCAGGCTGCCGAGCACGCGCAGCACCTTCCAGGCCGGACGCGTGTCGCCGAGCGGGCGCACGACGCCGTTGAAGCTCTGCACGGTGCCTTCCGCGTTGACGAACGTCCCGGCCGTTTCGGTGAACGGCGCAACCGGCAGCAGCACGTCGGCGTAGTCGAGGCCGTGCTTGAACGGCGACATCACGACGACCATCTCCGCCTGGTTCAGCGCGGCAATCGCCTGCGCCGGATCGGCGGTATCGAATTCCGGTTCGACGTTCAGCAGCAAATAGCCCTTGCGCGGCTGCGCGAACGCCTCGCGTGCGTTCAGGCCGCCTTCGCCCGGCAGTGCGCCGACGACGTGTGCGCCGACCGTGTTCGCCGCTTCCGTCAGGAAGCCGAACGTGGCGCCGGTGTTCTCGGCGATCCACTGCGCGACGGCGTGCAGCTTCGCGAATTGCGGATGACGGACCGCCACGTTGCCGAGCAGCACCGCGCGGCGTTCGCCGTTCGCGAGCGACTGCGCGACGGCTTGCGCGGCCGGCGATGCGGTGACGCCAGCCAGCGCGTCGGGCAGCGCGACGCCGCGCAGTTGCGCGACGGCCGCGGCGATGCCGGCCAGCTCGTCGAGCCATGCGGACGGCGCGGCGACGATGCGTTGCGCGGTCGGGATCAGCGAATCGTCACCGGTCGCGTGCAGGAAGTGCAGCTTCGCGCCGTTCTTCGCCGCCTGACGCAGGCGCGATGCGAACAGCGGATGGTCGCGGCGCAGGAACGAACCGACGACGAACGCGGCGTCGACGTTCGACAGATCGGCGATCGGCATGCCGAGCCACGGTGCGCCCTGAACCGGCGCCGAGAAATCCTGCTGACGCAGACGGAAGTCGACGTTCGGCGTTTTCAGTTCGCTGGCGAGCTGCTTCACGAGGAACAGCTCTTCCGCGGTGCTGTGCGCGCTCGCGAGCATCGCCAGCGCGTTCGCGCCGTGATCCGCGGCGATGCCCTTCAGGCCCTTCGCGACGTATTCGAGCGCGGTCTGCCAGTCGGTTTCGATCCACTGGCCGCCCTGCTTCAGCATCGGCTTCGTCAGGCGCTCTTCGCCGTTGAGGCCTTCATACGAGAAGCGGTCCTTGTCCGAGATCCAGCATTCGTTGATGGCCTCGTTCTCGAACGGCAGCACACGCATCACGCGGTTGTTCTTCACCTGCACGACGAGGTTCGCGCCGACGGAATCGTGCGGGCTCACGGACTTGCGGCGCGACAGTTCCCACGTACGGGCGCTGTAGCGGAACGGCTTGCTGGTCAGCGCGCCGACCGGGCACAGGTCGATCATGTTGCCCGACATTTCGGAGTCGACCGTCTTGCCGACGAACGTCGTGATTTCCGAATGCTCGCCGCGGCCCAGCATGCCGAACTCCATCACGCCGGCGACTTCCTGGCCGAAGCGGACGCAGCGCGTGCAGTGGATGCAGCGCGACATTTCTTCCATCGAGATCAGCGGGCCCACGTTCTTGTGGAACACCACGCGCTTTTCTTCCGAGTAGCGCGACGACGACTTGCCGTAGCCGACCGCCAGATCCTGCAACTGGCATTCGCCGCCCTGATCGCAGATCGGGCAGTCGAGCGGATGGTTGATGAGGAGGAATTCCATCACCGACTGCTGCGCCTTCACGGCCTTGTCGGATTGCGTATGGACGATCATGCCGGCCGACACGGGGGTCGCGCAGGCCGGCACGGCCTTCGGCATCTTCTCGACTTCGACGAGACACATCCGGCAGTTGGCCGCGACCGACAGTTTCTTGTGATAGCAGAAGTGAGGAATGTACGTGTCCGCCTTGTGCGCAGCCTGGATCACCATGCTGCCTTCGGGCACCTCGACCTTCTTGCCGTCTATTTCAAGTTCAACCATGATGGTGAATGGTCCTTAACCTATTTCCGCCCGTTCGCGCGTTTGCCCGACCGTGCGCTCAAATTCCGCAACCGGGTGTTTCGCTTCAGGCCGCCGCAGCCGAAGCCACATGCGGCGCGTGGCCGCCGACCATGCAATGCTTGTGCTCGACGTGGTACGCGAATTCGTCCCAGTAGTGCTTGAGCATCCCGCGCACCGGCATCGCCGCCGCATCGCCGAGCGCGCAGATCGTGCGGCCCATGATGTTCTCGGCCACCGAGTTCAGCAGGTCCAGATCTTCCTGGCGCCCTTCGCCGTGCTCGATACGGTTCACGACGCGATACAGCCAGCCGGTGCCTTCACGGCACGGCGTGCACTGGCCGCACGATTCCTCGTAGTAGAAGTACGACAGGCGCAGCAGCGAGCGCACCATGCAGCGCGTCTCGTCCATCACGATCACCGCACCGGAACCGAGCATCGAGCCCGCCTTCGCGATCGAATCGTAGTCGAGATCCGTCTGCATCATGATGTCGCCCGGGATCACCGGCGCCGACGAACCGCCCGGAATCACGGCCTTAATCTTCTTGCCGCCGCGCATCCCGCCGGCGAGCTCCATCAGCGTCGCGAACGGCGTGCCGAGCGGCACTTCGTAGTTGCCCGGACGCTCGACGTCGCCCGACACCGAGAAAATCTTCGTGCCGCCGTTGTTCGGCTTGCCGATCTCGAGGTAATTCTGCGGCCCGATGGACAGCAGGAACGGCACCGCGGCGAACGTCTCGGTGTTGTTGATCGTGGTCGGCTTGCCGTACACGCCGAAGCTCGCCGGGAACGGCGGCTTGAAGCGCGGCTGGCCCTTCTTGCCTTCGAGCGACTCGAGCAGCGCCGTTTCCTCGCCGCAGATGTACGCGCCGTAACCGTGGTGCGCGTGCAGCTGGAACGAGAATTCCGAGCCCATGATGTTATCGCCGAGGAACCCGGCCGCGCGCGCTTCATCCAGCGCGGCTTCGAAGCGTCGATACACTTCGAAGATCTCGCCGTGGATGTAGTTGTAGCCGACGGTGATGCCCATCGCGTATGCGCCGATGGCCATGCCTTCGATCAGCGCGTGCGGGTTCCAGCGCAGGATGTCGCGATCCTTGAACGTGCCCGGCTCGCCTTCGTCCGAGTTGCAGACGAGGTACTTCTGCCCCGGGAACTGACGCGGCATGAAGCTCCACTTCAGGCCGGTCGGGAAGCCCGCACCGCCGCGGCCGCGCAGGCCCGACGCCTTCACGTCGGCGATCACCTGCTCGGGCGGAATCTTTTCTTCGAGAATGCGGCGCAGCTGCTTGTAGCCGCCGCGCGCAACGTAGTCTTCGAGATGCCAGTTCTCGCCGTTCAGACCAGCGAGGATCAGCGGTTTGATGTGACGGTCGTGGAGGGACGTCATTTCGAGAGCTCCTCAAGCAGCTGGTCGATCTTCTCGCGGCTCATGAAGCTGCACATTCTGTGATTGTTCACCAGCAGCACCGGCGCATCGCCGCACGAGCCCATGCATTCGCCTTCCTTCAGCGTGAACTTGCCGTCGGGCGTGGTCTCGCCGAAGCCGATGCCCAGCTTCTGTTTCAGGTAGTCGGCAGTCGCTTCCGCGCCGCCATGCGGGCCGAGCTGGCACGGCAGGTTCGTGCAGAGCGTGATCTTGTGCTTGCCGACCGGTTTGAGCTCGTACATCGTGTAGAACGTCGCGACTTCCTGCACGGCGACGGCCGGCATGCCGAGATAGTCCGCGACGAACTGCATCAGTTCGGGCGACAGCCAGCCATGCTCTTCCTGAGCCACGGCCAACGCCGACATCACGGCGGACTGTTTCTGATCGGCGGGATACTTCGTCAACGCTCGATCGATTTCCTTCAGGCCTTCAGCTGAGATCAT
Source organism: Burkholderia sp. AU16741 (assembly GCF_002223345.1). NCBI lineage: Bacteria > Pseudomonadati > Pseudomonadota > Betaproteobacteria > Burkholderiales > Burkholderiaceae > Burkholderia > Burkholderia sp. AU16741. The sequence goes on from NZ_NKEZ01000004.1 coordinate 27,112, forward strand.
TTTCAGACACGACTCTTTCAATTCCTACCGAACGAACAACCTGCCGCACACTGGGGTGCATGGACGGCAGACCTGGCGCTCACTCTGTTGACAGCTTGCGAAGCCGCGCCGGTTCGGCGCATACCGCTTGTGACTTCACGTGTGACTGACTGCTCGCCGCCCGCGCGCGCGGGCGGCGCAACCCTTAGCGATCGATTTCGCCGAACACGATGTCCTGCGTACCGATGATCGTGACGGCGTCGGCGATCATGTGACCGCGCGCCATTTCGTCGAGCGACGCCAGGTGCGCGAAACCCGGCGCGCGAATCTTGAGGCGATACGGCTTGTTGGCGCCGTCCGACACGAGATAGATGCCGAACTCGCCCTTCGGATGCTCGACCGCCGCGTACGCTTCGCCTTCCGGCACATGGAAACCTTCGGTGAAGAGCTTGAAGTGGTGAATCAAGTCTTCCATGTTGGTCTTCATGCCGACGCGCGACGGCGGCGCAACCTTGTGATTGTCCGTCATCACCGGGCCCGGATTCTTGCGGAGCCACTCAATACACTGTTTCGCGATGCGGATCGACTGGCGCATTTCTTCGACGCGCACCAGATAGCGGTCGTAGCAATCGCCATTCACGCCGACCGGCACGTCGAAATCCATCCGATCGTACACTTCGTAGGGCTGCTTCTTGCGCAGGTCCCACGCGATGCCCGAGCCGCGCAGCATCGGGCCCGTCAGGCCCATCTGCAGCGCACGTTCCGGGCTCACCACACCGATCCCGACCAGACGCTGTTTCCAGATCCGGTTGTCGGTCAGCAGCGTTTCGTATTCGTCGACGCACTTCGGGAAGCGCGTGAAGAAATCGTCGATGAAGTCGAGCACCGAGCCGCTGCGCGCTTCGTTCATCTTCGCGAGCGCCTTCTCGTTGCGAATCTTCGACGCCTTGTATTGCGGCATTGCGTCAGGCAGATCGCGATAGACGCCGCCCGGACGATAGTAGGCCGCGTGCATCCGGGCGCCGGACACCGCTTCGTACACGTCCATCAGGTCTTCGCGTTCGCGGAACGCGTACAGGAACACCGCCATCGCGCCGACGTCGAGCGCGTGCGCGCCGATCCACATCAGGTGGTTCAGCACGCGCGTGATTTCGTCGAACAGCACGCGGATGTACTGCGCGCGCTCCGGCACTTCGATGCCGAGCAGCTTTTCGATCGCGAGCACGTAGCCGTGCTCGTTGACCATCATCGACACGTAGTCGAGACGGTCCATGTACGGCACGGACTGGATGAAGGTTTTGGATTCCGCGAGCTTTTCCGTCGCGCGGTGCAGCAGGCCGATGTGCGGATCGGCACGCTGGATGACTTCGCCGTCGAGCTCGAGCACGAGGCGCAGCACGCCGTGCGCTGCCGGGTGCTGCGGGCCGAAGTTGAGCGTGTAGTTCTTGATTTCTGCCATGACGCCCCCTTAATGTTTCAGACCGCCATAGCGATCCTCGCGGATCACGCGCGGCGTGATTTCGCGCGGCTCGATCGTCACCGGCTGGTACACGACCCGCTTCTCTTCCGGGTCGTAACGCATTTCGACGTAGCCCGACACCGGGAAGTCCTTGCGGAACGGGTGACCGATGAAGCCGTAGTCGGTGAGGATGCGGCGCAGGTCGGGGTGGCCTTCGAACACGATGCCGTACAGGTCGAACGCTTCGCGCTCGTACCAGTTCGCCGAGGTCCAGATGTCGACCAGCGACGCCACGATCGGCAGATCGTCGTCCGGCGCGAACGCGCGCAGGCGCAGACGCCAGTTGTTCGTGACCGACAGCAGGTGCGACACGGCCGCGAAGCGCGGGCCGTCGTAGGCGCCGTCGCCGAAGGTCTGGTAGTCGACGCCGCAGAGGTCGATCAGCTGCTCGAAACGGAGCTTCGGATCGTCGCGCAGCGTCTTTGCGACTTCGAGGTAATCGCTCGCCTTCACGACGAGCGTCAGTTCACCGATCGCTTCGGTGAGGCTCACCACGCGCGCGCCGAGCGCGGCTTCGAGGTTTGCCTTGAGAGTCTCGATTTTGCTTGCCATATTGAGGGGACGCTCGGGGCTTTATTGACGGGCGATGGTATTGGTGCGGCGGATCTTCGCCTGAAGCTGGATCACGCCGTAGACCAGCGCCTCGGCCGTGGGCGGACAGCCCGGCACGTAGACGTCGACCGGCACGATCCGGTCGCAGCCGCGGACCACCGAGTACGAGTAGTGGTAATAACCACCGCCGTTTGCGCACGACCCCATCGAGATCACCCAGCGCGGCTCGGCCATCTGGTCGTACACGCGGCGCAGCGCGGGCGCCATCTTGTTGCACAGCGTGCCGGCGACGATCATCACGTCCGACTGACGCGGGCTCGGACGGAACACGACCCCGAACCGGTCCAGATCGTAACGGGCCGCGCCCGCATGCATCATCTCGACGGCGCAACACGCGAGCCCGAACGTCATCGGCCACAGCGAGCCGGTACGCGTCCAGTTGATCAGCTTGTCAGCCGTCGTGGTGACAAACCCTTCCTTCAAGACCCCTTCGATACTCATTTGCTTTCCACTCCAGACGAGCGACCGAGCGTGGCCGCCCATGCAAACCGGCGATTAACCCATCACTCCCAGTCGAGGCCGCCTTTCTTCCAGATATAGGCAAAGCCCAGCAGGAATTCGAGCAGAAAAATCATCATTGCGATGAAACCCGGCCAGCCGATGTCCCGGAGCGCGACGCCCCACGGGAACAGGAATGCGGTTTCGAGATCGAAGATGATGAACAGGATGGCGACGAGGTAATACCGAACGTCGAACTTCATCCGGGCGTCTTCAAAGGCTTCGAAGCCGCACTCGTACGGTGCGTTCTTCTCGACGTCCGGCTTGTTGGGACCAAGGAGCTTGCCGATGCTGACCAGCGCTATACCTAAACCAGTGCCCACGAGGAGGAACAACAAGACGGGGTAATAGGCTGCGAGGTTCAAGGCAATCCTCTATCGGTTGGTTCTGAGCGTCCGGAGAATACCACTTCCGGCGGAAGGAATCATTTCGGAGTACAGGCGATCGCAAGACAACCGCAAGCACACCCCAGAAATGAAAAATGCCAGCCACTAGAAGCGGCTGGCATTGAGTAACTTTGGTGCCGACGGCGAGACTCGAACTCGCACAGCTTTCGCCACTACCCCCTCAAGATAGCGTGTCTACCAATTTCACCACGTCGGCACTGCATGCAACTCGGGTTGTGCTGCTTGTTCCCGCGAATCGCTTCAAGAATTAAATTCTAACCCGAGTTCCAGATTTGTTCAACGCACAACCGCAAAAAAATTAACTTTTTATTTCGGGACATCCTGGCCCGGCGCGCTCGCGGCCGAACCGGCTGCAGCGGACGCCGCGACGGCCGGCGCCGATGCCGCGGGCGCCGATGCCGGCGCGGTCGCGGCCGTGCCGAGCACGCCTGCCGACGGCGTCGACTTGTACGAACCGAGGTACGTCAGCGCAAGCGTCGAGACGAAGAAGATCGCCGCGAGAATGCCCGTCGTGCGCGACAGGAAGTTCGCCGAGCCCGTCGCACCGAACAGGCTGCCCGACGCGCCGCTGCCGAACGCGGCGCCCATGTCGGCACCCTTGCCGTGCTGCAGCAGCACCAGCCCGATCACACCGAGTGCAGACAGCACCTGCACCACAATAATCAACGTCTTGAATAACAGCATCACACCCACCCGATTGGATCGGGCGACCGGACCGACCGGCCGCCGTCATGGTTCAATTCGATCTCGGACCGCTCAATGCGCGGCCCGGCAGATCGCCAGGAAATCTTCCGCCTTCAGCGACGCGCCGCCGATCAGGCCGCCGTCGATGTCCGGCTGCGCGAACAGCTCTTCCGCGTTGTCCGGCTTCACGCTGCCGCCGTACAGCACGGACACGTCCGCCGCCCCCTTCGCCGCGAGACGCGTACGCAGGAACGCGTGCACGTCCTGCGCCTGCGCCGACGTCGCGCTCTTGCCCGTACCGATCGCCCAGACCGGCTCGTACGCGACGACGATGCGCGCGGCTTCGTCGGCCGTCAGCACGGCCAGCACCGCGTCGAGCTGCGCACCGACGACCTGCGCCGTCGCACCCGACTCGCGCTCGTCGAGCGTCTCGCCGACGCACACGACCGGCGTGAGGCCCGCAGCGAGCGCGCGTTGCGCTTTCGCGGCGACCGTCTCGCTGCTTTCGCCGTGATACGCGCGACGCTCCGAATGGCCGACGATCGCATACTGCGCGCCGAACTCCGCCACCATCGCGGCCGCCACCTCGCCGGTAAACGCGCCTTGCTCGTGCGCGGACACGTCCTGCGCACCGAACGCGACACGGCCACCGCCGAGCTGCGCCTGAACCTGCGCGAGATACGGGAACGGAACACACACGCCGATGGACGTTTCAGCCGCCACCGCGCCCGCACCCTGCACCACTTCGTTCAGCAGCGCCTGGTTGCCGGCCAGCCGGCCGTGCATCTTCCAGTTGCCGATCACTCGCTTTGTTCGTTGTTTCGACATCGTGTCCGTCTCGTCACTATCTTGTCATTAACGTGCCGGAACCCGGCCGTCAGGTTGGATCTGGCGAAGCAAACCCGCGATTTTACTGCGCGCGGCTTGAACCGGTCAAACCGCGTATGTCAAGCCCGCCACCCGGGCCCTCATGCGTTCGCGCCCCAATCGAGCACGATCTTGCCGATGTGCTCGCCGCTCTCCATCAGCGCATGCGCCTGCGCGGCCTCGCCGGCCGGCAGCACACGGTAGATCACGGGTTTAATGCGACCGTCGGCGAGCAGCGGCCATACGCGCGCCTTCAATTGCGCGGCGATGCGCGCCTTGAACTCGACCGGGCGCGGGCGCAGCGTCGAGCCCGTCACTGTCAGCCGGCGGCGCAGGATCTCGTTCAGGTTGACCTCGGCCTTCGCGCCGCCGAGCAGCGCGATCAGCACGAGACGACCGCCGTCCGCGAGCGCGGACAGCTCGCGCGGCACGTACGAGCCCGCCACCATGTCGAGGATCACGTCGACGCCTCGATCGTGCGTCAGCGACTTCACGACCTCGACGAAGTCTTCGGTCTTGTAGTCGATCGCACGCTCGGCGCCGAGCGCCTCGCACGCGCGGCACTTGTCGGCGGTGCCGGCCGTCGCGAACACGCGAAAGCCAAGCGCATGCGCGATCTGGATCGCCGTCACGCCGATGCCGCTCGAGCCGCCCTGCACGAGCAGCGTCTCCTGATCGCCGCCCTCGCCCGCGCCGAGCTGCGCACGGTCGAACACGTTGCTCCACACGGTGAAAAACGTTTCGGGCAGCGAGGCGGCCTCGATATCCGTGAGGCCGTCCGGCACCGGCAGGCACTGCGGCAGCGGCGCGACCGCATATTCGGCATAGCCGCCGCCCGCGAGCAGCGCGCACACGCGATCGCCGAGCTTCAGGCCGAACGGGTTCAGCGCCGCATCGGACACGTCCCCGCCGACGATCTCGCCCGCGACCTCAAGGCCCGGCAGATCCGACGCCCCCGGCGGCGGCGCATAGGCGCCCTTGCGCTGGAACACGTCGGGCCGGTTCACGCCGGAAGCCGCCACCTTGATCAGCACCTCGCCGCGCTTCGGTTCGGGGCGCGGACGCTCCGCGAGCTTCAGCACGTCGGGGGCGCCGAATTCGGTGATTTCGATGGCTTTCATGGTGAGAATCGCTCCAGGATCGGAATCGGATGGCACGCCCGCGCGCACGGCGGCGGGCGCCTCGCCGGCGCTGCTGCGCCGCACAACGATGCTACAGAAAAAACGGCCGGCACGCTTTCGCACTGCCGGCCGTTGATCCGCCTGTCCGCTTACTGCTGCGGCGGCGTATCCGACTGCGCTGCCGCCGCTGCTTCATTCAGCAGCGCCTTGGCCGACAGACGCACGCGACCCTTCTCGTCCGTCTGGATCACCTTGACCTTCACCTGCTGGCCTTCCTTCAGGTAGTCGTTGATGTCCTTCACGCGCTCGTTGACGATTTCCGAGATGTGCAGCAGGCCGTCCTTGCCCGGCAGCAGGTTCACGATCGCACCGAAATCGAGCAGCTTGAGCACCGTGCCTTCGTACACCTGGCCGACTTCGATTTCAGCCGTGATCTGCTCGATGCGCTTCTTCGCTTCGGCCATGCCTTCGCTGCTCGTGCTCGCGATCGTCACGACGCCGTCGTCCGAGATGTCGATCGTCGTGCCCGTTTCCTCGGTCAGCGCGCGGATCACCGAACCGCCCTTGCCGATCACGTCGCGGATCTTTTCCGGGTTGATCTTGACCGTGATCATGCGCGGCGCGAATTCCGACAATTGCGTGTTCGCGCCGGACACCGCCGACGTCATCTTGCCGAGGATGTGCATGCGGCCTTCCTTCGCCTGCGCGAGCGCGACCTGCATGATTTCCTTCGTGATGCCCTGGATCTTGATGTCCATCTGCAGCGCGGTGACGCCTTGCTCCGTGCCCGCGACCTTGAAGTCCATGTCGCCGAGGTGATCTTCGTCGCCGAGGATGTCGGTCAGCACCGCGAACTTGTTGCCTTCGAGGATCAGGCCCATCGCGATACCCGCGACGTGCGCCTTCATCGGCACGCCGGCGTCCATCAGCGCGAGGCAGCCGCCGCACACCGACGCCATCGACGACGAACCGTTCGATTCGGTGATTTCCGACACGACGCGGATCGAGTAGCCGAATTCGTCGGCGCTCGGCAGGCACTTGACCAGCGCGCGCTTAGCCAGACGGCCGTGGCCGATTTCGCGGCGCTTCGGCGAGCCGACGCGGCCCGTTTCGCCGGTCGCGAACGGGGGCATGTTGTAGTGGAGCATGAAGCGCTCGCGGTATTCGCCTTCGAGCGCATCGATGATCTGCTCGTCACCCTTCGTGCCGAGCGTCGCGACGACCAGCGCCTGCGTCTCGCCGCGCGTGAACAGCGCCGAGCCGTGGGTACGCGGCAGCACGCCGGTGCGGATCTCGATCGGGCGCACGGTGCGCGTGTCGCGGCCGTCGATGCGCGGCTCGCCGTTCAGGATCTGCGAACGGACGATCTTCGCCTCAATGTCGAACAGCACGTTGCCGACCGTTGCCTTGTCGGCCGCGACCGTACCGGCCGCCAGCGCGTCTTCCTCGAGCTTCGCCGACGTCGCCGCGTAGACTTCCTTCAGCTTCGCCGAACGCGCCTGCTTGTCGCGCAACTGATAAGCGGCGAGCAGATCGTTCTGCGCCAGCTCGGTCACGCGTGCGATCAGCGCCTCGTTCTTCGGCGCCGGCTGCCAGTCCCACTCGGGCTTGCCGCCGTCGCGCACCAGTTCGTGGATCGCGTCGATCGCGATCTGCATCTGCTCGTGGCCGAACACCACGGCGCCCAGCATCACTTCTTCCGACAGTTGATCGGCTTCCGACTCGACCATCAGCACGGCGCGCTCGGTACCCGCGACGACGAGGTCGAGGCTCGATGCCTTGAGCTGGTCGCGCGTCGGGTTCAGCACGTACGCGTTGTCGATGTGCGCGACGCGCGCGGCGCCGACCGGGCCGTTGAACGGCAGGCCCGACACGGCGAGCGCGGCCGATGCGCCGATCAGCGCGGGGATGTCCGCCGGGATTTCCGGGTTCACGGACAGCACGTGGATCACGACCTGGACTTCGTTGTAGAAGCCTTCCGGGAACAGCGGGCGCAGCGGACGGTCGATCAGGCGCGACGTCAGCGTTTCATGCTCCGACGGACGGCCTTCGCGGCGGAAGAAGCCACCCGGGATCTTGCCGGCCGAGTAGGTCTTCTCGAGGTAGTCGACGGTCAGCGGGAAGAAATCCTGGCCCGGCTTCGCCGACTTCGCGCCGACGACGGTTGCCAGCACGACGGTGTCCTCGACGTCGACGATCACGGCGCCGCTCGCCTGGCGGGCGACTTCACCGGTTTCGAGGCGCACCTTGTGCTGGCCCCATTGGAATTCCTTCACGACCTTGTTGAACATGGACATGGTTGCTCCTTTGTATTCATGCATTTCATTCGCCGCGCCGGCCATCCCGCGCGGCGGCGTCCCGACCGAATCACCCGGAGCAAGGTGTGTTTTTTATGCCATTCCAGCGCGGCGCTCAGGCAGCGACGCGCTGGAATGACACAAATCCTGCCCCGGTATCGATCGCGGCGGCGGCCCCGCACGAACGTACGGGACAGCCTGCGATGCGTGTGACGCTACGCACCGCGCAAAAACAAAATGCCTGCATCAGCGGACTGACACAGGCATCTTGCTGGCGGCAATCGCCTCGATTACTTACGCAGACCCAGCTTCTCGATCAGTGCGCGGTAACGGTCGGCATCCTTGCCCTTGAGGTAGTCGAGCAGCTTGCGGCGGCGGCTCACCATGCGCAGCAGGCCGCGGCGGCTGTGGTGATCCTTCGCGTGGGTCTTGAAGTGACCCGTCAGTTCGACGATACGTGCGGTCAGCAGTGCGACCTGGACTTCGGGCGACCCCGTGTCGTTGGTACCGCGGGCGAACTGAGCAACGACTTCCGACTTCTTGATATCTGCAACAGACATGTGATTTCCTTTCTAACTGAACAGGCGGACACGGAAGAATGGCCGTGCCGTGACTTACAACCGGCGCGCATTGTAGCACAACTCGGTGCCGTTCTTACCGCTTCCCGTCACGGGCGCGTCATCGAACACGTCGACGGCATCTCCGTGCGTTGCGCCGGCACCGCGAGCACCGTCCGGAAGCCATAGCCCGACCCCTCGTTGTCGAAGCGCACGCCCGGCGTGCCCGCCTTGTCCATTTCCATCACGTAAAGGGGCTGGATCAACTGGTGATCCTGCGCGCGCATCCGCGACGCGTGGAAGCCGTCGTCGAACGACAGCCCCTCGAGCGCGTGCGCGACCGCGACGGGGTCGGCCGAACCCGCGCGGGTCATCGCGGCGGCCAGGATCTGGATCATCTGGCTCATCCGTCGTACCGGGTAATCGTCCTGGGCGGCCGGGAAACGGGTCCGGAACGCGCGGTAGAACGCATCGGACGCAGCGCCGCCCGCGTTCGGGTGCCAGTCGGCCACCGCCACGACGCGGCCGACACCCGCGTCGCCGAGGGCCGCCGGCGCGCCGAGGCTGTTGCCGTAGAACGTATAGAACTTCGCGTTCAGCCCCTGTTCGCGCGCCGCCTTCACGAGCAGCGTGAGGTCGTTGCCCCAGTTGCCGGTCACGACGGCGTCCGCGCCGCTCGCGCGGATCTTCGCGATATACGGCGAGAAATCCTTGATCCGGCCGATCGGATGGAATTCGTCGCCGGCGATCGTCACGTCCGGGCGCCGCGCGGCCAGCGCCTGCCGCGCGAGGGTGCTGACGTCGTGGCCGAAGCTGTAGTCCTGGTTCAACAGATAGACCTTGCGCAGCGCACGATCGCGCGCCATCACGTCCGCGAGCGCCGCCATCCGCATGCCGGCATGCGCATCGAAGCGGAAATGCCAGAAACTGCAGCGCGCGCCGGTCAGCGCGGGATCGTCGGCCGAGTAGTTCAGGAACAACATCCGGTTGTCCGGATCGCGTGCGTTCAGCTTGTCGAGCGCCGCGACGAGCGCGGCCGCGACGGCGGAGCTGTTGCCCTGCGCGACGAAGCCGACATGGCGATCGGCGGCCGCGCGCAACTGCACGAGCGCCTCCTCGGGGCTGCCCTTGCTGTCGAGCACGACGAGCTCGAGCGGGTGCGCGCCATCGCGCAGCTTCACGCCGCCCGCCGCGTTGACCTGCTCGACGCCGAAACGCAGGTTGCGCTCGACCGCCGCGCCCGCGTTCGCGAACGGGCCCGACATCCCTTCGATCAGCGCGATCCGCACCGGCTCCCCGCCGGCAAACGCGGACGACGCCAGCATCCACCCCGCGCCCCACGCGAGCGCGCATCGCTTCCATCCCTGCATCGGCCACCTGCCCTTCAATCTGCCCGAGAAGCGCGGATCATAGGCCGCGGCGCCCGCCGCCCGCAAGCGCGACGGGCGGCGATCCGCACCGATTTTTTCCGCGCGATGCGCGATCGCGCGCCGTCCGTGATAAAACGGGACTTGTTTCCGTGTTCAGGAGAATCCGATGCGCTCTCGCATTCCCGTGCGCCTGCCGGTACTGGTCGCTTGCACGGCCGCGCTGCTGGCCGGTTGCGCGCAACCGTGGCAGCAATACCAGGCCGGCCAGGACGAGTCGGCGATCGTCGCGCGCATGGGCCCGCCGCGCGAGATCTACGACCTGCCGGGCGGCGGCAAGCGCCTGATGTGGCCGACCCAGCCGATGGGCGAGATCACGGTCGCGGCCGACGTCGACGCGGCCCACCGGATCGTCAACGTGCGCCAGGTGCTGCAGCCGAGCGAGTTCTATCGCGCGGAGATCGGCAAGTGGACGAAGACCGACGTCCTCGTCAATTTCGGACGCCCGGTCGAGACGTCCTACTTCCCGCTGATGAAGCGCGAGGTGTGGACGTACCGGTATCTCGAGGACAACGTCTGGTACATGATGTACAGCTTCTACTTCGATCCGCAAGGCATCCTGCGCACCACGCAGAAAACGCCGGACCCGCTGCACGATCCCGATCGCCGCACTCTGTTCTGACCGATTGCGCATTGACGCGCAATTGTCGCAATGGCCATTTACGAATGATTGCGTGAATGGCCATTTCTTTTTTTCCGCTGCCTTATTTAATTTCGCGAATTACACGGAAAACTTTTCCGATCGTTAACATTTCGATGACAATACGCTGAACGCCCCGTCATGCGGGCGCCTGCGCATAAACAGGCATATCTGACGCATATCATGCGTCTCACTGGTGCATGCAATGCACTACGCCCAATCAATTTGAAACAATTTGTTTCAACCCACCCGGACTGCTAGGGCATACCCCTAATATCAGTCGAAATCGAACCTTTCAACTTAGAAAGAATGTCGTTCCGTCGTTTCGAGCGATATTTATTCGCCTTGATCACAAAGGAGTCCTCATGAACCGCCCCAAGAGCATGCTGGTTGCCAACATTGCCTGGGCCCGCGAGACGCGCGAACACACGCCGGGCTTCTTCGACGCGCTTGCGCGCGGCCAGAACCCGCGCGTCCTGTGGATCGGCTGCGCCGACAGCCGCGTGCCGGCCGAAACCATCACGCACTGCGCGCCCGGCGAGCTGTTCGTCCATCGCAACATCGCGAACCTGTTCCAGCCGGACGACGACAATTCCGCCAGCGTGCTCGAGTACGCGGTGCGGGTGCTGAAGGTCGACCACGTGATCGTGTGCGGTCACTACGGGTGCGGCGGCGTGCGCGCATCGCTGCTGCCGCCACCCGCCGACCTGCCGCACGTCGCGCGCCGCATTGCGCCGCTCTGCGCGCTCGCGCGGCGCCATCGCGACGCGCTCGACGGGCTCGACGACCTGGCCGCCGCCGATCGCCTCGCCGAGCTGAACGTGCTCGAACAGGTGCGGCTGCTGCGCGCGTCGCCGATCGTGCGCGGCCGCGAACGGCCGCCGCTCGTGCACGGCTGGATCTTTTCGCTCGCCGACGGCCGCCTGAAGGAGCTCGATTCCGGCTATGCAGCACCGCCGGCCGAAGCCGACGCCGAAGCCGAGCCCGAGCCTGTTGCGACCGCCGCCGCGCTCGGTTGACCCGCGCCGCCCTCCACGCCAACGACACCACCCCAACCATGAAACTGAACGAGCGCCTGTCCACCCTGCCGCGCGACATCGTCGCCGGCATCGTCGTTTTTCTCGTCGCGCTGCCGCTCTGTCTCGGCATCGCCAATGCCTCCGGCGTCGAACCGTTCGCCGGGCTCGTGTCCGGCATCGTCGGCGGCATCGTCGTCGCGCTGCTGAGCGGCTCGTCGCTGTCCGTCAGCGGGCCGGCCGCCGGCCTCGTCGTGATCGTCGTCGAAGGCATCGCGCAACTCGGCAGCTTCTCCGCGTTCCTGCTCGCGGTGCTGCTGTCCGGCGTGCTGCAGTTCGGCTTCGGCATGTTGCGCGCCGGCCGTTTCGCCGCCTACGTGCCGTCGCCCGTCATCAAGGGCATGCTCGCCGCGATCGGCCTGCTGCTGATCGTGAAGCAGATTCCGTTCGCATTCGGCATCGGCGGCCAGCCCGCGCAATCGTTTGCGAGCTGGCTGGCGCTGCCGACCGCATGGGCCGCCACGGCGATCGCGCTTGCGTCGCTGGCGCTGCTGATCGCATGGGACACGCCGGCACTCAAGCGCTTCGCGTGGGTGCGTTCGGTACCGGCTCCGCTCGCGGTCGTCGTGCTCGGCATCGGCGCGACGCTCGTGCTCGGCATGGTCGCACCGGCAGCCGCGCCGGGCGCCGCGCATCGCGTCACGCTGCCCGAATTCGACTCGTTCGCGGCGCTCGCGGCATCGCTCAAGCATGCGGAACTCGGCCCGAACTTCGCGCACCTGGTCAATCCGGACGTCTGGCGGGTTGCGATCACGCTCGCGGTCGTCGCGAGCCTCGAGACGCTGCTGTGCCTCGAAGCGGTCGAACAGATCGATCCGAAGCGGCGTCCGACGCAGCCCGACCGGGAGCTGAAGGCACAGGGTGTCGGCAACCTTGTCGCGGGCGCGGTCGGCGGCCTGCCGATCACGTCGGTGATCGTGCGCAGTTCGGCCAACGTCAACGCCGGCGCGCAAAGCCGGATGTCCGCGATCGTGCACGGGATCCTGCTGCTCGCGAGCGTATTCGCGCTCACCGGCCTGATCAACCTGATCCCGCTCGCGAGCCTGGCCGCGATCCTGATCCACACCGGTATGAAGCTCGCGAAACCGGCGCTGTTCCGCTCGGTGATGAAGCAAGGCCCGGCCGCGTTCGCGCCGTTCGCCGCGACGATCGTCGGCGTGCTCGCAGTGGACCTGCTGTTCGGCATCGCGCTCGGCCTTGCGTGCAGCGTGCTGGCCGTCGCCGTCGCGAACCTGAAGAGCCCCGTCACGCTCGCGCAGCATGACGACCACTTCCTGCTGTCGTTCCGCAAGGACGTGTCGTTTCTGGGCAAGGTGCAGGTCAAGCACCACCTGCGGCACATTCCGGACCGGGCGGCGGTGATCATCGACGCGACGCGTGCCGACTACATCGACCACGACGTGCTCGAACTGCTCGATGGGTTCGTCGCCGATGCGCCGCGGCGCGGGATCGCGGTCGAGTTCCGCCGGCGTCAGCCGGCGGCACGCACGGCTGCGCGCCGCTGGCTGTTCCGCGCGCCGGCCGCCGAATGAGCGGCCAATGAAAAAACGCCCCGGGCGGCGCAGGGCCGCACGGGGCGTTTCGGAGCCGTGTAACGCGCGCGCGGCGGCGCGCGACGCTTACGAGCGCTGCGGGTTGACCTTGTCGTCCTTCGAGTGCAGCTTGTTCAGCGCGGAAATGTACGCCTTCGCGGATGCGGCGACGATGTCCGGATCGGTGCCGACGCCGTTGACGATCCGCCCGCTCTTCGACAGCCGGACCGTCACCTCGCCCTGCGCCTGCGTGCCGGTCGTGATCGCGTTCACCGAGTACAACAGCAGCTCGGAGCCGCTACCGACTTCGCCCTCGATCGCATTGAACGTCGCGTCGACCGGGCCGTTGCCGCGCGCCTCGCCGGTCACTTCCTTGCCCTCGACCGCGAACACGACCTTGGCCTGCGGCTGCTCGCCCGTTTCCGAACGCTGCGACAGCGACACGAACTTGAAGTGCTCCTGCTCCTGCGCGAGCGCCGATTCCTCGGACACGATCGCGATGATGTCCTCGTCGAAGATCTCCGCCTTGCGGTCGGCCAGATCCTTGAAGCGCATGAACGCGGCATTCAATTCGGCTTCGCTGTCGAGCGATACGCCGAGTTCCTGCAGGCGCTGTTTGAACGCGTTGCGGCCCGACAGCTTGCCGAGCACGATCTTGTTCGCGGTCCAGCCCACGTCTTCCGCGCGCATGATCTCGTAGGTGTCGCGCGCCTTCAGCACGCCGTCCTGGTGGATGCCCGACGCGTGCGCGAACGCGTTCGCGCCGACCACCGCCTTGTTCGGCTGCACGACGAAGCCGGTGATCTGCGACACGAGCTTCGACGTCGGCACGATCTGCGTGGTGTCGATGCCGACGTCGAGGCCGAAGTAGTCCCTGCGCGTCTTCACGGCCATCACGATCTCTTCGAGCGACGTGTTGCCCGCGCGCTCGCCGAGGCCGTTGATCGTGCACTCGATCTGGCGCGCACCGCCGATCTTCACGCCGGCGAGCGAGTTCGCGACCGCCATCCCGAGGTCGTTGTGGCAATGCACCGAGAAGATCGCCTTGTCCGAGTTCGGAATGCGCTCGCGCAGCGTCTTCACGAGGTTGCCGTAGAGTTCCGGCACGCCGTAGCCGACCGTGTCGGCGATGTTGATCGTCGTCGCGCCTTCGGCGATCACGGCTTCCAGCACGCGGCACAGGAAGTCGAGATCCGAGCGGCTGCCGTCTTCCGGCGAGAATTCGACGTTGTCGGTGAACTTGCGCGCGAAACGCACCGCGAGACGCGCCTGCTCGAACACCTGGTCCGGCGTCATCCGCAGCTTCTTCTCCATGTGCAGCGGCGACGTCGCGATGAACGTGTGGATCCGCGCGCTGTTGGCCGGCTTCAGTGCGTCGGCGGCGCGCTGGATGTCCTTGTCGTTGGCCCGCGCCAGCGAGCAGATCGTGCTGTCCTTCACGAGACCGGCGATCGTGTGGATCGCGTCGAAATCGCCGTTCGAGCTGGCCGCGAAGCCGGCCTCGATCACGTCGACCTTCATCCGCTCGAGGTGCTTCGCGATGCGGATTTTCTCTTCCTTCGTCATCGACGCACCGGGCGATTGCTCGCCGTCACGCAACGTCGTATCGAAAATGATCAGCTTGTCTGTCATGGGGGGCTCCAGGGCTCTTTATACGGAAGTCAAACGTAATGAGATCGCGCCACCGCTGGCGACGCTCAACAACAGACGAGGCTTGAGACGGGGGGCGAGAACGGTCAGCGCGGCAGGCGCGCCAAAGCTAGCGCGCGTAGCGGCGCACCGGCTAGAAGGAGGGAGAAGCGGGGAAATGCGGTCATGGCGGAGACTATAGCGACATTCCGCTGGCCGCGCAATCGGACGGCACCCGGGAATCGACGCGGCCCGGCTCGAAAAAGGGGCAAATGAAAACGGCGGCTCCGAGGCCGCCGTTTCCGGGCAGATCAACGATCGTGCGCGGCGTCAGTGATCGCGCTGCGACGAGCGCGCCGGATTCGCCCGCCCACGAATGGCCATGTAGGCCCAGAACACGTAGCCGGACAGCCCGTACAACACGAACAGGCAGAACAGCATCAGCGGCGGATCCGACGACACGAGCACGAACGCGACGACGACGAGCAGGATTGCCGCGAACGGCACGCGGTGCCGCACGTCGAGCGCCTTGCCGCTGTAGAACGGCGCGTTCGACACCATCGTCACGCCCGCGTAGATCGTCAGCGCGAACGCGACCCATGGCAGCCAGCCGAGCTTCATCGGCACGCGGTTGTCGGTCGCGAGCCACACGAAGCCCGCGATCAGCGCGGCGGCGGCCGGGCTCGGCAGCCCCTGGAAGAAGCGCTTGTCGACGCTGCCGATGTTCGTGTTGAAGCGCGCGAGGCGCAGCGCGGCGCCCGAGCAATAGACGAACGCGGCGAGCCAGCCCCAGCGGCCGAGATCCTTCAGCACCCACTCGTACATCACGAGCGCGGGCGCGACGCCGAACGACACCATGTCCGACAGGCTGTCGAACTGCTCGCCGAACGCGCTCTGCGTATGCGTCATGCGCGCGACGCGCCCGTCCATCCCGTCGAGCACCATTGCGACGAAAATCGCGATCGCGGCGATCTCGAAGCGCACGTTCATCGCCTGCACGACCGCGAAGAAGCCGCAGAACAGCGCGGCGGTCGTGAACGCGTTCGGCAGCAGATAGATGCCGCGCGTCTTCAGGAACCGCTGGCGCGCGGCGCGGCGGCTTTCGAGCGGCGCCGCATCGGGCGCCATCACCTTGTTGCGGCGGAACGGGCGTGGCGTCTGGCCGGAGCCGTTACGCGGCCGACGCGGTTTGAATGCGGCCATCGTGCGCCCCGCCCCTTACTGTTCGAGCTCGGCGAGGATCGTCGACGACGCGTAGACCTTCTCGCCGATCGACACCTTCGCGCGGCTGCCGAGCGGCAGGTACACGTCGACGCGCGAACCGAAGCGGATGAAACCGTAGCGCTGGCCGCGCGACAGCGGCTCGCCGGCGCGCACGTAGCACAGGATCCGGCGCGCGATCAGGCCGGCGATCTGCACGGACGTGACGGTCTTGCCGCTCGCCGTCTGGATCACGACCGCGTTGCGCTCGTTCTCGGTCGACGCCTTGTCGATCGCCGCGTTCAGGAACGCGCCGGGGAAGTACTCGACCTTCGAGATCGCGCCATCGACCGGCGAACGCTGCGAATGGACATTGAAGACATTCATGAACACGCTGATCTTCAGCGCTTCGCGGTTCGCGTACGGATCCTGCGCGGTCTCGACCGCGACGATGCGGCCGTCCGCCGGGCACAGCACCGCGTTCGGCTGCGCCGGGATCGGGCGCTGCGGATCGCGGAAGAACTGGACGACGAAGACGAGCAGCAGCCAGAACGGCCACGCGAAGCCGAAGCCCCCGACGGCATGGATCAACAGCGCGATGACGGCTGCAATCGCGATGAACGGCCAGCCTTCGCGCGCGATGATCGGATGAGGATAGTTCATGGATTCGTTCTGTGTTCGGTGAATTGCAAAGCCCGTAGCATAACAAAAGCCGCCCGGGGCACTGCTGCCTTCGGACGGCTTTTTGATGCCGGCCCTTCGCTTGAAGGGCCGGAACAGCACCTTTTGCTGCTGACGGTGCTTAGTTCTTCGTCTGGTCGACGAGCTTGTTCTTCGCGATCCACGGCATCATCGCGCGCAGCTTCGCGCCGACCTGCTCGATCTGGTGCTCGGCCGTCAGGCGGCGGCGCGACTGCAGCGTCGGCGCGCCTGCCTTGTTCTCGAGAATGAAGCTCTTCGCGTACTCGCCCGTCTGGATGTCGGTCAGGCACTGCTTCATCGCCTTCTTCGTCTCTTCCGTGACGACGCGCGGGCCGGTCACGTATTCGCCGTACTCGGCGTTGTTCGAGATCGAGTAGTTCATGTTCGCGATGCCGCCTTCGTAGATCAGGTCGACGATCAGCTTCAGTTCGTGCAGGCACTCGAAGTACGCCATTTCCGGCGCGTAGCCGGCTTCGACCAGCGTCTCGAAACCTGCCTTGATCAGCTCGACGGTACCGCCGCACAGCACGGCCTGCTCGCCGAACAGGTCGGTTTCGGTTTCTTCACGGAAGTTCGTCTCGATGATGCCGGCACGGCCGCCGCCGTTCGCCGCCGCGTACGACAGCGCGATGTCGCGTGCCGCGCCCGACTTGTTCTGTGCCACAGCGATCAGGTGCGGCACGCCGCCACCTTGCGAGTACGTGCCGCGCACGGTGTGGCCCGGTGCCTTCGGCGCGATCATGATCACGTCGAGGTCGGCGCGCGGAATCACCTGGCCGTAGTGGACGTTGAAACCGTGCGCGAACGCGAGCGCCGCGCCTTGCTTGATGTTCGCGTGCACTTCCTTCGCGTACACGTCGGCGATCTGCTCGTCCGGCAGCAGCATCATGACGACGTCCGCGCCCTTCACCGCCTCCGCGACTTCCTTGACCGACAGGCCGGCGTTTTCGGCCTTGCTCCACGACGCGCCGTCCTTGCGCAGGCCGACCGTCACGTTCACGCCGCTTTCCTTCAGGTTCAGCGCGTGTGCATGGCCTTGCGAGCCGTAGCCGATGATCGTGACTTGCTTGCCCTTGATGAGGGAGAGGTCGGCGTCTTTGTCGTAGAAAACGTTCATGATGGTTCCTTCGCTAATTCAAAAAATTCAATAATTCGTTCGGATGGAATACTGCGGGCCGGGACATGACGGCGCACCCGGCGTGCCATTTTTGGCTATGTCGGCATCACACCTTCAGGATGCGCTCGCCGCGTCCGATGCCGGAGCTGCCGGTGCGCACGGTCTCGAGGATCGCGCCCGCGTCCAGCCCCTGGATGAATGCGTCGAGCTTGTCGCTCGCGCCCGTCAATTCGATCGTGTAGGTCTTCTCGGTCACGTCGATGATGCGGCCGCGGAAAATATCCGACATCCGCTTCATTTCTTCACGCTCCTTGCCCACTGCACGTACCTTGATCAGCATCAGCTCGCGTTCGATGTGTGCACCGTCGGTCAGGTCCACCACTTTCACCACCTCGATCAGGCGGTTCAGATGCTTCGTGATCTGTTCGATCACGTCGTCGGAGCCAATGGAAACGATGGTGAGCCGCGACAGCGATTGGTCTTCGGTCGGCGCCACCGTCAAGGTTTCGATGTTGTAGCCGCGTGCGGAGAACAGGCCGACCACGCGCGACAGCGCGCCCGGTTCGTTCTCCAGCAGGACGGAAATGATGTGTCTCATGTTCGCTTCTTCCAGAATGTGTCCGTGTCGATTCACTCGCGCCGCGCGCCGCCGCGTGCCGCACCGCCCTTCGTGAAGGCGGCCGCATCGGGCCGGGCGCGCGTCGCGCCGTTACAGATCTTCCGATCCGAGCAGCATCTCGGTGATGCCCTTGCCGGCCTGTACCATCGGCCAGACGTTTTCGGTCGGATCGGTCTGGAAGTCGAGAAACACGGTGCGGTCCTTCAGGCGCAATGCTTCCTTCAGCGCCGGCTCCACATCCGAAGTCTTTTCGATCCGCATGCCGACGTGGCCGTACGCTTCGGCGAGCTTCACGAAATCGGGCAGCGCATCCATGTACGAATGCGAATAGCGCTTGCTGTATTCGATCTGCTGCCACTGGCGGACCATGCCGAGATAGCGGTTATTCAGCGAAATGATCTTCACGGGCGTGTCGTACTGCAGGCAGGTCGACAGTTCCTGGATGCACATCTGGATCGAGCCTTCGCCCGTGATGCACAGCACGTCGTCGTCCGGATGGGCCATCTTCACGCCCATCGCCGCCGGCAGGCCGAAGCCCATCGTGCCGAGGCCGCCGGAGTTGATCCAGCGACGCGGCTTGTTGAAACGGTAGAACTGCGCGGCCCACATCTGGTGCTGGCCAACGTCCGAGCACACGAACGCATTGCCGTCCGTCAGCTCCCACGCCTTCTCGACCACGTACTGCGGCTTGATGATCTCGCTTTCGCGGTCGAACTTCAGACAGTCCTTCGCGCGCCAGCCCTCGATGTCCTTCCACCATTGCGCGAGCGCCTCGGTGTCGGGGCCATGCTCGGCCGTCTGCAGCTGCTCGATCAGTTCCTTCAGCACTTCCTTCACGTCGCCGACGATCGGAATGTCGACCTTCACGCGCTTCGAGATCGACGACGGGTCGATGTCGATGTGAATGATCTTGCGCGGGCGCGACGCGAAGTGCGCCGGGTCGCCGATCACGCGGTCGTCGAAGCGCGCGCCGATCGCGATCAGCACGTCGCAGTGCTGCATCGCCATGTTCGCTTCGTAGGTGCCGTGCATGCCGAGCATGCCGAGGAATTTCCTGTCCGACGCACGATAGCCGCCGAGGCCCATCAGCGTGTTCGTGACCGGGTAGCCGAGCAGATCCGCGAACTGATTCAGTTCACGCGACGCATCGGCGAGGATGATGCCGCCACCCGTGTAGATGTACGGACGCTTGGCCGTCAGCAGCAGCGACACGGCCTTGCGGATCTGGCCCGAATGGCCCTTCGTGACGGGGTTGTACGAACGCAGCGACACGCTCTTGATCGGCTCGTACTGGCACGGCGTCTTCGAGATGTCTTTCGGGATGTCGATCAGCACCGGGCCCGGACGGCCGGTGCGGGCGATGTAGAACGCCTTCTTGACGGTTGCCGCGAGGTCGCGCACGTCCTTCACGAGGAAGTTGTGCTTCACGCACGGACGCGTGATGCCGACGGTGTCGCATTCCTGGAACGCATCCTGACCGATCGCGGCAGTCGGCACCTGGCCGCTGATCACGACCATCGGGATCGAATCCATGTATGCCGTTGCGATGCCGGTCACCGCGTTGGTGACACCGGGGCCGGACGTCACGAGACAGACGCCGACGTTGCCGGTGGAGCGCGCATACGCATCGGCTGCGTGCACGGCCGCCTGTTCATGGCGCACCAGCACGTGCTGAATCTTGTCCTGCTTGTACAGCTCGTCGTAGATGTAGAGAACCGAGCCGCCGGGGTAGCCCCAGATGAATTCGACGTTTTCGTCGGCCAGTGCCTTCATGAGCACGGTGCCGCCGATGGAGTCGCTATCGGGAGGGGAAAGGGGTTCCGACGTGGAGAATTCCGCGCTGGGCATGTTCATTTTGACCTTTCGAATTTTCGGCAAAAAATTGATCGGGTGCTCTCTGCCGGGCTTGTGGCTCGGGTTCAAGCGGCGCGTCCAGTTTGAAGGGCGGGCTTCTTGGGCCAGCCTCAAATGAGACCATCACTTCATGTTGCGAATCGCTGACGATAGCCGGTCGCGATGGGGCCGTCAAGCAAAATATCCCGCAGCGCATCATGCGCGCCGCCCGGCGCCCGCCCGGCGCGGCTCGCGCGCAACGTGCGGCGCCCGACCCGGTGCCAAGCCGCGCGAAAATTTGATAGCATCCGCGGGTTTTACGAAATTTTTCGACCTTTTACACCACGCAGCGGGCCGCAGCGCATACCTTCACGGAATGGCATCAGACAAGGAACTCGCCGACTTTCTGGCGGGCGTCGAAAGGCGCGCGTTCAAGCAGGCTGCGTACGCCGTACGTGACGACGATGCCTCGCTCGACATCGTGCAGGACGCGATGATCAAGCTCGCGGAAAAGTACGGCGACCGGCCGGCGGCCGAGCTGCCGCTGCTTTTTCAGCGGATCCTGCAGAACGCGATCCACGACTGGTTCCGCCGGCAGAAGGTCCGCAACACGTGGGTGACGCTCTTCTCGTCGCTGAACAACACCGACGACGACGACTTCGACCCGCTCGAAACGCTTGAATCCGCGGACGACAACGCGGGCGTCGAGAGCAGCGAGCACCGCCTCGAAAGAGAGCAGGTCCTGGCCCTGATCGACGAAGAAATCCAGAAGCTTCCGACGCGTCAACGGGAAGCGTTCCTGATGCGTTATTGGGAAGATATGGATGTCGCCGAGACTGCCGCCGCAATGGGGTGCTCCGAGGGCAGCGTGAAGACGCACTGCTCGCGAGCCACTCACACCCTGGCGCAAGCGCTCAAGGCCAAAGGAATCACGCTATGAGCTCCGCAAACCGAGAACACGAATTCGCGCTGAAGGTGCGTCGCGCGCTGGACGAGCGCGCGGCCGCGCTGCCTGCCGCGACCACCGATCGGCTGGCCGTCGCCCGCCGGGCCGCGCTCGCGCGCAAGAAGCCCGAAGCCGCGAGCGCGCCGGTGTTCGTGCCGGCCTTCGCCGGCGCGGCCGGCGCCTACGGCCCGACGCCCGCGAACCGCGTGCCGACGTCGTTCGCCCGCCGCCTGCTGCGCGCGTGGCCGCTCGCGTTGCTGCTCGCGGGGCTCGTCGGCATCGCGTACTGGGAAGACATGCAGCGCACCGCCGAACTCGCCGACATCGACGCGGCGATGCTCAGCGACGACCTGCCGCTCAATGCGTATCTCGATCACGGGTTCAACGCGTATCTTTCGCGCGCTCACTAACAGACAATAACGAGGGGATCGCACGGGTGAGTCAGAAGCGCGGCCTGGCCGTATTTTTCGGATGCGTGATCGCGATCGCCGTTTCCTACGTCGCCACGTATCCCCGATTCCACCCGGCCCCCGCGACGGCGCCCGTCGCGACCACCAGCCCCGCCGCGCCCGCGTCGACCGCGACCGGGCTGACCGCCGAACTCCCGCCGCTGCCCCTTCCGCTGCCGTTGCCGGCCGCCACCGGCCCGCTGTCGTGGGCACGCCTCACGCCGGCGCAGCACGCGGCCCTCGCGCCGTTCGCCGACCAGTGGGACGGCTTCAGCGACGCCCGCAAGCGTAAATGGCTGAAGATCGCATCGCGTTTCGCGAAGTTGTCGCTGGATAACCAGAAACGCCTGCAGGAGCGGATGACCGAATGGGCGAAGATGACGCCCGAACAGCGCCGCGTCGCGCGCGAGAACTACCAGAGCGCGAAGGAGCTGTCCGCGCAGGCGCGCGAGCGCGCGTGGAAGGCCTACCAGCAACTCCCCGAGGAGCAGAAGGAACGGCTTGCCGCCGCCGAGCGCCGCCGCCGGCCGAGCGTCGTCAGCGCGCCGCCGACCGTCGCCGACCGTGACGTCCGCCGCCTCGTCAACTCGCACGAACGCCCGGCGAGCGGCGCGGCTGCCGCCCCGGCGCCCGCGTCGGCCGGTGCCGCCGCGCAGCCGGTGCCGGCATCGTCGACGTCCGGCACCGCATCGGCACCGGCCGCGGTCGTGCCGGTGTCGCCCGCCGACGCGCCTTCGCTGTTCAAGGGCTCCTGAGCGGCCGTGGCGAACGCCCGCGCGCCCGAGACCCCGGCCGCCGCGCCGTCCGTACGGCGGCGCCTTGCCGCGCTGCTCTACGAAGGCGTGCTGCTGTTCGGCGTCGTGTTCTTCGCCGGGCTCGCGTTCAGCCTGGCGACGCAACAACGCAACGGCCTCGTTCATCACAATCTGCTTGCCGCGTGGATCGCGCTCGTCGTCGGCGCGTATTTCGTGTGGTTCTGGACGCACGGCGGCCAGACGCTGCCGATGAAAACCTGGCGGCTGCGGCTCGAATCGTCGAGCGGCCGGCCGCTGAGCGCCGGCCACGCGCTCGTCCGCTACGCGCTCGGCTGGCTGTGGTTCCTGCCGCCGCTCGCGCTGCACCCGCTGCTCGGCCTGTCGGTACCCGTCACGCTCGCGCTCGCCGCCGCATGGATCGTCGTGTGGGCCGGCGCCGCCCGCTTGCACGCCGGCCGCCAGTTCCCGCACGACCGGCTCGCGCGCACCCGCGTCGTCGCGATACCGCGCTGACGCGCCGCATTCGCCAGACGAAAGCCGCTCGCCCATCCCGCCCCCGATCGAGCCGGACGGCCTTGCCGGACAAGCGCCGGCCGTTCGGTGCGGCAGCTAACGCAACGCCCGCTCGTTCACGGCTAAACACCCTTCAACGGTCGTAATAAGAACGTCTCGTGACTGTCACGGCACAGTCACGCCCGCATGGCGGAATGCCGGGTAATGTCAACCGGCGCGAGTCATGCATGGGCCAGAAAACGTCCGCGACTTCATTGTTTCGTCATCCCATCGGCGCCCGCGCCGCCACCGCGTTCCTGTCCGGTTCGGGGGCAACCGACGGCGTGGTGTCGCACCAGCCGCCGGTCGCGCACACCACGCAGCACGACGACCCCGAGCCGTCGGCCCATCGCTACCGCACCATCTGGCTGTCCGACATCCACCTCGGCTCGAGCGGCTGTCAGGCGCCCTACCTGCTGGATTTCCTGCGTCACAACGACTCGGAATACCTGTACCTCGTCGGCGACATCATCGACGGCTGGCAACTGAAAAAAGGCTGGTACTGGCCGCAGGCGCACAACGACGTCGTGCAGAAGATCCTGCGCAAGGCGCGCAAGGGCACGCAGGTCGTCTACATCCCCGGCAACCACGACGAAGGCGCGCGGCAGTTCTGCGATCTCGCGTTCGGCGACATCCAGGTGCGCGGCGAGGCGTTCCACACGACACTCGCGGGCAAACGTTTGTGGATCGTGCACGGCGACCTGTTCGACGGCGTGATCCAGCACGCGAAATGGCTTGCGTACCTCGGCGACACGCTCTACACGCTGATCCTCGTGCTGAACCGCTGGTTCAACCGGATCCGCAGCCGGCTCGGCTTCCAGTACTGGTCGCTGTCGCAGTACCTGAAGCACCAGGTCAAGAACGCGGTCAACTTCATCTCGCAGTTCGAGACCGTGATGACCGACGAGGCGCGCCGCCGCGGCTGCGACGGCGTCGTGTGCGGCCACATCCACAAGGCCGAGATTCGCGACATCGACGGCGTGATGTACTGCAACGACGGCGACTGGGTCGAAAGCCTGTCCGCGCTCGTCGAAACGATGGAAGGCGAATTGAAGATCGTCTACTGGACGGTGATGCGCAGCGCGCCGTCGGAGACCACGTCGCGCAAGGCCAAGGCCGCTGCCTGACACAACCCTACTTACAGGACATGCCGCGATGAAGATCATGATCGTCACCGACGCGTGGGAACCGCAGGTCAACGGCGTCGTGCGCACGCTGAAGAGCACCTCCCGCGAACTCACCGCGCTCGGCCACCGCGTCGAAATGCTGACGCCGCTGGAATTCCGCACGGTGCCCTGCCCGACCTACCCGGAAATCCGCCTGTCGATCCTGCCGTACCGCAAGCTGCGCGCACGGATCGATGCGTTCGCACCCGACGCGCTGCACATCGCGACCGAAGGCCCGCTCGGCCTCGCCGCGCGGCGCTATGCGCGCGCCCGCAAGCTGCCGTACACGACCGCGTACCACACGCGCTTCCCGGAATACGTGCAGGCGCGCTTCGGCATTCCGCTGGCGGCGACCTACAAGTTCCTGCACTGGTTCCACGGCCCGTCGCTCGCGGTGATGGCGCCGACGCCGGTCGTCAAGCAGGACCTCGAGAAATTCGGCTTCACGAACGTCGTGCTCTGGACCCGCGGCGTCGACCTCGACATCTTCCGGCCGATGGAGTCGAAGGTGCTCAACACCGCGCGGCCGATCTTCCTGTACGTGGGGCGCGTCGCGATCGAGAAGAACGTCGAGGCGTTCCTGCGCCTCGACCTGCCCGGCTCGAAGTGGGTCGCGGGCGAAGGCCCCGCGCTCGCGGAGCTGAAGTCGCGCTACCCGGAGGCGAACTATCTCGGCGTGCTGTCACAGACGGAGCTCGCGAAGGTGTATGCTGCGGCCGACGTGTTCGTATTCCCGAGTCGCACCGACACGTTCGGCCTCGTGCTGCTCGAAGCCCTCGCCTGCGGCACGCCGGTGGCCGCGTATCCCGTCACGGGCCCGATCGACGTGCTCGGCGGGGGCGATGCCGGCGCGATGCACGAGGACCTGCAGGAAGCCTGCCTCGAGGCGCTGAAGATCGAACGCACGACTGCGCGCGCGTGGGCGGAACGCTTCTCGTGGCGCGCCGCATCCGAGCAATTCGCGTCGCATCTGAAGCCGCTGCCGAAGACCGCGTACTCGCCAGCCGAAGGTGCAGCCGTTTGAAACGAGACCTGAACGACAAGATCCCGCCCCCCGCCGCGACGCCGTCGCGGCACCGCCCGTTCGACGAGGAAGAGCCGCATGCCGACGCGGACGTGCAACCGCACGAGCCGCTCGGCCCCGACGACCGGCTCGCGGCGCTGCCGCCGAATCCGTACAAGCGCCACCGCGGCATCACGCGTGCGTGGTTCGCGCTCAAGCATTCGCTGAACGGCTTTCGCGTCGCGATCCGCGAGGAAAGCGCGTTTCGCCAGGAACTCACGCTCGCCGCGCTGATGCTGCCGATCGGCGCCTTCGCGCCGGTGCCGGCCGCGTCGCGCGCGCTGCTGATCGGCTCGGTGCTGCTGGTGCTGATCGTCGAGCTGCTGAACTCGAGCGTCGAAGCGGCGATCGACCGCATCTCGCTCGAGCGCCACGAACTGTCGAAGCGCGCGAAGGACCTCGGCAGCGCGGCCGTGACGGTCGCGCTGTTCGCGTGCGTGACGACGTGGGGCTTCGTGCTCGGGCCGGTCGTCGCACGCTGGCTCGGCTTCTAGGCAAGCGCCGGGCGCCTTTCGCCACGCCTGCATGCGGCGCCGCACCATGCGCCGCGCGGAGGCCGCGATCACGAAATGCCCCGACGTGGCGAAACCCCGGTTTATAATCGTCCGCCAGACATAGAACAGCAACCCGCGCCGGACGAATCACGCAGCATCGATTGCAGCGCCCGCCAGTCCGGCACACACAGGGCCGGACGACATGGAAGCGAAACCTCCCCGCCGCACCCGCGAACGGATTCTCGAGTTGTCGTTGAAACTCTTCAACGAGATCGGCGAGCCGAACGTCACCACCACGACGATCGCCGAGGAAATGGAAATCAGTCCAGGCAACCTGTACTACCATTTCCGCAACAAGGACGACATCATCAACAGCATCTTCGCGCAGTTCGAACAGCAGATCGAACGGCGGCTGCGCTTTCCCGAAGATCACCGTCCGACGATCGACGAAACCTGGTCGTACCTGCAGTACATGGCCGATTTCATGTGGACCTACCGGTTCCTGTATCGCGACCTCAACGACCTGCTCGCCCGCAACCGCACGCTCGAGACGCACTTCAAGCAGATCATCAGCCACAAGGTGCGCTTCGCGCACGACATGTGCGAGCTGCTCGTCTCCGATGCCGAAATGGTCGCGACGCCCGCGGAGATCGAGGTCATCGCCACCAACATGGCGGTGATCTCGACGTACTGGCTGTCGTACCAGTACGTGATGCATCCGCGCAAATACAACGATCAGGACGCGATCCGCGAAGAGCTGCACCAGGTCAGCATGCACGTGATCTCGATCATGGCGCCGTACCTGCGCGGCCGTTCGCGCCAGCTGTTCGACGATCTCGTGTCCGGCAAGCTGCCGAAGCGCCAGTTCACCGATTACCTGCCGCCGCGCGACGGTTCGCCGCGCCCGGCGGGCGGCCCCGTCGCCACCGGCCAGGCCCCCGCCAAGGACGCGAAGCAATGAAGGCGGTCTGCGTTTACTGCGGCTCGTCGTCCGGTGTGCGGCCCGTCTATGCCGACGCCGCGCGCGCGTTCGGCCGCGCGCTCGTCGATGCGGGCCTCACGCTCGTATACGGCGGCGGCCGCGTCGGCCTGATGGGCGTGATCGCCGACGAAGTGATGGCCGCCGGCGGCCGTGCGGTCGGCGTGATCCCCGAGTTGCTGGTCGACAAGGAAGTCGGCCATACGGGGCTGTCGGAACTGCACGTCGTGCCCGACATGCACCATCGCAAGAAAATGATGGCCGACCTCTCCGACGCGTTCGTCGCGATGCCCGGCGGCGCCGGCACGCTCGAGGAGCTCTTCGAGGTCTACACGTGGGCCCAGCTCGGCTATCACCGCAAGCCCGTCGCGCTCTACAACATCGATTCGTTCTACGATCCGCTGATCGCGCTGCTGCGTCATACGGTCGACGAAGGCTTCATGCGGCCAGCCTATTTCGACGCGCTGTGCGTCGAACCGGAACCCGTCGCGCTGATCGAGCGGCTGCGCCGCTACCAGCCGCCCGCCCGCGACAAGTGGGCGCCCGACGCCGCGAAGTAACCGTCACCGGAAACCGCACGCGATGACCGCACCGTCCGACCGCAAGGCTGTCCTCGTCACCGGCGCGAGCCGCGGCATCGGCCGTGCGACCGCCGTGCTCGCGGCCGAACGCGGCTGGGACGTCGGCATCAACTATGCACGCGACGCAGCCGCGGCCGAACTGACCGCGCAGGCCGTGCGCGACGCGGGCGGCCGCGCGTGCATCGTCGCGGGCGACGTCGCGAACGAGGCGGACGTCGTCGCGATGTTCGACACCGTTGCGGCCGCGTTCGGGCGCCTCGACGCGCTCGTCAACAATGCCGGCATCGTCGCGCCGTCGATGCCGCTCGCCGACATGCCCGCCGACCGCCTGCGGCGGATCTTCGATACCAACGTGCTCGGCGCCTACCTGTGCGCGCGCGAAGCCGCGCGTCGGCTGTCCACCGACCGCGGCGGCCGCGGCGGCGCGATCGTCAACGTGTCGTCGATCGCGTCGCGGCTCGGCTCGCCGAACGAGTACGTCGATTACGCGGGCTCGAAAGGCGCGGTCGATTCACTGACGATCGGCCTGGCCAAGGAACTCGGCCCGCACGGCGTGCGCGTCAACGCGGTGCGCCCCGGCCTGATCGAGACCGATATTCATGCAAGCGGCGGCCAGCCAGGCCGCGCGGCCCGGCTCGGCGCGCAGACACCGCTCGGCCGCGCGGGCGAAGCGCGGGAGATCGCCGAGGCGATCGTCTGGCTGCTAGGCGATGCGGCGTCCTACACGACGGGCGCCCTGCTCGACGTTGGTGGCGGCCGCTAAGCTGACGCGCGGCGCAACAATAAAGCGATCGAAAACGCCATGGTCGCCGCGCCACAAATCTCCACAATTCCGCGACACTTCCAGTAAACATCCGTAACAATTCCGTGCTCTACTAGCGGCCATTCAGACAGGTGTCTCAAACACGCTGTCCGTTACCCGGATGTAGCCCCTTATCGGTCCAGCCCATGTCGCCGGACCGGCTCGACTCGACCCGAGATCTTTTCCATGCCTGGAACCGCAGCGCCCAGCCGGCGACGCACGCCCGTGCCCGCCCCGGCCGCGCACACCCGCTCGACCGCCGATACCGACGTCATCGCGACGCTGGACGTCGCCGGCACGCCCGTCGCGGCCTCGACCGCCGCCATCAGCGCCCCGCGCGACCGCTCGCTGCTGCTCGGCTGGCGCGCATGGCTGTTCGTCGTCGCGCTGGTGTGCGCGTACACGCTGCCCGGCGTGCTCGGGCACGATCCGTGGAAACAGGACGAAACCTACACGTTCGGCATCATCCAGCACATGCTCGAGACCGGCGATTTCGTCGTGCCGACCAATGCCGGCCTGCCGTTCATGGAAAAACCGCCGCTTTACGCGTGGGTCGCGACCAGCCTCGCGTGGCTGCTGCAGCGCGTGATGCCGCTGCACGACGCGGCGCGCCTCGCGAGCGCCTTGTTCGCCGCGCTTGCGTTCGGCTTCATCGCGCGCGCGGCCCGCGTGGCCAGCCGGACCGAGAGTTGGTTCGACCTGCGCGTGATCGGCCCGGTCGTGCTGAGCGCGAGCACGCTCGTCGTCATCAAGCACGTGCACGACATGATGACGGACGTCGCGCTGTTTGCCGGCACCGCCATGGCGTTCTGCGGACTGCTCGAACTCGTGATGCGGCACGTCGCGCGTGCGCAGCAGTTGCGTCACGGGCTGCCGGCGCATCCGGCGGGCCGCTGGGCCGCGCCGATCTTCGGCGCGGGCGTCGGCATCGCGCTGATGGCGAAGGGGTTGTTCGTGCCGCTCGTGTTCGCGGCCACGCTCGTCTGCACGGTGGTGCTCTATCCGGCCTGCCGCACCCGGTCGTTCGCCCGCGCGCTCGGCGTCGCCGCGCTCGTGTTCGCGCCGTTCGCGCTGATCTGGCCGACCGCGCTGTTCCTGCGCTCGGAAACGCTGTTCATGACGTGGTTCTGGGACAACAACGTCGGCCGCTTCTTCGGCTTCTCCGTTCCCGAGCTGGGCGCGGAAAACGACAAGCCGTTCTTCATCCTGCGCGCGTTCCTGCTCGTCGGGTTCCCGGTCGCCCCGCTCGCGATCGTCGCGCTCGCCCGCGGCGCATGGCGCGACTGGCGTACGCCGCGCATCGCGCTGCCCGTGATGTTCGCCGGCATCGGGCTCGTGGTGTTGCAGGTGTCCGCGACGTCGCGCCAGCTCTACATCCTGCCGTTCTTCGCACCGCTCGCGCTGGTCGCCGCGCAGGCGATCGACCGCCTGCCGCGCCGGCTGCATCTCGCATGGGATTACCTGAGCCGCCTCCTGTTCGGCGCCGTCGTCGTGCTCGCGTGGGCGATCTGGGCGGTAATGGCCGATCCGGCCGCGCCGCGCGCGAGTCTCGCGCTGCTCGGACGCTGGCTGCCGCTCGACTGGACGATGCCGATCCGGCCCGCGCTCGTGACCGGCGCGCTCGCGCTGACGGTCGGCTGGCTGACGCTGCTGCCGAAGCTGCGCACGACGGGCCTGTGGCGCGGCGCGCTGTCGTGGGGCGCCGGCGCGCTCGTCGCGTGGGGGCTCATCTATACGCTGCTGCTGCCGTGGCTCGACGTCGCGAAGAGCTACCGTTCGGTGTTCGACGACCTGAACGCGCATCTCGCGCTCGAATGGAACGACGGCGACTGCATGGCGAGCCTGCACGGGCTCGGCGAATCGGAAGCGCCGATGCTGTATTACTTCTCCGGCATCCAGCACACGCCCATCGACGACGCGAAGACGACGCGCTGCACGTGGATGATCGTGCAGGGCGTGCGGGCCGTCGATCCGGCGCCCGGCGACGAATGGAAGCTGTTCTGGACCGGCGCCCGCCCGGGCGACAACGACGAACTGCTGCGCGTCTACGTGCGCACGCCCGAACAGCACCAGCGGTGACACAGGGCGGCGCGATGCGCTGCCCTTGCCGCCTTCACTTTCTTCTTCGGCACGGGCCGCGTTCACCCGTCCGAGCGACCGGCGCGCAGCCTTTGCTGCAATACCGGCGCCGACACGAACCCGCAAGCGTCCCAGGGTTCGCCGCGCCCTCCCCTCATCCCGCCGACGTCCGGATCATCAGAACGACGAGCCGGGCTCCCGCAGAAACGCCGCTTCCTCGTCGGTCGACGCACGGCCGAGAATCGCGTTCCGGTGCGGAAAGCGGCCGAAGCGCTCGACGACCGCCGCATGCAGCAACGCGTAGCGGTGATAGCGCTCGCACCCGGCCTCGTCGCGGATGCCCGCGCACAGGCGCACGGCATCGCGCTGGCTCTCGACCGACTCGTCGTGCTCGAACGGCAGATACGCGAACGCACGGTGATGCCCGCTCGGCAACCGCGCGTCCCAGCCGGCCGCGACGACGCGGCGGGCCAGCGCGAGCGCCTTCGGATCGGCGGCAAACGCGCGCGGCGTGCCGCGATGGATGTTGCGCGAGAACTGGTCGAGCACGACGATCAACGCCAGCGCGCCCGACGGCGAATCGGCCCAGTGATCGCACGCGCCGTCGCACGCAGCGTCGAGCAGCGCGCCGTAACGCGTGCGCAACACGTCGTCGAACGCCGCGCCGCCATTGAACCAGACTTTGCGGTTCTGCCCGAACTCGGCCGAGCCCGGCGCGCCGAACCAGAAATCGAGAATTTCCCGTGCCTGCGGATCGAGCGTCGCCGCGCCCGCTTTCCCGGTATCGATCGTCATGCAAACTCCAGAACGAGGCGCCGCGTGCGCGCACTCTTCTTTTCCAGTTTCGCGACCCGCAGCCCGCCGATTTCGGACGTGTTGCGCACGTGCGTGCCGCCGCACGGCTGCAGGTCGACGTTCTCGATGCGCAGCAGCCGCACGCGGCCGAGACCCATCGGCGGCTTCACGCTCATCGTGCGCACGAGTTCGGGCCGCTCGGCCATCTCGTCGTCGGTGATCCACTCGGTCGTGACCGGATGCGCGCCGGCGACGAAGCCCGCGAGGCGCCGCTCGACGTCGTCGCGGTCGATCGCGTCGGACGTCGCGAAATCGAGCCGCACGTAGTCGACCGTCACGCTGCAGCCGTCGACCGCGTACGGCAGCACCGCGCACATCAGGTGCGCGGCCGTATGCAGGCGCATGTGCCGGTAGCGGCGCTGCCAGTCGATCGCCGCGACCACGCGCGTGCCGGGGGCGAGCGTCGCGATGCGCGCGTCCTGGCCCGGCGCGGGCACGTGCACGGCGTCGTCGGGCGTCGCGCCGTCGAATTTCGCCTTGCGCGTATCGGCAATCGCGATCGTGCCGCCGTCGGGCAGCGTCAGCGTGCCGGTGTCGCCGGCCTGGCCGCCGCCGAGCGGATAGAACACGGTGCGATCGAGCCGGATGCCGTCGTCGCCGACGGCCTCGACGATCGCGTCGCATTGCGTGCGGTACGCGTCTTCGCGAAACAGCGCTAGTGTCGTCATCGGACGAGCCTCGTATCGATGGGGGAAGCGGCCAGTGTCGCGCCGGGCCGCACGCGCGCCCAGACGCAGATCGTCCCGCGCACGGGCAGCGGCGTACCGGTCGATCAACCGGGCCGGTTGCGCATCCAGTCGGCCGTGTCGTAGAACGAATGCATGAGCCGCTCGCGCAGCGGCTCCGGCAGCCCGACATCCTCCATCGCCCACGCCATGCAGCGCAGCCACTGGTCGCGCTCGACCGACGCGATCGGGAACGGCAGGTGCCGCGCGCGCAGCCGCGGATGACCGAACCGGCTGATGTAGTGGTCGGGGCCGCCGAGCCAGCCGCACAGGAACCAGAACAGCTTGTCGCGCGAACCGTCGAGCGACGGCGGATGCAGCGCGCGAATCTGCGCGAACTCGGACTCGAGGTCCATCAGGTCGTAGAAGCGGTCCACCATTTCGCGCACGCGGGCTTCGCCGCCCACGAGCTCGAACGCCGTCGGCTGCGACGGCGCATCGTCATTCACATCGGTCATACGGATAGTCGGAAAACGGGATCTTCGGGGCCGCCGGCGACGCTCATGCGTCGCGCAGCGACTGCAGCGCGGGGCGCCGCAACACATTATGCAGGCTCAGCCAGCCGGCCGCACCGGCGCAGACGACGCCGGCCGCGATGCCGGCCGGCACGAGCCACGGATCGACGGCGAGCTGGAAGTCGAACACGCGCGACGCGAGCACCCAGCCGACCGCGATCGCGCCCGCCGACGCCAGCACGCCGGCCAGCGCGCCGACCACGACGAATTCCGCGCGCTGCACCGCATTGACCTGCGCGCGCGACGCGCCGAGCGCGCGCAGCAGCGCGGCCTCGCGCACGCGCTCGTCGCGCGAGCCGGCGAGCGCGGTGTACAGCACGAGCACGCCGGCCGCGAGCGTGAACAAGAACAGGAACTGCACGGCGCCGACCACCTGCAGCATCATCCGCTGCAGTTGCGCGAGGATCGGCGCGACGTCGATCGCGGTCAGGTTCGGGTAGCGCGCGATCAGCGGATCGAGCAGCGCGGCGTTCGATGCGGGCAGATGGAAGCTCGTCAGGTAGACGGCCGGGAAATCCTTCAGCACGGGCGGCGGCATCAGCACGAAGAAGTTGACGCGGAACGAACCCCAGTCGAGCTTGCGCACGCTCGTGATCGGCGCGTCGACCGTCAGCCCCGTCACGTCGAAGCGCAGCGTGTCGCCCGGTTTCACGTTCAGCGTCTTCGCGAGGCCGGCTTCGATCGAGATCTGCGGCGTGGCCGCGGTGCCGAACCAGTCGCCTTCGACGATCCGGTTGTCGGACGGCAGTTCGGTCGTATACGACAGGTTGAATTCGCGATCGACGAGCCGGCGCGCCTCTTCCGACGGGTACGCGTCCGGATTCACCGGCTTGCCGTTGATCGCGACGAGGCGGCCGCGCACCATCGGCGCGGGCACCGCGTCGCGCACGCCGTGCGCGGCCAGATAGGCGGCGACATCGGCGCGCTGATCGGGCTGGATATCGATCAGGAACTGGTTCGGCGCATCGGGAGGCGTCGACTGCCGCCAGCCCGCCACGAGGTCGTTGCGCGTGATCGCGATCAGCAGCAGGCACATCAGGCCGAGCGCGAGCGCGGTGATCTGCAGCGCGCTGGCCGTGCCGCGCCGGTGCAGCGACGCCAGCGCGTAACGCCAGCCGACGCCCGCGGCCACGCGCGCATTGCGCACCGCGCGCGCGGCGGCGAACAGCACGAGCCGCGCGATCAGCGCGAATCCGACCAGCGCGCCGGCAAAACCGCCCGCGACGATCAGGCCGAGCTTCAGGTTGCCGGCGGCCGCGATCAGCAGCCCCGCGAACAGCACGACACCGATCGCATACCCGGCCCATGCGGTGCGAGACGCGCCGCCCCACTCGCGCCGCAGCACGCGTACCGGCGGCACGCGCGTGAGCGGCACGAGCGGCGGCAGCGCGAAACCGAGCAGCAGCACGAGCGCGGCGCCCATGCCGATCAGCGCCGGCCACAACGTGGGTGGTGGCAGCACGACGTCGATCAGGCTGCCGAGCGCGGCCAGCAGCGCCCAGTGGCCGCCGTAGCCGAGCACCGCGCCCGCGGCGCCCGACACGATGGCGACACCGACGAATTCGAGCGCGAACAGCGCGCCGAGCGTGCGGCGGCTCACGCCGAGGCAGCGCATCGTCGCGCAGCCGTCGAGATGACGCCGCATGTAGCGCTGCGCGGCCATCGCGATCGCGACCGCCGCGAGCAGCGCGGTCAGCAAGGCGACGAGCGTCAGAAAGTGGCGCGCGCGATCCAGCGTCTGCCGCACCTGCGGCTGCCCTTCCTGCAACGACTCGAGCCCGACGCCGCGCAGTTTCCCGCCGTCGACGCGCGCGTGCGCATAGGTTTCGAAGCGCGCGACGGCCGGTGCGTCGCCGGCAACCAGCAGCCGGTACGTGACGCGGCTGCCGTAGCCGGTGAGTCCCGTCGCGGCGAGCTCGTCCGCGCGCATCATCAGCCGCGGCGAAAAATTGACGAACGAAAAGCCGCGATCGAGTTCGCGGGTGATCGCCGCGGCGACCGTGAACGTGCGCAGCCCGACGCGCACCGTATCGCCCGCCTTCAGATGCAGCGCGTCGAGCAGCGCCGGGTCGGCCCACACCGTGCCCGGCGCGGGGATCGCGGAGGCCTTCTGCGCGGTGGTGGCGCCGGCCGGCAGGATCTCGACCGCGCCGCGCAGCGGATAGCCGGGCGATACGGCCTTCACGGCCGCGAGGCGCGACGGTGCCGCGTCGGCGGCCTGCCCGCCCGCGGCGGACGCGATCATGCTCGGGAAAATGGCGGTCGTCGCGGTACGCAGGCCCAGCGCGCGGGCCTGCTGGTCGAACGACGGATCGACCGGACGATCGGCGCGCACGACGAAATCGGCGCCGAGCATCTGGCGCGCGTCGCGCTCGAGGCCCTGGCGCAGCCGATCGGCGAGAAAGCCCACGCTCGTCAGCGCCGCGACCGCGAGCACCAGCGCGAGGACCAGCAGTGTCAATTCGCCCGCGCGCCAGTCGCGCGCGGTCATCCGGGCAGCCTGGTGGATCAGGTCGCGCAGGCCGAAGCGGCCGGCATGCGCGCGCCCGTCATGGCCGGGGTGCCTGGCCGGCGGCTGCGCCGCGTGTTGCGGCCCCTTCAATCGCGTTTCCCTCCGATCGAGTTGAGCCGCGACACCATGTGGTTCGCCATCCCGCGAAAGCCGCCCGACACGCCGCGCCACAGGCGTGGCAGCGCCCACGCCGACGCCGCGATGAACGCGGCGAGCAGCACGAGGAACGCGAGCGGAACGAAGAACGCGAGGACGAGCCCGCCGACCACGAGACCGTCCTCGGTCGACGACGCGACCCAGTTCGAAATCGGTTCGGGAGACAGGTTGATCAGCGCGCGCGTGCCGGCTTTCGCCACGTGCGCGGCGCCGGCGAGCGAGCCGCCAGCGAGCCCCGCGACCGCCAGCATGGTCGGATCGGCATGGCCGAGCGCGCCGGCCGCGAGCACGGCGCCGGCCGGAATGCGGATGAAGGTATGCACGGCATCCCACAGCGAGTCGAACGCGGGGATCTTGTCGGCAAGGAATTCGGTGACGGCGAGCACGGCCGCGGCGCCGATGACCCACGGCGACATCAGCACGGCCAGCGTGTCGGGCAGATGGAGCCAGCCGAACCGCGCCAGCACGCCGGCGATCAGCACCGTCAGGTACAGGCGCAGGCCGCTCGCCCACGCGAGTCCCGCGCCGAGCGAAATGGCTTCGATCATGGCCCTCTCCTTGCACTTTCCGTGCGTTTTGCCGATTGATCGGATCGGGGCGGACAGACCGGCCGCGCGGCGCGTGGCGGCCGGCCCCGCGTGCCGCGAGCAGCACGACGGGATTCAGGCCCGAATACGTTCCATTATAGACAGGCTGGACCGGCGACCGGCGCAATTCCGCGGCGCGGGGCGGCGGCCCGGCACATGCGCGCCCGGGATACCGTCGTCAGCCGGCCGACGACAATTTCAGGCCGACCAGCCCCGCGACGATCAACGCCGCGCTCGCCACGCGCGCGACGCTCAGCGCCTCGCCCATCATCACGATACCGAACACGAACGCGCCGACCGCGCCGATGCCCGTCCACACCGCGTATGCGGTGCCGAGCGGCAACTGGCGCATCGCGACCGCGAGCAGCCCGAAACTGGCCAGCGCCGTCACGATCGTGAACACCGACGGACCGAGCTTCGTGAAGCCGTCCGACAATTTCAAGCCGGCCGCCCAGGCCACTTCCAGCAAACCGGCGATCAACAACCATACCCACGCCATCTCGACGTACTCCGTACCGGATGGGGCCGTCCCCGTCGAAGCGAATGTCCCGGGGTCGTCCCCGGGCGGCGCCGAGTATAACAACAGGCTTACAGGCTTGCCCTCGGCCGATACGGGGCGACCGGCCGGCCGCGGTCAGTTCGCCACGCGCTTCGGCGCGACGCCGCCGACGCAGCGGTCGTCGCGATACAGCGCCCACTCCTCGCACACGCGGCCATCCTTGAACAGGCACATGCCGACCTGCCCGCTCGACAGGTTGCGGATCACGTGGCGACCGCCGAGCTTCTCGCAGTTGACCGATGCGGGATTGGCCAGCGCCATCTGCGCGGGCGGCTGCTGCCCGGGCGGCAACGGCTGGGCGAACGCGCCGGGCGCAGCGAGCGCCAGCGCACAGATGACGACCGGACGGACGGACATTGCACGCTCCTCGTTTTCGTTCGGGGAACGGTCAGGATAGCGGGGATTGCGCAGCCGGTGTGCAAGGCCGGCGCTCATCGCGAGACTGTCGCGCCGACGCAACCCTGTCGGCGCGGCGTCACGGCCGCATGGGCCGCCGCCCACCGCCCGTCACACGGCGCCGACGAGCCGATAGCCGACGCCCGTCTCGGTGACGATGTGCTCGGGCTGCGCGGGATCGGCCTCGAGCTTCTGGCGCAGGTGCGCCATGTAGATGCGCAGGTAGTGATGGCTCTCGACGTGCGACGGTCCCCACACGTCGCGCAGCAGTTGGCGATGCGTGAGCACGCGCCCCGCGTGACGCACGAGCGTCGCGAGCAGCCGGTATTCGAGCGGCGTCAGGTGCACGATCGCGTCGTCGCGCCACACCTGGCGCAGCGCGAGATCGACGGTCACGGCGCCGAAGGTCACCTTCGGCGACTCGTTCGCCCCGCCCTGGTTGCGCCGGCGCAGTTGCGCGCGAATCCGCGCACGCAGTTCGGACACGCCGAACGGCTTGGTCAGGTAGTCGTCGGCGCCCGCGTCGAGCGCGGCGACCTTCTCCTCTTCCTGCGTGCGGGCGGACAGCACGATCACCGGCACCTCGGACCAGCCGCGCAGCTCGCGGATCACGTCGAGGCCGTCGGTGTCGGGCAGGCCGAGATCGACGATCACGAGGTCGGGCTTGCGCGTCGCCGCGTCGATCAGCCCCTGCTTGCCCGTCTCGGCTTCGAACACCGCGATGTCCTCCTCCTCGAGCGCGGCGCGCACGAAGCGGCGGATCTGCTTTTCGTCCTCGATCAGGACGACGGTCAGGCTGGGTTCACTCATGGTCGGGCAATGACTCGGATGGGGGCGATGCGGCCGGCAGGTCGGATTCGTCGTCGGGCACGGCCGGCGCGGCCGGCGGCGTGTCGACCGGCAGCGTGAACCAGAAGCGCGCGCCCGTCACGCGGCCGTCGGGCGCGGTGCGGTTGAGCGCGCCGATTTTACCGCCATGCGCCTCGACGATCGCGCGGCAGATCGCGAGACCGAGCCCGATGCCCGGCGTCGCCGATTCCTTCTCGCCGCGCGTGAACTTGTCGAAGATGCGTACTTCCATCCCGGCCGGCAGGCCCGGGCCGTGATCGTCGACGTGCACGCGCACGAACGGGCTCCCGTAGGGCTGGCCGTCGTCGGTCACGCGCTCCGCGCCGATCTCGAGCGACGTATCGGGCGGCGTGTACTTCGCCGCGTTCTCGAACAGGTTGGTAAACAGCCGCTCCATCAGCACCGCGTCCATCTGCAGCAGCGGCAGGTCGGCCGGCAGCGCGACGCGCACCGGATGGCGCGCGAGCACCCGGCGGCAGGCGGCGAGCGCGGCGCCGACGGTTTCCTCGAGCAGCGACCACTGACGCTTGAGCTGGAGGCTGCCGGCCTGCAGCCGCGCCATGTCGAGCAGGTTCGTGACGATGCCCGTCATGCGTAGCGCCTCGTCGTGAATCGCGTCGACGAGTTCGCCCTCGCGCTGCGCGAGCCGCCCGGCCGCCGCGGCGTCGCCGGCCTGCGCGGCCGCGCGTCCGTTCGCGAGCATCGACGAAAAACCGACGATCGTCGTGAGCGGCGTGCGCAGGTCGTGCGAGATCGCCGACAGCAGCGAGTTGCGCAGCCGCTCGGACTCCATGTTGACGAGTGCGTCGCGCGCGATCTCGACGTAGTGCACGCGTTCGAGCGCGAGCGCGATCTGCGCGGCGAATGCGTCGAGCATCCGCTGCTGCTCGGGCACCTCGAGTTCGCGCGGCTCGCGCGACGCGACCGCGAGCACGCCGCGCGTGCGCATCGGCGCCTTCAGCGGCAGGTACAGCGCGGCCGTCGCCGGCAGCGTATCGGTGCCGCGCCCGGCCGGCTTCTGCTGGTCGTACACCCACTGGCCGACGTCGCTGTCGAGCTCCGCGCCCGTCAGCGTGACGGCCGCGTCGGGCTCCTCGATCTTCTGCCGCACCTGGTCCGCGCTGTCGGGCAGCAGGAACGCGACGCGCGCGCGGAACACCTCGCCCACGTGGCGGCTGCCGATCTCGACGATCTGCTCGGTCGTCAGCGCCGCGCCGAGCTCGCGCGCCATCGCATAGATCGCGCCGGTGCGGCGCTCGCGGCGCTGCGCGACGCTCGCCTGGCGCGTGAGCGTCGACGTCAGGTGGCTGATCACGAGCGACGTCAGCAGCATCCCGAAGAAGGTCAGCAGGTATTGCGTGTCGCTGACCGAGAACGACATGCGCGGCGGCACGAAGAAGAAATCGAACGCGGCCACCGACAGGAACGACTGCAGCACGCCCGGGCCGCGGCCGAGCCGCACCGCCGAAAACACCACGCCGAGCAGGTACAGCATCACGAGGTTCGTGAGGTCGAGCCGCCCGGACACGACGCTCGCGACGACGGTGATCGCCGCGCAGATCGCGGCCGCATACGCGTAGTGGCGCGGCGGCGAACGGTGCGTGCCGAACTGCGCGAACGCATCGCGCCAGTCGCGTGCCCGCGCGTCGAGCGGCGCGGCGCGCGTCTCGTCGCTCGCGGACGCGCGGATCAGCATCAGGTCGACGTCGCCCGCGCGCTCCGCCAGCTGCTCGCCGAACGGCCGCGCGAAGCGGCGCGCGAGCCCGACCTTCGGCGAGCCGCCCGCGACGAGCTTCGACACGTTGCGCACCTTCGCATAGCCGATCAGCGCGGCGACCGCGTCGGCGCCGGCGAGCGTGGCCGTCTCCGCGCCGAGCTCGGCCGCGAGCTTCAGCGCGTCGAGCGTGCGCTGCCGCCGCGCGTCCGGCAGCCGCTGCAGGCGCGGCGTCTCGACGTACACGGCGATCCAGTCGGCCTTCAGGCTCGCGGCGAGGCGCGCCGCGGCGCGCACGAGCGTCGGCGCTTCGGGGCCGGGCCCGACGCACACCAGCAGCCGCTCGCGCGCCTGCCAGATGCGCTGGATCGAACGATCGGCGCGGTACTCGCGCATCTGCGCGTCGACGCGATCGGCCGTGCGCCGCAGCGCGAGCTCGCGCAGCGCGATCAGGTTGCCCTTGCGGAAGAAGTTGCGCACCGCGCGCTCGGCCTGCTGCGCGAGATAGACCTTGCCGTCGCGCATCCGGCCGAGCAATTCCTCGGCCGGCAAGTCGACGAGCGTGACTTCGTCGGCCGCGTCGAACACGCGGTCGGGCACGGTCTCCCACACGCGGATGCCGGTGATCGCACCGACCACGTCGTTCAGGCTCTCGAGGTGCTGGACGTTGACGGTCGTATACACGTCGATGCCCGCGTCGAGCAGCTCGTAGACGTCCTGCCAGCGCTTCAGGTGCCGCGCGCCCTGCACGTTCGAATGCGCGAGCTCGTCGACGAGGATCAGTTGCGGCGCGCGCGCGAGCGCGCCGTCGAGATCGAATTCGGCGAGCGAGCGGCCGCGATAGTCGAGGCGGGCGGGCGGCAGCACGTCGAGGCCGTCGAGCAGCGCGGCGGTTTCGGCGCGGCCGTGCGTCTCGACGATGCCGACGACGACGTCGACGCCATCCTGCCGGCGCTGGCGCGCGGCCTGCAGCATCGCGTAGGTCTTGCCGACGCCGGCGGACGCGCCGAAGAAGATCTTGAGCTGGCCGCGGCGCTGCTTTTCTTCATCGCGTTGCAGCTTGTCGAGGAGTTGGTCGGGATCGGGGCGGTTCATGCGTCAGGAGGGCGACGCGCCGGATGGCGCGCGAGATAGGGCCATTGTGGTTCCAAATCGCCGCAAAAGGCAAAGACGGCGCGAGCGCCGTCGGAACAAGGTCGGGCCCGGCGCGCGGCCAGCCGCGCCGGGGAGCCCGCCCGCACGCTCGCTCAGTGCGCGGCCTGCGCCGCATCGAGAGCGAGATTCAGCTTCAGCACGTTCACGCGCGGCTCGCCGAGCACGCCGAACTGGCGGCCCGTCGTGTTCGCGGCGACGAGTTGCGCGACCGCGTCCGGCGCCAGGTTGCGCGCCTTCGCGACGCGCTCGACCTGATACGCGGCGGCGGCCGGCGTGATTTCCGGATCGAGACCGCTGGCCGACGCCGTCACGAGGTCGACCGGCACCGGCTTCGACAGGTCGGTGCCCGCGTCGCGCAGCGCGGCGATGCGCGCCTTCACCTGGTCGGCGAGCGACGGATTCAGCGGGCCGAGGTTCGAGCCGCCGGAGCCGGCCGCGTTGTACGGCATCGGCGCGCTGGCCGACAGCCGGCCCCAGAAGTACTTCGGCGCATCGAACTGCTGGCCGATCAGCGCGGAGCCGACGACCTTGCCGTTCTGCTCGATCAGGCTGCCGTTGGCCTGCGACGGGAACACGGCCTGACCGAACACGGTCATCACGGCCGGGTAAGCGAGCCCCGTCACGGCGGTCAGGATGACGAACAGCACGACGAGCGGGCGAATCAACGATTTCATGATGGTTCCTTCAAGTGCGGCCGGCTCAGGCCCAGCCGAGCGCGGCGAGCGTCATGTCGATCAGCTTGATGAACGGGAACGGCAGCAGCACGCCGCCGAGGCCGTACACCAGCAGGTTGCGGCGCAAGAGCGACGCGGCGCCGAGCGGCCGGTAGGTCACGCCCTTCAGCGCCAGCGGAATCAGCGCGACGATGATCAGCGCGTTGAAGATCACCGCGGACAGGATCGCGGACGCCGGCGACGTCAGATGCATGATGTCGAGCACGCGCAGTTGCGGATAGGTCGTCACGAACGCGGCCGGGATGATCGCGAAGTACTTCGCGATGTCGTTCGCGATCGAGAACGTGGTCAGCGAGCCGCGCGTCATCAGCATCTGCTTGCCGATCTCGACGATCTCGATCAGCTTGGTCGGGTTCGAGTCGAGGTCGACCATGTTGCCGGCTTCCTTCGCCGCCTGCGTGCCGGTGTTCATCGCGACCGCGACGTCGGCCTGCGCGAGCGCCGGCGCGTCGTTGGTGCCGTCGCCCGTCATCGCGACGAGGCGCCCGGCCGCCTGGTGCTCGCGGATCGTCGCGAGCTTGGTTTCCGGCGTCGCTTCCGCGAGGAAATCGTCGACGCCCGCTTCCGCCGCGATCGCCGCGGCCGTCAGCCGGTTGTCGCCCGTCACCATCACGGTCTTGATGCCCATCTTGCGCAGCTCCGCGAAGCGCTCCTTGATGCCGCCCTTCACGATATCCTTCAGCTCGATCACGCCGAGCACGCGCGCCGCCCCGTCCTGCAGGTCGGCGACGACGAGCGGCGTGCTGCCGCGGCGCGCGACGTCGTCCACCGCGCGGCGCACTTCTTCCGGAAAGCGGCTGCCGTGGGTTTCGACGTAGCGGCGGATCGCGTCTGCCGCGCCCTTGCGGATCTCGCGGCCGGGCAGATCGACGCCGCTCATCCGCGTCTGCGCGGAAAAGCCGAGGAACGTCGCGTGCAGTTGCGCCATGTCGCGCTGGCGGA
Organism: Burkholderia sp. AU16741; assembly: GCF_002223345.1. Taxonomy (NCBI): domain Bacteria; kingdom Pseudomonadati; phylum Pseudomonadota; class Betaproteobacteria; order Burkholderiales; family Burkholderiaceae; genus Burkholderia; species Burkholderia sp. AU16741. Next base: position 68,993 of record NZ_NKEZ01000004.1, read on the forward strand.
TGTTGAAGCGCTCCTTCGCGAGCACGACGATGCTGCGGCCTTCCGGCGTTTCGTCGGCGAGCGACGACAGTTGCGCGGCATCGGCCAGCGCTTCCTCGGTCACGCCCGGCGCCGGCACGAACGTCGATGCCTGGCGGTTGCCGAGCGTGATCGTGCCGGTCTTGTCGAGCAGCAGCACGTCGACATCGCCGGCCGCTTCCACCGCGCGGCCCGACGTCGCGATCACGTTCGCCTGCATCATCCGGCTCATCCCGGCCACGCCGATCGCGGACAGCAACCCGCCGATCGTCGTCGGGATCAGGCACACGAGCAGCGCGACGAGCGCGGTGATCGTCACCACGTGGCCGGCCTTCATCGCGTCGACCGAGAACATCGAGAACGGCAGCAGCGTCGCGGTCGCGAGCAGCATCACGATCGTCAGCGCGACGAGCAGGATCGTCAGCGCGACCTCGTTCGGCGTCTTCTTGCGCTTCGCGCCTTCGACCATCGCGATCATCCGGTCGAGGAACGCCTCGCCGGGGTTCGCGGTGACCCTGACGACGATCCAGTCGGACAGCACGCGCGTGCCGCCCGTCACCGACGAGAAATCGCCGCCCGATTCGCGGATCACCGGCGCGGATTCGCCGGTGATCGCCGATTCGTCGACCGACGCGACGCCGTCGACGACCTCGCCGTCGGCCGGGATCACGTCGCCGGCCTCGACCAGCACGACGTCGCCTTTGCGCAGGTCGGACGCGGTCGTGATGCGGATCGGCGACTTCGGATGCGGCTCGTTGAGCTTCTTCGCCATCACGTCCTTCTTCGCGCTGCGCAGCGACGCGGCCTGCGCCTTCGAGCGCCCTTCGGCGAGCGCTTCGGCGAAGTTCGCGAACAGCACGGTGAACCACAGCCACAGCGCGATCGCGAGGATGAAGCCCGCGGGCGCTTCGGCCTGGCCGGAGAGCGCCGCGATCCACAGGATCGTGGTGAGGATGCTGCCCACGTACACGCAGAACATCACCGGGTTGCGGAACTGCGTGCGCGGCGTGAGTTTCTTGAACGAATCCACGATCGCCGGGCGCAGCAGCGCCGGATCGAACATGGACCGTGTTGCGGAATGTTGAGTCATTGCGATCTCTTCAAGCTCTTCAGTCTTTTCAATGTGTCGCCATGCGGGCGCGTCACGCGCCCAGCCACATCATCAGGTGCTCGACGCCCGGGCCGAGCGCGAGCGCCGGCACGTAGGTCAGCGCGCCCACCAGCATCACCGTGCCGAGCAACAGCACGACGAACAGCGGGCCGTGGGTCGGCAGCGTGCCGCTCGTCACCGCGATGCGCTTCTTCGCGGCGAGGGAACCTGCGATCGCCAGCACCGGCACGATCGTGCCGAAGCGACCGAACCACATCGCGATCGCGGTCATCCAGTTGTAGAACGGCGTACCGACCGTCAGGCCCGCGAACGCGCTGCCGTTGTTGTTCGCGGCCGAGCTGAACGCGTAGAGGATTTCCGAGAAGCCGTGCGGGCCCGGGTTCGCGATGCCGGCCTTGCCCGCGTCCGCCAACACCGCGATCGACGTGCCGACCAGCACGAGCAGCGGCGTGAGCAGCACGACGATCGACACCATCTTCATCTCGTACGACTCGATCTTCTTGCCGACGTATTCCGGCGTGCGGCCGATCATCAGGCCGGCGACGAACACCGCGAGCAGCGCGAACACGAGCATCCCGTAAAGGCCGGAGCCGACCCCGCCGTAGATCACCTCGCCGAGCTGCATCAGCAGCATCGGCACGAGGCCGCCGAGCGGCGTCAGCGAATCGTGCATCGTGTCGACCGCGCCGCACGACGCGGCCGTCGTCGCGACCGTGAAGATGCCGCTCTGCGCGATCCCGAAGCGCGTTTCCTTGCCTTCCATGTTGCCGCCCGGCTGCAGCCCGCTCGCCGACTGGTCGACGTGCAGCGCGGCGAGCGTCGGGTTGCCGCCCTGCTCGGCGTTCACCTCGACGCCGATCGCGACCGCGAACGCGACCGTCATCGCCGCGAGCACCGCGATGCCCTGCCGGCGGTCGCCGATCATGCGACCGAACACGAGACACAGCGCGGCCGGGATGATCAGGATCGAGAAGATCTGCAGAAAGTTCGCGAACGGCGTCGGGTTCTCGTACGGGTGCGACGAGTTCGCGTTGAAGAAGCCGCCCCCGTTGGTGCCGAGCATCTTGATCGCTTCCTGCGACGCGACCGGACCCATCGCGAGCGTCTGCTTCGTCAACGGCGTCGGCACCGTGACCGCGTTGCCCTTGTCGTCCTTCACCGGGTTGCCCTGCGCGTCGAGCTTCGGCGCCGCATAGGTGCTCGTCTGCAGCACCGGCACGTCCCGATACGCCTTCATGTTCTGAATCACGCCCTGGCTCATCAGCAGCGCGGCGATCACGACCGACATCGGCACGAGCACGTACATCGTCACGCGCGTGAGGTCGACCCAGAAGTTGCCGATCGTCTGCGCGGTGTGGCGCGCGAAACCGCGGATCAGCGCGATCACGACGACGATGCCGGTCGCCGCCGACAGGAAGTTCTGCACGGTCAGGCCGAGCATCTGCGTCAGGTAGCTGACGGTCTGCTCGGGCGTGTAGTCCTGCCAGTTCGTGTTGGTGACGAAGCTGACGGCCGTGTTGAACGCGCCGTCGGGCGTCATCGCGCCGAATTGCTGCGGGTTGCCGGGCAACAGGCCCTGCAGGCGCAGCAGCCCGTACAGGAACAGCGCGCCGAGCGCGTTGAACGCGATCGTCGCGATCGCGTACTGCTTCCAGTTCATCTCGCTGCCCGCATCGACGCCGGCGACGCGGTACAGCACGCGTTCGAGCGGCCCGAACACGCGCACGACGCGCGAGCTACCGTCCATCACCGCGCTCAGGTAGCGCGCGACCGGCACGGCCGCCGCCAGCAGCACGGCGATGAACAGCAGCGTCTGCAACAGATTGTTCGCGTTCATTCGATGTCCTCCGCGCGCAGCAGCGCAAAGACGAGATACGCGAACAGCAGGGCCGTCGAAGCGCCCGCCAGCCAAAGCATCCAGGTCATGCGCGCCCCCCGCGACCGTATTGCGCGAGCTTGTCGCAACCGGCAAGCAAACCGCGGATCAGCGCGGTGAAGAGCACCAGTGCGCCGATGAAAACCCCATCCATTTTTGTTCTCCGTCGTCGAAATCGGACGACTGGAACCTTATGGGAACGCGCGTAAAGGGCGGGTCAAAGGTGTCGGGGCGGGTGTAAAAAACACGTAAACGCGTGCGGCGGGGAACGGCGGGCCGAACGTGCGGCGGGACGTCGGGCGGGTCGGGAGGCAGGTCGGGAGACAAGACGGGCGGCACGCCGGCGCCGCCCGCAACGGGACGTGCCGGCGTGGCGCCGGCACGAACGGGATGCGTCAGGGAACGAGGATCGTCGAGCCGGTGGTCTTGCGCGCTTCGAGATCGGCATGCGCGCGGCCGACTTCCGCGAGCGGGTAGCGCTGGTTGATGCTCGTCTTGACCTTGCCCGACAGGATCACGTCGAACAATTCGGCGGCCGCGGCCTCGAGATCGGCACGCTTCGCGATGTACGAGAACAGCGTCGGGCGCGTGAAGAACAGCGAGCCGCGCGACGAGAATTCCTTCGAGTCGATCGGCGGCAGCGGGCCCGACGCGTTGCCGAAGCTGACGAAGTAGCCGAGCGGCGCGAGGCTGTCGAGCGAACCGACGTAGGTGTCCTTGCCGATCGAATCGTAGACGACCGGCACGCCCGCGCCGTGCGTGATCTCCTTCACGCGCTGCGTGAAGTTCTCGCGCGTGTAGACGATCGGATGATCGCAGCCGTGCGCCTTCGCGAGCCCGGCCTTCTCGTCGGAGCCGACCGTGCCGATCACGGTCGCGCCGAGCGCCTTCGCCCACTGGCACACGAGCAGCCCGACACCGCCGGCCGCCGCGTGGATCAGGATCGTGTCGCCGGCCTTCACCGGGTACGTGCGGCGCAGCAGGTAATGCGCGGTCAGGCCTTGCAGCATCACCGACGCCGCGTCGTCGTAGCTGATCCCGTCCGGCAGCTTCACGACGCGCTCGGCCGGCATCACGCGCTCCTGCGCATAGGCGCCGGGCGGCTGGCCGACATAGGCGACGCGGTCGCCGGCCTGGAACCCAGTCACGCCGTCGCCGACGGCCGTCACCTCGCCCGCCGCCTCCATCCCGAGGCCGCCGGGCAGCGGCTGCGGATACAGGCCCGTGCGGAAATACACGTCGATGTAGTTGAGCCCGACCGCGTGTTGCCGGATGCGGACTTCGCCCGCCTTCGGCGCGCCGACCTCGACATCGACCCACTTCATCACGTCCGGGCCGCCCGGCTGGTCGTATCGGATTGCTTTCGGCATCGTTTTGCTCCTCTTCTGTCTGTCAGTCAGGAAAATCCGGGGCGCCGATGCGCGCGCCACACCGATTCGTGGGAGTGCCGGCAGGCGCGCGTGGCGACGCACGATTCTCGCGCGTCGCCGCCGTCGGTGCATGGCCCTGCCGCCGGCAGGGACAATCGCGCCCGACCCACGCCTAGCAAACGTCCTGCATGTTCCGCGCCAGATCGTCGAGCAGCATCCGCGCGGTCGCGACGTTGGTCGCGACCGGCACGTCGTGCACGTCGCACGCGCGCACCAGCGCGGTGATGTCGGGGTCGTGCGGCTGCGCGGTCATCGGGTCGCGCAGGAACACGACGATGTCGACACGCCCGTCGGCCAGTTCCGCGCCGATCTGCAGGTCGCCGCCGAGCGGCCCCGACAGCTTGCGCTCGACCTCGAGCCCGTGCGCGGCGGCGATGCGCCCGCCCGTCGTGCCGGTCGCGACCAGCCGGCATTGCGCGAGCGTCTCGCGATACTGGCCCGCGAGCGCGACGATCTCGTCCTTCTTCGCGTCGTGCGCAATCAGTGCGATGCGGGGTTTGCTCATCTCCAGTTCCTTCGTCGTTCGGTTGTTGTCATCGTGAATCGAAAAGCGCGGGTCAGAACGTCCCCGGATACGCGCCGCCGTCGAGCAGCCAGTTCTGCCCGGTGATGTAGCCGGCGTGCACGCTGCACAGGAACGCGCAGGCCGCGCCGAATTCGGCGCGCGTGCCGAGTCGCCCGGCCGGGATGTCCCGGGTGCGCCGCGCGCGCATCTCGTCGACCGTCACGCCCTGCGCCTTCGCCGACGCGGCGAGCGTCGTCGCGATCCGGTCGGTGTCGAACAGCCCCGGCAGCAGGTTGTTGATCGTCACGCCCTGCCCCGCGACCTTGCGCGACAGCCCCGCCACGAAGCCGGTCAGCCCCGAACGCGCGCCGTTCGACAGCGCCAGTACGTCGATCGGCGCCTTCACGGCCGAACTCGTGATGTTGACGATCCGGCCGAAGCCGCGGCCGATCATCCCGTCGATGGTCGCGCGGATCAGCTCGATCGGCGTCAGCATGTTCGCCTCGAGCGCGCGAATCCAGTCGTCGTGGGAAAAGTCGCGGAAGTCGCCGGGCGGCGGGCCGCCGGCATTCGTCACGAGAATGTCCGGCTGCGGGCACGCGGCGAGCGCGGCCGCGCGGCCGTCCGGCGTCGTGATGTCGCACGCGACCGCCGTGACCGACACGTTCGCGCCGGCGCGAATCTCTTCCGCGGTTTCCTCCAGCGTGTCGCGCGTGCGCGCGACGATCACGAGGTTCACGCCCTCGGCGGCCAGCGCTTCCGCGCAGCCGCGCCCGAGGCCCTTGCTCGCCGCGCACACGAGCGCGGTCTTTCCTTCGATGCCGAGATCCATCGTCGTTTCCCTGGTGGCGCGCGTACCGCGCGGCCCCGCGCTGCCGCCGGCGGGCGGGCGAACGGGCGTGCGCGGCACGCGGATTGTCGTGAGACGTCGATAATATCCGGATCACACGGCGCGCCTTGGTAAAATTGCGGCCATGAGCGACGGCCGGCCCGTGCCCGCCGCCGCCCCCGATCCCCTTTTGCCGCCAAGGCACCCCGTCATGAAACAGGACAGCCGTTTCCCGAACCTCTTCATCACCGATCACCCGCTGATCCAGCACAAGCTCACGCACATGCGCGACAAGGACACGTCCACGCGCACGTTCCGCGAACTGCTGCGCGAGATCACGCTGCTGATGGGCTACGAGATCACCCGCAACCTGCCGATCACGACCAAGCGGGTCGAAACCCCGCTGGTGGCGGTCGACGCGCCGGTGATCGCCGGCAAGAAGCTCGCGATCGTGCCCGTGCTGCGCGCGGGCATCGGGATGTCGGACGGCCTGCTCGACCTCGTGCCGTCCGCGCGCGTCGGCCACATCGGCGTGTACCGCGCCGACGACCACCGCCCGGTCGAATACCTGGTGCGCCTGCCGGACCTGGAAGACCGCATCTTCATCCTGTGCGACCCGATGGTCGCGACCGGCTATTCGGCCGTGCATGCGGTCGACGTGCTCAAGCGCCGCAACGTGCCCGCCGCGAACATCATGTTCGTCGCGCTGGTCGCCGCGCCCGAGGGCGTGCAGGTGTTCCAGGACGCGCACCCGGACGTGAAGCTGTTCGTCGCGTCGCTCGACTCGCACCTGAACGAGCATGCGTACATCGTGCCCGGCCTGGGCGACGCGGGCGACCGCCTGTTCGGCACCAAGAACTGACCGCACCGGGCGGCCGGCGCCGCCGTGCCGCGCGGCCCCGGCGCGCCGCGACGGTCGCCCTGGCCGTCCGGCCATGCGCGGCGGCCCCGAACCGGCGGTCGCCGCGTGATAAAATCACGCTCCACTCGACACGCGCGGCCCCGCGGCTTCATGCCCGCCGACACGGCCGCCGATTCAACGACACACTGAAACAATCGCCCGCGCTGCGCGCCCGGGCACGGAGAAAGGTATGGCTGGTCATTCGAAATGGGCCAACATCAAGCATAAGAAGGCTGCGGCCGACGCGAAGCGCGGCAAGGTCTGGACCCGCCTGATCAAGGAAATCCAGGTGGCGGCGCGCCTCGGCGGCGGCGACGTCAACTCGAACCCGCGCCTGCGTCTCGCGGTCGACAAGGCGGCCGACGCGAACATGCCGAAGGACAACGTCAAGCGCGCGATCGACCGCGGCGTCGGCGGCGCGGACGGCGCGAACTATGAAGAAATCCGTTACGAAGGCTACGGCATCAGCGGCGCGGCGATCATCGTCGACACGCTGACCGACAACCGCACCCGCACGGTCGCGGAAGTGCGCCACGCGTTCTCGAAGTTCGGCGGCAACATGGGCACCGACGGCTCGGTCGCGTTCATGTTCGATCACGTCGGCCAGTTCCTGTTCGCGCCCGGCACGTCGGAAGACGCGCTGATGGAAGCCGCGCTCGAAGCCGGCGCGAACGACGTGAACACGAACGACGACGGCTCGATCGAAGTGCTGTGCGACTGGCAGGCGTTCTCGGCGGTGAAGGACGCGCTCGAAGCCGCCGGCTTCAAGGCCGAACTCGCCGAAGTGACGATGAAGCCGCAGAACGAAGTCGAATTCACCGGCGACGACGCGGCGAAGATGCAGAAGCTCCTGGACGCGCTCGAGAACCTCGACGACGTGCAGGACGTGTATACGAACGCCGTCATCGTCGAGGAATGAGATGCCGGCCGCCGTGCGCAATATTGCGACGGCGGCCCGACCGATTTCGCGGCCGGCGCGCCTGAGCGTGCCGGCCGCCCTGTTTTCTAGTCTGCGGGGAATCCCATGAAACTACTCGTCGTCGGTTCCGGCGGCCGCGAACATGCGCTGGCGTGGAAGCTCGCGCAATCGCCGCGCGTCCAGATGGTCTACGTCGCGCCCGGCAATGGCGGCACGGCGCAGGACGAGCGTCTGAAGAACGTCGACATCACGGCGCTCGACGAACTCGCCGATTTCGCGGAACGCGAAGGCGTCGCGTTCACGCTCGTCGGGCCGGAAGCACCGCTCGCGGCCGGCATCGTCAATCTGTTCCGCGCGCGCGGCCTGAAGGTGTTCGGCCCGACCCGCGAAGCCGCGCAGCTCGAAAGCTCGAAGGATTTCGCGAAGGCGTTCATGAAGCGCCACAACATTCCGACGGCCGACTACGAGACCTTCTCCGATGCGGCCGCCGCCCACGCGTACATCGACGCGAAGGGTGCGCCGATCGTCGTGAAGGCCGACGGCCTCGCGGCCGGCAAGGGCGTCGTCGTCGCGATGACGCTCGAAGAGGCCCATGCGGCCGTCGACATGATGCTGTCGGGCAACAAGCTCGGCGATGCCGGCGCGCGCGTCGTGATCGAGGAATTCCTCGATGGCGAGGAAGCGAGCTTCATCGTGATGGTCGACGGCAAGCATGCGCTGGCGCTGGCTTCCAGCCAGGATCACAAGCGCCTGCTCGACGAGGATCGCGGCCCGAACACCGGCGGCATGGGCGCGTATTCGCCCGCGCCGATCGTCACGCCGCAGATGCACGCACGCGTGATGCGCGAGATCATCATGCCGACCGTGCGCGGGATGGAGAAGGACGGCATCCGTTTCACGGGCTTCCTGTACGCGGGCCTGATGATCGACAAGGAAGGCAATCCGCGCACGCTCGAGTTCAACTGCCGGATGGGCGACCCGGAAACGCAGCCGATCATGGCGCGCCTGAAGAGCGATTTCTCGAAGGTCGTCGAGCAGGCGATCGCGGGCACGCTCGACACCGTCGAGCTCGACTGGGATCGCCGCACCGCGCTCGGCGTCGTGCTGGCCGCGCACGGTTACCCGGACGCGCCGCGCAAGGGCGATCGCATCAACGGAATCCCGGCCGAAACCGAACAGGCCGTGACGTTCCATGCCGGCACGACGCTCGCCGAAGGCGACAAGCTGGTCACCTCAGGCGGCCGCGTCCTGTGCGTGGTCGGCCTCGCCGATTCGGTGCGCGAAGCGCAGCAGCATGCGTACGACACGATCAACCAGATCAATTTCGAAGGCATGCAGTACCGCCGCGACATCGGCTTTCGCGCGCTCAACCGCAAGAGCGCGTGACGTCGCCCTCGCCGCCCCGCGCCCTTGCGGCGGCGGCCCCTCTGCCGGGGTTCGATAGAATGCCCGGCAGACGCTTTTTTTACGGCCCCCGCTCAGGGTGGGGGCAGCCAGTCCAGACATGACCGATTCGACCTACGACGTGACGCGCGTGCGCACGTATCTCCAGGGCCTGCAGACACGCATCGCCGACGCGCTCGGCGCGCTCGACGGCACGCCGCTCGCGACCGACACGTGGCAGCGCGGGCCGGCCGAACGCCTGCGCGGCGGCGGCTGCACGCGGATTCTCGAAGGCGGCCGCGTGTTCGAACGCGCTGGAATCGGCTTTTCCGACGTCGCGGGCGACGCGCTGCCGCCGTCGGCGAGCGCGGCGCGCCCGCAACTCGCGGGCCGCGGCTTCGAGGCGCTGGGCGTGTCGCTCGTGCTGCACCCGCGCAATCCGTACTGCCCGACCGTGCACATGAACGTGCGGATGCTGATCGCGACGAAACCGGGTGAAGCCCCCGTGTTCTGGTTCGGCGGCGGCATGGATCTGACACCGGTTTACGGTTTCGAGGACGACGCACGGCATTTCCACCAGACCTGCAAGGATGCGCTCGACCCGTTCGGCGTCGAGCTCTACCCACGCTTCAAGCAATGGTGCGACGACTATTTCTTCCTGAAGCACCGCAACGAAACGCGCGGCATCGGCGGGATCTTCTTCGACGATTTCTCGGAGCCCGGTTTCGAACGCTCGTTTGACATGATGCAAAGCGTTGGCGATGCGTTCCTGCACGCTTACCTGCCGATCGTCGAGCGCCGCGCCGAGCTGCCGTACGGCGAGCGCGAGCGCGACTTCCAGGCCTACCGCCGCGGCCGCTACGTCGAATTCAACCTCGTGTTCGATCGCGGCACGCTGTTCGGCCTGCAAAGCGGCGGCCGGACCGAGTCGATCCTGATGTCGATGCCGCCGGTCGCGAACTGGCGCTACAACTGGCAACCCGAGCCGGGTTCGCCGGAAGCGCGCCTGTATAGCGACTTCCTCGTGCCGCGCGACTGGGTCTGAGCCCGCGCGCCCCGCTGCCCCCAACGAAAGGACGCGTTTCTGGACACCACCGCCCGCCCCGCCCCGCTGCCGCGTCGTATCGGCTTGCTGGGCGGCACCTTCGACCCGATCCACGACGGCCATCTCGCGCTCGCGCGCCGGTTCGCCGCGCTGCTCGAGCTGACCGAACTCGTGTTGCTGCCCGCCGGGCAGCCGTACCAGAAGCGCGACGTGTCGGCCGCCGAGCACCGGCTCGCAATGACGCGCGCGGCCGCGGATTCGCTCGTGCTGCCGGGCGTGACCGTGACCGTCGCCACCGACGAGATCGAGCACACCGGCCCGACCTACACGGTCGAGACGCTCGCGCGCTGGCGCGAGCGGATCGGCCCGGATGCGTCGCTGTCGCTGCTGATCGGCGCCGACCAGCTCGTGCGCCTCGATACGTGGCGCGACTGGCGCACGCTGTTCGACTACGCGCACATCGGCGTGTCGACACGCCCGGGCTTCGAGCTCGGCGCGGCGCCCCCGGACGTCGCGCGGGAAATCGCCGCGCGGCAGGCCGGCGCCGACGTGCTCAAGGCCACGCCGGCGGGCCGCCTGCTGATCGATACGACCCTTTCGTTCGACATCGCCGCGACCGACATCCGCACGCACCTGCGCGAATGCATCGCACGCCATGCGCAAATGCCCGACGCGTCGGCCGAACATGTGCCGGCCGCCGTATGGGCCTATATTCTTCAACATCGCCTCTACCATTCCTGAATCCATGGATATTCGCAAACTGCAGCGCGTGATCGTCGACGCCCTCGAAGACGTCAAGGCGCAAGACATCAAGGTGTTCAACACCAGCCACCTGACCGAATTGTTCGACCGCGTGGTCGTCGCCTCGGGCACCTCCAACCGCCAGACCAAGGCGCTCGCGTCGAACGTGCGCGACAAGGTCAAGGAAGCCGGCGGCGACGTCGTCAGCTCCGAAGGCGAGGACACCGGCGAATGGGTGCTGGTCGATTGCGGCGACGCGGTCGTGCACATCCTGCAACCGGCGCTGCGCCAGTACTACAACCTCGAGGAAATCTGGGGCGACAAGCCCGTGCGGATGAAGCTCGGCGGCGGCAAGGGCGACGGCTTCGCGACGGCGAGCGAAGACGACGAGGAAGAGGAAGAAGCGCCCGCACGCCCGGCGCGCAAGACGGCCGCCCGCCGCCGTTAAGCCGTCGCGCGTGTCCCGATGAAGCTTTTCATCCTCGCGGTCGGCCACAAGATGCCGGGCTGGATCGCATCCGGCTTCGACGAATACACGAAGCGGATGCCGCCCGAACTGCGCATCGAGTTGCGCGAAATCAAGCCGGAATTGCGTTCGGGCGGCCGCAGCGCCGAAAGCGTGATGGCAGCCGAGCGGCAGAAGATCGAGGCCGCGCTGCCGAAGGGCGCGCGCCTCGTCGCGCTCGACGAGCGCGGCCGCGACTGGACCACGATGCAGCTCGCGCAGGCGCTGCCCGGCTGGCAGCAGGACGGCCGCGACGTCGCGTTCGTGATCGGCGGCGCCGACGGGCTCGATCCGGAGCTGAAAGCGCGCGCCGACGTGCTGCTGCGCATCTCGAGCATGACGCTGCCGCACGGCATGGTGCGCGTGCTGCTCGCCGAACAGCTTTACCGGGCGTGGAGCATCACGCAGAATCACCCCTACCACCGCGCATGACGTGCCGTCCTCGAGACGCGCGCCGCGCGCGCTCAACGAGATAACGACACCATGCCGTCCAGCACGCCCCCCGCGCTTTTCCCGATTCTTTACCTCGCTTCGCAAAGCCCGCGCCGCCAGGAGCTGCTGCTGCAGATCGGCGTACGCTTCGAGCTGCTGCTGCCGCGCCCCGACGAGGACGCCGAGGCGCTCGAGGCCGAACTGCCCGGCGAAGCCGCCGACGCGTACGTGCGGCGCGTGACCGTCGCGAAGGCCGAGGCCGCGCGTGCGCGCCTCGTCGCGAGCGGCAAGCCGGCCGCGCCGGTGCTCGTTGCGGACACCACGGTGACCATCGACGGCGCGATCCTCGGCAAGCCGGCCGACGCCGGCGATGCGCTCGCGATGCTCACCCGCCTCGCGGGCCGCGAACACGAAGTCCTGACCGCCGTCGCCGTGATCGGCGCCGACGGCGACCTGCTGCCGCCCGCGCTGTCGCGCTCGTCGGTACGCTTTTCAAACGCACCGCGCGACGCGTTCGCGCGCTACGTCGACACCGGCGAGCCGTTCGGCAAGGCCGGCGCGTACGCGATCCAGGGCCGCGCGGCCGAATTCATCGAGCGAATCGACGGATCCCATTCAGGTATCATGGGTCTGCCCCTTTTTGAGACTGCCGCGCTGCTGCGTACCGCACGCGTCGCCTTCTGAACCGCACCATGAACGAAGAAATCCTGATTAACCTCACGCCGCAGGAAACGCGCGTCGCACTCGTCCAGCAAGGTGCGGTGCAGGAGCTTCACGTCGAGCGGACGCTGTCGCGCGGGCGGGTCGGCAACATCTATCTCGGCAAGGTCGTGCGCGTGCTGCCCGGCATGCAGTCGGCGTTCATCGACATCGGCCTCGAGCGCGCGGCGTTCCTGCACGTCGCCGACATCTGGCATCCGCGGCTCGCGGGCGAGCCGCAGTCGGCCGTGCCGCACCAGCCGATCGAGAAGATCGTGTTCGAAGGCCAGACGCTGATGGTGCAGGTGATCAAGGATCCGATCGGCACGAAAGGCGCGCGGCTGTCGACGCAGGTCAGCATCGCGGGCCGCACGCTCGTCTACCTGCCGCAGGAGCCGCATATCGGCATCTCGCAGAAGATCGAGAGCGAGGCCGAGCGCGAGGCCGTGCGTGCGCGCCTGACCGCCGTGATTCCGCCGGACGAGAAAGGCGGCTACATCGTGCGCACGATCGCCGAGGATGCGACCTCCGACGAACTGGCCGGCGACGTCGCGTACCTGCGCAAGACCTGGGCGACGATCGTCGCGCAGGCGCAGCGGCTGCCGGCGACGAGCCTGCTGTACCAGGATCTCGATCTCGCGCAGCGCGTGCTGCGCGATTTCGCGAACGACGACACGACGCGCATCCAGGTCGATTCGCGCGAAACCTACCAGCGCCTGTCGGAATTCGCGGGCGAGTTCACGCCGGCCGTGAGCCCGAAGCTGCATCACTACACCGGCGAGCGGCCGCTGTTCGACCTGTATAACATCGAGACGGAGATCCAGCGCGCGCTGTCGCGCCGCGTCGACCTGAAGTCGGGTGGTTACCTGATGATCGACCAGACCGAGGCGATGACGACGATCGACGTGAACACGGGCGGCTATGTCGGCGCGCGCAATTTCGACGACACGATCTTCAAGACCAACCTCGAGGCCGCGCACACGATCGCGCGGCAACTGCGGCTGCGCAACCTCGGCGGAATCATCATCATCGACTTTATCGACATGGAGAATGCCGAGCATCGCGACGCGGTGCTGTCCGAACTGAAGAAGGCGCTGTCGCGCGACCGCACGCGCGTGACGGTCAACAGCTTTTCGCAGCTCGGGCTCGTCGAGATGACGCGCAAGCGCACGCGTGAATCGCTCGCGCACGTGCTGTGCGAACCGTGCCCGACCTGCCAGGGCAAGGGCCAGGTGAAGACGTCGCGCACCGTGTGCTACGACATCCTGCGCGAGATCCTGCGCGAATCGCGGCAGTTCAATCCGCGCGAGTTTCGCGTGATCGCCGCGCAGCAGGTGATCGACCTGTTCCTCGACGAAGAATCGCAGCATCTGGCGATGCTGATCGACTTCATCGGCAAACCGGTGTCGCTGCAGGTCGAGTCGAACCTGAGCCAGGAGCAGTACGACATCGTGCTGATGTGACGGTGCGTTCTTTGGCGGTTGCGCGATTTCGGCCCGGCATGGGAGGTATTTCGCGCAACCTGCATTCAATGTGGTGAACGGCTATTCCGCACGGCCCCCTTCCCGTGCGAAACACTCGATCGCTTCGGTATCCCACCGGCCGAGACGCATCGCTTCTTCCAGCATGCCGAGTGTCAGGGGCACAAGTTCCGGGTCACGATATTTCGACGAAAACAGCCCAAGGAACGTTCTAACCATATCGAGCGTTTCCGGGCCGATGTATCGCTGATACGGGAAGTGCTCTACATCGATCCCGAAGGTCTCGCCCCACTTGTCGATAAATTCGATCGCGTCGATTCCCGTGATGCGAAGGTCCTCTTCCATCCGGCTTGAACGTGACAGCTTCAGCGGACCGCCAAAAAGCGGACGCCCTAACTCCTCCCGAGCAAATGCCTCGAGCCGGTCCCATGCCGTGTCAGTCATATCAGAGTACCCTGTCTTCCGGTTTTGCAATGCTGTTGTAGACCCGCACCGTATTCCACATGACGACCGCCGCATCCGTGGCGAGCATGAATAGTGCCGACAACAGGCACTGCACGGCCGACGAATGCACCGAGGTTACGAGTCGTCGCGATCCGCACACCACCAGCACCGGCTTTCGTGATGGTCGGCATCCGAATCCCGACGTTGAACGGCAGCGCTTTGCGCGCCGCAAGCGACGCAACGGAGGTGCCGGCCGCTGCGCCGCGCGGCTTGCCGGGAACCGGTACATCGTTCTGCCCCAATAGCACGGCAGCCGCAGCTCCAAGGTCGTGAAAGCCAAACCGTTTGCAAACCTGATTCACCGCAACCCAGAAAAACAGATCCCCCGGCGTGAGATTCTCGCGCCCCTCATACGAATAGCGATTCGTCCGACATACGGCCCTCGTGGTGGTTCGAATGACCGCAGACCTTAGCAAAGCCGAACACGCTCGCCGTCCCTGTATCATTCGGTCAGGCGTGCAATAGGCCGCTTGACCAGGCCGCACGGCGAAGAGCCCATCGCGCAATTGTTTAAGAACCGTTTCGGGAACGGTCCCGCGATACGCCCTCTTCCGCCGCCAGCCTCGCCCATGCCGCACGTCGGCCGGGTGCCCGCGCCATCCGCCGCGCGATCCGTTCTCACCTCACATTCATTCACGACACACCATGAGCCAAGGCCACAACCGCCGCCAGCGCAAGAAACTCCACATCGGCGAATTCCAGGAACTCTCGTTCAACGCCACCGCGCATTACCGCAACGACATGACCGACCTCGAGCGCGGCCAGTTGATCGATGCATTCATCGACTTCGTCGAAGCGAACGGGCTGCTGACCGTCGCGTCCGCGGACGAAGGCATCGGCGCGTACGTGATCTCCGGCGCGCCGCGCGGCACGACGACCGACGCCGATCGCGAGCTCGTGCGCGGGTGGCTGGCCGCCCGTCCGGAACTGAAGGACGTCCAGGTCAGCGAATTCGCCGACGCGTGGTATCCGGACGCCTGATTTCCTGGGTTCACGCTGCTTCAGGCGGCGCCTGCCCGCCACCACGGCGGGCCAGATCGACGTCGTTTCTGCAGCATGATCATGATGGCCGCCGGCGTTGCGGCGCTGTCGTTGCTGTCCGCGTGCGGCAGCTCGGCGCGTTGAGCCAACGCACCGACGGTAGCGGGCGCCGGCGCCCGCATCGTCGTCGATCGGGCGCCGCAGCCCGCCCGCCGACCGGCCTCCGATCCCTTCCTTTTCCCGACGATCGGCCTGCAACCCGCCATCGAAATCGGTCCTGAAAGCAAGACACGTTAAACTCTCACCCTCGCGTGGTGCGCCGCCCGCACCCGCCATCCATCGCCAGCCGCGTGCCCTCGGGCCGCCCCGACCCATGGAGTGAGTGTCAATGAGCGGCGGACTCCCGTTTCCCGCATCCTGCAAGTCGTTGCCGTCCTCGACGGTCTTCCTGATCGTCGCCGTCGCCGCGCTGCTGTCCGGCTGCGGGCTGCTGCCGGTCCAGAACCCGCCCGCGCCGATCAGCGAGGCGCTCGTCGAGCCTGTCGAGGAAACCGCCGGCGAGCCGCTGACGATGCCGCCGGTGCCGCCGCCGACGCAACCGGAGGAACCGGAAGCGCCGAAGAAGCCGCACCGCGAGGTGACGCGGCCGAAGCCCGTGCAGCGCCCCGAATCGCCGACCCCACCGCCGCCTCCGCCCCCGCCGCTCGTCGCGACGCGCGCGCTCGACCGCACCCAGATCCATGCGCTGCTCGACAGCGAAGTCGCGCGCCGCAACGGCAAGGTGGTCGGCCGCGCGGTCGACATGGTGGTTGACGCGGGCGGCAAGCCGCGCGAGATGATCGTCAACCTGCAGGGTTTCATGGGCATTGGCGACCGCAAGGTCATCTTCCCGTGGAACGTGTTCCGCTTCACGCCGGGCGGCAAACAGGAGCCGATCGTGCTCGACGTGCCGTCGGGCGACCTGCCGCCGGCCGCACGGCCCAAGGCCGTGCCGCTGTCGGGCTCGGCCGCGGCGTCGCCGGCGACGCGGCTGCCGATGCTCGACAGCGAAGTCGAGCGCCCGAACGGCACGAAGATCGGCCGCATCGTCGACGTGCTGATCGACCGCGGCGCGCAGCCGCAGGCCGTCGTGCTCGACCTCGGCGGCCTCGTCAATACCGACCGCCGTTCGATCGCCGCGAGCTGGGGCGCGCTGCGCTTCGTCACGCGCGACAAGGCGCTGCACCCGCAGCTCGACCTGAACGACGCACAGATCAAGGCAGCGCCGCCGTACGCGGCCGACAAGCCGATCGTCGCGGTCTTTCCGCCCGTTGCCCCGGCGGCAGCGGTGCCGGCTTCGTCTGCGAGTGCCACCCGATGACGATCCAGCATTCCGTCAGCGTTCGCAGTCTCCGGGCCCTCGACTGGCTCAACTTTTTCGTTGCAAACGTTCAAACCGGGTTCGGTCCGTTCATCGCGTCCTACCTCGCGTCGCACAAGTGGACGCAGGGCGAGATCGGCATGGTGCTGTCGATCGGCACGATCAGCGCGATGGTCAGCCAGGTGCCGGGCGGCGCGGCCGTCGATGCGCTGAAGAACAAGAAAGGCGCGGCCGCGTGGGCGATCGCGGCCATCATCCTGTCCGCGGTGCTGCTCGCGTCGAGCCCGACGATCGTGCCGGTGATCGCCGCCGAGGTGTTCCACGGCTTTGCCAGCTGCATGCTGGTGCCGGCGATGGCCGCGATCTCGTTCTCGCTCGTCGGCCGCGCCGACCTCGGCGACCGGCTCGGCCGCAACGCGCGCTGGGCGTCGATCGGCAGCGCGGTCGCGGCGGGCCTGATGGGGCTCACCGGCGAATACTTCTCCGCGCGCGCGGTGTTCTGGCTGACCGCCGTGCTGGCGCTGCCGGCGCTGTTCGCGCTCGCGATGATCCAGCCGACGCACCAGGTGATTCCGCAGTCGTCGAAGCCCGACGACGTCGACGAAACCGGCGAGCGCGAAACGCTGCTCGAACTGCTGCGCGACCGCCGGATGCTGATCTTCGCGGCCTGCGTCGTGCTGTTCCACCTGTCGAACGCCGCGATGCTGAACCTCGCGGCCGGCGAAGTCACGGCGGGGATGGGCGAGAACGTGCAGCTCGTGATCGCCGCGTGCATTATCGTGCCGCAGGCGATCGTCGCGATGCTGTCGCCGTGGGTCGGCCGCTCCGCGCAGCGCTGGGGACGCCGGCCGATCCTGCTGCTCGGCTTCTCCGCGCTGCCGGTGCGCGCGCTGCTGTTCGCCGGCGTCAGCAGCCCGTACCTGCTCGTGCCCGTGCAGATGCTCGACGGCATCAGCGCGGCGGTGTTCGGGGTGATGCTGCCGCTGATCGCGGCCGACGTCGCGGGCGGCAAGGGTCGCTACAACCTGTGTATCGGGCTGTTCGGGCTCGCGGCCGGGATCGGCGCGACGCTCAGCACGGCCGTGGCCGGCTACGTCGCCGATCACTTCGGCAACGCGGTCAGTTTCTTCGGGCTCGCCGCGGCAGGCGCGCTCGCGGTGCTGCTGGTCTGGCTCGTGATGCCCGAGACGCGCGTCGACAACGGCGATGCGACGACCGACGAACCGGCGGCCGCCTCGCCCGAACAGGCGCATTGACGGCGGCGCGCCACCGCTACCCGCTTCTTCGCCGATGCACGATGGATACGATCAGGACACTCAACGAAGCCCGCCAGCAGATCCAGCAGTCGATCTTCGATCTGTTCAAGGGGCTGTCATTCAGCGAGCGGCTCGCGCAAGGCGGGCTGATGGCGGTGCAGGCCGTCTGCGGCGCGTGCCTCGCGTATGCGATCGGCCGCGCGATGCACAGCGAGCAGGCGGTGTGGGCGGCGATCACCGCGATCGCCGTCACGCAGCACAACTATTCGGACACGATGTCGCTGTCACGCGACCAGTTCATCGGCGCGATGGTCGGCGGCGTCCTGGGCTTCGCCGGTGCGGCGTTGGGCGGCGATCGCCTCGTCGCGTATGCGATCACGGTCGCGGTCGTGATCGTCTGCTGCTGGTGCCTGAACATCGGCAGCGCGGCGCGGCTCGGCGGCGTGACCGCGACGATCGTGCTGCTGTTCCCGGGCAACGGCCCGCTGTGGGACGTTCCGCTGATCCGGCTCGGCGAAGTGACGCTCGGCACGGTGTGCGCGCTGGGTGTGTGCTGGGTGATGTCGAGAATCGAGCGACGCTGGTTCCGCCGCGCGGCGGCGAAGTGACGCGGCGCCGGGCAACGCGCCCGGCAGCCGGATGAACGATCTGAATGCTGAGTAACGGGTACGGACCGGGTTGCGGACTTGTTTACGGACCCACCCGCAGCACGATGCCCGAGCCGATCTGCACGAGCAGGTAGTCGCCGCCGACGCCGACCCAGTGATAGCCGCGCGGCGGCGCACTCAGGTGGTAGCCGCGCCAGTCGTCGACCACGTACTGGCGATCGCGGAACTCGGCCGGCAGCCGGTCGCCCTTGTGCCAGTCGCGGCGCGGCCCGTCGGCCCAGCGCGGCGGCACGTCGTCTTCGCGATGCATCGCGTGGCCGGGCGGCACGTGTTTCGGGCCATGGCCGCGATGCATGCCGGGGCCGCCGCGGTCATCGCGATTGCCGTGATCCTGCGCCATCGCCGCGGTGGCGGCGCAGCCGGCCGCGATCAGTGCGGCCAGCATCCTGCCGTGCATCCTCTTCATTGTCCTTCCCTCCGTGGTGTCACGTCGAACAAGAAACGACCGGGACTGCCCGATGAAGACTAGCACACGGCATCGCGGCCGCCTGACCGTGCGTCACGCCGCCTGCTGCTGGTACTGGATCCGGTGCAGGTGCGCGTAGAGGCCGCCGTGGCGCAGCAGTTCGTCGTGGCTGCCCTCTTCGACGATCTTGCCGGACTCGAGCACGAGGATGCGGTCCGCGCGCTCGATCGTCGACAGCCGGTGCGCGATCACCAGTGTCGTGCGGCCCTCCATCAGCCGCTCGAGCGCGGCCTGCACGTGGCGCTCCGACTCCGAATCGAGCGCCGACGTCGCTTCGTCGAGAATCAGGATCGGCGCGTCCTTGTAGATCGCGCGCGCAATCGCGAGCCGCTGGCGCTGGCCGCCGGACAACCGCATCCCGTTGCCGCCGACCAGCGTATCGAGCCCGTCGGGCATCGCGGCGACCGCGTCGGCGAGGTTCGCTGCCTCGAGCGCGGCCTGCACGCGCGCGCGATCGGGCGTCTGCCCGTAGGCGACGTTCGCGGCGATCGTGTCGTTGAACAGCACGACGTCCTGGCTGACCATCGCCATCTGGCTGCGCAGCGCGTGGAGATCGTAGTCGGCAACCGGCACGCCGTCGACCAGGATCGTGCCGCCCGTCGGATCGAAGAAGCGCGGCAGCAGGTTCACGAGCGTCGTCTTGCCGCTCCCGGACGGGCCGGCCAGCGCGATCATCTCACCCGGCGCGACCTTGAACGAGATGCGGTCGAGCGTCGGCCGTTCGGCCGCGCCGTAATCGAACGACACCGCGCGGAACTCGATCTCGCCGCGTGCATGCGACAGCGGCCGCCCGCCGCCCTGCGGCTCGGCCGGCTCGTCGATCAGCCCGAAGATCAGCTCGGCGGCCGTCATCCCGCGCTGCAGCGGCTGGTTGACGTCGATCAGGTGCTTGAGCGGCGAGATCACCAGCAGCATCGACGTGACGAACGCGACGAAGCCGCCGACCGTCGTCTGGTCGTTCGACGACTGCACGACCGCGATCGTGATCACGACCGCGAGCGCGATCGACGCGAGGAACTGCGTGAGCGGCTGCGCGAGGCCGCCCGAGATCGTCATGCGCATCGCATAGCCGCGCAGGCGCTTGCTCATCGTCGTGAAGCGGTCCATCTCGTACGCTTCGCCGTTGTGCACCTTGACGACCTTGTAGCCGCCGACCGTCTCCTCGACGATGTACGACAGCTCGTTGGTCAGCGTCTGGTGCTCGCGGTTCAGGCGGCGCAGCCGGCGGTTGATCTTGCTGACGAGCCAGCCGATGCCCGGCAGGATCACCGCGACGATCAGCGTGAGCCGCCAGTTCAGGTAGAACAGGTAGCCGAGCAGGAAGATCACCGTCAGCGAGTCGCGCACGAGCGTGACCATCACGCCGGTCAGCACCGACAGGATCTGGTTGACCTCGAACACGATCGCGTTGATCACCGTGCTCGCGGTTTCGCGCTGGAAGAACGACGCGCCCGTGTGGAGCATCCGCTGGAACATCTCGAGCCGCAACTGCAGCAGGATGCGGTTCGATACGTAGTTGAGCAGGTAATTCGACGTGTACTGCGATACACCGCGCACCAGCGCGAGGCCGATCACCGCGATCGGCACGTACCATTTCGCGCTGTCGCTGCCGTGCGAGCCGAAGCCGTGGTCGAGCAACGGCTTGAGCAGCGCCGGAATGCCGGCTTCGGTGGCCGCGACGACGCCCATCGTCATCACGGCGAGCACCACGATGCCGATGAGCGGCCGGATGTACGGCCACAGGCGCTTGAGGACCGTGACCGGCGAGGTGCCGGTGCCGTCCATCGGTTTGCGAAGAGTGTTCTGGGTTTCCAAGGCAATCCTTCTTGAGCCGCGATGCGGCGCCCGGCGCGTGGCCGCCCGGGGGTGCGCCCTGCCGGGCGGGTGCCGGAAAGGGCTCAACATTATAGCTGCACCGCCCCCGCGGGCACGCCCGTCGCCGATGCGGGCCGCGGCCGGGCCGAAGGTATACTGCCGCTCACCGTTTTCTCCGCCTTTCCGACGATTTCATGGCTGAACCCTCCCTCGGCGTCGCCCTCATCGCCCTCAACGCATCGGCGCGGCTCGCGCAGTGTCTCGCTGCGCTGTCGTTCGCCGACGACGTCGTCGTCGTCGACGGCGGCAGCACCGACGATACCGTCACGATCGCGCAGGCGCACGGCGCGCGCGTGATCGTCGAGCGCGACTGGCCGGGCTTCGGCCCGCAGAAGAATCGCGCGCTCGACGCGCTCGGCACCGACTGGATCCTGTCGCTCGATACCGACGAAATCGTCACGCCGGAACTCGCGCAGTCGATCCGCGACGCGATCCGCGCGCCGGCCGCGCAGGTCTACGCGCTCGACCGGCTGTCGAGCTTCTGCGGCCAGTGGATCCACCACAGTGGCTGGTATCCGGACTGGGTGCCGCGGCTGTTCCGGCGCGGCGCCGCGCGGTTCTCGGACGACCTCGTGCACGAGCGCCTCGTGTTCGATACCGCCGCGCAGCGACTGACCGGCAAGCTGATGCACTACTCGTACGAGGATTTCGAAACGGTCGTGCGCAAGCTCGACGCGTATTCGACGGCCGGCGCGCGCCAGCGCCGCGCGGCCGGCCAGCGCGGCGGCTTCGGCAAGGCGCTCGGCCGCGGCGCGTGGGCGTTCGTGCGCACCTACGTGCTGCGGCGCGGGTTCCTCGACGGCCGCGCGGGCTTCATGATCGCGGTGTTCAACGCGGAAACCGTGTACTACCGCTTCCTGAAGCTCGGTCACGAGCCGGCCCGCTAGGCGCCCGCCCGGTGCGCGGCCGGCCCGGCGTTACAATGCCGGGTTGCGCGCACCGCGCGTGCCCGCCCGGGCGGCTGCGCCGCGCGCCGCCCGTCACGACGACCACCGAACCCGACCGCCATGTTCTCCATCATCATTCCGACCTGGAACAACCTGCCGTACCTGAAGCTCGTCGTCGACAGCCTGCGCCGGCATTCCGCGTACGACCACCAGATCATCGTGCACGTGAACGACGGCTCGGACGGCACGCTCGACTGGGTGCGCGACGAAGGGATCGAACACACCGCGTCGCCGGCCAACATCGGCATCTGCCATGCGGTCAACCTCGCCGCCGCGCGCGCCACGCGCGACTACGTCGTCTACATGAACGACGACATGTTTTGCTGCCCGGGCTGGGACACGGCGCTCGTGCGCCGCATCGAACGGATGCCGACCGACCTGTTCATGCTGTCGGGCACGATGGTCGAGCCGGTCGACACGCGCAACCCGTGCGTGGTCGTCAGCAATTTCGGACGCGACGCCGAGCAGTTCGACGCGGCGGGCCTCGTCGCCGCGGCCCCGACGCTCGCGCGCGCGGACTGGCTCGGCTCGACCTGGCCGCCCACCCTCGTGCACCGCGACTGGTGGAACCGCATCGGCGGCTACAGCAGCGAGTTGTCGCCGGGCATGAGCAGCGACAACGACTTCTCGATGAAATTCTGGGACGCCGGCTGCCGGATCTTCGTCGGCGTCGGCGACAGCCTCGTGTACCACTTCCAGCAGAAGAGCACCGGCAAGATCGTCAAGAACGACGGCCGCCGCCAGTTCCTGAACAAATGGGGCATGACGCAGGCGACGTTCGACCGCTACTACCTGCATCGCGGCGAGCCGGTCGGCACGCAGATCGCGCTCGATACACCGGTGGTGGAAGGCCGCCTCAAGCGCGCGCTGTTGCGCTCGCGGATCAAACGCGCATTCAGCTGATCGGGCCCCGAAAACCGCACGGAAACCTGCCCGGCTTCGCGTATACTGCGCCGTTCGTCCCGGGTCTCCCGCCGGGACACGCGGCACGGTGCAGATGCCCACAAGCCGCATTCGTCCATACGACAGGTTCCGATGCTTTCGTTTTCCGCTCCCGCCACGCGGCGCTTGACCGCCGCCCGTGCATTCGCCGTCGCCGCGCTCTGCATGGTGCCGGTTTCGACCGCGCTGACCAACGTGTTCTGCGGGCTGTTCGCCGCCGCGCTCGTGATTTCCCCCGAATTCTGGCGCGACCTGCGCTCGTTCGTCGCCGACCCGGCTTCGCTCGCGGCGCTGCTGATCCTGGCCGCGCTGGCCGTGAGCGTCAGCTATACGGTCGCGCCGCATAACAAGGCGTGGAACTGGGTCGCGAAGTACGACAAGCTGCTGCTGCTGCCGTTCGCCGTGCTCGCGTTCCGTCATTCGAACTGGGCGCCGATCGTGCGGCGCTGCTGGTTCGGCACGCTGTGCGTGATCCTGCTGCTGTCGACGACCAATTATCTCGGGCTCACCGCGATCGGGCCGGCGCATGCGACCCAGCTGCCGCTGTCGCGCGCGTGGGTGTTCAAGAACCACATCGCGGCCGGCATGTTCGGCGCGCTGCTGTTCTACCAGGCGGCCGATCTCGCGCTGGCGGCCCGCACCGCGTTGTCGCGCGCGTCTTACGCGGGCATCGCCGCGTGGTCGCTCGTCAACGTGTTCGTGATGCTGCAGGGACGCACGGGGCAGGTCATCGCGCTGCTGCTGATCCTCGTCGTCGCGGTGCGTTTCGTGCTGTTGCTGCGCCGACAGTCCGCCCTGCGCGCAGGGCTTGCCGCCGGCACGCTCGTATTGGCGGGCGTCGCGCTCGTGGTTGCGGCATGCACGGTTCACAACGGCCGGCTGACGAAGGTCGTGACGGAAGTGCAGCAATACCGGCAGAGCGATGCGGCCACGTCGACCGGGCTGCGCCTCGAGTGGTACAAGAAGGGGCTCGAGCTGTATCGCCAGCGCCCCGTGATCGGCTACGGCGCGGGCGGCCTCGAATCCGAATTCGAGAAGCTCACGGCCGGCAAGACGGCCGCCGAAGGCCAGCTCACGTCGAACCCGCACAACGAATACCTGCTGATGGCCGTGCAGCTCGGTACGGTCGGCCTGCTGCTGTTCGTCAATCTGATCGTGCAGATCGCGCGCGGCAGCCGTGCGCTCGATCCGCGCTCGCGACACTTGCTGCTCGCATGGCTCGCGATCTTCGCGATCGGCAGTCTCGCGAATTCGCTGCTGCTGGATTTCGCCGAAGGGCACCTGATCGTGCTGCTGGCCGGCATCCTGCTCGGTTGCGGCGAACGCAGCGAAGCGCTGCCGCGCGAGACGTCGGCGATCCGGCGCAGCGTGTAGCGTACGCCGGCATACGTTCCGCTGCGCTGCCCGGCTGGATTCGGCGGCAGCGGCATCCGCCGTCGATGCGGGCGAGCCGCGCGGGCTCGCCGCGAAACAAGCCCCGTGCGAACGAAGAAAACGCGCGTTTGCCGCGCGTCAGTCGGACCCGGCGCGGTGCAGCCGCGACGTGTCGACGATGACGTCGGCCGGGCCCGGCGGATTCAGCCCGAGCATCTCGGCCGCCGCGGCCTTCACGCGCTGCGCCCCGAGATGAACGAGGCAGTCGCTGCGGCTGTCGACATGACGCTCGCAGCCTTCGTGCCGGCACGGCACGCAGTCGCCCTCCCCTTGCAGCAGCCACACGTTCCCGTGCCGGCCCGAGCCGCGCAGCGCCCACGGATTCTCGGTCGCGGGCCAGTGCTGCGGCCACGGCCCCCAGCGCACGGGGTCGGACGGCCCGAACAGCGCGATCGTGTCGGTGCCCGTCGCGGCCGCGACGTGCGTCGCGCCGGTGTCGGGCCCGATGAAGAGCCGCGCGCGCCGCACGAGCTCCGCGCTCTCGCCGAACGTCAGGCGGCCGACCAGGTTCAGCACGTCGCCGCCCGCCTCGGTCGCCACCTGCTCCGCATACTCGCGCTCGCGATCGGCCGGGCCGCCCGACAGCGCGACCGCGAAGCCCTGCTCGCGCAGCCAGCCGATCATGTCGACCCAGCCGTCGAGCCGCCATTGCTTGTAACGGAACATCGGATACGGATGCAGCACGACCAGCGGCTTGCCGGCGCGGATCGCGGGCGACTCGGCGAGCCACGCGTCGAAACGCGCGCGCCGCGCGGGATCGTCGCCGATGCCGGGCGCGACGACCTCGGACACCGGCTCGATGCCGATCACCGGCGCAAGCGCGAGCGTACTGACGACCGTATGCGCGGATTCATGGTGATTGATCGCGATCCCGTTCAGCATCATCCGCGTGAGCCACGTGACGCGGTTCGGGTCGACGAGGCCGACCCGCTTGCGGCCGGCGAACCAGCTGTAGAAGCGCGGCCGGTCGGAACTCAGCGCCGCGCAGGCGAGATCGTAGCGGCGCCACATCGACAGCGCGTCGCGCAGCCGCTCGCCGAACCCCGCGCGCTGCGCGACCACGATCACGCGCCGCACGTCCGGATTGTGCTCGAGCACGCCCTCGGTCCCGCGAAACACCAGCATGTCGATCTGCGCGTCCGGCCAGCGGGCCTTCAGCGACCGGACGAGTGGCGTCGTCAGCAACACGTCGCCGATACGGCGCGGCGCGGCAACGAGGATGGTTCTGGGCGGACGGGCGGAAGAAAACAGGGCCACGGCGATCGTCTAGCTGGCTGAACAAGGCTGGCAATGTACAGGATTTTGCAGCAGCCGGCGCGGCGTCGCGCACCGGCCGCGCGAGGCCGCCGCGATGCGGCCCCGCCAGCGGCGCGCCGCGCGGCACGCGGCACGCGGCCGCATGACGCGCACGGCGGTTGCGCGTTGCGCAACGACGCTACGAGGCGATCGGCGCGATCACGGGTGACGTGGCGGCGGCCGGCTGCGCGAGCGCGGCATCGGCCGCGGCTTCGTCGCGATGGTCGGCCGGCGGCAGCAGGTGGCGCACCGCGCGCTCGACCGCATCGACACCGATCGCGTCGACGGTCGGGCCCGCGCGCAGGATCACGTGCGGCACGCCGAGCGGATGCCAGCGCAGGTATTTCTCGGGACGGTCCTCGAAGAGGGCGGCCACCGGTACGCCGAGCGCCGACGCAATATGCACGGGCGCGCTGTCGGCCGAGACGATCGCATCGAGCAGGCTCGCGGCCGCCACCAGCTCGGCGACCGACGCAGGCGCGACATGCCGTGCATTCACGTCGCGCCACACATCGCCTTCGGCAGCGTGGCCGATGGCCGGATCGCGAAACACGATCACGTCGGCGACCGGTGCGAGGCGCTCGCCGAGGTCGCGCCAGCGGTCGGCGGGCCAGCGGCGCTCGACCGCCTTGTTCGACACGAACAGCCCGACGCGCGGCTTCGTGCGCGCGCCGAGCAGCCGATGCCACGTTTCCTGCAGCGTGCGATCGGGATGCACCGACAGCGCGAGCCGATCGAGATCGGCGCGACCGAGTTCGGGCACGAGCCGGAAGCCCGACAACGCTTCGTGGCACATCGGCCGCTGCGCGACATGCTCGGGCTTGCGGTCGTCGAATTCGGTCTCGGCATCGTGCCAGCGGCAGTCCTTCGCGCGAAGCTGGCGCGCGAACTGCATGCTGCTGCGATGCATGCCGCCGTTCGGCACGATCACGAGATCGAACCGCAAGCGGCGCAGACGACGCACCAGTCGCATCCGGTCGAAGAATGCGCGCATCCGCCCGGGACGGTCGTTGCGCTCGCACTGTCGGCTGTACACGTAGGTGTGGATCGTGTGCACGTCCGGGTTTCCGGCCAGCGCGGCCGCGTTGTAGCGGTTCGCGACCACATGCAGCTCCGCGTCCGGCCAACGTGCTTTCAGCGCGCCGAGAAACGCCGTCGTGCACAGCATGTCGCCCAGAAAATCAATCCGGATCACGAGGATCCGCTGCGTCGTCGGGTTCCCTTTGGCCATGGTCGTGTGGTGACAATCAGTTTTTATCGTCGGGACGGGCCGTTCCCCGGCATCCTGGTCCGCTGGCCTGCCCCGCCGCGCGCTATCGCACGCCGCACGGATCCGCCCCTGTTTACGTGTGCTGTCGGCGCCGCTCGCCGTGCGAACCCGCGGCAGGCGCGGCGTTCGGACGGTTAGCGCGGGATTGTATAGCGTCCGGATGGCCAGCCCAAGACCCCGACACCCTCCGCACGTAAAAACGGCCCGCCGCACCGCACGATGGCGATGCGACGGGCCGCCTCTGCGCGACCGCCGCCGAAGCAGCGCGCGCTCAGTACGTGATTTCGACGACGCTGCCGTCGAACGCCGCGCGCAGCTCCGCCAGCAGCACGTCGCTCGGCTTCACGCGCCACGCATCGCCCAGGCGCATTTCGCCTTGTGCCCGCGCGTTGCTGTAGTGGATCTGGACCGCGAGCCCGTTCGGCAGCGGCGCCTGCAGGCGCCGACCGCCATCGCGGCCGCCGCCGCGCGGCGCGGGCGCGTCGACCACGTTCGCCGCGGCCGGATCGTCCTTCGACACGTGCGGCTCGAGCACGCGGCGCAGGGCCAGCGCATCGGCATTGCCGTTCATCGTCAGCCGCACGGCCTGCGCATAGCGGCTGCGGGCACGTTCGAGATCCATCACGGTGTCGGCGGTAAAGCGAATGCCGCCGGTAAACGCGTCGTTGCGCGCCTGCCCCTGCACGATCAGCAGTTCGTCTTCCTTGAACAGCGCCTTGTTCGCCTCGAACTGTTCGTTGAAGATCGTGATCTCGCACTGGCCCGAGCCGTCGTCGAGCAGCGCGATCAGCATCTTGCCGCGCTGGGTCATCTGCGTGCGCAGCGACGCGATGATGCCGGCGACGAGCTTGTCGCGCCCTTCCTTCAAGTCGCCGACCTTCTGCCGCACGAAGCGGCGCACTTCGGTGCGATACGCGTCGAACAAGTGGCCGGACAGGTAGAAACCGAGCGCGGCCTTTTCTTCCTGCAGGCGGCGCTTGTCGTCCCACGCGGGTTCGTCGACGAGCGCGTGCGCATGCGGCGACTCGGCGCCCATGTCGAACAGGCCGGCCTGCATCGCGTTCGCTTCGGCCTGATCGGCCGCTTCCATCGCGAGCGGCACCGACGCGATCAATTGCGCACGGTTCGGGTTCAGCGAATCGAACGCGCCGGCGCGAATCAGCGCCTCGACCGTGCGGCGGTTGACGACGCGCCGGTCGATCCGTTCGCAGAAGTCGAACAGGTCGGTGAACGCCTGTTCCTCGCGCGCACGCAGGATTTCCTCGATCGCGTTCTGGCCGCTGCCCTTCACCGCGCCGAGCCCGTAGCGGATCGTGCGCGAGCGCGTGCCGTCGGCTTCCGCGACCGGCTCGAACCGGTAATGCGACTGGTTGATGTCCGGCGGCAGCACGGCGAGGTTGTTCACGACGCAGTCGTCGAACAGGATCTTCACCTTGTCGGTGTCGTCCATCGCGAGCGTCATGTTGGCCGCCATGAATTCGGCCGGATGGTGCGCCTTCAGCCACGCGGTGTAATACGCGAGCAGCGCGTACGCGGCCGCGTGCGACTTGTTGAAGCCGTAGCCCGCGAACTTCTCCATCAAGTCGAAGATTTCGTCGGACTTCTCGCGCGTGAGGCCGTTCTTCGCCGCGCCCTCGGCGAAGATCTCGCGATGCTTGGCCATCTCCTCGGGCTTCTTCTTGCCCATCGCGCGACGCAGCAGGTCGGCGCCGCCGAGCGAGTAGCCGCCGATGATCTGCGCCATCTGCATCACCTGCTCCTGGTAGACCATGATGCCGTAGGTCTCTTTCAGGACGGGTTCGACGCGCGGATCCGGATAGTCGACCTTCTCGCGCCCGTGCTTGCGCGCGCAGAAGCTCGGGATCAGGTCCATCGGGCCCGGACGGTACAACGACACGAGCGCGATGATGTCCTCGAAGCGGTCGGGCTGCGCATCCTTCAGCATGCCCTGCATCCCGCGGCTTTCCAGCTGGAACACCGCGACCGTGTTGGCCTTCTTCAGGATCTGGAACGACGCCGGATCGTCGAGCGGCACCTGCGCGAGCGACCAGTCGGCCTTCGACGGATCGAGGCGGCGAATGTAGCGCTCGGCCCAGTCGAGGATCGTCAGCGTCGTGAGACCCAGAAAGTCGAACTTCACGAGGCCGACGGCTTCGACGTCGTCCTTGTCGTACTGGCTGACCACGCCGCCGTCGTCGCCCTGCGTGTACAGCGGGCAGAAATCGGTCAGCTTGCCGGGCGCGATCAGCACGCCGCCCGCGTGCATCCCGACGTTACGCGTCAAGCCCTCGACGCGCTGCGCGAGATCGAGCAGCTGGTGGACTTCGTCCTCGTGGTCGTAGCGCTCCTGCAGCTGCGGCTCTTCCTTCATCGCGTCGGCGATCGTCACGTGCTTGCCGGGCTTGAACGGGATCAGCTTCGCGACGCCGTCGGTGAACATGTAGCCGAGGTCGAGCACGCGGCCGATGTCGCGCACGGCCGCCTTCGCGGCCATCGTGCCGAACGTGGCGATCTGCGACACGGCGTCCGCGCCGTATTTCTCCTTCACGTACTGGATCACGCGATCGCGGCCGTGCTGGCAGAAGTCGATGTCGAAGTCGGGCATCGACACGCGTTCCGGGTTCAGGAAGCGCTCGAACAGCAGGTTGTAGCGCAGCGGATCGAGGTCGGTAATGCCGAGCGCGTACGCGACCAGCGAGCCGGCGCCCGAGCCGCGGCCCGGCCCGACCGGCACGCCGTTGTTCTTCGCCCAGTTGATGAAGTCCGCGACGATCAGGAAGTAGCCGGGGAAGCCCATCTTCGTGATGGTCCCGCACTCGAATTCAAGGCGCTTGTAGTATGTGTCGCGCTGCGCGTCGCGCTCGGCTTCGACCGGATACAACTGCGCGAGACGGGCCTCGAGCCCTTCCTTCGACAGCTGGACCAGATAGTCGTCGAGCGACATGCCGTCCGGCGTCGGGAACAGCGGCAGCTTCGGCTTGCCGAGCTCGAGCTTCAGGTTGCAGCGCTTCGCGATCTCGACCGTGTTCGCCACCGCCGACGGCAGGTCGGCGAACAGCGCGGCCATGTCGGCCTGCGTGCGGAAATACTGGTCGGTCGTGAAACGCTTCTGGCGCCGCGGGTTCGCGAGGATGTCGCCTTCCGAGATGCACACGCGCGCCTCGTGCGCGGTGAAATCGTCGTCGGTCATGAACTGCGTCGGGTGCGTCGCGACGACCGGCAGCTTCAGCGACGCGGCGAGCGTCGCCGCCTGCTGGATGTACGCCTCGGCGCCCGGCTGGCCGTAACGCTGCAGCTCGATGTAGAAACCGCCCGGAAACACCCGCGCCCAGCGCTCGGCGTGACGGCGCGCGGCTTCTTCGTTGCCCGCGGCGAGCGCGATCCCGATATCGCCCTGTTGCGCGCCCGACAGCGCGAGCAGCCCTTGCGCGAGCTCGCCGTCGAGCCAGCTCGCGTCGAGCTCCGCGCGGCCGCGGTACTGGTTCGTGAGCCACGCCTTCGACAGCAGCTCGCAGAGATTCAGGTAACCGACCTTGTCCTTGACCAGCAGCAGCAGCCGCGACGGCTTGTCGCGGTCGTCCGGATTGGCAATCCAGACGTCGCAGCCGGCGATCGGCTTGATGCCCTTGCCGCGGGCTTCCTGGTAGAAACGGACGAGACCGAATGCGTTGCCGAGATCGGTGAGCGCGAGCGCGCCCTGACCGTCCGCGGCCGCCGCCTTGACGATGTCGTCAATGCGCACGATGCCGTCGGCGATCGAGAATTCGGAGTGAACGCGAAGATGGACGAAGCGAGGATCTGACATGGGCGCTATTGTAGCCGCCTCGCCGCGCGCGCTGCCCAAAAAATGCCCGCTTTGGCCGTTCGGCCGATGCACGCGGCGACGCGTCGCGCGGCTGGCCGTTCGGCCGGATACCGATGCCCGCGCCGTTTGCGGGATAATACGGTTTTTCGAATCAACGCCCCGGCTTCGCACCCTTTTTTGCGGGCCGCCGTGCGGCCGTTTTCCCGTCGGACCATCATGACCATCGTCAACCTCGCCGCCTACCACTTCGTCTCGCTCGACGCGAACGAGCAATGGCGCCCGCTCGTCACCGCCCGCTGCAACGAACTCGGCCTGCGCGGCACGATCCTGCTCGCACCGGAAGGCATCAACCTGTTCATCGCCGGCACGCGCGAAGCCACCGACGCGTTCATCGCATACATCCGCCACGATCCGCTGTTCGAAGGCAAGTTCGCGACGCTGCAGTTCAAGGAAAGCCTGTCCGACTCGCAGCCGTTCCGCCGCATGCTCGTGCGCCTGAAGCGCGAGATCATCACGATGAAGAAGCCCGCGATCAAGCCGGAACTCGGCCGCGCGCCGTTCGTCGACGCGCGCACGCTGAAGGCGTGGCTCGACCGCGGCCACGACGACACGGGCCGTCCGGTCGTGATGCTCGACACGCGCAATGCGTTCGAGGTCGACGTCGGCACGTTCGACAACGCGCTCGACTACCGGATCGACAAGTTCAGCGAATTCCCGGAAGTGATCGACGCGAACCGCGCCGACCTCGAAGGCAAGACGGTCGTGTCGTTCTGCACCGGCGGCATCCGCTGCGAGAAGGCCGCGATCCACATGAAGGAAATCGGCATCGACAACGTGTACCAGCTCGAAGGCGGGATCCTGAAGTACTTCGAGGAAGTCGGCGGCGCGCACTATCACGGCGACTGCTTCGTGTTCGATTACCGCACCGCGCTGAATCCGCAACTCCAGCCCACCGAGAACGTCACGTGCTTCGCGTGCCGCGCGGTCGTCACGCCGGAAGCGCAACGATCGCCGAGCTACGTGCCCGGCCAGTCGTGCCCTGCCTGCGCGCAGGCAGCCAGCGCCGCGTAACGCCGCGTCGCACCGCGCCCCGCCCCGCCGATGAAGCACCGCTATCGCGGCCGCTTCGCGCCATCGCCCACCGGCCCGCTGCACTTCGGCTCGCTGGTCGGCGCACTCGCGAGCTGGCTCGACGCACGCGCGCACGGCGGCGCCTGGCTCGTGCGCATCGAGGATCTCGACGGCCCGCGCACGGTGCCCGGTGCGGCGGACGACATCCTCGCGACGCTCGCGCATTTCGGCATGACGCCCGACGAACCGCCCGTCTGGCAGAGTACGCGTGATGCGGCCTACACGGCCGCCCTCGAGCGGCTCATCGCGGCCGGGCTCGTGTATCCGTGCGGCTGCACGCGCAAGGAAATCGCCGATTCGCTGCGCGCCGCCCATGAACGCCACACGACGCTCGCGTATCCGGGCACCTGCCGCACCGGCCTGCACGGCAAGCCCGCGCGCGCATGGCGGCTGCGCGTACCCGACGGCGATGCCGCACTCGTCGCGTTCGACGATCGCTGGCAGCACACGCAATCGCAGAACCTCGCGACCGAAGTCGGCGATTTCGTGCTGAAACGCGCGGACGGCCAATGGGCGTATCAGCTCGCGGTCGTCGTCGACGATGCCGCCGCCGGCATCACGCACGTCGTGCGCGGCGCCGACCTGCTCGATTCGACCGCGCGCCAGATCTACCTGCAGCACTGCCTCGGCATGCCCACGCCCGCATACCTGCACGTGCCCGTCGTCATCGATGCGAACGGCGAAAAGCTGAGCAAGCAGACGGGCGCGACGGCGCTCGAGCGCAACGATCCGCTGCCGGCGCTGCGGGCGGCCGCCGCGCATCTCGGTCTGGTGGACGATGGCGATCTACCCGGCCATACGATCGACGCGTTCTACGCGGCCGCGACCGATGCGTGGGCACGTCGCTTCGGGCCGCGCACCGATTGAACCGCGTGCACGGCGCCGCCCGCACCGACTATGTTCCAGCATCCATCCGCGGCGAATCCGCTCGCATGAAAGCGTGACGGAAGCCTGAGTGCCGCATCCGCTGCGACACCACAGCCTCGAAATATCCGCCGCCGCAGCCGGCAAGCAATCGCCGCCGCGCGCACGCCCCACCCTGATCGCGTCGCCCAATGAAAAACGGGCACATGCTCGTCGCATGCACCCGCTTGTCCGGCAGCGCTGACGCGCCGCCCCGTCCGGCTTACGCCGACGGCTTGCGCGGCATCCCGAACCCGCCGAGCAGCGCGGCGACCTGGCGCTTCGGCCCTTTCTTCTCCGGCTGCTGCGCGGGCTGCGCATCGTCCGGCTGCTTCGCCGACGCCGACGGCTCGTACGGTTTCAGGAAGAAATCGTCGATCGGCGCTTCGTGGCGGCGATGATGGCCGCCGCGCTCGGCGCTGCCCGACCGGCGACCCGATGCACCGCGATGCTCGTCGCGATCGCGACGACCGCCGCGCTCGCCACCGCGCTCGCTGTTGCGTTCGCCGCCCCGCTCGCCGCCGCGTTCGTCGTGACGCTGGCGCGACGGCTTGTCGAGCGTGAGCGTCTGCACGTCGAGCGGACGCTTGATCAGCTTCTCGATATCGGCGAGCTGCTTGCGCTCGTTCGGGCTGCACAGCGACAGCGCGTCGCCCGTCGCGCCCGCGCGGCCGGTACGGCCGATCCGGTGCACGTAGTCTTCCGCGCTGAACGGCAGGTCGAAGTTGATCACGGCCGGCAGCTCGGCGATGTCGAGGCCGCGCGCGGCCACGTCGGTCGCGACCAGCGCCTCGATCTCGCCGCGCTTGAACGCGTCGAGCGCCTGCATCCGCTCGATCTGCGTCTTGTCGCCGTGAATCGCCGACGCGACCACGCCGTCGCGTTCGAGATTGCGCGCGAGACGGCTCGCGCCGATCTTGCTGTTGCAGAATACGATCACCTGCTTGAGGCCGCGATCGCGCAGCAACTGCACGACGGCCGCCTGCTTGTCGCCTTCGGCGACGTCGTAGACGATCTGCGTGACGTTCGCGTTCGTCGAGTTGCTGCGCGCGACCTCGATCGTCTGCGGGTTGCGCAGGTAGGTCGATGCGAGCTTCTTGATTTCGCCCGAGAACGTGGCCGAGAACAGCAGCGTCTGACGCTCCTTCGGCAGCAGGTTCAGGATGCGCTGCAGATCGGGCAGGAAGCCCATGTCGAGCATCCGGTCGGCTTCGTCGAGCACGAGGATCTGCACCTGGCCGAGGTTCGCCGTCTTCTGCTGCACGTGGTCGAGCAGGCGGCCCGGCGTCGCGATCAGGATCTCGACGCCGCGGCGCAGTTCGGCCGATTGCGGATTCATGTCGACGCCGCCGAACACCACCGCGCTGCGCAGCGGCGTGTGCTTCGCATACGCGTGCACGTTCGCGGCGACCTGGTCGGCGAGTTCGCGGGTCGGCGTGAGGATCAGCGCGCGCACCGGGTGGCGCGCCGGGGACGCGCTCGTGTTCGCTTGCGGCAGCAGGCGCTGGATGATCGGCAGCGAGAAGCTCGCGGTCTTGCCGGTGCCCGTTTGCGCGGCGCCCATGACGTCGCGGCCGGCAAGCACGACCGGAATGGCCTGCGCCTGGATCGGCGTCGGCGTCGTATAGCCCTGCTCGACAATGGCTTTCAGGATATCGGGGGCAAGGCCGAATTGATCGAAGGTTGCGTCGACGGGCTTGGCGACAGAATCGGACATGGTGGCGTTTCGCTCAAAAGGCGCGGCGGGGACATCGTGCGTCAGGCCGGCCGGGCCTGCGCTCATCACAATTCGGAAATAGACGGAGCCGCGGCGCGCCGCGCGGCGCCGCTCTGGTGCTTGGGACCGGTTCAATGCTAACGCTGGACGCCAGGCCGTGCGGACTCCGTTCGGCGCGAATGCCGGCGGAAAGGGCCGTATTGTAGCACCGTGCGGGAATCTGTCCGTGACAACGCCGCGAATGGTCGCGACGGCGGTTCATGCGGCGAGTGTGCCGGGGCTCGCGGGGGCGAGCAGCCGGCCGATCGGGGTAACCGTATCGGCCGGTGAACTCTATTAGGGGTTCGATCGCGCAATCTCGCCTCAGCATGCCCGCCGCCAGCCGCGCGTATCGGGCCTTCAACCCGACGCAGCCGGTCGACCCGGCCGTATAGGCGCCGCGCGCACCGCTCAGCCCTTCTTCTTTTTCTTCTCGACCTGCACGCAGTCGGCCAGCAGCGGCGGCGATTTCGGGTCGGCGATCTCGTCGCGCAGCGTCGCTTCCTTGCCCTTCGTCCACCACGTATAACGGCCGGCCTGATAGCGCGCGCCCGACCCCGACACCGTGTCGACGAACAGCATCTGCTTGCCGTCGACCGGCACGAGCGCGAAGCTCTGGCCGTTGCCCGCGAGCCAGTACGACACGCGCACCGGCGCCTTGTGGTTCGCGCACTGGTAGACCGTGGGCTGGCGCGCGTCGGCGTCGATTTCTTCGACGGTCAGTTGCGCGGCATGCGCGCCGGAAACGGCGCTGCCGGCGAGCGCAAGCGCGGCGAGGGTTGGGCGAATCATGCAGGTCCTCTCACGAGACGGTGGAAACGCGCCGTCGAAGGGCGCGCGGTTATTGTTTATGAGGCCGGCGGGCAATCGCGCCGACTGCCGGAATCAGGGGTCGATCACGTCCGCGCACGCATCGGTCGGCGCCGCGGCGACATGGCCGACGAGCGGCACGATCTTGAGCCCGGCCGACGCCACCCGGCACGGCGCGGCCGCGAGGCCGCAGCCCGCGAGACTCGCGACGAGCGCCAGCACGGCGCCCAGCTTTCCGATACGCGACCACCTCGACGCCATCGTCGTCTCCTCGTTCCGTCAGCGCGCCGACACGGGCCGCACAGCCGCGGCCGCGCGCTTCGCGCGTTCGCGGGCTTCGTCGACGGTTGCGCCGGTCGCCAGCGCGACGCCCATGCGCCGCTTCGCAAAACTTTCCGGCTTGCCGAACAGGCGCAGGTCCGCGCCCGGCACCGCGAGCGCGTCGCGTACGCCTTCGAACGCGATCCCGCGCTCGTCGAGCCCGCCGTAGATCACCGCCGACGCAGCCGGCGTGCCGAGCGCCGGATCGAGCGGCAACCCGAGAATCGCCCGCGCATGCAGCTCGAATTCCGACTGGCGCTGCGACGCGAGCGTGACGAGGCCCGTATCGTGGGGCCGCGGGCTCACCTCGGAGAACCACACGTCGTCGCCGCGCACGAACAGCTCGACGCCGAACAACCCGCGCCCGCCGAGCGCCTCGGTCACCTTATGCGCGATTTCGCGCGATTTCTCGAGCGCCGCCGCGCTCATCGGCTGCGGCTGCCATGATTCGACGTAGTCGCCCGCCACTTGCACGTGGCCGACCGGCTCGCAGAAATAGGTGCGCGTGTCGAGCGTCGCCGGGTCGATCGCGCGCACGGTCAGCTGCGTGATCTCGTAGTCGAAATCGACGAAGCCCTCGACGATCACGCGGCCGTGGTTCACGCGCCCGCCCGCCATCGCGTAGTCCCACGCGGCTTTCACGTCGGCGTCGGTCTTCACGACCGACTGCCCCTTGCCCGACGACGACATCACGGGCTTCACGACGCACGGCATGCCGATCTTCGCGACGGCCGCGCGGAAGGCGTCGAACGAATCGGCGAACGCGTACGGGGAAGTCGGCAGGCCGAGTTCCTCGGCCGCGAGCCGGCGGATCCCTTCGCGATTCATCGTGAGCTGCGTCGCGCGCGCGGTCGGGATCACCTCGGCGAGGCCGGCCGCCTCGATCGCCGCGAGCGCGTCGGTGGCGATCGCCTCGATCTCGGGAACGATCAGGTGCGGGCGCTCGGCCTCGACGACGGCCCGCAGCGCGGCCGAATCGGTCATGTCGATCACGTGCGCGCGATGCGCGACCTGATGGCCCGGCGCATCCGGATAGCGATCGACCGCGATGACTTCGACGCCGAGACGCTGCAACGCGATGATGACTTCCTTGCCGAGCTCGCCCGCGCCGAGCAGCATGACGCGCGTGGCCGAGGGTGAAAGCGGCGTACCGAGCCGCTGACCGATCTGCATGTGATTTCCCGCTGGTTCTGTTGGAGGACGAAAACGGCTTCGATGTTAACACGGGCATCGGCGCCGGTTTGGGCGGTTTGGCCGCAATCGCGCGTGATCGCGCGAGGCCCGTGGGCGGCCCGCGAACGTTTTCGCGCGCGAAGTGTCGGCTCGCCTGTCGCGGGGCGGGTGCGTTACTCTTACGCCTTGATCAGAATCCGAAGAGGAACGAGGCTCATGTCCCACCTGTCCGCCGCCGCACGCGCACGCACCGGCCTGCTTCGCCCGTTGCGCGCGCCGCTCTGCGCGTTGACGCTTGCCACGCTTCTCGCCGCCTGCGCGATGCCCACCCATCCCGATTCCGCCGCCCCCGCACCCGACCCGTACAACCCGGCCGCCGTCCAGCTGCTCGACGACACGAGCTGGGAACTCACCAGTTGGGTGAACGCCGACGGCACGCAACGCGCGATCCCGCACGGCGACAACGGCGAGCCGATCAAGCTCGCGCTGTCGACCGACTCGGGCATCCGGCGCGCGAGCGGGTTCTCGGGCTGCAACCGCTACATGGGCACCTACGCGATCAAGAACGGCCTGCTGAGCTTCGGCCCGCTCGCCGGCACGCGGATGGCCTGCCCGAACACGCTCGGCGGCCAGCTCGAAGCCGCGTACCTCGACGCGCTCGCCCACATCGAGAAGACCGGCGTGCAGATGCGCGCGCCCCAGCAATTGCAGATCGTGACCCAGGCCGGCGCAACGCTGACGTTCACGCACCGGAGCCCCTGATGCACGGCGCGCGCGAAGGCCGACCGACCGCCTTCGCGTGGCGCGCCACGCGCATGTGCCATCCACGTGCGTCGTGCGGCGTGAATCGGAATCACGCCGCGTTAGAGTCTTGTTCGCCGGCCGGTTAAACTCGGCGGGTCGCGCCCCGCGCGCCCCTCCCCACTCCTGTTTCAAAGCATGCACACGGTTGTCTTCGGCTGGTTCGGCATCTCCGCCGTCTGGTTCCTCCTTCTCTTCTGGCGTCTCGTGCAGGCGATGCTGCCCGGCGGCGGCGGGCTTGCCGGCCGCGGCTCGATCCGCCTGTGGCTCGGCTTCGTCGCGGTATTCGTCGCCAGTTGCACGCTGACGAGCCCGCTGTCGGGCCCCGACACGAACGCGCTCGGCCATGCGTTCTCGGCCGGCTTCGCCCACGTGCTCGGCCCGATCGGCACGCCTGTCGCGATGGTCGTGCTGTTCTTCGCCGGCTTGCCCTGGCTGTCCGGCATCGGCTGGCGGCAGTTCGCCGCGTGGGTCGACACGTCGTTCGGCGTCAAGCTGTCGCGCGACGGCGGCGACGACGACGCGCGCGGAATCGCCGACCTGCCGCGCAGCGCGCTGCATCGCGACGACGACGTCGTACAGCCGACCACCGCACACACCGTCAATTCGATGGCGCCACGCCAGAATGGCCGGTATTCGCGTCCGACCGTGTGGAAACCCGATCCGCAGGCGCGACCGAAGCCGCGCGGCAAGACACCGCCGCGCCCGCTTGCGGAGCCCGTCGCGCCGTCGGGCTGGCTGAAGCCGGCCACGCCGCAGCGCACGCCGGCGGCGCCCGCGCCGATTCCGGCCAGTGCGATGCCGCCGCCGACCACCGGCAGCACCGCCAGCCTCGCGCGCGCCGCGGCGAACGCGCAAATGCCGCGCCCCGCGCCGGCTCCGCTTCCGGCCGGATTCGAACCCGTCCGGCCGCGTCCGACCGTCGCGCGGCCGGCCACCGCCGCGCTGACGCAGACGACGCCGCGCGCCACGGTCACGCCACGACCGGCTGCCACGCAGCCGCAGCGTCCGCCGGTGCGCCCGGTCGCGGGCACGACGGCAGCCGGCCTGTCGCCGGACGCGGCACGACGCCGCCCGGCGCCGCCCGCGCCGGCCCGCGCGCCGCTCTATGCGTGGAACGAGAAGCCGGCCGCGCCGATTACGCCCGCGCCGAGCGTTCACGACACGCTGCGCTCGATCGAGGCCAGCAC
Organism: Burkholderia sp. AU16741; assembly: GCF_002223345.1. Lineage (NCBI taxonomy): Bacteria > Pseudomonadati > Pseudomonadota > Betaproteobacteria > Burkholderiales > Burkholderiaceae > Burkholderia > Burkholderia sp. AU16741. The sequence goes on from NZ_NKEZ01000004.1 coordinate 107,757, forward strand.
CGCGCAATGGGCAACGCTGGGCGGCGCGCAGTCGGGCGATGCAACGCAAACGGCGACCGCAGCCGCTGCCGTGGCCGGTGGCGTAGCCGCGGCAGCAGGCGGCGTCGCCGCGCCGGCATCGGCGGCCGCGTCGAATACGTTCGCCTCCGCAGCGCAGGGCGTCGCAACCCGGGACGCCAATGTTTCGGCCGAACCCGCTGCCGCGCCCGCGTACGACGACGACGCACCGATCGTGCTCGACGCCTTCATGCCGGCGGCATCCGGCATCGCGCAGGCTCCGGTCGGCGATGGGCTCACTCCTGCCTTCGATAACGCCGAACCGCACGCACGGTCGAATACCGGCATCGACGAGGCCGCGGTCTCGCATCGTGCCGACGACGAGATCCCTCCGGTCGACGAAGCGCCGGCCGCGCCGGCATTCGGACGCGCCGCCGCACCGTCGAGCGACGCAGCCATCGATCTCGCGCCTTGGGAAGACGTCGTCAGCCCGCCGGTTTCTGTGCTCGACGTGTCGACCCAAAACCCGATCGCCGAGTCGCTGGCGCACACCGTGGGATCGGAATCCGCTCATTCGGCGTTCGCGCCGGCACGCGATGCAGTCGTTCGCGACGTCGGCACCAGCGAGCCGACCGGGTCCGTCGATATCGACGACCCGGCGCCTGCAATGGATCGCGCTGCACCGGCTTATTTGCGTCAAGGGGTTGCCGATGCACACGCCGACGTGAAACCGGCCGACAGCATCGCTCCGTTCGCGGCCCTTCCCTCTTCGTCGATGGCGGGAACGTCGGCGCGCGCGCTTTCGGAGACCACGTCGATTGCGGCAACATCCGCACCGGCCGGGTCGCGGATCGCACCGAACGCTGCGCAGCCGGTTGACGCGGACCCCGCCGCACCGCTGCCGGGCGTCGCTCAACGCGCGACGCCCGCTACATACTGGACGCCGTCGACGATGCAGCCGGCCGCGACACCGACGACCGTCGCCGCGGAATTGCCGAAATCGCCGACGGTTCAGCCGTTTGCCGCGGCATCGACGGCTTCGGCCGTCGCTACATCGTCGCAAGTCGGCACGGCGCCTGATTCGACCGCCTCCGCATCGAGCATCGCGCCCGTCGCCGCCGTTTCGCCGGTCGGCGTAACCGGCACCGCGTCCGCTTCGCTGTCGCAACCGGCCGCATCGGCGCCGCCCGTTACTTCGGCCGCATCGGCACCGCCTGCCGGTGTCGCGGGCATGACTTACGGCTCGCCTCCCCTCGCTTCGACGTCCGCATCGACCGATGCGCGCGCCGGGATGCCGTCGACGACCGGCACGCCCGGCTCGACGTTCGGTTCGACCGCACAAGCGCCCGCAACACCGGCGCCGGCCACCGCGACAGTCGCGACTTGCACGTCCGCGCCCATCGCTGCACCGTCTTCCGCGCCGGCATCGACGTTGTCCACCGACACGGCAACCACGTCGATCGGCCCGACGACCTTCACGACATCAAGCTCATCGGGCGCAGTCGCTCCGCAGCCGGCAATCGGCCTGCCCGTGTCGCCCGCCGCGTCGGCCACGGCGTCACCGTCCTCCGGTACGATCGCGCCGCCGACCACGACCGCCGCGACTTCGGCCTACCCGAGCGCAGCCGCGCCTGCCGCTGCGGCCGGATCGCCGACGGCCCTCGGTGCGGCCGCTGCGACGCAGGCTCCGTCGATCGCGGCCGTCCCTGCCGCAGTCGCAACCCGGCCGTTCACGACACCGCCCGCGCCTGCCGCCTCGTCGGCAAGCTGGCCCATGTCGCATGACGTGACCGCTGCACCGCCCACAGCAACCGTTCCCGGCGCGGCGCTCCCGGCCACGCCGGCAACCGTCATTTCCGCGCCGCCGCCCCTCGCGATCCCGCCGATCGGCGCACCGGCCACCGATGCGATCGAGCCGCCCGAACCGGCCCCGGCCGCGCCCCTCGCCCCTCAGCCGCGCCCGAACGCGTTCGAATTCCACGCACCGGCGTCGTTCAATGTCGAACTGCCGACGCTCGACCTGCTCGAGCCCGCGTCCGACGACGTCGAAACGATCACCGAGGAGCACCTCGCGCAAACCGCGCAGGTGATCGAACAGCGGCTGCAGGAATTCAAGGTGCCGGTGACGGTGGTCGGCGCGTCGGCCGGCCCCGTGATCACGCGCTTCGAGATCGAACCGGCGCTCGGCGTGCGCGGCAGCCAGATCGTCGGGCTGATGAAGGACCTGTCGCGCGGCCTCGGCCTCACGTCGATCCGCGTCGTCGAGACGATCCCCGGCAAGACCTGCATGGGCCTCGAACTGCCGAACGCGAAGCGCCAGATGATCCGCCTGTCGGAGATCCTCGAATCGCGCCAGTACCAGCATTCGCCGTCGCAACTGACGATCGCGATGGGCAAGGACATCACCGGCCACCCGGTCGTCACCGATCTCGCGAAGGCGCCGCACATGCTCGTGGCCGGCACGACGGGCTCGGGCAAGTCGGTGGCGATCAACGCGATGATCCTGTCGCTGCTGTACAAGGCGACGCCGGAAGACGTGCGGCTCATCATGATCGACCCGAAGATGCTGGAGCTGTCGGTCTACGAAGGCATCCCGCACCTGCTTGCGCCGGTCGTCACCGACATGAAGCTCGCGGCGAACGCGCTGAACTGGTGCGTCGGCGAAATGGAGAAGCGCTACCGGCTGATGTCGGCCGTCGGCGTGCGCAACCTCGCGGGCTTCAACCAGAAGATCCGCGACGCGCAAGCGAAGGAAAAGAAGATCGGCAACCCGTTCTCGCTGACGCCCGAGGATCCGGAGCCGCTGTCGACGCTGCCGCTGATCGTCGTCGTGATCGACGAGCTGGCCGACCTGATGATGGTCGCCGGCAAGAAGATCGAGGAGCTGATCGCCCGCCTCGCGCAGAAGGCGCGCGCGGCCGGCATCCACCTGATCCTCGCGACGCAGCGGCCGTCCGTCGACGTGATCACGGGCCTCATCAAGGCGAACATCCCGACGCGTGTCGCATTCCAGGTGTCGTCGAAGATCGACTCGCGCACGATCCTCGACCAGATGGGCGCCGAGTCGCTGCTCGGGATGGGCGACATGCTGTTCCTGCCGCCGGGCACCGGTTATCCGCAGCGCGTGCACGGCGCGTTCGTCGCCGACGAGGAAGTGCACCGGATCGTCGAATATCTGAAGCAGTTCGGCGAACCGCAGTACGAGGAAGGGATTCTCGACGGCCCGGCCGCCGACGGCGCGACCCAGGACCTGTTCGGCGATGCGCCGGATGCGGAAGCCGATCCGCTGTACGACGAAGCCGTCGCGTTCGTCGTGCGCACGCGGCGCGCGTCGATCTCGTCGGTGCAGCGGCAGTTGCGCATCGGCTACAACCGCGCGGCGCGGCTCGTCGAGCAGATGGAAGCCGCGGGCCTCGTGTCGGCGATGGGCATCAACGGCAGCCGCGAGGTGCTCGTGCCGGCCGCGGCCGACTGAGGCCGGCGGCCCGCCGGCCGCGACTCGTCGATACGGGCGCGCCGCGCAAGCGGCTGCCCCCAATAGGAAGGGCGCTGCCTCGGCAGCGCCCTTCCTGCATCGACCGGGAATCGGCCGCGATTTACTGCGCGACCGGCACCAGCTTGAAATCCACCGGCTTGCCGACCGCGACCTTCTGCGGATTCGCGCCGAGCTGCCCCGTTTCGACGTCGCGACTGAACACGTAGAACGTGTCGCTATCCTGGTTGCCGACGATCAGCCACTTGCCGGTCGGATCGATCAGGAATTCGCGCGGCGTCTTGCCGAGGCTCGACTGGCGGCCGACACGCTTGAGCCGGCCGTCGGCCTGGTTCACCGCGTAGATCACCAGGTCGTTCGCGTCGCCGCGGTTGCTCGCATACAGGAAGCGGCCGTCCGGCGACAGGTGGATCGCGCCGCCGCCGACCTTGCCCTTGAAGCCCGGCGCCGTCATCGGCACCGTCTGGACCGGCGTCAGCTTGCCGTCGTGATAGCCGAACACCTCGACCGACGCGTTGAGCTCGCTCGTCACGTACGCGAAGCGGCCGTCCGCGCCGAACACCATGTGACGCGGGCCGGAGCCGGCTTTCACCGGCGTGTAGCGCGTGTCGGTCGGGCTGATCAGCCCGCGGCTGCCGTCCACCGTGTAGCGGTAGCCGTAGATCTTGTCCGTACCGAGATCCTGCACGAACAGGTAACGGCCGTCCGGCGAAAACACCGTCGAATGCACGTGCGCGCCGTCCTGACGGCCCTTCACGGGCCCGGTGCCTTCGTGATGAACGGTCAGCACGGCCTGGCCGACCGCGCCGTCGTCGCGCAGCGGGAACACCGCGAAGCTGCCGCCCGGATCGGCCGCGACCGAGTAATTGGCGGTCACGAGATACCTGCCGTCCGGCGACAGCGCGAGATAGCAGGGGTCGTTCCCTTCCGACGATACGCGATCGATGAAGCTCAACGCGCCCGTCTTCGCGTCGAAGCGGAACGCGCTGACGCCGCCGCGCTGCGTCGCGGGACCGTCGTCGCCGGGCAGCTCGTTGACCGCGTAGACGGTGCGACCGTCGCGGCTAGGCAACAGATACGACGGATTCACGGTCTTCGCCGACGATACCGGCGCGACGCTGCCGGTCTTGGTATCGAAGCGGTACACGTAGATCCCGTCGCTGCCGCCGCCCGTATAGGTGCCGACGAGCAGGTTGTAGACGCCGTCGGCCGGGGCGGACGATTGCTGCGCGAATGCGTGGGTCGCGGACAGGGACAGCACGATCGCGAAACCTTTCATCCAGTGAGCGAACCTAAGCGGGAACCCTCGTGTCGAAGCGCGTGCGTCACGCTCCCGTAAACGGTTGGGCATTGAATCCTCCTTGCATCGAGTCGCTTCAAGTGTTGAGATAGGACGAAACGCCGGCCGTTCATGCGCTCCGCCGCCCGGCCGAGTATACGGGGCGCGGCGCCCGGGCGTGAAGTCCGGGCCGCCGACGTCCGCATTGTGAAACTCGAATACCCAAGGATCGCCTGCCCATGCCCGCCCTGATCGAAGACTACGCCCTCGTCGGCGACGGCCATACGGCCGCGCTGATCGCAAAAGACGGCTCCGTCGACTGGCTGTGCTGGCCCCGCTTCGATTCGGGCGCCTGCTTCGCGGCGCTGCTCGGCACGCCAGAGCACGGCCGCTGGCTGCTTGCTCCGGCCGCCGACGCCGCGATCACGCACACGACACGCCGCTATCGCGGCGATACGCTGATTCTCGAAACCGATTACGAAAGCGCTGACGGCGCCGTCACCGTGATCGACTTCATGCCGCCCGGCAACGGCTGGTCCGAACTGGTGCGCATCGTCGTCGGCCGCCACGGCACGATGAAGATGCGCATGGAGCTCGTGTTGCGCTTCGACTACGGCTTCTCGATTCCGTGGGTCACGCAACTGACCCGCGAGGACGGCATGAAGGCCATCGCCGGCCCCGATACCGTCGTGCTGCGCACGCCGGTGCCGCTCACCGGCAAGAACCTCCACACGCTCGCGGAATTCACGGTGAGCGCCGACGAGCGCGTGCCGTTCTCGCTCGGCTACGCGGCGTCGCACATGCGGCTGCCGCCGGCGCGCGATCCGCTGTCGATGCTCGCGCGCACCGAAAACTACTGGCTCGAATGGTCGGGCCGCTGCCAGGTGCAGGGCCGCTACGCGGCCGCCGTCCGCCGCTCGCTGATCACGCTGAAGGCGCTCGCGTACGAGCCGACCGGCGGCATCGTCGCCGCGCCGACCACGTCGCTGCCCGAGAAGATCGGCGGCAACCGCAACTGGGACTACCGCTACTGCTGGCTGCGCGACGCGACGATCACGCTGCTCGCGCTGATGCGCGGCGGCTACTACGACGAGGCGCGCGCGTGGCGCACGTGGCTCGGCCGCGTGATGGCCGGCTCGCCCGAGCAGATCCAGATCATGTACGGGATCGCCGGCGAGCGCCGGCTGCCGGAGATGGAACTCGACTGGCTGCCCGGCTACCAGGACTCGCTGCCGGTGCGCGTCGGCAACGGCGCCGCGAACCAGCTCCAGCTCGACGTGTTCGGCGAGGTGATGGCCGCGCTGCACCTCGCGCGCGTGGGCGGCCTGCAGGCCGACGACACGGTCTGGTCCGTGCAGTGCGCGCTGCTCGACCACCTCGAGAAGATCTGGCAGGAACCCGACGAAGGGATCTGGGAAACGCGCGGCGGCCGCCGCCATTTCACGTTCTCGAAGGTGATGGCGTGGGTCGCGTTCGACCGCGCGATCAAGTCGGCGGAAATGTTCCGGCTGCCCGGCTCGCTCGACCGCTGGCGCGCGCTGCGCGAGCGGATCCATGCGGACGTCTGCGCGAACGCGTGGCACGAAGGCAAGCAGGCGTTCGCGCAGAGCTACGGCAGCGACGAGCTCGACGCGAGCGTGCTGCTGCTGCCGCAGCTCGGCTTCCTGCCGCCGGAAGACCCGCGCATCGTCGGCACGGTCGAGGCGATCGAACGGGAATTGCTGCACGACGGGCTCGTGATGCGCTATCGCACGACCGAATACGACGACGGCCTGCCGCCGGGCGAAGGCACGTTTCTCGCGTGCAGCTTCTGGCTGGTCGACAGCTACGCGCTGCTCGGCCGGATCGACGACGCGCATCGGCTGTTCAGCCGCCTGCTCGCGCTGTCGAACGACCTCGGGCTACTCGCCGAGGAGTACGACCCGGTGGCCGGGCGGCTCGTCGGCAATTTCCCGCAGGCGTTCTCCCACGTGGCGCTCGTGCACACCGCGATGAACCTGATGCACCACGAAGAAGCGATGGCGCGCGCGGCCGGCCAGCCCGCGCCGGCCGTGGCCACCGGCCGCTGAGCGGCGCAGGCGGCCTTGTTCAGAGATCGTCAAATCGCAACACCATGATGAAAAGCCGGGGAAATGTTGCATTGCACCACCGATCGTTGTCCGATATGATCGGCGAGATTGTCCGGCTGCAATGCAACATGGCCGGCCGCTGACCCACACGGCACGCCGCGACGCCATACGCCGCCCTTGCGCACCGTCCCCCCACGCGGGAGTAGCCTGCATGCTTTACCAACTGCACGAATTCCAGCGGGCGATGCTGAGCCCGCTCACGGCCTGGGCCCAGGCCGCGTCGAAGTCGTTCGCGAATCCTTCCAGTCCGTTCTCGCTGATGCCCGGCGCGCCGCGGATGGCGGCCGCCTATGAGCTGATGTATCGGCTCGGCAAGGATTACGAAAAGCCGGAATTCAACATTCATCAGATCGTCAAGGACGGCCACAACATCCCGATCGTCGAGCAGACGATCATCGAGAAGCCGTTCTGCCGGCTGCTGCGCTTCAAGCGCTATTCGGACGACGCCGACGCCGTCACGCAACTGAAGGACGAACCGGTCGTGCTGGTCTGCGCGCCGCTGTCGGGCCACCATTCGACGCTGCTGCGCGACACGGTGCGCACGCTGCTGCAGGATCACAAGGTCTACATCACCGACTGGATCGACGCGCGGATGGTGCCGGTCGAAGTCGGCCCGTTCCACCTGCACGACTACATCGCGTACATCCAGGAGTTCATCCGCCATATCGGCGCGCGCAACCTGCACGTGATCTCGGTATGCCAGCCGACGGTGCCGGTGCTCGCGGCGATTTCGCTGATGGCGAGCCGCGGCGAGGACACGCCGCTCACGATGACGATGATGGGCGGCCCGATCGACGCGCGCCGCAGCCCGACGTCGGTGAACTCGTTGGCCACGCAACACTCGACCGCGTGGTTCGAGAACAACGTGATCCACACGGTGCCCGCGAACTATCCGGGCGAAGGCCGCCAGGTGTATCCGGGCTTCCTTCAGCACACGGGCTTCGTCGCGATGAACCCGGAGCGCCACGCGCAGTCGCACTGGGACTTCTACCAGAGCCTGCTGCGCGGCGACGAGGACGACGCCGAAGCGCATCGCCGCTTCTACGACGAATACAACGCGGTGCTCGACATGGCCGCCGAGTATTACCTCGAGACGATCCGCGTCGTGTTCCAGGAATTCCGCCTCGCGGAAGGCACGTGGGACGTCGAGGGCGAGCGCGTGCGGCCGCAGGACATCAAGCACACCGCGCTGATGACGATCGAGGGCGAACTCGACGACATCTCGGGCAGCGGCCAGACGCACGTCGCGCACGAGCTGTGCACGGGCATCCCGCAGGACGATCGCCGCAGCCTGACCGCCGAGAAGTGCGGCCACTACGGGATCTTCTCGGGCCGCCGCTGGCGCACGATCATCTATCCGCAACTGCGCGACTTCATTCGCGAGCATGCGCCGGAACCGAAGCACGGCGCGACGAAGTTGCCCGTCGATGCGCAGGATGCGACCACGATCGGCGTCGTGCCGGCCGCCAAGCCGGAGCCGGAAACGGCGGTGCGCGCCACCGCCGCGAAACGCACGCGCGCGAAGACGCCGGCCGTGACGGTCGCGCCCGCCCGGACGCCCGCCGCGAAGGCCGCGCCCGCCGCGAAACGCGCGGCTGGCAGCCCGCGCGCCAAAACCGTGCGGGCCCGCAAGGCCGCCTGACGCGCCGCGTTCCGACGCAAAAACGCCGCCGTTGCTTCGCGCAACGGCGGCGTTTTTTTATCCGGCCGCGGCCGCGAACGGGCGGCTCATCGGCTCGCCCATTCGTCGCGTCAGCGCCGCAGCAGATACGCGAGCAGCACCTCGGTGTTCATCCGGACCATCTCCGCGCGCTCGTCGGTGTCGGTGAAATCGCGGCCGAGCGTCGCGGCGAGCGTGAAGCGGTTCGACACGATGTAGTAGCCGAGCCCCGACAGCGTCACGTAGAAGCGCAGCGGATCGACGTCGCCGCGGAACAGCCCGGCCTTCTGGCCGCGCATCAGCACGTTGCCGAGCTTCTCCACGATCGGCGACATCATCTCGCGGATCCGCGTCGACTTGTGCAGATAGCGCGCCTCGTGCAGGTTCTCGTTGTTGATGAGCCGGAGCAGCTCCGGATGGTCGCGGTAGTAGTCCCACACGAAATGCGCGAGCCGCGTGACGGCTTCGACCGGCGCGACGCCGTCGAGATCCAGCACCCGCTCGGCCTCCGTCAGCGCGGAGAACGCGTGTTCGAGCACCGCCGTGAAGAGCTGCTCCTTGCTGCCGAAGTAGTAATAGAGCATGCGCTCGTTCGTTTCGGCCCGGCGCGCGATCTGATCGACGCGCGCGCCGAACAGCCCTCCATTCGCGAACTCTTCGGCTGCCGCCATCAGGATGCGGCGCCGCGTGCCTTCAGGATCTCTTTTGATTTTTGGCTGATTCATGGTGGCGCTTTGCTATGTGAGCCGCTTGATTCGGACCGGCACCCCCACCGCCTCGGCGCCGGCCGCCCTGGAACGGGCGCGCCGCGGGCGGCCGCCCTCCTGCTGAGCCCCTGCAAAAAAGCGGTTCGATTATGCGCATAGACGGCGTCCGGCGCAATGCGGGAAATCGGCGATAATCGAGCTTTGGCAAACCTTTCCGGCCGAGCCCGACGCGGCCGAGAGCCATTCGGCGCCGCTGCGCCTGTTGTCAGCCTGTTGTCACCGTGACCGATTCCAAAACACTCGCGGATCGCATCGAAGATCTGCTTCCCCAGACGCAATGCACGAAGTGCGGCTATAACGGCTGCCGTCCGTACGCCGAGGCGATCGCCGCCGGCGACGCGAACTACAACCAGTGCCCGCCCGGCGGCGCCGAAGGCATCGCCCGCCTCGCGAGCCTGCTCGGCAAGCCGGTGATTCCGCTGAATCCCGTCAACGGCAGCGAGCATCCGCGCGCGATCGCGTTCATCGACGAAAACCTGTGCATCGGCTGCACGCTGTGCATGCAGGCGTGCCCGGTCGACGCGATCGTCGGCGCGCCGAAGCAGATGCACACGATCGTGGCGTCGCTGTGCACGGGCTGCGACCTGTGCGTGCCGCCGTGCCCGGTCGACTGCATCGCGATGCTGCCGGTGACCGGCGATCGCACCGGCTGGGATGCGTGGTCGCAGGAACAGGCCGACGCCGCGCGCGAACGCCACGACCTGCGGCTCGCGCGCCAGCGCCGCGAACGCGAGGCCGCCGAAGCACGTGCCGCCGCCCGCCGCGCGGCCAGTGCCGTGAAGCCGGCCGCGGAGCCCTCGGCCGCGCAGCCCGGTTCGCAGCCGGGCGCGCCGGCCGCCGCACCGGCCGACGACGCCGAAGCGAAGAAACGCGCGATCATCGCCGCCGCGCTCGAACGCGCGCGCAAGAAAAAGGAAGAACTGTCCGGGCAAGGCGCCGGGCCGAAGAACACGGAAGGCGTGAGCGCGGCCGTCCAGGCACAGATCGACGCGGCCGAGGCACGCCGCAAGCGGCTCGCCGAACAGCAGGCGCGGCGCGACGCCGAAACGGCGGCCGCGAGCGGCAGCGACGAACCGAACGACACAGACAACGACGAACCGGGCGGCCCGCCCGCGCCGCCCGACCAGAACGCTCCATGAACGCCAGCAAACGACGCGCGATCTACGAAACGCTGCAGAGCCTCAATCCGCATCCGACCACCGAGCTCGAATACTCGACGCCGTTCGAGCTGCTGATCGCCGTGATGCTGTCCGCGCAGGCCACCGACGTGTCGGTCAACAAGGCGATGCGGAAAATGTTCCCGGTCGCGAACACCCCGAGACAAATCGTCGCGCTCGGCGAGGAAGGCGTCACCGAGTACATCAAGACGATCGGCCTGTATCGCACCAAGGCGAAGAACGTGGTCGCGACGTGCCGGATCCTGCTCGAGCGCTACGACGGCGAGGTGCCGGCCGATCGCGAAGCGCTCGAAGGCTTGCCGGGCGTCGGCCGCAAGACCGCGAACGTTGTGCTGAACACCGCGTTCGGCCAGCCGACGATCGCGGTCGACACGCATATCTTCCGCGTCGCGAATCGCACCGGCCTCGCGCCGGGCAAGGACGTGCGGGCCGTCGAGGCCGCGCTCGAGAAGTTCACGCCGAAGGAATTCCTGCAGGATGCGCATCACTGGCTGATCCTGCACGGGCGCTACGTATGCAAGGCCCGCCGGCCGGAATGCTGGCACTGCGCGATCGAGCCGCTGTGCGAGTTCCGGCCGAAGACGCCGCCGCCCCAAGAGTGAGCGTCCGCCGCGGCTGACGTATCCACGCACCGCGCCGGCCGCTCGGGCCGCGCGCGACAACCGGCCGGCCCCGCTGCGGCGCCGGCGGCGCCCCCTTCCCGCCTACGCGTTGGACGTCGCCGTCGCGTCGTCGGCGGCCGCGCCGCCCGCGCGCACGAGCGCCAGCACGGCCGCCAGGATCGCGACGCCGCCGGCCCACTGCAGCGGCGACAACGCTTCCCCGAACAGCAGCGCCGCGAGCGCGACCGTCACGACCGGTTCGAGCGTCGACAGCATCGACGTGCGCGCGGCCCCGAGCCGTTCGAGCCCGGAGAAGAACGCGAGCATGGCCGCGACCGTCGACACGAGCGCGATCGCGAGCATCGACGCCCAGCCGCCGGCCGTGGCCGGCCAGCGCGGCGGCGCGCCGAACGCCGCCGTTCGCACGACCGCGATCGCGACGAGCGTCGCGGTGGCCGACAGGCAGATGATCGCGGTGGTCGCGAGCGGATCGACGCCGCGCGTCGCCTTCGTGCCGCCGACGATGTACAGCGAGTAGATCACCGCGGCGGCCAGCGCGAGCGCGATCCCGAGCGGCTCGCCGTGCCCGCCACCGACCATCAGCGCCGAGCCCGCGACGCACAGCACCAGCGCGACGGCCTTGGCGCGCGTGAGGCGCTCGCCGAGCCACCACGCGGCCAGCAGCGTGACGAACGCCGGATACAGGTACAGCAGCAGCGCGACGAGGCTCGCCTGCGCGTGCTGCAGCGCGCTGAAATAGCAGAACGATTGCCCGACGTAGCCGAGCGCGCCCATCGCCACCAGCGGCGCGAGCGAGCGCCCGCGCGGCCACGCGACGCGGCGGTGCCGCGCGATCGCCGCGAGCACCGCGCCGCCGATCGCGAAGCGCACGATCAGCAGCCCGAGCACGTCGACGCCGGCCGCATACGCATAGCGGCCGAAAATCGCCATCGCGCCGAACGCGGCGGCGGACAACGCGACGTAGAGCGCGCCCTGCAGGGCGGCGGACGATGAGCGGACGGTGGCGGTCATGATGAAAGATGAAAGCGCGCGAGCAAGGCTGTCGTGACGGGAATCGTCGGAGTGTAGCGGCGCGGCGGCGGCGAGCCTAGCCCCCGCTTACCCGTTGCGCGGCGGGCGGCTGCAACGACCCTCGCCGTGCCGCCTGCCCGCCTCCCGCCAGCAACGGCCGGGACCGGGACCGCCGCCAGCGCCGTCGGCCGCGCCGGCGTACAATGCGCGACGCGGCATGACGCCGCCCGAATCACGACGTTTCCCCACCATGTTCAATCCAAGCCGCGACGACGTGCGTCGCTTTTTCACCGAGACCTGGCGCAAGCAGCGCGCGGGCGAGATCCTGACGCCGCTGGAAGCGATCGCAGCCGACTGGATCGTCGAGCATCCCGAATACCACGACGAACTGGCCGACGCCGACGGCGCGGCCGCGCGCAACTACACGCCCGAGGAAGGCCGGACCAACCCGTTCCTGCACCTGTCGATGCACCTCGCGATCAGCGAGCAGTTGTCGATCGACCAGCCGCCCGGGATCCGCGCCGCGCACGACAAGCTGGCCGCGAAGCTCGACTCGACCCACGACGCGCAGCACGCGATCATGGAATGCCTCGGCGAGACGATCTGGGAAGCGCAGCGCACGAACACGCCGCCCGATACCGACGCTTACCTGCAGCGCATCCTGCGCCGCGCATCGCGCGACTGAGCGCCCGGGGCCGGCACATCGACCGGCGCCGGGCAGTGGAATGGACAAAAAAATGCCCCGCCGAGGCGAGGCATTCTTGCTGCGCGAGCCCGTGAGGCCCGTCGCGCTTACTTCTTGAACACGAGGTCGGTTTCCTTCAGCGACTCGATGTAGGACGCGATGTCCTTCATGTCGCTGACCGACAGGTTCTGGACCTGCGCCTGCATGATCGCGTTGTTGCGGCCGAGCAGCGGGTTCGTCAGCCCCATCTGGTACTGGCGCATCGCCCACACGAGATAGTCGGCGTGCTGCCCGGCGAGGCGCGGGTACTCCGCGTTGATCGGGTTGTTCAGCTGCGCGCCGTGGCAGGCCGCGCAGTTGTGCGATTCGACCAGTTCCTTGCCCTTCGAGATGTCCGCGGCGTGCGCGGTACCGATCGCGAGGCCGGCCGCCAGTGCCGCCGCCGCCGTCTTGAATGCGTTGTTCATGAATGCTCCTGTCCCGCCGGAGAGATCGGCGGCGCGCGCTTTACTTGTAGGGGTTGTCCTTCGAGTCGGCCTTCTGGGCGGCGTAGTACGCCGACAGATCCGCGATGTCCTGGTCGGTCAGCGACCCGGCGATCGCGTTCATCGACGGGAAGTGACGATCCTTCTTGCGGTAGGCCTTCAGCGCGTTCTCGAGGTATTGCTGGTTCTGGCCGCCGAGGACAGGCACCCGGTAGACCTCCGGGTACGCCGCGCGGTAGTCCTGGATGCCGTGGCAACCGATGCACATGGCGGCCTTGCTCGCCCCGTCCTTCGGGTTGCCGACCACACCGGCCGCCTGCGCGCTGCCCGCGAGCGCCACGAGCGCTGCGACAACGACGTGTTTGCCGACGAATTTGTTCATAGCTCTTGTAACCTAGCTTGAGGGGAAACTGGCGCCGAAGCGGCAACGGCCCGCGCCGTTTTGCTTGTCGGTCGCCACGCAGGCCAAAAAAAACGGCCAGATTGTACCGCGTCGGCGGGGAATGCGTCCATACGGCGCCCCGGCAGGCCCCGCCACAGCCCCGCCACAGCCCCGCAACGATACGCGGGCGCGGCCCGCCCGGACAGCCCTTCTGACTTATACTGGGTTTTTTTCCCGTTGAAGAAGAGCGCCGCCATGCGTTTCGAAGGGTCCTCGCAGTACGTCGCCACCGACGATCTGAAGCTCGCGGTCAATGCCGCGCTGACGCTGCAACGCCCGCTGCTGATCAAGGGCGAGCCCGGCACCGGCAAGACCATGCTCGCCGAGGAAGTGGCCGCCGCGCTCGGCATGCCGCTGCTGCAGTGGCACATCAAGTCGACCACCAAGGCGCAGCAGGGTCTGTACGAATACGACGCCGTGTCGCGGCTGCGCGATTCGCAGCTCGGCGACGCACGCGTGAAGGACATCGCGAACTACATCGTCAAGGGCGTGCTGTGGCAGGCGTTCGACGCCGAGCAACCGAGCGTGCTGCTGATCGACGAGATCGACAAGGCCGACATCGAATTCCCGAACGACCTGCTGCGCGAGCTCGACCGGATGGAGTTCCACGTGTACGAGACGCGCGAGACCATTCGCGCGAAGCACCGTCCGCTCGTCATCATCACGTCGAACAACGAGAAGGAGCTGCCCGACGCGTTCCTGCGCCGCTGCTTCTTCCACTACATCCAGTTTCCCGATCCGTCGACGATGCAGAAGATCGTCGCGGTGCACTTCCCGAACATCCGCGAGGAACTACTGCGCGCGGCGCTCGAGAGCTTCTTCGAATTGCGCGGCGTGTCGGGCCTGAAGAAGAAGCCGTCGACGTCCGAGCTGCTCGACTGGCTGAAGCTGCTGCTCGCCGAAAACATCCCGGCCGACGCGCTGCGCGGCGCGGACGCGAAGCAGGTCGTGCCGCCGCTCGCCGGCGCGCTGCTGAAGAACGAGCAGGATCTGAGCCTGCTCGAACGGCTCGTCTACATGAACCGGCACAACCGGTAATCCACCCGCGAAGGCCCGGCCATGCTGCTCAATTTCTTCTACGCGCTGCGCGCAGCCAAGCTGCCCGTCTCGGTGAAGGAATACCTGACGCTGCTCGAATCGCTGAAGGCCGGGCTGATCTCGCCGTCGATCGATGCGTTCTACTTCCTCGCACGGATGACGCTCGTCAAGGACGAGCAGTACTTCGACAAGTTCGACCAGGCGTTCGGCGCGTATTTCCACGGCGTGTCCGCGCTGCCGTCCGAGGCGTTCGACATCCCGCTCGACTGGCTCGAGAAGCGCCTCGAGCGCGAGCTGTCGCCCGAGGAGAAGGCGCAGATCGAAGCGATGGGCGGGCTCGACAAGCTGATGGAGCGTTTGAAGGCGCTGCTCGACGAGCAGAAGGAACGCCACGAAGGCGGCAACAAGTGGATCGGCACGGGCGGCACGTCGCCGTTCGGGCACGGCGGCTACAACCCGGAAGGCGTGCGCATCGGCGGCCCGTCGAACGGCAACCGCACCGCGGTGAAGGTGTGGGAAGCGCGTGCGTACCGCGACTACGACGATTCGGTCGAGATCGGCACGCGCAACATCAAGGTCGCGCTGCGGCGGCTGCGCCGCTTCGCGCGCGAAGGCGCGGCCGAGGAGCTCGACCTGCCCGGCACGATCCGCAGCACGGCCGCGAACGCCGGCTGGCTCGACCTGCGGATGGTGCCCGAGCGCCACAACAACGTGAAGGTGCTGATGCTGCTCGACGTCGGCGGCTCGATGGACGACCACATCAAGCGCACCGAAGAGTTGTTCTCCGCGGCGAAAGCCGAATTCAAGCACCTCGAATTCTTCTACTTCCACAACTGCGTGTACGACCACCTGTGGAAGAACAACCGCCGCCGCCACTCGGAGCGCACCGCGACGTGGGACGTGCTACACAAGTTCACGCCCGACTACAAGCTGATCTTCGTCGGCGACGCGACGATGAGCCCGTACGAAGTGCTGCAGCCCGGCGGCTCGGTCGAATACAACAACCCGGAAGCCGGCGCCGTGTGGCTGCGCCGCCTCGCCGACCAGTTCCCCCACCATGCATGGCTGAATCCCGAGCCCGAGCGGCTATGGGAATACCGGCAGTCGGTCGCGATCATCCGCGACGTGCTCGGCCAGCGCATGTATCCGCTCACGCTCGCGGGCCTCGAAACCGCGATGCGCGCACTCAGCAAGTAACGACACCCACCCGCAGATACCCAGGCCGCGTCCGAGCGGCCGCCCCGGAGAGAGCATGAACCCTTCGCCCCCCCGCGAGCGCCAGCCGCGCCGGCGGCCGCCGCTTTTTTGCCGATATGTCGGTGTCCACGCTCGTGGCCGGCTTCGTCGCGATGATGACCGGCTACACGAGCTCGCTCGTGCTGATGTTCCAGGCCGGCCGCGCCGCCCACCTCACCGATGCGCAGATCTCGTCGTGGATCTGGGCGCTGTCGATCGGCATGGCGCTGACGACCATCGGCCTGTCGCTGCGCTTTCGCGCGCCGGTGGTCGTCGCATGGTCGACGCCCGGCGCCGCGCTGCTGGTGGCGTCGCTGCCCGGCGTGCCCTACCCGGAGGCGATCGGCGCGTTCGTCGTATGCGCGCTGCTGCTGACGGCCGTCGGCATGAGCGGGCTGTTCGACACGCTGATGAAGCGCATTCCGGCCGGCATCGCGGCCGCGTTGCTCGCGGGCATCCTGTTCGAGATCGGCATCGAGATATTCCACGCCGCGCAGTTCCAGACCGCGCTCGTGCTCGCGATGTTCTTCACTTACCTGATCGTCAAGCGGCTCGCGCCGCGCTATGCGATTCCGACGACGCTGATCGTCGGCACGGCGGTGGCCGGCAGCCTGGGGCTGCTCGACTTCAGCCGCTTCCACGTCGCGCTCGCGCAACCCGTGTTCACGATGCCCGCGTTCTCGATCGCGTCGATCGTCAGCATCGGCATTCCGCTGTTCGTCGTCGCGATGGCGTCGCAGAACGTGCCGGGCATCGCGGTGCTGCGCGCGGACGGCTATCAGACGCCTTCTTCGCCGCTGATCGCGACGACCGGCCTCGCGTCGCTGCTGCTCGCGCCGTTCGGCTCGCACGGCGTGAACCTCGCGGCGATCACGGCCGCGATCTGCACGGGCCCCGAAGCACACGAGGATCGCGCGAAGCGCTACACGGCCGCCGTGTGGTGCGGCACCTTCTACCTGATCGCCGGCATCTTCGGCGCGACGATCGCCGCGTTGTTCGCCGCGCTGCCGAAGGCGCTCGTCGTGTCGGTGGCGGCGCTCGCACTGTTCGGCTCGATCATGAGCGGGCTCGCGAACGCGATGCAGGACGTGAAGCAGCGCGAAGCGGCGCTCGTCACGTTCATGGTCACGGCTTCGGGCCTCACGCTGCTGTCGATCGGCCCGGCGTTCTGGGGGCTCGTCGCGGGCGTCGTCACGCAGGTGATCCTGAACGCGCGGCGCCCCGCGTGACGCGGCTCGCCGCCCACCGCGGCGCGCGCCCGACGCGCCAAAACGTGCTCGACACGAATCGGGCCTAAAATGATGGATCGGAAGCGGCGCCCGGCGCCGCTTCGCTTCGCCGCCGCGTTCGCGCGGCCCGTGAGAACCCGGCGCCCCGCGCTCTTCTTCCGAATCGCCATGACTACCGCACTCGACCAGCTGAAGCAGTACACGACCGTCGTCGCCGACACGGGCGACTTCCAGCAGCTTGCGCAATACAAGCCGCAGGACGCGACCACGAACCCGTCGCTGATCCTGAAGGCCGTCCAGAAGGATGCGTACAAGCCGATCCTCGAGAAAACCGTCCGCGATCATCGCAACGAAAGCACCGATTTCATCATCGACCGCCTGCTGATCGCGTTCGGCACCGAAATTCTGAAACTGATCCCGGGCCGCGTGTCGACGGAGGTCGACGCACGCCTGTCGTTCGACACGCAGCGCTCGATCGACAAGGGCCGCGAGCTCATCAAGCTGTACGAAGCCGCCGGCGTCGGCCGCGAGCGCATCCTGATCAAGCTCGCGTCGACGTGGGAAGGCATCCGCGCGGCCGAAGTGCTGCAGAAGGAAGGGATCAAGTGCAACATGACCCTGCTTTTCTCGCTCGTGCAGGCCGCCGCGTGCGCGGAAGCCGGTGCGCAGCTGATCTCGCCGTTCGTCGGCCGCATCTACGACTGGTACAAGAAGCAGGCCGGCGCGGAATGGGACGAAGCGCGCGACGGCGGCGCGAACGATCCGGGCGTGCAATCGGTGCGCCGCATCTACACGTACTACAAGACCTTCGGCTACAAGACCGAAGTGATGGGCGCGAGCTTCCGTACGACCAGCCAGATCACCGAGCTCGCCGGTTGCGACCTGCTGACGATCAGTCCCGATTTGCTGCAGAAGCTCCAGGAGAGCAACGACACGGTCGCGCGCAAGCTGTCGCCGGAAACGCTGCAGGACAAGCCGGCCGAGCGCGTCGCGATCGACGAGGCATCGTTCCGCTTCCAGCTGAACGACGAAGCGATGGCGACCGAAAAGCTCGCCGAAGGCATCCGCGTGTTCGCCGCCGACGCGGTGAAGCTCGAGAAGCTGATCGACGCGCTGCGCTGAATCGCGCCGCGCGTCAGCGGCTGTCAGCAAGACTGACAACAGGCGTCAGCATACGCGCCGAAAACGGCTGCGAACTTCGTGCTCGCAGCCGTTTTATTTTTCATTCCATCGTCAAGCGCGCGCACTACAATCCACGTCACGGGCGCGACGGCCGCCTCCCGATGCGCCCTTTCCCCAGTCAATCTTGCACGACGCCACGCCAGCGCCGACGCGCCGGCCCGGCTCATCCCAGGAGACAGCGATGCAAGTTCAACCGTACCTGACGTTCTACGGTCGTGCCGACGAAGCCCTTCAGTTCTACGAAAAGGCACTCGGCGCAAAGACGATGTTCAAGATGCACTTCAAGGATGCCCCGCCGAACCCCGATTACCCGATGTCGCCGGAGATGGCCGACAAGGTAATGCACGCGAGCTTCACGATCGGCGAGTCGATGATCATGTGCTCGGACGGGGACTGCAGCCAGCCGGCCGGGGCCGCGCACGCCGGCTATTCGCTGTCGCTGAACCCGGCGACGGTCGACGAAGGCCAGAAGCTGTTCGATGCGCTCGCCGACGGCGGCGAAGTGACGATGCCGTTCGGCAAGACGTTCTGGGCGCTCGGTTTCGGGATGGCGAAGGACCGTTTCGGCGTGCACTGGATGGTCAACGTCGAGGATCTGTCGCAGCGCGAGGATCTCGCGAAACGCGCGCAGGGCTGACGCAAGAACGAACGCCCGCCACCTCACGGTGGCGGGCGTTTTCGTTGCTGCGCACGGCCCGTATCAGCCCTCGACGACGTCGAGATAATCCTCCGGCCGCGTGCGATCCTCCGCGTGCGTCATGCCCATCGCGCGCACCAGCACGCTCACCACCACCGACACCACCAGGTTCACGACCAGCGACCACACCGCCGCGTAGCCGGGAATCGCGAGGCCGAACAGGTGAATCGTGAAGATCGAACTCGCCAGCTTCAGCGACACAGCCATCCACGTGCCGCAGACGATGCCGGCCGCCCAGCCGGCCAGCAGGCCGCGATGGTCGAGCACGCGCGTGTACAGGCCGAGCACGATCGCCGGCAGCGTCTGGATGATCCAGATCCCGCCGAGCAGTTGCAGCTGGATCGCGTAGGTCAGCGGCAGCCCGAGGATGAACGCCACCGCGCCGACCTTCACGATCAGCGACACGAGCTTCGCGACGTGCGTCTCCTGGTCGTGCGACATGTTGCGGTTCACGAACTCGCGGTGGATGTTGCGCGTGTACAGGTTCGCGGCGGCGATCGACATGATCGCCGCCGGCACCAGCGCGCCGATGCCGATCGCCGCGAACGCGACGCCGACGAACCACGACGGGAAGTACTCGAGGAACAGCGCGGGCACCGCGAAGTTCGGGCCGAACGCCTTGAAGTACGGCGCGTACTGCGGCATGTCCTTCACGCCGGAGGCGAGCGCCATGTAGCCGAGCAGCGCGAGCAGGCCGAGCACGAACGAGTACGCGGGCAGCATCGCCATGTTGCGGCGGATCGAGTTGCCCGACGACGACGACAGGATCGCCGTGACCGAGTGCGGATACAGGAACAGCGCGAGCGCCGAGCCGATCGCGAGCGTCGCGTATGCGCTGTAGCCGTTCAGGCTCGCCGCGTCGGGCGCCTTCAGCAGCAGCTTCGCGGGCGGCACCGCGGAGAAGATGTGCCCGAAGCCGCCGAGCTTCGCGGGGATCACGATGACCGCGGCGGCGATCGTGATGTAGATCAGCACGTCCTTCACGATCGCGATCATCGCGGGCGCACGCAGCCCCGACGTGTACGTGTAGGCGGCGAGGATCGCGAACGCGATGATCAGCGGCAGATCGCCGACGAAGCCGGTCGTGTCGAAGCCGAGCGCGCCGATCACCACCTCGATGCCGACGAGCTGCAGCGCGATGTACGGCATCGTCGCGAGGATGCCCGTCACCGCGATCGCCAGCGCGAGCATCCGGCTGCCGTAGCGCGCGTTGACGAAATCGGCGGCCGTCACGTAGCCGTGCCGCTTCGCGATGCTCCACAGCTTCGGGAACACGACGAACGCGAACGGATAGATCAGGATCGTGTACGGCAACGCGAAGAAGCCCATCGCGCCGGCGCCGAACACGAGCGCGGGCACCGCGACGAACGTATAGGCCGTGTAGAGATCGCCGCCGAGCAGGAACCACGTGACGATCGTGCCGAAGCGGCGGCCGCCGAGGCCCCATTCGTCGAGATGGGCGAGGTCGCCGCGCCGCCAGTTCGCGGCCAGGAAACCGATGATCGTGACGCCGATGAACAGCAGGACGAAGACGAAGGTTGCGCCGAGATTCATCGCGCACCTCCTTGCGTGCCGCCCGCCTTCCACGCGTTCCTGGTCTTGAAATACACGAACGCGGTGATCACCGCGCTGATGAAGACCCACAGCAACTGGTACCAGTAGAAAAACGGAAAACCGAGCCATTGCGGTTCGATCTTGCTGTACGACGGCACCCAGACCATCGCGATCAGCGGCAGCACCAGCAGCCAGAGCCAGCGCTTGGCGGCCCGGTTGGCGTCGGCATCGTGAGCCATGACGTCTCCTCTTCTATCCCGGTTATCGATCTTGTTGAGCGGGTACGGCGCCGGGAGGAGCGGCAAAACGGGTAGGCTGCGGCTCCCCTGGCTTCGCGCCAGTATAGGAGCCGCGAGCACGCGGTCAAGCAGGGGCGAACCCGAGGTGATCCGCCCCTTGTCGCGTGGTGGCGCCGGCATGCGGCCGGCGCAGGCGCGTCAGATTGCGAACGAGGATTCGCGTGCGCCGGTCGTGGCTTTCAAAGCTTTCACCCACTTGCGCGCGGGCAGCTTCAGCGTGTCCTCGATCAGCTTCGCGCGGGCGTCGAGCTGCGCGAACGGCACGTCGAGCGCGGGGCCCGAGAACGCGATCGCGATCCGGTTGCCGTCGTGCACTTCGGGCAGCGCGATCACGCGGTGGTCGAACGCCGCGTTCAGATGCTTCATGTTGCGCACGAAGCTCGGATGATCGCCGAACAGGTTGATCGTCGCGATGCCGGCATCGGCCAGGCAGCCGCGCACCGCGCGGTAGAACGCGACGCTGTCGAGCACGGGGCCCGCGCGGTCGCGTCGTACAGGTCGATCTGGATCGCGCCGGTCGTGCCGCGGTTGGCCGGGTCGTTGACGAAATCCCATGCGTCGGCTTCGTGCACGACGAGGCGCGCGTCGTCGGGCGGCAGCGCGAACATCGTGCGCGCGGCGACGATCACGGCCGGGTTCAACTCGACGGCCTCGACCTTCGCGTGCGGCAGGAAACGATGCGAGAACTTGGTCAGCGCACCGGTGCCGAGCCCGAGCTGGACGATCCGCCCCGGCGTTTCGAGGAACAGCAGCCATGCCATCATCTGCTGCGCGTATTCGAGCTCGATATGCAGCGGCTTCGAGATCCGCATCGCGCCCTGCACCCATTCGGTGCCGAAGTGCAGGAAGCGCACGCCGCCTTCCTCGGAGAACGTAACGGGCGCGAAGCGCGGCTTGCGCGGCGCCTCGAGCACCGGTACGTCGTCGTGTTCATCGATGTCCGGGCGGCGCTTCACGCGCGGCGGCTGGAGTTTTTCGGAGCCGTTGTAGGCGGACGCCTTGCGTTGCTTGAACGCGCGCGCCTCGGCGGACGCGCGCTTGATCAGTCGGGTCATGATGGTCGAATCTCGCTGGGTGATGCTGGATGACGCTGGATGAGCGGACGAGAGGATAGCATTGGTGGGGGGCCGGGACGCCGGTGGCGAAAGCGCTCGGTCGACTGGCCATTCGGGTGACTGGCAGGCCACATGGGCGCGCGGGATGATGTATCGCAATTGCGATGCAAACGAGGCCACGATGAAAACCGCGACTTTTCCGTCTGTGCGGGTCGAACCGGAATTGCGCGATGCTGCCGGGAATGTCCTTCAGGAACGCGAAACGCTGTCGAGCTTCGTCGAGCAATCGATTCACAACTGAATCGTCTCGAAAAAGGTGGCCTCATCGAAACCCGACGCATCGCCAATCTCAAACAGGTGCGAGCGTTCGCCGGCAGCCCGATTTTCAGCGAGTTGCGTCTCATCGTCATCAAGACCTTCGGGGTCGTCGACGTGCTCCGCGGAGCGCCGTCACCGCTGACCTCGGAGATACAACTCGCCTTTGTATACGGTTCGGTTGCCCAAGGCAGCGACCACGCCGGTGGCGACGTCGATGTCATGTTGGTCAGCGAGACGCTCAGCTATCGACAAATCATGGCCGCACTCGAATCGGCCGAAAGACGGCTCGGCCGCTCGGTCCGGATCACACAATACACTCACGAGGAATTTCTCGAACGGAAACGCAAAAGTCATCCGTTCCTCGCGGAAGTGCTGCGCCAGTCGAAGCTGATGATTATAGGAACCGAGGTCGACATTGACCGCACTGGATAACCTCGCACGCATCGGAAAACTCAAACCCTTTCCGGCGAACCGCGGCGAATTCGAGCATCTGCTCGGCCTTGCTCGAACCTTGCGCGATACCGTCACAAGCAGTAACGGAATGGGGACGGAGAACCACTACTCGACCACCTGCTGCCGTCCACCTGATCCTGCTTCTCGGGACACTCTGAATCCAACGAGTTTCAAGGACGTATCCCGCGCCAAAGCACCAGCTTCTGCTCGAACGACAGCATTGCATTCGCCGGGCTCGACGAAGGCAACACGAGCGTCTCGTACCCGGCCTGGCCGATCACGTCGGCGAACCGCCCCGCCGTCTTGCCGTTGAAGCACACGCGCTTGAGCAACGGCGCATGCGCGCGCAGCGAATCGAAGTCGTTCGGCTTCGCATTCCTGATCGCGGAATCGAGACTGCCCTGCCGATGGCACGCATCGAGCACATCCCAGATGCCGATGCCGTGCGACAGCACGCGCGCAAGCCGCGCATCGTACGGCAGCTCATGCAGCGACGGCTCGCCGAGCACCGCGCCGAGCAGCCGCCAGAACTGGTTGCGCGGATGCGCGTAGTACTGCGCGGCGTCGAGCGACGCCTCGCCCGGAAAGCTGCCGAGGATCATCGTGTGCGTGTTCGGCGCGACGACCGGCGGAAAGCCCTGCAACATCACGCGTCTCCATGCGACCCGACCGATCGCGGCCCGTCGCCGTGCGCGGCGAGATGGCGCCACAGCGTCGGCAGCATGCACTCGGTGACCATCAGCGGCTTGCCGTGACGCTGGAACACCGAGCGCCGCGCGGCAAACGCGTGCGGCGCGCGCGCGCCCTGCAATGCATGGCTCGCGAGCGCATACAGCGGATGACCGGCGATCACGCGCCGGCTCACGAGCGCCGAGCGCTCGACCTGCGGATCGCTGTACAGCAGCTCCGCGAGCGGCCGCGTGCGCAGCCGCCGCATCGCCTGCCACACGCCCTTGCTGGCCGCGAGCGGCGCGATGCTGTGCGCGGCGACGTACGGCGTGCCGTCGACCGACAGGATCACCTCGCGCACCCACATCGGCGCGCGCGGCGAACTCGCGAGTGCGTCGGGCTCGTCGAACCACGGCGCGTCGACGGCCTCGCGCGTCACGCGCACGGTCACGCGGCCCAGCCGCGCGAGGTGCGCGGTCAGCGATCCGCCGCGCGTCAGCCAGTCGCGCTGGTCGAGCGTGCAGCCAGGCCGCGGCGTCTCGCGCCAGCCGGCCTGCGCGCCGTCGAATCGCATGCGCGCGTTCACGCGGCCCGCGACAGCAGCAGCGCGTTGGTCCGCTTCACGAAGCTCGCCGGATCGTCGAGCATGCCGCCTTCGGCCAGCAGCGCCTGATCGAACAGCAGATGGCACCAGTCGCCGAAATCGGCGCTATCGGCGTTCAGCTGTTTCACGAGCGCGTGCTCCGGGTTGATCTCGAGGATCGGCTGCATCGCCGGCGCGTTCTGGCCGGCCGCCTTCAGCATCCGCTGCAGGTAGCCGCTCATGTCGTTGTCGTCCGCGACGAGACACGACGGCGAATCGGTCAGGCGGAACGTGACGCGCACTTCCTTCACCTTGTCGCCGAGCGCTTCCTTCATCTTCTCGACGACCGGCTTGATCGCCTCGCCGGCCTCTTCCTGCGCCTTCTTTTCCTCGTCGTTCAGCTCGCCGAGATCGAGATCGCCGCGGGCCACGCTCGCGAGCGGCTTGCCGTCGAATTCGTGCAGGAACGACAGCATCCATTCGTCGACGCGATCGGTCAGCAGCAGCACCTCGACGCCCTTCTTGCGGAACACTTCCAGATGCGGGCTGTTCTTCGCGGCCTGCCACGTATCGGCGGTCACGTAGTAGATCTTGCTCTGCTCGGGCTTCATGCGCGACACGTAGTCGGCGAGCGACACGTCCTGCGCGTCGGTGTCGCCGTGCGTCGACGCGAAGCGCAGCAGCTTCGCGATGCGCTCGCGGTTCGCGTGATCCTCGCCGAGGCCTTCCTTCAGCACCTGGCCGAACGCGCCCCAGAACGTCTTGTACTTGTCCTTGCCGGCATCGTCTTCCGCGTTCGCGAGTTCCTCGAGCATCGACAGCGCGCGCTTGGTCACGCCTTCGCGGATCGCCTTCACGTCGCGGCTTTCCTGCAGGATCTCGCGCGACACGTTCAGCGGCAGGTCGGCCGAATCGACGACGCCCTTCACGAAGCGCAGGTATTGCGGCAGCAGTTGCTCGGCGTCGTCCATGATGAACACGCGCTTCACGTACAGCTTCAGGCCGCCGCGATAATCGCGGTTCCACAGGTCAAACGGCGCGTGCGCCGGCACGAACAGCAGTTGCGTGTATTCGCTGCGGCCCTCGACGCGGTTGTGCGTCCACGTGAGCGGATCCTGATGATCGTGCGCGATGTGCTGGTAGAACTGCGTGTACTGCTCGTCGGTGACGTCGCTCTTCGAACGCGTCCACAGCGCGCTCGCCTGGTTGACGGTTTCGTCCTCGTCCTTCAGGACCATCTCGCCCTTTTCCTGATCCCACTCTTCCTTGCGCATCAGGATCGGCAGCGCGATGTGGTCGGAATACTTCTGGATGATCGACTTCAGGCGATGCGACGACAGCAGGTCGTCCTCGCCTTCGCGCAGGTGCAGCGTGATCGTCGTGCCGCGCTGCGCGCGCTCGATCGCGTCGATCGTGAAATCGCCCTCGCCCGCGCTTTCCCAGCGCACGGCTTCGTTCGCCGGCAAGCCCGCGCGGCGCGTTTCGACGGTGATCTTGTCGGCCACGATGAAGCCCGAGTAGAAGCCGACGCCGAACTGGCCGATCAGCGCCGCATCCTTCTGCTGGTCGCCCGACAGCTTCGTGAAGAATTCCTTGGTGCCCGAACGCGCGATCGTGCCGAGGTTCGCGATCGCCTCGTCGCGGCTCATGCCGATGCCGTTGTCGTCGATCGTGATCGTGCGCGCGGCCTTGTCGTAGCCGATGCGGATGCGCAGGTTCGGATCGTTCTCGTACAGCGCGCTGTCCGCGAGCCCTTCGAAACGCAGCTTGTCGGCCGCGTCGGACGCATTCGACACCAGTTCGCGCAGGAAGATTTCCTTGTTGCTGTAGAGCGAATGGATCATCAGGTGGAGGAGTTGCTTGACCTCTGCCTGAAAGCTCATCGTTTCGTGTGCCATGGATGCTGTTTCCTCTTACTTGAACTGAAAGGGGGCGCCGGCGCCCGGCGCGCGATGCCGGCGGACCCGCGAAGGACGGCCCGTTCGGGACGGCCCGTTGGGGACGGCCCGTTTGGGACGACCGCCTGGCGCAGGCGATTTGCGCGCGTATCTGGGGACGGCGCGCGGCATTTCAAGAGCCGGCGTGCCGCGCCGCGTCACGACGCGCGCCGCACCGCCGAGTCGATATAGCGTGCCAGCAGCCCGGGCAGCGCCGGATCGCCGCAATTCGCGACGTTGAAGCGCATCCACGTGGACGGCGATTGCTGCGGCGAGAACAGGCTGCCCGGCGTCAGCAGGAAGCCGGCTTCGTGCGCGACCGCCGCGAGCGCGTCCGAATCGACGCCCGTGTCGGCCCACAGGAACATCCCGGCCGCCGGCATCGTGAAAAGCCCGAGCCCCGTGCGCTCGAGCATCCGCGCGGTCTTGTCGCGCACGCCGTCGAGCCGCGCGCGCAGCCGCTCCACGTGACGCCGGTAATGGCCTTCGGTCAGAATCTTGTACAGCACGCGCTCGTTGAGCTCGGGCGTGGTCATCCCGACCAGCATCTTCTGGTCGGTGACCGCCTTCGCGATCTCCGGCGCGCAGGCCACGTAGCCGACCCGCAGGTTCGCCGCGAGCGTCTTCGAATAGCTGCCGAGATAGATCACGCGCTTCAACTGGTCGAGGCTCGCGAGGCGCGTGGCCGGATAGCTCGGCGGGCACAGGTCGCCGTACACGTCGTCCTCGACGACGAGGAAATCGTACGCCTCCGCGAGCTTCAGGATCCGGAACGCCTGCGCGGCCGACAGCGACGTGCCGGTCGGGTTCTGCAGCACCGAGTTGATCACGAGCATCTTCGGCCGCCACATCTGCACCAGGGTTTCCAGCGCGTCGAGGTCGGGGCCGTCGGGCGTATACGGCATCCCGACGAGCTGCGCACCCTGCGCGGCGAAACGGCCGAACATCTGGAACCACGCGGGATCGCCGACGATCACCGCATCGCCCGGTCGCATGTAGAGCCGCGAGATCAGGTCGATCGCCTGCGTGATGCCGGAAACCAGCACGATCTGTTCGGGCTTCGCGCCGATCTCGACTTCGGCGAGGCGCGTCTGCAGTTGCTGGCGCAGCGGCAGGAAGCCCTGCGCGGTGCCGAAGCCGAGCATCTGCGCGCCCGACTGACGCCCGAGGGCGCGCAGCGCGCCGGTGATCAGCTCGCCGTCGAGCCAGCGGCCCGGCAGGTAGCCGAGGCCCGGGCCTTTCTCCGGGCTGACCGTGTGCAGCATGTTGCGCAGCAGCCAGACGACGTCGATCGTGTTGTGCACGGGCGCGGCCTCGGCCGTGCGCGCGACGCCGTCGGCCGGCTGCGGGCCGGCGCCCGTGCGCTCGCGCACGTAGAAGCCGGAGCCGCGCCGCGAGTCGAGGTAGCCCTGCGCGACGAGGCGCTCGTAGGCCTCGACGACGGTGAAGCGCGACACGCTCTTGTCGAGCGCGAGCTTGCGGATCGACGGCATGCGCATGCCGGGACGGAACACGCGTTCGTCGATACGCCGCCGCGCCCACTGGACCAACTGGTCGACGAGCGTGAGCGTGGCCGTATCGTGCGGCGCGGGAATCTGGGCGAGTGGGACGGTGGACATGGGCGGCAGCTCCAACTGTACCGAAGGCTATCGCGCCGATTGTACCGTTACTGTGCCGGTAGCGACGATTACAGTTGTCCCGAATGGCGATCGTGCGGCCGCCGTTGCGGCTCCGCCGCACGGGGCGCTGCGCCCGCCGGCCCGCGTCGCGGCCGGTGCGCCGGCCGGTCCGGCCCCCGCCCGGCCCGTCGCCCGCCTACCATGACACTTTCGCTTCCCGACCGACGCTCATGCCAGCCCGCTCCCTGACACTCGATCATCTCGTGATTGCCGCGCGCACCCTCGACGAAGGCGTGCGCCATGTCGCCGACGCGCTCGGCATCGAACCGGCCGGCGGCGGCCGCCACCCGCTGATGCGGACCCACAATGCGCTGTTCGGCGCGTGGGGCGGGCTCTACCTCGAAGTGATCGCGATCGACCCCGATGCGCCCGCGCCGGGCGACGCTGCGGAGCCGCCGCGCGCGCGGCTGTTCGGGCTCGACGATCCGGCGATCCACGCGCGACTCGCGCAAGGCCCGTTTCTCGCGCACTGGGTCGCGCGCGTCGACCGCCCGCGCCGGCTTGCGCTGTGGCAGCGCCAGTACCCGGCCCGCATCGCGCCGGTCGTCGCGATGCGGCGCGGTGACCTGAGCTGGGGCCTCACGGTGCCCGACGACGGCAGCTTCCCCGCGTGGCAGGGTGCGGGCGACGGCCTCGTGCCGTCGCTGATCCAGTGGGACAGCCCGCGCCATCCGGCCGAATCGCTGCCGAACGACGGCGTCGCGCTGAAAGCGTTCAAGGGTGTCCACCCGCGTGCGGATACGATCCGCGAGCAGCTCGAGTGGCTCGGCGCCGCTCACCTGCTCGCCGTCGAATCCACCGACGGGCCGCCGGCGCTCGTCGCCGAATTCGACACGCCGCACGGCGCGCGCACGCTGCGCTGAGCGCTCCGCCGCCTGTTCCATTCCACACACCCGGCAATACGGAGACACCCAGCCCATGAATTCGCGCGAAACCCGGGGCATGCTGCTCGGCCTCATCGGCGTGATGATCTTCAGCCTGACGCTGCCGATGACGCGGATCGTCGTATCCGAACTCAATCCGCTGCTCAACGGACTCGGCCGCGCGCTCGCCGCCGCCGTGCCGGCCGGCCTGCTGTTGTGGTGGCGCCGCGAGCCGCTGCCGACCCGCGCGCAACTGAAAAGCCTCGCGATCACGTCGGCCGGCGTGATCATCGCGTATCCGGTGTTTTCCGCGTGGGCGATGAAGAGTGTGCCGGCCTCGCACGGCGCGGTGGTCAACGGGCTGCAACCGCTGTTCGTCGCGCTGTACGCGGCATGGCTGTCGCACGAACGGCCGTCGAAGGCGTTCTGGGCCAGCGCGGTGGCCGGCAGCGCGCTCGTGATCGCGTTCGCGCTGCGCGACGGCGGCGGCGCCGTGCAGGCCGGCGACGCGCTGATGCTCGTCGCGGTCGGCATCGGCGCGCTCGGCTATGCGGAAGGCGCGCGCCTCGCGCGCCAGATCGGCGGCTGGCAGGTGATCTGCTGGGCGCTCGTCGTGTCGGCGCCGTTCCTCGTGCTGCCGGTCGGCTGGCTTGCATGGATGCAGCACGCGGCGCATCCGGGCCCGCTCGCGCCGCGCACGTGGCTCGCGTTCGGCTACGTGACCCTCTTTTCGCAATTCATCGGCTTCTTCGCGTGGTACGCGGGGCTCGCGATGGGCGGCACCGCGCGCGTCGGCCAGGTGCAACTGCTGCAGATTTTCTTCACGATCGCCTTTTCCGCGCTGCTGTTCGGCGAAACGGTCACGTCGTCGACGTGGCTGTTCGCGGCCGCGGTGATCGCGACCGTGGTGCTCGGGCGCCGCTCGGCGGTGGCCACGGCGCCGCGCGCCGCTCGCGCCGGCTGATGAGGTGCGCCATAATGAACGTTTTGCCTGATCGGTTTTGCCTGACTGGCCGTGCTTACCCAGCCGTGAAGGCTTCATCGTGCCGGCACTGCCCACCCGGCGGCGTCGAAGCGATGCGCCCGAACGACCTTTCTTGACTGACCACGATATCCGAACGAGGAGACTATGAATCCGAACGACCTGCATCCGCCGCACTGGCAGCTTTCCGAACGCGCCCGCAAGCTGACGAGCTCCGCGATCCGCGAGATCCTGAAGGTCACGGAACGCCCCGAGGTCATCTCGTTCGCCGGCGGCCTGCCCGCCCCCGCGACGTTCCCGGCGGAACGCATGCGCGCCGCCGCCGACCGCGTGCTGCGCGACGCGCCGGCCGCCGCGCTCCAGTACAGCGCGACCGAAGGCTACCTGCCGCTGCGCGAATGGATCGCCGAGCGCTACAGCGTGCGCGTGTCGCAGGTGCTGATCACGACCGGCTCGCAGCAGGCGCTCGACCTGCTCGGCAAGGCGCTGATCGACCCGAACAGCCCGATCCTCGTCGAAACGCCGACCTACCTCGGCGCGCTGCAATCGTTCTCGCTGTACGAGCCGCGCTACGTGCAGGTGCCCACCGACGAGCAGGGCCTGTTGCCGGAAGGTCTTACCCCCGAACTCACGCAGGGCGCGCGCCTGCTGTACGCGCAGCCGAACTTCCAGAACCCGACCGGCCGCCGCCTGCCCGTCGAGCGCCGCCGCGCGCTCGCCGCGTTCGCGCAGTCGAGCCCGTTCCCGGTGCTGGAGGACGATCCGTACGGCGCGCTGAACTATCAGGGCGAGCCGCTGCCGACGATGCTGTCGATGGCGCCCGACCACGTCGTGCACCTCGGCACGTTCTCGAAGGTGCTCGCGCCGGGCCTGCGGATCGGCTACATCATCGCGCCCGAGGAACTCCACTTCAAGCTCGTGCAGGCCAAGCAGGCCACCGACCTGCACACGCCGACGCTCACCCAGCGCATCGCGCACGAAGTGATCAAGGACGGCTTCCTCGACGAGCACATCCCGACGATCCGCGAGCTGTACAGCGCGCAGTGCGACGCGATGCTCGGCGCGCTCGCGCGCCACATGCCGGAAGGCGTCACGTGGAATCGCCCGGAAGGCGGGATGTTCATCTGGGTGAACCTGCCCGCGCAGATCGACAGCATGAAGCTGCTTGCCGCGGCCGTCGACAACCACGTCGCCTTCGTGCCGGGCGCGCCGTTCTTCGCGGAGAACGCGCAGCAGAACACGCTGCGCCTGTCGTTCGTGACGGTGCCGCCCGAGAAGATCGAGGAAGGCGTCGCGCGCCTCGGCAAGCTGCTGCGCGAGCGCCTCTGATCCCCTTTTTCCCTGTCACGACTCTCTACGAGGAATCGAACGCATGGCTAACGTCTACGACAAACTGAAGTCGCTCGGCATCGAGCTCCCGACCGCCGGCGCACCGGCCGCGGCCTACGTGATGAGCGCGCAAAGCGGCAACACGGTCTACCTGTCGGGCCACATCGCGAAGAAGGACGGCAAGGTCTGGGCCGGCAAGCTCGGCGCCGATCTGCAAACGGAAGACGGCAAGGCCGCCGCCCGCTCGATCGCGATCGACCTGCTCGCGACGCTGCACGCGCACACCGGCGACCTGAACAAGGTCACGCGCATCGTCAAGCTGATGAGCCTCGTCAACTCGACGCTCGACTTCACCGAACAGCACGTCGTGACGAATGGCGCGTCGGAACTGATCGCCGAAGTGTTCGGCGACGCGGGCAAGCATGCGCGCTCGGCGTTCGGCGTCGCGCAGATCCCGCTCGGCGCGTGCGTCGAGATCGAACTGATCGCCGAAGTCGCGTAACGGGCGCCGCGCGATGCCCGGCCGTCTCGTTCGTTTCAAGCAGGTCGACGTGTTCACGTCGGTGCCGTTCAAGGGCAATCCGCTCGCCGTGGTGTTCGACGCCGATTCGCTCGGCGACGACGCGATGCGCGAGATCGCCCGCTGGACGAACCTGTCGGAAACGACGTTCCTCTGCACGCCGACCGATCCCCAAGCCGATTACCGCGTGCGGATCTTCACGACGGGCGGCGAACTGCCGTTCGCCGGCCACCCGACGCTCGGCACCGCGCATGCGTTCCTGGAAAGCGGCGCGCGGCCGCGCACGCCGGGCCGGCTGATCCAGCAGTGCGGGGTCGGCCGCGTCGCGCTGCGCGAGCAGGCCGACGGCTGGGCGTTCGCCGCGCCGCCGGCACGCGTCACGCCGCTCGACCGTTCGGACTACGCGGCACTGGCCGCCGCGCTGCGCAGCGACGCGCTCGACCTGGAAGCCGAGCCGTGCGCGGTGGACAACGGCGCGCCGTGGCTGGTCGTGCGGCTGAAGTCGGCCGACGCGTGCATCGGCCTGTCGCCCGATCCGGCCGCGCTGGCGGCGCTGACCCACCGCTACGGCGTGGACGGCCTCGCCGCCTACGCGCCGCATGCCGAAGGCGGCCCGGCGACGTTCGAGGTCCGCTGCCTGATGACGGGCGGCCAGTTCGGCACGCCCGGCGAGGATCCCGTCACCGGCAGCGCGAACGCCGCGCTGGCCGGGCTGCTGACGCGGCAGGAACGCCGCCCCGGCCCGTCGTATATGGCCCGCCAGGGCACGGCGATCGGCCGCGACGGTCGCATCTTCGTCAGCTACGACGCAGACGGCACGACGTGGATCGGCGGCCACGTCGTCACGGTCGTCGACGGCACGTTCCGGTCGCCCGACTGACGTTTCGCGATGTGCGATGGCGCGGGCTCGTCCGGCGCCCCGCGCTTTGCCCAACTATCGCAAAAACGTTCCAGCCAGTAATATCGGGCCTAATCCGTTGTTTCGGAGGTCTGTCCATGGTTGCGCGTCCCGCGAACGAACAGACGTCGGGACAATCCGAACCCTAGTCGGCCATCCAGACGGATGGCGCACGCGAGCAGGACGCCGCCCTCTTCGATGAGCTCCGCCCGGTCCAACCACACGCCGCCGAACCGGCCGCTGCGCGCGCCGCGCAAGTCGCGCCGGCGTGCGCTGTTTGCCATCCCGCTGCTCGGGATGCTGGCGCTCGCGCTGCTGTGGGCCGTGATCATCGCGCGGCTGTCCGTTGAAAAGGACAGTGCGTACAAGGAAGCGGCGGCTTCCGCGGCAATCCTGTCGTCCGCGCTCGAACAGCATACGGTCAAGGCGATCCACCAGGTCGACCAGATCACCCGCTTCGTCAAGTTCGAATTCGAGAAGTCGCCGGCGCGCTTCAATCTCGCGAGCGCCGTCGAGAAAGGCGTCGTGCCGAGCGACACGCTGATCCAGGTGTCGCTCGTCAACGCGAAGGGCATCCTGTTCGCGAACACCGCCGAAGCCCATCCGCAGCCGATCAACCTGTCCGACCGCGAGCACTTCAAGGTCCACCTCGCGCACAACGACGACCGTCTCTTCATCAGCAAGCCCGTGCTCGGCCGCGTGTCGAGCCACTGGACGCTGCAGATGACGCGGCGCCTGAACAATCCGGACGGCAGCTTCGCGGGCATCGTCGTGGTGTCGGAAGACCCGAGCTACTTCACGAACGATTTCTACAACAACGCGGCCATCGGCAAGGAAGGCGTGATCGCGGTCGTGTCCGACACGGGCGCGGTGCTTGCGCGGCGCACGGGCTCGGTCAGCAACGCGCCGGGCGCGTTTTCGGCGTCGGGCGTCTACCCGATCGCGGAGCGCGTGACGGGCACGATCATCGACCCGATCGACGGCGTGACGCGCATCGTGTCGTACCGCCACCTCGACGGCTACCCGCTCGCGGTGATGGTCGGGCTGTCGCAGACGGAAGAGTTCGCGGACTACACCCACACGCGCAACGTCTACCTGCTGATGACGAGCTTCATCACGCTCGCGATGCTCGCGTTCTTCGGCGTCGCGACGGGCCTGATCGGCAAGCTGCTCGGCCGCGAGCGCGAAATGACGCAGCTCGCCGAATACGACCTGCTCACCGGCCTCGCGAACCGCTATGCGACGCTGCGCGGGCTGCGCAACGACGTGTCGATGCCCGCGAGCCTGTCGCGGCTCGGCCTGCTGTTCATCGATCTCGACAACTTCAAGACCGTCAACGACACGCTCGGCCACAACGCCGGCGACATCGTGCTGCAGATGACCGCGTCGCGCCTGGCCGATGCGGTCGGCGACGAAGGCTCGCTCGCGCGCATCGGCGGCGACGAGTTCGTCGTCGTGATGAAGGGCGACGACGTCGAGCGGCGCGCGGTGCGGCTCGCCGAAGCGATCATTCAGATGTTCAGCGAGCCGTTCGACGTACGCGGCAGTTCGTTCGTGCTGCATGCGAGCATCGGCATCGCGCTGCATACCGTCGCGAACGAAAGCGAGATCGACCTGCTGAAAAAGGCCGATCTCGCGATGTACAGCGCGAAGGACGCCGGCAAGAACTGCTACCAGTTCTATGCGCCGCACCTGTCGCACCGCGCCGACCACCTGATGCGGTGGGAACAGCAATTGCGCGTCGCGCTCGCCGAGGGGCAACTCTTCCTCGCGTACCAGCCGAAGATCGACCTCGCGCACCGCACGATCACCGGCTTCGAGGCGCTCGCGCGCTGGGATCACCCCGAACACGGCGTGATCTCCGCGAACGAATTCATCTCGATCGCCGAATCGACCGGCCTGATCGTGCCGATCGGCGACTTCGTGATCCGCACCGCGTGCGAGCAGATCGCCCGCTGGCGCGACGAAGGCCACGACACGCTGACGCTCGCGGTCAACATCTCGCCCGTGCAGTTCTGGCGCGGCGACCTGATCGAGACGATCTCGCAGGCGCTGAAGGATACCGGCATCGACGCGAACCGGCTCGAGATCGAGATCACCGAAACCGCGATGATGGAATATCCGGAACTCGTGTCCGAGAAGATCGTCGCGCTGAAAAAGCTCGGCATCCGGATCGCGCTCGACGATTTCGGCACCGGCTATTCGTCGCTGTCGTACCTGCACCGCTTCTCCGTCGACACGCTGAAGGTCGACCGCTCGTTCGTGCAGGCGATTCCGACCGATCGCAGCGTGTGCGTGATGGTGTCGTCGATCGTGCATCTCGCGCGCTCGCTCGGGCTGACCGTCGTCGTCGAGGGCACCGAAACCGAGGAACAGATCACGTGGCTGTCCGCGCTCGGCGAAATCGAGGCGCAGGGTTTCCTGTTCTCGCGCCCTGTGCCGGCCGATGCGATTCCCGCGCTGATCGCACGCTTCGGCGTGCGCGGCGAGCATCCGAACGTCGTCGCGCATCGCGCGACCGGCAGCACGGGCGGCTGACCCGCACCGCTGCGGCCGCGGCGCGCGTTGCGCGCCGCCGCAATTGTTGCGTTTTCCGATCCGGTCGTTTAGTTCATTAACTAGCGTTTTCGCGCATGGCAGTGTCACGATGCGCGGCGGACAATCGGGAGGGCCGACATGTCGGCGGGCCGTCGGCACGGCCCTACGCGAGATATCCGGCCCTGCGCCAACCACACAATCATGACAACCGTCGAAGTCGAAGCGACCGCGCGTGTCGAAGAGGCACCGGCATCCCTATGGGCCTTGTTCAAGGTCGTCGCCAGCATTTCGGCCGTCTCGTGGGGCGGGCTTTCGATGATGGCGCAGCTCGAACGCCATTACGTGGAGCGGCTGCGGCGCATCGAGCCGCACGTCTTCGGCGATCTCGTCGCGCTCGCGTGGCTCGTGCCGGGCCCCGTCGGCTGCAATGTCGCCGTGCAGGTCGGCCAGACGCTGCATGGCCGTGCCGGCGCATGGATCGCCGGCATCGCGAGCGTGCTGCCGTTCTCGGTGCTGATGACGCTGTTCGCGATCTTCTATCAGACGCCGCTCGTCCGCTCGCTGGCCGCGCCGGTGCTGATCAATCACTTCGGGATGGTGCTCGCCGCGCTGATCGGCGTCACGTGGGTCAAGCAGTTGCGCTCGCTCGCGCGTACGCGGCTCGAACAGGCGATCGCCGCGCTATCGACGATTCTGCTTGCTTTCGCGCATGGTCCGGCCGCTTTCGTCGCGATTCTGCTCGCCGCGTTTGCAGCGGGCTGGCTGACGGGGCCGTCGCAACGCGATGCGATCGATTTCACGCTGTCCAAGCGCGATCGCGGCCTGCTCGTGCTGCTCGGTGTGCTCGTCGTGCTGTTCGCGATGCCGCTGCCCGGCAATTACCAGGCGGATCTGCTGTGGCCGCGCCTTGCGGGCGCCGGCATGACGCTGTTCGGCGGCGGTTTCTCCGCGCTGCCGGTGCTCAAGACGCTGTTCGTGTCGCCGGCGACCGGCATCTCCGATCACGACTTCACGCTGGCGTTCGCGCTGTCGCCGGTCGCGCCGGGGCCGTTGCTGAATGTCGTGCCGTTTCTCGGCTACCTGACCGACGGCTGGGTCGGTGCGCTGCTCGCCACCGCCGCGCTGTTCATTCCGTCGGGGTGCCTCGTCGTGTTCGCGCAGAACCATCTGTTCCGGCTCAAGCGCCATTCGCGCTTCGAGCACGGGATGCGCCTGCTGCGCGCGGCGACGACAGCCTTTCTCGTGGTCGCCGTCGTGAAGATCCTCCACCGCGAACCGGGCGACCCGGTTTACTGGCTGACGGGCGCGTTCGCGACGCTGTGCTTCACGCGCTTCAAGGTGCCCGTCTATGCCGTGTACGGCGTGGTCGCCGCCGTGTGCAGCGTGTGGCTGTGGGCGACGCACTGACGGGCCACGGCCGTCGCCCTGCGCGCCCCGCCCCGCCTTGACGCCTCAACCGGCCTGCACCGCGACCCGGCGCGCCATCCAGCGGGCGCGCAGCGCGTCGTACGCGAGGTTGAAGCAGAACGTGTAAGGCAGGAAGAACAGCACGATGCCGAGGTCGAGCAGCAGCGCCTCGACGAGGCTCACGTTCAACCACCACGCGGCCACCGGCACCACCATCGCGACGAGGCCGAGTTCGAACATCGCCGCGTGCGCGACCCGCATGCCGAGCGTGCGCGACAACCCGGCCCGCCGCTCGAAGCGGTCGAACAGCGTGTTGAACGTCATGTTCCACGCCATCGCGATCAACGACACCATCACCGTCAGCACGCCGACATGCGACACCGGCATGTCGAGCAGCCACGCGCCGATCGACGCGCACAGCGCGATCGCCACCAGTTCGAACGTCAGCGCGTGCAGCAGGCGTTCCGTCACCGTTTTATTCGTCTGTTTCATGATGCCCTCCAATGCATTGCTTGATCCATGGCGGCCATTTTGATCGGTAGAACCGTGCGAATCCAGTTTGATATCATCGGTTTTACCGATATAACGCTGCGAGGAGCCCCGCATGCATCACGCCCCCGAAGCCCTGCTCGCATTCGCCGAAGCGGCACTGCTCGGCTCGTTTACGGCCGCCGCCCGCAAGCTCGGCAAGCGTCAGTCGACCGTGTCGGAAGCGATCGCGAATCTCGAGATCGATCTCGGCGTGCAGTTGTTCGACCGCTCGACACGCACGCCGGCGCTCACCGATGCCGGCCGTGCGCTGCTGCCGCAGGTGCAGCGCGCGCTCGAGGCCAGCGCGGCGATCGACCGCACGGCCGCGCGGCTCGCGCACGGCGAGGAAGCGCGACTCACGCTCGTCGTGTCCGATACCTACCAGTCGAAGCGCTACGAGGAGACGTTGATGGCGCTCGAACGGCGCTTTCCGGCGCTCGAGCTCGAATGCCAGATCGCCGAGCACGACGACGTGCTCGACCTGATCCAGCAGGGCCGCGCGCAACTCGGGCTGATGGCCGCGCGCGCGGCCTACCCGGCCGATATCGGCGCGGCGACGGTGGCGGAGGAATCGGAGATCGGGCTGTTCGTCGGCCGCACGCACGCGCTCGCCGAATACGGCGACGCCGAGGTGCCGCACGCGGCGCTGCGCGACGTGCGCGAACTGCGCCTCAATACCTACGTGAAAACGGAAGGCCGCGGCACCGACGACCGGATCGTCGTCGGCACGCAGCACTGGCTCGCGCCGAGCTACCTGATGCTGCTGGAGATGGCCGTGCTGGGGTTCGGCTGGGCGGAACTGCCGCGCTGGATGGTCGAGCATTTCGCGCGCGACCGCCTGTGCGAGCTGCGTGCGCGCGGCTGGCCGCGCCGGGTGCGGGTGGATGCGGTCTGGTCGCGCAACCGGCCGCTCGGGCCGGCCGGCTCATGGCTGCTCGACGCGATGCTGGCCGCGTAGCGGCGCGTGCCGCCCCGGCCTGGAGCCGAGAACGAAGGACCGACGTCGCCGGTCAGAACCCGCGCGACAGCACGGCCGCGCCGATCGTGACGACGCCGAGCACGAGGTTCACGACGACGAGCAGGCGCACCGCATTCACCGCGCGGGCACCGTCCGGCCAGTTCTGCGCCTGGACCGCACGGCGAATCCGCGGGAACAGCGCGAAGCGGATGTGTCCGAAGATCAGCATCATCACGACGCCGAGCCCGGCCATCGCATGCAGCGACCACGTCGCGTGCGCACCGCCGAAGCTCATCAGCAGGAAGCCGCCGGTGAGCAGGATCACGATCACGGCCCCCGACACCCAGTTGAAGAAGCGGCCGAACACGCCTTCGATCAGCGGCAGCCGCAGTTGCGGCGACAGGTCGGACAGCGCGGGGCGCAGGCAGAAGTGTGCGAAGACCATCCCGCCCACCCACACGGCGACGGCCAGCAGGTGAAGAAACAGCGCGACGGCAACGGCGTGGGACATGGGGACGATCCTGTGATGAGTGGGGTGCAGCGAACGGCCGCGTCGCACGCGGCATCAAGCGACGTTCGACCCGCCAGTCGCGCGGCGGTTCGGACCCTCGACGCGATTTCACACTATTTTGCAAATTCCGCGTGACAGCGCCACGCTTGCTTACCCGAATCCCCGCATCGGAAAGAAAAAGCCGCACCCCCGCCGAAGCGGACGTGCGGCCTGCGATCGCGGCCGAACCGGACGATTCCGACGACCCGGCCAACGGCGCGGCGTCAACCGAGCAGCGGACGCAACTCGGTGACGACCTTGAGCTTCGTGTCCGGCGCGCGGCCCTTGCGGGCGCGCTTGCCGATGTGCGGCGCGAGCCCGGCATACGACAGCGTCTCGTCCTGCACCTTGCCGCCGCGGCCGGTGCCGATCAGCACGACGCCGGCCGGATCGATCGCCAGCGCCTGCACGAGCGTTTCCTTGTCGTCGAGCGCCATCAGGATCACGCCGCGCCCGCCGCCGGACAGCGTCTTCATCTCGTCCATCCCGAACACGAGCAAGCGCCCGCCGCTCGACAGGCAGGCGACCTGCGTCGCGTTCGGCAGCACCGGCATCGGCGCGAGCGGCACCGCGCCCGCGTCGATGGTCATGAACGACTTGCCGGCCTTCAGGCGGCTCACCATGTCGCCGACCTTCGCGAGGAAGCCGAAGCCGTTGCTCGACGCGAGCAGCAGTTGCTGGTCGGCCGGCGCCGCGTAGTAGTGCATCAGGTGCGAGCCCGATTCGAGCTCGATCAGCGATGTGACCGGCACGCCGTCGCCGCGCCCGCCCGGCAGCACCGACACGTCGACCGAATACACGCGGCCGCTGCTGCCCCACGCGATCAGGCGATCCGGCGTGCGGCACTGGAACGCCGCGTAGAGATGGTCGCCGGCCTTGAACGTGAAGCCGGCCGGGTCGAGCCCGTGGCCCTTCAGCGCGCGCACCCAGCCCTTCTGCGACACGACCACCGTCACCGGCTCGTCGACCACCTTCGCCTCGAACGTCG
The DNA here is from genome assembly GCF_002223345.1 of Burkholderia sp. AU16741. NCBI lineage: Bacteria > Pseudomonadati > Pseudomonadota > Betaproteobacteria > Burkholderiales > Burkholderiaceae > Burkholderia > Burkholderia sp. AU16741. The sequence goes on from NZ_NKEZ01000004.1 coordinate 146,999, forward strand.
CGCGCTTTTCCTGCTGGATCAGCGTGCGGCGATCGTCGCCATACTGCTTCGCATCGGCCTCGATCTCCTTGATCATCAGCCGCTTCATCGCGCTTTCGTTCGCGAGCAGATCCTCGAGCTTCGCCTTCTCGTCGCGCAGCGCTTCGAGTTCCTTCTCGATCTTGATCTTCTCGAGCCGCGCGAGCTGGCGCAGGCGGATTTCGAGGATGTCCTCGGCCTGCCGCTCGCTCAAGCCGAACGCGCTCATCAGCGCGGCCTTCGGCTCGTCCGATTCGCGGATGATGCGGATCACCTCGTCGATGTTCAGGAAGACGATCATCCGCCCTTCGAGGATGTGAATGCGGTCGTCGACCTTCGCGAGACGGTGGCGGCAACGGCGCGTCATCGTCAGTTGGCGGAACTTCACCCACTCGTCGAGGATCGTCAGCAGGCCCTTCTGGCCCGGCCGGCCGTCGGCGCCGATCATCACGAGGTTCAGCGTCGCGTTCGATTCGAGGCTCGTGTACGCGAGCAGCGTGTTCACGAATTCCGTCTGGTCGATCGTGCGCGACTTCGGCTCGAACACGAGCCGCACCGCCGCTTCCTTGCCCGACTCGTCGCGCACCGCGTCGAGCAAGTCGAGCATCGCCTTCTTCGTGTTCAACTGCTCGGGCGTCAGCGTCTTCTTGCCGAGCTTGAGCTTCGGGTTGGTCAGTTCCTCGATTTCCTCGAGCACCTTCTGGCCCGACGTGCTCGGCGGCAGCTCGGTCACGACGAGCTGCCACTGGCCGCGCGCGAGATCCTCGATCTTCCATTTCGCCCGCACCTTCAGGCTGCCGCGGCCCGTTTCGTACGCCGCCGAGATTTCGGTATCGCTCGAGATGATCTGGCCGCCGCCGGGGAAATCCGGGCCGGGAATCAGGTTCATCAGCTCCGCGTGCGTGAGCTTCGGATTGCGGATCAGCGCGACCGCCGCGGCCGCGACCTCGCGCAGGTTGTGCGACGGGATTTCGGTGGCGAGGCCGACCGCGATGCCCGACGCGCCGTTCAGCAGCACGAACGGCATGCGGCTCGGCAGCGTCTTCGGCTCCTCGAACGAGCCGTCGTAGTTCGGCATGAAGTCGACCGTGCCCTGGTCGATCTCGTCGAGCAGCAGCTTCGCGATCGGCGTGAGACGCGCTTCCGTGTAACGCATCGCCGCCGCGCCGTCGCCGTCGCGCGAGCCGAAGTTGCCCTGCCCGTCGATCAGCGGATAGCGCAGCGAGAAATCCTGCGCGAGACGCACGAGCGCGTCGTACGCCGACTGGTCGCCGTGCGGATGGTATTTACCGAGCACGTCGCCGACCACGCGCGCCGATTTCACCGGCTTCGCGTCGGGCCCGAGGCCCATTTCGTTCATCGCGAACAGGATCCGGCGCTGCACCGGCTTCTGGCCGTCGCACACGTCGGGCAGCGCGCGGCTCTTCACGACGCTGACCGCGTAGCTGAGATACGCCTGCTCCGCGTAGTTGCCGAGCGTCAGCGCGTCGCTCTCGGGCGCGTCGGGGCTGGCAAAGAGATCGGAAGTATTGTCGTCCATCTGAATTCCGTATTCGTAAGTGGCGTGAGGCCGGGCCGGGGGTCATACCCGGCCGCGCGGAAAGCGGCGGTGCAGTGTTCGATGTCAAGCGGTGCTGATGCGCCAGCGGATTCGCGTTCGTGGCAAGAAGCAAACCGCGGCGATGCCAGACGCATCGCGAGGATTTGCGACGCCGCCACGGGCGCGAAGCCGCAGCGCATCAGTGCCGATTGGCGTCGAACACTGCACTAAATGTCCGCTTCGACGTCGTTGCCCTTTTCCTCGAGCCAGCCGCGCCGCGCGGCTGCCTCGCCCTTGCCCATCAGCATCGTCATCCGCGCGACGGTCGCCTCGTAGTCGAGCTCGCCGAGCTTCACCGGCATCAGGCGGCGCGTGTCGGGGTTCATCGTCGTGTCCCACAACTGCTCGGCGCTCATTTCGCCCAGGCCCTTGAAGCGGCTGATGCTCCACTGCGTGTCGCGCACGCCGTCCTTGCGCAGCTTGTCGAGGATCGCTTCGAGCTCGCCGTCGTCGAGCGCATAGAGCTTCTGCGCGGGCTTCTTGCCGCGCGCCGGCGCGTCGACGCGGAACAGCGGCGGGCGCGCGACGTACACGTGGCCGCGCTCGATCAGTTGCGGGAAATGCTTGAAGAACAGCGTGAGCAGCAGCACCTGGATGTGCGAGCCGTCGACGTCCGCGTCCGACAGGATGCAGATCTTGCCGTAGCGCAGGTTCGACACGTCGACGGTATCGTCGGGGCTGTGCGGATCGACGCCGATCGCGACCGAGATGTCGTGCACCTCGTTGTTCGCGAACAGGCGATCGCGTTCGGTTTCCCACGTGTTCAGCACCTTGCCGCGCAGCGGCAGGATCGCCTGGTACTCCTTGTCGCGGCCCATCTTCGCCGAGCCGCCCGCCGAGTCGCCCTCGACGAGGAACAGTTCGTTGCGCGCGATGTCTTCCGTTTCGCAATCGGTCAGCTTGCCCGGCAGCACCGCGACGCCCGAACTCTTGCGCTTCTCGACCTTCTGGCCGGCGCGTGTACGCGCCTGCGCCTGCTTGATCACGAGTTCGGCGAGTTTCTTGCCGTGCTCGACGTGCTGATTCAGCCACAGTTCGAGCGCCGGACGCGAGAACGACGACACGAGCTTCACCGCGTCCCGGCTGTTCAGCCGTTCCTTGATCTGCCCCTGGAACTGCGGATCGAGCACCTTCGCGGACAGCACGAACGACACGCGCGCGAACACGTCTTCCGCGAGCAGCTTCACGCCCTTCGGCTGCAGGTTGTGCAGTTCGACGAAGCTCTTCACCGCCTGGTAGAGACCGTCGCGCAGGCCCGACTCGTGCGTGCCGCCGGCCGGCGTCGGGATCAGGTTCACGTACGACTCGCGCACGAGCGACCCTTCCTCGCTCCATGCGACGACCCACGATGCACCCTCGCCTTCGGCGAAGGTTTCGTCGGTCGAACGCGCATCGGCGAAACGCTCGCCTTCGAACAGCGGAATCAGCAGCTCGCTGCCGTTCATTTCGTCGAGCAGGTAGCCGCGCAGGCCGTCTTCATACTTCCACGTCTGGCGCTCGCCCGTCTTTTCGTTGACGAGCACGACCTCGACACCCGGCAGCAGCACGGCCTTCGAGCGCAGCAGGCGCTGCAATTCGCCGAGCGGCAGGTTCGGCGAATCGAAGTATTTCGGATTCGGCCACACCTGCACGCGCGTGCCGGATTTTTTCTCGCCGCGGCCCGCGCCCTGCGTGGACAGCGGCTTCACGACGTCGCCGTCGGCGAAGCCGAGCTCGGCGATCTTGCCGTCGCGCCATACCGTCACGTCGAGACGCGTCGCAAGCGCGTTCGTGACCGACACGCCGACCCCGTGCAGGCCGCCCGAGAACGTATACGCGCCGCCGGCGGCCTTGTCGAACTTGCCGCCCGCATGCAGGCGCGTGAACACGATCTCGACGACCGGCACGCCCTCTTCGGGATGCATGCCGAACGGGATGCCGCGGCCGTCGTCTTCGACCGACACCGACTGGTCGGCGTGCAGCGTGACCGTGATCTGCTTGCCGTAGCCGCCGAGCGCCTCGTCGGACGCGTTGTCGATGACTTCCTGGATGATGTGCAGCGGATTCTCGGTACGGGTGTACATGCCGGGCCGCTGCTTGACCGGCTCGAGACCCTTGAGCACCTTGATCGATGCTTCGCTATAGGCCGCGCTGGGTTTCTTTGTTGACATAGGCGCTGAATTTCGTCATTCATCGGGACGTTGTCCACACCTCGTGTGGATAACGTCGTGGACAAAACGTTGAGTTCCGTAAAAAAGCGAATCGAAACAACGGTGTGCTTGGACTGCTCCGAAAGCGGGCGCGCGGCGTGTGCGGCGCGACCCTGGACGCGCGGTATTTTACTGGTTCCGCGTGGCGCGCCAATCGCGGGATCGACGCGCACCGCGCGCGTCACACCGGCTTGCGCTTCGCCTCGAGCGTTTCCCACCGTTCGAGCGCGGCGAGCAGCTCGTCGTCGATCGCCGCGAACCGCTCGGTCAGGCGCGTGCCTTCCTGCGGATCCTTCGCGAAAATCGCGCCGTCCTCGAGCTGCGCATTGATCGTCTTCTGCTCCGCTTCGAGCGCGGCGATCTTCTCCGGCAGCGAATCGAGTTCGCGCTGCTCGTTGAACGACAGCTTCACCGTGCGCTGCGCGTTGCGGCCGGCCGCGCTCTTCGCCGGTTCGTCCTTCGCGGGCGCCGCTTCCTTGACCGCGCGCTTCGCCGCTTCCTGCTGCGCGAGCTGCTCCGAGCGCTCGCTCTGGATCTGCCAGTCGGTGAAGCCGCCGACATATTCGCGCCACTTGCCGTCGCCCTCCGCCGCGATCACCGACGTCACGACGTTGTCGAGGAACGCGCGATCGTGGCTGACCAGCAGCACCGTGCCGTCGTAATCGGCCAGCAGTTCTTCGAGCAGTTCGAGCGTCGGGATGTCGAGGTCGTTGGTCGGTTCGTCGAGCACCAGCACGTTGGCCGGGCGCGCGAACAGGCGCGCGAGCAGCAGCCGGTTGCGCTCGCCGCCCGACAGCGACTTCACCGGCGAACGCGCGCGCTCCGGCGCGAACAGGAAATCGCCGAGATAGCTCATCACGTGCTTGCGCACGCCGCCGATCTCGACCCATTCGCTGCCGGGGCTGATCGTATCCGCGAGGCTCTTTTCCTGGTCGAGCTGCGCGCGCATCTGGTCGAAATACGCGACCTGCAGGTTCGTGCCGGTGCGCACCGTGCCTTCGTCGGGCTTCAGGTCGCCGAGGATCAGCTTCAGCAACGTCGTCTTGCCGGCGCCGTTCGGGCCGACGAAGCCGATCTTGTCGCCGCGCATGACCGTCGTCGAGAAGCGGTCGACCACCGTGCGGCCGCCGTAGCGCTTCGTCACGTCGGTCAGCTCCGCGACGATCTTGCCGGACTTCTCGCCCTGCGCGACGTCGAGCTTCACGTTGCCCTGCGCATTGCGGCGCTCCGCGCGCTCGTTGCGCATCTGCACGAGCCGCGCGATGCGGCCGACGCTGCGCGTGCGGCGCGCCTCGACGCCCTTGCGGATCCACACTTCTTCCTGCGCGAGCAGCTTGTCGAACTTCTCGTTCTCCACGCGCTCGACTTCGAGCTGCTGCGCCTTGCGCGTCTGGTACGCGGAGAAATTGCCCGGATACGACAGCAGCCGGCCGCGATCGAGCTCGACGATGCGCGTCGCGACGCGGTCGAGGAACGCGCGATCGTGGGTGATGAACAGCAGGCCCGCGCGCTGCGCGACGAGCAACTCCTCGAGCCAGCGGATGCCGTCGAAGTCGAGGTGGTTGGTCGGCTCGTCGAGCAGCAGCACGTCGGGCTGCAGCACCAGCGCGCGCGCCAGCGCGACGCGCTTCTGCATCCCGCCCGACAGCGCGTCGACGCTCGCGTCGCCGTTCGTCAGGCCGATTTGCGCGAGCGTCATCGACACGCGCGTACGCCAGTTCCATGCGTCGTGCGCGTCCAGCGACGACTGCAGCGCGTTCATTCGCGCAAGCAGCGCATCGTGCTCGGCGCCTTCCGGTATCTCCGCGAGGCGGTGCGCGATCGAATCGTATTCTTCGAGCAGTTCGCGCGTGTGGGCCAGCCCAGACGCGACCACGTCGAACACCGTCGCGCCCGGCTCGAATTCGGGCTCCTGCGGCACGTAGACGGTCACGAGCTCCTGCTGGCGCGTGATCAGCCCGTCGTCGGGCTTCGCGAGATCGGCGACGATCTTCAGCAGCGACGACTTGCCCGCGCCGTTGCGGCCGATCAGGCCGACCCGTTCGCCGGCTTCCAGCGAGAAATCCGCGTGATCGAGCAACGCGACGTGACCGAACGCGAGCTGCGCGCCGGTAATGGAATAGAGCGACATGGGGAGACGGCGAAGAGAGAAATCGGAAGCGCCCATTGTACCGGGCGCGGAGGCCGGCATCGGCTCGGCTGGATGGACGAGTGCCGCGGGGCGTTCCCGACGGGCGCTGGCGCGGTATCGTGGGCGCGGTGTAGCGGACCTCCTGTTTTCGGACGCCGGCTACGGTTTGCGTGCCCGCATGAGCACGCGAATGCCGACCGGACGCCCGCGGCCGGCCGATCGGCAGATCCCGCGCGGCGCATCGGGCGGCGGCGCGGGATGCACGGTTATTTCACGTTGACCGTGATCGTCGAGCTCAGTTCGGGACCGTACGAACGGTGCGCGCCGTCACCGAGTTGCAGCGTCAGCGTGTGCTGGCCGGGCGGCAGCTTCACGTCGGTTTCGGTCTGGGCCTTGCCGAAATGCAGCGAATGGTCGGTCGCCGGGATCACGTCGCCCTTCGGCACCGGCTTGCCGTCGATCAGCAGGTGGTGGTGACCGGTATCCGGGGTCATGTCGCCGGCCGGCTTCAGCGCCATGCCTTCGAGGCCGAACTTCACGTGCACGGGGCTCGACACCGTCGCGCCGTCCTGCGGCTCGACGAAGAACACACGCGCCTCGGCGCGCGCGAGCGTTGACACGGCCAGTGCCGCGACACAGACTGCACCCGCGATCCACTTTCTGTTGATCATCCTTTCCTCCTACAGATTGACAGGCCCACGAAGCATACACTGCATGCCCGACCGATGCGACGCCGCCGGTTGTTCGCGATGCGTACGTTTAAAACGACGTTGCGCAGACGTTCGGCGAAATTCCGGTAACATTGCGCCTTTCGTCCGCCGGCCACGCCGCGGACGGCATCGCCGAATTTTCATTATCCCGAGCGCAACATGAGCGAAGTAACCGAATACCAGAGCTGGGTCTGCCTGATTTGCGGGTGGGTCTACAACGAAGCCGAAGGACTGCCCGACGAAGGCATTCCGGCAGGCACGCGTTTCGCCGACATTCCCGCCGACTGGCGCTGCCCGCTGTGCGACGTGGGCAAGGAAGATTTCGTCGTCGTCGATTTCTGATTTTCCGTTTCGATCGCGGGTGATCTCGCGATACGCGCGTTGGGGTGGTGCATTCCGCCCCGCCGACGCGCCGCGCGTTTGCTATACTCTGCGCGCTGTCCACACCGCCGTCCGGTTCGCGGTTTTTTCGCGCGATTGCCCGGACTTGGCTCTCCCCGTAGTTCAGGGGATAGAATGAGAAGCAAAAGTGCTGTCCAGCAAGCCTCGGGCAGGCTGCTGTAGCAATTTCGTAGCAGGAAGATTGGGGCCGGAGCACGACCGACTCGCTGCTTGGCAACCAACCGCGATATCCTATAAGATATAGACTAACCGGTGATGGCCCGCGTCGAACTTCATCCTGATGCACAAGAAGACCTCCGACAGTTGGCCAAAACTGAGCTCGAGTTCGTGAAGAAGTTGCTGGCCCTTATTCAGCAACTCAACTGCGACCCAAAGTTGCGCGACCGCCTACTGGAGCATGGCTATGGCCAGTCTGACATTGATGTGATCAACGTTAAGAAGTGGCTGAGGCTCTACAACAAAGAACGGAAAGACCTGTGGCGCTTCAGGCCCCTTGGCCTCGGTGAAATCGGACTGGGCCACCGCGTGTTCTACGCCTATCACTGGCGAAGCCAGTGCTTCCACGTCTTGGCGATCGTCCATCGAAACTTGGTAGATTATGATTCCCCTGCTCATCCTCTCGCTCAACGTATCCGGCGGGCTTACGACGGACTGTAACCACACAGATCGATTCGTAAGCTACGGTGCCAAGACGTACGTTCTCGGAGAGTCAACCGAGTTGTGCACGAACTCGTCCAGCGTCGATGACTTCATCGCCGAGTTGGAGCAAGACTATGGCGACGACTTCTTGGCGGATGGCCGCAAGTGGGTTGCGGAGTCTTTCTATCGAGACGAACCATTGTCCATTGCAAAGCTCCGGCTGCGCAAGGGATGGTCGCAAGCTCAATTGGCGAATGAGGTTGGCACAACGCAAGCCCAGATCTCCAAAATTGAGCGTGGTGTACAAAACGTTGGGATTGATACCATCACGCAACTTGCAAGTGTGCTTGAAGTTTCTCCTGCGGAGGTCTTCAATCTTGTTTACGCCCAACGATCAGTAGCCACATAAAATGTCTGAAAACACCGATCGTCGCTTGCTTGTCCTCTGGGCCGATGACGTTCAGAAAGGTCCAAACGATAAAGTAAATTTGCTTGGCGTTTATGGTACGGAGATGTGGCTCCCGGAGCCGACCACGGTCCCTCAAATATACGCCTTTGTTGAGATCTCAACGTCATTGGCCCGACCATTCAAATCAATCAGATTGATGGTTAGAGCGACTAATGAATCATCGGATTCCGATGCAGATGTAGATAGCGGCACACAGGAGATTTTGCTCGACTTCACCGTTCCCGCATCGGCACTTAGCCAAGTCATAGAGACTGCTGCTCGAGGCGAGAGCGAAGGCAAACACCCAGAAGGTGCCAATATCCGCACCGCCCTCCGCGTCGGACTCCCTATTTCGGGCCTTAAAGTAAATAAGCGGCGCTATTTGACAGTTCGAGCCGAGACCGAAGAAGGTCCGATGTTCGGCGAGACGCTTTTAGTTTTAGTACGAGCGGCACAGCCAACATAGTCCTATGCCTGGTTACAAATAGTTCAGGGGATGGAATGATAAGTGCAAAGCTTGTCCAGCAAGGCTTCCGCCCCTTGCTATAGCAAATTTGTAGCACTTAAAAAAGCCCGCTCGTAGCGGGCTTTTGTGCCTCTGAGCGTCAATCCTGCCACCGGTTGCCACAGTGCAGTTACTTGATTTGCTCCCAAGCGGTCGCTCACGTGGAACGAGCCTCACCGTTTCAACTCCGCCGCTTTCGCTCATCCTCGAAGGGTATCGTCCACGAGTGACTCGAGCGCCCGCTCCAATATTTCGTCCGGATTGTTCGGCACGACAGCACGAGCGATTCCCTCTTCTATCTGTTCGCCCGCCCAAAGAATTACGCCGTGCTTCTTAGCGTCGGCTGCGTTCGCAATGCTTGCTCGCGGTGACTTGCATACTAGGACAGCAATCGGCTCGCTCATCGGGTTGGCTGTGCCCTGCGCATTTCTGAGTGACTCACGCCGGTCTACCAGTTTCCCCATCTTCGTGTGAATGTCCTTCACACTGACCGTGCACTCCACGAGGAGCAAGCGACCTCCCGGAGTGACGGCAATCAAGTCCGGCGCATCGCCCTCGCTCGGTGCACCTACCATAAAGCCAAGTAGAAAGAGTAGGGCTGCAACGGCTTTCTCGAACTCATTCTGCTGGTTGGAATTGCCTCGCAACGACTCGACCAGCTTACGAAGACCATGGTCGAAATGGTTCATCGTCGACAGTCGATGATTGGGTGCCTTGGCCGGATCCGTAAACCAGTGACGCCGAACCGTATGTTTGCCCACGACCAACATCACCAAGGCTGCGTGTGCATTCCTCAAATCGACGACCAAGTTGCCTATCCTCTTGTCGCCGTCTTGAGTCCAGATAATTCTATCGGAGAGCCGTTTTCGGGTTTGCACCCCCATTCCAGGCACTTCGCGTACCATGACCGACATGGCATCCATATCAAGATGCGAAACGGCTTCAATCGTGAGCGTGAGCCGATTGTCTTTCAGCTTGCAAGCGTCCAGCAGCAGGTCAGCCGCAGGATGAACGATTATAGAAATAGCGGGCTGAACTAGCCCGGCCACTTTGAGACCAAGCCACCCGGCAACATCGTCAAGACCATCAAACGGCGGGTCTGCGAGTCGTAGCGACGTGTCAAAGTACTCTCTGTTGCGAGTCAGCAGCTCGCCGAAGCTAGGATTCTTGACTTCGAATGTGATCGGAGATGCCCACTTGCCGAGGGTGTTATGCAATTGATAGTGGAGAGGAACCCCAGTCTGCTCTTTTTCACGGCCTATGATATCGAGTTGCTGGCCGTCAATCTCGAGACGCCCGAGGCTTGCCATCTTGAGAGCATCAACGAGATTCTTCGCGTTCTCAATTGTCACTTCTGCGTGGCCGACGGCCACGTCTTCGATCTCGAGTCGAAAACAGTATTCCGGGCGGGGCTTGGCGGAGGTTGCCTCCAGCACTGCGGCCCAGATCTGGTGCTTGCCACCAACCACTAGGGTCACATATCGGGTTATTAGCGTGTAACCGTCAAATACCGCGTCGGCAACGGCATCTGCGAATGCAAGTACCTGTGCGTTCTCGCTCAATTCTCCTCCAATTGGTAGGCTCGACTTCGCTAAGGATCCTGTCACTCGCGACCATTGTACCGCCTGAGCAAACGACCGGGGAGCGACCGTTCCTCGGTCATTGAGTCGCTCAAAACAAGATATCATTAGTATAAATTCGGTAGCTTTTCGGCCCCTCGGTGCGGCCGCACACCAATTAGTACCGAGGCCCTTTCATAGTCACACCTACACAACCGAAATGCCTGACAAGTTCCTAAAAACCACTGACGCGAAAGCGACGTTTCCGCGGCCGCAAGTCAACTCGCGTATTCCTCTAACAATCGTGCCTATATTCGACGGTGGGGCACCCGCCTCCCCCGCAGGCTCCCCCGCAGAGTACGAAGCTCTCTTCGTGTTGGGCATCCCCGGAAAAGTGCTCTTTCACGAGTCGCTCGATATCCCTCTGCTAGCGAAATCGGGCGATTCACTGTTAGTGATGCCGCCCGAAAGCGTGGAGATTCGCTGCGATATAGGCGGCGAGCAAGAAAATGTTCAGATCCGGTTTTTGCCAAATGAGCATAACAGGCTCGCGCGGGCGGAGATGAAGTTTCGAGCCACTTCGTTCGCCGAAGCAGAACAGATCGCATGGAATTTGATCAGCGACATGCTGAGCATCTGGTCGTTCAGACACGACAGTGCAGTCGACATTAGCGGTTACCAGATCCGCCAGGTAGACTCGCAAGCGCTACGCGCGAATTTTGGGATACTGGGTGCTCCTAAGATTCTTGACATCAATTTCGGAGGACCATCGACGAAAGAGAGGCGAAGCTTGTTGGCCGCTTATAGGGAAGGGACAAACGCGACCAATCCTTTCTATCAGTTTCTGTCCTTTTTTAAGGTGGTAGAGGGCGTTCACAAGTTGCGAGTTCAGCGTCGTCGGAATGCTCCTAAGAATTCGCCCCGTACCAGTGAAGCGGTAGAACGGTTCCCTGAAATGGCTGACGCGTTTCCAGCGGATCTTGCTGACCGCGCTGCCACCCTCGTCGGAAAGCGGTATAACGCTGTGATCGACGATATGCGCGCGACGGTCCGCAACGCACTTGCGCACTTGAATCCGCTGGAGGATCATCTGACCGCCGATCGGTTTAGCGACATCGCACAGTGCTCGAATCAAATCGCGACATTACGTTTCATCGCGCGCAATATGCTGCTGTCGGAATTGAACCTGCCGATTATGCCAATTCCGTCGAAATAGCAGTCTCACAAATGACCGCAATAGCGGAACTTTCTTCTCTCTACGCACGTCGACAAACGGTTGTTGTTCCTTGAAAGCCGCCGTAGTCGTCACGGTGGGGCGACGGGCCGCAATGGTCGGCCATGGAAGCTCGTAAGATTCCTGACATTCAGGATGCTCGACTACCGACGAACCTCCAAATTCTGCTGGCAGAGACAGCGGCGCCGTCGCGTTACCCCCAATAACGTCGACCAAACTCTCGCAGCCGATGAAGCATGTCAATCCCGTCGATGTGAGCATACTCAAACGCGTGCCCATGTAAATCTGTGAGATCAACCATGATGCGGGCGGTATCGCCTACTCGGTCGACCAAATATGGACGTCGGCGGGCTACGCCTCTGATTTGCCAGCGCGGCTCTGAAATATCGTGTGCGAATGCGTTGCGAATTTGGTAAACCAGTTCTGCAAAATGCTCGTCCTCAGAGGTCGGTGCATCGCCGTTGGTGGCTCGTAGCGACTTGCCGCTTGCTTGCTCATATTCTTCCCTGCAACGATTCAGGGTTATTGCGGCGGCGCCGAATGCAACCGAGAGTTGATTTGCGCAGGCTAGTTGTAAATCGCTATACGAGTGGAAGATTTGATCGGGAAGGACCCAAATGCTACGCCCCTCCTTGAACGTCAAAGGCTGGTCAAGGTCCGCAATATTGAGCTTTTCCTGCTCTGCGTAGTCGTAAAGCTTTGCTGCGAAGGCCAATTGAGCAAATGCAGTATCCAAATAGTTCATGATTGGTACTACTCCCTTTCGTAGAGGTTCATTACCCTTTGGGAACCCAGACCGATCCTAGCCAAGCGCGTGCGAATCTGGCCGCCTTTGTCAGCAAGACCCCCTCCCGCCTTGAAGGATCACCGAGGGCGATGCCGGCGCGATAGTATGCCGGCATCCTCACTTAAAACAGACCAACTGGCTGGGCTGCATCATCCCAACTGAAGATGATCAATTCGTTTCTCTCGACACCCCTACCTCCTCCAACAGTGTATTGAATCGGGACCGTCTCGATGTGAAATCCGTCGAACACGCGCCGAATGTCGGGATGGTCGTTGAGGCTCACGATCGCGCGCCCTTTGATCGACCGCAGCCGTTGCGCCATCTTCTCGTACTCGCCGAATGGAAACGCCACGCCATACCCTTCCGTCTCGTAGTACGGTGGGTCCAAATAGAACAGCGTATGCGGGCGGTCGTATCGATCAATGCACGCAGCCCAATCCAGTCGCTCGATATACGCGTTCGCGAGCCGCAAGTGAGCCGCTGACAATTCTTCTTCAAGCCGCAGCAGGTTCAAACCCGGCGGATGTTCCGTGCGCGTTCCGAAGGTCTGCCCCTCCAACTTCCCGCCAAAGCAACTTTTCTGTAGGTAGTAGAACCGCGCAGCACGCTGGATATCGGTGAGCGTTTCCGGGACCGTATGCTTCAGCCACTCGAATACCTGCCGGCTCGTCAACGCCCATTTGAACTGACGCACGAACTCCTCCAGGTGATGCTGTACGACGCGATACAGGTTGACCAGCTCCCCGTTCACGTCGTTCACGACTTCGACCTTGGCCGGCGGTCGGAGGAAATACAGCGCGGCCCCACCCGCGAACACTTCGACATAGCAATCGTGAGCCGGGAAACGCGGGATGAGGTGATCTGCGAGACGGCGCTTGCCGCCGATCCAAGGAATGATGGGATTTGCCATTGTGAAAGCCGTTTTAAAACTTGGTGTAGAATCCGGCCCGCCTACGTAGGTAAGCAGGGCCTTGGCTGATTCACTGGCGCGATCAGTGGAAAGGCGACCGGGCGAATGCTCCAACATTCCCCCGGCCGCCCTGTTTCTTCAGTGCATCGCGGCCGTCACGGCGTCCGATGCTCGATCGGAACCGACGCGATCACCTTCGGATCGATCGGCCCGCCCGTGACCGTGATGTCCGGCGACACGGCAAACTGCGTAATGCGGTCCGCCTGCTTGTCCGCTCGCGACGACGATCCAAAGAAGTATTCCTTCGAGCCGATCACCATCGTGATCAGCACACCGAGCAGCGTGTCGAGCGTGCTCTTCACGACGTCGGGCATCTTGATCTCGCCGATCGCCAGATAGAACTCCAGCCCGATCACGACGAACAACGCTACCGTGTACATGTAGGCAAGATTTCGCGCAGTGTGGTCGTGTTCGGCTGCAGCGTATTGGCGAGCGCTCGCGCGATCGTCCGCCGCGACCTTGTCGGCCTGCACCTGAATGCCCGCCATGCTTTCCGCGTGCTCGAAACCGGCCTGTCGCATCTTCAACTCGAAGTCCGCGTCGGCTTGCTTCAGCGCAAGCAGTTGCTCGGGTGTCACTGACTGACCGGCCAGCGCGGCCTTCACCGCATCCACCGAACCGTCACCGAAGCCGAGCTTGTCGGCGATCGCCGACGCGGCCATCGCCGCGATACCGGGCACACCGCCGGTCAGCGCCGTGACCAGCCACGGCGCAACAGTCTTCAGAATGTCCAGCATCGTCATACCCCCAATGCGCGATTGAGCTGCCAGCCGTACTCGAATGTCTCGTTCTCCGGCCGGCGCTCGGCCAGCTCGATGTAGAACACCGACTGCTGTGCGGCGATCATGCCGTACAGCACGCGATGCCCGTCCGCCCCACGCTGCTGCAGGAACGACTTCAGCGCCGTGATCGTCATCGGGCCGATGCCACCGTCGACCGCGATATCCGGGAAAGTCTTTTCGTTCTGGTTCAGCACGTTCAGCGCCCGCTGCATGAACTTGACGCCGGTCGGCGGCCCCGTGTTCACGCCGATGTCGAACAGTTTTTCCGCGAGCGTCGACGAGATCGCGTCGACCTGGTCGAACTTCGGACGTCGCCAGTACCGCGACTCGTAGATCGCGACGGCCGTCGAGCGCGGCATGTCCTTCATCGGCCCCGTGTATCCGTACGCGCGCGCTTCGGCGGCCGTCACACCCCACATGGTTCCTTCGAGCTTCCCGAGATACCAATTGCCGCGATCGTTCGGATCGTTCGAGAACCCGCCTTCGCGCCCGATCAGCGCGTCAATCTTCGCCGTTACGTTCATTGCTTCCCTCCCCGGCTCACCGCCTGTTCCAGTAAATCGATGCGCTGCTGCTGCAGACGGTTGAGCGCATCACCCTCGTTGATGTGCGTGAAGACCCAGACGATCGAACCGACCAGAAACGTCTGCACCACACCGAGACACACACCGAGCACCCACATCGCGCCCGTTGCCTTGTTCTTCATCGCGTCGACCTTGCGATCGACGTCGGCGATCTCGTCGGCCAGCTCGCCGCGAGCACGCTCTTCCGCACGCGAACGGCTCCACAACAGTCCGACGTCCTCTCGCACCGTCTCCGCCCGCACCGCCATCTCCGCGAGCCGCCGGTCGAGATCCGCGAACGGCTGCACCGATCGCTTGATGTCCTCGACACTCGCCGCGACGGCCCGCATCTGCTGCGTCAACGTCGCGATCTGGACGGCCAGCCCCTCCTGCTTTTCATCACCCATCAAACCCCCGCTGAAAATAAAAAGCCGCCCGAGTTGCCCCGAGGCGGCTGCCAGAAATTGATACGCGCGCGTGTTACTTCGGCGGCGACGGTACGACCAGGTCGACTTTCTTCGTCGGCTTCTTGCGGTGGCCGACCTTCGCCTTGCCCTTGTTGCCGGCGTTCAGCTCGACCGACGTCTCCCACCCGTTACCGGCATAGGTATGTCGAACGGAATCGACCAGAAAATCGCCGTCCGCCTCCTGCTTGAAGCCGGAAAGCTTCACGGTCTTCTCGGCCGATATGTCCGTGCGCCCCTTCATGCGTAGTACGCTGCGCGCTGTGTGCCGATTCAGCTTCTCCAGACGCGACTTCGCGCCGGCCTTCGCGGCCTCTGGACTGGCGAACGCATGGCGCTCGGTATGGACAGCGGCGGCGCCCGGTGGCGCGTCGGGATTCGGGATCGTCAGGTCGATCTTCTTCCCCGTTTTCTTGTCGTGCACCTTCGTCCGTACGGCAACGAAGCTGGCACGGTCGGGAAACGAGATCTCGTAGTCCGTCAGATCGGCCGGCGTCAACGTGATCGCCGGCAGCGGCTTGCCGCTTGCACTCTTGCCGCCGCCGATCGGCCCGACGATCAGCTTGCCGGCCTTCACCGTCGCCGTTGCGCCGTACTGCCGCGCGATACGCGTGATGAAGTGCAGGTCGCTCTCGCCAAACTGATCGGCACGCGGCACGGCAGCGTCGACGGAGCAGGCGGCCACCCATTTGTTACGTCGCGCGACGTCGCCGACGACGTCGGCCAGCTTCACGTTCGTCCAGCTACCATTGCGCTGCGTCTTCGACGTCGCCCGCATGTTGGCCGGTCGGCCGCGGATGATCATCGTCGCCGGCGGTCCGCGCAGCACGATCTCGTCCACGGCATACTCGCCGAGCATCGACAGCCCCTGCCCTTCCCATCCGAGCGAGATCTTCAACGTCGCGCCCTTCGGCGGGAATCGGACCTTGCCGTCCCGGTCGTCCAGTTCGATCTCGCATTCGTCGGCCTCAAGGCCCGGTTTGTCGGTGGTCTGGATCCGCAGCACGCGGTCCTGAATCACGCGCGTGATGTCGGCGCCGTTCGCGACGACCTGAAAAATTGCACGCATCGTCCCTCCGTCACGACCAGAGCTGAATCGGTTCGTCGCGCGGCGTGTCGAGATCCGGCATCGTGATCAGGACGCCGGACCGGAACGGCTGCGGCTCGCGCGCGAGGCCGGGATTGGCTTCGTACACGGCCTCGACGGTGCCCTTCAACGTCCCGTAATGGGCGTAGCAGAGCGAGTCGAGGATGTCCCCGTCAGAGGTTCGCAAAATCTTCGCCATAGCGGCCAAACTCCAGACTGTAGGTTTGCTTGCGGGGCGCACCGTCCGACATCAGCGCCTCCTGCTCTTCGTCGACGCTGTGCAGATACCAGCGTCCGAGCACGTCGCCCGTGCCGGCCGTCAGTTGCACCGGCTTCAACTTCGCGCCGATCGTGCGCAGCGTTTCCAACTGACGGAAACCGGCACCGAGCGACGGAAACACGACACCCGAAAGCGTGATCGTGTCGCCGCCCTGACTCACCGGTTGCTGCGCCTCTTCGCGATTCAAGCGCTCCTGCGACGCGATCTTGAAGCGCGTCGAGCGCCGCAGCTTGTCGTACGCCGCCGTCGACAGTCCGAAGTGGAACGCGTCCCCGTCATCCGTTGATAGCGTCAACAGATGAGGGGTAGAAGACGTCGCGCTGTCGAACAGGCCGGAGAGAACCGAACTCAGGCCCGTCGTCTGCGCGAACGACTTCAGCGCACCCATCGTCTGCTCGCCGACCAACGCGGTGAACTGCGTTTTCGCATTGCCTAACGCACCCATGACGGACTGCGCGGCTGACTGGATCAACGGGTGATTGACGCTGCCGATCATCTTCAACACGCCACTGACGGCCGCACCGGTTGCCGAGAAGCTGCGCATCACCGTGCCGATCTGCGGACTCAGGTCGCCGGCCACCGACAGCAGGCTCGTCGCCCCGCGCAGCAGGTCGGCGGCCGACGTGAGGTTTCCCGTCGCCAGCTTCGTCAACGTGTCGACCGTGTTCTGACTCGCGCTCCGATTCCGATCGAACACGCGCACCACGTGCCGAACGCGTTCGGACGCGATGCTCGCCTGCGTTGCTGCCTGCGTCACACTGGAAATGAAGTCCATCCACTACCCCTTACAGATGAGGTGCATCGAACATGGCCGACCGATTGCTCTTGTCCATCGACTCGGTCATCGTCCGCTGAATCAGCGGATTGATGCGCGCGAGCAGCTTGTCCGCGATCTCTGCGTCCGTGCCGCCCTCGACCTTGATGTGGAACACCGGGGCAAACGAGTTTTGCTGCTCGACCTTGAACGGGCGAGACTGCGGCGAGTCCGGGCCAGCCGCCACCTTCGCGGCCGCCTTCGCCGCGTCGCTGTCGCCATCCTTCGAACCCGTCGCCCACCGCGCCATCGCCCCAAGTAACTTTCCACCGGCGAACGTACCGATCGCACCGCCGATAACACCACCGACCGCCACCCCAATCGGCCCGCCGAGCGCCCCGATACCTGCCCCGAGCTTCGCCCCGACCATGCCCCCTGCGAGCGAGCCACCGATGCTTGCGTACCCTTCCGCCTTGCGCGCGGACGGCTGATCGCTGCGTGCAACCGCGTACGCATCCTTGGCTGCGAATGCGACTTTCATGACACTGGCGGCGACGGCCAGTTTTCCCGCGTAAGGCCCGAACCGGCCGACGATCGTCCGAAACGCCCCGATGACACGACCCAGACGACCGCGCGGAACCGGGCCGCCGCCAGAGCCGCCACCGGCCAGGTCACCGAGCAGGTCGCCTGCAGCCCCGGCAACGCCACCAAGGCCGCCGCCCGGCATGTTGACGACGAATACGCGCTGCACGCCTCCGGCAGCACCGCTCAACGCGTCGAGTGCCTTACCAACGCGCCCTCCGGCTGCGCCGCCCCCGACCGCTCCACCGCCACCGCGTCGCGCCATCCAACCGCCACGCAGGATGTCGAGCACACCGCGCCCCATGTTCCACGCGGCACGGGCACCACGAACGGCAATCGCTGTCCCTATGACGCCAACGACCGCCGCCGTCGCACCGGGTGCGGCGTCCGACGCGTGCTGCACTGTCTCGCCCGCCCGCTTCGCGACCTTGCCGGCGAGATCAGTCACCGGCCGCAGCGCATCGCCGATACTGCGCATCGCGTCGTCCCACTGCTGGACGACCTCGCTCCAGATCTGCTTCGATGTCGCACGCCGATCAGCCAGATCCTTCTCGATCTCGCCGTTCGCGTCCGCCGCATTGCGCTTGAGCTTCTGATACAGATCGGCGTTCTGCATGTACGCCGTCAGTGCGGCCTTGACCTGCA
This sequence comes from Burkholderia sp. AU16741, assembly GCF_002223345.1. Taxonomy (NCBI): domain Bacteria; kingdom Pseudomonadati; phylum Pseudomonadota; class Betaproteobacteria; order Burkholderiales; family Burkholderiaceae; genus Burkholderia; species Burkholderia sp. AU16741. Next base: position 165,348 of record NZ_NKEZ01000004.1, read on the forward strand.
TGTCATTGAACAGGTCACCGGTTTTCATCGTGTCCTCGAAGGCCCGCATCTGCGCCTGACGCTTGGCAGGGTCCAGCTCGCTGTTGAGCTGCTTCGCCACCGCTGCGAGCTGCGCCGCCTTCTTCGGATCGACACGCTCGATGTACGCCCGAGCGAGCACGAACGACGCCTCCAGCGTCGACCAGCCCTTGCCGATCGCCTCTTTCATCTTCGCTTCGTAGTCGACGCCGGCCTTCTTGTAGTTGCGCTCGGTCTCGCCCGAACCGATTTTCGAGAACCAGTTTTTGAGGTTGTTCGCCGCCTCGTCGGCGTTGCCGGCGGTCTTCATCTGAACCTGCAGCATCGCGCCGAGCTGCGTCACGGAATCCTGCCCCGTGATACCGATCTTCTTCATTTCGGCAAGCAGCACCGGGAACCACCGCGCCATGTCGACGGATTCGAACGAACCCTCCTTGCCGAGATACGCGATCGCTTCGAGCGCCTTCATCATCGCCTTGGGATCCGTGATGTTGGCGTTCTGCTGCAGCGCCTGAATCATCTGCGCGGTTTCTACACTCGACGCCCCCTGACCCACCGAGAATTTCGCAACGGCCGGGCCGAAGTTCAGCGCCCGGTCAACGTCCATCCCGGCCGCGACCATCTGGTTGACGGCGTCGGCCAGCTCGTTGCGCCCCATGCCATTCGACAGCGCGTCGCGGCGAATGCGTTCGGACATCGTGCGCTCCTGCTCGGTGCGCGCGATGCCGGCCTTGATGGCGATATCCCGGATGATTGCCTGATACTGCGCGGAGACAGCGGTCGGTACGGCGACGGCCGCACCAAGCTTCACCGCGTCGCCTGCCGCGCTGCGCATGCCTTCGCGGCCGGCGGCCAGACGCTCATGCCCTGCGGTCTTCAGCTCAAGTCCCCGCACTGTCCGGCCGAGCCGGGCGTATGCGCGATCGAGCCGGTCGACCTCGAAGCCCGCATCACACAACGCACGGACGTTGTTGTCCAGCTTGCGCCGGATTCCGTCCGCCGCGCTGTCGCCGGCAAGATGCAGACGGCGGAACTCCTCCTGCAGCTTGATCGTCTCGCCGATCTGCCGCTGCCACATGCCGCGCTCGCTCGCAGTCTTGCGCAGCCCGACGATCTTCGAATTCGTATCGGCAAACGCCTTACCGAGCGTTGCCGACACCGCACCGCCGATGACGATGCCAAGTGCAATATCGCGTGCCATGTCAGTCCTCGCTCAATCTGTCAGCCACCACAACAATTCGTCGATCGTCATGTCGTCAAGCGACTGCGGCTGCGTTCCGTACTCCTTCATCATCCGCCGGGCCAGCGCCTTCACCGTCTCGATTGGAAGCCGGACGAACGGATCGAAAGGATTCGTACGCACGCTGCATGGCGTCGTAGTCGACCATGTCCATTGCTTCGATATCGTCGGGAGCGACTTCGGCCAGCGTCGCGAACAGCACGATTTCGCGCAGCTCGTCGTCGCCCTGCGCCTGCTTGCTCGCGGTACGCATGTCGCGCACCTTCGGGCGGCGCATCACCAGCTCGTTGCGCACGACGCCGTCGAACGACACGGGATACTTCAGCGTGATCTTCACGGTTTCCATTCAGCACCTCAGAAATGACAAAGGGGCGGCCATTGGACCGCCCCTCGGGTTATCGAAAAGTTACTTTGCTGGCGTTGCCACCGGCCAACGTTCCTACATGCCGAGCGCCTTGCGCACGTCGGCAAGCTGGTCGACGCCGTCGATGATGCGGATCATGTTGAGCACGTCGATCTCGCAGATCACTGCACCGTCGATCTCGGCCTTGTAGTACGACAGTTCGGCCGTGTACTTCAGCTCCGACGTCGAACCCGGCTTCCAACTGCCGGGATCGTATTCGGACAGCATGCCGCGCATGATCAGCGCGACCGACTTCACCTTGCCGCGCGTGTCGCGGAATGCACCACGAAACGTCGCGTTGAATGCGTTGTTGTCGGCCAGGCCGAAGAATTTCAGCACGTCACGCTCGACGCTGCCCATGGTGAACGCCGCCTGCAGCCCTTCCATGCCTTGGTCGACCTTGACCGGCGCGTCCATGCCGCCCGCGCGATAGTCCTCCGTCTTGATCTTCAGCTTCGGCGGACTGACTTCGGGCGAGCGGCCGGCAAAGCCGCGCCCGTCGACGTACAGCGCCATGTTGTTCAGAGTTTCCGGGACCATACGTCACCTCTTACGATTGCGTGTCGAGAACTTCCGTCAGCCACTCGTTCGTGACTTCGAAACGGAAGATCGGGTTTTCTGCGGGCGGGACGTCCGTGAAGCGGATGTTCCAGTACACCTTGCCCTGTTCGAGCTGCGACGCCGAATTGAGCTTCGGATCCGGGTACACCTCGAAGTTGATCACCGCGCCCTGCATGCGCAGATCGCGCATGAACGCCCGTAGACCTTCGGTGACGTCCTTCACATACGTCGCCGTGATACCCCGATCGACCGCCCACTTATGGCCGGCCTGCACGGCGTCCATCACGATGTCGAGCGTGCGCACACGCGTCACGAACGACCACTTCGGATCGGCCGACAGCGTGCGGTTGCCCCACAGGCGATAACCGCCGTCGCGGATGATCGTCGTGATGAACGAGTTGTTCAGCAGGTTCGCGCGGCACGTCTCGTCGCCGTCGAGGAATTCGATCGGCCGCTTCGTGCCACTGATTCCGACGATCTCCTTGTTCGACGGCGACGCCCAGAAGCCGATCGCCGCATCGGTCTGGCAGAACAGACCCGCAGCGTACGCAGATGCCGGCGCGTCGACGTCCGCGTTCTTCGCCGTGTCCCAATACCGCACGCCGGGATCGACGAGATACAGCCGCTTGCTTCCGAAGTTCTTCGCGTACTGGATCGCGTCCTCATCGGTCTTGTTCGGCCCGTCGAGGATCGCGATTGCGCGCAGCTTCGCGGCCAGCTCGTCGGCCGCGGTCGCGACCGGCTGCTTGGCCGTATGCCCCGGCGCGAGCAGCAGCCGGGGCTTCAGGTCGAACAGCGATTTACCGTCGAGCAGTGCCTGCATGCCGGTGCGAACACCACCTGCCGACACGCCACCGATGATCGCGGACGTCAGCTCCGCGTCGGTCTGATCGGCGGGCACGCCGACCGCCACCATGACCGTCTTGCTCTGCTTGTAGATGCCTTGAATCGCGCGCGTGATCGCGCTCGTCTCGCCGAATGCAGCGGCGGCATCGTATTCGCTGGTGATGCGCACGGGCACGTTCGGTGCGACGAGGTCCGGACCCGGCGTGTAGGTGTCGGCGATGCCGACGACCGACGTCGACGGCACGGTGATCGTGCGCGGGCCGGTATCGACAAGCAAGGTCGTCACGCCGTGATAAAAAGAAGTAGCAGCCATTCAGGTCTCCGGGAAAGCTACAAATAAAAAGGCCGCTCGAATCGAGCGGCCTCGCACAGGTTTGAATCGAATGTCGCGTTACGCCGTCGCCTTGGGCAGTGCCGTCGCGAACGGCGGTGGTGACGGCAGATCTGTTTGCGGCCACCCCGGAAGATCGCTGGCTTCCCGCAGCGACTGTCGATAACGCAGCAGCGCCGCAAACTGATCCGCCGTGAGGGTCGTTCCGTCGCCAAGCAATTGCTCATCTTGATGTCGAGAGACGAGCCAGTCCGTCGCGTGCAGCGCCGCGTCGCGCTCCACGCGCTTGGCAAGTGCGGCTTCGGCCCGCGTCAGCGGAAGCGGATCAAGCGCGGCGACCTTTCCGGTCTCGTCAACGACAAGGCGTTTACCACCCGACTGGGCGTTGATGAGATCGACCCATACCGTGTCGTCAATTTCCACCACCGATACACCTTGCGGCACCGGGCTGACGACCGAGTCATAGAACGCGGTAATGTTCCCTCGCTCATCGAACGCCGCGAGTTTTTGCCCCATTTTTAGTACCCCCATACCTGAATACGCCCCGCTACTCCACTGGCGATCGCCGGCCCGCCGGCTCCCGACACCGCGCGCACCCGCGCAACTGAAGTCGTAACCGTTGAAATTCCCAGGTCGAAACTCCACACGGTCGTCGTATTGGCCGCCCAGCCACCCGGCGACGCCTCATTAGCAATGCCACCCAGTACCGCATGCGGAAACGCAAGAGGATTGGTGACATACATATTGCCGTTCGCATCGCTACTTCCGGTTACCCACTGAACAATCAGGCCACTCGGAAGTCTCTGGCAACCGTTTGTATTGAACGACGCGCTGAAGCCATTCGCGTACGCAAGCGGCGTCGACCCACCGACCGAATACCAGTTCACTCCGTTACTCTCGATGACGAAGGTGTCACCGAGCGCCATCGGTACCGTCGCCAGCGACGTGTTGGCGTTCATATAGATCACGTCGGTGCCCTGACGTGAAATGCTCACCGGTGAAACGCCAATCCCGCTGACGAATTCCAGCCGCACCCCCGCCGGCACAGACGACGCGCGCGGCAACGTGATGGCGTAGTTTCCAGACCCGCCGAGATAGATCGTGCTGCCGGCGTAATCTTCGGTCAGCACCGTCGCGCCGACCAACGTCGTGAATGCACTCGCCTGCATGCCAACGGACTTGACGAAAGCACTGTTCACGGCCCGTGCGCTGTTGTCGAATCGTGCCAGCGCGGGAACCTTTGGCGTCCCCGTGAACACGGGTGAATCGAGCGGCGCTTTTGCGGCAAGCGCATTTGCGATTGTCGTCGCGAAATTTGGATCGTTGCCGAGGGCCTTCGCGAGTTCACTGAGCGTATCGAGTGTTTCGGGGGACTGCGCCACCAGCGCGGCCACCTTCTCTGCCAGATCCGCATGCGTCGCATACTGCGGATGCGGATCGACTGCCGCAATGTGCGCATCAAAGTTACTTTGACCTGCTTCAACCGCCTTTTTCAGGTACCGGGTGCGGTTCGCGAGTTGTTTCGCCTGCAGGTTGTCGATTCCCTCAGGTCCGCCGACGACGGGATCCGATGTTTCGAGCTGATAGACCCCGTCCTCCCACCGCTCGAACTCAACCAAATTGGTCATGTTGTAATACTCCCTCTCGTATATTGCCCGTCCCGCCGCGCAACGCCGTTGTGTCGGATCGGCACGGCCGCATAGTCGAGCGCGGCAAGCTGGCTGCGTGCAGGCGCGTAACGCTCAATTGCCCGCCACAGCTTGTCGCCTTGATCGCGTGTAATCGGCACCCCAAGCTTCACGATGTACTCGGCCCACGCGCTTGGCTTCCCGTGCAGTTGCTCGCCATTACGAACAATCGAACCATCGCGCCGTCGACCGCTGCGCCCCTCGATGATCGTTACCTCGCCAAAACCGAGCCGCCGGATCACCTCTCGCACCGCCCACGGCGTACCCTTCTTCCGGTGCAGCGCCATCGAGCCCTTCACGAGCGCTCGCCGTGCGTCTTCGGATTCGGCCAGTTCCCAACCGTCGACGGCGAGCGCCCATGCGAGCCACGGCAACCATGCGGTCGGACAACGATCCGCATCCCACAACGTGCGCAAAATCTCGGGATCGACGCTCGGGCGCAGCACGCGCGCGAGCGCCGCCTCCAGCGGCGTCTGGTTGGACGGCAGCAGTGGTTCACGCGTCATCGGCCCTGACCTCCAGATTGATGCTCGTACAGTGCGCAAATTCGCGCGGGCCACACAGGACGTCGGCGACGGGCGAGCGCAATTCGATACGCGTCACGCCGCTGTCCGGCGCGTGCAGCGCCCCTTCAATCGCGGATCGCGGCATGCCGGCACGAAGGCGTCGTGACCTCGCTATCACGCCGTCAAGCACCTTACGCCGTGCGTCAAGCACAATGCTCGGATCCGGCCCGCTGCCGACATAGATCAGCCCATCGATCGCATATTCGATCTTGACCGCCGGCTCGACCAGAACTGTGTCGTTGAGCGGGCGAACCGTCTCCGGCGTAACCTTCGCGCGGACCAGATCGAGCAACGCCCCATCCGGTACACCGTCGCCACGTGCGGACATGATTGTGAGCCGCACCGTGCCTGCCACCGGCCGGTCGACAGCGACATCGAGGACGTCGGCCGACGCGTCCATTGCAAACGCCCGGTATGCCGCGAATGGTCCGGCGACCGTCGCGCGCTCCATCGACATCTGCGTGCGCAACTTCAGCCGGTCATCCGATTCCATGCGCCGCTCGACTGGCGGATTTGCCTCGGGATCGCCGGGCTCAACGACTGCGCGCCCCGTATCCAGCAGCACGGCCAGATGCTCCAGGTCAGCGCCCGTCGAGAACGCGAGCATCACTGCGCGAGCGGTGTCATTGACTCGCGCTGCAGCGCGGATCTCGTCATACGCCGCCAGTTCGATCAGCTTGACCACGGGATCCGACTTCAGCGCCGCTGTCCAGTCGGGATAGATCGATTTGAAGTACTCCAGCTTCCTCTGGAACGTCGCCTCGAAGTCGAGCACCTCGACAAGGTCAGGCGGGTCCAGCGAAGCGAGATCGATGATCGTCATGTTGGTACCTCGATTTCGACGGCCATGCCGTCGTACTCGCCACGAATCGCGAACGTAGGCTTACCGTCGATGACCGACAGCACCTTGACCTGAGAAAGCTTGATGCGCGGCTCCCACCGGACGATTGCCCGTGCGGCCTCGGCCTGTGCCGCCGAGATCCAGCCACGCGTGATCGGTAGGTCGACCATCAACGGAATGTCGGAGCCGTATTCAGGCAACTCTCGCCGCGTGCCCTTGCGTGTGCTGAGGATGTCGCCAAGACTCTGCTTCAGGTGCGCGACGCCACTGATGGGCGCACCCGTCCATCGGTCCATGCCGACGAGCGCACCGGACCGGCTCATCCGCGCTCCTCAAGCCGCTTGAAGTCCGGGTGCGCGTCGAGGTATTCGATCTGTGCGGCAGTCTTTGCGGTCGCTTCACCCGAAAAGACGTGCAACACATCGCCGCTCGGGAACACGATCACGCGACTACGGAACCGCGTATCAAGGAACGTCGCAACGGCCGGAGCGGCCGGAGTAGCTGCCTGCGGAGTATCTTTTGCCATGGTGAATCCCTCAAAAACAAAACCCCGCCGAAGCGGGGCAAAGCAACTTTGCGAATGTGCGCGTTACAGTGGCGGCGACACGGGTTCGCCGTCACCTTGCTCCCTGTGCGAGTGCTCCAGGAACGATTTACCACCGATCTCGACGTCGTCCGTGTAACGAGCCCCGCCCTCCACCTGAACGGCAGGACCACCACCACCGCCCCTGCCCTGCATCCCACCGTTGAACGTCAACAGCTTTTCCGTTGTCGTGTTACCCGTGAACGTCGAATCAGGGACGTCGCCGAGCAATTGCTCCGTGCGCAACGTCACGCCGTCAGCACGTAGCTCCAGCTCCGTTGCGCCGATGCGAAATACGATGCGCCCGCCTGCCGGCACGTCGACGCGGTATTCGTGCTTCTCGTGGTCATAGACCTCCGACGCACCGTCCGGATAGTCCCACGCGGTCTCGTTCGGATTGGACCGAGCCGCACCACCGTGCTGATCCGAGTAGTAGCCCGGCGCCGCATATGCGCCAGCCAGATCGCCGGACGGCGCGAACATCGACGCCTGCTCGCCAACGGATGGCGGCCGCCAGAAGCGGACAATGCCCGCTGACGCCGTCTTCCACGGCATCCAGTCGCTGACCCAATCGCCGATCCGCACGCGGCACTGTGGCGGTTGATACGAGACGTCGTCGACAGTCCCGTGTTGCACCATGCAGGCCATGCGGCGATCAATCTCGCCCAGCTCGTAGTCGCTCATGATTCGCCGCCTTCCGCACCGGGATCCCAGTACTGCCCTTCGCTATCGGGGCCAGTGTCGGGATCGACACCCCATAAGATCGCCCGCCCGTCCGGGATATCGTCCAGCTCGATGCCGAGGCCGAATTCGTGCGTCCATTCGACGAGCCAAACACAGTAGGTATCGAGCTGCGGCCGGAACGGATCCTCCGCAACCTGCACGACCTTTCCCGGCGTGATTGGCAGTTCCCACGTGTTCCCGTGCACGACCATTGCGACGCGTGCCGCGACCTCCCGCACGGCCAGCTCCGCACCGTCGTCGATCGGATCGAACACAACGCGGGCCTGCATGCGTGCAATCAGCGGCACGTCGCCGGTCCCGTCGTCATGACCCGGTTCGAACTCGTTCAGCTCGATCGCGATCAAAGGCGTTTCGATTTTCTGACCGAGACGCGGGTATGCCTCGATCCGCTTTATCGTCGGCAGCTTCACACGCATGTCGCGCTCGATCGCCTCATGTAGCGCCTTCAGGTTCTCAAGCACGGCGCATCACCTTCTGCAGTTCGTAGTTCACTTCCTGACGGAGAATCACCATCAGCCGCGCCTCGCAGGCTTTCGCGGCCCGCCGAAACGCCGGGTCGCCCGATTGCTGCCACGCCACCGTCACCATCCGGTATGGCATCCGTTCCTTGCCGACGCGCTCGTAAATCGGCCCGTCCGGCTTGCGATTCGTCTGTCGCCACGCGCCCTCGAACGACTGGCGGCCGACTCGCATCCCCTTGCGCGTCTTCGTCGCATTGCCAAGGCGATGCGCCTCGATCGGGTTCAGACCGAGCCACACCTTCCCGGTATCAGCCGAGCGAAGAAAGAAGTAGAGGCGGCGACGGATCGCCTTCTGCGGGATCTTCGTCGCGGCCCCGACCTCTTTCGCCGTCTGGCTCTTGATCCACCCGGCAGTCTTGCGCAACGTCCGTCGCCACGCAGCCTGCATCGCGGACGGCGACAGCCCTTGCAGCACCGCGGTCGCCTCTTTGATGTCGATTTCGATCTTGAGATCGTCCATATCGCCTACTGGAGAATGAGGACTGTCCAGCCGGTGCCGTCCGGATGCGCTTCGTGCACGCGGTAACGCTCCCCGCTCGCGATCAGGACGCTGCCCTGCCGTACCCCGACAGCATCGCGATCACGCACGTGGAACACCGGCGCAACCAGTTGCGTACGCTGGCCACCGAGATCAGGGCCGAGCCAAGGAGACGCAAACATACCCTCGACGGGCCGGCCGTCGATCGTGATGTCCGCGTCGCCCAGATCGCGCAGCACCGCAGCGTCGACGTCCGAGATCAGATCCCGGAACGCCACGTCAAGCCTTCAGCTTGATCAGCGCTTTCGGGCGCGTGCACAGGTGGATCGGGTTCGACTGCGCCTCGATCTCGACGCCCTTGCCGAAGTCCATCAGCTCCTGCTTCGCGTAGTACGGAATCCCCGTCGTATTCACCGCCTCGACGTAGTCGGCCGGCGCGAAGCGCGTGATGAACAGATCGGACACGCCCTCCGGCACCGCATGCGCTTCGTCGTCGGCCACATAGCCGATGTCGCCGACGCGGCCGCGATAACGCTCGAACGTGCAACCGCCGAAGTCGAACGCGTCGCGCGCATCACCACGCAGCTGCGCGGCCATCACGGACGCGAGATACGTTTCCTTCACCGTCTTCGCGACGATCAGCTTGTTCCAGAACTCGCGCCCGCAGAGCACGCGCACACCCGTGTACGTCATCGCGCCGAGCGCATCTTCGATCGCGTCCTGCACCTCGACGCACTTCTGACGAATCTCGGTGGTCGCGGTCGACAGCTCGAACGGAATGACCGTCTGGTCGATGTCGAAGTACTTCCACAGGTCGATCAACACCGTCTTGCCGTCCGCGTCGAGCACCGCGCCTTTGATCGCGCCGATGCGGTGGAATTCGTGTGTCGCGTCGAGCTGGCGGCGCATCTTCGCGAGCCGGCGATTCACGACCGTCTGCACCGCCTCCAGCTCCGTTTCGGAACCGAACGCACGCAGGTTCGCGATTTCGTCGGCCATGATCACCGCACGCTGCGGCAGATGCACCGTGTTGAACGGGATCATGCTGCGCTTGCTGCCTGCGACAACAGCTGCTGGTGCACCGCGCTGACCAGCCGCGACAAGCGACAGCGTGTCGCCGTCGCGCTCGATCTGCACCGTCGTCGTCGTGATCCCGTCCTCTTCGAACAGGCCGAGCGTACCGATCCGGCCGGGAACATACGGCTGCTCGTTGATAGCAGCACTCAGCGACGACAGCGAAAACGCGTCGTCTTGAAACAGGGCGATATCCGCCATACAACCTCCGACATGAAAATGGATACAAAAAAGGCCACGCGGTTGGCGTGGCCTTGAATGGGGTGTGATGTGATCAGCGGACGATCACGTGTCGCTCGGCGAGATCCCCGCGACCGGCTGCATCGAGCCCCGTCAGAAGCCCGCCAACGACTTCGGCGAGCCGGACGACACCCGTCGCCGGTCGCGGCGCTTCGGACGCGACCAGCGGCGCGTAGAGCACGGCTGCTGCGACTTCGGAACCGTCGTTCGCGGTGTTGTCGTACGGCGCGTATTCGCCGGTACTGGTCACGCCGAGCACCTGCCCAGCCGGCAGCGCCGGACCTGCCTTCACCACGATCCGCTCGCGCGAGATCTGCCCGTTACCCTCCGACACGAGAAATTCGGCCGGCAGCACGCCTTGTTGCTTCACGTTCGACATGAGTATTCCCCTCCTCGGGTTACGTCAAAGTTACTTGCCGCTCTTGCGAGCCGCGTAGATGGACGCCGCACGCGGCGCATTCGCGACCACGGGCGCGTCTTGCGACGCAACCGGGGCAGCACGATGGTTGATCGGCTTTTGCGAGGCCGTCATGCGCTCGAACAGCCGCGCGCGCACCTGATCGGGCGACAGGCCGTCCGAGACAAAGCCGGCCGTCAGCTCGGTCAAGCTCGCGGCCAGACAGATACCGGCGATGTCCTGCGCGTTGCGGATCGCCGCGTCGACGCTCGCGCGATCCCGCAGGCCGGTCGCCAGCACGATGCCTTCCGCGCAGTGCTCGATGCGCGCGTCGCGGCACGCAGCGTACACATGCGCGGCGAGAACCGACACGTCCGGCCCCGGCGCAGGTGTGGGCGTCGGCACAGGATGAGGCGTCGGGTCGGGCGTTACCTCGCCGTCGTCCTCCAGCACGGCGCGGATCTCGGCCGGCACCGCCGCATAGCGTGCGGCGAGCCGTGCCGCGCCCGCATACGCCTCGATCCGGATCGGATCGACAATCGCGTCGCAGAAACCTTGCTCCTTCGCCTGAGCGGCCGTGAGCCAGGTCTCGGTATCCATGATCGCGCGGACCTCCTCTGCGGTTCGGCCGCTGCGCTCGACGTAGGCCGCCAACATGCTGTCGGACGTGCTGTCCAGCAGATCGGCGAGCTTGCGCAGATCCTCCGCCTCGCCAGCCGCAACGGTGTTCGGGTTGTGGATCATCAACCGCGCGTTCGACGGCATCTCGATCGTGTCGCATGCCATCAGGATCAGCGACGCAGCCGATGCGGCGACACCATCGACGCGTCCGGTCACCTTGCCGCTATACCGACGCACCGCGTTGTAGATCGCGAACGCATCGAACACGTCGCCGCCCATCGAGTTGATCGCGAGGACGATCGACGTCGCTGTCGACGCCACCTCGTCCAGCTTCGTCGCGAACAGTTCCGCGTCGGTGCCCCAAAATCCAATGTCGCCGTAGATCCGGATCTCGACCTCGTTCCCGCCCGCCGCGTTCGCTTGCGCGCGGATGTCCCACCACCGCTTCTTCCCTTTCATTCGCCATCCCCATTAGAAAGATCGCCCGCCCCGTCGACCGGATCGAGCGTGTCGTATCGAATCCCGAGCCGGCGCTCACGCGCGAGATCGTCCGCGTTCTCCTGATCGACCTGCTCCGGATCATCGCCACGCGAGAGCACTGCACCTGTCCGGCTCGCAAGCCCGGACCGGATCTCCATCCGCTTTGCAGTGACGTCCTGCACCGGATGGATATACGGCCAGCCCTGCGGCACCCACCGCACCCGCAGATAGTCGCGACGGCGTCGGTAGTAGTCCGCCATCGGCATCGCGCCTGACAGTGCGCAGGCATCGACCCACCAACGCCAGACCTTGCGGCAAAACTGATGAATGAACACGTTCCACTGGATCTGCTCGATCGACCGGCGGAACTCGTTCAGGATTACCCGCAGCACGCGATCGCTCACGTCGCGCAGATCACCGGTCATGACTTCGTACGGCATGCCGACCGAAGCCGCAGCCGCCATCAGTTGCTGACGCATGAACGGCCCGTAGTCCGTCCCCGCGCCCGGCGGCTCGGCGAACTTGACGTCCTCACCCGGCGCCAGCTCCTGCATGCTTCCCGGTTCGAGCGAAACGACCGGCGAAAAGCCGTCGACGTCGTACTGCATTTCGCCGCCCGTGACGGGATCTCCCGGAAAGCCCGGCTCGGTCGGCGGCTTCGTGATGAACCCGGCGAAGAGGTTGCTGACCTCCTGCCGGAACAGCACCGCGTCGTCGAAGTTGTCCAGCGACTTGAGCCGCAGCAGCACGGTCGACAGTTCGGGAACGCCTCGTACCTGGCCGGGCCGCAGCGCGAGGAACACGTGCGCGATTTCGTCGGCCGGCACGCGAACCGTCTGCATGTTGGCCGTCGACGCACGCCCGTACTCGCCGGGATGACGCTGCAGCAGGTGATACGCAACGCGTCGACCGTCCGCGTTGAACTCGACGCCGTTGACGATCTCGCCGCCGCCGGGGACGATCTCGTTCTTCTCCATCGGCAGCAGATCGCCTTCGAGAAGCCTGATCTGCATCGGGACCGCCAAGCCCTCGCTCGGGCTGCGGAACTGGCGACGTACCAGTACCTCGCCGTCGCTGAAGAACGCGCGCGCAGCGAGCGTCTGCACGCCGGCCATATCGAACAGGTCGTCCGCGTCGATCTCCTCGCAGCTATCCTCCCAAAGTTGCTTTTGCATCTTGCGGATCGCGTCGTTCGGATGCTGCGGGTGCGCTTGAATACCGTTCCCGATCGTGTTCGATACGAGCCGCGCGATCGCGGTCTTCGCCCATGGGTCGTTTCGAATCGCGTCGCGTGCACGCGAGCGCAGCAGTGGCAGGTTTTGTACCGCCGCCGCATTCGGTCCAGCGCCCGACGTCCGCCACGATTTCGCCCGAGCGCCGGTCGTGCTCGCCGACTCGTAAGCCGCAGCCTTCAACCGCGTCGGCACCACGAACCCGCGCCGCGCGAGTGACGGAAAGCCCGGCTTCATCGCACCCCCTTGCCGGCGTGACGAAGCCGGACGATCGACGAACGTCCGGCCGCGCCGTTCAGGTCGCGAATGATCTCGGTGCGTGCCTCGCGCAGCTCGCCGATCGAGCGATATTTCACGCGCCGGTCGGCATACTGGACTTCCAGCTCGCCCTTCGCGATTGCAGACTGGATGTTCTGCAGATCCTGTTTTGTGTATGCCATGCCATTCCCTCGTTTAGCGCCGCTTCAGGTACGTCGATCGACCAACACGACGCCCCTGAATGCGCGAAACCCCGCTCGGGGGCGGGGTTTCGGTGGGTTTTGCTACTTGCGGCGACGGCCGCGGCGTCTCGATAATCTCGGACACGTCCGGCGGATCGGGCGGCACCTCGGACGGCAACGCCGCCGGCAATGCCTCCAGCACCGGGACCGCATCGAACAGGGAGACCTGCGATGCACGATGCTGCTCGACCTGCCAGTGCGCCTCGGTCATCAGGTGCACTTTCACGCTGCGGGCCGCATGCAGCGCGTACCCTTCGCAGTCCAGCGCCTCGTTGCGCGGACTGATCTTCTTCCACACGCGCTTACCGCCACGCGGCCCCGGCACCTTGACCTCCGCCGTGAGCTGCGACAGGTAGTCGCTGCGCACGCCGCTATACCAGTGCATGCGGCCCGGCCCGTCGCCTTCGAGCTTCAGTCGGTTTTCGAGGATCAGATCCTTCGCGCGGCTCACACCGACCATGTACGGCCGCAGCCCGTACTTCGCAGCCTTGCTGTTGTTGCGCGTCGAGTCGATCGACGCCTTCGGTACGCTGAAGATCTCCGCGTCGATGTTGCTACTGCCCTTCGCGGCCATGACGTTGTAACCGGCCTTCTGCGCCGCGCGCACGTACTTGTAGACCGCGTCCGACGTCGCTCCGTCTGACGAGTCGATCGACGTTGCACGTACACGCATCAGCCAGCCGTTCTCATGGCGGTATCCGTGCGACAACAGCATCGTCAACGCGCCCCAAACACCGCCCGTCATCGGGTCTTGCTGCTGCTCCGTCACCTTGCCGTAGATCTCGCCCCACACGACGAGCCAGCTTTCCTCGCCGCGCCCCCATGCGCGCACGACGATCGCGAGGCGGTCGTGCTGCACGTCGACGCCAAGCGTCAACACCAAACCGCCGAGCGGCACCGTCAGCTCCGCGTACGGCAGCGCACGTTGCGCGAGCACGTCCAGCTCGGGCAGGTCGGTCTTGTACTTGTACGCCCGGCCCTGCGAGTTGTTCACGAACGAACGCATCTTCGTATCGTCGCCCTCGCGCAGCGCCTTGTCTGCCGTCAGCCACTTCTTGACCAGCTCGGCCATGTTCGAGCCGGGGAACGGCGACACCAGCTCGTTGATGCGGAAGCCGGCAACGCCGTGAAACGGTGCCGTCGCAACCCATCGCCCACGACGGACAGCGCGAATACGCGTCGCGTCGTCCCACAACGAGCCGCAATGCGGGCAGGTGTAACGGGCCGTCTCCGGTTGTGCGCGGCCGTAGACCTCATGCACAACTTCGGCGCCCTCGCTCCACGTGACGTTTTCCCACGCCAGCTCATGCTCCTCGTCACAATCAGGGCACGGCACCAGATACACGCGCTGATCCGATGCCGCGTAAGCCTGCTGGATACGCGACAAGCCGTCGATGGTCGGCGTGCCGCCCAAGATCATCTTGCGTCGCCGGGCCGAGTAGCTCTTGTTCCGCTCCTCCAGCAGCGTGATCGAATCGCCCTGCTCGCGCACGTTCGTGTTCGCGTCGTCCGGCTCCTCGACCGCAACGACAGGGGCCGGCGTCGACTTCACTTCGTCCGGCGCGTTCGACGTGATGAACTTCAGGAAGCCGCGTGCGAAGGTCTTGTGGTCCCACAAGTTGTTTTTGTCGCGGGCCGCGTGAACCGGCAATTTCGCCGACAGGCGAGGCGTCACCTCGACCATCGGCTCGAACTTCTCCAGGTTGAATTTCTTCGCCGTCTTCTCTTTCGGGAACATGACGATCATCGGGCACGGGTCAACGTCTATCCGCTTGCCGATGTAGTTCAGCAGCACGCCATCTGTCCACGCGACCTGCGCTGACTTCATACACACGATCTTCTGCACGGTCGGATCGTCCAGCGCGTCGTGCATGCCGAACACCCACGGCGTGATGTTCGGGTTATACCGGCCGGGGCTGGCCGAACCCTTCGCGCTCAATCGACGATGTTTGCGTGCCCAGTCCGTCGTCCCAATCCGCTCCGGCGGACGCAGCATCGTCGCGATCCGGCGAATCACCGCGTGGACTGTCTGGGTCGTATTCAGAAAGCTGCTCAAGGCATCCATATATGTGCTCGTTCAACCATTCGACGTCCACCTCGACGCCGTATAGCGTGCGCAGCTCCTGCACCAGCTTGTCGGACAGCGACAGCAGCTCCGTTTGAAATGCGCCGACCATCAGGCCGTACGCCTGTTCGAGCTGCGCCGCATTGACGAGCTGCCCCTTCTTCTCGGCCAGCGTCAGGAGCTTGATCTCCCGATCGACGATCTCGGTCTTCGCCCGTTCGGCGACGAGATCGATTCCCGTACCGCTGGAGCGGCCAGCCGCGACCTCGCGCAAATGACGTATGTACGCGACGCGGATCTCGTCGATCGACGCCACACGGTAATCGAGCTGGACCTTGTCGACGAACCGCGAAACGGCCGACTGGTCAAGGTCGAGATGGTCAGCGATCTGCTGCTGAGTCGGCATGAATATGACCCCCTATGGAGACTCGCCAGTAGAGAAAAAACGCGGGTGCGAGCCCCCGCATGCTGGGCCGCTTACAGGGTCCCCCGCTTGCCTATCAATGGCTCATCCCGGACTTCCGAGGGAACGTCGGGAGAGATGCCTACGTTCATACGCAACCGGGCCCAAATATTGCGCCTCGGTAATTTGTGCACACTACTAATCGATCGCGTAAAAACCAGAACTGGTACGCGCGCAATCTACGAGGCACACTGGAGGCTGGCTGCGGGCCTAGGGGCCGCGTTTGCACTCTCGCAACCATGGATGTGGATATGGTGACGATCCTTCTCGCCGAAGACGACGAAGCAACGCTGCATGCGTTTTCACTGCTACTTGAACATGCTGGCTACCAAGTTATTTTGGCTCGGAACGGTCAGGAAGCCCTCGCCAAGATATTGGAAATTGCAGTGGACCTTGTGATAACCGACTGGTCAATGCCCGACATGGATGGCGTAACGCTTTGTCGGGCACTCCGCACACATCCTACGTTTTCCCGGCTTCCGATCGTGTTGATGTCTGCAAATCAGACTCCCTCGGACGAAGGGCTATGGGACGCATTCCTCCAGAAACCTGTTTCCTGGACGATGATCGCGCAAACCGTGCAGTCTCTTGTCACGGTGCCGCGCACATAGACTCCTATTGACGCGAACGATGCATCGGTCGGGTCACACCATTAATTCAACTCGGTTCTATGCCGCACGTTGCACGTAGGTGACCTATTCCTCCGGGGCCACAAGAGACGTCTGCGGAAATCCACGAAGGACTAACTATTGAACGTACCGGCGCCGACCGTGACATCCGAGATCTCGCGATCGCCGGCCCGGTCCATCGCCCACACGATTCGGTCCATCGCGTCGTCAAACACGAAGCACCGCGCGGTAACGCGCCCCATGCTTCGATCTTCATCCCACGTCGACCAGACCTCGCTCGGCCCGGCGCTTGTCGACTCGATTCGCATTTCAGCGCCCCAATGCAAAAAGCCCTGAGGGCTTTCGCACTCAGGGCTTCGATATTCATTTCGTAAGGGCGAACGCCCTCCCAACAGATCCCGGCAGACAGTTATCGTTGTTGGTCGCGGCGCTCCCGCGATTCAGTACGCCTGTCGGGCGAAGGTCGCGACACGAGTATGCGGTCGCTCATTTATCCAGTGACGCGGTAAAGGATGTGCAAAGTTTACGCGATCCGCTCTTGAAATGGAATACGTTTCATCCTCGCAATTGTCGACGCAATGTGTCGTACACCGATCCATCTACCGTATCCAACAGCGCGAGCAGGTCGTGAAAGCGCCACGACCAGTTCTTCCGATACTCGTCGAGCGATACACCAAGTGCGTGCGCCCGGCCAGCATCGTCGACCTGCCGTTTGCCGGAACCGGAACAGTCAGGGCAGATGTGCCGGCCCTTTGTATCCGACACCGGCGACGCGGCGATCCGCCCCATCCCGACGCAGTCGTCGCACGGTTCGTATTCCCGAAAGACTAGCGGCCCGTTACGCCCTTCGAAGAACGGGATGCGCTCCTCCGATACACACACCTTCCCGCTGCCCCCGCATACATCACACGCGTGCGCTGATGTCGTGACGGCACGCGCTCGACGCACGACACCACGCCCTTCGCACTCGACACATTGATCGTTCACCCACTCATCCAGCAATCGCAGCGCGAAGCGCTCGATGACGTCGACCTTCGACCGCTCGACAGCGTGCCCGGCACGTTGATCCCGGCGCTCGTCGCGCGACAGGCCCGTGAACCGCGCACGCTTGAATCGGCCCGACGTCCGGATCATCTGCGCCAACAGCAACGTTGCACGTCGCACCATCGCAGGCGTCGGCAGCGGCCCGGCCTTGATTCGGGCCAGCAAGCTCCCGAGATCGTTCGCAAAGGCAAGCGCGCCCAAAGTAACTTTAGGATCGGCAATCGGGTCGGTGAACTGACCACGAACGCTCATCGCAACGCCCACCCGCTCTTTCAAATCGATCATGACTCTCTCCTACTCGTCCTAATGTCTCAATGTCCCAAGGGAAAAGGCTTGCAGGGGTGCGCGCCCGCGACATGCGACATGCGCCGCTCACGTCGCGCATGTCGCGCCCCTGCACCCGCGCCCGAGACCGCACCTTGGGACGTTGGGACATGGGACGTCCACAGCGCGCCAAGACGGGCCAAGTGGCGCGCTTACCGTGCAGGCACAGCGCGCCACGCGATTACAGCGGACTGTCGTCATCACCTGCTGCGACCAGTTCGCGCTCCGCTCCAGGCTCTTGCTCTTCCTTCACGTAGTACCAACCCCGCGATCCGGTCGACTCGCGCTTGCGCACCCACCCGAGCGACTTCAACGCCTTGCCGATGCGCCGCTGCTCTGCCAGCGTCCATTTCGACGTATCGAGCTTCAGGATGTCCGCGAGGATCTCTTCCATCGTCGTGCGCGAGACGAATTCCAGGGCCTTGGCGATCTTGTCCTCGTACACGTCGCCTTCGTAGCGCTCCGCCTGCTCGATCTCGAACAGCGGGCGCTCATGCTCTTCGACGTGCCACACGACGCCCGAGCGATACAGGTGCACGGCTTCCGCCCAGAGCTGATCGCGAACGGCCACAATGCCGTCGATGTCGACCAGCCCGCCGACACGCAGCGGCCAGTAACGCCGGTTGCCCGATTCGTCTTTCAGGTACGTGTCGAAGTTGACCGAGCCAGCGAACACGCACTGACGCGGGACGTCCGTCGCCCGCTTGCCGTAGAAGTTGCGGAACCGGTCGACGGCCGTCGCGAAGAAGCTCTTCACCGCCGACGAGTCGGCCTTGTTCAACGAGTCCAGCTCGGCCAGCTCGATCACCCACTTCCCGGCCAGCACCGCGTACGTGTCCTTGTTGCCGATTTGGATCGGCGTATCGGTGAACCACGGTGCGCCGGCCAGCACCTTCAGCGCCGTCGATTTGCGATGCCCCTGCTTGCCTTCGAGGATCAGGACGTTGTCGACCTTGCAGCCCGGCTCCATCACGCGCGCGACGGCGGCGATCATCCACTTCATGAACGCGAGCCGCACATACTCGCTGTCGGCCACGCGCAGGTATGTCGACGGCATCGAGCGCACACGCGGCACGCCGTCCCATTTCAGCCCTTCGAGGTATTCGCGCACTTCATGAAAGTGCGTCGCATCCGCCACCAACAGAACCGCGTTCATCACGATATCGGTGCGCACCGAGAGGCCGTAGCGCTGCGACAACCAGAGCGCGCAACGCTGATCGTCCATGTCAGTCCACTCGCCCTTCACGCCCTGCGGGAACGGCGGCGCTTTGCGCTTCATCACGCGGCCACCGAAGTCATCCTGCTCGATGACGCCCTGCCATGCCTTGTGATTCGACAGGATCATATGCACGTTGCCGAGCGTCGGCAGCAGCGTGCCCTTGTCCGACCGCGCGAGATCCTGCTCCCACGTGTGCGCGCCGTTCTCTGCCTCGCGGCCATCCCATTCCGGCTGTTTCGCGGCAGCGGACGTCGCCGCGAATTTCATCGGCGTGTCGTCCGCGGTCGACACCGCCACCGTCGCCGGCCGAATCTCTTCGTTCGCTGGCGCGATGACGCGCAAGATTGCCGCCTGCACCTGCGCCTGGACAGGGTCGATGCCCTCTTCGACGTGCAGGTCGTTGAAATCGGTCAACTTGCGCTCGCCGCGATTGACGAATGCTGGATAGACGACGCTGACGTCGACGACCGTCGCTGCCGCCTCATACGCACGCTTCAGGCCCGTGTTCTCGAAGCGCTTACGGCGCAGCGGCATCACGTCGTTTCCGTAGCTCACCTCGACATACGGCACGCCATTGTTGTCACGACGGCGTGACACGGCGACCATGTACCACGTGTTCTTCGCCTCGATGCGTACCGGGTCGGCGCCAAACACCAGTTCACCCCGGAAAGCGAACTCGTCGGCGAGCCAGTCGCGCATGCGCTGCTCGATCTTCCAGTCGTCGTCGGCGCAGACCAGCACGTGCACATCCGGATACGTCGCACGCAGGTAGCGCACGGCCGGGAGGATGCCGCCCGCGTCGAAGCAGACACTGACTGCAAACGCCTCGTCGATTGCCATCCGGATCGAGCGCGCGGTCGCGTAGCCTTCGGCGACCAGCACGATCTGGTCATCTGCGCCGACCTCGCCGAGCAGATACGACGCGCCCTTCTTTTCCATGCCTTTGTTGAAGCGCTTCGCGCCGTCCGGCGTGATTTTCTGCAAACCGACGAGCCAAGCGTCGTCGCCGTATTGATACATCGGCACGAAGATCGTGCCGTCCGCGTCGAAACGCACGCCTTCGGCCGTGATGCGCTTGCGTTCAAGATAGGCGGACTCGCCGTGCTCTGCCGCGCGGTTCCACTGATCGCGCGCGCGGTTCGCGGCGAGCTTCGCCTGACGCGCATCGCGCTCGGCCTGCTCACGGTCGGCGGCTTCCTGCCGGCGACGCGTCTCCGCGAGCACTTCCTCGCTCATCGGTGCGCCGCTCCATTCGAATCGCTCGGTGCCCGGATCGTCGCCCGAGAAATGGCCGAAGGTACCGCCATAGCCGATTACCGCGCCCTTGCTGATGACCTCGCGAAGCTGATACCAGTATTTCTTGCGCGGCCCGTACCGGTGATGCTTGCCGTCCGCGATCGGATGGCCGGCAGGCAGGTCAGGATGCCCTGCAGCACGCAATTGCTGAATGATCTGGTCCAGTGTCGCCATACAAAAATTCCCTCGATAAAAGTTACTTTGGCCGCATGTCGCGGCCAGATCACAATTCGTTGAGTTGCGCGCCGTTAGCTCACACGACGAGCCGCCTCCAACTCGACGAGACGACGGTCGCGCTCGACCTTGTGAGAAAAGCTTCGCCATGCGGCCCGCCCCGCCGCATAGCACTGGCGTCCGCTCGGCGAGCGGCTGTACTGCGATGCGCCGCGTCGCAATGCGCTACTGATTCCGTTCACGTTCACGGGTGTCTCCGGTTATTTGCCACGCAGTCGACGCCATTCCGCCGACATGAGATCGTCGAACGCGGCAAGGTCCTGCGCGCAGAGACGATCGGTAAGCTGGTCGCGGAACGCGTGACGTTCCGCCTTGGTCGCGAGCGCGGCGCATGCGCGCGCAGCTCGCTCGATGAACAAGCGCACGCGCCCGGCTGCGTTCGCTTCCGCAAGAATCGGAGCGAGGCGATCGGGGAACGTGGCGAGCAATTCGGACAGCAAGCGCCCCGCTTCGGCGGGGGCATACTCGAATCGGGATGCGAGCGTCGTGACAGCGCATGCCAATTGCTGCTCGGGCGAGCAGCAAAGGCCGATATGCTCACGGGCAGGACGGCAGCACCCCATGCCGGGCTTAAACCGCTCCATGACGACGACGGCGACGTGCGGCAAGGTTGCGAGCAGCATGGATCAAGCGCTGGAACAGACGCTGGCCCTTGCGGCCAGTCGCGATGATCTGCTCCGCTCGGCTGTCATCGATGCGCTGTTCCCCAAGAACGCGCGTCACGTCGTCTGCGACGCGGCCGACGTGGGCCTGAAGGTGCAAAGCGGTCGAGACCAGATGCACGTCCACGCCCGGCCCGATGTCGTCATCAGCGCCATGCTCGTCGACGTATTCGGCAACCAGCCCGAAACGCGCATTCAGCGCATGGAGCGCATCGAGCGCGTGCGCCTTTGCCTCGGTCTTTTCTTGCATCCATTCGATCAGCAGCTCGAACATCTCCATCGACAAGCGACTGTCGCCTACACCACGCAGGCGCAGACGAAGCGATTCCGGCGTGATGTTTTTTCCGCGCCGGACCGTGAGGTGGTTCGCCGCATCGGCGACGCCGCCGGGCGTATTGCGAACGGACGTATAGAGGACGTCCAGCCATTCGGTACTGTCGTATCGGCAGGTCATAACGTTTGAGATCGGAGCGTTTCATCCTGTCGCGACGCGCGAAACGTCACTAGGATTCGAGATGTGCGATCGAAACCGCACCGTTAGCTGTTGCAGACATGCGTTGCGCTTGGCGATGGCCCCGATTGGCGGACGAAGGCCCAATCGACCCGACTGTTCAGTTCCTCACATCGCACGGCACCGTGGCAAAGCTGCTCAATTGGAGGGCAGTGTTCAGCCGGCACCCGCCGGCCCGCCTGCTTCCATTGCTGGACCGCCGCGCGAGTCACGCCAAGGTGATCTGCAAGCGACTGCATAGTCAGCCCGGCCGCTTTGGCGGCCCGATCCAAGGGGTGTTCAACGATGTTGTCCATGAGCTTCCATCATCAGCGCAATGATAGAAATTCTAACATTCGAGGGATAGAAAATATAGCCATATGCGCGCAAGATTTTCTTACCATTGAGCGCATGGACATCGGTGAATGGATAAAGGCGAGCCGCGAAGCTGCCAGCCTCAAGCAAGATGAACTCGCGGAGCGATTGGGGAAGACGCGCGGCAACGTGTCAGCGTGGGAGAACGGCCGTCACGAGCCAAGCTTCGGCCAGATTCTTGAGATCGCACGTATTACCAAGCATGCAATTCCCATCCCCGGCGTTGCGGGTACGCCCATCGGGAACGTTGTCCCGGCGAATGTCGGCACTCGTCGCATACCGCTGATCAGCAGCGTGCAAGCCGGCCTGATGAGCGAGGCAATCACTCCGTTTCCACCTGGCGGTGCGTTCGAATACCTGCTAACCGATCTAGAGCTATCGGATCATGCGTTCGCCCTTGAGGTAGAGGGGGAATCGATGGCACCGGAGTTTATGCCCGGCGATAGAATCATCGTTGAGCCAGCCATTGCGCCTAGGCCGGGCGACTATGTCGTCGCAAAGAACGGCAAAGAAGAAGCCACGTTCAAGAAGTACAGGCTTCGTGGCGTGAGTACGACTGGCGCGGAAGTGTTTGAGCTGGTCCCACTGAATTCCGACTATCCAACGATAAATAGCGAACACGAACCCGTTCGGATCATTGGCGTGATGGTTGAACACCGTCGATATCGCAGGCGATAACTCGCTCTCCCGCAGTCCCGCTTCGGCGGGATTTTTTTTGCGCACCCACTCCTGACTATTGCCCGCCCGATCTCAATAGATAGATTTTCTACCTCAGAACGATAGTTTTTCTTGCTCTCGATAGGATAGAAAATCTATCATCCTCACGTCACAACCTATCGTGAGGAACTGATGAATCGCGAACTTCCACAACTGCACGCCTCGCAACCCACCGCTCACCACCGTCAAGCGAGCTGCCTGATCGATTGCCAGCTCTACGACCGTCACGACTGGCTCCGCGACGAGCAAACACCCCGCATTACCCCGTCCGAGCCGGCACGCCAAAGCAACTTTGAAAAATCGAAGATCTTCCGCTGGACTGTCGTCGCCGCTCTGCTGTTTGTCGTCGTGAACGTGTTTCAGGACGACCCTGTCGTCGCTCCGACGACCGCCCACCACGTCACCGTCTAAATGCCCCGACATTGCCGGGGCGAGTGGCCCCGGCGTCATGGAGACCGTCATGCCGCGCATTACAGTAAAAGCCGAACCTCTCTTCGATGTCGAACGTCGAGATACCCTCTCCCTTCACACCATCACGCGATACGACCGGAACGCTCGTCTTCCGTCGACCCCGATTCTGATCGGCAAGTACGTAGTCGGACGTCGCCCACTGCCGGACAGCGTGCATACGGAGTATTTGATCCTCGACGGCACTGAGATTGCCCGTAGACAGATCTCGATTCCGGACGAAGGCAACTGCGCCGACGCAATCAAACGCCTGCGCGACGCTAAGCGCGCAGCAGGTGTCGAGGCGTCGAACGCGATCGATAAAGCGAAGAAGCGTGGCAAGACGCGGACAGCGGCCCCGCAGGAGGTTGCGTAATGGACGACCGCACGCAACTGCTCGACCTCACCGCGCCGATCCCGACCGGCAACATCAAGGCTGCCGCCGCAGCGGCCGGCGCAACGTCAGCGGACCTATGGATGGTCCCATACGAACAACTTCACTACGACCCGTCCGACAACATCCGACCGGTTGACCCCGAATGGGTGACGCACCTCACTGCGTTGATGATGGAGAACGGGTACGACAAGGGCTCACCGCTCCATTGCTACGCGCGGAAGGTCGCGGGTAAGGATCTGCTGTTCGTATACAAGGGGCAGCACCGCTACCTCGCGGCCGGTAAAGCGATCGAAGCGGGCAAGGACATCGGGAAGATCCCGGTCGTCGTCCGTGACGCCAAGACGGTCAACCGCGCCGAAATGGTTATCGACGGCTATGTCAGCAACAACGGCAAGCAGTCGTCGCCGCTTGATCTGGCCGCTGCCGTCGCAGAACTGCGCGACATTCATGGCATGACGCTTGCCGCCATCTGCAAGCGCTTGAACGTCACCGATCAAACGATCCGCGACGTCGGCCTGCTCGAACGGGCACCGGCCGAACTGCATCAGCTCATACGGAACGGCCAATGTACCGGCACACTGGCCATCGAGCAGATCCGCCTGCACGGCGGCGACAAGGCGCTCGAACGCATCGTCGTCGGGATCTCCAAAGCCGCTGAAGCCGGCAAGACGAAGGTAACCAAGAAGCACCTCGAAGCAGCGCCCCTGCTCGATACGCATCCGGACGCGGAACCCTCTCCCCAGCACGTAGCCGCAGCCGCCAGCAGAGGCACCGACAGCGACGCCGCACCGCTCGTCGCGTCAACGGCCGCGGATGCCACGATCGAGACGCAGGCGCCGATGCAGGCAGCGTCGCGGCAAAGCGCCCCCACCAAGATCAGCGAGAAGCAGTCAAAGCAACTTTTGCAGGCCCTGCAGGCTGTACTCCATGACAAGAACTTCGGCCGACTGGCAAAGCCGACGGTCGACGCAGTTCATACCGCGCTGATGCCGCTCGCCGATCTACTCGGCCACCCCTCAACCACAAAGGTCTGGCCGTTGTCCGAGCCGGATGCAAACGGCTGCTGCGAGCCTGTCGATACGGTATGCGGACCTGAGCGAACCGGGAGAATCAAAGGCCCGCTGGCCTACATTCGCATCGCTCAACCGGCACCCGGCGCGTGGATTTACGCGATCGAATACAACACCGGGACCAGCTTCGCGAGCGACCCGCTGAAGGTATCGCACCAGACGCGCGCGGTATGGACGCGCGTTCAAGCGATTCGTTCCGGCGCAGCGCGGCTCATCGAGACGATCAAATCGCCGGTCCACGGGCGAACCAAGGCCGAGCAAGCATCATTCAAGCGCATTCTCGAATGGGCGCACGAGATCATCGGGATGCCCGATCCCGACATGACGGCCGAATTCTCCGCTGCCACCGCGAAGGGTGAACGCCCCGATTTGTCGGATGTGCTGACGGCCATCGGGCACAAGCAACGGATCGCGTCGAATCGGGCGCTACTCGACGCCGCATTCCCGACTTACAAGGCAAAGCTCGCTCTTGGCCCTGCGTCCGCATGGCCGTTCCCGACCGGAGCCGCAAATTGAACCCGCGCCCGGCCCTTTCTACCCCACGTCCGCTGCCGCGAAAGCGGGAACACGCGGAGAAGCGCCCGGCTATCGCACTTGCGAGCGTCAACGGCACTTCTACGCAGTCAGACTGCAGCGGGCTGACGCCCGCAAAAGCGATCCAGAAGGACGAAGCCTTGGCGGATACCCGCCAAGGCAGGCTCACGCGCCTCGACGCCCTTCGCCACGAGATCCGCGCGTTGATCACGGAGATCTCGCACGCGGCCGACGTCGAGCTGCTGGACTTGATGGCCGACGAGGTCGGATCGTTCGCTCGCCACAAGGCGGCGCAGGACGCACGCACCTGGGCAGCGACCGCTGGGATCACGCTGGAAACCGGCTTGATGCAGCTTGGCCGCGCACTGCCGCAACGTGAGGCAGATTCAAAGAACCAAGGATTCGAATTGAAATGATCCCATCCCGGAATAACCCGGCCGAAGTGTACGGACTCAAGCCAATCAGGCAAGACAGCAAAGGCCCTCTTTTTAGCAACCTCGATACGCTGACGATGGTTGCGAATTACATCAACGCCGACTCTCACTACTTTCAACGCCGACTTAAAGACATGAACACCGATTTCGCAAAGGCTGAATCCACCACGCAAGATGCAATCGCCCTCTTCGAACGCTCGCTGTCCCGCATGATCGATGCCGAGAAGCAAGTCTCCGAGTCGACGAAAAAAGCGGCGGGGAGTGTTCGGAAGTCGGCAAACGAACTCGGCGACACGATGCAACGTCTCCTGAAAACGGCCGACATTGACCGCCTTGAGCGTTATGCCACCGTCCTCGAACGCATGGCAACCGCAATGCAAGCATTGGCGAGTTTGGAGATCGACGGCAAGCTCGATCGTATCGTCAGCGCCATTCGATAACCGAGGACCGACATGGAAAACATCACCGGCAACTACGATGCCCTGCAAGCGGCTGCCGAAAAGGCAACCAAGGGTAGCTGGATCAACGTCGGCGCATGGGTAGAAAACGAGCATGACGACCGGAAGGATATCTGCGATTGTCGCCCGAACGGGAACGAAGACTACGAGCAAGCGTTGCGCGACGCCGCCTATATCGCCCTCGCGAACCCGGACACCATCCTTCGACTTCTCCGCGAACGACGCACCGCGCTCACAGCCGCATCGGGGCATCCAACGTATGCAAGCGTTGCAGCCATTCAATATGCCCTCGACGCCGAAGAAGGCTTCGAGTGGCTGTCGCTCTGGAATGAAGGCGAGTTTGAGCGGTGCAGACGGGCTTGGCCTGATGCGCCGGACGACTGTTACATTGGCGCGGACCCGATGCATCCCGAAACACAACGGTTGCTTGCCGCGCATGCCACCCATGATGGGGAGGTGACGCAATGAGCCTGCTGACCCGTGCATATATTCTGGAAAAGTACGGCCCTCGCATGACGCTGGCGCAGCTCGCGCAACTGCTGCTGATGTCGGAGGGAACAATCCGTAATCAGATCAGCGCCGAAACTTTTCCCATTCCGACCTATAAGGAAGGCGGTGGGCGGTTCGCGCCATATGACGCAGTCGCTGACTACCTCGACGCCATGTCTGCCAGAGCTCGTCACAACGTGTCGGCCGTTGCCTAATACAGCCGCAATGGGCGACCCACACTCAGCCAAAAAATTGAGGAGGTCGCCCTACCCTGCGTCGCAGAGTCTACTTCTTGATATGGATCTGAGTCGCAACCTTAACGGGCTGCAGCGTCTTGTACCTTTGAAGAACGTTGTTGTACACACCAGGCGTATTTGCCACGGACACGGTAACCACCAGCACATATGGGAGTGGCACCTGATCCTTCGATGCAACCGCCTTGCCTTCCTCTCTCGTTAAGTACTCGATGTCGAAGACCGGATCATTCAATGTCCCAGGATTGAAACGCCTAGTTCTCGAAAGACAGGACTCCCACTTTTGTGCATCTCGCCGAAGATCACTTTCGCTATCGAACTTATCCTGATTAAAAAATGGGATGGTTTTTTTGTCCGCTCCCACGGGACGGAAAATTACTCCGAGCCCTGCTTTTGTATAGTTCAGAGAGTGTGCTGGGTCGGTAGGCGCAGTAAATGCAAAAGTTGCTTTTATGGTCACTTTACCGTTCAACGGAATATTTGGAAACGGAATCTTCGCCCTCACCGGTTGACCTGGGTTTATCGAGCCGGTGTATATGACCATCGCCTCATGGTCGCCACACACAATGAGCCTTTCCGGGTCGGTCTCGAAACGCCCCCAACCGGTTTCACGCCCTCCAGCCGTGTCATGTGGTTCGGCACGATGAACCATTAGCGCTCTAAGTGCTGTTGCCGAAAGCGGTGCGTCCAACGTCGCCGCCACTCCGATGGCTGCTCGCAAGACAAGTGGTGCAGAAAAGCTCGTGCCCTCAAGGCCGACCAATCCGCCATGTACCGGGGAATACGCATGAAACGCTTCCGCGCCCGAACCCCCAAATGCCACACCATCAGGCTTCATAAGCCCCGGGCTTCGCCCAGGGCCGATGCAACTGTACGGGGCTCGATTCCAGGCCGAACCGGCTGAATCGGCTGCCCCAACTCCGAGCGCATTCACCATATCACTCGGTGGCTGCACTCGCGACAATGACGGATCTGGGTCGTCGCCGTCGTTACCAACCGCTACGGTTGTAAAAGTTCGACCATTTGACAGGCGATGATCTAACAAGGTCGTCCAGACGTGCACATCATCGTCATCGATCGGTATGCACGGCCCTAAGCTCAGGTTCATAAACTGCGGTTGCTCGTTTATCAAAACCCAGTCAATCTTTTTCAATACATCAAAAAGATCGGGGTCACCACCGCTATCTTTTCCAAGAACACGATAATGACGGACACGAGAAAATGGCCGCGGCATAACTGCTTTTTTTGCGGAACCCTCGCCAAACAGAACCGTCGTAGTTACGGTGTTGCCATGCAGCAATAGATTTGCCGCCGTAACTTTCGTATCGGGCCACGTATATTCATCGACCCACTTAGACAGATCTGCATGCCCAATGCCCCCATCGAAGATGGCAACCGATACGCTGGGGTCGAGTTCAGTTTCCTCTGGAAGTGATACCGCATCCCCTCCTTGAACATTCCGTACGGCGACGGGCCGGCTTACCCTTAACGGGGCAAGGCTTCGAACTGCACGCACAAAAGAGAACTTCGCAAGCTCAACAACATTATTGCGGCTCACGTTTACGGGCAAAAATGTCAATCCCGGGACGAATATGGCCTTATCAACAAATACTTCCCCGCCACACTGCTCCGCCCATTTAACGAAACTCTCGAGAATGTAGCTCTGATGAGCCGCCGCGTGGAGCACAACTTCGAGGCTCACTAAATCAGCATCGGAGTCGATCCACTTCACCTTCTGTTCTGCGTGGAAAATTTCGAAATTCTCTATTTTCCTGAAATCATCCTGAAATAACTTCGGGAGTCCTTTTTCCTTAAGACTGGACTCCATAGCCTCGAAGTTCTCGGCACTCCCCGCGACAAATAAAACCGGAGCGGCCTCACCTTCAGGGGGTTCATCCTTGCGCAAGGAAACCTCAGGATGAACAAAGCGACCGCGGCTACCGACGTGACGAAGACCGAATTCGTTCAACAACTGCTGAGGAAAATAACTTTTCGCCAAAAATGCTGGATGCAGGGTCATTTCGACGACGGACTCTCCCTTAGGAGCGATTTTCTCGTCCGTCTGCTTGACCTGCTGGATCACGGTCTTTATCTGCTTGGAAAGTCGACCGCGCATCTCCGAAAATTCGTATGGATAGCGCTTCGCCCCGCCGCCTCGCTTCAGCTTTACAGGCTCAACTAATGTTTCGCCGTACCCTATAAGTAAATTTTTATCGGCCATCCTTTTCCCCGAAAATTGCCTTTATATGTCTACCGACAGTCGTGTGCGCCATCTTGAGACGCGCCGCAATTGCGCGCTGCGACAACCCTTGCAAATGAAGCGAAATTAACTCTAGCTCCATTGCATCATCGTCCGCAAGAGATTTCTTCATTTGCGCCACGATCGCCTGACATAGACACTCTTCATAGGAACGACGGTCGAGCACCGATGCCTTCCGGGCAATATTCAGAATTTTTTCGATACGTGCGTACGTCTGCCCGCGAAGCAAAGCAGATGCGACACGCGAAAAGTCGGCCTTTACCCCCCGAGAAATCATGAATTTCTCAATTGCGGTGGCATCTGGCAAATCAAAGCTTAGGACCAGATCGAAACGGCGCCACACGGCGGGATCCAAGAGCTCCTCGTGGTTGGTCGCGGCTATCAGTAGGGAGGTATCTGGCCAGCTATCGACTGACTGCAGCAATACAGTGACCAGCCTCTTCAGCTCCCCAACGTCAGTCTCGTCGTCTCGACGCTTTGCAATAGAATCGAATTCATCCAGTAGCAGGACACAAGGAAAGCTGCGTGCAAAGTCAATCACTGCTCGGATATTGTTCCCTGTCTTTCCGAGAAAACTGCTCATGACAGTTGAGAGATCAAGTGTCAGAAGAGGTAGCTGGAGCCGAGCAGCAATCCAAGTTGCCGTCATCGTCTTGCCGACCCCCGGCGGTCCCTCCATCAAAACCGATTTACTCGGACTGAGGCCGTTATCCCGCAACTCACTCGCGAGGTCCCATTCGCGAATCAGTTGGCTTACGGGAACTCCCACGGACTCCGCCCATGCTGGACACTCCGCCTCCTCGATAGTCGGGTTGGTAACAGTCACCAAGGTCTGACGACTGTCACCATCTACTGGCACTTGGGTCGGGATTCCGGATTCAACCGCGAAACTTTGCGTAGGCGCCACCTCCCGACGTGCCTTTAACGGCCCATCAGGGGCACCGCCGGCACCTGTACCACCCGCCCTGTCGCGGCCATGCTCCACCTCCGACTGCAAAGCATAGACCTCTCTCGTTGGAGCAGTCCCTTCTGACAGTACGTCAATCAATCGCCCAGCAAGCTCGGGCTCGGCGTCGCGCAAACGGCTGACAGCGCGCCGAAGGCGAAGTTGAAATGCTCGACTATCACCCTTGACCCCCTGATGCGCCAACGAAACCACGAGATCGATCAGAGCGTGATCCATTTTTTCCCTTTAAAATCAATGCGTTCATGCACGTGGTGCATACAATGACTCTATTATAGGGAAACGCGCACCAACTTGCCGAGCCATTTCGCGGTCATTCAGTCGGCACATCAGACAACGCCGCTCGCTCGACCAACCTACCCTTGATCGCGACACTTTTCGGCTGCAAGTTTGTATACCGCCTGAGGTTGCGCCAGTCCTTATGTCCGGTAACAGTGGCAACCTCGGGAATCTGCCAACCGGCCTCGAACAGCGCGCTGGCTGCCTCGTGCCGCAGATCATGCAGGTGCAAATCAACGATTCCTTTCTCATCGCACGCCTGCTTGAAATACTTGCTGGCCGTGCTTTTGCTGAATCGGAAGATGTACTCGTTCGGATGCGGCTCGATCGTCGGATCAGCCTTACGCTTCGCCTCGTATGCGGGTGGCACCGGATATCGCGGTTGACGCAGCAACACTTCGAGCGAATCGCCGATCAGCGGCACCCATTCATCGTTACCCTTCTTCTGTCGCGGGTGTTTGCGATCACGGACGAGCGCGAGCCGACGCTC
Source organism: Burkholderia sp. AU16741 (assembly GCF_002223345.1). Lineage (NCBI taxonomy): Bacteria > Pseudomonadati > Pseudomonadota > Betaproteobacteria > Burkholderiales > Burkholderiaceae > Burkholderia > Burkholderia sp. AU16741. Next base: position 196,306 of record NZ_NKEZ01000004.1, read on the forward strand.
GACGTCGAGATCCGACCACGTCAGCCGAAACAGCTCCCCCCGCCGGAATGCGCTGTTCATTGCAACTCGGATCACATCCGGCACCGCCTGCTCCCGTTCGGGATGTTCTGCAAACCACTGGAAGATTCTCACGATCTCGTCGCGAGTCGGCCGGCGATCGCGATGCTTGCCGGGGCCGATGAGCTGCAGGTGGTCGAGAGTCGGCCGTGCGATGCTAGGCGCATGCGGCAATCTCAGGTCGAGAAGCGACGCCATATGCTTGTACACGGTCCCGAGCTTGGAGATATCCATGTCGATCGTGTACTGCCCCGCCCCTTCCTTCTTCCGCTCTTGCGCAAACTTCACGAGTCGTTTGGTCGACAGCTTCGCAGCCACCTCGTCATCAAAGTGACTTTCCAGCCGCTTGAGCATGTAGTCTTCGTTCGACTTCTCGGCGACCGGCCGTCCGGAATCGTTGCGAGCGTTTCGATACAAGCGCACCAACTCGCCGACCGTGATCGTCTGCTCGTCGACGGCAGCTTGCCCCTTGTCGATACCGCCCTCGATCTCTCGCGCCCATGCTTCGGCTGCGCCCTTGGTTCGAAACGTCTTTGCTATACTCTGTCCCCGCCGGCGGACTTGAGCACGCCAGCGGTCGCCGATCTTGAGGATCGAAGCCATGAAACACCCCGTTTGTGGACTGTAGCAATGCGTCATCCACATACGCTGCTACAGGGTCGATTTGTAGCAGAATTGTAGCAGGCGGGGCGTTAAACTATGCTTCACACCCCGTCATTTCGCGTCATGCGCGGAAAGACGAAAATCCCGGAAAGGCACACGGGACAAGGCTAAGAGCCTGATTCACAAGGGCTCAGCCCATCCCGCTCAAACTATCCGCTCCCCGTAGTTCAATGGATAGAACAAGCGCCTCCTAAGCGCTAGATACAGGTTCGATTCCTGTCGGGGGGACCAGAGATCCCATCCCAGCGTTACGCGACAAATCTCTTCGCCGAGTTTGGCGTAACTTTGGCGTAACGACGAATTACTTCAGCTCACCTCCTGCTCCACGAAGCCCAAAGGGCAAGCCCTCCCGTTATCGTATGATGTATATCGATCGGAATCGGAGAGCAAGCCGCATGGCGTCAGTGACTATCGATATAGGATCAGGGAAGCGAGCCACGTTGTCTAACAACGGTGAAGTAAGTCGATCCGCGGAACAGCGGGCGGCAGTCTCAGAATTGATGCTCCATTGGCCGAAATACTCCGGACCGGTGACGGGAGCCGTTAGCTATCTCCGAGACTTGGGACTAGCTGGGGCACTCTCCGGCGATCCCGTAGGCGCGCTCAGGTCCGCCATAGAGGACGGGAGAGTGTCCGTAGCAATCGATCGCCCAACGGCCCGTGGCGGGGCGGCTGGAGGTTCGCCCTCAACCCCGCCTTTCCCCAAGGCTAGTAGGCTCGCCAGCGTGCCGGCGTCGCTGGACTACCGATAGATAAGCCACTACCTTCTTGGGCCACGCCTAGCGACGTGTCCGCTGGCGAACTGATGAGCTATCTGCAAAGCGTTGTCGGAATCGGCGGCGCTGGCGGTGCCGCTAAATTCGCAGGAGGTGCGAATTTCACTGACTCCGCCTCACTCAGTGACGCGTCTCCGTTCGATTATTCAGCGGACACCTTGGGCGACGCGGTTCAAGTAGCAGGAATCGACCGAGGCGATATGATGGCCTGCGACATCATCAAAGCCGAATGCAAGGGCTCAGTGCTCCGCGAGTTTCCGGGGCAGTATTTGAATTCGACGCTCAACGAGATTCAAGGCGACGCGAGCGACGGTATCAAAGAGGCGCGTAAGGCGCTCAAGTTGCTCAACGATAATCGATTCAAGAAATAGGTACCCGATATGACCACCAATACACTGTTTCATCTGCTCGACCGGCTCGACTCCGCGAAAATTCACTACACCCTGAGCCGCAATCGACCCGATACGGTCTTGGTCTCGGTTACCGTGGTTGGGATGCGAGTCGAAATAGACGTGTTCCGAGACGGGCATACGGAGGTTTGCATTTTTCGGGGTACGGAGGAGCCTACCGACGATGCCAATGCACTGGACCAGATTATCGAGGCGAATCGAGACTGATTTTTATGGAGTTCTATTTGGCGCGTCTCCCACTCAACCAATTTGTGCCATACAGACATGAGTTCTGTCGGGCGAGCAGCCAAGCTCCAAACCTCTCTCAAGATTCACAAGAAACTCCCCTCTCAAGCCACAACAACCGTAAACTCCACCCCCGACTCAAAATCCAGCGTCGTGGTCGAAAACCGTGGATCCTCGTCGAGGTAGAGCTTGTACGGTCGAACGGCGTCCTCGGCCGTGTACATGTTGTCGGCGAATACAACCGCCCCCGGCCGTAGCAGGCGCTCGACCTGCTTGAACAGCTTCAGATAGGCGTCTGCCCATACGTCGATAAATACCATGTCGACGGTACCGTCCAGTTCGGCAACCGTGTCGAATACGTCGCCCTCCCGCAACTCGACATAGGCGTCCAGGCCGGCTGCTTCGACGTGAGCCCGCAACCGCGCACACTTGAGCGCATCGCCTTCGGTCGCGATGACCACGCCACGTCCCAACGTACGCAGCGCGTCGGCGAAATACAGTGTCGACACGCCGCAGGAACTGCCGAGTTCAAGGATTCTGGCCGGCCGTTGCGCGAGCACCATGTTGCGCAGAAACCTTCCTGTTTCCGCTGACACGGCTAACGATAAAGCACTGCCAGCCGACGACCCGAAATCTTCAGTGAACAAGCCGAACGTTTCCAGAAAACGCCCTCTTAGCCGAGGGGCGAGTGCTTCGTATTCGTCGACGAGCGTTGGAAACGCCTCATTCGGCCCTTGGAACTGCGCACGGGCGCGGGCGACGATTTCGCTCCGGCTTTCTTCATGAAGCCGTTGCAGAAGAACATGAGTAGTTGAAGTCAAGTGCGTTCCCTGATGAGGTTGATCACGTGGACCGCGTATCCAGCAATCGCCAATCCGCCGTCAGGCTCCCCGATCTGCCGTTCCACCATCATCGGCGCGAACAGACGATGCTATGCCCGTCGCGCAAGCGTGATTGCGCGCTCAGGACACGCCGTCACGCAAAGCCCGCACGATCTGCACGCGTCCGCATTGGGCGTATACGCGACCTTCATTCCATGCACGCGCAGCTTCAACCGATGCATCAAACCAAGATCGAGGTAATCGGCCTGATCGATGCGCCGAACCTCGAACACGTTTTCAGGGCAAGCGGTCACGCAATCTCCCTTGCCTTCGCAACGTTTCAGATCGACGAACGGCGCAATCACGCCCGCCTTCTGCTTGCACTCGGCTGTGGATTTCTCGCGCATGCTCACTCCTCGGTAGGCCGCTTGCCGCCCGATCGCCATGCGGCCCGAAATTGCTCGCGTTCTTCGGGCGTCATGGCCTCCCACTTCCGCCAATGGCGCCGGCCGTGCCAGCCGCGATGTCCGCGGAATCCGCCGAGTAGAATGCGGCTCAACACGAGCAAGCCCAGCGCATGGGCGAAGTCGATCGTCCGGGCGCCGACGAATAACCCCGGCATCACCCAATTCCACAGCATCATGACGACCCACCCGAGCACGCCGATGGCGACCACCACGAGCAGCGCTTTGCCCGCACATCTGATTCGAAAATTCATCCGTCGACTCCTCTAGATATCCAGTTCGTCATAAATGGGTTGCAGTCGCGCACGCAGATGCAGGACCGCATAGCGTTTGCGCGCGAGCAGCGTATTGAGCGTGACGCCGCTTTGCGCGGCCATCTCCTTGAAGGACTGCCCGTCCAGTTCGTGCGCGATAAAAACCTCGCGCTGATTCGCCGGCAATTCGTCGAGCGCATCCTGCAACGCCTTGAGCAACAACGTGCGAGCGTAGAGCGCTTCAGGGCCGGCATCGTGCGACGGTAGCGCGAGATCCAGGCGATACTCGCTGTCCGCGTCGTCATCGGCATCGAGCAGATCGGCCAGCGGCTGCTCCTTCTTCTTGCGAAAACGATCGATGATGCGATTACGCGCGGTCCGGAACAGCCACGCACTCGCCTGTTCGATTGGCGCGGGAAGCCGATAAGCCTGCACGAATTCGTGAAGCACATCCTGCAGAACGTCCTCGGCATCGTCCGGGTCGCGGATCCGGCGCCGAATGAAGTTCCCTAGCCTCGTTCGTTCACGCATCACCGTCGCAGTGATGTCGCGGTCTGGGTCGGTCATCGTTTGCGAAGTGGGTGGCGGTTCCATGCGTCTGAAGACGTTTCAGGCGCGCGAATATTGTGGCGAGTGTGAAAAATTTGCGGCTGTACGCGTCGGCTTCACTGCGTTGCAGGGGTTTCAAGGAACAGGCCCGATATGGCATGGGGACTAGCGCGACACGAATCGATTGACTCACGGCATCAACCCGAAGTACACTTCGCGCCGCGGGGTGGAGCAGTCTGGCAGCTCGTCGGGCTCATAACCCGAAGGTCGTAGGTTCAAATCCTACCCCCGCAACCAAATACCGAAGCCCGCTTTGCGAAAGCAAGCGGGCTTTTTGCTGTCCGGGGATGTTGCCGCGCATGCGGCGCAGCACACGAAGATGGGGTAATCGACCGTTCGCCGCGACGTGCGACACGCGATCGCACCTCGTCCATTCTCCGCGGACATGCAGCGAACATTGCGTAGAATTCCGAACCTTCTTCGGTTCAGCACACGGATTTCTCGAATGATTCGAACGATCGCGGCGCTCGCCGCGCTTTCAGCGATGACCGCCACGGCCAACGCCGCCGACACCGGCATGGCGCCTGCCAAGCAACGCTACGTCAGCCCGGGCATCGCCAACGTCACTGGCGCGGGCGCGGGCGCGGTAGCCCCACGCCCGGAAAGCACCTCCCCCGACACGCGGTGCCGGGAACTGGCCGCCGGCATCGATGCACTCACGCACTCGCCCGATCGCGGCCACCGAGTCGTGCGCGGGATAGGCCCGGACGGCAAACCGCGCAACGAACGGCACGCCTATGACAAACGGGCCGACCTGGAAGCCGAGCACCTGCGCGTCGGCTGCCAATAACGAATCACGACCAACGACGAACGCACCGTGACCCGGCTCACTCGCACCGGGCATCGGTCTTTACGCGTTCGCGCCGCCGTCGATCGTCAACCCGGTCCCATTGATCGACCGCCCTTCCGGCCCGACGACGAACGCCACGAGCGCGGCCACGTCATCGGCCTTGCCGTACTGCTGAATCGCCATCCGCGAACGCTGCGCATCGGCATGCTCGCCGTCGGCCGGGTTCATATCGGTATCGGTCGACCCCGGATGCACGATGTTGACCGTGATGCCGCGCGAGCCGAGATCGCGCGCGAGCCCCTGCGTCCAGCCGATCAACGCGGCCTTGCTTGCCGCATAGAGGCTCATCCCCGCATCGGGCACGCGCGTCGCGAGACAACTGCCGGTCGACACGATGCGGCCGCCTTCCCCGAGATGACGCGCCGCCGCCTGCGACGCGACGATCACCGCGCGCACGTTCACGTCCAGCGTCGCATCGATATCGTCGAGCGTGAGGTCGTCCAGCGCGCCGGCCCGGAAAATCCCCGCGTTGTTGACGAGAATGTCGAGGCCGCCGAACGTGTCCGCGGCACGATCGACCGCGTTGCGCACGGCCGTCGGATCGGCGCTGTCGGCCTGGATCGCGATGGCGCGACGGCCCAGCGCCTCGATGCCGGCGACGACGGCCTGCGCCCGCTCGGCCGATTTTTCATACGTGATCGCCACGTCCGCGCCGTCGGCCACCGCACGCGTGTTCACGCGGCGCTCGAAGCCGGCGGGCTGCCTGATCGTGCTGTCGGCGCTGCATCCGGCCGAACGTTCCGATAGGGTCCGGCAAACGCTGATCGAGATGCGCGAGGGCACGGTCGACGCGTTGCAGGAACGCCTCGCACAAGGCATCGCGACCGGTGAAATATCGGCGCACGCGAATCTCGACGCAATCGCGCGCTACTACGTGACGGTTCAACAGGGCATGTCGATCCAGGCGCGCGACGGCGCGAGCCGCCGCAATCTGGAGGCCATCGCGCAAGCCGCGCTGGCCGCGTGGCCGGCGCTCGTCGGCACGAGCAGCGCGGCCGGTGGGTGGCGGCAGGACGCCGCGCAGCGATTACTGCTTCTCGGCTTGCTGCACGTCCTTCGACGCATGCCATACGCGATAGCGCACGTCGAAGCCGTCGGGTACATAGACGACCAGCGGCAGGCGGCTGTTGTAGCGCAGCAGTTGACCGTCACTGCGCACCTGCACGAACCGTTGCTGCGGCGCCTGGCCCGGGCACGCCATCAGCGTCGATGCCGGCCCCTTCACGTCGGTGAGCCGGTAGTACGTATAGCCCCAGCCCTTCACGTCCTCGGCAGTCAGCTCGCCGCCGAACCACTGCTGGTTGCAGTCGGTCTGCAGCGTCTTGCCGATCATCAGCTCGACGCGCGCATCGCCCTCGTTCTCGAGCGCGGGCAGCGCGATCACGACGCGCTGCTGGCCGCTCGCCGCCTGCGGAAACATCTTGATCGACTCGGCCGACACGGCGGGCGCGGAGGCCGGCGCGGCCACGCATGCGGCGGCGGTCGTCACGCAGAAGGCGGCCAGCGCGGCCCGGATCGCGAATTTCATCGATGTGCTCCTGAAAAACAAATGAGCCCCGGATGCTAACACTTTCGTCGCAAGACCTTACGAGGCTGTAATTTGGCGACACAATTGCAAACAGCCGGCAATCCCCGGGCGCGGTACTTATACCGGAACCAACGGAGAACATCATGCTGAAGCTCATTGCCGCCGCCGGCGTCGCTACCCTGCTGGCCGGCTGCGTCGTCGCCCCGGACGCCGGATACGGCTACGGGCAGCCTTACTATTCCGATCCCGGCTATGCGTACGCGCCGTCCCCCGTGTACGGCACGGTCAACATCTGGGGCGGTGGCGGCGGACGCGACTGGGATCGCGGCCGGCGCGACTACCATCGCTGGGACGGCGATCGCGGCAACCGCGGCAACGGCTGGGGGCGCGGCGGCGGACACCGCGGCGACTGGAACGGAGGCGGCGGTGGCGGCGGTCATCGCCACTGACGCGCAATTGCAACCGTTTGTATCCGCGCACGGCCCGCCGAAGGCCGGCGGCGCATTCCGCCCCCCAACGAATCGGCCGCACAAAAAGACAAAGGCCCTCGCATCGAGCGAGGGCCTTTCGTCGTCCGGCCCGGCGAAGCGAACATCGACGGGTACGGGTCAACCGGCCCGAAACCCGCCCGCGCTTACCAGCCGGCCGGCTGCGCGTAGCCGCCCCGCACCGGCGCCCCGCACACGTACGCACGCTGGTAGCGGTCGTAGCAATAGTTCGGGCCGTCGTCCTGATACTGCGCCTGTTGATACGTCGGGTAGGCAGGCTGCTGGTACGCGGGCGCCTGGTAGTACGTCGGCGGTTGATAGGCCTGCGCCTGGTACGCGACGGGCGGATTCATCGCGGACGTCACGATCGCGCCCAGCACCGCGCCGCCGATCAATGCGCCGATGACGGCGCCGCCGTCGCGGCCATGCGCGGACGCCGGGCCCGCGACCGCGAGCGAACCGGCAAGGACACACACTGCGGCAATCTTTTTCATGATGGACTCCCACGCGAAGTGGTACTGGATGCGATGCATTGTGGCGGGACGCGGCCGTAATAGATGCAGCAAGTGGTAACGCGCGATTACCGGTATCGCCCGCGTCGAAACGCGTCGTCGCCGTGCTACGATTTTCGACAGACAGGAGACGCCTTCATGCAGCCTGAAACCGCCCGCCGTTTCGATACCGAATTCGCGCCGCGCATCGCGCAGGCGATCGCCGTATTCTTCGCCGATCACGTTCAGACCGACGTCGTCCCCTATGGCGGGCACGGGCACCCGACGCGCGTGCAGATCCGCAGCGCGCCACACGAGCACGTGAGCGGCTTCATGTATCCGCTGAATCTCGAACTGACCTGGGACATCGACGAAATCGAGAGGCTGATGGAACCGGAAGGCCCGCGGCGCTTCGAGCACTACCTCGCCGCGTTGCCGAAAAAGCTGGGCGCATGGCAAAGCGCGCGCGACATCGATCTCGCGTCGCGCACGCAGGCCGAGCCGCTCGTGCGGCTCGGCGGCCTCGACTTCGAAGGCTGAATGCGCGCGCCCGCCGGCCCCGCGCGGCTTGGCGTCACACGATGCGGCGCGGTGATACACTCGATCGGCCCCGTGCCGGCGCGCCCGCGCCGGCCGGGCCGTTCATCGCCGCCGCCCCTGCACATGGTTGCGCACGCAACCGGCACGCGGGCGCGCGGACAACCACGCTCTCGCTCCCGTCATGAACGCCGATACCGGCCTGCCGCTTCCGCAACGTTACTGGGCGATCGTCTGCGTCGCCCTGGGCATCACGCTCGCCGTGCTCGACGGCGCCATCGCGAACGTCGCATTGCCGACCATCGCGCGCGACCTGCACGCGTCCGACGCCGCGTCGATCTGGATCGTCAACGCGTACCAGCTCGCGGTCACGATCACGCTGCTGCCGCTCGCGTCGCTCGGCGAACGCATCGGCTATCGCCGCATCTACATCGCCGGGCTCGCCCTGTTCACCGCGGCGTCGCTCGGCTGCGCGCTCGCCGGCTCGCTGCCGATGCTGGCCGTGATGCGCGTGATCCAGGGGTTCGGCGCGGCCGGCATCATGAGCGTCAACGCGGCGCTCGTGCGGATGATCTACCCGTCGTCGATGCTCGGGCGCGGGCTGTCGATCAACGCGATGGTGGTCGCGCTGTCGTCGGCGATCGGGCCGACGGTCGCGTCCGCGATCCTGTCGTTCGCGTCATGGCCGTGGCTTTTCGCGGTCAACGTGCCGATCGGCATCGCGGCCGTGCTCGGCAGCGTGCGCGCGCTGCCGGCCAACCCGCTGCACGACGCGCCGTACGACTTCCCGAGCGCGCTGATGAACGCCTGCGTGTTCGGCCTGCTGATCACGGCCGTCGACGGGCTCGGTCACGGCGAAGGTCATGCGTACGTCGCGGCCGAACTGGCCGTCGCATGCGTGGTCGGCTACTTCTTCGTGAAGCGTCAGTTGTCGCAGCCGGCGCCGCTCCTGCCGGTCGACCTGATGCGCATCCCGATGTTCGCGCTGTCGATCTACACGTCGATGGCGTCGTTCACGTCGCAGATGCTCGCGTTCGTCGCGCTGCCGTTCTGGCTGCAGAATTCGCTCGGTTTCTCGCAGGTCGAGACGGGCCTCTACATGACGCCGTGGCCGCTCGTGATCGTATTCGCCGCGCCGCTCGCGGGCGTGCTGTCGGACCGCTATTCGGCCGGCATCCTCGGCGGAATCGGGCTCGCGCTGTTCGCGGCCGGGCTGCTGTCGCTCGCGACGATCGGCGCGCACCCTGGCACGGTCGACATCGTGTGGCGGATGGCGCTGTGCGGCGCGGGCTTCGGGCTGTTCCAGTCGCCGAACAACCGCGCAATGCTGTCGTCGGCGCCGCGCGAGCGCAGCGGCGGCGCCGGCGGCATGCTGAGCACCGCGCGCCTGACGGGCCAGACGCTCGGCGCCGCGCTCGTCGCGCTGATTTTCGGGCTCGTGCCCGACCGCGGGCCGACGATCGCGTTGTATGTCGCCGCGGTGTTCGCGGCGGTGGCCGCGCTCGTCAGCCTGCTGCGCGTCGCGTCGCCGCGGCCGGACACGGCGACCTGACACCGTCTTACCGCACTCGCGGCGGCCATCATGCGGCGTCGAGCGTATCCATCACGAAGCGCACGCGTGCCTTCACGCTCACGCGCGGCAATTCGATCAGCCGATAGCCGTACGACGTATAGCAATCGACCATCGCGTCATGGGTCCGCACCGCTTCGGCAAAATCCTGCCGGCGCTCGGTGTCCTGCACATAGATGTCGGGCCAAGGCGGCGCGACGAACACGCGCCGGTGATAGCGGAAACGCCGCGCCGCGGCTTCCGCGTGCGCGGGTACCGCCAATCCGGTCAGCCGCAGATAACCGATCACGTCCGGCACGCCGCGGTCGAAGAACACCGGCCCGCGCGCCTGCCGCGCGAGATGGTAGGAGCGCATCTCCCAGCCCAGCATCAGCTCGGCGAACGCCGCCGGGTCGCGCCACGGCAGCGCAGGGCCGTCGACCGCCATCTGGTCGCGGATCACACCGCGCCCGGCCTCCTGCGAGCGAGCAAAGCCGGCGCGCTCCAGCGCATCGAGCAAGGTGCTCTTGCCCGAGCCCGGGCCGCCCGTCACGACGAAGAAACGGCCGGCCGTATCGCCCGCCGTTTCGTCGTCGCTACCGGCGTCCGGCGCGCACTCACGCATGCGCGACCCGCCGGCCCGCGCGCTGGGTGACCGACGCCGCCGCCGCGACACTGCGCAGGTCGGCGACGAACGTATCGCGCCAGACCGACAGGTCGTTCTCGCGCAACCGCGCGAGGTTCTGCTCGTGGCGCGCCTGCCGCTCCGCGAGCGGCATCGACAGCGCGCGTTCGAGCGCCTCGGCCATCTGCGACAGGTCGTACGGATTGACGAGCAGCGCGCCGGTCAGCTCGGCCGCCGCGCCCGCGAACTCCGACAGCACGAGCACGCCCGGATCGGCCGGATCCTGCGACGCGACGTACTCCTTCGCGACGAGATTCATCCCGTCGCGCAGCGGCGTCACGTAGCCGACCTGCGACATCCGGAAGAACGCCATCAGCAGGTTGCGCTCGTACTTGCGGTTCAGATACTGGATCGGCGTCCAGTCGAGCTGCGAGAAGCGGCCGTTGATGCGGCCGGCCTCGCCTTCCAGCGTTTCGCGGATGTGCTGATAGGTCTGCACGTCGGAACGCGTCGGCGGCGCGATCTGCAGCAGCGACACGCGCCCCTGCCAGCCCGGCGCATTCGCGAGCATCCGCTCGAACGACTGGAAGCGCTCGACGAGCCCCTTCGAGTAATCGAGGCGGTCGACGCTCATCACCAGCTTCCGATCGCCCAGCGCCTCGCGCAGCATCTTGACCGGCTTGCGCGTGCCGTACTGGACGGCCGCCTGCGCGATCGCGTCAGGATGCACGCCGATCGGATAGGCGGCAACCTTCACGACGCGGCCATGCGCATGCAGCATCCCGTCGTCGCTCGCCGCGCCGATGCCGCGCCGCTCGATGTAATCGGTAAACGCCTGCTTGTCGGCGTCGGTCTGGAAGCCCGCGACGTCGTACGCGCACATGAACTTCACGAGTTCCTCGTGCGGCGGCACGAGGCGCAACATGTCGGGCGACGGAAACGGGATATGCAGGAAGAAGCCGATCGGGTTCTTCACGCCGAGCTCGCGCAGGCAGTGCGCGAACGGCAGCAGGTGGTAGTCGTGCACCCAGATCAGGTCGTCCGGACGCAGCAGCGCGGCGAGCTGCTTCGCGAGCATCGCGTTCACGCGCAGATAACCGGCGTACTCCTGGCGGTCGAAGCGGGCGAGATCGCCGCGGTAATGGAACACCGGCCACAGCGTCGCGTTCGAGAAGCCGCGATAGTACTGGTCGTAGTCGCGCCGGGTCAGCCCGACCGTCGCATACGTCACGTTGCCGTCCCGCTGGATCGCGGGCTCGGCATCCGGCGCACCGACGATCTCGCCGTTCCAGCCGAACCAGACGCCGCCCGTTTCCTTCAGCGCGTCCATCACGCCGACGGCCAGGCCGCCCGCGCTCGGGCGCGTGTCCTCGCCGGCGGCGACACGATTCGATACCACGATCAATCTGCTCATGCGACTTCCCCTCCTCGATTCGATTGGCTGGCGCGCGACGCACGCCCACGCGGGCGCGGCGGCCCGAAGGCGGCCGCGCGGCGACTCAGTTCCGAGAATTGCAATGAAATACGGCGATGGAATGCGGCGACGACCGCATCAGGCGTCCTGCTCCTGCCCGAGGTCGCGTTGATAGTCGAGCCCTTCCGGGCGAGCACCACCCTGATTGTGATCGCCGTCCGACGGCGTCTCGTCCGGCGCGCCCGGCGCACCCGCCGGGGCCGAAGGCGCGTCGGTCCGCGGACGCGGCGGCGCTTCCGGATGGTCGGCCGCCGCGACAGGCGGCCGGTGTGACAACCGTTTCGAACGGCGCATGGCTGGGTGTCTCATAAGCGGCGCGGCTCGAGGCCGTCGTAGAAACATTCCATAACAAAACAGTCTAGGTCGCTTGATCGCATCCGAAGGTAACAATTACCTTCAATTTGTAACGTTTCGACCCCTCGCCGATCATCTATCCGACAATAACGCCGCCCGCGCGCACGCGGCCCGCCGCACGGCGATTTGTCAAAGCTTTGCAGTTTTCCCATGACAATTGCGAAACAATGACGCGGCATCAGGGCGTGCACGCGTCGCCGCTCACCCAGACAGGACTTGCACTCAGGGATGAACATTCGTTTCGAATCGCCGCGCCGGGCCACGCCGACGCGCGTCGTGCTGGCCGTGATCGCCACGGCCGCACTGCTGTCCGGCTGCAATTCGCTGTACAGCGAAGGCGCGACCGCCGGCGCCGGTATCGCGGGCGCCGCGATCGCCTCCAAGGTCACCAACAACGCCGCCGTCGCGACGGGCATCGGCCTCGGCGCCGTCGCCGGCGCGCGGGCCGGCGTCCAGTACTCGCAGCGCGTCGCGCACCGCTACACGCAGGAGCAGATCGCGAAGGCGGCCGGCCCGCTCGACGTCGGCGGCGTCGCGCCGTGGTCGACGCACCATTCGTTCCCGATCGAGGACGACGAGCAGGGCCGCGTGACGGTCAGCCGGATGATCAGCGTCGGTCCGCTCGACTGCAAGGAAATCGTGTTCGCGGTCGATACGCCGGCGAAGGCCGACAAGGCCGCGCAATCGGCGTTCTACGTCGCCACCATCTGCCGCGACGGGCCCGTGTGGAAATGGGCGTCGGCCGAACCGGCGACCGAGCGCTGGGGCGCGCTGCAATGAGCGTCGCGATCCGTATCGCGGCGATCGGCACGCTGTGCGCGGCGACGGTCGCGCTGTCGGGCTGCGGATCGGTCGGCGCCGCGAGCGGCGCGCTGGCCGGCGCGGCGACGGGCCTCGTCACGGCGAACCCGGCGGTCGGCGTCGGCGTCGGGATCGCCGTGCAAGCCGCGACCGACGAAGCCGTCAACCGCACGATGAAGCAGTTCCATCAGAATCAGCAGGACGCGATCGCGAAGACGGCCGGCAGTCTCGCCGTCGGCGAAGTGAAGCCGTGGAAGGTGAAGAATACGCTGCCGCTCGAAAACGGCGAAGGCGAAGTGCGCGTCACGCGCGCGTATTCGTCGGCGCTCGCGCTGTGCAAGGAATTCGCGTTCTCGGTGAAGGACGGCGACAAGGCCGACTGGTATTTCGCGAATGCGTGCCAGCAGGGCACCCACTGGAAGTGGGCGTCGGCGGAACCGGCCGTCGATCGGTGGGGGAATTTGCAGTAACGGGGCGATGCGCCGCGCGTCGCGCGCGGCGCCCTTCGCGTTCTGCAAGGTGCAGTTATGCCGAGCGCCCCGCCAACATCACGACTCGACGTCCTCGAGACTGAAGATCTCCGTCTGGTCGTTGTACGAGAAGATCTCGCCATAACGGCCCCAGTCGATCACCGCGTCGAGCGTTTCCTCGGCCGCGCCGTCCGACAGGAAATCCTCGAGCTCCTGCTCGAAGCGCACGCGCGGCGCGCGATGGCCCGGGCGCTCGTTCAGCACCTTCTTGATCCGCGCGGCGAGCGGCACGTGCTTCAGCAGGTGATCCGCGAACATCAGCTTGCGCTCCTGCGTGCCGAATTCCGCGAACACGCGCCCCGGCGGCGTCAGGAACACGTCGCCTTCGCGCACGTCCGCGAAGCCGAGGTACTGCAGCACTTCCGCGATCGGGAACAGGTCGTCGACCTCGAGGTGCAGCGTGCGCGCGATTTCCGGCATGTCCGCGCGGCCGTGGTACGGCGCCATCGCGAGCGTCTCGATCAGGCCGGCCATCAGGTTGGTCGACACCTGCGGCAGCCAGCTACCGAGCTCCAGCCCCTTCTTCGTCGCCTCGCCGGTCTGACGCGCGGTCATCTTCGCGTAGATATCGTCGACGAGCTTGCGGAACGCCGGGTCGAGACGATTGCGCGGGTGCTTGAACGGCACCTTGATCTCGGCGATCACGCGACCCGGGTTCGACGAGAGCACGAGGATCCGGTCGCACATGAACACCGCTTCCTCGATGTTGTGCGTGACGATCAGCACCGACTTGATCGGCATGCGGCCCTGCGTCCACAGATCGAGCAGGTCGGTACGCAGCGTCTCGGCCGTCAGCACGTCGAGTGCGGAGAACGGCTCGTCCATCAGCAGGATCGTCGGATCGACGACGAGCGCGCGCGCGAAACCGACGCGCTGGCGCATCCCGCCCGACAGCTCGCGCGGGTACGCGTTCTCGAAACCGTCGAGACCGATCAGGTCGATCGCGGCCAACGCACGCTCGCGCCGCTCGCGCGCGCCGACGCCGAGTGCCTCCAGCCCGGCTTCCACGTTCTGCAGCACGGTGAGCCACGGGAACAGCGCGAAGGTCTGGAACACCATCGCGACGCCCTCGGCCGGGCCGCGCAGCGGCTTGCCGAGATAGGTCACCTCGCCGCCGGTCGGCTCGATCAGCCCGGCGATGATGCGCAGCAACGTGGATTTGCCCGAGCCCGAACGGCCGAGCAGGCCGACGATCTCGCCTTCACGCAGCGACAGGTTCGCGTCGTCGAGCACGAGCAGCTCGCCCTGCGTCTTGTTGAAGCCGCGGCAGACGTGATCGACGCGCAGGATTTCTTCACCGAGGCGCGGCGGCTGGGACGTCTGGACGGGGGCGTTTACAGCATTCGGATTGTGCATCGCGTTTCGCTCTCAATCGGTCTCAGTCGAGCCGCAGCTTCGCCTCGGCGAAGGCATACAGCGGGCGCCACAGCAGGCGGTTGAACAGGGTGACGAACAGGGACATCACGGCGATGCCCAGGATGATCTTCGGAAAATCGCCGGCGGCGGTGGTCTGCGCGATGTAGGCGCCGAGACCATGCGCCTCGATGCGCGTGCTGCCCCACTGCACGGCTTCCGACACGATGCTCGCGTTCCACGCGCCGCCCGAGGCGGTGATCGCGCCCGTCACGTAGTACGGGAAGATGCCGGGCAGGATCGCCTGGCGCCACCACTGCCAGCCGCGGATGCGGAAGTTGGT
This sequence comes from Burkholderia sp. AU16741, assembly GCF_002223345.1. Taxonomy (NCBI): domain Bacteria; kingdom Pseudomonadati; phylum Pseudomonadota; class Betaproteobacteria; order Burkholderiales; family Burkholderiaceae; genus Burkholderia; species Burkholderia sp. AU16741. The sequence goes on from NZ_NKEZ01000004.1 coordinate 211,508, forward strand.
CGCCGCTTCGCGATAGTCGTTCGGGTAAGACGTTGCGCCTGCGATCACGTTGAACAGGATATACCACTGCGTGCCGAGCACGATCAGCGGCGACAACCAGATGTCCGCGTTCAGGTGGAAGCGCGCGATCACGATCACGAACACCGGGAACAGCAGGTTCGCCGGGAACGCGGCGAGGAACTGCGCGAGCGGCTGCAGCTTTTCGGCCAGCTTCGGACGCAGCCCGACCCACACGCCGATCGGCACCCAGATCACCGACGCGATCGAGATCAGCACGACCACGCGCAGCAGCGTGATGAGCCCGAGCACGAGCACGTGGCCGACTTCGGCCATCGTCACGCCGGTCGCCACGAAGCTGACGACGCGCCATACGATATAGGCCGTGCCGAGCAGCACGAGCCCGGCCCAGGCAATGTCGACCGTGCGCGACGCCTTCTTCTCGACTTTCGGCAGCGAGAAGCGCATCGCGCCCGACAGCGGCAGGCGCAGCGGGATCCGCGCGGCCTTCGCGAACAACCAGCCGGCCGGCACGAGCAACTGATGAATCAGCCGCGTGCGGCGCACGAGGTCGAGCAGCCACGATTGCGGCGCGTCGCCCGACGCGGTGTTCTCCATCCGGAACTTGTCGGCCCACGCGATGAGCGGGCGGAACAGGAGCTGATCGTACGCGAGGATCACGACCGTCATCGTCAGGATCACCCAGCCGATCGCGCCGAAGTTCTTGTCCGAGATCGCCTGCGCGAGATACGCGCCGATGCCCGGCAGCGTGATCGTCTGGTTGCCGACCGTGATCGCCTCCGACGCGACGACGAAGAACCAGCCGCCCGACATCGACATCATCATGTTCCAGATCAGGCCCGGCATCGAGAACGGCACTTCGAGCTTCCAGAAGCGCTGCCAGGACGTCAGGTGAAAGCCGCGCGACACTTCGTCCAGGTCGCGCGGCACCGTGCGCAGCGACTGATAGAAGCTGAACGTCATGTTCCACGCCTGGCTCGTGAAGATCGCGAAGATCGCCGCGAGCTCGGCACCGAGCACGCGGCTCGGGAACAGCGCGAGGAAGAACGTGACCGTAAACGAGATGAAGCCGAGCACCGGCACCGACTGCAGGATGTCGAGAATCGGGATCAGCACCATGCCCGCGCGGCGGCTCTTGGCCGCGAGCGTGCCGTAGACGAGCGTGAACGCCAGCGACGCGACCATCGCGGCGAGCATCCGCAGCGTGGTGCGCAGCGCGTATTCGGGCAGGTTCGACGGATCGAGCGAGATCTTCTGCGTCTGCAGCACGCCGATCGGCGCCATCGTTTCATGAAAACCGACCACCGCCATCGCGATCAGGCAGATGATCAGCGGAAAGGCGATGAAGTCCCACCGGTTCGGCAACACGCGCCACGCGGATGCGTTGGCGGTCCGGTTCGGATTGAAGAATCCGACGTTCATCAGGCGCCCTCCCCGGTAAGGCCGATCGAAGCCGGCAGTCGATGTTGATTCATGGCAAAGCGCACGGGCGCGGTAATTCGATTGACTGGCGATCTCGCGCACGCGGCGCGCCGTGCGTGCATGCGTCGCCGCAGCCGGTCGAGCCGGGCCGCGACGGCACGACACTACACCAACCTGTATTTCAGGTACAACCGTCCGGGGACGGCGCAGGCAACGCATGGATCGTGCCCAGCGCGTGGACGGATGGCGGGCGCGCGGTACGGAACAGCCTGGCCGCAGTCCTGCGGCCGGCACGCAGGCCCGAATTATGCCGTGATCCGGCCCGGCCGTGAACCCGCCCCCCGCACGCGGGCACAAACCGTGTCCCGGATCAGCAGCCGGATACGGCGAAGCAGGTATGATCGGGGCTAGCCCCCGGGGTCCGTTGCGGCCGTGTCGCCTCAAGGCACACGCGCGCCGTGTCAACCGGCCCCGGGGATCGACCGACGAGCGGGAGGAAGGGAATGGCAGGAAACTTGGTGATCGTCTGTCGCGATCAGGATGCCGACGCGTTCTATGAACTCATGCAGGAGTACGGGTCGTTCCAGACCCGGCTGTCGTCCACGGCGTGGTACCTGAACATGAACGTCGTGCCGGAATCGCTGCAGGAGGAAATCCTGGAGCGCCTCGGCCGGTATACGACCGTCTATATCTTCGAGGCCACCACGGTGACCTACAACACGATCGACAGCAACGCGGCCGAGACGCTCGGCACGCTGTTCGGCGAATGACGCCGTGCGGCGCCAGCCCGGCCGGGCCGGCGCCGCCACCGCTCATACGGCCTGTGCGTGGGATTCGTCGTCTTTCGGCACGACGTCGAACGGGAACGTCATCGACACGCGCAGGCCGCCTTCGGGACGATTGCCGATGTCGCACGCGCCGCCCAGCCTGAGCACGAGCCGCTCGACGATCGCAAGGCCGAGCCCGCTGTGGCCGTTCCCGCCGCGCGCGGGATCGAGCCGCACGAACGGCCGCGTGGCGGCCGCGAGGTCGCGCGGCGCGATGCCGCCGCCGCTGTCGCCGACCGACAGCACGTAGCCGGCCGGCGTGCGCGCCGTCTCGACGAGCACGGGCGGCGCGCCGTACGCATGCGCATTGTCCAGCAGGTTCGACAGGATCCGGTCGAGCGTCGCCGTCGGCAGCCGGAAGCCGGGACCGGCCTCCAGCCGCGTCTGGACCGCGGGCGCGTTCGGCGCGACCGCACGATAGCTGCGCGCAACCCGCTCGCACGCCTGATCGACCGGCACCGGCTCGCTGCGGTCGGCCCCGCCATGCGCAAACACCAGGAACTGGTCGACGATGTGCGACATCGAGTCGACGTCGCGCACCACGCCGTCGCGCAGCCGCGCGTCGTCCATCATTTCCGCCCGCAGGCGCATCCGGGCGAGCGGCGTGCGCAGGTCGTGCGCGACGCCGGCCAGCATCACCGCGCGATCGCTCTCGGCCTGCGACACCTGCTCGACCATCTGGTTGAAGCCGTGCGTGAGCTGGCGCAGCTCGCGCGGCCCGCGTTCGCGCAGCGGCGGCACCGGCTGCCCGCGGCCGAAACGCGCGACCGCGCGCGCCAGCGAACGCAGCGGCTGCTGCAACTGCCAGGCCGCGAACAGCGCGGCGATCACGCCGGCCGAGAAGATCGTGCCGAGCCACAACAGCATCCGGTCGAGCGAGCGCGGCGGCCGCAGCGGCTGCACGGGCACCACGATCCAGTTGCGGTCGGCCGGCTCCTTCACCCACAGCACCGGCGGATGGCCGGGCGTCCCGATCTCGACCTGCGTGCCGGGCGGCATGCGGTCGCTCACGTCGTCGCGGAACCGCTTCAGCGGCGGCGGCAGCCCCGCATCGCCGCCCTTCGGCACGTCGGCGCTATCCGGCGACACGAGCCGCACGCGCGACGGCAGCGGCTGGTCGGGCGTGCGCGCGACGTGCTGGCGCACCGCGTCGACCAGGAACGCGGCCTCCTCGACCGCATAACGCGTCTGCATCTGGTTGCGCTCGAGCCGTATCGCGAAGAACCACGCGAAGTGCGACAGAAGCAGGACGCCGACGACGAGCAGCGCCAGCCGCCCGAACAGCGAATCAATGGGTTTGCGCATGGGCCTCGCCGTCGGGCACGAACACGTAGCCGCGCCCGCGGACCGTCTGGATGAAGCGCGGCGTCGACGGATCCGTTTCGAGGATGCGGCGCAGGCGCCACACCTGGACGTCGATGCCGCGGTCGGTGCCGTCGTACTCGGGCCCGTGCAGCAGCTCGAGCAGCCGCTCGCGCGTGAGCGTGCGCAGCGCGTGGTTCACGAAGATCTTCAGCAGCGCGAATTCGCTGCTCGACAGCGTGGCCGGCTTGCCATCGACCGACAGCGTGCGCGCCTGGAAGTCGAGCAGGAAGCGGCCGAACGCGAACGGCTCGCGCTGCTCGGGCGCGGCCGCCGACGGCGTCGCGCGGCGGCGGCGCAGCACGGCCTGCACGCGCGCGAGCAGCTCGCGCGGGTTGAACGGCTTGCCGAGGTAGTCGTCCGCGCCGAGCTCGAGCCCGACGATGCGGTCGACGTCGTCCGCCCGCGCGGTCAGCATGATCACGGGGATGTCGTCGCCGGCCGCGCGCAGCTGGCGCAGCGCGGTCAGGCCGTCCACGCCCGGCATCATCAGGTCCAGCACGATCAGGTCGGGCCGCTCGCGCTCGAGGCGCTTCTCGAGCGTCGCCGCGTCATGCAGCACGGACACTTCCATCCCCTGGCGCACGAGATAGTCGCGCAGCAGGTCTCGGAGTTCTTGGTCGTCGTCGACGATGAGGATCTGGGTAGTCATGGCTCGAAGTTTATCGCGCGAGGGAGGAGTGGAAGAACGAAACAAAGGGGCGAAAGGGTTACTGCGGGTTACCGCGCAAGGGAACTGTAATGCCCGGTAACCGCGCAGCCACCCCGCGTAACACCCGCCGGCGCCTGCATCGCTAACCTGCGTCTTACCGGATGCGGCACCGGCTTTCCCGGCACCGCATCGCCGGACCCTTTGGATACAAGGAGTTTCTGAAATGTATAAGAAGACTTCCCGCGTGGCCATCGCGGCCGCCACCGTGCTCGCTCTCGCATTCGGCACCGCGCATGCCGCGCAACCCACCGACATGCCGCCGCCGGGCGGCCCCGGCATGCACCGGATGCACGACGGGCACGAAGGCGGCCCGTTCGGCGCGATCATGAGACTGCACGACCAGTTGAAGCTCAACGCGTCGCAGGAACAGCAATGGCAAGCGGCCGTCAACACGATGAAGCAGAATCGTGACGCGATGCGCAAGAGCCACGAGCAGATGCGCGAGCAGTTCAAGGCGCAGCAGAACCAGCCGATCCTCGACCTGAGCGCGATGCATTCGGCACGCCAGCAGGCGGAGGCGCAGAACGCGCAACTGCGCGAGCAGACGTCCGCCGCGTGGCTCACGTTCTACAACGGGCTGAACGACCAGCAGAAGACCATGGTCAGCACCGCGCTCAAGCAGCAGTTCGCGAAGATGGAACAGCGCCACGAGAAGATGAAGGAGCGCTGGGAGCAGCATCGCGCGGCCGCCAAGGGCGCGTCGACGCCGGCGCAGTAAGCTGGCGGGCCGCTTCCGCAGCGGCATCGAAGGGGACGCAGGCACTGCCCTGCGTCCCCTTTTTCGTTTCAGGCGACGTCGAACAGCAGCACCTCGGCCGCGCGGCCGCGCGCGAACGCCACCGCGGCCACCCCGCCGCTCCGCGCGCCGTCGCCCGCAGCCAGCGCGCGGCCGTCGACCGCGACCTCGCCGCGCGCCACGTGCACGTAGACGCTGCGCCCGGCCGGCACGTCGAACGCCGTCGTCTCGTTGCCGTCGATCAGCCCCGCGAAGATGCGAGCGTCCGCCCGCATCGACAGTGCGCCGTCGCCACCGTCGGGCGCCGCGACGAGCCTAAGCCGCCCGCGCTTCTCGTCGTCGGCGAAACGCCGCTCCTCGTAGCCGGGCCGCCCGCCCCGCTCGGCCGGCTGCAGCCCGATCCGCAGCAGATGCAGCGGCCGGTCGCGCGACGCGTTGGTTTCGCTGTGCATGAGCCCCGTGCCGGCGCTCATCCGCGGGATGCCGCCAGTCCGGACGATCGCGCCGCAGCCGAGGCTGTCGCGGTGCGCGAGTACGCCATCCAGCACGTAAGTGACGATCTCCACGTCGCGGCGCGGCTGCATTCCGAAACCGCGCGTCGGCGCGATCAGGTCCTCGCTCAGCACGCACAACGCGCCGACGGGCCGACGGGCCGACGGGCCGACGCACCGGCGCATGCGCGGTGCGGCAGGCGGACGAAAAACTGTGACTCGATTCGAGCCAGCCGTGACGCGTGCGCCAGCGGTCTTCGGCGCGCAGGATCTGGAACATTGGGGGGACGCTCGGCGGCGCGGATGTTCTGTTCGGGTTTACCTCCACTGCAGGGGAGGCCGACAGCGCCACAATCCGCCGCCCGCGCACCGCATCGTTGCACTCGCACAACCAATTGCAGAAATATTCGTTGCGAATACCACGATTGTCGCAACAGCCGAATCGAGGAATCGGTCGACCGTGCCGGATTGCCGTTTTCCGGGTATCGCGTTCGGGTAAAATACCGCCCTTTTGGCGTTCGCCGTTCCGGCGGCCGCCAGCGTCAGAGCGCCGATCGGCGATTTTTGGCCGTCTAGAATACGCCGCGGCGCCCGGTTCGACCGGCCGCGAGCGCCCCCGGAAAGTCAGCAACAGAAGGATGGAAATGAAGAAGGCCGCCCTGTGCGCCGCCCTCGCCCTCGTGGCGGGCAGCGCCTTCGCGAAGGAGTGGAAGACCGTGCGGATCGGCGTCGACGCCAGCTACCCGCCGTTCGAGTCGACCGCGCCGAGCGGCGAGATCGTCGGTTTCGACGTCGATCTCACCAAGGAAATCTGCAAGCGGATCAACGTGAAGTGTGTGTGGGTGGCGCAGGATCTCGACGGGATCATCCCGGCGCTGAAAGCGAAGAAGTACGACGTCATCGTGTCGTCGCTGACCGTCACGGACAAGCGTCGTCAACAGATCGACTTCTCCGACAAGGTGTACGACGCGCCCGCGCGGATGATCGCGAAGACCGGCTCGCCGCTGCTGCCGACGGTCGCGTCGCTGAAGGGCAAGCGCGTCGGCGTCGAGCAGGGCTCGACGCAGGAAACCTACGCGAAGGCGTATTGGGAACCGCAGGGCGTGACGATCGTTCCTTACCAGAACCAGGACCAGGTCTATACCGATCTCGGCTCGGGCCGCCTCGACGCGACGCTGCAGGACGAACTGCAGGCCGACTACGGCTTCCTGCGCACGCCGCGCGGCAAGGGCTTCGCGTTCGCCGGGCCGGAAGTGAAGGATCCGAAGACGATCGGCGACGGCACCGCGATCGGCCTGCGCAAGGAAGATACCGACCTGAAGCTCAAGATCAACCGGGCGCTGGCGGACATGCACAAGGACGGCACGTACGACCGACTGTCGCACAAGTATTTCTCGTTCAGCGTCTATTCGGCGCCGGCCCGCTGACCGCGGCCTAGGCAGAAGCAGCGGATGCGGGGCGGCCCCGCGTCCGGGCAGTACAGGCAGTCAACCACGCGCCGCCCGCTCCCTTGCCCGCCGCTCGCGCGACGGGCGGGCCCGGCACCGTTGCCGGGGCGGACGGTCATGATATGCACGGGGCGTTCCGCGCAGCTTGGCGGACGCGTCTTTCGCGGCGCACCGCGTGCGCCCTCAGGGACCACACCAGGGACCCCATATGTTTCTACAAGGCTACGGCCCGCTGATCCTCGCCGGCACCTGGCAAACCGTCAAACTGGCGGTGCTTTCGCTTGCGCTGTCGTTCCTGCTGGGGCTGCTCGGCGCCGGCGCGAAGCTGTCGCGCAACCGGGTGACGAGCGGCATCGGCACCGTCTATACGACGCTGATCCGCGGCGTGCCCGATCTCGTGCTGATGCTGCTGCTGTTCTACAGCCTGCAGATCTGGCTGAACATGGCGACCGACGCGCTCGGCTGGGACCAGATCGACATCGACCCGTTCCTCGCCGGCGTGCTCGTGCTCGGCTTCATCTACGGCGCGTACTTCACGGAGACGTTCCGCGGGGCGTTCCTGTCGGTGCCGCGCGGCCAGCTCGAAGCCGGCAGCGCATACGGGATGACGAACTGGCAGGTGTTCACGCGGATCATGTTCCCGCAGATGATGCGCTTCGCGCTGCCGGGGATCGGCAACAACTGGCAGGTACTCGTGAAGTCGACCGCGCTCGTGTCGATCATCGGCCTGGCCGACGTCGTGAAGGCGTCGCAGGACGCCGGCAAGGGCACGCTGCGGTTCTTCTTCTTCACGCTGATCGCGGGCGCGGTCTACCTGGCCATCACGACGATCTCGAACTTCGTGCTGATGTGGCTCGAAAAGCGCTACTCGACCGGTGTCCGCAAGGCTGACCTATGATCGAACTCATCCAAGAATACTGGCGCAACTATCTCTACACCGACGGCTATCGCATCACGGGTGTCGCGATCACGCTGTGGCTGCTGGTCGTGTCGATCGGCCTCGGCTTCTGCCTGTCGGTGCCGCTCGCCGTCGCGCGCGTGTCGAAGAAGAAGTGGCTGTCGGGCGCCGTGTGGCTGTACACGTACGTGTTCCGCGGCACGCCGCTCTACGTGCAGCTGCTGCTCTGCTACACGGGCCTGTACAGCCTGCAGGCCGTGCGCGGCACGCCGATGCTCGATGCGTTCTTCCGCGATGGAATGCACTGCACGCTGCTCGCGTTCACGCTGAACACGTGCGCGTACACCACCGAAATCTTCGCGGGCGCGATCAAGGCGACGTCGTACGGCGAGATCGAAGCCGCGCGCGCGTACGGGATGTCCCCGTTCACGATGTATCGCCGCGTGATCCTGCCGTCGGCGCTGCGCCGCGCGCTGCCGCTGTACAGCAACGAAGTGATCCTGATGCTGCACGCGACCACCGTGGCGTTCACCGCGACCGTGCCGGACATCCTGAAGATCGCGCGCGACGTGAACTCGGCGACCTACATGTCGTTCCACGCGTTCGGCATCGCCGCCCTGCTCTACCTCGTGATCTCGTTCACGCTCGTGTGGCTGTTCCGCCAGGCCGAGCGCCGCTGGCTCGCGTATCTGCGCCCGCAAGGCAAGTAAGTTTCCGCAGGAATATTGATGAATTCCCAGACTCAAAAGCTTTTCGTCGACGATCTCCACAAGCGGTACGGCGATAACGAGGTGCTCAAAGGCGTGTCGCTGAGGGCGAACTCGGGCGACGTGATCAGCGTGATCGGCTCGTCCGGCTCCGGCAAGAGCACGATGCTGCGCTGTATCAATTTCCTCGAGCAGCCGAACGCGGGCCGCATCTTCGTCGACGGCGAGGAAGTGCGCACCGCGCTCGACAAGACGGGCGCATTGCGCGCGGCCGATACGAAACAGCTGCAGCGCGTGCGCACCAAGCTGTCGATGGTGTTCCAGCACTTCAACCTCTGGTCGCACATGAACGTGATCGAGAACGTGATGGAAGCGCCGGTGAACGTGCTCGGCATCCCGAAGAAGGAAGCCGAGGACCGTGCGCGCGAGTATCTCGAGAAGGTCGGCCTCGCGCCGCGCGTCGAGAAGCAGTATCCGTCGCATCTGTCGGGCGGCCAGCAACAGCGCGTGGCGATCGCGCGGGCGCTTGCGATGCATCCTGACGTGATGCTGTTCGACGAGCCGACCTCGGCGCTCGACCCGGAACTGGTGGGCGAAGTGCTGAAGGTGATGCAGAAGCTGGCCGAGGAAGGGCGCACGATGATCGTCGTCACGCACGAAATGGGCTTCGCGCGCAACGTGTCGAATCACGTGATGTTCCTGCACCAGGGGCGCGTCGAGGAAGAAGGCGTGCCGGCCGAGGTGCTCGCGAACCCGAAGAGCGAGCGCCTGCGCGCGTTCCTGTCGGGCAGCCTCAAGTAACGCCCGTCGCGCACCCCGCCCGAACGGGCGCCCCGCGGTTCGCCGCGCGGCGCCCGTTTTGCGTTTACGCGGCGCTCACCGGCATGCCGTCGGCGAACGCGCGCAGTTCGTCGCCCGCCAGCCGGTAACGCACCCATTCGCTCTGCGGCGCCGCGCCGACGCTCTCGTAGAAGCGGATCGCCGGCTCGTTCCAGTCGAGCACGCTCCATTCGAAACGCCCGCAGCCCGACTCGACCGCGATCCGCGCGAGCGCCTTCAGCAGCCGCAGCCCCGCGCCGGCGCCGCGAAAACGCGGCGATACGTACAGATCCTCCAGATACAGCCCCTGCCGCGCGAGCCACGTCGAATACGAGAAGAAATACACGGCGAAGCCGGCCGGCTCGCCGTCGACCTCGCACATCAGCGCACGCGCCGGCGAGCCTTCGCCGAACAGGCTGCGTTCGAGCGATTCGGGCGTCGCGACGACTTCGTGCTCCGCCTTCTCGTAGACGGCCAGCTCGGTGATGAAGCGCAGGATCAGCGGCACGTCGGCGACGGTGGCGGAACGGATATCGATTTGCACGGGTTGAGCCCTCCTCCAGCCCGGATGTGAAACGGAAAGGCGGCCCCGCGCCCCCGCGCTGGCGCCGCTCAAACCGTCATGCTACGTTCATGTGGCGCCTGCAGGAAGTGCAGTTTCTTCATCCGGACCTGAACATGATGCATCCCGATCTCCGCCGTCTCGACCTGAACCTGCTGCTCGTGTTCGATGCGCTGTATCGCCACCGGTCGGTCGCGGCGGCCGCGCACGAGCTCGCGTTGAGCCCGTCGGCGTTGAGCCATGCGCTCGCCCGGCTGCGCGACGCGATCGGCGATGCGCTGTTCGTGCGCCTCGGCAACGAAATGCAGCCGACCGTGCGCGCCGACGACATTGCCACGTGGGCCGGCGACGCGCTCGACGCGATGTCGAAGGGACTCGCCCGCGCGCGCCGCTTCGACCCGGCGCAAAGCGACCGTACGTTCGTGTTCGCCGCGACCGACTACACCGCGTTCGCGGTGCTGCCGGCGTTCCTCGCCCGCATCCAGCACGTGGCGCCGCACCTGCGGATCCGCGTGGTCCATTCGGACCGCAAGATTTCCGTCGACGAGCTCGCGGCCGGCCGCATCGACTTCGCGCTCGGCTACCACGAGGAATCGGCGGCCGACGCGCCGGGCATCGAGGATTTCGACTGGTTCTCCGACGACTACGTCGTGATCGCGAGCGCCACGCATCCGGACATCCGCCGGCGGCTGACGCTCGACCAGTATCTGGCGGCCCGCCACGTGGTCGTCACGCCGTGGAACGAGTCGCGCGGCGTCGTCGACTACGTGCTCGACCGGCTCGGCCTCGCGCGGCATGTGGCCGTACAGTTGCCGACCGTGCTGGCCGCGCCGTTCGTGATCGCGGAGTCGGCACTCCTGATGACCGTACCGAATCGCGCCGCGCAGGCGCTGCGGCACGCGGCGCCGATCCGCATCTTCCCGGCGCCGTTCGAGATCCCGCGCTACACGGTGAAGGTCTACTCGCATGCGAAGCATGCGCGAACCGATGCGCATCGCTGGATTCGCGCGCAGTTGCTCGACGCACGGCCGAACCCGGACTAGCCGCGGCGCGTTGCCGGCCGGGTGTTTCCGGCACCCGCCAGCAATGGCGGCAATCGCCCGGATCATTACGAAATACTTACCTGTTTCGCGACTTTCGCGCTTACGCCGGCGCCTTTGCAACGTCAATAGTGGCAATCCTTGACCCACGTCCGTGGAATCCATGTCTCCCTTATGGCACAAGGGTTTTCCGGAAATCGAGCACCCTTGGCTCCCCGCTTGCGCACCGTGTTGCATGGCAATTTGGCGACAGCGGTTAGTCAAACAACGATTTCCATCGCCACAAAATTGTATTTTTGCTAAATTAGTAACCAAAGTAGCAAAACGAAGTTCGTGAAATGTAGTTTAGCTTCACGACACAACAAGGAGACCCCGCAGGCCGACCCGGCTGCGCGGGACCGCTCAACGGTTTTCCGTCTGCTTGCCCGCGTGCCGCGCTTACCAGCCCTGCACGAGGTCTCCCTGGTTATCCCGCTTTTGCCCGGCGCTCGCGCTCCGGGCATCTCGTGCAGTCTGGGTTGACTTTTTGACAGGGTATGGAGGAGATGATGAAGAAAGCTTTGGTCGCGGCCGCGCTGATGGCTGCTGGGGTGGTGACGGCGCACGCGCAGAGCAGCGTCACGCTGTATGGCCGCCTGGATGCAGGCATCGAATACCTGAACGGCCTGCAAAACGGCCACCAAGTGCGCGCGGAAAGCGGCGACTGGGGCACGAGCCTGTGGGGCTTGAAGGGTAGCGAGGATATCGGCGGCGGCAACAAGGTCCTGTTCCACCTCGAAGGCGCGTTCAACACGATGAACGGCGGCCTGGGCACGAGCGGCTCGATCTGGGATCGTTTCGCGACCGTCGGTATCTCGAACGAACGCTACGGTACGCTGCTGTTGGGTCGCGAGCTCGCGATCGCCAACGGCGTGTGGGACTTCGACCCGTTCGGCCAGTCGGCCTGGTCGACGGCCTCGCTGGTGCGCGGCCGCAACTGGAACAAGACCAGCAACAACGTGTCGTACCAGTCGCCGTCGCTCTACGGCCTCGACTTCTACGGCCAGTTCTCGTTCTCGAACTCGACCAGCTTCAACGGCAACACGACGGCCGGCCAACCGGGCCGTGCAATGGGCGGTCAGGTCACCTACACGAACTCGCTGTTCCAGTTGCGCGGCATCTACGACGAAACGCGCGACAGCAACGGCCGCTTCTCGGACGTGTTCAACTACTCGCGTGAATACTTCGCGGGCGTGAACGTGTTCCTCGGCCAGTTCAAGTTGCAGGCGGCCTACCAGGCATCGCGCGCCGACGGCAGCGGCGGCCCGGCAGTGAACGCCGGCGTGACGGGTACGCAACAGGTGTGGGGCGGTGTGACGTGGCAGGCCACGCCGGCAGCGGCGCTGATCGCGGCCGTGTATCACGTGAACGCGAACCACGGCGGCGGCAACGCGAACATCTACACGATCGGCGGTTCGTACAACATCTCGAAGCGCACGCTGTTCGACCTGCAGGCCGCGACGGTGCGCAACAGCTCGTCGGCGAACTTCGGCCTGAACGCGAACGGTGCAGGCACCGCCGTGTCGACCGGCAACCCGCATCCGGGCGGCAGCCAGACCGGCGTCTACGCCGGTATCCAGCACCTGTTCTGATCAGGCGCCGTCAAAGAACGAATCGACAACACTTTCCACGCTGCTGCGAGAGGCGCGTATCGGTGCGGTACCCAAACGGGTATCCGCACCGTTTTTTCTTGGTGGGCCGGATTCGTGCGACCCGTTGCCCGATCGGTCGATTCGGCCGCGCTTGACCGAATCGAGCGGACGCGGCGCTCAGACGGCCGCTTCGTTCTCTTCGCCGGTACGGATGCGGATCACGCGCTCGACGTCCGACACGAAGATCTTGCCGTCGCCGATCTTGCCGGTGCGCGCCGCACCGATCACCGCGTCGATCACCTGATCGACCTGCGCTTCCGCGACGACCACCTCGATCTTCATCTTCGGCAGGAAGTCGACCACGTATTCGGCGCCGCGATACAGCTCGGTATGGCCCTTCTGGCGGCCGAAGCCCTTCACTTCCGTCACAGTCAGGCCCGTGAGACCCACTTCGGCGAGCGCTTCGCGGACTTCGTCCAGCTTGAACGGCTTGATGATGGCGGTGATGCGTTTCATGATGGGTGTCCCTCAATGCTCGTTTGGATGAAAAAATCGCGTTCCCGATTGTAAGCCGGCGGGCCGCATCCGGCCCAGCACCGGTCAATCGAGCCGTTCGGTGAAGCGCGACGTGATCGGGTAGCGCCAGTCGCGCCCGAACGCGCGATGCGTGACGCGGATGCCGATCGGCGCCTGCCGGCGCTTGTATTCGTTGATCTTGATAAGCCGCGTCACGCGCTCGACGTCGGCCTGCGCGTAGCCGGCCGCGACGATCTCGGCGAGCGGCCGGTCTTCTTCCATGTACATCCGCATGATCGCGTCGAGCACGTCGTACGGCGGCAGGCTGTCCTGGTCGGTCTGGTTCTCGCGCAGCTCGGCCGACGGCGCGCGCGTCAGGATCCGCTCGGGAATCACGTCGCGCAGCGCGTAATCGGTCGTTTCGTTGCGGTAGCGGCAGAGTTGGTACACGAGGGTCTTCGCGATGTCCTTGATCACCGCGAACCCGCCGGCCATGTCGCCGTACAGCGTGCAGTAGCCGACCGCCATCTCGCTCTTGTTGCCGGTCGTCAGCACGATCGAGCCGAACTTGTTCGACAGCGCCATCAGCAGCGTGCCGCGGATGCGCGCCTGGATGTTCTCCTCCGTCGCGTCTTCCGCGCGGCCCGCGAATTCGCCCGCGAGCGCGGCGCGGAATGCATCGAACATCGGCGCGATCGCGATCTCGTCGTAGCGCACGCCGACGCGCCGCGCCATCTCCGCCGCATCGGTGGTCGAGATGTCGGCCGTGAAGCGCGACGGCATCATCACCGCGCGCACGCGCTCGGGCCCGAGCGCATCGCATGCGACGGCCAGCACCAGCGCCGAATCGACGCCGCCCGACAGTCCGATCAGCACGCCGGGAAAGCCGTTCTTGCCGATGTAGTCGCGCACGCCGGTCACGAGCGCGCGGTACACCTGCGCGTGCGTCGACAGCTCGGGCGCGATCGCGCCGGGCAGCGGCCGCGCGCCGTCGAATTCGACAATCGCGTGCCCTTCGTCGAACTGCGGCATCTTCGCGACGAGCGCGCCCTCGCCGTCGAGCACGAACGAACCGCCGTCGAACACGAGCTCGTCCTGGCCGCCGACGAGGTTCACGTACACCATCGGCAGGCCGGTCTCGCGAATCCGCGCGCGCAGGATGTCGATGCGCACCGCCTCCTTGTTCATGTGATACGGCGAACCGTTCGGGATCAGCAGCACCTGCGCGCCGGCCGCCTTCGCGATCTGCGCGGCCGACGCGTGCCACGCGTCCTCGCAGATGATCACGCCGTATTTCACGCCGTTCAGCTCGAATACGAGCGGCTCGGTGTCGGTCGCGAAATAGCGCTTCTCGTCGAACACCTCGGCATTCGGCAGATCCTGCTTGCGATAGGTGCCGACGATCTCGCCGCCGACGATCAGCGACACCGCGTTGAAGGTATCGGTGGGCGGCACGCCGCGCTCGATCGGGCGGTTTGCATTACCATCGACGGCTGATGCGCTGCCCGCCCCCCTGCCCGCACCGCGCAACGGATGGCCGACCAGCACCGCGAGCCCGTCGAACGCCTTCAGCGCGTCGGCGAGCGCATCGAGCGCGGCGGCCGCCGCCGCGTAGAACGCGGGGCGCAGCAGCAGGTCTTCGGGTGGATAGCCGGATAGCGCGAGTTCGGGGGCGACCATCAGTTGCGCACCATCGTTGTGCGCGGCGCGCGCGGCGGCGGCGATGCGCGCGACGTTGCCGGCGAAATCGCCGACGGTGACGTTGATCTGGGCGAGAGCGAGTCGGGTCTTCATGGCGGGATCGGCGCAACCCGGCGGCGCGCCTTGAACGGCTGACGAAATCGATCCGGGCGCGGGCCACGGCGGCCCGCATCCGGCAACATCCAACGGTACGGATTCACGCTTGAAACACGAACGCATCGATTATCGCACGGGCATCCTGTCGTCCCCCGCCGAGGTGCCGGCCGACGAATGGAACGCGCTGCTCGCGGGCGACGCGCAGCCCACGCCGTTCCTGCGCCACGAATTCCTCGACGCGCTGCACGTCGCGCGCTGCGCGGTGGACGACACCGGCTGGTCGCCGCACTTCGTCACGCTGACCGACGCGCGCACCGGCCGGCTCGCGGCCGCGGCGCCCGTCTACGCGAAGCAGCATTCGTACGGCGAATACGTGTTCGACTGGGCGTGGGCCGACGCATACCAGCGCAACGACCTGCCCTATTACCCGAAGCTGCTGTGCGCGGTGCCGTTCACGCCGGTGCAGGGCACGCGGCTGCTCGCGGCCGACGACGACGCGCGCCGCCGGCTCGCGGCCACGCTGCTGGCGTTCGCCGAGCAGAGCGACGTGTCGTCGCTGCACGTGCTGTTCCCGACCGGCGACGAAGCGCGGCTGCTCGAATCGATGGGGATGATGCTGCGCGAAGGCGTACAGTTCCACTGGCTCAACGACGGCTACCGTCACTTCGACGATTTCCTCGGCACGCTCGAACAGAAGAAGCGCAAGAACATCCGCGCGGAGCGGCGCAAGGTGCACGACGCGGGCGTGACCTTCCGGCGGCTCACCGGCGACCAGATCACCGACGCCGACTGGCGTTTCTTCTCGCGCTGCTATCGGCAAACGTACCGCGAACATTATTCGAGCCCGTACCTGAACCTCGACTTCTTCCGCACGATCGGCGCGACGATGCCCGAGAACCTGCTGCTCGTGATCGCGGAAGCCGACGGGAAGCCGATCGCGAGCGCGCTCGCCGTGTACCGGCGCGGCGAGCACGGCGGCGGCACGCTGTACGGCCGCTACTGGGGCGCGATCGAGCACGTGCCCTGCCTGCATTTCGAAACCGCCTACTACCAGTTGCTCGAATTCTGCATCGAGGCCGGGCTCGATACGTTCGAAGGCGGCGCGCAGGGCGAGCACAAGCTCGCGCGCGGTTTCCTGCCGACCGTCACGCACTCCGCGCACTGGCTCGCGCATCCGGCGTTTTCCGATGCGGTCGCGCGCTTTCTCGAACGCGAGACCGAGCATGTCCACGCGTACGTCGACGAACTGCGCGAACACGATCCGTTCCGGCGCAACACCGGCTAGCGTCATCCGGCGCGCCGCGCAGGCGGCGAAGCCACGCTGGGGCCTCGCCGCCTGTCGTCCGCCTCAGCCGGTTCAGTGCGCGGCGAGCGTCACCGTCTGCGACAGCGCCAGCGGATCGCGCGACGACGCGGCCGCCGACAGCCCGTAGCTGCCCGCGCCGATCCGCCATGCGTGCGCGCTCGCATCCCACACCGCGAAGCGCTGCGCCGGCACCGCGACGCTGACCGTGCGCGCCTCGCCCGGCTGCAGCGCGACCTGGGTCCAGCCGACGAGCCGCTTCGGCGGCTCGCCGAGCGACGCGGGCAGCGCCGCGTAGATCTGCACCGTGTGCGTCCCGGCGCGCGCACCGGTATTCGTCACCGTCACGCCGACCGTCACGTTGCCCGCGGCATCCGCCTGCGCGGACATCGCCGACAACGCATAGGTCGTGTACGACAACCCGTAGCCGAACGGGAACAGCGGCTCGATCGCCTTCGCGTCGAACCAGCGATAGCCGTACGCGAGCCCTTCCGCATAGACGTTCTGCAGGTTCGACGGATCGATCGTCGGCTGCGGCAGGTCGGCCTCCTGCTTCGGGAACGTGAGCGGCAGCCGGCCCGACGGGTTGGCGTCGCCGAACAGCAGGTCGGCGATCGCCTGGCCGCCTTGCGCGCCCGGATACCACACGTCCAGCACGCCATGCACGTTCGCGAGCCACGGCATCAACACCGGGCTGCCGTTCTCGAGCACGACGATCACGCGCCTGGCCTTCGCGGCGACCGCGGCGATCAGCGCGTTCTGGTCGTATTGCTGGTTGTACGGGTCCGCCTTCGCATCGGGCAGCGACAGGCTCGCGAGGTCGAGCCCTTCCGTCTGCCACTGCGTGGCGAACACGATCGCGACATCGGCCTGTGCGGCCGCGCTCGCCGCGGCATTCGCGTCGGTCCCGTCGAGATAGCTGACCGACGCGTTCGGCGCCTTCGCGCGAATCGCCGCAAGCGGCGCGGACTTGTACCAGGTCGCGCACCCGCCGAACAGCATGTCGGCCGGTTGCTGGCACGACGTCACCGCGTTGCCGTCGATCGCGGGCACCGCACCCGAGCCGCCGCCCGACAGCACGCCCGCGTCCGCATGCCCGCCGATCACGACGACCGACTTGAGCGCGCCTGCGGCGAGCGGCAGCACCGGTTGCGCGTCGCCCGGCGCGGCCGCGTTCTTCAGCAGCACCGCCGCCTGCCGTGCGATCGCGAGCGCATCGGCGTTGCCGGCGGCTTCGTCGATCGCGCCGCCCGGCTTCGGCGGCGCGTCCATCACGCCGATGCGGATCAGCGTGCGCAGCTTGCGCTGCACCATGTCGTTCAGCCGTGCGGCCGATACGCTGCCGGCCTGCAGCGCCGCGCGCAGCTTCGAATTGAAGTACGAGCCGAGCGGCGCGTTGCCGTCGTCGGCCGCGCCCGGCTGTTCCTCGTCGAGCCCGGCCTGCACGGCCGCGACCGTCGAATGCGTCGCGCCCCAGTCGGACTGCACGACGCCCTTGAAACCCCATTCGTTCTTCAGCACCGTCGTCAGCAAATACGGGTTCTCGCACGCATACACGCCGTTCAGCTTGTTGTACGAGCACATCACGTTGCCCGGTTGGCCGTCCTTCACGCCGATCTCGAACGCGAGCAGTTCGGCCTCGCGCATGGTTCGCTCGTCGACGACCGAATCGACCGTCATCCGGTTGGTTTCCTGATCGTTGAACGCGAAATGCTTGATCGTCGCGCTCACCTTCTGCGCCTGCGTGGCCTGCGTGCGCGCGGCGCTCAGCGTGCCCGCGAGCACCGGGTCCTCGCCCATGTATTCGAAGGTGCGGCCGTTGCGCGGCTCGCGCGCGAGGTTCACGCCGCCGCCGAGCCCTTCCGCGAAACCGAGCGCGCGCAGTTCGAGCGCGATGCGCGTGCCGTAGGTGCCCGCAAGCGCCGGGTCCCACGTCGCCGCGAGCGCGACCGGCGCGGGCAGCGCGGTCACGCGCGCATTCTTGACGTTCACGCCGCCCGCCGAATCGGCGCTGCTGACCGCCGGAATGCCGAGCCGCGGCACGCCCGGGATGTAGCTCGCGCCGTTCAGCGCGCCGGCCGGAAACGGGCCGCCCAGGCCGAGCGCGGGCATGCCCGTGCCATGCACGAGCTGCAGCTTCTCGTCGGTCGTCAGTTGCGCGACGAGCGCGGCCGCGCGCTGATCGGCTGTCGCGTCGGGGTCGGTCGGGGCGTGAATGTCGTCGCCGCCGCACGATGCGAGCAGCACCGTGAGCGCGCACGCGGACGCAATCGTCGAACACCGGAACAGCGAAGTTTTCATTGATCCTCCAGAATCGTTCTGTTGTACTTGTCGCCTCACTCCAGCGTCCAAGTCTAAAAATCGACCGGTCACCACGCTTGACCGGCGGGAGCATGCGTTGACCTCTCGCAGCGGGGACAAACCCGAACGGCATGACGACAGGGAGACAGACATGGAGCTGCAACAGAAATCGGTATCCGTCCGGATCTACCGCTGGCTGTGCGAAGACGCGCGCATGAACGGCATCGATCCCGCACCGCTTTACGAGACGCTCGGCATCGGGCCAGCCGAGCTCGCCGACGACATGCGCCGCATCGCGGGCGACCGGCACGTGGCCGCGATGCAACTGACGAACGACTGGCCGCTGTCGTGGCACCGCCCGCCGCCGCAGGTCGAGCCGTGGCTCGTGCCGTTTCCCGAACTCGCGGGCGTCACGTGCAACGCGGCGACGCTGCGCGACGCGCTGCACGGCTACCTGCGCTATCGCGAGCTGATCGGCAACGTCGACTGGGTCTTCGCGCATGAGAACGGCGACGCGATCGCACTCGAATACGTGAACGAAGGCAACGGCCGGCACGCGGGCAGCGCGTTCGCCAACCTCGCGATCCTCGCGGCGCTCGCACGCCTGTACGATCCGCGCGCGCGCATTCACGACGCCGAATTCGCCGGCCGCGCGTTCGCGCCCGTTGCCGCGCTACGCGACATGCTCGGGGCGCCGGTGTCGTTCGATGCCGCGCACAACCGCCTCGTGCTGCGCTCCGCGCACTTCGACACGCCGTTCGAGCGCTACAACGCGCCGCTTGCCGGCATCCAGCGGCATGCGGCCGACGCCGCACGCGAGCGCGTGCGCGCTCGTTCGACGTTCGGCGCGTCGGTCGAGCAATGCGTGCGCGACTGGCTGCGCACGTCCGACGCCGCCGACGTGCCGACCGATACGCTGATGCAGCACGTCTGCACGCGCTTCGCGATGTCGCGCTGGACGTTGCGCCGACGCCTGCATCGCGAAGCGGTCGGTTTCCATGCGCTCGTCGCGCAGGCGCGGCTCGGCGAGGCGCGCGACCTGCTGCTCAACACGCAGTTGCCGATCGGCGAGATCGGCGTGCGCGTCGGCTTCCGATCGACGAGCGCGTTCACGCGCTTCTTCACGCGCGAACTCGGCGCGGCGCCGAGCCGCTTTCGCGACGGGCACGGCAGCCGGCGGCGTTGACGCCCGTTTTTTCTGAGACACTGGCGGCTTCGCATCCCGCCGCCCTGCCATGTCCTGGTTTCTGTATCTGATCGAATGCGCCGACGACAGCGTCTACACGGGCATCACGACCGACGTCGCCGCGCGCTTCGACGAACACGCGTCCGGCAAGGGCGCGCGCTACACGCGCTCGCGCAAGCCGCGCGCGGTGCTCGCGGCGTTTGCGCTGCCCGACCGGTCGAGCGCGTCGCGCGCCGAATACTGGGTGAAGCGGCTCACGCCCGCGAAAAAGCGCGAGCTGGCGGCCGGGTTGCGGACGCTGGAATCGGTGTTGCCGGTGGTCGTCACGTCACGCGACGAGAGCGGAGACACGGCCCGGACGAAGGCGACGGCGCGCGGGCGGAAGAAAGGGAAGGCGGAAAATGTCGGCGATGCGGCGGAGACGGCTGCAACGGAACAGGTGGCCGGGAAAGAGGTGAAGGCCGGGAAAGTCGGCGGGGCTGCAACGGCCGCGAAGAAGGCGAAAACGGCGAAGGGCAAACAAGCCGCGAAGTCGACGAAGCCAAATCAAGCCGGGCCGGGCGCGAAACGTGCCAAAGCCGACGGCGATGCAGCCGCAAAAACGACCGCGTCGCGTGGCACACCGGTAAAGAAACCCGGCCTGCCGCCCGCATCCGCGTCGTCAAAAACGAAGGCGCCGGCCGCCGCTGGCAAACCAGCCGCCGCGAACGTACGCGAAGACGCCGCTTCCGCACCGGCCCGCCGCCGTCCAGCGGCCACGCAAGCCGCCGAAGCCGCCGCTCCGTCCGTTGCCGCGTCCCGCGCGAAACGCGCGAGGAAAGCACCGGCCACCCCGCTCCCGCCCGTCTCCGCGTCCGCCCGCCGGAAAACCGCGCGCGCAAAACAAAACCGCGCGGCCTCCTGAGGAGACACGCGCGGTTCGCGTTCCGTACGTGCCGGCCGCCGGCCGGCACGCCGCTTACTTCTTGTAGTTCGCGGCGCCGTCGGTGATTTCCTTGTGCGCGGCTTCGATGCCGGCCCAACCTTCGACCTTCACCCACTTGCCCTTCTCGAGCGCCTTGTATTGCTCGAAGAAGTGCTTGATCTGGTCCTTCAGGTACTCGGGCACGTCGTCGATCGTCTTCAGGTTCGCCGTCATCGGGCAGATCTTGTCGTGCGGCACCGCGACCAGCTTCGCGTCGACGCCCGACTCGTCGGTCATCTGCAGCATGCCGAGCACGCGCGAACGCACGATCGAGCCGGCCAGCAGCGGGAACGGCGTGATCACCAGCACGTCGACCGGATCGCCGTCGCCCGACAGCGTCTGCGGGATGTAGCCGTAGTTCACCGGGTAGCGCATGCCCGTGCCGATGAAGCGGTCGACGACGAGGAGGCCCAGTTCCTTGTCCGCCTCGTATTTCACCGGATCGCTTTGCGCGGGAATCTCGATGATCACGTTGAAATCTTGCGGCAGGTCCTTGCCGGCCGGAACATGATTGAAGCTCATGAGCACTCTCTGTAGGTCGATGGGAATTCGGGACAGGGCGCCGCGGCCGATGCATGGCCGCGGGCATTCCCCAAAAGGAATGCGCCATTATAGCCAATCGACCGGTGGCGTCCGGATGACGATCGGCGCGATAATCGTTCCGGATGTCCGGGCGTCGAACCGGCGGCGGCGCGGCACGTCGATCGCAAAGCATAGGCACGAGTCGGTGCCAAAGTGCTGACCGGGTCGACTGCGATGCATGGGATCCGAGCGAGCGCTGAAGCGCTAACTTGCGTCGACCGCTTTGCATGGGACCCAAGTAAGCGCTAAAGCGCTAACTTGGGTCGACAGGAGGAGACATGGAAGAGGCGAAGCACTTCATCGCGGGCGAATGGACGTTGCCCGCGCAACTGGAAACCATCGCGGTCGTCGATCCGTCCGACGGACAGCCGTTCGCGACGATCGCACGCGGCACCGCGCCCGACGTCGAGCGCGCGGTCTCCGCGGCCCGCGACGCGTTCGCGGGCCCGTGGGGCGCCGCGAGCGCCGCCGAACGCGGCCGCGTGCTGATGCGGCTGTCGGCGCGCGTGGCCGATTCGATCGAGGAACTCGCCGCGATCGAGGCACGCGACACCGGCAAGCCACTGAAGCAGGCGCGCGCCGATGCAGCCGCGCTCGTGCGCTACTTCGAGTTCTACGCGGGCGCCGCCGACAAGCTGCACGGCGAAACCCTCCCCTACCAGGCCGGCTACACGGTGCTGACGGTGCGCGAGCCGCACGGCGTCACGGGGCATATCGTGCCGTGGAACTACCCGATGCAGATCTTCGGGCGCAGCGTCGGCGCGGCGCTGGCCGCCGGCAACGCATGCGTGGTCAAGCCGGCCGAGGACGCATGCCTGTCCGTGCTGCGCGTCGCCGAGCTCGCCGCCGAAGCCGGGCTGCCGGCCGGCGCGCTCAACGTCGTCACCGGCTACGGCCACGAAGCGGGCGCCGCGCTCGCCCGCCATCCGGGCATCGACCACATCTCGTTTACGGGTTCGCCGGCCACCGGCAAGCTGGTCACGCAGATGGCGGCCGAGAACCACGTGCCCGTCACGCTCGAACTCGGCGGCAAGTCGCCGCAAATCGTGTTCGCCGATGCCGATCTCGACGCGGCGCTGCCCGTGCTCGTGTCCGCGATCGTGCAGAACGGCGGGCAAACGTGCTCGGCCGGCAGCCGCGTGCTGATCGAGCGCGCGGTGTACGAGCCGCTCGTCGAGCGCCTCGCCACCGCGTTCAACGGGCTGCGCGTCGGCCCGAGCCGCGCCGATCTCGATTGCGGCCCGCTGATCAACGCGAAGCAGCAGCAGCGCGTGTGGGATTTCCTGTCCGACGCGCAGCACGACGGCATTCCGATGGCCGGCCACGGGCAGGTCGTCGCCGACGCGCCCGAAACCGGCTTCTACCAGGCGCCCGCGCTGTTGCGCGACGTGCCGCCGTCGCACCGGCTCGCGCAGGAGGAAGTGTTCGGCCCCGTGCTCGCGGCGATGCGCTTCGTCGACGAGGACGAAGCCGTCGCGCTCGCGAACGGCACGCCGTACGGCCTCGTCGCGGGCATCTGGACACGCGACGGCGCGCGCCAGATGCGGCTTGCGCGGCGCCTGCGCGCGGGCCAGGTGTTCATCAACAACTATGGCGCGGGCGGCGGCGTCGAGCTGCCGTTCGGCGGCGTCGGCCATTCGGGCCATGGCCGCGAGAAAGGCTTCGAGGCGCTGTACGGCTTCACCGCGCTGAAGACGATCGCGATCCGGCACGGCTGAACGCGCGGCGCGCAACGACTCGATACAAGTACAGGAGACACACCATGCGGTTGAGCGGCAAGACGGCCATCGTCACGGGCGGCGGTTCGGGGTTCGGCGAAGGCATCGCGAAGACGTATGCGCGCGAAGGCGCGAACGTCGTCGTCAACGATCTGAACGGCGCGGCGGCCGAGCGCGTCGCGAGCGAGATCGCGCTCGCGGGCGGCAAGGCGATCGCGATGGCCGGCGACGTGTCGAAGGAGGACGACTGGCGCGCGCTGCTGCAGGCCGCGCTCGACGATTTCCATTCGGTGCAGATCGTCGTGAACAACGCGGGCACCACGCACCGCAACAAGCCCGTGCTCGACGTGACGGAAGCCGAATTCGACCGCGTGTACGCGGTCAACATGAAGAGCCTGTTCTGGTGCGTGCAGACCTTCGTGCCGTATTTCCGCGCACAGGGCGGCGGCGTGTTCGTGAACGTCGCGTCGACGGCCGGCGTGCGGCCGCGCCCGGGCCTCGTCTGGTACAACAGCACGAAGGGCGCGATGATCACCGCGAGCAAGTCGCTCGCGGCCGAGCTCGGCGCCGATCGCATCCGCGTGAACTGCATCAACCCGGTGCTCGGCGAAACCGCGCTGATGACCGAGTTCATGGGCTGCGAGGACACGCCGGACAATCGCCGCCGCTTCCTCGCGACGATCCCGCTCGGCCGCTTCTCGACGCCGCAGGACATCGCGAACGCCGCGCTGTACCTGGCGTCCGACGAAGCCGAATTCATCACCGGCGTGTGCCTCGAAGTCGACGGCGGACGTTGCATCTAGTTGTACCGGCCGCACGATCGCCCGTCTTGCTTTGCACGAAACCGGATCGGACGCGCCGCTGCGTCTGCGCCGGCCAACTACAACGACAGCGGTACATGGGATCCGGGCAACCGCCAAAGCGCCAACTTGGATCGACCGCAAAGCATGGGATCCAAGCAAGCGCCAAAGCGCCAACCTCGATCGACAGGAGACAACATGGCAACATCGACGCAGTCGCTGCCGGGCTCGTCCGGCGCATTCGAGGAAGCAACCTACCGCAAGGTGTCGTGGCGGCTCCTGCCGCTCCTGCTGCTGTGCTACGTGGTCGCGTATCTCGACCGCGTAAACGTCGGGTTCGCGAAGCTGCAGATGGCGAGCGACCTGAACCTGAGCGACACGGTGTACGGGCTCGGCGCAGGGATCTTCTTCTTCGGCTATTTCCTGTTCGAGGTGCCGAGCAACATCATCCTGCACAAGGTGGGCGCCCGCGTGTGGATCGCCCGCATCATGGCGACGTGGGGCGTGATCTCGATCCTGACGATGTTCGTCACGACGCCCGCGATGTTCTACGTGATGCGCTTCCTGCTCGGCGTCGCCGAAGCAGGCTTCTTCCCCGGCGTGATCCTCTACCTCACCTACTGGTATCCCGCGCACCGGCGCGGCCGGATGACGACGTTCTTCATGACGGCCGTCGCGCTGTCCGGCGTGATCGGCGGGCCGATCTCGGGCTTCATCCTGAAGGCGTTCGACGGCGTGAGCGGTTGGCACGGCTGGCAATGGCTGTTCCTGCTCGAAGGCATTCCGTCGGTGCTCGCCGGCGTGCTCGTGTTCTTCGCGCTCGACGAGCGGATCGCGAAGGCGACGTGGCTGACCGACGAAGAAAAGGCGCTGCTCGCCCGCAACGTCGACGCGGAAGAAGCCACCAAGGAAGACCCGCCGCTCGGCGCCGTGATGTCGAGCCCGCGCGTCTGGCTGATGGCGCTGATCTATTTCTCGTTCGTGATGGGGCTCTACGGCGTCGGCTTCTGGCTGCCGACGATCATCAAGGCGACGGGCGTGACCGACACGTTCATGATCGGCCTGCTGTCGGCGATTCCGTATGCGGCGGCGGTGGTCGCGATGATCCTGATCGCGCGCAGCGCGGACAAGCGCCGCGAACGCCGCTGGCACCTCGCGATTCCGGCCGCGATCGGCGCGCTCGGCCTCGTGCTGTCGGTGGTCTGGGCACACCAGACCGCGCTCGCGATGCTGGGCCTCACGCTCGCGACGATCGGCATCCTGACGACGCTGCCGCTGTTCTGGAGCCTGCCGACCGCATTCCTCGGCGGCACGGCCGCCGCGGCCGGCATCGCGATGATCAACTCGATCGGCAACCTCGCGGGCTTCCTGAGCCCGTACCTGATGGGCTGGCTCAAGCAGGCGACAGGCGCCAACGATGCGGGCATGTACATGCTGGCCGGGTTCCTCGTGCTCGGCGGGCTGCTGGCGCTGTCGGTGCCGAAGCGGCTCGTCGACAAGTGACGACGCGCGGCGCGTAAAGGCGCACCCGGATTTCTCGAACACGCCGGCCGATTTCCGGCTCGTTTCCCCCGATACGCCCCGACGTCCGGCATTGCCGGTCGCCGGGGCGTTTTCGATTCCGGACAGGCACAACCCCGATCGGCGGAATGTCCCGCCCATCCGGCGACAATCCCTTGATCACCAAAATATTCCCTTATGCTCCTTCATATATGGAACAATAAAGATAATCAGGGAATTACCTACAACTCATGTTCCACACCGTCGAAGACACTGCCGCCCGCCTGCGCGTCCACCCGAAGACCGTCCTGCGGTTCATTCGCGACGGCAAGCTGCGCGCAACGCGGGTCGGTCGCGCATACCGCATCCTCGATGTCGACCTCGCCGCGTTCGCCCGGACGGAGCCGGCCGCCCCCGCGCCGCGTGCGGTGCGCGTCACCAGCATCGTCGACATTCCGGATGGGTCGCAGTCGCTGCACCAGTACCTGTCGCGATCGCTGCACGCGATGGCGTCCGGCCGCACCTCGTATGTCGACCCCGTGCGAATCGACGTCACGTTCGATCCCGCGTCGAGCGTGGTCAAGATCATCGTGGCCGCGACACCGGCCGACACGGCCGCGCTGATGTCGTCGCTCGACATGCTGCTTCAGCAAAGCGGGACATGAGCGCAATCTTCAAGTCACCCCGCCATGCCCGCGCGATTCGCACCGCTTACGCGGCCGCGCTGTCGCACTGGCCGGCCGGACATCGGCGCGTCACCGTGCAAACGCGTCTTGGCGCGACGCACGTGATCGTCTGTGGCCCCGAACACGCGCCGCCGGTCGTGCTGATCCACGGCGCACAGACGACGGCGGCAAGCTGGCAGCATCACGCGGCCGCGTGGTCGACGCACTTCCGGCTCTACGCGATCGACGTGATCGGCGAAGCGGGACCGAGCGCGCCGTCGCGGCCGCCGCTCGCGGGCGACGCCTATGCGCAGTGGCTCGACGACGTGCTCGACGGTCTGCAGGTGCCGCGCGCCGCGTTCGTCGGCATCTCGCTCGGCGCGCGCACGGCGCTCGACTTCGCGTTGCGCCGGCCGACGCGCGTCACCCGGCTCGCGCTGCTCTGCCCGTCCGGCATCGGCAGGCAGAAGCCGTTTCTGTGGTGGGCGCTGCCGCTGCTGCTGCTCGGCGATGCCGGGCGCGCATGCGTGCGGCGGCGCGTGCTGGGTCGCCTGCCGCCGGCATCGACGCCGGCCGAACGGGACGCGCTCGCCCTGATGCGCGCGATCGATCGCGGCTTTCGTCCGCGCATCGAGCCGGTTCCGCGATTCGACGACGCCATGCTCCGCACGTTGTCCATGCCCGTGCTGGCGATCGTCGGCGGCCGCGACGTGATGCTCGATTCCCGCGACACGCGGGATCGCCTGACGCGCCTCGTGCCGCACGCGCAGGTGCGGTTTCTTCCCGAGCAGCCTCACTTCATCCGCGGGCAGCGCGACGCCTTACGCACTTTTCTCTCATCGACGGAAGCACTCGACATGCACCATCGAATCGTTCAGGTGGCGGGCAGCCGCGTGCTGGTCCGCGATCCTTCCGCCGACCTCGTGCAGCGGGAAAGCGACGCGCTCGATCTCGTCGCGCTCGCACACGAGCATGAAGCCGACTGGATCGCCGTTCCCGTCGACTCGCTGCACGACGACTTCTTCCGGCTCGACAGCAAGCTGGCCGGCGCCGTGCTGCAAAAGCTGGCCAACTACGGCGTCCGGCTCGGCGTCGTCGGCGACATCGACCGCTGGCTCGCGCACAGCGAAGCGCTGCGCGCGCTCGTTCGCGAGTGCAATCGCGGGCAATCGGTGTGGTTCGTCGCAAGCGAGGACGACCTGCTGCGCAGGCTCGGCGCGTAACGCCCCGCGCGCCGCGCACCCTGCTGCCTCGCGACGGACGAAAAAAAGCCCCGAAGGCCGATCGGCGTTCGGGGCTTTTTACACGGCGCCGAGCGGCGCAGCGCCGCGTCACACCACGGTGATCGCGAGCGCGCTTTCGCGGTAGTGCTTCGCCGCCTTGTCGGTTTCGCCGAGCTGCTCGAACAGGCGGGCGAGCGCACGATGCGCGCGCACCCTCAGCGCCTCGTTGTCGGCCAGCTTCAGCGCCGATTCGAGGAACGACTGCGCCTTGCCCCACAACTGCTGCTGCTGGCAGAGGCGGCCGAGTGCGAACAGCAGGTCGGCATCGTCCGGATGATCCTTCTTCCAGCCTTCGGCCTTCTGGATCAGCGGCAGCGCATCGGCGCCGGCCGTGTCCGGGTAACGGCGCAGCAGGCGTGCATCCCAGTTGTGCGCGAGCGCGTCCTCGACGATGCGGCGCGCTTCGTTGCGGCGCTCGAGCGGCACCAGCAACTCGGCCGCGAGATCGGCCAGGCGCGGCGACTGGCGCTCGACCGGCGACAGCGACTGCCACACCTCAAGCAGCGCATCCGGATCGTGCCGGCGTTCGCGCAACAGGTTTTCCGCGGCCTGCTGACGCAGCCGCACGGCCGCGGCCGGATGCAGCGCCTCGCGCTTTTCGAGCGCTTTCGCGAGCTTCAGCACCTCGGCCCAGTTCTTCAGTTGCTGCTGCGCACGCAGCGCGACCTGCTGCGCGTGAATGCGCTTGCCGCCGGCCTGCATGTCGGCCAGCGCGGCGAGCGCGCCGTCGGCGTCGCGTGCATCCGCGCGCATGTCGGCCGCGGCGAGCAGGCGGGCATCCTGCCATTCGGGCGCGTCGACCTTCGACAGCCAGTCGTCGCGGCGCGTGTACTCGTGCATCCGGTGCGCGGCCGTGGCCGCGACGAGACTCGCGGCGCCCAGGTTCGCGTCGACCGACATCGCTTCGCGCGCAGCCTTCTCGGCACGCGAAAAACGACCCGCGTACAGGTTCGCGATCGCGTCGCGCAGCGACGCCTGCGCCTTCTCGTTGCGCGAACGCGCCCGATACGCGGCGACCCGCTGCGGCATGCGCCAGATGTTGCGCACGATGCGCAGCAGCGCATACACGACGATGAACAGCACGACGATGGCGATCACGAACAGGTTCAGCGACACGTCGATCCGGTACGGCGGATAGACGAGCAGCACCTGCCCCGCGTCGAAACGGCCGACGGTCGCAAGCGCCGCGGCGATCGCGAACAGGACCGCGAGCCAGACGATTCCTCGAAGCGTCATCGTTACCCCCGGCTCTTGAACTGCTGAACGGCGTTCAGGCTCGTGTTCAGGTTCGGCACCGCGACCGTCAGCGATGCGCCGTCAACCTGCTTGAGCAGATCCTCGACGGTCTGCGTATCCTTCGATGCCTGATCGAAATACTTGCCAAGCGACGCCTGGGCGGCGTGCAGGTCGGCCTTCATCGCGCTGTCGTTGCGCGCCAGCAGCGACAGCCGCGCGGTGAGCAGGCGCAGCTTCACGTTCTCGCGCACGAAGTAGCCCTGATCGGGGGACGCGAGCATCGCGTCCGCGTTGTCGATCCGGCGCACCTGCACGAGGCCCTTCAATTGCTCGCCGAGGCCGGCCGAGAACGCGTGCCACCACACCTTCCAGCGCGGCTCGCCGGCGGCGACCGACGAGGCCGGCTCGGCCGGCGCGGCCTTCGGCGCCGCGTGCGGCACGATCGCCTCGCCGGACAGCGGCAGCGCGTCGATCTTGGCGATCGCGTCGTCGAGCTTGATCGCGAGGCCGGTGAGATCGGCCGCCGGCGCGGCCTTCAGCTTCTCGATGTCCTGCGCGAGCGCCTTGCGCACCGTGACGGCTTGCGCGCTCTGCGACGTCGCGAGACGCGCGTCGGCGTTCTGCAGCGCGATCAGCGCGAGCTGCGTGTTGCCGGTCAGCTGAAGCTGCTGGCTCGCGCTCGACAGCATCTGGTCGACTTCCTCGAGCATCCACGCATCGCGGTTGCGCGACAGGTCCTGGTATTGCTGCTGCAGCGCCTGCTGCGCGCTCTGCGCATCGGCAAGCTTGCCGTCGAGCTGCGCGAGCTGCGTGTCGACCTGGTGCGTGCTGGCGAGCGCCTGCTCGGTCTTCATCCGCGTTTCGGCCGCTTGCGCGTCGAGCGCCTTCTGGCGCGCGACGAACGTGCCGTCGAGCCGGTCGATCTTGCGGTTCAGCGCATAGCCGCCGACACCTGCCGCGCAGCCGAGCACGACGACGACGAACCACAGCACCGCGCTGCCGCCGCGGCGCGCACGCGGCTCGGACGCGAGATAAGGAGGGCTGGACGGCGGTGCGGATGCAGCGGCCGGCTGGGAAGCGACGCTTTTGGAATCGTTGGTATCTGTCATGCGTTTAGTCACCGGTACGGCTGTCGCCGGTTGGACGGCCTCGTCGGCCATCGTTCGAAACGCGCGGACGATGCGCTCATCGCCCGCGCCGGTCAGCGTAATCCTATCAAAACCCAATGCGCGCGCGGTCTGCTCGATCCGCGGGTGCGGCGTGACGAGCGGCGCATGCTTCAGCGCGTCGATCTCGGCATCGTTCAGATGAGCCCGCGCGAGTTCGTGCAGGTTGCGCACGCCTTCCGAACTCGTGACGAGCCACGCGTGCGGCTGGCCGTCGAGCAGCGCGTGCACGCGCTCCCACGCGCCGACGCGCGGCTCCGGCACGACGCGCCGGTACGCGGCGACGAGCGTGACGTCAGCACCGGCCTCGCGCAGGCGCTCGGCGAGCCATTCGCGCCCGCCGTCGCCGCGCACGATCAGCACACGCTTGCCCGCCAGCGCCTGCGCGCCGCCGAACGCCGCGTCGATGCTCGCGAACAGGCTTTCCGAATCGTAATGGGGCACGCCGCCGTCGGCCGGCGCCTGCGGCGCGATCACGCGATGCGCGGGCGCCGCGATGCCGTGACGCTCGAGCGCCGCGACGCTGCCGGGCCCGACCACGCCGACCGGCAGCGCGTTCGGCCAGATCGCGCCGTACCGCGCGAGCGCGCGGTCGATCGCGTTCGGCGACACGAAAATCACCAGCGCGTAGTCGGCCAGCGCCGCGAACGCGGCGTCGAGCGGCGCCGGATCGTCGACCGGCGCGATATCGATCAGCGGGAATTCGAGCACGTCGCAGCCGGCGTCGGCCAGTTGCGACGCGAGCGCGTCGGACTGGCCGTCCGGACGCGTCAGGACAGCGGTGAACGCGCGCGCGCCGCCCGTCATCAGGCGTCGCCCTTGCCCGCGGCCTGCGAGCCGGCGAGCAGCGCCTGGACGATGTCGAGCGCGCCTTGCGCCTCGAGCTCGTCGGACACCGCGCGGCCGAGCGCGAGCGCATCGGCGACGGTCACGACCGCGCCGCACGCCTCGGCCGTCAGCACGCG
The DNA here is from genome assembly GCF_002223345.1 of Burkholderia sp. AU16741. Lineage (NCBI taxonomy): Bacteria > Pseudomonadati > Pseudomonadota > Betaproteobacteria > Burkholderiales > Burkholderiaceae > Burkholderia > Burkholderia sp. AU16741. The sequence continues at coordinate 242,163 of NZ_NKEZ01000004.1, forward strand.
CTTGCCGTCGGTGGTCGACACGCGGCCGGTCAGGTACAGCTCGCCCGCACGCCACACCGCGTGCGCGGCAAGCGGCACCTCGCAGCTGCCGCCGAGCGCGCGCGACACCATCCGCTCCGCCTCGACGGCCAGCGCGGTGTGCGGGTCGTGCAGCGGCGCGAGCCACGCGGCGACGTCGTCGCGATGCGCGGCGATCTCGATGCCGAGCGCGCCCTGGCCGGCGGCCGGCGGGCTGGCTTCGACGTCGAGCAGCGCGCGGATCCGCGTTTCGAGGCCGAGGCGTTTCAGGCCGGCGGCCGCGAGGATGATCGCCGCGTAGTCGCCGCGGTCGAGCTTCGCGAGGCGCGTGTCGAGGTTGCCGCGCAGCGGCAGGACCTCGAGGTGCGGATAGCGCGAACGCAGCATCGCCTCGCGGCGCAGGCTCGACGTGCCGACGACCGCGCCGGCCGGCAGCGCGTCGAGCGACGCGTAGTCGTTCGACACGAACGCATCGCGCGGGTCTTCGCGTTCCATGATCGCGGCGAGCGAGAAGCCGTCGGGCAGCGCCATCGGCACGTCCTTCAGCGAATGCACGGCGAGATCGGCGCGACCATCGGCCAGCGCGGCCTCCAGTTCCTTCACGAACAGGCCCTTGCCGCCGACCTTCGACAGCGTGCGATCGAGAATCTGATCGCCGCGCGTCGTCATCCCGAGGATTTTCACGTCACAAGCTGGATATAATTTGCGCAGCGCATCACGCACATGTTCGGCTTGCCACATCGCCAGGCGGCTCTCGCGCGAAGCAATCGTCAACGTCGCGGGCGGCTGTGCCTGCTGCGGCCCGGCCGCGGGGGTCTCGGAATTCATTGCTGGAACATCGAAGGACGGGATTGAAGATCGAACAATGGTAGCACGCACGCCCCGGCCCGCCCGGGCCCGGAGCCTGCGCCCGGCCTGCTTCCGCGCGGGTCGCGGCGCCGTTGTGCGGACGTGCCGCACGTAGCTGGTTGCTTGACCGCAGTTCCCGCAGTTTCCGCAGTTCCTTTTGACTCGAGCTTTCCCAAGGAAACCCATCGTGAAGTCTTCCGGATCGGCGCGTACGGCGCGCCGCAATGCTGCCTTGCCCTCCCCCGATGCCTCGACGGACACCGTCGCCACCGCCCCGAACGGCCGTGCGAAAACGGCAACGAAATCCACGGCAACGAAACCGAAAGACCCGATACGTCAGACAAAACGCGCGACGAAAGCCCCGAGCCCCGCCCGCAATGCCGTCGCGCCGAAGGCCGGCACCCGCACGCGCGACGACAAGGATCGCCCGCTGTTCGAGGACATCCGCTTCCTCGGCCGCCTGCTCGGCGACGTCGTGCGCGAACAGGAAGGCGATACGGTGTTCGACGTGGTCGAGACGATCCGCCAGACCGCGGTCAAGTTCCGCCGCGAGGACGACAGCGAAGCCGCGCAGACGCTCGAGAAGAAGCTGCGCAAGCTGACGCCCGAGCAGACGGTGAGCGTCGTGCGCGCGTTCAGCTATTTCTCGCACCTCGCGAACATCGCGGAAGACCGCCACCACAACCGCCGCCGCCGCATCCACGCGCTGGCCGGCTCCGCGCCGCAGCCGGGCACGGTCGCGTACGCGCTCGACCAGCTGAAAACCACCGGCAACGCGTCGAAGCGCCTGCTGCAGCGCTTCTTCGACGATGCGCTGATCGTGCCGGTGCTGACCGCACACCCGACCGAAGTGCAGCGCAAGAGCATCCTCGACGCGCAGCACGACATCGCGCGCCTGCTCGCCGAGCGCGACCAGGAGCTGACCGCGCGCGAGCGCCAGTACAACGAAGCGATGCTGCGCGCGCGCGTGACCGCGCTGTGGCAGACGCGCATGCTGCGCGACGCGCGCCTGACGGTCGGCGACGAGATCGAGAACGCGCTGTCGTACTATCGCGCGACGTTCCTCGACGAGTTGCCCGCGCTGTACGGCGACATCGAGGCCGCGCTCGCCGAGCACGGTCTGTCGGCCCGCGTGCCCGCGTTCTTCCAGATGGGCAGCTGGATCGGCGGCGATCGCGACGGCAACCCGAACGTGACGGCCGCGACGCTCGACGAGGCGATCAACCGCCAGGCCGCGGTGATCCTCGAGCACTATCTGGAACAGGTGCACAAGCTCGGCGCCGAGCTGTCGGTGTCGAACCTGCTGGTCGGCGCGAACGACGCGGTGAAGGCGCTCGCGGCCGCATCGCCCGACCAGTCGCCGCATCGCGTCGACGAACCGTATCGCCGCGCGCTGATCGGCATCTACACGCGGCTCGCCGCGAGCGCGCGCGTGCGTCTCGGCGAAGGCACGGTGCCGGTGCGCAGCGCGGGCCGCGGCGCGCCGCCGGTGCGCGCGATCCCGTACGAGGATTCCGAAGCGTTCGTCGCCGATCTGAAAGTGCTGACCGCGTCGCTCGACGAACACCACGGCGCGTCGCTCGCCGCCCCGCGCCTCGCGCCGCTCGTGCGCGCGGCCGAAGTGTTCGGCTTCCATCTCGCGAGCATCGACCTGCGCCAGAGTTCCGACATCCACGAGGCGGTGGTGGCCGAACTGTTCGCGCGGGCGGGCGTCGAGGCCGACTATGCGGCCCTCGCCGAGGAAGACAAGCTGCGCGTGCTGCTCGCCGCGCTCGCCGATCCGCGCCCGCTGCGCTCGCCGTACATCGAATACTCGGCGCTCGCGCAGAGCGAGCTCGGCGTGTTCGAGAAGGCGCGCGAGGTCCGCGCGCAATTCGGTGCGCGCGCGGTGCGCAACTACATCATTTCGCACACGGAAACCGTCAGCGACCTCGTCGAGGTACTGCTGCTGCAGAAGGAGACGGGCCTGCTCGAAGGCACGCTCGGCGTGCCGGGCAGCGACGCGCGCAACAGCCTGATGGTGATCCCGCTGTTCGAGACGATTCCCGACCTGCGCGACGCGTCGCGCATCATGCGCGAATACTTCGCGCTGCCGGGCATCGACGCGCTGATCGCGCATCAGGGCGCGGAACAGGAAGTGATGCTCGGCTACTCGGACAGCAACAAGGACGGCGGCTTCCTCACGTCGAACTGGGAGCTGTATCGCGCGGAACTCGCGCTCGTCGACCTGTTCCGCGAGCGCAAGATCACGCTGCGGCTGTTCCACGGCCGCGGGGGCACGGTCGGCCGCGGAGGCGGCCCGACCTACCAGGCGATCCTGTCGCAGCCGCCGGGCACCGTGAACGGCCAGATCCGCCTGACCGAACAGGGCGAGGTGATCGCGAGCAAGTTCGCGAACCCGTCGATCGGCCGGCGCAACCTCGAGACGGTCGTCGCCGCGACGCTCGAGGCGTCGCTGCTGCCGCAATCGAACGCGCCGGCGCAGTTGCCCGCGTTCGAGGCCGCGATGCAGACGCTGTCCGATTCGGCGATGGCCGCGTATCGCGCGCTCGTCTACGAAACCCCGGGCTTCACCGACTACTTCTTCTCGTCGACGCCGATCACCGAGATCGCCGAACTGAACATCGGCAGCCGCCCGGCGTCGCGCAAGCTGCAGGACCCGAAGCAGCGCAGGATCGAGGATCTGCGCGCGATTCCGTGGGGCTTCTCGTGGGGCCAGTGTCGGCTGCTGCTGACCGGCTGGTACGGCTTCGGCAGCGCGGTGAGCGCGTATCTCGACGGCGCGCAGGACGACGCCGAACGCGCGAAACGCGTGACGCTGCTGAAGAAGATGAACAAGACCTGGCCGTTCTTCGCGAACCTGCTGTCGAACATGGACATGGTGCTCGCGAAGACCGATCTCGCGGTCGCGTCGCGCTATGCGCAGCTCGTGTCCGACCGCAAGCTGCGCAAGCACGTGTTCGAGCGGATCGTCGCGGAATGGGAGCGCACGTCGCGGGCGCTCGCGGAAATCACCGGGCAGGAAGGCCGCCTCGCGACCAACCCGCTGCTCGCGCGCTCGATCAAGAACCGCTTCCCGTATCTCGATCCGCTGAACCACCTGCAGGTCGAACTGATCAAGCGTCACCGCGCGGGCGACACGAACGCGCGGCTGCGCCGCGGGATTCACCTGACGATCAACGGGATCGCGGCCGGCCTGCGCAACACCGGCTGATCGGCGCGCGGTGCGGGCGCCGGGCGTGGTCGGCGCCGGCCGGGAGAACGAAAGCCGCGATACGCGTTCCTGCGTATCGCGGCTTTTTTCATGCGACGACGAAATGCGAAATGGCGCAACGGCGCGGCGCGCGCCGCACGCTCAGTGAGCGTCGATCAGCAACGCATCGTGCTCGAACGAACCGTCGGGCTGCACCGCGTAATAGCCGCGCACCTCGTCCGGCGCATGCGCCCACAGCGCGCGAATGCCGGCGACGCTGTCGGCCGGCGTGCGGATGCGCTGGACCCACGTGTCGAAATCGATCGGCAGCCGCCAGCGGCTGTGCACCTGCGCGTCGAAACCGGCTGCGCGGAACATCGCGAGCCATTCGTCCGCGCGGTAGTCGCGCACGTGCGACGCGTCGCGCAGCACTTCCGCGGCCTGCAGATACGTATCGAGCAGCGGATGGTCGTTGCCCGCGATGTCGATCATCAGCACGCGGCCGCCCGGCTTCAGCACGCGGCGCACCTCGGCGAGTGCCGCGCGCACGTCGTGCCAGTGGTGCGCGCTCATCCGGCTCACGACCCAGTCGAACGTCGCGGCGTCGAACGGCAGCCGCTCGGCCGGACCCTGCTGCGAGCGGATGTTCGCGAGTCCGCGCTCGCGCGCGGCCGCGTCGACCGTCGCGAGCATCGGCGCGGCGAGATCGTACGCGACCACGTCGCGCACGTGCGGCGCGACCGCGAAGCTCGCGTGGCCGGCGCCGCAACCGAGGTCGAGCACCGCGGCATCGGGCGTCGCACGCACCGCGTCGGCGAGCGTTTGCAGGTCGGCGCCCGTCGCATGGACCGTGCTCGTCAGATAGGCGGCGGCCGTCGTGCCGAATGCGTCGGCGACCTGGTCGTGATGTTTCATTGTTTGCTCCTTTCCTGGATGCAGTCGGCCGAACCCGGCGCATCCGCGCGCGACCCGGCCCCGTGCAACGTTTTGTGGGACGCGCGCTGCCCTGCCAGCGCGCGAGCCGCTACAATAGGCCTGCGTTTGTACCAGTACAAGTTAAGCAGTTATTCTGGTATTCGATCCACCTGTCTGATCGTTCGATCGTTGCCGCGTTTTCGCCTCCACTTCGCCGTTTCCGCATGAACCAGCCGTCCTCCGCCCCCGTCCCGCCGCTCGACGCCACGCCCGCCCGCGCGCTCGGCGAATTCATCCGCGCCCACCGCGAGCGGCTGTCGCCGCAGGCCGTCGGCCTGCCGCCCGGCCCGCGCCGCCGCACGCCGGGCCTGCGGCGCGAGGAAGTCGCGCAACTGTGCGGCGTCAGCCCGACCTGGTACACGTGGATCGAGCAGGGCCGGCCCGTGTCGGCCTCGGCCGACGCGCTCGCCCGGATCGCCGTCGCGTTGCAGTTGTCCAGGGCCGAGCGCGCGTATCTGTTCGAGCTGGCCGCGCAGCGCGACCCGGCCGAGCCCGACGTCGCGGGCGGCGACCTGCCGCCGACGCTCGGCGCGACCGTCGCCGCGATCGCGACGCCCGCCTACGTGCTCGACCGCCAATGGAACGCGCTCGCGTGGAATGCGCCGGCCGCCGCGCTCTTTTCCGGCTGGCTCGACGGCGAGCACGACCGCAACCTGCTGCGCTTCACGTTCATGTCGCCGGCCGCCCGCACGCTGATCGTCGACTGGGAAACCCGCGCGCGGCGGCTCGCGGCCGAATTCCGCGCCGACGCGATCCGCCACCTGACCGATGCGCCGACGCGCGCGCTGATCGACGCGCTGACGGCCGGCAGCGACGCGTTCGCGCAGTACTGGGCGTCGCAGGACGTGTTCGAGCGCGAAGGCGGGCTGCGCGAATTCGACCATCCGGCCGACGGCCGCCTCGTGTACCAGCAGATCACGCTGAAGCCCGCGCACCGCGAGGACCTGAAGCTCGTCGTGCTGGTGCGCGACTGAGCGCGCCGCCGCCCTCACCCGCGCCGGCCGCCCGCCGCCGGTCGCCCGCCGCCGGTCGCCGGTCGCCCGCCGCGCGAATGTTAGAATCGCGGGATTCCCTCGGCGGCGCACGGCCGCCCAACTCCCCTTCGAAGAATCGCCATGACGTCCCAACTGCACAAAAAGGGCGAGGCCTGGTCGGCCCGCTTCTCGGAACCGATGTCGGAGCTGGTCAAGCGCTACACGTCGTCGGTGTTTTTCGACAAGCGCCTCGCGCTCGTCGACATCGCCGGCTCGCTCGCGCACGCGAACATGCTCGCCGCGCAGAAGATCATCAGCGCCGACGACCTCGCCGCGATCGAACGCGGGATGGCGCAGATCAAGGGCGAGATCGAGCGTGGCGAATTCGAATGGCAGCTCGACCTGGAAGACGTCCACCTGAACATCGAGGCGCGCCTGACCGCGCTGATCGGCGATGCCGGCAAGCGCCTGCATACGGGCCGCTCGCGCAACGACCAGGTCGCGACCGACATTCGCCTGTGGCTGCGCGGCGAGATCGACCGCATCGGCGGCCTGCTGAACGACCTGCGCGGCGCGCTGATCGACCTCGCGGAACAGAACGCCGACACGATCATGCCGGGCTTCACGCACCTCCAGGTCGCGCAGCCCGTCACGTTCGGCCATCACCTGCTCGCGTACGTCGAGATGTTCACGCGCGACGCGGAACGCATGCGCGACTGCCGCACCCGCGTGAACCGCCTGCCGCTCGGCGCGGCCGCGCTCGCGGGCACGAGCTACCCGATCGACCGTCATGCGGTCGCGAAGACGCTCGGCTTCGACGGCATCTGCGCGAACTCGCTCGACGCGGTGTCCGATCGCGACTTCGCGATCGAATTCACCGCGGCGTCGGCGCTGGTGATGACGCACGTGTCGCGTTTCTCCGAAGAACTCGTGTTGTGGATGAGCCCGCGCGTCGGCTTCATCGACATCGCCGACCGCTTCTGCACCGGCAGCTCGATCATGCCGCAGAAGAAGAACCCGGACGTGCCCGAGCTCGCGCGCGGCAAGACCGGCCGCGTGAACGGCCACCTGATGGCGCTGCTCACGCTGATGAAGGGCCAGCCGCTCGCGTACAACAAGGACAACCAGGAAGACAAGGAACCGCTGTTCGACACGGTCGACACCGTCGCCGACACGCTGCGGATCTTCGCGGAAATGGTCGCCGGCATCACCGTGAAGCCGGACGCGATGCGCGCGGCCGCGCTGCAGGGCTTCTCGACCGCCACCGACCTCGCCGACTACCTGGTCAAGCGCGGCCTGCCGTTCCGCGACGCGCACGAAGCCGTCGCGCACGCGGTGAAGATCTGCGACGACCGCGGGATCGATCTCGCCGACCTGACGCTCGACGAAATGAAGCAGGAACTGCCGAACGTCGCGCACCTGATCGGCGACGACGTGTTCGGCTACCTGACGCTCGAAGGGTCGGTCGCGAGCCGCAATCACCCGGGCGGCACCGCGCCCGACCAGGTACGCGCGGCCGTCAAGGCTGCCCGCGCCGCGATCGGCAAGTAACGGCCTGCAGCCACGGATGCCTTCGGCGTCCGTTTTTCATTCGGGCGGCTGTCGCGCCGCCCGTCGCCTTTCCGCTTCACCGCTTCTCGGATGCCCCCGATGACCTTTTCCGCCGCGCTCTTCGACATGGACGGCCTGCTCGTCGATTCCGAGCGGACCATCATGAACACGTGGATCGACGTGTCGAACGCGCACGGCGTCGTGCTGACCGAGATCGATTACCTGCAGATCGTCGGCCGCTCGTTCGCCGAAGGCCAGGTGATCCTCGCGCGGCTGATCGGCGACGCCGATACGTTCGACGCGGTGCGCGTCCGCGTGCGCGAGCAACTCGCCGCGCCCGAACCCCATCCGAAGTTTCCGCTGAAGTCGGGCGCGCTCGCGCTGCTCGACACACTCGCGCAGGCCGGCATTCCGTGCGCGGTCGCGTCGTCGTCCGCGACCGACGTGATCCGCGCGCGGCTCGACGCGGTCGGCGTGCTGCCGTTCTTCCGCGCGATCGCGGGCGGCAACGAAGTCGCGCGCGGCAAGCCCGACCCGGCCGTCTACCGGCTCGCGGCCGAGCGTCTCGGCGTGCCGGCGCAGGCCTGCGTCGCGTTCGAGGACAGCGACTTCGGCGCGCTGTCGGCGGCCGGCGCCGGCGCCGCGGTCGTCACCGTGCCCGACCTGAAGGCGCCGACGCCCGAGATCGTCGCGCTGAGCCTGCACGTGCTCGCGTCGCTCGACGACGCGGTCGCGCTCGTGCCGTCGTGGTTCGGCCGTCTGGATATGCGGCAGCCCGCGTAAGCGGCGCACGCGCCGCCCCCATGCAAACGGGCACCCGAGGGTGCCCGTTTTGCGTTGCCGCGCCGGCTCGCCGGCATCGCCGCGATGGCTACCGATTGCCGGCCGTCTCCGACAACCGCTTCATCGTCGCGATGCGCGCGCCGATCAGGTCGACGCGTCCGTCCTCGCCGACGAGCGGCGCGGTCGCATCGCGGAACGCCACCCATGCGCGCTGCGCGCGCACGAGCGTCGCCGCCGAATGCGCGGGCATCTTGCGGTGCAGCTTCCGGTAATAGCGGTTCAGGTCGAACACCGCGTGTTCGCACGCGGCGTCCTGCACGCACGGCCGCACGCGGCGGATCGCCGGATCGCGCGGCGCGTTCGCCGGCTTGGCGCCGGCCGGCGCCGCCGCACCCGCACCGCCCTGCGCACCGCTCGTCGCCGCGACCGGCACGGCGGCGGGCGGCGGCGCATAGCGATCGGCCGCCCCGCGCAGCGCGAGCGCGCGATCGCGCACCGGCTGCAGTTGCAGGTCGGCGCTCGACATCGCATACGCGCTGCCGCGCGTCGTGTCGTACACGGCCTTCAGCAGCAGCACTTCGTCCTTGCGCCACGTGAGCCAGCGGCGCTGGCTGTCCTGCCAGCCGCGCTTCGCGTCGGCAGGCGCATCCTTCAACAGGCGCTGGTACGCGCCGTCCATCACTGCCTGCCACTGCTGCTGCGCTTCGCCCATGCACTGGATCTGGCCGGCCGGCGACGACCGGTCGCGCCGCGCGAAGCATTGCCGCATCGCGACGTCGATCGGGTCGGCCGCCGCGACTTCCGCATGAGCAACGCCCGCGCCGGCGAGCCCCGCCAATCCTGCCGCCCAGACGACGAGCGCGGCCAGCGCCGCGCGCATCGTCCGGAATCGTCCGCGCGCCGCCATCAGTCGCGCACGCAGTCGACGAAGTACTCGACGCGGCCGTTCACCTCTTCCGCGACGAGGCCGTGGATGTCGGTGTGGAAGCCCGGGAAGCGCTCGTTGAAGTCGCGCGCGAACCGCAGGTAGTTCACGATCGTCTTGTTGAAGCGCTCGCCCGGGATCAGCAGCGGAATGCCCGGCGGGTACGGCGTCAGCAGGATGCTCGTCACGCGGCCTTCGAGCTCGTCGAGCGGCACGCGGTCGATCTTGCGGTGCGCGAGCTTCGCGAACGCGTCCGACGGCTTCATCGCCGGCTCCATGTCCGACAGGTACATCTCGGTCGTCAGGCGCGCGATGTCGTTCGCGCGGTACACGTCGTGGATCTGCGTGCACAGGTCGCGCAGGCCGACGCGCTCGTAGCGCGGATGCTGCGCGACGAATTCCGGCAGCACGCGCCACAGCGGCTGGTTGTTGTCGTAGTCGTCCTTGAACTGCTGCAGCTCGGTCACCATCGAGTTCCAGCGGCCCTTCGTGATGCCGATCGTGAACATGATGAAGAACGAATACAGGCCGGTCTTCTCGACGATGATCCCGTGCTCGGCCAAGTACTTCGTGACGATCGCGGCTGGAATGCCCGTCTCGCCGAACTCGCCGTCGACGTCGAGCCCCGGCGTGATGATCGTCGCCTTGATCGGGTCGAGCATGTTGAAGCCTTCCGCGAGCGGGCCGAAGCCGTGCCAGTGGTCGTTCGGCTTCAGCATCCAGTCCTCGCGCGAACCGATGCCTTCCTCGGACAGGTTGTCCGGGCCCCACACGCTGAAGAACCAGTCGTCGCCGTATTCGGCGTCGACCTTGCGCATCGCGCGGCGGAAGTCGATCGCCTCGGCGATCGATTCCTCGACGAGCGCGGTGCCGCCCGGCGGCTCCATCATCGCGGCCGCGACGTCGCACGACGCGATGATCGCGTACTGCGGGCTCGTCGACGTGTGCATCAGGTACGCCTCGTTGAAGCGGTGCTTGTCGAACGTGCGGTTCTCCGAATCCTGCACGACGATCTGCGACGCCTGCGAGATACCGGCGAGCAGCTTGTGCGTCGAGTGCGTCGCGAACACGAGCGCGCCCGTGCGCGGACGGCCGTCGCCGATCGCGTGCATGTCGCGGTAGAAATCGTGGAACGTCGCGTGCGGCAGCCATGCTTCGTCGAAGTGCAGCGTGTCGAGCAGGTCGCCGAGCAGGTCCTTGATCATCTCGACGTTGTAGACGACGCCGTCGTACGTGCTCTGCGTGATCGTCAGGATCCGCGGCTTCATGTCCGGGTTCTCGCGCAGCGCCTCGCGCGCGAACGGGTTCGCCTCGATCTTCTTGCGGATGTTCTCCGGCTTGAATTCGTCGCGCGGGATCGGCCCGATGATGCCGAAATGGTTGCGCGTCGGCGTGAGGAACACCGGAATCGCGCCCGTCATCGTGATCGCGTGCAGGATCGACTTGTGGCAGTTGCGGTCGACCAGCACGATGTCGCCGGGCGCGACCGTCGCGTGCCAGACGATCTTGTTCGACGTCGACGTGCCGTTGGTCACGAAGAACAGGTGGTCCGCGCTGAAGATGCGCGCCGCGTTGCGCTCGGACGCCGCGACCGGGCCGGTGTGGTCGAGCAACTGGCCGAGTTCGTCCACCGCGTTGCAGACGTCCGCGCGCAGCATGTTCTCGCCGAAGAACTGGTGGAACATCTGGCCGAGCGGGTTCTTCAGGAACGCGACGCCGCCCGAGTGACCCGGGCAGTGCCACGAATACGAGCCTTCGTCCGCGTACTTGACGAGCTCCTTGAAGAACGGCGGCGCGAGCGAATCGAGATAGACCTTCGCCTCGCGGATGATGTGGCGCGCGACGAACTCCGGCGTGTCCTCGAACATGTGGATGAAGCCGTGCAGTTCGCGCAGGATGTCGTTCGGCAGATGCCGCGACGTGCGCGTCTCGCCGTACAGGAAGATCGGGATGTCCGCGTTGCGGCGGCGCACTTCGGTGACGAACGCGCGCAGCTCGATGATCGCGGTCGCCAATTCGGGCAACTCGCCGTCCGGGCCGGTCTCGCCGAGCATGAGTTCGTCGTCGTCGATCGACAGGATGAAACACGACGCGCGGCTCGATTGCTGCGCGAACGACGTCAGATCGCCGTAGCTCGTGAGGCCGAGGACTTCGACGCCCTCCTTCTCGATCGCTTCGGCCAACGCCCGGATGCCGGAGCCCGAGATGTTCTCGGAGCGGAAATCTTCGTCGATGATGACGACGGGAAAACGAAACTTCATGGGCGATTCTCCAAAAAGAACGACCGCGGCGCGTCACGCGCAGCGGTCACCCGGAAACTGGTGAGACGTTATGCAACCAGATCAGGTTTTCGGCAGCGTGACACCGCGCTGACCCTGATACTTGCCGCCGCGATCGGCGTACGACACGTCGCACACCTCGTCGCTTTCGAAGAACAGCACCTGCGCGACGCCTTCGTTCGCGTAGATCTTCGCGGGCAACGGCGTGGTGTTCGAGAATTCCAGCGTGACGTAGCCTTCCCACTCGGGTTCGAACGGCGTCACATTGACGATGATCCCGCAGCGCGCGTAGGTCGACTTGCCGAGGCAGACCGTCAGCACGGTGCGCGGAATGCGGAAATATTCGACGGTGCGGGCCAGCGCGAACGAGTTCGGCGGGATGATGCACACGTCGCCCTTGAAATCGACAAACGAACCCTCGTCGAAGTTCTTCGGATCGACGATCGTCGAGTTGATGTTCGTGAAGATCTTGAATTCGTCCGCGCAGCGGATGTCGTAGCCGTAGCTCGACGTGCCGTAGCTGACGATCCGGCGGCCGTCCTCGGACGCGCGGACCTGATCGGGCACGAACGGCTCGATCATCTTGTGCTCTTCGGCCATGCGCCGAATCCATTTGTCGGACTTGATGCTCATATCAGGGCGCCTGGAAACGCTGCGTGACAATCTGAGAGGGCCGCTCGCGCGAGGCGGCGGCCGGGAAAGGCGCACATTTTACGCGATCATCGGCCCACGCACGCGGCAGCCGTCAACGGATCACGCCGCAGGCCAGCGCGGGCCCCGCGCCATGCTGCGCAAATGCCGGGTCGCTCGCGTCGCGGTGCACCAGCGCCGCGCGGTTCATCGCCGAGCGCACGCCGTCGAGGGCCAGATCGGGCGCGACGATGAAGCCGGCCGCGACGCCGTTCGCATCCGCGTGGATGTTGCCGAGATCGCCGGCGACGCGCGCGCCCGCGCGCAGCCGGTCGGCGGCCGGCGCGAATACTTGGCCGGCGCTCGAGCCGTCGCCCGCGTTGCAGTCGCCGCGCTCGTGCACCTGCAGCGCGTGATCGCTGTTCGGCGGCAGGCCAACCAGGTTGTAGGTGACCTGCACGCCGTCCGGGCGCTCGACGAACGTCACCGCACCGCGCGCCTGGGAGCCGACCGTCGGCTGCAGTTGCGCGTCGGCCCGTTTTTCGTGCGACGAGGAAAAGGAGGTACAGCCGGCCAGCAGGCCCAGCGCGGCGGCGGCCAGCAGCGCGCGCCGCGCGCGGCCGGCGCGCACGCCGTGATGTCGTTGTTTCATTCGATCCTCATGCCGGCTGGCCGCCGTTTGAGACGACGGCCGCGCCGGGCGGGTAAAGGGACCCGGGGAAAGTCGCCATGATACCGCGCCTCGCGGCGCCGCCAACAGCGTGAGGCCCCGCCCCGCAAGGGTTTTACGTATTTTGAACAACGATCGACGGGAACTTCGACGTCATGTCGCGCGATCGCTCGGCAATCGCCAGTGCGACGCCGCGCGCGATGTCGCGGTAACGACGCGCGAGCGCGCCTTCCGGATCGGCCGCGACCGTCGGCGTGCCGCTGTCGGCCCGCTCGCGGATCGCGATGTCGAGCGGCAGGCTGCCGAGCACGGTCACGTCGTAATCCTTCGCCATCCGCTCCGCCCCGCCGGCGCCGAAGATGTGCTCCTCGTGGCCGCAGTTCGAGCAGATGTGAATGCTCATGTTCTCGACGATGCCGAGGATCGGGATCCCGACCTTCTCGAACATCTTCAGCCCCTTCTTCGCGTCGAGCAGCGCGATGTCCTGCGGCGTCGTGACGATCACCGCACCGGTGACGGGCACGCGCTGCGCGAGCGTGAGCTGGATGTCGCCCGTGCCCGGCGGCATGTCGACGATCAGGTAGTCGAGCTCGCGCCAGTTGGTCTGGCGCAGCAGCTGCTCGAGCGCGGACGTCGCCATCGGGCCGCGCCACACCATCGGGTTGTCTTCCTCGATCAGGAAGCCGATCGAGTTCGCCTGCAGCCCGTGGCCGACGAGCGGGTTCATCGACTGGTTGTCCGGCGACTCGGGGCGCTGGCCGTGGATGCCGAGCATCGTCGGCAGCGACGGGCCGTAGATGTCGGCGTCGAGAATGCCGACCGACGCGCCTTCCGAAGCCAGCGCGAGCGCGAGGTTCACCGCCGTCGTGCTCTTGCCGACGCCGCCCTTGCCCGACGCGACCGCGACGATGTTCTTCACGTTCGGCAACAGTTTCACGCCGCGCTGCACCGTATGCGCGACGATCTCCTGCGACACGGCGACGCGCGCGTCGCGCACGCCCGGCACGGCCTGGAGCGCCGCGGCGACGCGCATGCGCACGCCGTCATGCTGGCTGCGCGCCGGATAACCGAGCACCACGTCGAGCGCCACGACGTCGCCTTCGATCGCGACGTTGCGCACGCCCTTGTTCGCCGCGTACGGGCGGCTGGTATTGGGGTCGACGACTGCCGCCAGCGCGGCGTCGACTTGGGCCCGGTCAATGCTCATCAAGACTCCGTGAAAACGTTTTTCTCGCGCGCAAAACGTCAAAAAATATCAAATTTCGCGGCGAAATTCGGGAAAAGTGAAAGAATCTGTTGCACGCCATTGCGCGAACGCGCGACCCGGCGCACTCTTCGCGTGCGGCATGCTATAGGGCCAAATCGGCCACTCACCGCCTATATTGTAGAGGCTGACGCGTCGCGCTGCCCGAACAGCCACGCTGACGGACAGGGCATGCGACCGCCTCGGTGGCTGCCGCGAGCGCAGGCCGGCCTTCCTTTTTCGGACGGCCCGCGCAGGGAGCCATGACTGTTGTTTGTCGTCGTTGTCGACTCGTTCAACCAAGAGAGGAATCCAAGATGAACATGAAAATCGCGACTCGCCTGTCCGCCTTCGCACTCGCCGGCGCACTGCTGGCAGGCTGCGCCACGCAGCAAGGCAACAATACGGCCGTCGGCACCGGCACGGGTGCGGCGCTGGGCGCGGGCATCGGCGCACTGGCCGGTGGCGGCAAGGGCGCGGCGATCGGCGCGGGCGTCGGCGCACTGGTCGGCGGCGTGACGGGTTACAACTGGCAAGCGATCAAGAACAAGCTCGCGCCGTCGGCCGCGCAGACGGGTACGCAAGTCACCGAGCAGCCGGACGGCTCGCTGAAGCTGAACGTGCCGAGCTCGGTCACGTTCGCGACGAACCAGTATGCGATCACGCCGGCGTTCACGCCGCTGCTGAACGACCTGGCGACGACGCTGAACCAGAACCCGCAAGTGACGGCGTCGATCGTCGGCTACACGGACAGCACGGGCTCGGCGCAGCTGAACCAGACGCTGTCGCAGAACCGCGCGCAAAGCGTCGTGAACGCGCTCGTGCAGCGCGGCGTGAACGGCGGCCGTCTGTCGGCGCAAGGCATGGGTCCGTCGAACCCGATCGCGGACAACGCGACCGAGGCCGGCCGCGCCCAGAACCGCCGCGTCGAGATCTACCTGCGCGCGCCGCAACAGCATCAATAAGCGCGACCACGAGAGGAAACGTGCGGGCGCCCTGCCCGCACAGCCCCGCCGCACAAGGCTTTCGGCGGGGCCGGTAACGAATCGAAAAAATTTTCGAACTTCTGTCGCAGGCCGTGGTCAGTATTTACGGTACGCGGCTGGTGTTGCCGGCGCGTCACCATTCTCCTCTTGTCGTTGTTGCTCCGGGGCCGTATCCGCCCCGGTTTTTTTTGCCCGCAGAATTCATGTTGCGTCGCAACATGTCGCCGCCGGGTACGCCGCGCGAGCGGCCTTGGTCGTTCCGGCGTCCGGCCCGCGGCGCTTGCCCGCCGCGCTGGCCCGCGCCCCCTGCTAGAATCGCGGTTTCCCGTCGTTTTTCCCGCTGTTCTTCTCCAGACCCTATGTCCGCATCCGACCTCACTTCCGTGCAGGCCGCGGCGCCGCAAGGCAGCCGCCAGATCCTCGTTACGTCCGCACTGCCCTATGCCAACGGGCAGATCCACATCGGCCACCTGGTCGAGTACATCCAGACCGACATCTGGGTGCGGACGCTGCGAATGCATGGCCATGAGGTCTACTACATCGGCGCCGACGATACGCACGGCACGCCGGTCATGCTGCGCGCGGAGAAGGAAGGCCTGACGCCGAAGCAGCTGATCGAGCGCGTGTGGACGGAGCACAAGCGCGACTTCGACAGCTTCGGCGTGTCGTTCGACAACTTCTACTCCACCGATTCGGACGAGAACCGCGTGCTGAGCGAGAAGATCTATCTCGCGCTGCAGGAAGCCGGCCTGATCGCCGAACGCGAAATCGAGCAGGCCTACGATCCGGTGAAGGAGATGTTCCTGCCGGACCGCTTCATCAAGGGCGAGTGCCCGAAGTGCCACGCGAAGGACCAGTACGGCGACAGCTGCGAAGTGTGCGGCTCGACGTACCTGCCGACCGAACTGCTGAACCCGTATTCGGTAGTGTCGGGCGCGACGCCGGTGCGCAAGACCTCGAAGCACTACTTCTTCCGCCTGTCCGACCCGCGCTGCGAATCGTTCCTGCGCGAATGGGTGAGCGGCCTCGCGCAGCCCGAAGCGACCAACAAGATGCGCGAATGGCTCGGCGACGCCGGCGAAGCCAAGCTCGCCGACTGGGACATCTCGCGCGACGCGCCGTATTTCGGTTTCGAGATCCCGGGCGCGCCCGGCAAGTATTTCTACGTGTGGCTCGACGCGCCGGTCGGCTACTACGCGAGCTTCAAGAACCTGTGCGACCGTAACGGCATCGATTTCGATGCGTGGATCCGCCCGGGCTCGAAGGCCGAGCAGTATCACTTCATCGGCAAGGACATCCTGTACTTCCACACGCTGTTCTGGCCCGCGATGCTCGAGTTCTCGGGCCATCGCACGCCGACCAACGTGTTCGCGCACGGCTTCCTGACGGTCGACGGCGCGAAGATGTCGAAGTCGCGCGGGACGTTCATCACCGCGCAGAGCTACATCGACACGGGCCTGAACCCCGAGTGGCTGCGCTACTACTTCGCGGCGAAGCTGAACGCGACGATGGAAGACATCGACCTGAACCTCGACGACTTCCAGGCGCGCGTGAACAGCGATCTCGTCGGCAAGTACGTGAACATCGCGAGCCGAGCGGCCGGCTTCCTGCTCAAGCGTTTCGACGGCCGCGTGCAGGACAGCGCGATGAATCATCCGCTCGTCGCGAAGCTGCGCGATGCGATTCCGCAGATCGCCGCGAGCTACGAAGCACGCGAATACGGCCGCGCGCTGCGCCACACGATGGAGCTCGCGGACGAAGTGAACGCGTACGTCGACGGCGCGAAGCCGTGGGATCTCGCGAAGGATCCGGCCAACGCGGTCGCGCTGCACGAAACCTGCAGCGTGAGCCTCGAGGCGTTCCGCCTGCTGTCGCTCGCGCTGAAGCCGGTGATGCCGCGCGTGGCCGTTGCGGTCGAGGCGTTCTTCGGGATCGCGCCGCTCGCGTGGGCCGATGCCGCGAAGCCGCTGTCGTCGGCGCAGCCGATCAAGGCGTACCAGCACCTGATGACGCGCGTCGATGCGAAGCAGCTCGAAGCGCTGCTCGCCGCGAACCGCGATTCGCTGCAGGCCGAAACGACGGGTGCGGCCGCCGCGAGCGCGAACGCCGCGAAGGATGCGAAGAACAACGCGAAGGCGAACGCGAAGCCGGCCGCCGCGAACGGCGCCGACGACGCACCGATCTCGATCGACGATTTCGCGAAGATCGACCTGCGCATCGCGAAGATCGTCGCATGCCAGGCCGTGGAAGGCTCGGACAAGCTGCTGCAGCTCACGCTCGACGTCGGCGAGGAAAAGACCCGCAACGTGTTCTCGGGCATCAAGTCCGCGTACCAGCCCGAGCAGCTCGTCGGCAAGCTGACGGTGATGGTCGCGAACCTCGCGCCGCGCAAGATGAAGTTCGGCCTGTCCGAAGGGATGGTGCTCGCCGCGTCGGCCACCGACGAGAAGGCGGAACCGGGCCTCTACATCCTCGAGCCGCACAGCGGCGCGAAGCCGGGCATGCGCGTGAAGTAAGCGGAACGCGCGGCTGCCTGCTGCGCAAAAAAGCCCCGCACGATTTGAATCGTGCGGGGCTTTTTTATCGCTGCCCGGTACGCCGCGCCGTTCGTCACCGCTGCCCGAACCACCGGTCGAAGCGCCGCGTGTAGTTCAGGTCGACACCCTGGAACGTGCCGCCGTACGCGGACACCGACCAGAAGCGCGTCAGGTTGATCGTCGCCTTGAACGCGTTGCTCGCCGATTGCAACCCCTGCTCGAAGCCAAGCACGAACCGCTCGTTGATCGCCTTCGACACCAGCACGACCTGCGGATCGGTCAGGCCGACCTCGCTGCGGCCGACCGACACCTCGTCGAGGCCGAAGGTCTGCGCGACGCGCTTGCCGGTCACGCTGCCGAGCAGGCCGAGCGCCGCCGTCATCGCGCCCTGCTGACCGACGTTGTTGCCCTGGTCGGTGCCGTGCCCGAACAGCAGCCACGACAGCTTTTCGTTGTCCGTCACGTTCGGCTCCGACACGAGCTTGACCGTCGGCGACTGGATCGTGCCCGTCACCTGCACGCCGGCCTCGACCTCCTGGTTGCGCCGCATCGCGAGGATGTTGACGCCCGGGTTCGACACCGGGCCGTTGAACGTGAAGAAACCGTTCTCGATCGCGAGCTTGCGGCCGAACGTCGTGTACGTCGAGCCCTCGGTCACGCGCACGTTGCCGACCGCGCGTAGCGGCACGCCCGGCGCGCTCATCACGGTGATCGTGCCGCGCAGCCCGAGATCCGCGCCGTGGCCCTTGAAGCGGAAGTTGTTGCCGAGCCCGACGTCGATGTTCGCGCGCGGCGCCAGCGACGGCGCCGGCTTGTTTTCGACCGGCTTCGGCTTCGCGGCCGCGGTGCCGGTGGGCGTCTCGCCGCGCACCGTGCCGTCCGGCTGCACGATCACGACGTCGTCCGACAGGTGCGGCGCCGATTGCTCCGGCAGGTCGAATAGCGCGCGATCGACGACGAACTTGCCGTCGATCGCCAGCGCGCCGCGCGGCCCGTCGTTCGCGACGGTGGCCTTGCCCGACAGCGACAGCTTGCGGTCCGGCGCCGCGAACAGTTCGAGCTTGTCCGCGACGATGCTGGCGGTCAGGTCCGGCGCCTCGCCGTCAAGGCGCACGCGGCCGAGCGCGCGCAGCGTGCCGTCGCCGCCGTGGAACTCGACCTGCTGGAATTCGACGAGGTTGTCCGACAGCTTCACGCGCACGATGCCGTCCTTCAACTGCACGCCCTGGTCGATCAGCGTCGCGGACAGCTCGTCGCCCGTCAGCGTCCCCGACAGGTTCGGTTTTACCGGCGTGCCGGACACCGTCAGCTTCAGCGCCGCGCGCCCGCCGAGCAGGTAGCTCGGCCCGAGCAGGTTGCCGGTGGTCTTCAGCGCGGGGATGTCGGCGTC
Source organism: Burkholderia sp. AU16741 (assembly GCF_002223345.1). Classification (NCBI taxonomy): domain Bacteria; kingdom Pseudomonadati; phylum Pseudomonadota; class Betaproteobacteria; order Burkholderiales; family Burkholderiaceae; genus Burkholderia; species Burkholderia sp. AU16741. The sequence goes on from NZ_NKEZ01000004.1 coordinate 261,166, forward strand.
GATGCGGCCCGACAACGGGCCGTCGTCGACGATGCCGAACACGCCGTCGCGCAGCGCGAACGGCACCGTGACGTTCGCGTCGAGCGTGCCGATCCGGCTCGCCTTCGCGAGCGCGGTCACGTTGAGCCGGTTGCCGGGCGCGAAGCTCGCGCGGGCGGACAGGTCGGTCAGGCCGAGCGACGCGATGCCGCGCCCGGTCTCGATCGTCACGTCGCCGCCGCGGCGCTTCACCTGCACGTAGCCCGTCGCGTTCGCGCCGAGCGAGAAATCCCAGTCGGCATCGAGCACGACGTCGGTCCGCACCGGCGGCCGCTGGCCGGTCAGCGCCTGGCGCACCTCGAGGAAACGCGCGACCGATGCGCCGGTCACCGAACCGGCCGAGCGCATCTGGCCGCGATCGAACACGAACGATTTCAGGTCGATCGCCGCGCCTTCGAGCGTGAGCCGTGTCGCGCCGAGCGTCACGCGACCGGCGCCCGCCGATATCGTCAGCGGCGCCTGCAGCGCGAGCGCCGGCGTGCCGCGATTCGCGAGCCGCGTGACGGTGCCGTCCCAGCGCATGCCGTCGCGGCTCTCGACCACGCCGCCGTTCGCCGCCAGCGTGAGGTCGATCACGCGGCCGCCGGCCACCCCGAGCGCCGAGGCGTCGAGCGTGTGCTTCGCACGCGTGCCGTCGAGGTTCGCGCGCAACGACTTCAGCTTGAACGAACCGAGCGCGATGTCGGACGCGTCGGCCGTGAACACGAGCGCGCCGTGCGCGCCGTCGCGGATGTCCGCGCGGCCCTGGGCGGTGCCGATTCGGTTCGACCCGACGACGACGTGCTCGGCCTTGTAGGTGGCCGTCACGTTCGGATGCGCGAAGCTGCCGGTCAGGTCGCCCTGCGCCTGCACGAGCCCTTCGACGCCGAAGCCGAGCCGGTCGAGTTGCGGCGCGTCGACGACGAAGCGCAGCCGGTCGCCGGGCGCGCCGAAGCTGCCGCGCAGGTCGACGTGGTTGCCGGCGATCGACAGGTTCGCGTTGCTCGGCAGGATTCGCGAGCCGGCGATCTGCACGACGCCGGCGCCGGTCAGCGGCACGCCGTCGTACAGGCTGTCGGCGAGCTTGAAGGTCGCCTTCGTCGACACCTGCGGCGCGAACGCGCCCGACGCGGTCAGCGTGCCGGACACGCGCGTCTCGCCGTGCCTGGCCGGCGCCTTGGCCGCTTTCGCGGGCGCCTTGCCGCCGCCTGCCTTAGGCGTGCTCATCGCGGCGAGCAGCAGCGGATCGAACGCGGTGAGCGTCGCCTTCGCGTCATAGGTCGAATGCGCGTCGTGGCGGAACACGCCCGTCAGGTCGATGCGCCCCTTGGCCGCAGTCACGCGCGTGTCGGTCAGCACGGTCTGTTGCTTCGTCAGCGCGACCTTGGCGCGCGCGCCCAGCGCGAGCTTCGGGTCGTTCAGGTTGAAATCGACGGTCGTCACGTCGCCCGCGAGCGTCACGCCGAGCGGGCCGCCGAGGCGCATCGGCCGCAACTCGGCGACGAACGCGTTCAGGTCGAGGTTCGCGACCTTCAGGTCGAAGCGGCCCTTGCCGCCCGCGAGCGTGCCGCCGCCCGTCACGCTGCCGTCGCGAATCAGCTTCAGCGCGAGATCGTCGATGCGCTGCGCGTGCGCGTCGAGATGCACGGTCGCGTGTGCGTCGATCAACGGCAGCAGATGGTCGCCGAGCGTGCCCGGCTTCGCGTTGACGATCGACACCGGGCCCGTCACCGCGAACCCCTTCGCGGGTGCCGAGCCGGCCGGCGCGCTCACCGGTGCGAGTTCCGCGCGCACCGCGAGATCGGCCGCGGGCGCGCCGGGCGACAGCGCCTGCGGGTTCACGTGGTCGAACGCGAGCGACGCACGCGTGAGCGGCACCGTGCCGAACGGCGCGGCCTCGACGTGCGCGCGCCCGTTCAGCTTCATCCCGCTCGCGGAGACGTCGGCGACGAGCGCTTCGAGCGACCCCGACACGTTCGCGCTCGCGTTGACCGGTTCATCGGCGAGTTTGCCCACGTAGGTCGCATTGCCCGTCAGCGCGAACGGCTTCACGCCGTCGAGCTTCGCGCGCGCGGTCAGCGCGCCGTACGGCGTATCGACGCCCTCGAGCACGAGTTCATGATGGCGGCCGTCGCTGCGGCCGTTCAGCGCGAGATGGTCGAGCTGCGTCGTCGACGTGCCTTCGTGAATGGCGAGGCGATCGACGCGCAGGTCGTCGATCCGCACCTGCAGCGGCAGGCTCAGGTCCTGCGGCGTCTTACTCGGCGTGGACGGCCCGGGCACGATCCGCACGTCGATCGTGCCGGCGCGCAGATAGGCGACGGACAGCCGCCACGGCGCGCGCGTCAGGGCCCAGCGACCGTCGAGCCGGTCGATGCGGACCTCGGTGCCGGTGCCGTCGGGGCTGGTCCACGCGAATCCGCGCAAGCGCACGCCGGTCGCGAGCGAGCCGCCTTCGAGCGTGCCCGCGAGCCGCGTGCCGAGCACCTTGCCGGCCACTTGCCACGCGAGCCGCGTGCCGCACTCGGTCGTCACCGCGCCCAGCACGAGCCCCGCCGCCAGCACGACGAGCAGCACGACCGTCGCGAGCGTCCACGCGACGGCGCGCCACGCGCGGCCGCGGCGCGGCGCGCGCGGCGGCGTACCGGGCGCGCCGTCGGGCGTATCCGGATCGTGAGGCGGCGGCGTGTCGTTCGGGTCCTTCGTCATGCGGTTCGTCGTGCGGGTCGTCGTCAATAGGGCGGCAGGTTCAGAAAGCGATGCCGAGCGTCAGGTACGGGCGCACGCTGTGGTTGCGCAGCCCGTACGCAACGTCGACGTTGATCGGGCCGACCGGGCTGCGCCAGCGCGCACCGACGCCCACGCCCGGGTAGAACACGCGTTCGCCCCACGCGTCGGTCGCGGTGCCGATGTCGAAGAACGTCGCGGCGCCCCAGTCGCGGTTGAACCAGTGCTGGTATTCGGCCGTCCCCGTCATCAGGTACTTGGTCGGCAACACGGAGCCGTCGACGCTGTTGCCGATGCTCTGGTAGCCGTAACCGCGCACCGAGTTCGAGCCGCCGGCGCGGAACAGCAGCGACGCCGGCACGCCGGTCGAGCTGCCGCTCGTGAACACGCCGCCGAGCTCCGCGCGAAACACGAACAGGTCGCGCTTGCCGATCGGCACGTACTGCTGCCCGCGCGCGTAGCCGCGGATGAAGGTTTCGTCGGCCAGCACGTGCTTGACCGCGAAGCCGGCCTCCGCGTGAATCAGGTTGCCCGAGCGCGGGAACAGCGGATCGTCGACGTTGCGGCGGGTCCACGCCCATTGCGGCACCAGCGCGCGGCTCGTGGTCGGCCCCGCACCGTTCTGGTCGAGCCGGTCCTGGTAGTACATCAACGAATACGAATAGTCGATGAACTGGCCGGTGCGCGTGCGCTGCACGCCGACCCGCGCGCTGTAGATGCGCGTATCCGACACGTTGGTGTTCGTGTACGACGCGAGCACGCTGTTGGTCCAGCCCTTCTCGCCCGGCGGCATCGACAGCTGGACCTGCCCGTACTGCTGGATCTGATCGACCCGGCCCGACACGGTCAGCGGCCACGCGGCGCCGAACGTGTTGAGATACGTATAGGAACCCTGCACGTGCGGCCCGGTGTCGGTCGCGAAGCCGACGCCGCCGCGGATGTTGTTGTACGGGAACTCGCTGACCTTCACGTGCACGGGCGTGAGCTCGGGCTTCGACGTATCGTCGCCGACGTCGATCGCGACGCTCGCGTAGTACGGCGTGTTCTGCAGCTGCCGCTGCAATTCGGTGATCCGCCGCACGTCGTAGATTTCACCCTCCGACAGCGGATTGACGTTCGTGACGATCTTTTCCGGATAACGGCGCACGCCGTTGACGTCGACCTTGCCGATCGTAAACGTCGGGCCGCTGTCGAACGCGACCGCGAGCGTCGCGCGCTGCGTGCGCGGATCGATACGCGCCTCGGACGACGCGATCTTCGCGCCGAGATAGCGGCGCGACTGCAGTTGCCGGAGCGCCGCGCCCTTCGCGTCGTCCCAGTCGGACTGCGTGAACGGGTCGCCCGGCTTCATCGAGAACGCGAACCGGGTGGCCGACTCCTGCTTCGGATCCTCGGTTTCGACGGGCCCCTTGAACGTCAGGTCGACCGTCGACACGATGGTCTGCTTGCCCGGATCGACCGCGATGCGCACGTCGCGCTTGCCGTCGCGGGTGCGCACGTCGGTGCGCACGACCGGCGAGAAATAGCCGGCCGTCGCGGCCAGGTCGCGCACCTGCTGCTGCGTGGCGGTCACGAGGAAGTCGAACTGGTCGTCGCTGATGTCGTCGCGCTTCGCGAAGCGGGCGATATCGAGATGCGCCTTCAGGAGCTTGCGGATCGAGCGCGGCGCGTCGATGTCGACGTCGTACTTCGCATGGGCCGGCAGCGCGAAGCATGCGGCCAGGCAACCCGCGAGGGCCGCCCGCGCGACGCGGGCCGCGGCGTCGGCGCGATCGCGTGCCGCGCGCCGGCCCGCGTGATGCGCCGTGTGTGCTTGCTGGTTCGACTGCCCCGCCAAATATGACCTCGCCGTCCTGGAGTGTTACGGTTTCGTGGAAAACCCTGTATTTGACCACAGGGCGCCGACGTCGCAGCCAAACGATTGTGAAAGAGTGCCAAGGCCCCGGCAGCGCCGCCGCACGATGCCCGCCAGCGCCGGCCCGCGGATTCGACGCGCGATTGGCGCCGGCTGTTCCCCGCGATGCGGTAAAATCCCGCCATCGAGAATCCGGCGCATCGTGCGCCGCCCGAAACGGAAGATCCAGCCATGCCGTACCAGTCCGACGTCACGCAGTTCCTGAACCAGCTCAAGCAGCAGAAGCCGACGCTCGAGGAAGAGCAACGCAAGGGCCGTTCCCTGCTGTGGGACAAGCAGCCGATCGATCTCGAAGAGCGCGCCGAGCAGCAGGAATCGCGCGTGAAGCAAACGTCGTACGTCTACTACCAGAACTTCTGACGACGTGAGCGCCGCCGACGAGGCCAACGCCGCCCGGCAGGACGACGCGATCGCCGCGCCCGCGGGTGCCGATTCGACGCCCGACACGGTCGACGGTGTCGCGGCGTTCGCTCGCCTGTACGGCGAGCCGCTGTTCAAGCTGCCGCAGGATCTCTACATCCCGCCCGACGCGCTCGAGGTGTTCCTCGAGACGTTCGAAGGCCCGCTCGACCTGCTGCTGTACCTGATCCGCAAGCAGAACTTCAACGTGCTCGACATCCCGATGGCGCAGGTCACCGCGCAATATCTCGGCTACGTCGATCAAATCCGCACGTCGAACCTCGAGCTCGCGGCCGAGTACCTGCTGATGGCCGCGATGCTGATCGAGATCAAGTCGCGGATGCTGCTGCCGGTGAAGAAGGCCGACACCGGCGAGGAAGCCGAGGATCCGCGCGCCGAACTCGTGCGCCGGCTGCTCGAGTACGAGCAGATGAAGCTTGCCGCGCAACGGCTCGACCAGTTGCCGCAGCTCGGCCGCGATTTCCTGCGCGCCGAGGTGTACATCGAGCAAAGCGTCACGCCGCGCTTTCCCGACGTGAATTCGGACGACCTGCGCGCCGCGTGGGCCGACGTGCTCAAGCGCGCGAAGCTCGTCCAGCACCACAAGATCTCCCGCGAGGAGCTGTCGGTGCGCGAACACATGAGCCTGATCCTGCGCCGGCTGCAGAACGCGCGCTTCATGGAATTCGCCGACCTGTTCGACACGTCGCGCGGCGTGCCGGTCGTCGTCGTGAACTTCATCGCGATGCTCGAACTCGCGCGTGAATCGCTGCTCGAGATCACCCAGGCCGAACCGTTCGCGCCGATCTACGTGCGTCTCGCGTACCTGCCCGCGTAAGGGCCCGCCCCCGCCGCTTCCCGTTCCACGGTTCGCTCCGACGCTCGTCGCTTCGTCGCGGCGAATGGCCGTCCGGCGGGTGTCCGCCACGTCCCACTATAAAGTGAACGATCGTTCTTTTATCGATGCGTCGCGCGGCCAAATCCTCTACAATCCGCCGACGCCCGATGCGCCGCCCGCGCGCACCGGCGTTCTCCGCTTCGACCCCGATGCCGCTGCCGCGGCGTCAACGCGCGCCTGCGCGAGGAACCCGCTACCCGATCATGAAAGTCATCAGCTCGATCCAGGAACTGCGCGACCAGCTGCGCGGACAGAACCGCACGGCGTTCGTGCCGACGATGGGCAACCTGCACGAAGGGCACCTGTCGCTGATGCGCCTCGCGCGCCAGCACGGCGACCCGGTCGTGGCGAGCATCTTCGTCAACCGGCTGCAATTCGGCCCGAACGAGGATTTCGACAAGTACCCGCGCACGCTCCAGGACGACATCGAGAAGTTGCAGCAGGAAAACGTGTACGTGCTGTTCGCGCCGACCGAGCGCGACATGTACCCCGAGCCGCAGGAGTACCGCGTGCTGCCGCCGGACGATCTGGGCGGGATTCTCGAAGGCGAGTTTCGCCCGGGCTTCTTCGCCGGCGTGTGCACGGTCGTCACCAAGCTGATGTCCTGCGTGCAGCCGCGCGTCGCCGTGTTCGGCAAGAAGGACTACCAGCAACTGATGATCGTGCGCCGGATGTGCCAGCAGCTCGCGCTGCCGGTCGAGATCATCGCGGCCGAGACCGTGCGCGACGAGGACGGCCTCGCGCTGTCGTCGCGCAACCGCTACCTGACGACCGACGAGCGCAAGGAAGCGCCGGAGCTCGCGAAAACGCTGCAGCGGGTGCGCGACAGCGTGCTCGGCGGCGAACGCGATCTCGGCAAGCTCGAGCAGCACGCGCACACGCACCTGGCCGAACGCGGCTGGCAGCCCGACTACATCGCGATCCGCCGCCGCGCGAACCTGATCGCGCCGAGCGCCGCCGAACTCGAAGCCGGCGAGCCGCTCGTCGTGCTCGCGGCCGCGAAGCTCGGCGCGACGCGCCTCATCGACAACCTGGAAATCTGACGCGCGGCCCGCCCGCGCCTCTCACGACGCATCACGGAGACCCCATGCAGCGCCACATGCTCAAATCGAAGATCCACCGTGCGGCGGTCACGCACTGCGAACTGCACTACGAAGGTTCGTGCGCGATCGACGAAGACCTGCTCGAAGCGGCGGGCCTCATCGAAAACGAACGGATCGACATCTGGAACATCAACAACGGCGAGCGCTTCTCGACGTACGCGATCAAGGGCGAGCGCGGCAGCGGGATGATCTCGCTGAACGGCTCGGCCGCGCGCCGCGCGCAGCTCGGCGACCTCGTGATCATCGCGGCGTTCGCGATGGTCGACGAAGCCGAACTGCAGGCCGGCTGGAAGCCGAAGCTCGTGTTCATCGACGAAGGCAACAAGATCAAGGGCCACCGCGATCACGTGCCGACGCAGAACTGGACGTAAGCCGAGCGGCACGCTCGCGTGCCGGCGCGCGCGGGTGCCGCGACTCCGCTCGCTGCAGAAGGGCCGGATGCCGTATGCCACGGGATCCGGCCCTTTCTTATCGGGTCCCGGGTATCGCGCCGGCCGGACGGCGGCCGCTCAGGACGCCTTGACGGCCTTCTCGCCCTTCTGCACGCGACGCTCGGCCCATTCGACGATCGGCCGCCACTGTTCGAGATCCTTCTCCACGCGGCTTTTCGCGACATCCCACAGCGTCAGGCCGTGCGCGGCGATCTGCACGTAATTCTGCGTATCGCGCACGTAGCCGAGCACCGGCAGGCCGAGCCCTTCGACGAAGCGGTGCAACTGGTCGGACGAGCGCGTGCGCGCGTCGACCCGCATCCCGACGATCCCGACCTCGACGCTGCCCTTGCGCACGGCCTTCTCGCCGGCGAGGCGTTCCAGAAACTGCTGGGTCGCGAGAATATCGAACATCGACGGCTGCAGCGGCACGATCACCTTGTCGGCCAGTTGCAGCGCGACGTTGAGCCGCGTGCCGTGCAGGCCGGCCGGCGTATCGATCACCGCATATTCGAGCCCGCGCGGCGGCTTCGACGGCGCCTCCGCATCGAGCTCCCACGCCTCGATCGCCGGCAAGCCGGCCGGCCGCAGGTCGAGCCACGCATGCGCGGACTGCTGCCGGTCCAGGTCGGCCAGCGCGACCCATGCGCCCTGCGCCGCGAAATAGCCGGCTAGATTGGTGGACAGCGTGCTCTTGCCCACGCCGCCCTTCGGATTCGCCACCACGATGACCGTCATGAATTCCCCCCGAAAATGCCGCGCGGCGCCGGCCGCATGGCAGGCGCCGCTCGATTGCGGATACAGGGAGCGATGATATCGGCAAACCGGGGGTCACCGGAACCGGTGGTGTGGAACCATGCAGCCCTTTCGTCTGCTTTCCTTCGGATTACGCACGCTGGAGGGTGGCCTCCCGCGCGCCGAGCGCGAACGCGCCGCCGCCCAGCAGCGCCTGGACGGCCAGCGTAACGGCCCAGAACGCCGGATATTCCCAGCCGCCGTGCGGCGACGCGAAACTCCAGCCGTTCGGCAGATGCGCGGCGACCGCGCCGAGCATGAACGGCAGCAGCACCAGCGCGGCGACGCGCACGCGGAACCCCGCGAGCAGCGCGAGGCCGCCCGCCAGTTCGACGAACGTGGTCAGGTACGCGAGCCAGCCCGGCAGGCCGATCGACGCGAAGAACTGCGCGGTGCCCGGCAGCGTGAAGACGAATATTTTCTGTGCGACGTGCGCGAGGTACAGCACGCCGAGGGCGACGCGCAGCAGCGTCGCGGCGAAATCGTTCAGGCGGTTGGCGTTCATGACGAATTCCTTCGTGAGTGGAGGGGAATGGATCGCACTCTATTCGAATCGATTCGGCCGATAAACGCGCCAGCCCGCTTAAATTGATTCTCCTTTGGAATTAATAGACGCAAAAAAGGGCATGACCCATCATGCCCTGCGTCCGGCTCAGTGACCGCTCTTGCCTTGCGTGGCGTCGCCGCCGGACTGGCCGCCGCCCGGCGCATACGAATCGCACGCATGCGCGGCCGCCGATGCGCCCAGTAACACCGCGAGCAGGACGTCCCCACCACCATCGAGCCCTCCTTCGGGCGGACTTCCGCCCTCCTCGGTTGTATGCGATCGGGCAGAAAAAGCGAGGGCCGACCGACGCGGCCTCAACGAAACTCGGCGTACAGCGCGTCGAGGTCGAGGTGCTCGGCGAACGTGTCGGCCAGCTGCTCGAGCGACGCCTCGCGCAGCGCCGGGTAGTCGATGCGGGCCGCGCCGTCGAGCCCGGCCCACGCGAGCAGCGCCGCGCAAGCGTCGGGCGCGTCGAACAACCCGTGCACGTAGGTCGCGAGGATCTGGTCATCGGCCGACCTCGCGCCGTCGGGACGCACGCCGTCCCGCGCGGCATCGGCGGCCAGCGTCAGCGCGGGCGTCGCGAGCGCCGGCCCGCGTGTGTCGCCCATGTGGATCTCGTAGCCGCGCACGGCCGCCGCGCCCGGCAGCGCGAGTTGCCCGGTCACGTTCTTCAGCGTCTTGTCGGGCTGCAGCGTCGTGTCGAAATCGAGCAGCCCGAGCCCCGGCACGCTGCCGGGCGCGCCTTCGAGGCCGAGCGGATCGTCGAGCGTGCGCCCGAGCATCTGCATGCCGCCGCAGATGCCGATCACCTTGCCGCCGTAGCGCAGATGGCGCCGGATCAGCGCGTCCCAGCCGGCGTCGCGCAGCCACGCGAGGTCGCGCTGCACGCTCTTCGAACCGGGCAGGATCAGCAGGTCGGCGTCGGGCACGGGGCCGCTCTTCCAGTACGTGAATTCGACCTGCGGATGCGCGCGCAGCGGATCGAAATCGGTGTGGTTGCTGATGCGCGGCAGCGCGGGCACGACGACGCGCAACACGCCGGCATCGCCGCGGGCGGCGGCGCTGCGCGCCTGTGCGGGCAGCATGTCCTCGGCGTCGAGCAGCAGCCCGTGCAGATACGGCAGCACGCCGAACACCGGCTTGCCCGTCCGCGCGCGCAGCCAGTCGAGCCCCGGTTCGAGCAGCTTGAGATCGCCGCGGAAGCGGTTGATCACGAAGCCGCGCACGCGCGCGCGCTCGCTGTCCGACAGGCAGGCGAGCGTGCCGACCAGATGCGCGAACACGCCGCCGCGATCGATGTCGGCGACGAGCACGACCGGGCAGTCGACGCGCTCGGCAAAGCCCATGTTCGCGATGTCGCCGTCGCGCAGGTTGATCTCGGCCGGGCTGCCGGCGCCTTCGACGATCACCGTGTCGTAACCGGCGCGCAGGCGCGCATACGACTCGAGCACCGCATCGAACGCGACCGGCTTGTAGTCGTGATACGCCCGCGCGTCGAGGTTCATGCGCGCCTTGCCGTGAATGATCACCTGCGCGCCGCGGTCGCTCGTCGGCTTCAGCAGCACCGGATTGAAATCCGTATGCGGCGCGACGCCGGCGGCCAGCGCCTGCAACGCCTGCGCGCGGCCGATCTCGCCGCCGTCGACCGTCACCGCGCTGTTGAGCGCCATGTTCTGCGGCTTGAACGGCGCGACGCGCGCGCCGCCGCGGCGCGCGAGGCGGCACAGGCCCGCGACGAGCGTGCTCTTGCCCGCGTCGGACGTCGTGCCCTGGATCATCAGCGTGCCGCGCGGCCGCGGCTCGGGTGCATTCATCGTGTGAAAGGTGTCGCGAGGCAAAGGCGGCATTATCGCCCGCGCCGGGTCGCCCGCGCCGTTACAATCACGCGATGATTCCGCACGACCTCACCTTCGTCCTCGGCGGCGCGCGCTCGGGCAAGAGCGCGCATGCCGAGCGGCTCGCCGCCGACAGCGGCCGCCCCGTCACCTATATCGCGACCGCGACCGCCGCCGATGCCGAATTCGCGCAGCGCATCGCGCATCACCGCGCGCGCCGGCCGGCCGACTGGGGGTTCGCCGACGCACCCGTCGATCTCGCGGGCACGCTCGCGCGCCTCGACGATCCGCACGCGTGCCTGCTCGTCGACTGCCTGACGCTGTGGCTCACGAACCTGCTGTGCCCGGCCGACGGCGCGCCGCTCGACGACGCACAATACGCGACGCACGTCGAGCGGCTCGAGCATGCGCTGCGCGGCGCGCGTGCGAAGGTGATCGTCGTCAGCAACGAAATCGGGCTCGGCGTCGTGCCGCTCGGGTCGGTCACGCGCCGCTACGTCGACGAGCTCGGCCGCCTGAACCAGCGCGTCGCCGCGCTCGCGACACGCGTCACGCTGCTGGTTGCCGGGCTGCCGCTCGACCTCAAGGCGGGCGCGCCGTCATGCTGATGCTGTCGCTGCCCGTCGTCGCGATGCTCGCGGTCGCGGCCGCGATCGTCGACCGCGCCATCGGCGAGCCGGCCGGCTGGCATCCGCTCGTCGCGTTCGGCCGCTTCGCCGCGCGCATCGAAGCCGCAATGAACACCGGCCGGCGCGGTCGCGTGAACGGCGTCGCCGCGTGGCTCGCGGCGGTCGTGCCGCCGGTGGCCATCGCGGCATGCCTCGTCGCCGTGCTGCCGTGGCCGTTCGCGGCGGCGCTGCACGTCGCGCTGCTGTGGTTCGCGCTCGGCGCGAAGAGCCTCGCCGACCACGTCGCGCCGATCGCCGCCGCGCTGCTGCGGCGCGACCTCGACGCGGCGCGCACGCTGACCGCGCGCATCGTGTCGCGCGACACGAGCCACGCGGACGAAGGCGCGCTGTCGCGCGCGGCCGTCGAATCGGCGCTCGAAAACGGCAACGACGCGATCTTCGGCGCGCTCTTCTGGTTCATCGTCGCGGGCGGCCCCGGCGCGTTGCTGTTCCGGCTCGCGAATACGCTCGACGCGATGTGGGGCTATCGCACGCCGCGCTTCCTGACCTTCGGCTGGGCCGCCGCGCGCATCGACGACGCGCTGAACTGGGTGCCCGCGCGCCTCACCGCCGCGAGCTACGCGCTGCTCGGCGACACGGCCGCCGCGTGGCGCTGCTGGCGCACGCAGGCGCGCCACTGGGACAGCCCGAACGCAGGCCCCGTGATGGCCGCGGGCGCCGGCAGCCTGAACGTGCAGCTCGGCGGCCCGGCCGTCTATCACGGCGAGATCGAGGATCGGCCGGTGCTCGGCATCGGCGCCCCGGCCACCGCCCTTCACATCGTCGCCGCGCTGTCGCTCGTCACGCGCACGCTCGCGCTGTGGCTCGCGCTGCTGATCGCGAGCGGCGCACTCGCCATGGCCACCCATCATGTCTGATTCATCCATCGCGCACGGCGGCAACCTGCATGAGGCCGCCCGCCGCCACGGCATTCCGTATGACGCATGGCTCGACCTGTCGACCGGCATCAATCCGGTCGGCTACCCGGTTCCGCCCGTGCCGGCCGACGCCTGGCGCCGGTTGCCCGACGACGGCGACGGCCTCGCGGCCTGCGCCGCGCAGTATTACCGCGCGCCCGACGCCGCGCACGTGCTGCCGGTCGCCGGCAGCCAGGCCGCGATCCGCGCGTTGCCGGCGTTGCTGCCGGCCGGCGACGCCGGCGTCGCACCGCTCGCATACGGGGAATACGCGCCCGCGTTCGCGCGCCACGGCCATCGCGTCGTCGCGCTCGACATCCGCGCGAATACGCTGCCCGCGACGCTGCGCCACGTCATCGTCGGAAATCCGAATAATCCGACCGCCGAGTTCCTGCCGACCGAACGCCTGCTCGGCTGGCACGCGCAACTGGCGGCACGCGGCGGCACGATGATCGTCGACGAAGCGTTCGCCGATACGGGCGCGACGCCGTCGCTCGCGCCGCAGGTCGATCGCGCGGGGCTCGTCGTGCTGCGCTCGGTCGGCAAGTTCTTCGGGCTCGCCGGCATTCGCGCGGGCTTCGTGCTCGCGCATCCCGCGCTGATCGCCGCGCTGCGCGACAGGCTCGGCGCATGGACGGTCAGCGGCCCCGCGCGCCACGCGGTCGCCGCGGCGTTCGCCGACCGTGCGTGGCAGGCCGCCGCGCGCGAACGGCTCGCGGCCGACCGCGAGCGGCTGGCCGCGCTGCTGCGTATGCACGGCTTCGCGGTGCGCGCGACGCCGCTGTTCAGTTGGACCGACGATCCGCGCGCCGCGGCGCTGCATGCGGCGCTCGCGGCACGCGGGGTCTGGACGCGGTACTTCCCGACGCCGTCGAGCGTGCGCATCGGCCTGCCCGGCAGCGAAGCCGAATGGCGGCGCCTCGGTGATGCGCTTGCGCATTGCGTGCCATTGCTGCCGCGGGCCTCCGCATGAGTGCACGCCTGTTCCGCCGATTCGCACCGGTCTCGCTGCTGGCCGCGCTCGCTCACGCACCGCTCGTCCACGCCGACGTCACGACACGCGACGACGCCGGCCATACCGTCACGCTGCCCGCGCCCGCGCAGCGCGTGATCAGCCTCGCGCCGCACGCGACCGAGCTCGTCTACGCGGCCGGCGGCGGCGCGAAGCTCGTCGGCACCGTCACGTACAGCGACTATCCGCCCGCCGCGCAAGCGGTGCCGCGCGTCGGCGACAACAAGGCGCTCGATCTCGAACGCATCGCCGCGCTGAAGCCCGACCTGATCGTCGTGTGGCGGCACGGCAACGCCGAGCGGCAGACCGATGCGCTGCGCGCACTGCACATCCCGCTGTTCTTCAGCGAGCCGAAGCATCTCGACGACGTGTCGTCGTCGTTGCGCCGGCTCGGCACGCTGCTGGGCACGCAACCGGCCGCCGACGCTGCCGCGGCCGCCTTTACGCGTGACATCGCGACACTGCGCGCACGCTACGCGGCTCGCCCGCCCGTCACGATGTTCTTCCAGGTGTGGGATCGCCCGCTGACGACGCTCAACGGCACGCACCTGATCAACGAAGTGTTCGAACTCTGCGGCGGCCGCAACGTGTTCGCGTCGCTCAAGCCGCTCGCGCCGACCGTGACCGACGAGGCGGTGCTCGCGGCCAATCCGGAGGCGATCGTGACGACGAGTGCCGGCGCGACCCGTTCGAACGAACCGCTGCCGAGCCTCGCGCGCTGGCGCGCGTGGCCCGCGCTGACGGCCGTGGCGCGCAACAACCTGTTCGCGATCGATGGCGATCTGCTGACGCGGCCGTCGCCGCGGATCGCGCAAGGCGCGGCCGCGCTATGCGAGGATCTGGATGCCGCCCGTGCGCGACGGCCGGCGCACTGATTTCCGGCGGCCGTCGCGTTCATCGCGCACTCATACCGAATGCGTCCGGTGCTCGGCTCCGTGCGCCGCGTCGTTCACATGCAGACGCAAGTGCGCCTATGCGTCCCAATGCACGACTTCCCACGTTCGCGCGGCGTCCTCGCTGCGCAGCCACACCACCCCACCCGTCAGCACCGGCCGCGACAGCAACGTGTCGAGCGGCACGCGCAACACATGCGACGCGAATGCGCGGATCACACCCGCATGCGTGACGATCCATTGCGGCCCGTCGAGCTTCACAACCGCATCGGCCCGCCGCGCCACCCGCGCGACGAAGCGCTCGACGCTTTCTCCGCCGTGCGCGCACGCATGCATCAGGTCGGCCGCCCACGCATCGAGCGCCGCGCGGTCGATATCGTCCCAGCGCTGCATTTCCCACGCGCCGAAATCCATTTCCTGCCAGTCGTCATCGCGCAGCAGCGGTACGTCGAACGCCCGCGCGAGCCGTTCGGCAACCGACGCGCAGCGCGTCAGCGGGCTCGTCCACACCCGTTCGGGCAACGGCGCATCCAAGTCCGCCAAATGCGCACGCACGGCCTGCGCACTGCGATCGGCCGATTCGGCTAGCGGCACGTCGCTGCGCCCGTAGCAGACGCCCGGCTCGATGCCGACGGCCGGATGACGGATCAGGACGACGTCCATCCGAGCACCACCAGATAGATCGCCAGTTCGCCCAGTTGCTGCGCGAAGCCGAGACAGTCGCCCGTATAACCGCCGATCCGCTTCACGAAATAGCGCGCCAGGCATGCGCGCACGAGCACGAGCGCCACGCATGCGGCAACGCCCATGCGCCAATCCGGCCAGAACAGCCACGGCAGTCCGAACACCGCCGCGACGCCCGCCGCGCGTGCGCCCATCCGTTGCGCGACCGGCTTCGCCTTGCCTTCGGGCCGCACGTAGTCGAGCGTCGTCAGCAGGCTCACCGCCATCGCACGGCTCGCCGCGTGCGCGGCGATCATCGTCCATGCGGCGCGCAGCGGCAGCATCGACGCCAGCGCCTGCCATTTCAAGCCGAGCGCGACGACGAGCGCGACCGCGCCGAACGTGCCGATCCGCGAATCGTGCATGATGCGCAGCACGTCGTCGCGCGTGTAGCCGCCGCCGAACGCATCGCAACTGTCGGCAAGGCCGTCTTCGTGGAACGCGCCGGTCGCGAGCAGCGTCGCAGCCATCGACAGCCCCACCGCGATCGATGGCGGCAGCGCGCGCAGCGCGACGAGATAGACGAGCGCTCCCCATGCGCCGACGCACGCGCCGACGAGCGGAAAATAGCGCGCGGCCTGGTCGAGGTCGCCGGCCGCGTAGCCGATCGCGCGCGGCACGGGCACGCGCGTGAAATAGCCGAGCGCGACGAAGAAGTAGTGCAGTTCGGCCCGCATGCCGCGCGCGCGCTCAGGCGTCACGATCGTCGACGCCGGCGGATTCGAAGCTCGCCATCTCGCTGAGGAACGCGGCCGCCGCGCGCACCAGCGGCAGCGCGAGCGCGGCGCCCGTGCCTTCGCCGAGCCGCAGGTCGAGCGCGAGCAGCGGTTTCGCGCCGAAATGCTCGAGCATGCGCCGGTGGCCGGCCTCGTGCGACGTATGCGAGAACACGCAATAGTCGCGCACGCCGGGCGCGAGGCGCTCGGCGACGAGCAGCGCGGCGGTCGCGATGAAGCCGTCGACGAGGATCGTCATCCGCTCGCTCGCGGCCGCGAGGTACGCGCCCGTCATCATCGCGATCTCGAAGCCGCCGAACGTCGCGAGCACGTCGAGCGGCGCGATCGCGTGCGAGTGCTTGGCGAGCGCGCGGCCGAGCACCGCGCGCTTGTGCGCGAGGCCCTGATCGTCGAGGCCCGTGCCGCGGCCGACGCATGCGTCGATCGGTACGTCGAGCAACCGGCTCATCAGGCACGCGGCCGACGACGTGTTCGCGATCCCCATCTCGCCGAAGCCGATCACGTTCGTGCCGAGCGACGCGTGCAGGCGGACGCGCGCCGCGCCCGCGGCCAGCGCCGTCATCGCTTCTTCACGCGTCATCGCCGGTTCCGCCGCGAAGTTGCGCGTGCCGCGCGCGACCGGCAGCGACACCAGCCGGTCCGACAGCGGCAGCGGCGACGCGACGCCCGCATCGACGATCTCGAGCGTGCTCTGCGCGACGCCCGAAAACGCGTTGATCGCCGCGCCGCCGGCGAGGAAGTTCGCGACCATCTGCGCCGTCACCGCCTGCGGATAAGGGCTGACGCCCTCGGCCGCGATCCCGTGATCGCCCGCGAACACGATCGTCACGGGACGCTGCACGCCCGGCCGCTCGGTGCGCTGGATCAGGCCGATCTGCAGCGCGAGCGCCTCGAGCTGGCCGAGGCTGCCGGGCGGCTTGGTCTTGTGGTCGATCACGTGCTGCAGGCGCGTGCGCAGCGCGTCGTCGAGCGGCGCGATCGCGGGCGGGAATTGGGTCGAAATGGTCATCGGGAAGCCGTGTGGTGGGGGCGGCGTGCGCCGCGCATCGGAAAATTCGGAACGGGAAAGATCATTGTCGCGCGGGCCACGCCGGCAGCAGCGCATCGCGGCCGTTCTCGCGGATCAGCACGAGCGGATAGCCGAACGCGTCGCTCGCGCGCTCCGGCGTCAGCACGTCGTGCACGAGGCCGGCCCACGCACGGCCGCGGCCGTCGAGCAACAGCGCATGCGTCGTGAAACGCCGTGCGAGATTCAGGTCGTGACACGAAAACATCACCGTGCGCGGGCCTGCCGCGAGCCAGGCGGCCAGCGCCGTCAGGCAGTCGATCTGGTGATGCAGGTCGAGATGCGCGAGCGGTTCGTCGAGCAGCATCAACGGCGCATCCTGGCACAGCGTCGCGGCCAGCGCGACCCGCTGCCGCTCGCCGCCCGACAGCGACATCACGTCGCGCGACGCGAGCAGGCTCAGGTCGAACGTCGCGAGCGCATCGCGCGCGGCCGCGCGGTCGCCGTCGCGCTCCCACCCCCAGCCGCCGAGATACGGAAAGCGGCTGAGCAGCACCGTGTCGAACACGGTCGCGCTGAACGCATCGTGCAATTGCTGCGGCATCAGTGCGCGGCGCTGCGCGAGGTGTTCGGGGCGCCACGCGGCAAGCGGCCGGCCGTCGATCTCGACGTGTCCCGCGGCGGGCGGCTGCAGTCCCGCGAGCGTCGCGAGCAGCGTCGTCTTGCCCGCGCCGTTCGGCCCGGCGACGCACCAGATCTCGCCGGGGCGGAACACCTGCGTGAAGTGGTCGAGCAGCGTGCGCGCGCCGGCCTTGAGCGTCAGGTCGACGGCCATGTAGCGCATGTCGCCGGCGGCGGCATTCCGTACTGCGGCGCCCGTCATCGCATCGGCCTCCTCAGCAGCATCCACAGGAACGTCGGCACGCCGATCAACGCGGTCATGACGCCGACCGGCAATTGCGCGGGCGCGATCGCGGTGCGCGCGAGCAGGTCGGCCGCCATCACGCCGCCGCCGCCCGCGAGCATCGCGGCCGGCAGCAGCATCCGCTGGTCGTTGCCGAACGCGAGCCGCAACGCATGCGGCACGACGAGGCCGACGAAACCGATCGTCCCGGCCGTCGTGACCGCGGCCGCGGCGGCCAGCGACGCGACGAGATAGATCCGCACGCGCAGGCGCGCGACCGGCACGCCGAGCGCGAGCGCGCTCGCGTCGCCGCGCAGCAGCACGTTCAGTTGCGGCGCGGCCGGCAACGCGACGCCTGCGCTCAGCAGCAGCGCGCCCCACGCGAACCACGGCGCCGTCGCGCCGTTCAGGTCGCCCGTCAGCCAGAAGATGATGCCGCGCAACCGCGCGTCGGGCGCGAGCGACAGCAACAGCGTGACGAGCGCGCCCCACCCCGCCGCGATCACGACGCCCGTGAGCAGCAGCCGCGGCGACGCGTCGCGCGATTCGCCGCGCCACAGCTCCCGCCTCGCGAGACCGAGCACCAGCGCGACCGATACGAGCGAACCGGCGAACGCGGATGCGTCGACGAGCCACCACGCGCCGCCCGCGATCATCGCGACGAGCGCGAAACCGGCCGCACCGCCCGACACGCCCAGCACGTACGGCTCCGCGAGCGGATTGCGCAGCAGCACCTGCAACAACGCGCCGGCCAGCGCGAGCAGCGCGCCGCACGCGAAACCCGCGAGCGCGCGCGGCAGGCGCAGCGTGCGCACGATATCGGCGAACAGGGTGTCGCCGCCGTGCGGCACGAGCGATGCGAGTGCTTGCCACGGCGACATCGGCACGCTGCCGATCGACAGCGACGCGACGAACAGCAGCGCGACCACGGCGCCCAGCGCGGCCCAGATGACGCCGGCGCGCGCGGCGTTCATGCCGCGCACGGCCGCACGCACGACGCGCGGCGCATCCGCTGGCGGTAGCCGGCCGCGCGCGACATGGGCGCGTGGCGGACGATTGGGGTCGGCATCGAAGAACGTTCCGTGAACATTGCGCGCCCCGCTTCCCCGCAGGCCGCGCGTCATGGAGCCCGTGCGGGCTCCCCGTCTCGGCCGGTATCCGGGCTGGCGGCGGTCCGGCTCGCCTTCCCGCGCAATGATGCGCAGTGGCCCGCGCCCGCGTGCGACCTGCACGCGAAACGCGCCCGAGCCGGCCTGCGTCACGCGACGCGGCCGCTTACCGTTGCGGGGGCAGCGCAGGTTGGCGTGCTCCTCGAGCCCGCACCCTGCTTCCCGTTTAACCGCGCGTCCTGCGCGAGCACCGAGGCGGCGCCAGTTTAGGAGCCGGTCGCGCGAGCGTCAAGGAAGCATCCGGACTCGCGCGGGAAGCGCCGATTCGCGGCAAGAAGCAGGGGTGTTACGACTGGAAACGTTACAGATGTCGGATTGGGCGGTATTCCGCGCTAAAATGCTGGGTCTTTAGAGGACGCAGCAAATGCTCAACGAACTCGAAACCCTGTCTCAAAATATTGGCCGTCTGATTTCGCTGAACAAGCGCTATCACTCGGAACGGCTCGCGCTCGAGGAGCAGGTCGCGCAATTGCGCGCGGAAGCGGACACGGTCCGCGCGGAACTCGCGCAGCTGCGCGACGAACGCAATGCGCTCGCGGCCGAGCGCGACACGTTGTCGGCGAAGATCGACGACGCCCAGGTAAAACTGAACGCGATTCTCGAAAAGCTGCCGCGCTCGAAGAGCGCGGAGCAAGCCGACAACCAGCTCGACCTGCTCGATGCGCAAGCGCGCACGGATGGCGATGATGCGGCCAGCCACGGAGAACATGCATGAGCACCAAGCAGATCGAAGTCTCGATTCTCGGTCAGGCCTATCGGCTCGCCTGTTCGGCCGAGACCGAAGCGGCGCTGCTCGAAGCGGTCGCGCGCGTCGATGCCGAAATGTCGAAAATCCGCTCGAACAGCTCGGTGCGCGGCACCGATCGCATCGCGGTGATGGCGGCACTGTCGCTCGCGTCGGAATTGCTGCGGTTGCAAACGAGCGTGCGGCACGGTGAAGCATTTCCGGCGGAAGAAATCCGTCGTACAATGCACCAGATGAACGAACAACTCGGCGCGGTGCTCGCACAGCACGAGACGCAGTAACGTTTCAAACGATGCGTCGATTCCGCTTGATCTCGACGGTCAACGGTGGTCAAATTGGCGCATCGAAACACAGTTCAGTCAGCTTCCCTGCCTGGTTCGCCAAGGTCATATATTCCTTGAACCAATGCCATGTGCACGGTTGCGGAAATTTGTAGCACGGGCGCGCGCGTCACTCTGTCTGATGTACCCGAAGTGCTGCTAACTGCGACCAATTCTGAACCTCAGGTTCAGGATGCCGGCCTAGCGGCCAAGGCGGGGGCCTATCCAACGGCATCGGGCAACTCCCGGTGCCGTTTTCTTTTGTAGCAGCCTCTTTTTGCGTCGATCACGACCATGCAATACTGGCTGATGAAGTCCGAACCGGACGAAGCAAGCATCGACGATCTCGCCAACGCACCGCAGCGTTCGCTGCCGTGGACCGGCGTGCGCAACTATCAGGCGCGCAATTTCATGCGCGACACGATGAAGATCGGCGACGGCGTGCTGTTCTATCACTCGAGCTGCCCCGAACCGGGCATCGCGGGTCTCGCCGAAGTGTCGTCCACGCCCTACCCCGATCCCACGCAGTTCGATCCGAAAAGCCCCTATTACGACCCGAAATCGACACAGGAAGCGCCACGCTGGCTGCTCGTCGACGTGCGCTTCGTGAAGAAGTCGCCGCTCGTGCCGCTCGCCTCGCTGCGCGAGCACGACGAGCTCGCCGACATGCGCGTGCTCGCCCGCGGCAACCGGCTGTCGATCACGCCCGTCACGCGCGCGGAATGGCGGTTCATCACCGAAAAGTTGATGAAGTAGGCACCGGCCAAAACGTCAAATCTGGTCAGTACGCACGGTCGTCACGGAACTCGCGATGCTTTCGCGCGGCCTAAGCAACCGCTGTCGGCCGATCGGGCCGGCTGTCGTTTTTTTCGTCGCGCGGTACGCCCGCGTCGCGCACGCGTGATCCGCGTGCGCGCCCTCGCACAAGGAGTCCAACAATGACCAAGAAATCCGCTCTCGCGCTGTCGCTCGCCCTCGCCGCCGCCGTTCCCGTCGCGCTGACGCTCGCGTCGCCCGCCGCGCACGCCCAGGCCGCGAACCCGCACTTTCCGGAGCCGGCCGGCGTGCTGTCGCTTTCGTCGCAGGCCAGCGCCGACGTGCCGCAGGACATCATCCACATCACGCTGTTCTACGAGCAGCAGGCCAAGGACCCGGGCAGTCTCACCGCGCAGTTGAACCAGCGCGCGGATGCGGCGCTGTCGCAGGCGAAGGGCGTGTCGGGCGTCACCGCGCACACGGGCGCGTTCTCGGTGTATCCGAGCACCGATCGCGACGGCAAGATCTCCGCATGGCGCGGCCGCACCGAAGTCGCGCTCGAATCGCGCGATTTCGCCGCGGCATCGAAGCTGGCAGGCCAGTTGTCGAACCTGATGCAAGTCGCGAACGTCGAGTTCTCGCTGTCGCCGGAAGCCCAGCGCACGGCCGAGCAGAAGCTCACGACCGAAGCGATCAAGTCGTTCCGCGCCCGCGCGGACGAAGCCGCGAAGGCGTTCGGCTACAACAGCTACACGATCCGCGACGTGAACGTCGGCAGCGGCCGCAACGTGCAGCCGTACCCGCGCATGATGGCGATGGCCGCGGCGCCGATGGACAGCGCGAAGATGAGCGCGCCGATCGCGGTCGAAGGCGGCAAGGCCACCGTGTCGGTCACCGTCAACGGCTCCGTGCAGATGAAGTAACGCGCATCGCGCCGTTGTCGGAAACGCAAAACGCCGGCCCTCGGGCCGGCGTTTTTCATGTGCATCCGGGTAGCCGATGCGCACGCCGGTCGCGCGTGCATCGATACCGCGTCATGCAGCCACCTCATGCGGCCACCTCATGCGTCCACTTCAAGCAGCCGCATTCGCATTCGCCGCGCGGCGGCGATACGCCCACACCATCAGCGCGATACCCGCGACGATCATCGGCAGCGACAGCCACTGCCCCATCGACAGGCCGAGCGCGAGCAGGCCGAGGAAGTCGTCGGGCTCGCGCGCGAACTCGACCGTGAAACGCGCGAGGCCATAACCGATCAGGAACAGCGCGGATATCGCGCCCATCGGCCGCGGCTTGCGCGCGAACAGGAACAGCACGAAGAACAGCGCGATCCCCTCGAGCGCGATTTCATAGAGCTGCGAAGGATGGCGCGGCAGCATCTGGTATTGCATGAACACGTCGGCGAGATGCCACCTCTCGACAAGCTCGGGATGTTTCGGCAGCCATGCCGCGTCGTCGCGCATCGCGCCGGGGAACAGCATCGCCCACGGCGCCGTCGGATCGGTCACGCGGCCCCACAGCTCGCCGTTGATGAAATTGCCGAGCCGCCCGGCCGCGAGCCCCGTCGGCACCATCGGCGCGACGAAATCGGTGACCTGCAGCCAGTGCCGCTTGCGCTGCCACGCGAACAGCACCATCGCGAGCGTCACGCCGAGGAAGCCGCCGTGAAACGACATGCCGCCTTCCCACACCTTGAACACGTCGAGCGGATGCGAGAAGTAGAAATCGGCCTTGTAGAACAGCACGTAGCCGAGCCGGCCGCCGAGCACGGTGCCGAGCACGCCGTAGAACATCATGTCGTCGATGTCCTTTGCGGTCCAGCCCTGCGCGGCGACGTGCGGCAGCTTCAGGCGGATGCGACCGACGACGATCGCCGCGATGAAGCCGACGAGATACATGAGGCCGTACCAGCGCACGGCCAGCGGCCCGAGATGGATCGCAACGGGGTCGAAATTCGGGTGAATGATCATGGGTTAGCGAAGAAGTTTTCGAATACGGTACGGCCATCGCACAGATGCAGGACCGCGCATTGGACGGCGACCGCGCGCCATCGTTCACGTCACGCGGCCGGACCGTGCGCACGCACGACGTCGATGAAGCCGGCGAGCACGGGACTCACGTCGCCGCTGCGCCACGCGAGGCCCGTCTCGACGACCGGCGCGTGACCGGCCAGCGGCCGGTAGACCACGCCGGTGCGCCGCAGGTTACGCAGCGATTGCGGCACCCGTGCGACGCCCATGCCGGCCGACACGAGGCTGACGATCGTCTGCATCTGGATCGCCTCCTGGCCGATGCGCGGGGTTTCCCCCGCCGCGCCGTAGCAGCCCGTAATGATGTCATAAAAGCCGGGCGCCAAACGGCGCGGAAAGATCACGAGCGGCAACGCGGCGACGTCGGCAAGCTGCACCGGCTCGTCCTCGGGCGCGTCGGACGTCCCGGCCGGCATCGCGATCACCAGCGGCTCGCGCACCACCGGCAGGTACGACAGCCCGGCCGCGTGGCGCGGCGGCACGGGCGGAATCACGAGCCCCGCGTCGATGCGCCCCGCGACGAGTTCGTCGATCTGCACGTCGCTCGTCGCCTCCGCGAGCTGCAGCCGCACCTGCGGATAGCGCGCGCCGAACGCACGCAGCAACGACGGCAGCAGCCCGTAATCGGCGGTCGACACGAACGCGAGCGACAGCGAGCCGGCCTCGCCGCGCGCGAGCCGGCGCGCCAGCGGCGGCAGCGCATCGGCCGACGCCAGCAGCCGGCGCACTTGCGGCAGCAGCGCCGCGCCGACCGCCGTCAGCGCGACCGAGCGCTTGGTCCGCACGAACAGCGCGACGCCGAGCGCGTCCTCGAGCGCGCGGATCGCCTGCGACAGCGGCGGCTGCGTCATCGACAGGCGCTCGGCCGCGCGGCCGAAATGGCGCTCGTCGGCGACGGTCGCGAAATAGCGCCACTGGCGGAGGTCGGGGGTGGGTCGGCCATGCTCGACTCATTCGAAAAACGACTTAATGTACGACAAATAATATATTGGACATCCCAGAACGGAAACTCCATGCTTGATCGACCCACCCGGCGCACCGGTCGCGCCGGCGTCGCCACAACAACGATGGAGCTCCCCATGTCGTACAACCGCCGCTCTAAAAACATCACGCAAGGCGTGGCCCGTTCGCCGAACCGCTCGATGTATTACGCCCTCGGCTACCAGAAGGACGATTTCGACAAGCCGATGATCGGCATCGCGAACGGCCATTCGACGATCACGCCGTGCAATTCCGGCCTGCAGCGGCTGTCGGACGCGGCGGTCGCGTCAGTGAAGGCGGCCGGCGCGAACCCGCAGATCTTCGGCACGCCGACGATTTCGGACGGCATGTCGATGGGCACCGAAGGGATGAAGTACTCGCTCGTGTCGCGCGAAGTGATCGCCGACTGCATCGAAACCTGCGTGCAGGGCCAGTGGATGGACGGCGTGGTGGTGGTCGGCGGCTGCGACAAGAACATGCCGGGCGGCATGATCGCGCTCGCGCGCCTGAACGTGCCGGGCATCTACGTGTACGGCGGCACGATCCGCCCGGGCAACTGGAAAGGCCGCGACCTGACGATCGTGTCGTCGTTCGAGGCCGTCGGCGAATTCACCGCGGGCCGGATGTCGCAGGAGGATTTCGAAGGCGTCGAGAAAAACGCGTGCCCGACGTCGGGTTCGTGCGGCGGCATGTACACCGCGAACACGATGAGCTCGTCGTTCGAGGCGCTCGGGATGTCGCTGCTGTATTCGTCGACGATGGCGAACCCCGACCAGGAGAAGGTCGATTCGGCCGCCGAATCGGCGCGCGTGCTGGTCGAGGCCGTGAAACGCGACCTGAAGCCGCGCGACATCATCACGAAGGAATCGATCGAGAACGCGGTGTCGGTGATCATGGCCACCGGCGGCTCGACCAATGCGGTGCTGCACTATCTCGCGATCGCGCACGCGGCCGAGGTCGACTGGACGATCGACGACTTCGAGCGCATCCGCAAACGCGTGCCGGTGATCTGCGACCTGAAGCCGTCGGGGAAGTACGTCGCGACCGACCTGCATCGGGCCGGCGGGATTCCGCAGGTGCTGAAGATCCTGCTCGACGCGGGGCTGCTGCATGGCGACTGCATGACGATCACCGGCCGCACGATCGCCGACGAGCTGAAGGACGTGCCGACCGTGCCGCGCGCGGATCAGGACGTGATCTTCCCGATCGACCGCGCGCTGTACAAGGAAGGCCATCTCGCGATCCTGAAGGGCAATCTCGCGGAAGACGGCGCGGTCGCGAAGATCACCGGCCTGAAGAACCCGGTGATCACGGGCCCGGCGCGCGTGTTCGACGACGAGCAGAGCGCGATGGACGCGATCCTCGGCGACCGGATCCGCGCGGGCGACATCCTCGTGCTGCGCTACCTCGGGCCGAAGGGCGGCCCCGGCATGCCGGAAATGCTCGCGCCGACCTCCGCGATCATCGGCAAGGGGCTCGGCGAATCGGTCGGCTTCGTCACGGACGGCCGCTTCTCCGGCGGCACCTGGGGCATGGTGGTCGGCCACGTCGCGCCGGAGGCGTTCGTCGGCGGCACGATCGCCCTGGTGCAGGAAGGCGATTCGATCACGATCGACGCGCACCGGCTGCTGCTGCAACTGAACGTCGACGACGCCGAACTCGCGCGCCGCCGCGCCGCATGGCAGCAGCCCGCGCCGCGCTATACGCGCGGCGTGCTCGCGAAATTCGCGGCGCTCGCGCGGCCGGCGAACCAGGGGGCGGTCACGGGTTGATGTAAAGGCAGCAGGACAGGCGACCCCGACAAACGGGCCGCCGGGGAACGCGCAAAACGCGCTTTCCCTTTGCTTCTATAATGCGCGGACCATGAAGCCGGCCGTCCCCGCCGGCGGAGAACCGCATGAAACAGACGATATTGCGCGTGCTGCTCGCGACGCTGCTGACCGGTAGCGCGGCGGCGGCGCGCGCCGACCAGGCTGACGGGCTCGCGCTCGCGCAGCGCAAGAACTGCATGGCCTGCCATGCGATCGGCAAGCCGCTGATGGGTCCGTCGTTCCACGACATCGCCGGCAAGTACGCGACGCGCAACGACGCCGCCGATTATCTTGCGCAATCGATCGTGAAAGGCAGCGTCGGCGTATGGGGCAGCGTGCCGATGCCCGCCAATACGCAACTGACGGGCACCGAAGCGCGCACGCTCGCGCAGTGGGTGCTGTCGGTTCGCTGAATCGGCTACCCGCGCGACGCACCGACGCCGTGTGCAGCGCGTGGCAGTTGGCAATCCCGTCCCCCCGACCGGCGGCGCATCACCGCCGGCCTCGCAGGCCCTGAGCGGGCCGCACCTTCTTCTTCACCGCCGCGAACGATTGCCGTTCAGCCGGAATGACCGGCGCGACGGCGGGCGATCTCTTCATCGACCGCATCGCGCACCCAGTCCATCACCTCGGTTTCCAGCGCGAGTGCGACTTCGCGCGTGACCTGGCCGACCAGCCAGGCCGAATGCTCGTGCAACGCATCGCGACAACGCGCTTCGATGGCCTCGCGCCCCGGCCCGGTCAGATAGGTCGTCAGGCGATTGCGAAGCCGTTCGGCGATGTGCTGCGCGTCCTCCGGCGTCAGCGCGGCCGCGGCCTGCGCATCCGGCTGCGGCGCGGCGCTGGTCAGACCTGGTTCCGGCATCGCCGTGTCGGGCGCGTGTGCGGCCGCGTCGCGCGCAATCGCGGCGAACGTGTACTGCGGCAACTCATCGTCGACCAGCGACGTGCGCAGCGGCGCCGTCATCGCCGCCGCCTCTTCGGCGACCACGTGCTCCGCTGCGCCGGGTTCGGCCGGCGCGTCGGTCTCACCCGCGGCGGCCGTCGCCACGTCGCCCGGCAGTTCGACGGCCGGCACGTGCGGCGTCGGCACAGGCTCGACCACGACGGAATCGGGGTCGGCTTCGGTTTGATGGAATTCGCCCGGCGCGGCAGCGGCGGCCGCCGGTGCGATCACGTCGGTGAGCACCGGAATCGTCGCGTCGTCGTGCGGCCCGGGGGCGACGGACGCGGGCGAGCGCGCCGGCACCGGCTTGCCGGGCACCAGCACGTCGGTCAACGTCGGGATCGAGGATGAATCGGCTTCTGTCACGGGAACACTCCGTCGACGGTTGCGGCTAGCCGCCCTGCTTGTAGTTGTTCAGCGCGTAGCCGCGATCGCGGTAAAACCGGTAGCGGTCGCGGCCCGCGGCCAGCTCGTCCGGCGCGTTGCCGACCACTTCGAGCAGGCGCTCGAAGCGGGCGAATTGCGCGGGCACGGTCGCGCCGAGGTTCAGCAGCACGTGATGATGCGGCGCGCGGTCGAGATCGGCGGCCAGCACGATCGGCGTGCCGGCTGCGTGCTCGCTGTCGACGCCGCAATGCGGGATGAAATCGAGCGGCGAGAACGTCCAGAGCCGCTCGTCGAGCGCGCGCAGGCGCGCGGGCTCGGCGAGCACGACGACCGGCTGCCCGGCCTGATAGGCCTTGCGCAGCAGCCGGCACGCGTATGCGAGCGAATCGCCGACGTTCGAGTGAAAATCGATCCGCGTCATTGCCCGCGCACCCGCAGCGTCGTCCGCCCCGCCATCACTGGCCGGCGCGGTCGATCAGGAACTGCGCGAGCAGCGGCACCGGACGGCCCGTCGCGCCCTTCGCGGCACCGCCCTTCCACGCGGTGCCCGCGATGTCGAGGTGGGCCCACGGATAGCTCTCGGTGAAGCGCGACAGGAAGCACGCGGCCGTCACGGCGCCGGCCGGACGCCCGCCGATGTTCGCGAGATCCGCGAAATTCGACTTCAGCTGATCCTGGTACTCGTCGTCGAGCGGCATGCGCCATGCCGGGTCGTTCGCTTCGCGCGACGCGTCGAGCAGCTCGCCCGCGAGCGCGTCGTTCGTCGAGAACAGCCCGCTGTTGTGGCCGCCCAGCGCGATCACGCACGCGCCCGTCAGCGTCGCGACGTCGATCACGGCGGCCGGCTTGAAGCGCTCGGCATACGTGAGCGCGTCGCACAGGATCAGGCGGCCTTCGGCGTCGGTGTTCAGCACCTCGATCGTCAGGCCCTTCATGCTGGTGACGATGTCGCCCGGCTTCGTCGCGTTGCCGCCCGGCATGTTCTCGCAGGTCGGCACGATCGCGACGACGTTGATCTTGAGGCCCATCTCGGCGACCGCACGCATCGTGCCGAGCACGGAGCCCGCGCCGCACATGTCGTACTTCATCTCGTCCATGCCCTCGCCCGGCTTCAGCGAGATGCCGCCCGTATCGAACGTGATGCCCTTGCCGACCAGCACGACCGGCGCGGCCTTCGCGGCGGCGCCCTGGTAGTGGAGCACGATGAACTGCGGCGGCTCGACCGACGCGCGCGCGACGGACAGGAACGACCCCATCTTCAGCGCCTGGATCTGCTTGAGCCCGAGCACTTCGGCCTTCAGGCCCCAATCCTTCGCGATCTTCTTCGCGGTGTTGCCGAGGTAGGTCGGCGTGCACACGTTGCCCGGCAGGTTGCCGAGGTCGCGGGTGAGATCCATCCCGTTCGCGAGCGCGACGGCCTGCTTGATCGCGACCTTCGCGGCCTTTTCGTCGGCCGGGTCGACGCTGAACACGACGCGCTTGAGCGTGTGCGACGCCGGTTCCGGCTTGCTCTTCATCTGCGTGAAACGGTAGGTCTCGTTGCGCAGCGCGAGGATCGCGGCGCGCACGCCCCAGTCGGAGCTGCGCTCGTCGACCGGCAGTTGCGCGAGCGAGAACGTGACCTGGACGACCTTGGTCGCCAGCAGCGCGCGCCACGCGGCCGTCACCGCGTCGTTATAGGCTTTCTGATTGAAAGCATCCTGCTTGCCGAGCCCGACGAGCAGCACGCGCGACGCACCGATGCCCGATACTTCGTGCAGGAACAGCGTCTTGCCGCGCTTGCCGTCCATGTCGCCGGCCTTCACCACGCGCGAGATCAGCCCCTTGGTGGCCGTGTCGATGTCGAGCGCCGCGCCCGACAGGGTCTGCGCCTCGAAGATGCCGAGCACGATGCAGTCGGACTTCCCGGTCAGGAACCCCTTGGCTTCGCCTTTGCTCCAATCACAGCCTTTTATGCTAAAGTCCATCGCGCTTGTCCTCGGATAAAATCTGGGCTAAGGATGAAAGCCGCAATTATCCGCTATTTTTCCCGTGGCGGCGCGAGCGCTCCACCACGCGTGCGCAGCCTCCCGCCCTCTTCTCATCAAGAATGATCTTCGAACGCTCCCTCCAGCGCGAGCTTGCGTATACGGCTGGCGCCGTGTTCATGGTGCTGCTCACGATCATGCTCACGACGATGATGATTCGCATCGTCGGCTACGCCGCGTCCGGCGAAATCGATCCGCGGGACGTGCTCGTGCTGATCGGCCTGACCGTGATCGGCTACCTCGCCGTGATGCTCGTCGTCACGCTGTTCGTGTCGATCCTGTTCGTGCTGACCCGGTGGTACCGGGATTCCGAAATGGTGGTGTGGCTCGCGTCGGGCGTGAGCCTCACGCGCCTCATCAAGCCGATCGGCGTGTTCGCCGCGCCGATCATCCTGTTGATCGCCTTCTTCGCGTTCGTCGGCTGGCCGTGGTCGAACCAGCAGAGCAAGATGATCAAGGCACGCTTCCAGCAGCGCGACGAAATCTCCTTGCTCGCGCCCGGCCAGTTCCGCGAATCGGCCGCGAACCATCGCGTGTTCTTCATCGAGAAGATGTCGCCCGACCAGAGCAAGGTGCAGAACGTCTTCGTCACGTCGACGGAAAACGGCAAGGTCAACGTGGTCGTGTCGCAAACCGGCCATACGGAAACCTCGAAGGACGGCGATCGGTTCGTCGTCCTCGAAAACGGCCGCCGCTACGACGGCACGCCCGGCCAGCCGAACTTCAAGATCATGGAGTTCGAGCGCTACGGCGTGAAGATCACGAGCAAGCCGGTCGTCAACGTGCAGACCACCAACAGCACGCCCACGCCGGACCTGTTGCGCAACCCGACGCGCGACAACCTCGCGGAATTCGCGTGGCGCGCGGGGCTGCCGCTGATCGCGCTGAACCTGATGGTGCTCGGCATCCCGCTCGCGTACCAGAACCCGCGCCGCAGCCGCACGATCAATCTCGTGATGGCGGTGCTGATCTACCTCACGTACTCGAACCTGCTGAACGTCGTCCAGGCGCAGATCGAGCAGGGCAAGATGTCGTTCGGCGTCGGTCTCATCGGCCTGCACCTGCTCGTCGCGGCGATCGTCGCGTTCATTTTCTGGTTGCGTGTGCGCAATCGTCCGTTGTTGACACGCGCGCTGTTCGGCCGCTCGGGAGCATGATCGATGCGGCTCTATGAAAAATACTTCGCGCGGCAGATCTACGTCACGTTCATCTTCATCCTGTTCGCGTTCTCGGGCCTGTTCTTCTTCTTCGACCTGATCAGCGAACTGAACTCGGTCGGGCACGGCAACTACAAGTTCGGCTACGCGGTGCTGCGCGTCGCGCTGCAGACGCCGTCGCGCTTCTACGAGATCATCCCGGTCGCCGCGCTGATCAGCGCGATCTACGTGTTCGCGCAGATGGCCGCGAACTCGGAATTCACGATCTTCCGCGTGTCGGGCCTCGCGACCAACCAGGCGCTGCGCTCGCTGCTGAAGATCGGCGTGCCGCTCGTGATCGTCACCTACCTGATCGGCGAATTCGTCGGCCCGTACGCCGACCAGTTGTCCGAACGCGTGCGGTTGCAGGCGCTCGGCGCATCGGTGTCGTCGAACTTCCAGTCGGGCGTGTGGGTGAAGGACACGCTCGCGGCCCGCGAGAACGGCGAGCAGGTCACGCGCTTCGTCAACGTCGGCAGCCTGTCGCCCGACTCGACGATCAGCAACGTGCGCATCTACGAATTCGACTCGAAATTCCAGCTGCAGAACGTGCGGATCGCGCAGACGGGCCGCTACGAGCCGCCCGGCCACTGGTTGCTGAAGGGCGTCACCGAAACGGAGTTGACGCCGATCAAGCCGATCACCGGCCAGCCGGCCGACGCGCTGAACCCCGTGTACCGGTCGCAGCAGGTGTCGCTGCCCGAATACCGGCTGCGCTCCGACCTGACGCCGCAGATCCTGTCGGTGCTGCTCGTGTCGCCGGAGCGCATGTCGATCATCAACCTGTTCCGCTACATCCAGCACCTGCGCGAGAACCAGCAGGACACGCAGCGCTACGACATCGCGCTGTGGCGCAAGCTGCTGTACCCGTTCGCGGTGTTCGTGATGCTCGTGCTGTCGCTGCCGTTCGCGTACCTGCACACGCGGGCCGGCGTGGTCGGCGTGAAGGTGTTCGGCGGCATCATGCTCGGCATGAGCTTCCAGCTGCTCAACACGCTGTTCTCGCACATCGGCACGCTGAACACGTGGCCCGCGCCGCTCACCGCGGCGACGCCGGGCCTCATCTATCTCGCGCTCGGCCTGTTCGCGCTCAAGTGGGTCGACCGGCACTGAGCGCCGCGTCGCGACGGAGGCTTCGACATGCATTCGCACGGTATCGTCCTGTTCGGCCACGGCGCGCGCGATCCGCGCTGGGCCGAGCCGTTCGAGCGGCTCGCCGCGCGGCTGCGCGGCGCCTCCCCGGCCGCGCAGGTGTCGCTCGCGTTCCTCGAACTGATGACGCCGTCGCTCGCTGACGCCGTGGCCGCGCAAGTCGCGGCCGGCTGCGCGCGCATCACCGTGGTGCCCGTGTTCTTCGGCCAGGGCGGCCATGTCCGCCGCGACCTGCCGCAGCTCGTCGACGCATGCCGCGCCGCGCATCCGGGCGTCGAGATCCGCTGCGCGACGGCCGTCGGGGAAGACGACGGCGTGTTGGACGCGGTCGCGCGCTATTGCGTCGACCAGCTCGGCGACGACGCGTAGCCGCCCACGCATTCGTCGTCCCCAACGAAAAAGCGCCGGCATCTGCCAGCGCTTTTTTCGTTGGGGACCGCGTTCGAGCCGTGCTCAGGCGGCATTGCGGATTGGATCGCCCGCCTGCGCCTGCCGTGCGCGTTCGGCGAACGCATCGCCGATCATCAGCAAGCTCGGCTCCGCGGGATCGAGCCACGCCTGCCCATCGCCGGCCGCCATCTGCGCGAGCGTCAACGTCAGCGTGCGTTCGCGCGCGGTGCTGCAGGCCTCGACGATCGCCACCGGCGTCGCCGGCGCACGGCCGGCGTCGATCAATTCCTGCGCGATGCCGGGCGCGCTGTCGCGGCCCATGTAGTAGACGATCGAATCGGCGCGCGCGGCTTCGCGGATCTCGTCGCTGCCCGGTGCCCGGCTGTGCGTCGCAAAGGCCACGCTGCGCGATACGCCGCGCAACGTCAGCGAACGCTTGAGCGTCGCCGCGCCGGCCAGCGCCGCGGTGATGCCCGGCACGACCTCGTAGTCGATGCCGGCCGACTCCAGCGCGCGCATTTCCTCTTCCGCGCGGCCGAACAGCATCGGATCGCCGCCCTTCAGCCGCACGACGCATGCATGCTCGCGCGCCGCATCGACGATCTGCTTGTTGATGAAATGCTGCGCGGTCGAACGCTGCCCACAGCGCTTGCCAACCGCGATCTTCCGCGCGTTCGGCGCATAGTCGAGCATCGCGGGCTCGACGAGCGCATCGTGCAGCACGACGTCAGCCTGCTCGAGCAGCCGCATGCCGCGCACCGTGATGAGGTCCGCGGCGCCCGGCCCTGCGCCGATCAGATATACCTTGCCCATATGTGTCGCTTCGCTAGGGTCCTGCCGCGGCGGCCGGTTCGCCGCCGCGCGGATTGACGATTACGCCGAGAACGCGCGGATCATGCCCGCGGCGACCGTGTGATGCGTCGCCTCGTCGATCAGCACGAACGCGCCCGTACCGGGGTGCGCATCGTAGGTGTCGCAGACGATCGGCTTTTGCAGCGTCAGCGCCACGCGGCCGATGTCGTTCATCTTCAGTTCCTGACGGTCGGTCGCGTGCGACAGCGTATGCACGTCGAGCACCTGCTTGACCGCGCCGATCTTCGCGAACACCGTGCTGGTGGTCTGCTTCAGCAGGTACTTGCGCTGCTGCGACAGCGGCGCGTCGTCGAACCAGCACAGGTCGGCCTCCAGCTTCTTGGCCGGCTCGACCGGCTCGGCGGTCGTGACGAACATGTCGCCGCGCGACACGTCGACGTCCTCTGCGAGACGAATCGTCACCGTCTGGCCCGCGAACGCGTGCGCGACCGACGCGGTGCCGCCCGGCACCGGCGCGACGATCTCGGCGACCGTCGCGGTGCGGTTCGACGGCAGCACGACGATCGCGTCGCCGACCTTCACTTCGCCCGACTCGATCCGGCCCATGTAGCCGCGGAAATCGTCGGCCGAGCTGCCGTCCTGCCGCGCGACCCACTGCACCGGGAAGCGCAGCGCGTCATGCGCCTGCGTCTCGACCGGCAGCGACTCGAGCACGTCGAGCAGCGGCTCGCCCGCATACCACGGCATGCGCTCGCTCGCGCCGACGATGTTGTCGCCCTTGAGCGCCGACACCGGCACGAAGCGCACGTCGGTCAGGCCGAGCTGCTTCGCGAGCGCGACGTACGCGTCGCGGATCTCGTTGAAGCGCGCCTCGCTGTAATCGACGAGGTCCATCTTGTTGATCGCGACGATCACGTGCTGCAGCCCGAGCAGCTTGACGATCGCGCTGTGGCGCTTGGTCTGCGGCAGCAGTTGCACGACGCCGTTCTCGACCGTGATGCGCGTCGCGTCGATCAGCACGATCGCCGCGTGCGCGGTCGACGCGCCCGTCACCATGTTGCGCGTGTACTGCTCGTGGCCCGGCGTGTCGGCGATGATGAACTTGCGCTTCGCGGTCGCGAAGTAGCGATACGCGACGTCGATCGTGATGCCCTGCTCGCGCTCGGCTTCGAGGCCGTCCGTCAGCAGCGCGAGATCGAGCTCGTCGCCGACCGTGCGCTTGTTCTTCGCGCGCGACAGCGCGGACAGCTGGTCGGACAGCACGGCCTTGCTGTCGTACAGCAGGCGGCCGATCAGCGTGCTCTTGCCGTCGTCGACGCTGCCCGCGGTGATGAAACGCAACACGCCGAGGTCTTCGGTGTTCTCGATGATGCTCATGATGTGAATGTCCTCGTGTGCTTCAGAAATAACCTTGCTTCTTGCGCTGTTCCATCGCGGCTTCCGATGCCTGGTCGTCCATCCGGGTCGCGCCGCGCTCGGTGATCTCGGTCACCGCCGTCTCGGCGATGATCTTCTCGACGTCGTCCGCGTCGCTCTCGACCGGGCACGTGCAGCTGATGTCGCCGACCGTGCGGAAGCGCACCTGCGCGAGCTCGCTCGTCTCGCCGTCACGCATCGGCGTGAGCGGCGTGACCGGCACCAGCAGCCCGTTGCGGCGCACGATCTCGCGCTGATGCGCGTAGTAGATCGATGGCAGTTCGAGGTTCTCGCGCGCGATGTACTGCCACACGTCGAGCTCGGTCCAGTTCGAGATCGGGAACACGCGCAGATGCTCGCCGTTGTGCAGGCGGGCGTTGTACAGGCTCCACAGTTCCGGGCGCTGCGCCTTCGGATCCCACTGGCCGAATTCGTCGCGGAACGAGAAGATGCGCTCCTTCGCGCGCGCCTTCTCTTCGTCGCGGCGCGCGCCGCCGATCAGCGCCGTATAGCCGTGCTGCTCGATCGTTTCCAGCAGCGTGACGGCCTGCGCGGCGTTGCGCGAATCGGTTTCGCGGCGCAACACGACCGTGCCGCGCTTGATCGAATCCTCGACGTGGCCGACCACCAGCTCGGCGCCCAGCTCCTGCGCACGGCGATCGCGGAAGTCGATCACTTCCTCGTAGTTGTGGCCCGTGTCGATATGCACGAGCGGGAACGGCAGCGTCGTCTTGCGGTTCGGGCCGAGGCCGAATGCCTTCAGCGCCAGATGCAGCACGACGACCGAATCCTTGCCGCCCGAGAACAACAGCGCCGGCTTGCTGCATTCGGCAACGAGTTCGCGCAGGATGTGGATCGACTCGGCTTCGAGCCAGTCGAGGTGGCCCATGCGGCTCTCGGCGCCGGTGGGCGGGGCAAAGGCGGATTGCTCGAGCGTCGTGCTCATGATTTCAGTCCTTCTCTTCTGGGTTCGTGCCGCCCGCTGTCGCAGGCGGCGCAATATTCGGTTTCTTGTCGGCTTTCAGTGCGCGGCGCCGGATTCGGCGTTCGCGGGAATCGGCGTGATCGTCGTGATGTGCAGCCCGCATTCCTTCGTGTCGCGCGATTCCCACCACCAGCGGCCCGCGCGGCTGTCCTCGCCGGGACGGATCGCGCGCGTGCACGGCTCGCAGCCGATGCTCGGATAGCCGCGCGCATGCAGCGGGTTGACCGGCACGTCGAACGCTTCAAGGTACGCCCATACGTCGGCTTCCGTCCAGTCGGCGAGCGGGTTGTACTTCGCGATTCCGCGCGCGTCGTCCTGTTCTTCCTCGTGCAGCTCCGCGCGCGTGACCGACTGCTCGCGGCGCTGGCCCGTCACCCACGCGCCGACGTCCGCCAGCGCGCGGTTCAGCGGCTCGACCTTGCGGATGTGGCAGCACGACTTGCGCAGCTCGACGCTCTCGTAGAACGCGTTCAGGCCGTGCTCGGCCACATACTGGTCGACCGCGTCCTGCCGCGGATGGAACTGCTCGATCTCGTAGCCGTAGCGTTCGCGCACGCGGTCGATCATGCCGAGCGTTTCCGCGTGCAGGCGGCCCGTGTTCAGCGAGAAGATGCCGATCGACACGCCCTTCGACAGGATCGCGTGCGTGAGCAGCATGTCTTCCGCGGCGAGGCTGCTCGCGAATTTCACCTTGTCGTGACGCTCGGCGATCCGCGCGAGCAGCGCGTCGAGGCGCTCGACCTTCGCGGCGAGTTCCGGCGTCAGCGCGGTGGCGGTCGCGGTGCTCATGCGCTCACCTTCGTGTCGGCCGCAGCCGCGCGGCGGCGGAACAGCGGCACCGGCTCGTCGAACGCGCCCTGGTAACGCTGCGTGAATTCCGTGAATGCGTTCAACGCGTCGTGGATGTCCTTGTCGGCGCGCACCGCGAATGCGTCGAAGCCGCAACGCGACATGTACAGCAACTGGTCGCGCAGCACGTCGCCGATCGCGCGCAGCTCGCCGGTCCAGCCATGACGTTCGCGCAGCAGGCGCGCGATGCTGTAGCCGCGACCGTCCGCGAAGCGCGGGAAGTCGACCGCGATCAGCGAGATCGCGCCGAAGTCGGCCACCAGATCGGCCGGCTCGCTGTCCGGCGCGAGCCACACGCCGAGTTCGTCCTTCGTCTTCGCGGCGACGAGCGCCGCGCGCTCGGCCTGCCACCACGCGAACGGCACCAGCACCTTGCCGGCCGGCAATGCGTCGACCGCGGGCAGCGCACCGTCTTCCGCCGCGCGCACGACCTGCCATGCGTCGTCGATCACTGCGCGGTTCTTGATAATCGAAGCCATCTGCAAATTCCCTCTACCCGGTTGGTTACGCGTTCACTGCCTGGCGCGCCGCATACACGCGCTCCTTGAACGGCGCGATGCCGATGCGATCGTACGTGTCGATGAAGCGCTCGCCGTCGATGCGCGCCTCGACGAACGTATCGATCAGCTTCGCGATCACGTCCGGCACTTCTTCCGCGGAGAACGACGGCCCGATCACGCGGCCGAGGCGCGCGCCGTTGCGGCCCGTGCCCTGCTCGCCGCCGAGCGACACCTGGTACCACTCGGCGCCGTCCTTGTCGACGCCGAGGATGCCGATGTTGCCGACGTGATGGTGACCGCACGAGTTCATGCAACCGGAAATGTTCAGCGACAGTTCGCCGAGGTCGTACACGTAGTCGAGATCGTCGAAACGCTGCTGGATCGCCAGCGCGATCGGGATCGACTTCGCGTTCGCGAGCGAGCAGAAGTCGCCGCCCGGGCACGCGATGATGTCGGTCAGGAGGCCCACGTTCGGCGTCGCGAAACCGGCCGCCTTCGCCTTTTCCCACAGCGCGAACAGGTCGCGCTTCTTCACGTTCGCGAGAATCAGGTTCTGCTCGTGCGACACGCGCAGCTCGCCGAACGAGTACGCGTCGGCCCAGTCGGCGACCAGCTCCATCTGCGCGTCGGTCGCGTCGCCCGGCGCCACGCGGTGATCCTTCAGCGACAGCGTGACGGCCGCATAGCCCGGCACCTTGTGCGGCGCGACGTTACGCTCGACCCAGCGCGCGAACGCCTTGTTCTCGAGCAGATGCTGTTCGAACGACGCGTCGGTGTCGGCCAGCTTCTCGTAGACGGGCGGCTGGAAATACTGCGACACGCGGTCGATTTCGGCCTGCGTGAGCGTCGAAGGGCCGTCCTTCAGGTGCTGCCACTCCTCCTCGACCTGCTGCGCGAACTTCGCCGGCGACAGCGCCTTCACGAGGATCTTGATCCGCGCCTTGTACAGGTTGTCGCGGCGGCCGTAGCGGTTGTACACGCGCAGCACGGCTTCGCAGTACGTGAGCAGGTGCTGCCACGGCAGGTCTTCCTTGATCACCGCGCCGACGATCGGCGTGCGGCCGAGGCCGCCGCCCGCGAGGATGCTCGCGACCACCTCGCCCTGCGCGTTCTTCTTCAGGTACACGCCGAGGTCGTGGATCTGCACGGCCGCGCGGTCGTGCTTCGAGCCCGACACCGCGATCTTGAACTTGCGCGGCAGCCACGCGAATTCGGGATGAAACGTCGACCACTGGCGCAGGATTTCCGACCACGGGCGCGGATCGATCTCTTCGTCCTGCGCGACGCCGGCGAACTGGTCGGCCGTGATGTTGCGGATGCAGTTGCCCGACGTCTGGATCCCATGCATCTGCACCGACGCGAGCTTCGCGAGGATCTCGGGCGTGTCTTCGAGCTCGATCCAGTTGAACTGGATGTTCGAGCGCGTCGAGAAGTGGCCGTAGCCGCGGTCGTGTTCGCGGGCGATGCGGGCCAGCATCCGGAGCTGGTCGCTGCGCAGGTTGCCGTACGGAATCGCGATGCGGTGCATGTACGCGTGACGCTGCATGTACAGGCCGTTCTGCAGACGCAGCGGACGGAATTCGTCTTCGCTCAACTCGCCCGACAGCCGGCGGCGCACCTGATCGCGGTACTGCGCGACTCGTTCGTCGACGATCGTCTGGTCGTATTGGTCGTACTGATACATTCGGGGACCCCAGGGTTTTCGTGGTGACCGCGCGACGTCCTAGCCACGTCGCGCCCGAATCTCCGTTCCGTCGTCACCGCCGCCAACCGCGGCCGGCTGGATTGCTAATGACGAAAACAGATATCCATATTTGAAAAACTCCGGTGAATCGTAATAAACTCGCCTTATATTTCAAACGACTAAAAAATTCTGTTGATATGCGGAAGGGTTATAAATGAACCTGCACCAATTTCGCTTCGTGCGCGAGGCCGTCCGGCAGAATTTCAACCTCACCGAGGCCGCCAAGGCGCTCTACACGTCGCAACCGGGGGTGTCGAAGGCGATCATCGAGCTCGAGGACGAGCTGGGCGTCGAGATCTTCACGCGGCACGGCAAGCGCGTGCGCTCGCTCACCGAGCCGGGCCGGATCATCCTCGCGTCGGTCGAGCGGATTCTCCAGGAAGTGGAAAGCCTTAAAAGGGTCGGAAAAGATTATGCGGCCCAGGACCAGGGCAACCTGACCATCGCGGCCACCCACACGCAGGCCCGCTACTCGCTGCCGGCCGCGATCGCCGAGTTCAAGAAGCGCTTCCCGAAGGTGCACCTGTCGATCCTGCAAGGCAGCCCGACGCAGGTGGCCGAGATGGTGATCCACGATCAGGCCGATCTCGCGATCGCGACCGAGGCGATCTCCGACTACAAGGAACTCGTGTCGCTGCCCTGCTTCCAGTGGCATCACGCGGCCGTCGTGCCGGCCGACCATCCGCTGCTCGAACGCAAGCCGGTCACGCTCGACGATCTCGCCCAATACCCGCTGATCACGTACGACGACGCGTTCGCGGGCCGCAAGAAGATCAACCATGCGTTCGCGCTGCGCGGGCTGTCGCCGGACATCGTGCTCGAGGCGATCGACGCCGACGTGATCAAGACCTATGTCGAACTCGGCCTCGGCGTCGGCATCATGGCCGACATCGCGTTCAATCCCGAGCGCGATCGCGGCCTGCGGCTGATTCCGGTCGGCCACCTGTTCGGCAGCAACGTGACGCGTGTCGCGCTCAAGCAAGGCGCCTACCTGCGCAGCTATGTGTATACGCTCGTCGAACTGCTGTCGCCGACGCTGAACCGCAAGCTGATCGAGCAGGCGCTCAAGGGCGAAGCCGAATCGTACGAGCTGTAAGCGCTCCCGGGCCTGCCGCTTCGCGCCAGGCCTCCGGGGCGATCGAGAAAACCCGGGACGGCCCGGCGTTTTCCCGAGCCCGCGTGTATGAACACTGTGAACACTGGGGCGCCTGTCGCGCCCCGTTTTGTTGCCAGACGGAGATTCCCGCATGACGCTTCCCGCCCTGCCACGGCTGCCCGCCTCGTTGCGCCGCGCCGCCGGCGCCGTCCTCGTGCTGGCCTGCGCGGCCGCGCATGCCGACCTGAAGGTCGGCGTCGACCTGTCGTCGACCGGCCCGGCCGCCGCGATCGGCATCACGAGCAAGAACGCGATCCTGATGTGGCCGAAGACGATCGCCGGGCAACCCGTGCAGGTCACGGTGCTCGACGACGCGTCCGACCCGGGCGCCGCGGTGCGCAACATCCGCAAGCTGGTCGACGAGGACCACGTCGACGTCGTGGTCGGCCCGAACATCACGCCGGCCGCGCTCGCGGCGCTCGACGCGGTAGCCGCCGCGCAGACGCCGATGATCACGCTGGTCGGCTCGGGCTCGATCGTCGAGCCGCAGGAAGGCGCGCGAACCTGGGCCTTCAAGATGGCGCAGAGCGACCGCGCGATGGCCGACGTGATGACCCGCTACATGGCGAACCACGGCGTGAAGACGGTCGGCTTCATCGGCTTCGCGGACAGCTATGGCGACAGCTGGCTGAACGAATTCACGCGCTTCGCCGACCTGCGCAAGATCCGCGTGATCGCGACCGAGCGCTTCAACCGCACCGATGCAAGTGTCACGGGCCAGGCGCTGAAGCTGATCGCGGCGAAGCCCGACGCGATCCTGATCGCGGGCGCCGGTACGCCGACCGTGCTGCCGCAGCGCACGCTGATCGAGCGCGGCTACAAGGGCCCGATCTACCAGACGCACGGGATCGCGACGCCGGAATTCATCAAGCTCGGCGGCAAGGACGTCGACGGGACGCTGTTCCCGACCCAGCCGGTGGTCGTCGCGCGCACGCTGCCGGCCGACCACCCGGCCCGCCAGGCCGCGCTCGCGTTCGTCGATGCGTACGAGGCGAAGTACGGCGCCGGCACGGTCACGCAGTTCGCGGGCGATGCAGCGGGTGTGTATCCGCGCCTGGCCGATGCGGTCGGCCGTGCGCTGAAGGTCGCGCAGCCCGGCACGCCGGCCTTCCGGGCCGCGTTGCGGCGCGAACTCGAACGCGCGCACGAGCTCGTCGTGCCGAACGGCGTCGTCAATACCAGCGACAAGGATCACGTGGGGCTCGATCAGCGCGCGAGCGTGATGGGGATCGTGAAACAGGGGCGGTTCGTCTATCTGAGCCAGTAGCAGACGCGGCCGGTCGCCGGGCTGCTTGCCCGGTGCTCGGTTTTCCGCCATAATCCGCGTTTCGCCGCGCACCATCGCATGCGCGGCCAGGATCAAGCCCAGGTGGTGAAATTGGTAGACGCAGGGGACTCAAAATCCCCCGCCGCAAGGCGTGCCGGTTCGATTCCGGCCCTGGGCACCATGACATAGTTCCGGGAAGCTTCCGGAAGTCCCGAAACCCGCGACAGCACAAGGCTTCGCGGGTTTTTTCATTCCGGCAAAGTGCCGTTTAGTGCGTAGACAGCCGGGGGCAAGCGGGGGCAACATTGGGGGCAACCGATCCGAAGTTGCCTTACCCGTCAGGAGTTGCCCCCGTGCCATTAACCGATACAGCCATCCGGAACGCCAAGCCAGCCGACAAGCCCGTGCGCCTGTTCGACGGAGGCGGCCTCTATCTGGAAATCGCCCCGAGCGGGGGCAAGTGGTGGCGCCTCAAATACCGATTTGGGGGCAAGGAAAAGCGCTACTCGCTCGGCGTCTACCCGGAAGTTACATTGGCGACCGCACGGAAGAAGCGCGACGAAGCCCGTGAAAAGCTTGCTGCCGGCATCGATCCGGGTGAAGCGAAGAAGGCGGAAAAAAGAGCCAGCCTGCTCGCGGCCGCCCATTCGTTTGAGGTTGTCGCCCGTGGCTGGATGGCCGAGCGCAAGACGACCGTGGAGCCAGCGCAGCATGCCAAGACGCTCGCCCGCATGGAGAACGATGTATTCCCATGGCTCGGCAAGCGCCCTATCGCTGAAATCGACGCCCCGGAGATACTGGTTGTACTGAAGCGCGTAGACGGGCGCGGAGCGAGATTTACCGCCCATCGCATCCGCAGCGAGATAAGCCGGGTATTCCGCTACGGCATCAAAGAGGGGCACTGCAAGGCCGATCCGGCCCGCGATCTGGTAGATGCAATCCCGCCCGCGCAGACAACACACTTTGCCTCAATCACTGAGCCGGAGAAAGTGGGCGAGATGCTTCGCGCGTTCGACGGCTTCACGGGCACGTTCCCGGTTCTCTGCGCGCTCAAGCTAGCCCCCATGCTGTTCGTTAGGCCGGGCGAGTTGCGGAAGGCAGAATGGGCGCAATTTGACCTCGACAAAGGCGAATGGCGCTATTTCGTCAACAAAACGAAAACGGATCACCTTGTTCCGCTGGCCGCGCAGGCTGTCACGATTTTGCGCGAGCTTCACGCCCTGACTGGCGAAGGCGTCTA
Source organism: Burkholderia sp. AU16741 (assembly GCF_002223345.1). Taxonomy (NCBI): domain Bacteria; kingdom Pseudomonadati; phylum Pseudomonadota; class Betaproteobacteria; order Burkholderiales; family Burkholderiaceae; genus Burkholderia; species Burkholderia sp. AU16741. The sequence goes on from NZ_NKEZ01000004.1 coordinate 302,577, forward strand.
CGTGTTCCCCGGTGCTCGCGACCGAAATCGGCCGATGAGCGAGGCCGCTATCAATGCAGCCCTTCGTCGGCTCGGCTACGACACTCGCACCGAGATTACCGGTCACGGCTTCCGGGCAATGGCACGGACGATCCTGCATGAAGAGTTGGAGGAAAAGCCGGAAGTGATCGAGCACCAACTAGCGCATACGGTCCCTGACAGCCTTGGGCGGGCGTACAACCGAACAAAGTTCATCAAGGCACGACGCTCGATGATGCAACAGTGGGCGGACTACCTCGACAAGCTCAAAGCCGGGGCGGAAATCATTCCGATCGCGGCTGCAAGATAGACCCGTGCCGCCACACGTATGACCCCCTTGCTGCGCACCTCCCACCGATTTTTCAGAGTTGGCACTGCACTGCCGGCTCCCTGCATTTCGGTATGAGTATGACCCCCCTTAGGCGCGCCGAGAGTAGGAAAAACACGCGGGTGTGAGCCCCCGCGTCTTTGCCCTAGACGCAGGGTCCCCCGCTTTCTGGCCGCCCCGACACTTGCGGCCGGCGCAACAATGCCCGATCGGGGCGTATCTCGGACACCCCCCTCGAAAACACGTCTCTGATGCCCGTCAAATCCCGGAGAGCCGCGCCCCGTCTAGCTTCACGGTCGATGCAGACGGTCGACGTCTGTCCGCTCACTGCAAAACGAGTTGGAGATTTGGAGATAAACGCTTGAATCGGCCGCAAAGCCTTATGGGGTAAGGCTTCGCGTGTCTCCAAACGATTTGGAGAACGCTGGAGATACTGGAGATAAACCGGGCTGGATTGTTACGGCTGAGGCAAGATTCGCAGCAAGCGCTCGCCCCGTTCCATCTGGAGCGGATCGCTCAAAGTAACTTTGACACGCGGGTGAAAAATGCCGCGCAAAGGAACGCCCGCCACCGCCCTCCCGGACGGCGGCGGTGCTTTTCACAGCTCAAGCGTGAAGATCGACGGCAGCACACGGTAGACCATGAACTTGCCGTGACCGGGGATGTATTCCTGCCGGTACGGATAGCCGTCGCTACGCGGCATCAGCACGCCTCGCTTCATCAGTGCCTTGGCGACGATCTTGTGATCGAAGCCGGCGCACACGTCCTTGCGGAATACGGCCGCTTCGATCAGGTATTCCGTTTCGACGCTTTCGGCATCGTCGGCGCTCATCTTGCCGCCGAACTCGGCGTAATACTCGCGATCGGATGCGATGGGCGTGCGCCGCTCGTCGCGTTTCACGTGCTGCTTGAAGCCCGCTCGATGCGGCACGTTCGGCCGATGGTCGTCCTGCGCCCGGTTCATCCACACGAAACGGTTGTCGCCGTGTGCGGCGAGGAAATGCTGTACCTGCCGCACGGCTTCCGCTTCGTCGGAGTTGCCCGTGCCGCCGCGTAGTTCGAGCCAGCCTTCGAAGCAGCGACGTGCTGCCTCGACCGCTTCGCCCTGCGGCCAGCCAGTCAGCCCGTGCGCCGTCGCCAGCTCGCCGGCCACCGCAACGAGACAGAACCGCTTGGCGACGCGCGCGACCTGTGAATGCGAGCCGTCCGGCACCCATTGCCCGACCAGCTCATCGACGCGCACACGCAGATGCTCGGCCAGCTCTCCGGCCTGCGACGACGCCCATTCGATGAACGCGGGGCCGGCCGTGCCGTAGTGCATGCCGGCGTGCCGCTCTAGATGCTCGATCAGCGCGGCCGGCGTCGGGAAGCCGTGCAGCTTCTCCACCACCCCCATTTCGCCGACCTCGGCCGGGATCGCCGGCAAGCGCACCTCGATACCGCCTTTCATGGGCTTGTTGCCCTCGGCCATCAACGCGGACACGCTCTTTTCGCCGTTCGACAGGAACAGCAGCCGCCACGTGAGCACGGGCTTGGCCGAGCCGCTACGCGACGCGCGGGCCTTGCCCGACTCGTTCGCGAGCATATAGATCACATCGCCGACCAAGCGCGGCTCGACCTGTCCAATTTCGTCGAGGATCAGCAGCGCGTCGCTATGCTGCGTCGCGACGGCTTCGAGCGCGTTGTCGGTCGCCTTCCAGCTCCGCACGTAGTCCGGCGAGCCGAACACGGACGCGGCGATGACGCCGCCCGTCGACTTGCCCTTGGACGTCGTGCCGAGCAGGTGAAAGCCGCCCGACTGAAGCCCGGAGAAGTGCAGCAGCGGACCAGCGAAGGCGGTTGCGACGCAGAACAGCAGCCGGCTATTGCCGACGCAGTAGGCTGCGACCTCGCGTTGCCAGTCGTCCAACGTCCCGCGCTCCTTAAACTGACTCTGGATCGGCGTATCGGCCTGATAGATCAGCGCCTCTTTGCCGGTGCCGATGACGCGATCGGGCAGCACGAACGCGCCGTGATGCCAGCCGACGCGCGGCACGCAGCGCACGCGCTCGTCCGGCTGCGCCATCTGGACATAGTTGGCGATCTGCGTGCGGGCGATCTGCGTCACGCCGAGCTTCACGCCCATGTCGAGCAGCATGCGGCGCAGCTCCGTACCGTCGCCGGCAAAGAGGCCGGCCGGCACCGCCCATCGTTTCAGGATGCCGTCGCGGTCCGTGAATTCGAGCAGGTAGCCCCACTCGCTGTTCATCTCGTTCCGTGTCTCCGCGATCACGTCGATACGCGTGCTGACCCAATGCGGCGGGAGAGGGTCGCCCTGATTGTTGAAGCCGTGAAACCACACGCCCTTGTCGTCGACGACGAACCGCGACTTGCCGTCCTGCGCGCGGGCCGTTTTCGGGCGCTTGGCGGGCTTCGCGGTGGCTGGTGCGACCTTGCCCTTGCCGACGTCAGCCGAGCCGGCCGGCGCGAGCGCAGCGCGCACGGCGGCGGCCACCGCATCCGGGCCGAGGTGCGCAGCCAGGTCGTTGAAGTCGGTGCCGGCTGCCGGGCGGTTCGGACCGAAGTCCGGCACGGCTACGATGCCGGCGACAGCCTCGGCCGCCGCGCGGGCCTTCGTGACGCCCGGATTGCCCTTTGTCGTGTGGTCGTCGTCGGCGCACACGACGATGCGGGCGGCCGGATACTGGCCGCGCAACGCCGTCGCCACGGCATGCAGGTTGCCGGCGTCGAACGCGACGGCGGCCGGATAGCCGGTCGCGGCCGCGAGCGTCGCGCACGTGGCGTAGCCCTCACCGATCAGCAGCGTGGACGGCGCGAAAGATAGCGGGCCGCCGATCAACGAGAAGCAGCCCGCCTTGCGGCCGTTCGGCAGATAGCGTTTCTGGCCGTCCGTCAGGACGAACTCCAGCGTCCACAGCTTGCCGTCCGCGTCACGGGCCGGGATGACGAGGGCGCCGTCGCATGCGGCCGTGCCGATGCACAAGCCGCCGCGATAGACGCGCAGCGCGTCGACCGGGATGCGCTTGCGAACGAGATACGGGTGATCGGCCGGCGCAGGCTCGGCCGCCGACCAGATCGATTCAGCGAGCGCCGACGCGGTTTGCTGTTTCTCGGTCAGTTCGGCCAGCTCGGCCGCTTCGCGGGCCGCGCGCTCGGCTTTCTGCCGCTCGCGCTCTGCTGGATTGACCGGCTTCGCCCGATGCGCGCGCGGATCGAAGCCGCCAAGCTTGGCGAGGTGAAACAGCGTGTTGATGGTGATCTTGCCGCCCTTGAACGACTTCCACACATCCCGCGCGTCCTTGCCGTTGTAGTTCTGCGCGCCTTGGCTCCATTCGTTCCAGAGGGCGAAGCCCTCCTCGCCAAACTCGGCCTTGAGCGCCATCCCGACCTGATGCCACGTGTCGCGGTCGTCGGGTGCGATATATCCGAGCGCGACGCGGGCCCGCTCGAATTCGGATAGGAGTGCGTGACTCATAGGTTCCCACTGGACGCGCGTCGGCAGACTCCCGATTAGTAGTCCATATCGGGCAAGCAGCTACCCGACGCGCGAAGAATTGAATGATGCGGCGATGCCTAGCGGCGGGCGTCAGCCGGCCGCGCGAGGCACCGACAGAACCGCCCCGCCGGCCGTGACGTCGTTGCTGTACACGTAGCGGCCGAGCCGCGACTCGCCAAGGGCGTCGTTGGCGGCCTCCAGCGCGGCGCCGATCGACGGCAGGGACGCGCGGAACAGGCTCAGCACAAGCCAGTAGTCGTCATCGGACATGGCCTTGTCGGCCGCCCAATGCAGGCTGTCCAGCAGCTCCATCGCATCGCTGATCCGTGTCCCGATGCGGGTAGGATCGGGGCGGTTCACCTCGGCCACGAAGTGCGGCGCGAGCGGTTGCACGGCATTCTTGTTCGTATTTGCCATGGCCGGTCCCTCAGTGTGTCGTGCGCGGTTCGCGCGTGACGAGGCCGAGTGCCGCGAACAGGTGCTGTTGCACGCGGCCCATCAGGCCGGCCGCGAATGCTTGGCGGCTGATCGTCACGCGGTGCGCGTCGACGTCGCCCGCGTCCTGCATGGCGGATTCCATGCCGCGCGCGAACGCAGCGGCTTGATGCGCCGCATAGTCGTGCAGCCGCACATCGCCTTTCAGGTCGAGCCATGCGTCGGCGCAGATCGCGCCCAGGTCGACGGCGAATTGCAGCTCGATCGGTGCGCCGGTATCGAGTGGCGGTGCGTTGTCGAATCCGTCGACAACCGCGGTTCGGAGGCGCTGGTCAGTCATGGCACACCTCCGGCTGCGCAGTGCGGCGCATTTCGGCCGAATAGCGGCTTGCAACGCTTTGCCCCATGTCGACGAGCGCTCGCTCGTAAGTGCCCTCCGCAAGATGGGAACGGACAGCATCGAACAGGGCTTCGAGCTGGGCGAATTGATGGGCCGCACACATGGCGATCATCGTGACTTCGTTCGGCAGGCGGTATTTAGACATGGCGTACCTCCAGAATCGACGTGAGGAGTTGCCCGACATCGATCGTGCAATCCAGCTCCGCTTCGCCGCGAATCGGCGTGAGGTTCCAGTCGTGGACGGCTGCATGCGTGAATTCGCCGGACCGCCGACCGTAGACGCTGCGCCCCGAGACGGGGCCGCCCAAGATCCGCACGCGCCAATCGTGATCGAGCGTCGGACGAGCCGATGCCACTTCAACCAGCATGCCGATACGCGAACGAGCATCGCACTTCGTGACGATCGCCAGATCGCCGATCTTGCAGCGCAGCTCAGCCATGGCGCACCTCCGCACGGACAAGCGCGGCGATCGCGGCCAGTGCCGCGCCGGTTGCATCGAGCGCGTCTTGATACGTGCTGGCGGTTGCTGCGTCGCGCAGTGCTGCGCGGACGATGGATTGAATGAGGTGGGATTGCTGCCCGGTATGGGCGTGCATGGACTGGCGCATGGATTGCGACCTCCTCTGGTGGGTTGAACCACCCGGACCTCAACGCCAATTGAGGTGGCCGGGCGCATGGCGGCGTTGGCGTACCGGACCCAGAGGAAACCGGCGAGCGCGAGCGCTCCACCACCAAGGCCCGACCGTAGAAGGCGCTTAGTGTGCGGACGTAAAAAAACCGCGCTGAGGCGGTCATCCGCCTCTGGAGATTGCCGGACGCCAATCCGGGTCGCTGTTGTCTCAGCGACGCGCACAGGATACCGCGCGATGCTGGACGACGCAAATCGCGACGCCCACGCCGTGTATTGCTTAGTGCAAAGTGACTTTGGGGGAGCATCAGGCGGCCTCCCCCTTGAGCACAGCGGTCGCCAGCTTGAGCTGTTCGATATCCAGTCGCGAGCTGCCCTGCGCCAGTGATTGGCCGAGCGCGACGCCCCGCAGCAGGGCGCTAACTTGCAAGCGGCGCGTCCCGTCCGTGCACTGCGCATCGATGTCGTTGTAAAGCGCACGATAGGCTTTCCGCAGCTGTCGATACTGTCGACGACGATAGTTCGCCGAATCCTGTTCAGCAGCGGCGATCGCCTGGACGAACTTCTCGCAGGCGGTGCCAAGTTGCTTTGTCGTCAGATGCGGGGCTTCGAGCGCGAGCGTCGAGGCGAGCGTGACGGCGATCGCTACGAGCTTCGCGGTGTCGTCGCCACGATTCCAGAAGCAACCCTCGATGTCATCGAGGATTCCAGCGAGCTTGCGGAGGCGGGCGTCGCGGCAACGCACGAACGCGGCGTCGCGCGCCGCGACGGCCGCGCCCATCGCGCGACCATACGGGCCGCCGCGATCGATCATAAGGGAGGGCGCGCTCATGCTTGCCCCCGCGTCGATTGGCGGGATTCGACCCAGTTCTGGACGTCTTGCGCGCGCCAGCCGACGCTCCTGGTCCCTAACTGGACCGGCGCTGGAAACTTGCCTTCACGAATCCAGCGATACAGCGTCGTTTTCTTGACGCCGACGCAATCCAGTACACCAATAAGTCGAAGAATCTTAAGAGCCATTTTCTGTTCAGAAATGGCCTGTTCCGCAAGAAGGAGGAAAGCGGCGGCAATAAACCGCGCCGTACTATCAAAGTACGGGCGCAATGAAGTTCGCGGGAGAGGCACAAAGTAACTTTGCAAAGTTACTTTGCACGGCGCGCCGCGCGCGGTATCATTCGTCCTAACAAGAGCTATGCGTTTCCTAGGCGCGGTGGCTCTTGTGGTTCCTCCAATTATGGAACAGGCAGCCAAGCCAAAAAATCGCCGGTGGGATGTGTTGGTAGCACACCCCCGGCACCCTCTCGTCAGCGCGACGAAATATGCTCAACGATTGAGCATTCCCCGCCTTTTTTCCCCTGCATCGCCCACAGATTCCTAGAGCCGTGTTCGATTAGGTGCCAACAAGTACCTCAATTATATCGAAAGGTCTGCCCCCATAAAAGATTTGTCTCGGACTAACACGAGAAATTGCTCCGACGCAAAGTGTCTTGGGCGGTCTCTTTTGGCCACAAAGAAAAACGAAACCGTTCGTATATCAGGATATCGTCACCGCGCGAGAGGGACAGGCCACGATAGGCACCTAAATTTCGGCCGTCGCAAAATTAAGCTTCATCGTCACACCCGGCGCACGAGATCGAACGTGATATTGAGCACGTGATGATTAACCGAGACACGGACTGCGCCAGTGGAGCGTCACCAGAAGGATTCGTGGGGACGGTAGCTATCGACCATGAGGCGACGTTCGTCGGCCTCATTGCTCTGCTTTCCAAATTTCAACTCCACCCAGCAACCGGTCATTGAGCTTCACGAGTGGATGTTGCATTGCTTCATCGGCCGTTCGGATCTTCGCATCCACCGATAGGGAATTCCCTATTCGAATTCGGTTAGCCAGCGTAAATACCTTGTCCTATAGTCCGAACAAACACGATTCTTTGTCTGAACGGGGGCAAACCATGACAACCACCTTCAAATGCATAGCTAAACGCATGACCGGAGGCCAGCGCCACGAGCACCTCAGCCAACTTTGGTGGGTCAAGTGCATTGATGGTCGCGAAACGACCGAAAGTGGAAGCTCAAGCCGAGATCAGATGGTCTCGTTCATTGAAAAAAATGGAAACACGTCTGTTTGGTGCCCAGACCAGAATCCACAACGTCAGGGCGCATGGGTACACGTCAATCATAATGGCCCAACTAAATACGTCCAGACGGTCGCCGATGGACGTTGGACCGACAACCTGTTAGCGCTACCGGATCGGTAGAGGAAACGATTACCGCTCTTGGGTTAGAGCAAGACAACAGGTGACCGCACAACAGCCTTCAGCTCTGCGGTATGCCGACCGGCTGCTTCGGGTCGGCTTCCGCCGGATGCAGTCCGTTCGACGCCGGCATCCGACAGCGACTCGCCGTTGGGCTGTAGTCGGCCACTTTCGGACGCTCGCCGGAGCCATGTGGTAATCGCTAGAACGACTGGTCCACTCTGAAGCCCGCCCGATGCCCAGTTGTCGGCGATCGCTGACGTCCATGTCTGGGCTGCTGTAAGGCAGATTCAGATCGATCCCCAGCCAGTCAAATTTGCTTGGCGCGGCCAGCGTCAGCTCACGACGAGCCGGACTGCCCCGCCAGTATTCAGGCACGCCTGCCAGACACAGACCCGGATGTCCCGTGCTCCGAGTGCGACACAAAGCACCCATCCACCAGTACGGCAAGAGGCGTATGCACAACGGCAAGCAAATAGACGATCCTGCCCCCCATGGTAAGCGCGGCCGCCACCTCAATTGCAAAAGGAAGCGTCTTATGCCTCGGCGCTGACCAGTGTTAGGCGATTAGCGGCGTTATGATGCTTCAACCCGTGCCGCCTCAGCGGCCGTCTGGCTAACGGCCCAGGATTCTTTAGCTTAAATTGCGTTACAATTTGAAACACAGACAATCGATTTTCACACTTTGAGTGCATGCGATGAGCTTACAGTTAACACGGTTTTCAATTATCGGCCTTCATGGCAAGTACAACATTGAAATTCCGATCGCCGATAATAGACTAATTCTTGTTGGGGTAAATGGACTCGGCAAGACGACGGTCATCAACTTCATGTACTTCGTACTCAGTGATCAGTGGACGAAGCTAATCGATTTTGAATTCTCCTCCATTCAATTGTGCATTAATGGAAGCGAGGTCGAAATCACAAGATCCGATGTCGAGTCGAAAGTTAATTCGATTGATAGGTATCAGAAGCTAGTGGCACGGTACGTGAACCGCAATATGCTGCCCCGCGCGCTGCTTTCTAAGATGTTATCGCACCCACTTTTTCAGCAGATACGGTACACACCCGACTCGGATCGCGATAAGCTCTTCGCTGTAATCTCCCGCGACCTCAATATGCCGTCGATGTATCTTCGTCGAATGATAGGAGATTTACCGAGTTCAATGCAAGCAGATCTCTTTGAATCGCTCGCCGACCCACACTCAATAATTGCACTTAATTCGATCATTAGAGAAGCTGGTGGGCACCAGGTCATTTACCTGCCCACCTACAGGCGCATCGAACAGGATCTGAAGGCAATTTTCCCCCACGCCGATAATGAAGATCTACAGAAATTAACAATGTCTGTTGACGACACGGTTCGGACACGCTCTAAGGGTTACGTCGAACTGGTGCAATTCGGCATGCAGGACGTAGAAAAGAAGCTTTCAGAAGAACTCGAAACCATACAAAAGCGAACCCGCGAGCAGCTTACTACTCTAACGGCAAGTTACCTTCAAGACATCATAAGGAGTCGCGCGGATAAGGTCAGGCCGGAACTTATCGAGACAATGAGTGACGCCGTTGTCGAGACGGTATTGCGTCGCGTTGAGGAGAACACTTTGAGCGCCGACGACAAGCGCGAGGTCCAGAATGCTATCCGGAGAATAAGGACCGGCGCAAATCCTCCAGAGGCACGAGATCGCTATTTGGCCTATTTCTTCTCTCGATTGCTGGATATTTATACTGACTTGCACAGCAGTGAGATCGCGATAAGGACATTAGTCAAGACTTGCAATAAATATTTAGTGGGAAAAAAGCTTGTCTATAACGATGCGAATTTCACTTCGACAGTCATCGACCGCGACGGAAGCCCTCTCGATTGGAGAATGCTCTCATCGGGCGAGAAACAGGTCGCATCGTTGTTTACGCACCTCTATCTTTCAAAGGAAAAATCTCAGATTGTATTGATCGACGAGCCGGAGTTGTCGCTATCTGTGCCTTGGCAGAAACTATTATTACCAGACATAGTCGACTCGGAGAACTGCAAGCTGCTCGTCGCCGTTACACATTCCCCGTTTATCTATTCGAATGCCTTGGATCCGTATGCCGTTGATCTTTCAAAATTAATAAAATTAACGCACTAAGGCCCGTCTATGAGCTATGCGGACGAATTGCGCGCAGAGTCGCGCCGGGGACACTCTGTATTTCACGAGTTCATATTAGCGCTTGCTGAAGTTCCAGCCGACGCGCACTTTGCTTTTTATGAGGGCGACGAGGACGCGTCATTTTATGCGCCACATATCTTACGCAGATTGGGCGCGCGTCAGTTGCATTCGTTCATTTGCAACGGAAGGACGGAAGTATTGAAGGTCAACGAACTTACGTTGCGAGACGGACGATGTTCCGATAGATCGCTGTTTTTCATCGACAAAGACCACAGCGACATCGTCGGAACTGCACAAGAGCAAATAGCGGAATCGAACCTGTTTCAAACGCGTTGCTACTCGATCGAGAACTATTTGGTGAGTGAAGCTGTACTTCGAGAATTTTGGGTCCAACGCCTCCATCTGTCGAGCAGGGACGAGCGTTTGCAGGACTCGCTCGAAAAACTGCGAACACTGCAGCGCAAGTTCCAAAATCGAAGTCGAATTCTTATGGCGATCGTGCTTTTCGGACGTGGTATAGATAGCCGACCGATCGTTAAGCTGAACCTTAACAACGTTCAACTGGACAAAATTTTCGATATTGACATCGGCTCACAGAATTGCGTCTACGCACACGGAGCAGGTCAACATTTTCTTGGCGCAACGAATATGCTAAATAGCGGAGCCAAGCCGACGTCTCGGGAGCTGAGGACGATTTACCGGCGATATCTCAAAGAACGCGAACCGCAAAGTTATATCCGCGGAAAGTACGAGCTTTGGTTCTTTTGGAAGATTCTCACATTATTCACCCGTGATGTCAGCGATCGTGAGAAAGCAAAACTCTCGGGGCTAAAACGAGCGACTCCAACGTGGACGCTATCACTTGCCGGGTGCGTTGAATCGTTGGCGAGCCTTCTCCCGTGCCCCCCAGATTTGTCAGACTTCCTGGATAGGAGGATCGTCCCAGCGAGCGGGACGGCGTGACTCCTCCATTGCAGGCAAGACGATACACGAGCGAGATAGCGTCGAATGGCGGTGTCGAATTCGTTTTGTAGACAGAAATGGGACGCCGTGTGGAGTGCTGTTCGTGGTCGTAAGGACTCGTTCGCACTTACCCTCAACCGATCAGTCTGCACGGCATCTCAATGAAAGCAAAGCGGCATACGCCAGTCAAACGGGCGCCTGATCGGTGGAAGTCAGCCAATACCGACGATTTGTCTTCGCTCGCATCGGCATCGGCATCCGATATTCGAGACGACGACATCGCGAGCGACGGTAAAGACCGACCAGAAGGTAACCGGCCTCCAATCAAAATGCACCAGTCCAAAACCGATCCCTTTCGGACAACCCCTTTCCGCCCTGTCCAAAAATAAGGGTTGAAGTATTTTGGACAGGCGTCTATATTCGGACATCTATTTCGTACAGATTGAGTGCCCGATATGTCCCGAACCTTCGCTTATGCCCGCGTCAGCACGTCCGACCAGACCACCGCGAACCAGTTACGCGAGATCGAGGCGGCCGGCTTCTCCGTCGACAAGCGCCGCGTCGTATCGGAAAGCATTTCAGGGAGCGTGAGCGCCGATCAGCGGCCGGGCTTCGCAAAGTTACTTGACCGGATGGAAGAAGGCGATGTGCTGATCGTGACGAAGCTCGATCGGCTCGGCCGCAATGCAATGGACGTGCGGGCCACGGTCGAGGGTTTGGCCGAGCGCGGTATCCGGGTTCATTGTCTCGCCTTGGGCGGCGTCGATCTGACGAGTGCGGCCGGCCGGATGACAATGCAGGTGTTGAACGCGGTGGCCGAGTTCGAACGCGATCTGCTGATCGAACGAACGCATGCCGGCATCGCTCGCGCTAAGGCAGAAGGCAAGACGATGGGACGGCCGTCCGCCCTGTCGGACCAACAGCGGGCGGAGGTGCTGCGCGAGCTGGATGCGGGGGCGAGCGTGGCCGCGCTCGCCCGACAATTCGGCACGAGCCGCCAGACAATCATGCGGGTACGCGACGCGGCGTAACGCCTCTCCTACCAAATTCACTTTTCACGGGCCGCAAGGCCCGTTTCTGTTTCTGCGCGCGGAGGAGTGGCGGCACGGGAGATTCTTTGCGCGCAGCGTCCCAGACGGCGGGCCAATTCCCGAGCTGGTCGACGTGGCTCGATGCATTCGACGCTTATCTCCAAACTTATCTCCAGAAAAATAGGTGTGTTGGAGATACACTTGGAGATAACCAAAGCCCCGCCAGATAAGGCAGAGAGGCCGAGTTGAGCCGTTATCTCCAACTCTCCAGAAAATTTCGCATCTGGCGAGGCAAGAATGGACCTTGATCTCTTCGTATAGTGGCTGCGCCGGCAGCGCGGGGGCAACTCCGGGGGCAACTCCACAACACCCCCCAAGCAATCCCCTTACAGCACGGGCCTTACAGCGAATAATTTCATTCCGGCCCTGGCACCAGTCTTTCGCAGCGTCCGCGCTGCCTTCGTCGAAACCCGCGCAAGCTCGCCGCTTCGCGGGTTTTTTGTTTTTGCGCCGCGTTCGCCGCAACAGGTGCCCGCCCGGCAGTCCAAGCCTCAGGGAATGCCGACCACGGAGGCCGCCCATGTCCATGCGCGCGATTGCCTGCCGGATCTGCGGCGGCGTGCTCGCCACCGTGCTGGCGCTCATGCTCGGGGGGCGGCAGACCGAGCGCACCGCCCGTACCCGACTGTCCCGGGCCACATGCGCCCTATCCGTTCCCGGACAACCTTCCCCCACCGCACCGAATGACCTGACGGGCGCCCTTCGCCGGGCAGCCGCTCCACTCAAGCCGTCAACTCGCGCACGAAGTCGAGAAACACCCTCACCTTGGCCGAAACGAGATTCGACGCGTGGTGATACGCGTAAAGCGGGAAAGTCTCGTCCGCCCATTCGGGCAACACCTGCACCAACCGCCCGTCGGCCAGGACGTCCCGCGCATAGAGCTCCAGCAGTTGCGCGATGCCGACGCCGCCCACGCATGCGCCGAGCAGCCCGCCCGTATCGTTGACCGTCAGCCTGCCGGCGACGTCGACCGGCACGACTTCCTTGCCCCGATGAAACTCCCATTCGTACGGCCGCCCCGTCACCGGATCGCGGATCAGCACGCACCGATGACCGTCCGCGAGATCCCGCGGGTGCCTCGGCTCGCCATGACGCGCGACGTAGGCCGCCGACGCGCAGGTCAGCACGCGCGTCTCGAGCAGCAGGCGCGCGCGATATGACGACGGCTCCGGGATGCCGAAGCGCACGGCCACGTCGAAGCCGTCGGCGACGAGGTCGCCCATCCGGTCCCGCACGCTGATTTCGACCGACAGGTCGGGAAAGCGGTCGAGAAATTCCGCCATCCGCGGCGCCAGCACGGCGTGGCCGAACGTGCCGTCCACGTTGACTCGCAACCGCCCCCTCACGCGCGCCTTCGACTGGCCGGCATCGAGCGCCGCCTCCTCGATGCCGGCCAGCAGCGGCGCGACCGCCTCGTAAAAGCGTCGCCCTTCGTCGGTCAACGTGATCGCGCGCGCCGTGCGGTTGAAGATCCGGATGCCGACCCGCTCTTCCAGCCGGGCGACCGCGCGGCTCACCGCCGGTTGCGTCAACCCCAGCGCCTCGCCTGCCCGCGCGAAGGTGCCGGCCTCGATCACCGCGGAGAGCACCCCGATACCGCTGAGCAGCCTGCTGTCGAATCTCATGAGACATACTTTCAGTCATCCATTGACTGATCATTATTCATTATTTTTATTTATCGAGGAAGCCTACAGTAGCCCTGTCGCCGGATCGAACGGCATTCATCCACTCACCAGGAGCAGGACATGAGCACATCGGAACAAGTCGCCCTCGTCACGGGTTCGTCGCGCGGCATCGGCGCGGAAATCGCCCGCCAACTCGCCCGGGACGGCTTCCGGGTCGTCGTCAACTATGCCGGAAGCGCCGGCCCGGCCCGCGAAGTGGTCGACGCGATCGTCGCCGACGGCGGGCAGGCGGTCGCGGTGCAGGCGAACGTCGCCGACCCGGCGGCCGTGGCCGCGCTGTTCGACACCGCGCAACAAGCATTCGGCGGCCTGGACGTGGTGGTCAATTCCGCGGGCGTGATGAAGCTGGCGGCCATCGCCGACTGCGACGACGCGCTGTTCGACGAAACGATCGCCATCAACGTGAAAGGCACGTTCAACGTCTGCCGCGAAGCGGCCAGGCGGGTGCGCGACGGCGGACGCATCATCAACCTGTCGACCAGCGTGATCGGCATGCGCATGCCGACTTACGGCGTGTACGTCGCCAGCAAGGCGGCGGTCGAAAGCCTGACGCAGGTGCTCGCGCAGGAAATGCGCGGGCGCGGCGTCCGCGTGAATGCCGTCGCGCCGGGACCGGTCGCGACCGAATTGTTCCTGCAGGGCAAGAGCCCCGAACTCGTCGATCGGCTCGCGAAGCTGAACCCGCTCGAGCGGCTCGGCCAGCCCGACGACATCGCGCGCGTCGTCGCGTTCCTCGCCGGCCCCGACGGCGCGTGGGTCAACGGGCAGATCCTGCGCGCCAACGGCGGCATGTGCTGACGGGCCGCTCGCCGCCGCCTCATCTTTTCGCCAGGAGATCGCTCATGAAGGAAATCGTCCTCGTCACCGGCGCGTCCAGCGGCTTCGGCTGGCTGACGGCCCAGGCACTCGCCCGCGCCGGTCACACGGTCTACGCGTCGATGCGCGAGAGCACCGGGCGCAATGCGCCGCGCGTCGCCGCCATCGCCGCCTATGCGCGACAACACGGCGTCGACCTGCGCAGCGTCGAACTCGACGTCGGCGACGATGCATCGGTCGACGCCGCCATCGACCGCGTGATCGCCGACCACGGCCGTCTGGACGTCGTCGTCCACAACGCCGGTCACATGGTGTTCGGGCCGGCCGAAGCGTTCACGCCCGAACAGCTGGCGCAGCTCTACGACGTCAACGTCGTGTCGACCCAGCGCGTGAACCGCGCGGCGCTGCCGCACCTGCGCCGCCGGGGCCGCGGCCTGCTCGTGTGGGTGTCGTCCTCGTCGGCGCGCGGCGGCACCCCGCCGTTCCTCGCCCCTTACTTCGCCGCGAAAGCCGCGATGGATTCGCTCGCGGTGTCCTACGCGGCCGAACTCGCGCGCTGGGGCATCGAAACGTCGATCGTCGTGCCGGGCGCGTTCACCCGCGGCACGAATCACTTTCTTCATGCGGGCAAGCCGGCCGATACCGCCGTGCAGGCCGCCTACGACAGCGGGCCGTACGCAGGCGTCGCCGATCAGGCGTTGAAGGGCCTCGCCGCGCTTGAACCGGCCGACGCCGACGCGGGCGCCGTCGCCACGGCGATCGCCGAGCTCGTCGCGGCGCCGGCCGGCAAGCGCCCCTACCGCGTATTCGTCGACCCGTCGCAGGACGGCGCCGAGGAGGTGTTCCGCGTCGGCGACCGCATCCGCCGCGAGATGTTCAAGAACATCGGGCTCGCCGATCTGCTCGCGCCGCGCGCTGGCGGCTGATCCTTCGCGCGTCGGGCCGGCCGGCGCGCGTCACCCTCGCTCGCAGAACCGGAGAATCGCGTCCGCGACCGCCGCCGCGGATTCGCGCTGCGGGAAGTGACCGATTCAGTCAAGCACGTGCCGCTCGTAGCGCCCGGCGAAGAACCGCTCGCGCCCGGCCGAGCTGTCCGGATGATTGCAGGTGTCCGCGCCGCCGTGCAGCACGAGCGTCGGCACCGTCAGCACGGGCGCCGGGTTCAGCCTCGCATCGTCGTCGGCATAAGCCGGCGCGCCCGGCGCGAAGCCCCAGCGCTGCCGGTACGAATGCAGCACGACGTCGATCCAGTCGGGTCCGTCGAACGCCACGGCCGCCGCATCGAAATCGCTGTCGCGATACCAGTCCGGCGGCGACCACGTGTCCCACATCAGGCGCGCGAACGCGCGGCGGTCGTCGCGCAGCGCCTGCTCGCCGCGCGGCGTCGCCATGAACCAGTGATACCAGTAGTTGCGCGCCTGCTGCAGCGACAGCGGCTGGGCGGGATCGTTGGTGCCGTACCCGACCGACAGCATCACGAGATGCGATGCGGCGGCGTCGCGCAACCCGCACGCGTTCGCGGCCGCGCGGGCGCCCCAGTCGTGCCCGACCAGCACGGGCGGCTCGATACCGAGCACGTCGACGAATTCGAGCAGGTCGCGCCCGAGCGCCGCGAGCTGGCCGCTGCGCGGTACGGACGCGTCGCGAAAACGCGTCGGCGCGAAGCCGCGCAACGCGGGCGCGAGCACGCGGTAGCCGCGCGCGGCCAGCGCCGACGCCACCGCCTCCCATCCGACCGGGCTGTCCGGCCAGCCGTGCAGCAACACGGCCACGCGCTCGCCGCGCGGGTTCCATTCGAGATAGGCAATGTCGAGCGACGCGGTCGTCGCTTGCGCATAGGTCGTCATCATGTACTCCGTCAGGTCGGCAGGAACCTACGATGGTAGGCCACCCTTTCATCACGATTCGCGGAGTATCATGATTAACTCTTCAAATATTGCGTTGAATTCACCCATGCAACCGCCGACCGATCCCGCGTCCACCGCGCTCGACATCGCGCTGCTGCGCACCTTTCTCGAAGTCGTCGACAGCCGCGGGTTCGCGCCGGCCGCGGAACGCCTCGCCCTGACGCCATCCGCCGTCAGCGGCCACATCAAGCGGCTTGAACAGGCGGCCGGCACCGTGCTGCTGGCGCGCACGACGCGCCGGATCGCGCTGACGCCGGCCGGCGACACGCTGTACGCGTACGCGCGCAACATCGTCGACATGGAGCGCGAGGTGCGCGCACGGCTGCGCGGCGCGCCGGCGCACGGGCCGCTGCGGATCGGCGCGTCGGAGGATTTCGCGGGCACGTGGCTGCCGCGGGTGCTGCGCACGTTCCGCGACAGCCATCCGCGCACGTCGATCGAACTGAAGGTCGGCATCACCGCGTCGCTGCTGCGGGAGCAATCGTTGGGCCGGCTCGACGTCGTGTTCGGCAAGCAGTGCCGGCAGGTCGACACGCCGGGCGAACTGCTGTGGGAGGAGCCGCTGGTGTGGGCATTCGCGGCCGATACGGCGCTCGACGCCGACGAAGGCGTGCCGCTCGCGCTGTTTCCGGAACCGTGCGTGTACCGGGAAGCCGCGGTGTCCGCGCTCGCAGCCGCGCTGCGGCCGTTTCGCGTGCTGTTCGAAAGCGCGAGCATGGCCGGCTGCATGTCGGCCGCGCTCGCCGGCTTCGCGGTCACGGCGCTCGCGCGCAGCCAGTTGCGCGACGGCCTGCGCGCATGCGGGCCGCACGACGGCCTGCCGGCGCTGCCCGCCGCCCGCTTTTACGCATTCGCGTCGAAACCCGCGGGCGTCGGCGCCGCGCTGATCGACGCGGTGCGGGCGACCGGGCGCACGCGGCAGTTCGCCGCCTGAGCACGCGCGGCGCGCTCGCCGCACGGGCTGCCCCTCGCGCCGCCGCTCGAGCGGCGCCACGGGCCGGCAAACGGCGGGCGGCCCGCGGATACCGGCACGATCCCGCTTTCAGTCGCCGCCGTCGCTCGCGCCCGCGTCGTTCAATGCCTCCGCCATCAACGCGCCGAACCATTCGATGAACGCGTTGAGCCGCCTCGAGCGATGCCGGCGGTGCGGATACACGGCCGACACGTCCATCGGCTCGGCGCGGTGGCCGGGCATCACGTCGACGAGTGCGCCGCTCGCCAGCAAATGCTCGACGTCGAAGCGCGGAATCTGGATCAACCCCATTCCCGCAACACAGCTGGCGATATAGGTTTCGGCGTTGTTGACGATCACGCGGCTCGGCAGCGTCAGCGTGTGCCGCTGCCCGTCCGCGCAGTATTCCCAGCCGAGCTCGCGCCCCGTCGTCGGCGACGCATAGCCGATCGCCCAGTGCCCGTGCGCGAGCGCATCCGGATGCTCGGGCACGCCGCATTCGCGCAGGTAGCCGGGGCTCGCGCAGTTGATCAGCGTGAACTGTCCGAGCGGCCGCACGACGAGGCTGCTGTCCGCGAGCCGCCCGACGCGGATCGCGCAATCGACGCCCTCCTGCACGAGGTCGATCGCGCGGTCCGTGGAGCCGAGCGACAGTTGCAGCTTCGGGTGACGGCGAAACAGCGACGGCAGCGCGGGCGCCACGACGCGGCGTGCGATCCGGCTCGGCATGTCGACGTTCAGCCGCCCGACCACGTCGCGGTCGCGGCGCCGGAACAGGCGATCGAGTTCGTCGGCTTCCGCGAGCAGGCGCCGGCCGCGTTCGAGCAGCAGCGCGCCGTCGGCGGTCAGCTGCACCTGGCGCGTCGTGCGGTGCAGCAGCCGCGTGCCGAGCGCCGTCTCGAGCTGCTGGACGGCCGCCGACACGGTCGCGCGCGGCACGTCGAGCGCATGCGCGGCCTTGATGAAGCTGCCCATCTCGGCAACCTGCAGGAAGATCCTGACCTGATCCAGCTTGTCCATCGGCGGGAAACCCGGGTTCGAACCACGATCGGCGCCGGCCGCCGCGCATCGCGGCCGGCTTCGGCGACAAGAGAAAACGGGCGCGCGACCTCGTGGCCGCGCGCCCGTCCATTGTCCACGCAAACGCGCCAGTGCGGGGCGCCGCGCGGCGGCAAGCGGCCCGGTTACTTGGTCGTGTAGCCGCCGTTGATCAGGATCGTCTGGCCGGTGATCCACCAGCCGTCGGTCACGAGATGGCGGATGAACGGCACGACGTCCTCGATGTCGGTCAGCCCCGTCTTGCTGAACGGCGACAGCGCGGCGGCCGTCTTGTGATACGCGACCGCATCGGCGCCTTCGGCCGGATAGAAGAACGGCGTGTCCATCGGGCCGGGCCCGACGGCCGTCACCGAGATCCCGCGCGCGCCGTACTCCTTCGACGCCGCGCGCGTGAAGTGCTCGACCGGCGCCTTCGACCCTTCGTACGCCGCGTAGAACGGTGTGAACGCGCCGAGCAGCGACGTCACGAGCGTGACGAGCTTGCCGTGATCCTCCAGGTGCCGCCCGGCTTCCTTGATGAAGAAGAACGCCGACTTGCTGTTGACCGCGAACATCTCGTCGTACTCGGCCTCGCTGATTTCCGTGAACGGCTTCTTCAGCACCTTGCCCACCGTGTTGATCGCGATGTCGATCTTGCCGAAGCGCTGCTTCGCGTCGTCGAACAGCTTCTCGACCGCGGCCGCCGTCGTCAGGTCCGCCCGGAACGTCGCGGCTTCCGCCCCGGCCGCGCGCACCGCCGCGGCCGTCTCCTCGGCCTGAGCCTGCGACCCCGCGCTGTTGTAGTGAATCGCCACCGCCTTCGCGCCGTGGCCCGCCAGGTCCCGGGCGATCAGGCCGCCGAGATTCTTTGCGCCGCCTGCGATCAGGACGACCTTGTCTGCGAGCGTATGAGTTGCCACGGTTGACTCCTTTTTTCGTTGAACGAAGCTAGGAGTGTAGGCATGCGCGGCGTGCCGATCAGCCGGCCGCGGCTGGATGGATTATCCAGAAAACCGATCCAATCGAAGCGACGCAAGGTGGTCTGCCGCACCGACGGCGGCGGCGGATTCTGCAATTATTCGCGGCATGGCCGCCGGCCCGCTCAGCGCGCGTACCGCGCCGCGTCGATCTTGCCGAGCAGCCACTGCATGCCGGCGAGATGCTGCTGGTCGTGGCTGCACAGGTAATGGACGAGCCCGCGCACGGTCAGCGAACCGTAGCCGTCGAACGCGCCGGTACGCTCGAACTGTTCGGGCGTGACGCGCGACAGCCGCGCCAGCGTCTCGCGCCGCGCGTCGCGAATCGCCGCGAGCACGTCGGACGCATACGCGTCGTCGTAGCGCCGCTCGATCGCGAGAGAGTCGCCGTCGATCGACACGAGCAGCGGGTGGTCTTCGTCGAGCATGCGACGCAGCCGCACGTGATAGCCGTCGATCTCGATGTCGCGCACGTGGCAGAGCTGCCCGAGCGGCGAGAAGGGCTCGCTCGGGATGCCGGCCCAGTCGTCGGGTGTCCAGCGCGCATAGCCGTCGGGCACGGCCGCGAAATGCGCTTCGAGCTGACGGGGGAAATCGGCGAGTGCGTCGAGCGTCGTCGGATTCATGCGGGGAAACTCCCTGTCGGATAAAGGCGCGCGGCAACCCTGGCATGGGCCGGCCGCCGCCGTTGCGTCACTTCACGGTGAAGCCGTACGCGCCCTGCGTGCGATGCCCGTCGGTCGCGACGGCCACCCACTTCACCGTATACGCGCCCACGCCGAGCGCCGCGAGCGGCACCGTCATCCGCTTGCGGTTCGACGCGTCGATGCGCGCGCGGTCGCTCGACACCGTCTTGCCGTCGCCGTCGACGACGACGATCGAGCTGAATGCCGGCTCCAGCGGCTCGGTGAAGTCGATCGTGACGGCGGCCGGT
Source organism: Burkholderia sp. AU16741 (assembly GCF_002223345.1). Lineage (NCBI taxonomy): Bacteria > Pseudomonadati > Pseudomonadota > Betaproteobacteria > Burkholderiales > Burkholderiaceae > Burkholderia > Burkholderia sp. AU16741. The sequence goes on from NZ_NKEZ01000004.1 coordinate 322,651, forward strand.
GCGGTGGCCGGCGCGGCGCCCGCCACCGGGTCGCTCTTCGCGAGATGCGCGTGCGCGAACGCGGCAGACGAGACGGTCACGGCGACGACGACGGCGGCCGCGTGGCGGCCGAACGGGAATGAATCGAAACGCATGGACGGTCCGTGAAGTATGAACGGGCGCCGCGCGCGGCGCGGCGTTCCGGCAGCTTACCAGCGCATGCACGTTCATGCCGCCCCTGCGCCGCCGCTTGATAGAATGCGCGCGCTATGGATCTCGAAAGCATTCTCTACACCCAGGGCTTCGGCTCGCGCCGCCAGTGCCGCGGCCTGATCGAAGCAGGCCGCGTCGCCGTCGCGGGCGCCGCCGCGACCGACCCGGACGCCACCTTCGACACCGACGGCCTCGTGTTCGCGGTCGACGATACGGCATGGCCGTTCCACGCGCGCGCCTATCTCGCGCTCAACAAGCCGGCGGGCTACGAGTGTTCGCGCGATCCGCAGCACCATGCGAGCGTGTTCAGCCTGTTGCCCGCGCCGCTCGTCGCGCGCGGCGTGCAGTGCGTCGGCCGGCTCGACCAGGATACGACCGGCCTGTTGCTGCTGTCCGACGACGGCCAGTTCGTGCACGCGTACACGTCGCCGAAGCGCAAGGTGCCGAAGACCTACGTCGCGACCGTGCGCCACCCGCTCGACGATGCCCAATTGCACGCGCTGCGCACCGGCGTGCAGCTGCATGGCGAGCCGAAGCCGATCGCGGCGGTCACCGCCGACGCCCGCGACACGCACACGCTCGCGCTGACCGTGCTGGAAGGCAAATACCACCAGGTCAAGCGGATGGTCGCGGCGGCGAGCAACCGCGTCGAATTGCTGCACCGCGAAAGCATCGGCGGCTTCGCGCTGCCGGCCGATCTCGCGCCGGGCGCCTGGCGGTGGCTCGATGAAGCCGACCTTTCCATGCTGCGCAATCCGGTCAAAACCCTGTAAGGGAAAATCCGCACGACCGTTCGGTGTCTGGCGGCCTCTCGGCCGCAGGTTCCCCCGCTATACTGAAATCACAAGCTGCAAGAGCGGCGATGCAGGGGGAGACATCATGAACATCAACCATTCTTTCGAACTGTCGTCCGTGATGATCGCGTTCGCGGTCATCGGCGTCGTCGTGATCGGCGGCCTGCTGGCCACGATGCATCTGAAGCACAAATATCATCCGAACCTGATCGGCGCGCTGATCGGTGCGCTGCTGTGCTTCCTGCTGATCGAGGCGCTACCGGCGCTCACCTGACGCGCTGCCCGGCGCGAGCGTTTGAAGGAAATCGTCTACGGTCGGATAGCGCAACGTCACGCACAATTCGGCCTTGAGCCGTGCGTTGGACAGGCGCCGCGACTCGCGCATGAACGACAACAGCGTCGGCTCGAGCACGCGCTCCGCATCCGCGCGGCTCACGCGCGGCGGCTTCGGCAGGCCGAGCGCCTGCGCGACCCGGTCGAAATACTCTCCCATCCGCAGTTCGGTGTCGTCCGACGCGTGCACGGCGCGCGCCGGCTTGCCGCGCTCGGCCGCCCGGCGCAGGATCGCCGCGAGATCGTCCGCGTGGATGTGGTTCGTGTAGACGTCGTCGGCCGGTTCGAGCGCCGGCGTGCCGCGCTCGAGCCGCGCGACCGGCAGGCGGTTCGCCGCATAGATGCCGGGAATGCGCACGATGCGCGCGGACAGCACGCCGCGCACCGTCGCCGCACGCAGTTGCCGCTCGGCCGACACGCGCCGAAAGGCGCGCGGGTTCGCGGGGCGCAGCGGATGCGTTTCGTCGATGCGCGCGCCGCCGCAGTCGCCGTAGACGCCCGTCGTGCTGGCATAGACGAGCCTCGGCGCGCGAAAACCGTCGGGTACAATACGCGCTGCCCGAACGGGCGCGCCGGCCTGTCGCGCCGCGCTGCGCAGCGTTCGGAGCCGGCCGACGGCCGGTGCCGGCGGTATCGCCGGCCGACGCGCGGGCATGGACGTTGCGGCGATCAGCGCACGCGTGCGCCGGTCGTCGCGGCCGTCGGACGGCGGCGGCGCGAGATGCAGGATCGTGCGGGCAAGGCCCGCGAGACGGCCGAGCGTCGCCCGGCGATCGAGGTCGCCGACGATCGGCGTCGCGCCCGCGGCGCGCAGTTCGTCGCGGCGGGCCGGGTGGCTCGTCAGCGCGAGGATGCGCAGGTTACGGCGCGTGTCGCGCCATTGCGCGACGCATCGCATGCCGACGTCGCCGCAGCCGACGATCAGTACGCGCGGCCGGCGCAGGATTCGTGTCGCGATCATGTTGGTTGCGAGATCAGTAGCCGCCGTTGCGCGACGCGCAACGGTTTTGCATTGTAGCTGCCGTGCGCGACATGCACGGTCCCCCCCATTTTGTTCTAGTTTGGTTCTATGGCATTCAACGTCACTCTCAAGCAAAGCGGCCGGCAATTCCAGGTCGAGTCGGATGAAACCGTGCTGGCCGCCGCGCTGCGCCAGAACGTCCATCTGCCGTACGGCTGCAAGAACGGCGCGTGCGGCTCGTGCAAGGGCCAGATCGTGTCGGGCCAGATCGAACAGGGCCCGCACGCCGCGTCGGCGCTGTCCAACGACGAACGCACGCGCGGCCTCGCGCTGCTGTGCTGCTCGAAGGCGCAATGCGATCTCGAGATCGACGTGCGCGAGATCGCCGGCGTCGACGGCGTGCAGGTGAAGAAGCTGCCGTGCCGGATCGCCGCGCTCGAACGCAAGGCGGACGACGTGATGGTCGTGAAGCTGCAGTTGCCCGCGAACGAGCGCCTGCAGTACCTCGCGGGCCAGTACGTCGAGTTCATCCTGAAGGACGGCTCGCGCCGCAGCTACTCGATGGCGAACGCGCCGCACGAGGAAGGCCCGATCGAGCTGCACATCCGCCACATGCCGGGCGGCAAGTTCACCGACCACGTGTTCGGCGTGATGAAGGAGCGCGACATCCTGCGCTTCGAAGGCCCGCTCGGCACGTTCTTCCTGCGCGAGGATTCGGACAAGCCGATCGTGCTGCTCGCGTCGGGCACCGGCTTCGCGCCGATCAAGGCGATCATCGAGCACGTGAAGCATTCGGGCATCACGCGCCCGATGACGCTCTACTGGGGTGCGCGCCGCAAGAAGGACATCTACCTCGCCGAACTCGCCGAGCAGTGGGCGCGCGAGATCCCGAACTTCAAGTACGTGCCGGTGCTTTCCGAGCCGGACGACGCCGACCAGTGGACGGGCCGCACGGGCTTCGTCCATCGCGCGGTGATCGAGGACCTGCCCGATCTGTCGGGCCACCAGGTCTACGCGTGCGGCGCGCCGGTGATGGTCGAATCCGCGCAGCGCGACTTCACGCAGCACCACGCGCTGCCGGCCGACGAGTTCTACGCGGACTCGTTCACGAGCGCCGCCGATCTCGCGCATCCGGTCTGAGTGCCGGCCGCGCCCCGCTGCGCGCCGCCGTGTCACATCCGTGGCATCGCGGCGGTTTACAGTGGGGCGCGGGATGCCTTATGCTTGCGCACATGAACCGCTTCCTGTCCGCTCTCCGACGTCGCCGCTCGCCGCTCCGCCCGGATGCCGCCGGCTCGTCACGGACTCGCGCGTAACCCTCCTCCGCTTCACCGGTTACGCACAAGCTGTTCGACCCACCAGCCACGGCCTTCCGTGGCTTTTTTATTGCCCGTTTCCCTTTCAACGCCCGCTGGAGTCTGCTGCCATGCCCCTGAACGATTATCCGATCGACTCGCTGATGTACATCACGAACCGCCCCGACATCGTGTTTACGCACGGCAAGGGGTCGTGGCTCTACGATCACACCGGCAAGCGCTATCTGGACTTCATCCAGGGCTGGGCCGTCAACAGCCTCGGCCACTGCAACGACGGCATCGTCGAAGCGCTGAAGACGCAGGCCGAAAAGCTGCTGAACCCGTCGCCGGCGTTCTACAACGAGCCGATGGCGAAGCTCGCGGGCCTGCTCACGCAGCACAGCGTGTTCGACAAGGTGTTCTTCACGAACAGCGGCGCCGAGGCGAACGAAGGCGCGATCAAGCTCGCGCGCAAGTGGGGCCGCAAGTTCAAGAACGGCGCGTACGAGATCATCACGTTCGACCACAGCTTCCACGGTCGCACGCTCGCGACGATGTCGGCCAGCGGCAAGCCGGGCTGGGACACGATCTACGCGCCGCAGGTGCCGGGCTTCCCGAAGGCCGAGCTGAACAACATCGAGTCGGTCGAGAAGCTGATCACCGACAAGACCGTCGCCGTGATGCTCGAGCCGATCCAGGGCGAAGGCGGCGTGATCCCGGCCACGCGTGAATTCATGCAGGCGCTGCGCGCGCTGACGAAACAGCACGACCTGCTGCTGATCGTCGACGAAGTGCAGAGCGGTTGCGGCCGCGCGGGCACGCTGTTCGCGTACGAGCTGTCCGGCATCGAGCCGGACGTCATGACGCTCGCGAAGGGCATCGGCGGCGGCGCACCGCTCGGCGCACTGCTGTCGAAGGCCGACGTCGCGGTGTTCGAGGCCGGCGACCAGGGCGGCACGTACAACGGCAACCCGCTGATGACGGCGGTCGGCTATTCGGTCATCTCGCAGCTCGTCGCGCCCGGCTTCCTCGAAGGCGTGCGCGAACGCGGCGAGTACCTGAAGCGCAAGCTGCTCGAGCTGTCGGAGGAACGCGGCTTCGAGGGCGAACGCGGCGAAGGCCTGCTGCGCGCGCTGCTGCTCGGCAAGGACATCGGCCCGCAGATCGTCGAGAAGGCGCGCGACATGCAGCCGGACGGCCTGCTGCTGAACGCCGCCCGGCCGAACCTGCTGCGCTTCATGCCCGCGCTGAACGTGACGACCGAGGAAATCGACCAGATGATGGCGATGTTGCGGTCGATCCTCGACACGCTGTAAGGAGACCGCCGCGATGGATGCCGCCGCCAATGCTGTCGCGATCCGCCCGTTCGAACGCGCCGACACCGATGCCGTGCTCGCGGTATGGCGCGATGCGTTCCCGCAATACGACGACGCCGCAGCGCCGCCGCACCGCGATCCGCTGCGATCGATCGAGCTGAAGCTCGCGACGCAGCCGGAACTGTTCTTCGTCGCGACCAGCGGCGCGCGCGTCGTCGGCACGCTGATGGCCGGTTTCGACGGACATCGCGGCTGGCTCTACTCGTTCGGCGTCGCGAACGACGCACGCCGGCTCGGCGTCGGCCGCGCGCTGATCGCGCATGCGGAACGCGCGCTCGCCGCGCGCGGCTGCCTGAAGATCAACCTGCAGGTGCTGCCCGGCAACGACGACGCATGCCGCTTCTACGCGGCGCTCGGCTATCGCGTCGAGGAACGGATTTCGTTCGGCAAGACGCTGTCGGCCTGACGAGGCCGGCAGTCGCCTCGCTTCAGCGCGTGATCGGCCCCGCGCCCGGCAGCGGATTGCCGAGCGCGTCGGTCGGCACGGCCTGCTGTTCGAACGCCGCGAAATACGCGGCCCACTGCGTGTCGCTCACGCGCACGATCAGCGCGCCGTCCTGCCACACGTCGTTGTGATCGTTGTGGTCGTCGCCCGCGCGATGCAGGTAGTTCGGGCCCGTCGAACCCTGGTTCATGTGCGCGTCGTGGATGCCGTTGCCTTGCGCATAGGTGCGGCCGAACACGACGACGTCGAGCCCCTGCGACTGCGCCGCATTGACGAGCCGCAGCAGCGACGGGATCGGTTCCGCGTTCTCGGCGCCATCCATCACGGCGCTCGCGCGCCACGCCCCCGTGTCGTTCAGGACGTCGCTGCGCAGATAGTCGAGCGCGGGCAACGCCGTTTGGCCGGTCAGGTCCGTGTAGCCTTCGGCCGCCGCGGCGAGCGTCTGCGTGAGCGGATGGTGAAAATCGTAGACGAGCTTGTAGTTCAGCAGATCGTCCGCGTCGTTGGTGCCGACGTTGATCGCGACGTCCCAGTCTCCCGCCGGCAGCGCCAGCGTCAGGTGAACGTGATACTGGATCTCGCTGCCGTGCGGCGAGCCTTTCAGCTTCGCCACCGACTTCACCTTCGCCTTCACGAAACCGTAGTCCAGACTCATGCGTGTTCTCCAGGTGCCGATGGGTGATCGATGCTACGCGGCCCGTGTGTCGGTTTGCGGGCGCCCGGCCAGGGGTGCCCGGCCAGGGGCGACCGGCCCGCCAGCCGCACGCGCGGCGCAACAATCGAATGGAGTCTCCTGTGCGCGCGGCGTTCGACGCGAATCGCAAAACGAAAAAAAGCCGTCACGGTTGCTTCCCGTGACGGCTTTTCGACAGCCCGGGCGCGACGCACGCAACCGGACTCGTTCGCTCGATCGCTTACTCGCCCAGATACGCGGCCCGCACCTTCGGATCGTCGAGCATCTGCTTCGCGTCGCCTTCCATCGTGACCGTGCCCGAATCCATCACGTAGCCGCGGTCGGCCGCCTGCAGCGCGAGGCGTGCGTTCTGCTCGACCAGCAGCACCGTGATGCCTTCCTTCGAGATCTCGCGCACCACTTCGAAGATCTTCTCGACCATGATCGGCGACAGGCCCATCGACGGCTCGTCGAGCAGCAGCAGCTTGGGCTTGCTCAAAATCGCGCGCGACATCGCCAGCATCTGCTGCTCGCCGCCCGACAGCGTGCCCGCGAGCTGCGTCGCCCGTTCCTTCAGGCGCGGGAAGAAGCCGAACATCCGGTCGACGTCCTTCTTGATCTGCTCCTTGTCGTTGCGCAGGTACGCGCCCATCTGCATGTTCTCGATGATCGACATCCGCGCGAAGATCCCGCGGCCTTCCGGCACCATCGCGAGGCCGCGCTTGAGCAGTTCGTGCGACGGCACGCCCTTGATCGACTTGCCTTCGTACTCGATGTCGCCGGCCGAATACGGTTTCAGGCCGGTGATCGCCTTCATCGTCGTGGTCTTGCCGGCGCCGTTCGCGCCGATCAGCGTCACGAGCTCGCCCTGGCGGACTTCCATGTCAACGCCCTTGACGGCCTGGATGCCGCCGTAGTTGACCTGCAAGCCCTTGATTTTCAACATTGCCGCTGCCATCAGTGCACCCCTGCGCCGAGATATGCCTCAATCACCTTCGGATTCTTCTGCACGTCCTGCGGCAGACCCTCGGCGATCACCTTGCCGTAATCGAGCACCGTCATCCGGTTGCACAGACCCATCACGAGCTTCACGTCGTGCTCGATCAGCAGGATCGTGCGGCCGTCCGAGCGGATCTTGTCGAGCAGGCGCGTGAGTTCGACCTTCTCGGTCGCGTTCATCCCGGCTGCCGGCTCGTCGAGCGCGAGCAGCTTCGGGTCGGTCGCCAATGCGCGCGCGATTTCGAGCCGACGCTGGTGACCATACGACAGGTTGCGCGACGTGTAGTCGGCGTACTGCAGCACGCCGACGTAGTCGAGCAGCTCGATCGCGCGCTCCTTGATCTCGCGCTCTTCCTGGCGCTCGGCCGGCGTCTGGAACACCGCGCCGAGCAACCCGTGCTTGGTGCGCACGTGGCGGCCCACCATCACGTTCTCGAGCGCCGTCATCCCGCCGAACAGGCGGATGTTCTGGAACGTGCGCGCGATGCCGGCCTTGGCCACCTGGTGCACGGCCGTCGGCGTGTAGTTCTGGCCGTCCAGCTTGAAATCACCGGAGTCCGGCGTGTAGAGGCCCGTGATCACGTTGAAGAACGTGGTCTTGCCGGCGCCGTTCGGGCCGATCAGCCCGTAGATCTCGCCTTCCTTGATCTGCAGGCCGACGTCGGACAGTGCCTGCAGCCCGCCGAAGCGCTTGTTCACGCCCGAGACGGACAGTCGGATTTGCTTGTCGCTCATGTGTTTATCCCCTTGTCCGTCGATTAAGCGCGCACCGGCTTCTTGCCGTTGCGCTTCGCCAGTTTCGCGATCTTGTCCTCATGCTTCGGCGCGGGCCACAGGCCTTCCGAGCGATACAGCATGATGATCACCATCGCGAGGCCGTACAGCGCCTGACGGATCACTTCCGTATCGACGATGTCGTGACCGAACAGCGCATGCTGCAGCGGGCTCATCGTCGAACGCAGGAATTCCGGGAAGATCGCGAGCAGCACCGCGCCCAGGATCACGCCCGGGATGTGGCCCATGCCGCCGAGCACCACGCAGGCGAGCACGACGATCGATTCCCAGAACGTGAACGACTCGGGCGACACGAAGCCCTGGAACGCGCCGAACATCGAGCCCGACAGGCCGCCGAACGACGCGCCCATCGCGAACGCGAGCAGCTTCACGTTACGGGTGTTGATGCCCATTGCCTTCGCGGCGATCTCGTCTTCGCGGATCGCGGCCCACGCGCGGCCGATACGCGAGTGCTGCAGACGCGTACACACCCAGATCACCAGCAGCGAGCAGAGCACGAACAGGTAGTAGTACATGTACACCGACGGCAGCTGGAAGCCGAACAGCGTATGCGTCTGCGCGAGATTGAAACCGCCGATGTGCACCGGATCGATGCCCGTGATCCCCTTCGGGCCGTTGGTGATGTTCACCGGACGATCGAGGTTGTTCATGAAGATCCGGACGATTTCACCGAAGCCGAGCGTGACGATCGCCAGATAGTCGCCGCGCAGGCGCAGCGTCGGCGCGCCGAGCAGGATCCCGAAGGTCGCCGCCAATGCCATCGCGATCGGCACGATGATCAGGAACGGGATGTGCAGCCCGTTCGGCGCGAGCGCCGCGATCCACTCGAACTGGGAGGTCAGGTGCGGCGAACTCAGCAGCGCCGCCGTGTAGGCGCCCACCGCGTAGAACGCGATGTAGCCGAGGTCGAGCAGGCCGGCGAAGCCGACCACCACGTTCAGGCCCAGCGCGAGCATCACGTACAGCATCGCGAAGTCGAGCACGCGGACCCAGTAGTTGCCGCCGGCCGAGCCGATCACGATCGGCGCGGCGATCACGAGGACCGCCGTGAGCAGGCCGATGACGACGGTCTTGGCGGTGTTGCGCTCTTCGACGAGCGACGTCGACGATTCGATCGGTTGAATGGATGTCATGTTGTTTGCTCCCCTTCCGTTACGCGCGGTCCGCGACACGTTCGCCCAGCAGGCCCGACGGACGGAACACCAGCACGATGATCAGCACGACGAAGGCGAATACGTCCTGGTAGTTGCTGCCGAATACGCCGCCCGTGAGGTTGCCGATGTAGCCGGCCCCGAGCTGCTCGATCAGGCCGAGCAGCACGCCGCCGACCATCGCGCCGCCGAGGTTGCCGATCCCGCCGAGCACCGCGGCCGTGAACGCCTTCATGCCGGGGATGAAGCCCATGTAGAAGTGCACGTTGCCGTATTCGGACGCGATCATCACGCCGGCCAGCGCGGCGAGCGCGGACCCGATCATGAACGTCGCGGAGATCACGAAGTTCGGGTTCACGCCCATCAGGCTCGCCGTATTCGGGCTTTCGGCGATCGCGCGCATCGCGCGGCCGAGCTTGGTCTTGTGCACGAGCAGCAGCAGGCCGCCCATCACGATGAACGCGACCGCGATGATCACGATTTCGGTGACCGAGATCACGGCGCCGGGCGTCGTGTCGGTGGCCTTGATCACGTTGATCGGATCGGTCGGCAGCAATTGCGGGAACGGCAGCGGGTTGCGCGACCAGATGATCATCGCAGCCGTCTGCAGCAGGATCGACACACCGATCGCGGTGATCAGCGGCGCAAGGCGCGGCGCGCGGCGCAGCGGCCGGTACGCGACACGCTCGATCGTGAAGCCGACGAACGCACAGACGACCGCGGCGATGCCCAGGCCGATCGTCAGCGTCGCGACGTTGCCGAGTCCGGGAAAGTGGTTCTGCAGCACGGTGATGGCCGACAGCGCGACCATCGCGCCGATCATCAGCACGTCGCCGTGCGCGAAGTTGATGATGCCGAGAATGCCGTACACCATCGTGTATCCCAACGCGATGATGGCGTACACACTGCCGAGCACCAGCCCGTTGAGAACCTGCTGGACGAAAATATCCATTTAAAGCTCCTTGGCCCGTGCTGCCGGAGGACGTTGCGCCCCGCGGGTAAGCGAGGAATCGCGCCTTCTCGGCGACACTGCGGGTACTAGTCGATACCGGTAAGGGTGGATCGTTCCGGCGCGCGCCGCCCGGCGTGTACGGCCGAGCCTGCCGCCGAAGCGGATACAAAAACGGCACCGCACTGTTCCGGTGCCGTCATGAGTCCCGTCGCTAAATCGTCACGACATCGAGGACGGTGTTCGTGGCCTCCTTGAAGTCGTGGGGCAGCATGCCGAGACGGCCGTCGTCCGGTTTCCCGGCATCCGTGCCTTGGCCCGTCCGGTGCCATGCAAGCATCGCGCCAGGACGGATCGGATTCCGCGCCGCGTCGCCCGTCAAGGCGTCGCGACGGCCGCGCCCGACGTTCGTCAGGACCGCATCGGAATCCATCGTACGAACCAGACGGCGCGCCACGACACGGTCGGTCGCGGCGGCGCGCTGTTTCGTCGAATCGAATTGAAGGGGGAACAGTGGGCTCGGCACGCTGCCGGCCACGCCGCGATCGTGCGGCAGCCGTCGATCGGCGGCTTGCCGCGATGCAGCCGGCAGGCCCGCTGCCGGACCGGTCGCCGGTCCAAGCGCGTTGATTTCCTCGATCGTCAAACGTGCCCCGTTTTCCTTGCCCAGTTGCGCGATACGGCGCGCCGATGGCGCCGCCCGTCCGGCTCCGGCGGCGCGCACGCCGCTGGCCGATGGCGCCGCGAACCCCGCAGCTTCCCTGCCCGCCTCGTCGTCGCTCTTTTTGCTGCAGCCGGCAAGCATTGCAACCGGTGCGGCGACGGACACGGCGTAAGCCAACTTCACATGCATTGAATGGTCTCCCGCGCCTTGCCAAAACCCGTTTCAAAGCCATTCCGGCTTGAAAACGGGCGCATTGTAACTCCATTTACAGGCCGCCAATATTCCTGATTCGATGGGGTTTTCCTGCATTGCAACCAATTTTGAGACACGATTGCGCGCGGCGGGAGCAACCGGGTTGCACCACAACTGGGAATAATGGTTGCGATTTGAATTCGGCGGCACAAAAAAAGCGCGCCGCAAGGGCGCGCTTCGGTGTTCCGCAGGGTGCGATGCGGCAATCAGGCGGCGGGCGGCAGGTTCAACCCGCGCGGCAGCGGAAACGACACGTTTTCCTCGATGCCGTCGAGTGCGCGGACGTTGCGCACGCCGAGTTCGCGCAGCCGCGCGATGACGGCCTGGGCGAGCACCTCGGGCGCCGACGCGCCGGCCGTCACGCCGATGCGACGCTTGCCGGCGACCCACGCCGGATCGATCTGATCGGGCGCATCGACCATGTACGCGGCCACGCCGCGCTTTTCGGCCACTTCGCGCAGCCGGCTCGAATTCGAGCTGTTCGGGCTGCCGACCACGATCACGACATCGCATTGCGGCGCCATGAACTTCACCGCGTCCTGGCGGTTCTGCGTCGCGTAGCAGATGTCCTGCTTCTTCGGCTCGCGAATCTTCGGATACTTCGCCTTCAGCGCGCCGATGATCTCGGCCGCGTCGTCGACGGACAGCGTCGTCTGCGTGACGAGCGCGATGCGTTCGGGATCGGCGAGCTCGAGCTTCTGCACGTCCTCGACGCTCTCGACGAGGTGCATGCCGCGCTCGACCTGGCCCATCGTGCCTTCCACTTCCGGATGGCCCTTGTGCCCGATCATGACGATGTCGACGCCGTCCTGGCGCATCTTCGCCACTTCGACGTGCACCTTCGTGACGAGCGGGCAGGTTGCGTCGTAAATGCGCAGGCCGCGCACGTCGGCCTCGTCGCGCACGGCTTTCGACACGCCGTGCGCACTGAAGATCACGGTATTGCCGGCCGGCACTTCCTCGAGTTCCTCGACGAAGATCGCGCCCTTCTTCTTCAGATCCTCGACCACGTACTTGTTGTGGACGATTTCGTGACGCACGTAGATCGGCGCGCCGTGCATCGCGATGGCGCGCTCGACGATCTCGATTGCGCGGTCGACGCCAGCGCAGAAACCGCGCGGCTGCGCCAGCAGGATTTCGGCGTCGGCGGCGACCGTCTGCCCGGACAGCGTATCGGTGGTACTCATGATTACAGGATTCCGATGATTTTCACTTCGAACGTGAGCGCCTGGCCCGCGAGCGGATGGTTGAAGTCGAACAGCGCCGAGGTCTCGCCGACTTCCTTCAGCACCCCCGCGTAGCGACCGCCATCCGGTGCATTGAACTCGATGAGTTCGCCCGGCGTGAAGTCGTCGCCGACCATCCCGTTCTCGCGCAGCGTCGACAGCGTCACGCGCTGGAGCATGTCGGGATTGCGGGGACCGAACCCCTGCTCCGGGGTTAGCTGAAAAGTCGAGTGGTCGCCGACCCGGAGCCCGAGCAGAATCTGTTCCAGCGACGGCGCCAGTTGCCCCGCGCCCAGCAACAGCGTGGCCGGCTTGTCCGAGAAGGTGTTGACGATGTCGGCGCCGTCGGCCAGTGCGAGCCGGTAATGCAACGTGACGTGGGAACCGGGCTTCACTTCGGATAGATCGATGAGGCTCATGAATTACTCGTTCGGTCGGCGCCCGCTACGGCCGAATGGCCCGGCGCAAAGCCAATATTGTAAGTCACCTGAGCGTGCAAGGCGGAAAGTGCGACGACGTTGCGCACGCCGCCCGCCGCCAATGGAGTTCAGACCATGCCGTCACCCTGCCTCATCCTGCCGTCGGCCGAATGCCGCCACAGCCCCGATGCGCCGGCCAATCCGCCGGCCCGCGTGATCCCGATCCAGCGGCGCAAGCGCCGCCCGGCCGACTGGCGGCCCGAGCGGCCTCGCGAACGGCTACTGGAGCGCGGGCCGGCCGCGCTGACCGACGACGAGCTGATCGCGCTGCTGCTCGGCACCGGCAAGCCCGGTCACGATGTGTTCGTCATCGCCCGCGAACTGATCGGTCAATACAAGTCGCTGCGCGGATTGCTCGAATCAGGCGCCGACGATTTCGAGGCGCACCCCGGCATCGGCCCCGCGCGCTCCGCGCGGCTGGTCGCGGTCACCGAGATCGCGCGGCGCATGCTGGAGGAGAAGGCACGGGACGGCATGCAGATCGATTCGCCCGGCGCCGTCGAGGATTGCCTGCGAATGAAGATCGGCACGCTTCCGCACGAAGTGTTCGTCGCGGTCTACCTCGACGCTCGCAACCGCATGATCGACATGGAGGAAATCGCGCGCGGCTCGCTCACGCGCATGGCCGTCTACCCGCGCGAGATCGTGCGCCAGGCGATGAAACAGAATGCCGCGGCGCTGATCGTCGCGCACAATCATCCGTCGGGCGCGGTGCAGCCGAGCGCGGAAGACCGCCGCCTGACCCGCGTGCTGAAGGACGCGCTCGAGCTCGTCGACGTGCGGCTGCTCGATCACGTCGTGGTCGGCGTAAGCGATACTTTTTCGTTCGCACGGGCCGGTTGGCTGTAGACTGTGGCGCGGCGGCCCTTCCCCAGGGCGCCGCAACAGCGAAGCGAAATTAGGTTTGATTTTTCTGAACTTTTTCTGCTAGAATCGCCGTCTGTCTTTTTTCCAACCAGTTCTAGCCATCGAAGGGCCTTGTCTGTAAGGGCTACGGCGTTCTGAGTGCAGCCATGGATCACGTGGCGGTGCGATGGAACCTTCACCGGCGATCGAACCCCGAATTTAGCGTATTAGGAGTGCTCTCATGGCACGCGTATGCCAAGTAACTGGGAAAGCGCCGATGAGCGGCAACAACGTTTCCCACGCCAACAACAAGACGAAGCGCCGCTTCCTCCCGAACCTGCAAAACCGCCGGTTCTGGGTTGAGAGCGAAAACCGCTGGGTGCGTCTGCGCGTCTCGAACGCCGGTCTGCGCCTGATCGACAAGAACGGCATCGATTCCGTGCTCGCTGACCTGCGCGCACGCGGCGAAGCCTAAGCCCAAGGAGCAGAATCATGGCAAAAGGCGCCCGCGACAAGATCAAGCTTGAGTCGACCGCTGGTACGGGTCACTTCTACACGACCACGAAGAACAAGCGCAACATGCCGGAAAAGATGGCGATCAAGAAGTTCGATCCCGTCGTCCGCAAGCATGTGGAATACAAAGAAACCAAGATCAAGTAATCTCCGGTTTCTGCCAGCCTGACGGCGACCGAAAAGCCCCGCACTGCGGGGCTTTTTGTTTTGCCGCGCGCGCTCGCGCCCGACGCGGTATGCTCTCCCCTTTCCGCGGCGACGACCGACGGAACGCAAGATCAAAAAGCGTAACGATGGAGATGCAGCATGAAATTCGACGTGGCGATCGTCGGCAGCGGCCTGGCAGGGCTGTCGGTCGCACTCAACCTGGCCAGCACGCGACGTGTCGCGCTGATCGCGAAACGTTCGCTGATGGAGGGGGCGAGCGATCACGCGCAGGGCGGCATCGCGGCGGTCCTCGACTCGGCGGACAGCATCGAGAACCACGTCGACGACACGCTGGTCGCCGGTGGCGGCCTGTGCGATGAAGGCGCGACGCGCTACATCGTCGAGCACGGCCGCGAAGCCATCGAATGGCTGATCTCGCAAGGCGTGCCGTTCACGAAGGACGACGCGGCCGAACTCGGCTTTCACCTGACGCGCGAAGGCGGCCACAGCCACCGCCGGATCATCCATGCGGCCGATGCGACCGGCCATGCGGTGCTCGCGACGCTGTCGGCGCGCGCGCGCCAGCATCCGAACATCACGTTCTTCGAAAACCACCATGCGATCGACCTGATCACGTCGGACCGGCTCGGCCTGCCCGGCCGCCGCTGTCACGGCCTGTATGCGCTCGACGTCGACAACGACCGCACGATCACGATCGAGGCGCCGCATACGGTGCTCGCCACCGGCGGCGCCGGCAAGGTCTACCTGTACACGACGAACCCCGACACCGCGACCGGCGACGGCATCGCGATGGCATGGCGGGCCGGCTGCCGCGTGTCGAACATGGAATTCATCCAGTTCCACCCGACCTGCCTGTTCCATCCGTACGCGAAATCGTTCCTGATTTCGGAAGCCGTGCGCGGCGAAGGCGGCCTGCTGAAGCTGCCCGACGGCACGCGCTTCATGCCCGCGCACGATCCGCGCGCCGAGCTCGCGCCGCGCGACATCGTCGCGCGCGCGATCGACTTCGAGATCAAGAAGCGCGGGATCGACTGCGTGTATCTCGACATCAGCCATCAGCCGGAAGCGTTCCTGCGCGAACATTTCCCGACGATTCATGCGCGCTGCCTCGAATTCGGCATCGACATCGCGAAACAGCCGATCCCCGTCGTGCCGGCCGCGCACTATACGTGCGGCGGCGTCGTCACCGATCTCGCGGGGCGCACCGATCTCGCCGGCCTGTATGCGGTCGGCGAAACGTCGTACACGGGGCTGCACGGCGCGAACCGGCTCGCGAGCAACTCGCTGCTCGAATGCCTCGTGATCGGCCGCGCGGCGGCCGAAGCGATCGAAGCGGCCGGCTTCGACGCCCAAACGCCCACCGCACTGCCCGCATGGGACGAAAGCCGCGTGTCGGATGCGGACGAGGAAGTCGTCGTGGCCCACAACTGGGACGAACTCCGCCGCCTGATGTGGAACTACGTCGGCATCGTGCGCACCGACAAGCGTCTCGAGCGCGCGAAGCACCGGCTGTCGCTGCTGCGCGACGAGATCCACGAGTACTACGCGAATTTCCGCGTGACGCGGGATCTGCTCGAACTGCGCAACCTCGTCGACGTGGCCACGCTGATCGTGAAGAGCGCGCACTCGCGCCGCGAAAGCCGCGGGCTGCACTACAGCCGCGACTGGCCGCATACGCTGCCGAAGGCATTGCCGAGCGTGCTCACGCCGCGCGTGCGCCGCTGAGCGGCGCGCCTCCCAAGAAAAAAGCCGTTGGCGTGTGCGCGCCAACGGCTTTTTGTCTGATTAGACGACGTTCGGTCAGTCGACGATCCGCATCGAATAGTCGGTCGCCCGCACGTCCTTCGTCAGCGCGCCGATCGAGATGCGATCGACGCCCGTCTCCGCGAACGCGCGCACCGTATCGAAATTGACGCCGCCCGAGACCTCGAGCACGGCCTTGCCCGCCGTCACGCGCACCGCTTCGCGCATCATGTCGAGCGTGAAGTTGTCGAGCAGCACCGACTGCGCGCGATGCGCGAGCGCCGTGTCGAGCTGCGCGAGCGTCTCGACTTCGATCTGCACCGGCACGCCCGACTCCAGCGCGAACGCCGCGTCGAGCGCCTCGCCCACGCCGCCTGCCGCCGCGATGTGGTTCTCCTTGATCAGGATGCCGTCGTACAGTGCGAGACGCTGGTTCTCGCCGCCGCCCACGCGCACCGCGTACTTCTGCGCGAGCCGCAGTCCCGGCAGCGTCTTGCGCGTGTCGAGGATCTTCGCGCGCGTGCCCTCGACGCGATCGACGTAACGGCGCGTCGCGGTCGCGACCCCCGACAGCAACTGCAGGAAGTTCAGCCCGTTGCGCTCGGCCGTCAGCAGCGCGCGCGCCGGCCCTTCGAGTTCGCACACGGTCGAATCGGGCGCCATCCGGTCGCCTTCGCGATAGCGCCATTGCACGGCGATCGACGGATCGATCCGCGCGATCACGCCGTCGAACCACGGCACGCCGCACAGCACGGCCTCCTCGCGCACGATGATCCGCGCGCGGCGGTGCTCGCCGGCCGGCACGAGCCGCCCGGTCTGGTCGCCGGGGCCGACGTCTTCGGCGATCGCATCGGCCACGTTGCGCGCGATCGCTTCGTCGAAGGCCGCACCGTATTGGGCGCGGAGGGCTTCGAACAGCGGGGATACGGCGTTGCTCATGCCGCCCCCACGTTCGCGAACAGGGGCTGGTCGCGCTGCAGATCGCCGCTCGCCTGCACGCGCTTCTTGTGTGCAGCCGCGAATTCGAGCATCCGGTCGATCGGCAACCGCGCGCGCGCGCCGATCGCCGGGTCGACGAAGATCTCGTTGTGCCCGCGTTCGAGCACGTCGGCGAGGTTCGCGAGGCCGTTCATCGCCATCCACGGGCAGTGCGCGCAGCTCTTGCAGGTCGCGCTGTTGCCGGCCGTCGGCGCGGCGATGAAGGTCTTGCCGGGTGCGGCAAGCTGCATCTTGTGCAGGATGCCGAGATCGGTCGCGACGATGAAGCGTTGCGCGTCGAACTTGACGGCCGCGTCGATCAGTTGCGTGGTCGAACCGACGACATCGGCCTGCGCCACGACGTTTTCCGGCGATTCGGGATGCACGAGCACCTTCGCGTCCGGATATTCGGCGCGCAGCAGGTCGAGCTCGATGCCCTTGAACTCATCGTGGACGAGGCACGAGCCCTGCCACAGCAGCATGTCCGCGCCGGTCTTTTTCTGGATATAGCTGCCCAGATGGCGGTCCGGCGCCCAGATGATCTTTTCGCCGCGTGCATGCAGGTCGGCGACGATCTCGAGGCCGATCGACGACGTGACCATCCAGTCCGCGCGCGCCTTCACGGCCGCGCTGGTGTTCGCGTAGACGACGACGGTACGGTCCGGATGCGCATCGCAGAACGCCGAGAATTCGTCGACCGGGCAGCCGAGGTCGAGCGAACAGGTCGCGTCGAGGTCGGGCATCAGGATCCGCTTGTTCGGGCTCAGGATCTTCGCGGTTTCGCCCATGAAGCGCACGCCGGCGACGACCAGCGTCTGCGCGTCGTGGTCGCGGCCGAAGCGGGCCATTTCGAGCGAATCGGCCACGCAGCCGCCCGTTTCGTCGGCCAGTTCCTGCAGTTCGGCATCCACGTAGTAGTGGGCGACCAGCACGGCCTTTTCACGGGCGAGCAACGCCTTGATGCGTGCCTTCAGCGCAGCGCGCTCGTCGGCGGACGGCGCGTCGGGCACCTTGGCCCATGCCTGTCCGACGCCGCACACGGTCCCTGCTGCGACGGGCCGGTCGTACTCGACGGGTTTGATCGTCGATTGCATCTCCATATCTCCTGTCGGCATGAGTAAGCGCTTCAGCGCTTACTCATGCCCCATGCTACGCGGTCGACCCAAGTTAGCGCTTCAGCGCTTACTTGGGTCCCATGCTTCGCGGTCGGCCGGAGTGAGCGCTTTAGCACTTACTCCGGCCCCAAGCCTCATACCAATCGCGGCGGCGCCGATCCGTCAAAAACCGGCGACCCAAATGAAAAAACCCCGCCAACGCGGGGTTTGTGACGTCCTGAGATTCTAATCGATTTCGAATCAGGCGTAGCGACGCAGGCGTGTCGCGAATTCCTGCAGCGCCTTGATGCCGCTTTGTTCTGCGCGATGGCACCAATCCTGCAATTGCGCGAGAAGCTGTTCGCGCGACGCGGTCGAACGATCCCAGATCGCGGCCAGATCCTGGCGCAGCTGGAAGTACGTATGCAGCTTCTGGCTGTTCGCGAAGATTTCCGGCAGCAACTTCTTCTGCGGCTCGTCGAGGCCGTCGGCGTCCTTGTGGAACCACTTGCGCGCGCCGCGCATCAGCTGGTACTTCTCGCTCGAACCGAGTTCCTTCAGGTGCGCGAGCTCCTGGCGGTACGCACGCTTCACGGCCTTGCCGTAGCGCGCCATCACTTCGTAGCGGTTCGACAGCACGGCCTGCAGCGTTTCCTGGTCGAGCACCGTCTTCGGCTTGTTCAGGCGCGGCGTGGGCGCGACCTTCTTCACCTTCGCGAGACCGAATGCCGACATGATGCGGATGTACATCCAGCCGATGTCGAATTCGTACCACTTGTTCGACAGCTTCGCCGACGTCGCGAACGTGTGGTGGTTGTTGTGCAGTTCCTCGCCGCCGATCACGATGCCCCACGGGAACAGGTTCGTGCTCGCGTCGGCCGAATTGAAGTTGCGATAGCCCCAGAAGTGACCGAAGCCGTTCACGACGCCCGCGGCCCAGAACGGAATCCAGACCATCTGCACGGCCCACACGGTGAGGCCGAGCACGCCGAACAGCGCGACGTCGATCACCATCATCATGCTGATGCCGAGAATCGGATACTTCGAGTAGACGTTGCGCTCGAGCCAGTCGTTCGGCGTGCCGTGGCTGAACTTGCGCATCGTCTCTTCGTTCTTCGCTTCCGCGCGATACAGCTCGGCGCCCTCGAGGAACACCTTCCAGATACCGCGCGTCTGCGGGCTGTGCGGATCTTCCTCGGTCTCGCATTTCGCGTGGTGCTTGCGGTGAATCGCGGCCCACTGGCCGGTCAGCATGCCGGTGGTCATCCACAGCCAGAAGCGGAAGAAGTGGCTCGCGATCGGATGCAGCTCCAGCGCGCGGTGCGCCTGGCAGCGGTGCAGGTAGACGGTCACGCCGATGATCGTGACGTGCGTGACGGCGAGCGCGAACAACGCGACTTGCCACCACGAAAAACGCAGGAGCCCGTGGGAAAGAAAATCGAGCACAGAATTCAACAAGGCAGTTACCCGTGATGAGAGCGACGCCACGCTGGCGTCAGAAGAATGAAAGCATACCGCGTGTAGACCGGAATTTTACTTCAACCGTTCCAAGTCTTTGTAAAAAATGAATATTTTCTTGCCCTGACGCAATCCGCGCGGTCCATGTGCGGACTGGGTAGGGCTCGCGATCCGGTTTCGACCGCGGGATCGGTACGATTGACCGCCCGTGCCCGCTACGCCGCCGGCGCGTGCCCGTCCAACGCGTGCCCGTCCAGCGCACCGTTGGCTGCCGCCGGCTCGAGCCCGGCCGCCACGCCCGCCGCCGCGGGAAAGCCATCCGGCAGCCCGACCACGCGCACCTCGCGCTGCGGGAACGGAATCGAAATCCCGTGCTCGCTGAACAGCCGCCAGATGTTGCGGTTCACGCTCGAGCGCACGCCCGACGTGCCTTTCGCCGAATCCTCGATCCAGAAGCCGAGCTCCAGATCGATCCCGTCGGCGCCGAAACTCACGAGGTACGCGGTCGGCGCCGGCTCGGCCAGCACGCGCGGCACGTCCTTCGCGGCGTCGGCGAGCAACGCGAGTGCCTGCTCGACGTCGCTCGTGTAAGCGACCTGCACCGCGACCTTCGCATAGCCGCGCGTCAGGTACGACGACTGGTTCTGCACGACGTCGGTGATCAGCTTCTCGTTCGGAATCAACGTCTCGTTGCCGTCGAGGCCGCGCACGACCGTGTAGCGCGTGCGGATCTGCGTGACGACGCCCTGCAGCCCGCCGACGCTGATCGCATCGCCGAGCCGCAACGAGCGGTCGAGCAGGATGATGAAGCCCGACACGTAGTTGCTCGCGATCTTCTACAGCCCGAAACCGAGGCCGACGCCCACCGCGCCGCCGAACACGCCGAGCACCGTCACGTCGATGCCGACGAGCGACAAGCCGATCAGGATCGCCGTGAACACGAGCAGCGCGCGCCCGACCCGCGACAGCACGACCTTCAGGTTCGCATCGAGCGTGCTCGCGCGCGACAGGCGATCCGAGCACCGAGCCGAGCCACATCGCGACCATCAGCGTCACGCACACCCAAAGCGCGCCGGAAATCACCGACAGCAGCGTGAGGTGCGCGGTCGCGACCCGGAACTGCACGCTGTCGAGCCAGCCGAGCACGTCGCGCTGGATGCCCAGCACCGTCATCACCATCGCGGCCCACACGACGGTCGACACGATCTTCTCGACGATCGACAGCCACGCGTGCGTATGGCCGTCGCGCGCGAACACGCGCCGCGCGAAGAAGAACAGCACGTAGATCAGTCCGATGCCGAACAGCGGCACGAGCGCGAGCGACAGCAGCGACGTCGACATGAACGGGTCGAACGCGAGCTGCGCGCCGCCGACGAACACGCTGCCGAACAGCGGAAACAGCGCACGTTTCAGGCTCTGCGCGCCCGCGCCCGGCGCGCGTCCGGCCGCCCGCCGGTGCTCATCGATCCGACCGTGCACGACGCGCGCGGCCACCCAGGCGAAGCACAGCGCCCCGACGAGGATCGCCGCCTGCCAGATCATCACCGGCTGGTGGAAATCGCGAATCACCGATGCCAGCCGGTGCGACAGCAGGCGGCTCTGCAGACTCTCCATCGTCCGTCCGAGCCGCCTTACTGCGCGGCGCGGCGCTCGAGCACCGCGGCGAAGAAGCCGTCGGTCGCGTGGCGGTGCGGCCACAGCGACAGGTAATCGCCCGTCTCGAGTTCGATGCGCTGGTCGGCCAGCACCTGCTGCGCCGGCACCAGCACGAAGTCGGGATGATCGGCCAGGAACTGTTCGACGATGCGCTCGTTCTCGGCGTCGAGCACGCTGCAGGTCGCGTAGACGAGGCGGCCGCCCTTCTTCACGAGCCGCGCGGCGCTCGCGAGGATCGACGCCTGTTTCGGCGTCAGCTCGTCGATCGCCGTGCGCGTCTGGCGCCACTTCAGGTCCGGATTGCGGCGCAGCGTGCCGAGGCCGCTGCACGGCGCGTCGACCAGCACGCGGTCGATCTTGCCGGCGAGCCGCTTGATCTTCGCGTCGTGCTCGCTGTCGATCAGCACCGGGTTCACGTTCGACAGCCCGCTGCGCGCGAGGCGCGGCTTCAGCTTCGCGAGGCGCTTCTCGGAGATGTCGAACGCATAGAGACGTCCGGTCGAGCGCATCATCGCGCCGAGCGCGAGCGTCTTGCCGCCCGCGCCCGCGCAAAAATCGACGACCATCTCGCCGCGCCGCGGCGCGACCAGCGAGCACAGCAGCTGGCTGCCTTCGTCCTGCACCTCGATCGCACCCTCCTCGAACAGCTTCAGGCGCGTCAGCGCCGGCTTGCCGACCACGCGCACGCCGAACGGCGCGAACGGCGTCGCGCCCGCGTCGATGCCGCTCACGCGCAGCGCCTCGATCACCTGGTCGCGGCTCGCCTTCTGCGCGTTGGCGCGCAGGTCGAGCGGCGCCGGGTAGTTCAGCGCGGCGGCGAGCTGCGCGAGCTCGTCGGCATCGAAACGGGTCGACAGCGCCTGGTGAATCCAGTCGGGCAGGTTCGTGCGAATGCGCACCGGCAGGCTCGCCGGGTCGATCTTCGACACGTGCTCGAGCCACGCGGACTCGGTGTCGGACAGGAACGGCTTCAGCGCATTGCGCCCCATCGTCTGCATCAGGCCGAGCAGCGTGAGGCGCCGCGCGGGCGTGCCCGTGCCGCTCTCGGCCAGATGCGAAAACTCCATCTTCCGGCGCAGCACCGCGAACACGGCCTCGGCGATCACGCCGCGCTCGGCATGCCCGAGCTTCGGGTGCGCGCGGAAGAACCGGCTCGTCGTCGCGTCGGCGGGGCCGGCGAACTTCAGCACCTCGGCCAGCAAAGTCTCGGTCTGGCCGATCAGGAATCCGTGCAGCTTCATACGCCCTCACTCGTTTCGGTTTGCGGTTGATCCGCGAAAATCCAGCGCGCCTCTTCGGGCGCCACCACTGCACGGCCGTGCTCGAGGCGCAGGCGCCCGTCGACGAACCAGCGCACCGCGCGCGGATACAGCGCGTGCTCAACCGTCAGCACGCGCCGCGCGAGCGCGGCCGCGTCGTCGCCGGCGCGCACCGGCACCGCGCCCTGCGCGACGATCGCGCCGCTGTCGAGCTCGGGAATGACGAAATGCACGCTCGCGCCATGCAGCGCGACGCCCGCATCCAGCGCCTGCTGATGCGTGTGGATGCCCTTGAAGCTCGGCAGCAGCGACGGATGGATGTTCAGCAGCCGACCCTCGTATCGTCTGACGAATGCGGGCGTGAGGATGCGCATGAAGCCGGCAAGGATGACGAGATCGGGCGCGAAACGGTCGATCTCCGCGGCGAGCGCCGCGTCGAAGCTGTCGCGGCCGTCGAACGACCGGTGGTCGACCACCGCCGTCGCCACCCCGTGCGACGCGGCAAAAGCCAGCCCGGCCGCATCGGGCCGGTTGGCGATCACGGCGGCAATCTCGGCCGGCCAGCGTTCCTGCGCGCACGCGCGGACGATGGCCTCCATGTTGCTGCCGCGACCGGAAATCAGGATCACGAGTTTTTTCATCCGCGAATTTTACCATTCGCCCTCGCGATTCCCGCCTTCTCGGCCGTCGGGCCGCCCGAACGTTTATAATCTTCTGCTTTGCGGCATCCCACCGCCCATCCCCCGACGCTGCATCCGCTATCGTGAAAGTCTTCCGCGGCCTGCCCAACGCCGAGAGCCGCGCCCCGTGCGCGCTGACGATCGGCAACTTCGACGGTGTCCATCGCGGCCACCAGGCCCTGCTCGCGCGCGTGCGCGCGGCAGCGGACGCACGCGGCCTGCCCGTGTGCGTGATGACGTTCGAGCCGCACCCGCGCGAATTCTTCAACCCGGCCGGCGCGCCGCCGCGCATCGCGATGCTGCGCGACAAGCTGGAAGCGCTGCGCGACCACGGGGTCGACCGCGTCGTCGTCGAGCACTTCAACCACACCTTCGCGAGCCAGTCGCCGCAGGCGTTCGTCGAGCGCACGCTGGTGAACGGGTTGCACGCGCGCTGGATGATGGTCGGCGACGATTTCTGCTACGGCGCGAAGCGCGCGGGCACCTTCGACACGCTGAAGGCGGCCGGCGAGCTGCACGGCTTCGAGGTCGAGCAGATGGGCACGGTGTCCGGCAGCGACGGCACGCGCATTTCCAGCTCCGGCGTGCGCGCGGCGCTCGCCGCGGGCGATCTCGACGCGGCCGCGCAGGCGCTCGGCCACGGCTACGCGATCAGCGGCCACGTCGCGCACGGGCTCAAGCTCGGCCGCGACCTCGGCTTCCCGACGCTGAACCTGCCGATCGCGCACAAGCGGCCGGCGCTCGCGGGCATCTTCGTCGTGCAGGTGCACGGCCTCGGCCCCGAGCCGCTGCCGGGCGTCGCGAGCCTCGGGCTGCGCCCGACCGTCGACGATTCGGGCCGCGTGCTGCTCGAAGTCCACCTGCTCGACTGGCACGGCGACGCGTACGGCAAGCTGATCCGCGTCGAATTCCTGAAGAAGCTGCGCGACGAGGCGAAGTTCGACGATCTCGAGGCGCTGTCGCGCGCGATCGCGCTGGACGTCGCGAATGCGCGCGCGTACTTCGTCGAACGCGACCGTGCGCCGGGCAGCCGCGCGACGGGCTTCGCGACGTCGGCCACCGACCGAATTAGCTGATCCGGACGGCGGCGCCTCGCCGCCCCCTCGCGCCGCCCTGTCGCGCGCCTACCCGATTCACGACGCCCGAGCGTCCCCGATTTAGATAGCGATCCCATCATGAGCAACAAGAAAGCCGATTCGAAACCGCAGGCCAAGTATCCGGTCAACCTGCTCGACACGCCGTTCCCGATGCGCGGCGACCTGCCCAAGCGCGAGCCGCAGTGGGTCAAGGAGTGGGAAGAGCGCGGCATCTACGAGAAGATCCGCGCGGCCAGCAAGGGCCGGCCGAAGTTCATCCTGCACGACGGCCCGCCGTATGCGAACGGCGACATCCACCTCGGCCACGCGGTCAACAAGATCCTGAAGGACGTCGTCGTCAAGTCGCGCAACATGGCCGGCTTCGACGCGCCGTACGTGCCGGGCTGGGATTGCCACGGCATGCCGATCGAGATCCAGATCGAGAAGCAGTTCGGCAAGTCGCTGCCGGCGGCCGAAGTGATGAGCAAGGCGCGCGCGTACGCGACCGAGCAGATCGAGAAGCAGAAGGTCGGCTTCAAGCGCCTGGGCGTGCTCGGCGACTGGGCCAACCCGTACAAGACGATGAACTTCGTGAACGAGGCGGAAGAAATCCGCGCGCTCGGCAAGATCATCGAGAAGGGCTACGTGTATCGCGGGCTGAAGCCGGTCAACTGGTGCTTCGACTGCGGCTCGGCGCTCGCGGAAGCGGAAGTCGAGTACAAGGACCGCACCGACCCGACGATCGACGTGATGTTCGCGTTCGCGGAACCGGAAAAGACCGCGCACGCGTTCGGCCTGCCGGCGCTGCCGCGCGCCGAGGGCGGCATCGTGATCTGGACCACCACGCCGTGGACGATTCCCGCCAACCAGGCGCTGAACCTCCATCCGGAGATCGTCTACGCGCTGGTCGACACCGAGCGCGGGCTGCTGATCATCGCGCAAGAGCGCGTCGAAGCGTGCATGGCCGACTTCAAGCTGACCGGCCGCGTCGTCGCGACCGCGCCCGGCGTGAAGCTCGCGAACCTGCGCTTCCACCACCCGCTCGCGTCGGCCCACCCCGGCTACCAGCGCACCGCGCCCGTCTACCTCGGCGACTACGTGACGACCGACACGGGTACCGGCGTCGTGCACTCGTCGCCTGCGTACGGTATCGAGGACTTCCAGTCGTGCAAGGCGCACGGGATGACCGATTCGGACATCATCAACCCGGTGATGGGCGACGGCCGCTATATCGAATCGCTGCCGCTGTTCGGCGGCCTGTCGATCTGGGACGCGAACCCGAAGGTCGTCGACGCGCTGAACGCAGCCGGCTCGCTGCTGCGCAGCGAGCACTACAAGCACAGCTACATGCACTGCTGGCGCCACAAGACGCCGATCATCTACCGCGCGACGTCGCAGTGGTTCGCCGGCATGGACGTGACGCCGCAAGACGGCGGCAAGACGCTGCGCGAAACCGCGCTCGAAGGCATCGACGCGACCGCGTTCTACCCGTCGTGGGGCAAGCAGCGCCTGTTCAGCATGATCGCGAACCGTCCCGACTGGACGCTGTCGCGCCAGCGCCAGTGGGGCGTGCCGATGGCGTTCTTCGTGCACAAGGAAACCGGCGAGCTGCACCCGCGCACGCTCGAGCTGCTCGAGGAAGTCGCGAAGCGCGTCGAGCAGTCGGGCATCGAGGCGTGGCAATCGCTCGACCCGCGCGAGCTGATCGGCGACGACGCGAACCTGTACGAGAAGAACCGCGACACGCTCGACGTGTGGTTCGACTCGGGCACGACGCACTGGCACGTGCTGCGCGGCTCGCATAAGGATCAGCTGCAGTTCCCGGCCGACCTGTACCTCGAGGGCTCGGACCAGCACCGCGGCTGGTTCCACTCGTCGCTGCTGACCGCATCGATGATCGACGGCCGCGCGCCGTACAAGGGCCTGCTCACGCACGGCTTCACGGTCGACGGCGAAGGCCGCAAGATGAGCAAGTCGCTCGGCAACGGCATCGACCCGCATGAAGTCGCGAACCGTCTCGGCGCGGAAATCATCCGCCTGTGGATCGCCTCGACCGACTACTCGGGCGAGCTCGCGATCTCCGAGGAAATCCTGAAGCGCGTGACCGAAGGCTATCGCCGCATCCGCAACACGCTGCGCTTCCTGCTCGCGAACCTGTCGGATTTCGATTTCGCGCAGCACGCGGTGCCGGTCGACGAATGGCTCGAGATCGACCGCTATGCGGTCGCGTTCTCGCAGCAACTGCAAACCGAACTGCTCGGCCACTACGAGAAGTACGAATTCCACCCGGTCGTCGCGAAGCTGCAGACGTACTGCTCGGAAGACCTCGGCGGCTTCTACCTCGACGTGCTGAAGGATCGCCTGTACACGAGCGCCGCCGATTCGCGCGCGCGCCGCTCCGCGCAAACCGCGCTGTATCACCTCACGCACGGCCTGCTGCGCGTGCTCGCGCCGTTCCTGTCGTTCACGGCGGAAGAAGCGTGGAAGGTGTTCCAGCCGGCGAGCGACACGATCTTCACGGAAACCTACTACGCGTATCCGGAAGTCGCCGGCTCGGCCGCGCTGATCGAGAAGTGGGCGCTGCTGCGCGACGTGCGCGGCAACGTGACGAAGGCGCTCGAGGAAGCGCGTACCGCGAACCGCATCGGTTCGTCGCTGCAGGCCGAAGTGGCCGTGCATGCGAGCGGCGCGCGCTACGACGCGCTCACGAGCCTCGGCGACGACCTGAAGTTCGTGCTGATCACGTCGGCGGCGACCGTCGTGAAGGTCGACGACGAAGCTCAGGAAAGCGTCGACGTGGCCGCGTCGAAGTACCAGAAGTGCGAACGCTGCTGGCACTACCGCGAAGATGTCGGCGCGCACGCCGATCATCCGACGCTGTGCGGCCGCTGCTTCTCGAACCTGTTTGAAAACGGCGAAATCCGGAGCGCTGCTTAAATATGGCGAAGACCCTGTCGAAACCGGCCAGCGGCGCGCTCGCGCCCTGGCTCGGCATTTCGCTGATCGTGATCCTGTTCGATCAGCTGTCGAAGATCGCGATCCTCAAGACGTTCGCGTATGGCGCGCAGCATGCGCTGACGTCGTTCTTCAACCTCGTGCTGGTGTACAACCGCGGCGCCGCGTTCGGCTTCCTGTCGACCGCGAGCGGCTGGCAGCGCTGGGCGTTCACCGCGCTCGGCATCGGCGCGACGCTCGTGATCTGCTTCCTGCTGAAGCGCCACGGCCATCAGCGGCTGTTCAGCGTGTCGCTCGCGCTGATCCTGGGCGGCGCGCTCGGCAACGTGATCGACCGGCTCGTCTATGGCCACGTGATCGACTTCCTCGATTTCCACGTCGGCGCGTGGCACTTCCCGGCGTTCAACCTCGCCGATTCCGCGATCACGGTCGGCGCGGTGCTGCTGATCTACGACGAGCTGCGGCGCGTGCGCGGCGCGCGCTGAGCGCGCATACTCCGTGTCGACGGCCGGCTTCGCGCCGGCCGTTCCGTTCGACCCCAGGAGGCCTGAGTTGGCACACGCAGAACTCGCAGGAAAACACCTCGTTCTCGGCCTGACGGGCGGCATCGCCTGCTACAAGATCGCCGAACTCACGCGGCTGCTCGTGAAGGCCGGCGCGACCGTGCAGGTCGCGATGACCGACGCCGCCACCCAGTTCATCACGCCCGTCACGATGCAGGCGCTGTCGGGCCGGCCCGTCTATACGAGCCAGTGGGACGCGCGCATCGACAACAACATGGCGCACATCGACCTGTCGCGCGAAGCCGACGCGATCGTGATCGCGCCCGCGTCGACGGATTTCCTCGCGAAGCTCGCGCACGGGTTCGCCGACGATCTGCTGTCGACGCTGTGTATCGCACGCGACTGCCCGCTGCTCGTCGTCCCCGCGATGAACCGCCAGATGTGGCAGAACCCGGCCACGCAGCGCAATGCCGCGCAACTGCGCGCGGACGGCGTGTCGGTGCTCGGCCCCGATTCGGGCGCGCAGGCCTGCGGCGAAGTCGGCGACGGCCGCATGCTCGAGCCCGAGGCGATCTACGAAGCGATCGTCGCGCACTTCGCGCCGAAGGTGCTCGCGCACCGCCGCGTGCTGATCACGGCCGGGCCGACGTTCGAACCGCTCGACCCGGTGCGCGGCCTGACGAACCGCTCCAGCGGCAAGATGGGTTTCGCGCTCGCGCGCGCCGCGCAGCAGGCCGGCGCCGACGTGCACCTCGTCGCCGGGCCGGTCGCGCTCGACACGCCGTGGGGCGTGTACCGCCAGGACGTGCAGACCGCGCAGCAGATGTACGATGCGGTGATGCATGCGGTCGCCGATGCCGACATCTTCATCGCGGTGGCCGCGGTCGCCGACTGGCGCGTCGAACAGCCGGCCGAGCACAAGATGAAGAAGACGGCCGACCGCAAGATGCCGGCGCTCGCGTTCGTCGAGAACCCCGACATCCTCGCATCGGTCGCGGCGCTGCCCGATGCGCCGTTCTGCGTCGGCTTCGCGGCCGAAAGCGGCGACCTCGACGTGCACGGCGACGAAAAGCGCAAGCGCAAGAACGTGCCGCTGCTCGTCGGCAACCTCGGCCCGCTGACGTTCGGCCGCGACGACAACGAAGTCGTGCTGTTCGAGGCCGCCGGCCTCACGCGCCTGCCGCGCGCGCCCAAGGAAGAACTCGCGCACACGCTCGTGGCCGAAATCGCGAAGCGCCTGCCCGACAACCGCCTGATCTGATCTCCGCGCGGCAGCGCTTGCCGCCGCGCCCTTCCCGACCGATTCGACGACCGCATGAAACTCGACCTGAAGATTCTCGACGCGCGCATGCGCGACTACCTGCCCGCCTACGCGACGACCGGCAGCGCCGGCCTCGACCTGCGCGCATGCCTCGACGCACCGGTTACGCTGCAGCCCGGCGCAACGACACTGGTGCCGACGGGCCTCGCGATCCACCTCGCCGATCCCGGCTATGCGGCGCTGATCCTGCCGCGCTCGGGCCTCGGCCACAAGCACGGGATCGTGCTCGGCAACCTCGTCGGCCTGATCGACTCCGACTACCAGGGCCAGTTGATGGTCTCGACGTGGAACCGCGGCCAGACAGAGTTCGTGCTGAATCCGTTCGAACGCCTCGCGCAGCTCGTGATCGTGCCGGTCGTGCAGGCGCAGTTCAACATTGTCGACGAATTCACCGAGAGCGATCGCGGCGAAGGCGGGTTCGGCAGCACCGGCCGCCACTGAGCCGCGCAGGACGGAAAAAAGCCCTTTTCCTTTTCACGCGCCGTCGCTTGCGGGCCGGTTGGACGATCCTCGCATAGACGGCCATCGCGACCAGCACGCCGAACAACACGGCCCCGTCGCGCCGATCTTCATGATCCAGAACGCGAGCGTGATTTCGGGAAGTTTGTTCATTCGAAGCCTTTTTGCAGGAAACGGCGCGACGGTGCGGACCGGCGCGCGTTGCAGACAGGATCGAATGTGGTCGCCGCCCGCTTAACGGAACCTTAGCGACCGAAGAACGGCGCGGGCAGCGGCGCCGGCGTCAGCGCGCGTGCTGGTGCCGGTAATGCAGCGCGTAGGCGAGCGTCAGCAGCACGACGAACACGACGCCGACCACCATCGTCATCCGGAATTCGCGCGTGAAAGCGGTCGTCAGCAGGATCGCCGCGACGAGCCCCGCGCCGAGCAGGCTGCCGAACGGGTGCCCCCACATCCGGAACGCGAGCGCGGGGCCGCGATACCGCGAACGGAACCGCAGGTGCGTGACGAAGATCATCAGCCACGTGAACAGCGCGCCGAACATCGCGATCGCCATCATCACCGTGAACGCGGTATCGGGCGCGAGCGCGACCAGTACGGCCGCGACGGCAACGCCGCTCGTCGAGATCCACAGCGCCGCGCGCGGCACGCCGTTCGCGCCGAGCCGGCCGAACACCGCGGGCGCGAGGCGCGCGCGCGACAGGCTGAACATCATCCGCGTCGTCACGTAGAGCTGGCTGTTCATCGCCGACAGCGCCGCGATCAACAGCACGAAGTTGATCACGCCCGCCGCGTACGGCACGTGCGTCGCGGCCATCACCTTCACGAACGGGCTTTCGTCGGTGCCGGCCTGCGTCCACGGCACGATCGCGAGCATCAGCGCGAGCGTCAGCAGGTAGAACAGCACGAGCCGCAACACGGTCGAGCGGAATGCGCGCGTGACCGCGTGCTGCGGATCGCGCGCCTCGCCGGCCGCGATCGCGACCGCTTCGATGCTCATGTAGCTGAAGATCGCGACGATCACCGCGACCCAGGTGCCCCACGGCCCCTTCGGCATGAAACCGCCGTGCGCGGTGTAATTGGCGAAACCGATGCCCGATGCGGCCGGCGCGGACCACACGAGCAACGCGCCGAGCACGATGAACACGACGATCGCCGCGATCTTCAGCAGCGAGAACGCGTATTCGACGGTGCCGTACAGCGTGACGCTCGCGAGGTTCACCGCGATCAGTAGCGCGGAGAAGCCGATCACCCAGTACCAGCCGGGCACGGCCGGAAACCAGTACTTCATGAACACGGCGATCGCGCTGATTTCGGTGCCGATCGCGAATACAACGGCGAACCAGTACGCATAGCGCACGAGAAACCCCGCGAGCGGGCCGACGTAGTGCTCGGCATAG
The DNA here is from genome assembly GCF_002223345.1 of Burkholderia sp. AU16741. Taxonomy (NCBI): domain Bacteria; kingdom Pseudomonadati; phylum Pseudomonadota; class Betaproteobacteria; order Burkholderiales; family Burkholderiaceae; genus Burkholderia; species Burkholderia sp. AU16741. The sequence goes on from NZ_NKEZ01000004.1 coordinate 353,344, forward strand.
GCGCCGAACGAGCCGGCCGTGGGGTGCGCGACGGTCATTTCCGCGAGCGCGCCCATCAGCAGCAGCGCGATCAACGCACCGATCGCATACGAAACCAGCACGCTCGGGCCGGCGAGCCCGATCGCGAAACCGCTGCCGAGGAACAGCCCCGTGCCGATCGCGCCGCCGATCGCGATCATCGCCATCTGCCCCGACGTCAGCGCGTGGCGCAACCCTTGTTCGCGCGCGACGATATCGTCGAACGACCGTTGTTGTTCTGTCACTGCGTTACCACTCCCCTGCACCACCATCGCGCCGCCGGCGCCGAATAAAACGAAACGGCGCGGAGAACTTCCCGCGCCGTTCGCATGAACAACGAATTATCGCTTACTCGACTTCGACCGTCTCTTCGTTCGGCTTGTGCGGCGGATTCGCCAGCTTGTCGAACGACAACTGCACCTTGTCACTTTCGTCGACGTCGACCGTCACGTGGCCGCCGTTCAGCAGCTTGCCGAACAGCAGCTCGTCGGCCAGCGCACGGCGGATCGTGTCCTGGATCAACCGCTGCATCGGGCGCGCGCCCATCAGCGGGTCGAAGCCGTGCTTCGCGAGATGCTTGCGCAACGCGTCGGTGAAGAGCGCGTCGACCTTCTTCTCGTGCAGCTGTTCCTCGAGCTGGATCAGGAACTTGTCGACCACGCGCATGATGATTTCCTCATCGAGCGAGCGGAAGCTGATGATCGCATCCAGCCGATTGCGGAACTCCGGCGTGAACAGGCGCTTGATGTCGGTCATCTCGTCGCCGGTTTCGCGGCGCGTCGTGAAGCCGATCGTCGCCTTTTGCATCGACTCGGCGCCCGCGTTCGTCGTCATGATGATGATGACGTTGCGGAAGTCCGCCTTGCGGCCGTTGTTGTCCGTCAGCGTGCCGTGGTCCATCACCTGAAGCAGCACGTTGAAGATGTCCGGATGCGCCTTCTCGATTTCGTCGAGCAGCAGCACGCAATGCGGCTTCTTCGTGACGGCTTCGGTCAACAGGCCACCCTGGTCGAACCCGACGTAGCCCGGCGGCGCGCCGATCAGCCGGCTCACCGCGTGACGCTCCATGTATTCCGACATGTCGAAGCGGATCAGCTCGATGCCGAGCGTGAACGCGAGCTGGCGCGCCACTTCGGTCTTGCCGACGCCCGTCGGGCCGGAGAACAGGAACGCACCGATCGGCTTGTCCATCTTGCCGAGGCCCGCGCGCGCCATCTTGATCGAGGCCGCGAGCGCGTCGATCGCCGGATCCTGGCCGAACACGACGCTCTTGAGGTCGCGATCGAGCGTCTGCAGCTTGCTGCGATCGTCCTGCGACACGCTTTGCGCCGGCACGCGCGCGATCTTCGAGATGATTTCCTCGATCTCGCCCTTGCCGATCGTCTTCTTCTGCTTCGACTTCGGCAGGATGCGCTGCGCGGCGCCCGCCTCGTCGATCACGTCGATCGCCTTGTCCGGCAGGTGGCGGTCGGTGATGAAGCGCGCCGACAACTCGGCCGCGGCCGACAGCGCACCCGACGAATACTTCACGCCGTGGTGCTCCTCGAAGCGCGACTTCAGCCCGCGCAGGATCGCGACCGTCTGCTCGACGCTCGGCTCCGTCACGTCGACCTTCTGGAAGCGCCGCGACAACGCCGCGTCCTTCTCGAAGATGCCGCGATACTCGGTGAACGTGGTCGCGCCGATGCACTTGAGCGTGCCCGACGACAACGCCGGCTTCAGCAGGTTCGACGCGTCGAGCGTGCCGCCGGACGCGGCGCCCGCGCCGATCAGCGTATGGATTTCGTCGATGAACAGGATCGCGTGCGGGCGCTCCTTGAGCTCCTTCAGCACCGTCTTCAGACGTTGCTCGAAATCGCCGCGATACTTGGTGCCCGCCAACAGCGCGCCCATGTCGAGCGAGTACACCTGCGCGTTCGCGAGGATGTCCGGCACCTCGCCGCGCGTGATGCGATACGCGAGCCCTTCGGCGATCGCGGTCTTGCCGACGCCGGCTTCGCCGACGAGCAGCGGATTGTTCTTGCGGCGACGACACAGCACCTGCACGACGCGCTCGACCTCGGGCTCGCGACCGATCAACGGATCGATGCGGCCGTCCTTCGCCATCTGGTTCAGGTTCTGCGTGAACTGCGCGAGCGGGGTTTCCTTCTGCGCATTCGCGTCTTCGCTTTCCGCATTCGCGTCGGTCGACTTCGCGGCTTCGCCGCTGTTCGTCTTCGCGATGCCGTGCGAAATGAAGTTCACCACGTCGAGGCGCGTGACGCCCTGCTGCTGCAGGTAGTACACGGCGTGCGAATCCTTCTCGCCGAAGATCGCGACCAGCACGTTCGCGCCGGTCACTTCCTTCTTGCCGTTCGACGTCGACTGGACGTGCATGATCGCGCGCTGGATCACGCGCTGGAAACCGAGCGTCGGCTGGGTATCGACATCGTCGGTGCCCGGGACGGTAGGTGTGTTGTCGTGGATGAAATTGCGCAGGTTCTGACGCAGATCCTCGATGTTTGCCGCGCACGCGCGCAACACCTCGGCCGCCGTCGGATTATCCAGCAGGGCCAGCAGCAGATGCTCGACCGTAATGAACTCATGGCGCGCCTGGCGTGCTTCCATGAACGCCATGTGCAGGCTGACTTCCAATTCCTGGGCAATCATGCTTCCTCCATCACGCACTGCAGCGGATGCCCTGCCTGCCGCGCATGGGTAACGACTTGCTCAACCTTGGTCGACGCGATGTCCCGCGTATAGACCCCACATACCCCTCGCCCTTCGCGATGGACCTTCAGCATGATCTGCGTGGCCGTCTCGCGATCCTTCTTGAAATACTCCTGGACCACCATCACGACGAACTCCATCGGCGTGAAGTCGTCGTTCAGCAGCACCACCTTGTACATCGAAGGCGGCTTGAGCTTCTGCTGCTTGCGTTCCAGGACGGTACTGTCCTGCTTGTCCGGGATAATCGCCATACACCCATTCTAAACAACTCGGACAGGCCCGCAATCCTGCCATTACCCGACCGACCGGCCGGCGCCCTCCCCGGTATCCCGGAACACACGACCGCCTTCGCGCCATACGAAAGCCGGCTGCGGTGCCGGCTTTCACGCATGGCGCGGAACACGAACCGTCTGGGGGATTCGCACCGGAACGTCGTGTCCGCATCCAGTATCCCACAAGCCGGGACGACTCGAACGCGTGTCACTCGAGCCTGGTATATGAGCCGATTATGCGGCTTTTCAAGCCCGCGCGCTTGGCCGCATGTTGCGAAGCAAAGCCGGAAAAACCCTGAAAATGGGTTCTTTACAACGACCCTCTAAACGTCTAAAAATTCCACTTGACACTCCAATAAAGAGCGCCAACAATCAAGCTGGCACTTTTTTCAATTTGCCGATTGGCGAAACGAAAGAGGCCGAGGTGAGCTTGTGAGGGGGGAACGACCGGATTTTGGTCGTTTAGCTTTTCGAGCGTGCTCGTGGTAAGTAGCAGCGACTGTGTGACAGGGGAAGTAGGAAAATGGCAACTGGTATCGTTAAGTGGTTCAACGACGCGAAGGGCTTCGGTTTCATCACTCCCGACGAGGGCGGTGAGGATCTGTTTGCGCACTTCTCGGCTATCACCATGAATGGCTTCAAGACGCTGAAGGAAGGCCAGAAGGTGAGCTTTGACGTCGTTCAAGGACCGAAGGGCAAGCAAGCGTCGAACATCCAGGCCGCATAAGGCGTCGGATATCGGACGAAGAAACCCGGCGCACGGCGCCGGGTTTCTTTTTTTGAGGCCGGCCCATCGATAATCGATTGGCCGGCCTTTTCGTTCAATCCCGATAATTGAACACGCATTGTCTCGTCACGCATGCAGGTCGGATATCGAATCTGCACGTGAAACACATTCGCCGCTTCGTTACACGACCTTCAGCGTGCCCATCATGCCGAGATCCTCGTGTTCGAGAATGTGGCAGTGAAACATGCGCTCGCCGGGCATGTCTTGCGTGACCAGGATCGACACCGTTTCGCCGCTGCGCACGTTCACCGTATCCCGCCATGCGCGGAAAGGTTCGCTCGTGCGTGACCCACCCGACGCCCCCTCGATCACCTGGAACTGCGTGCCGTGCACGTGGAACGGGTGATCCATGTCCGTCGTATTGCGGATCTCCCAGCGCTCGACGTCGCCGCGGCGGCTCGTCAGGGTCGCGCGGTGCGGCGCGTAAGTGTCGCCGTTGATCGTGAAGCGCATGCCCGCCGGGCGGCCGTGCGCGCCGCCCTTCATCATCGCGTCCATGTCCATTTCCTCGCCGAACGCGACCGTCTTGTGCGCGACCGGTTCGCCCAGCGGCGGCACCGCGCGCAGCGTGGCAGGCAGCGCGCGGGCCTCGGCGGGCGCGAATGCCACATCGGCCAGCGCCAGCGCCGGATCGGGCGGCAGGCTGCCGTGGCCGCCGTCGTGCGACATCGCCATCTTGCGACGGTCGTACTCGGCTGCCTGCAGCACCGCGCGTGACGCACGGTCGCCGGCGCGCACCAGCAGTTCCGCGCGCTCGCCCGGCGCAATCAGCAGCGACGTCACGCGCCGCGGCGCGTCGAACAAGCCGCCGTCGGTGCCTGCATGCTCGAACGCACGACCGTCGTCGAACGCGATGCGCAGATAGCGTGCGCTGCACGCGTTCCACACCCGCCAGCGCTCGTCGCCGGCGATGTCGATACGCGGCCGGCGCGCGCCGTTGACGAGCACGAATTGACCTTCCCGACCGTTCATCCAGTCCATCATGTCGTTCGGCGCGATCGTGCCGTCGCGGGCAAGCTTCAGGTCCGACACGAACAGGTGGCGCTCGGGCCAGCCGGCAAGCGGATCGTCCGCGGCGCGCACGACGAGCGGGCCGGCCAGCCCGCGGAACACCTGCTCGGCCGTCATCATGTGCGGATGCGGGTGGTACCAGTACGTGCCGGCGCTCCCCTTCGGCAGCGTGAAGCGATACACGCGCGACGCGCCGGGCGCGACCGGATCCGACGGGTTGCCGTCCTGGTCGGGCGGCACGGGCAGGCCGTGCCAGTGGATCGTCGACGGCTGCGGCAGCTTGTTCACGAACCGGATCTCGACCGTATCGCCCTCGCGCACGTCGATCAGCGGGCCGACGACCGGGCCTTGCGTGCCCGCGCCGAACTGCCAGAACGTCGTCGGCCGCGCGCCGCGCAGCAGCGGTCGCGCCACCGGTTGAGCGACCAGCGTCGCCCGGAACGTGCCGGGCTCGCGGCTTTCGTTCGCCAGCGTGCGCAACGTGGCGAGCGGCGCGCCGGCCGGCAGCGCGTCCGCGGCCGCGAGCGCGGCCGGCGCGGGCTTGCCGTGCTGCGCGTGCGCCGACATCCCTGACATACCCGACATGCCCGGCATGTCGTCCATCGAATCCATGCCGGCCATGCCGGCATGACCGGCATGCTGCGCCCACGCAGTGCGCGCGAACAGTGACGCGCTCGCGACGCCGATGGCGCGCGACAGGAAGGTTCTCCGTCTCATCAATCGATCCTCGTTATTCATGCAGTGCGCGCGACAGACGCGGCGGTCGCGTCATCATACCCGCAGGGCCGGATCGAAAAACGCCATCGCCAAGCGGGCGGCGATACGCCGCAGCAAGCACGGCTACCGCGCCGGATACGGCGCCACGACGGCGATCGTCGCCCGGCGCTTCGGCGGCCACGGCCCCTCGGCTGCCGCCCCTTTCGCGCCTTCCGCTCGCGCACCGCGCTCGCCCCGCCGTATCGACGATCCGGAAATTCGCCGATTTTTCACGATGCGGAACAAGTCACTGCTTTATAAAAATTCGTGGTGCAGGGCACCAATTTCCCGTTTCGCGATGCCGAAAAACGTTCCGCCATACAAAACGATGAAAATAACTCATTGTTTTTAGTGGTTATTTTTTGTTTTGAGAAGCCGTTCTACATGCACCATCCGACCGGGTCGCGGACGTAGACTTTGTTCCATGCACTGACGCTTCGCCGCGACGTTCGATACGGAATCCGGCGCAAGCAATCAGTCGGGCCACAGCCGGCCAAGCCGGCAGGCGGCACAACGGAATCGCTGGTGATCAGAAAGGGAGAACGGAAATGAAGGGATTTCGCTTTGGTTCAGCGCTCGGGTCGTTCTACATCCTGCCGACAAACGGCGGCTGGGAAGCGACGTTCGGCAACGCTTCGCTCGGCGCGTTCTCGTGCCCGGAAGTCGCGGCCGATCGCATTTCCCGCGGCGACTGCGCGCAGCCTTCCGAACTGGACACGGCCACGCTCGAAGTGCCGGACGAAATCGCCGAATGGGAAATCGTTCACGTCTGAATGACACGCCTGCAACGACAAACGCCCCGGGCGACCGGGGCGTTTTTCTTGTGTGCCGGGCGGCGAATGGTTCGCTCCGCCGCGCCGGCCCGTGCACGGGCTCGCGCGATCGCGCGGCCGGCGTCAGGCGACCGCGTCGACGATGCCGTTCAGCGTCGCGCTCGGGCGCATCGCCTGGCTCGTCAGCTCGACGTTCGGACGGTAGTAGCCGCCGATCGCCTGCGGCTTGCCTTGCGCGGCCGCCAGTTCTTCCAGGATGCGCGCTTCGTTCTCGGACAGCGCCTTCGCCACGCCTTCGAACTGCGCCTTCAGCGCGGCGTCCTCGGTCTGCTCGGCGAGCGCCTGCGCCCAGTACAGGCACAGGTAGAAGTGGCTGCCGCGGTTGTCGAGGCCGCCGACCTTGCGCGCCGGCGACTTGTTCTCGTCCAGGAACTTGCCGGTCGCCTGGTCGAGCGTCTTCGCGAGCACGAGCGCCTTCGGGTTCTGGTACGCGTTGCCCAGATGTTCGAGCGACGCGGCCAGCGCGAGGAATTCGCCGAGCGAATCCCAGCGCAGGAAGCCTTCCTCGACGAACTGCTGCACGTGCTTCGGCGCGGAGCCGCCCGCACCCGTTTCGAACATCCCGCCGCCGGCCATCAGCGGCACGATCGACAGCATCTTCGCGCTGGTGCCCAGTTCCATGATCGGGAACAGGTCGGTCAGGTAGTCGCGCAGCACGTTGCCCGTGACCGAGATCGTGTCCTTGCCCGCACGGATGCGCTCGAGCGAGAAGCGGGTCGCATCTTGCGGCGTCATGATGCGGATGTCGAGGCCGTTCGTGTCGTGATCCTTCAGGTAGCGCTCGACCTTCGCGATGATCTGCGCATCGTGCGCGCGCGCCGGATCGAGCCAGAACACGGCCGGCGCGCCGGTCGCGCGGGCGCGGTTGACCGCGAGCTTGACCCAGTCCTGCACCGGTGCGTCCTTCGTCTGGCACATGCGCCAGATGTCGCCTGCCTCGACCGCGTGCTCGAGCAGCACGTTGCCGGCTTCGTCGGTGACGCGCACGACGCCGTCCGCCGGAATCTGGAACGTCTTGTCATGCGAACCGTATTCCTCGGCCGCCTGCGCCATCAGGCCGACGTTCGGCACGCTGCCCATCGTGACCGGATCGAACGCGCCGTGCTGCTTGCAGTCCTCGATCACGGCCTGGTACACGCCCGCGTAGCAGCGGTCCGGAATCACGGCCTTCGCGTCGTACAGCTGGCCGTCCGGGCCCCACATGCCGCCCGAATCGCGGATCATCGCCGGCATCGATGCGTCGACGATCACGTCGCTCGGCACGTGCAGGTTCGTGATGCCCTTGTCCGAGTTGACCATCGCGAGACGCGGGCGCACCGCGTACTCGGCCTTGACGTCGGCTTCGATCGCTTCACGCGTGTCGGCCGGCAGATCCTTCAGGCGCGCGTACAGGTCGCCGATCCCGTTGTTCGGGTTGAAGCCGACCTTCGCCAGCACGTCCGCGTGCTTCGCGAGCGCGTCGCGGTAGAACACCGACACGAAGTGACCGAACAGGATCGGGTCCGAGACCTTCATCATGGTCGCCTTCAGGTGCACCGAGAACAGCACGTCCTGCGCCTTCGCGTCGGCGATCTGCGCCTCGATGAAGCTGCGCAGCGCGTTGCGGCTCATCACCGACGCGTCGATCACTTCACCGGCCTTCACGGCCGTCTTTTCCTTCAGCACCTTCTTCGCGCCGTCGGTGGTCGTCAGTTCGATCTTCACGCTGCCGGCATCGGCGATCAGCGCCGACTTCTCGCTGCCGTAGAAGTCGCCTTCGGTCATGTGCGCGACGTGCGCCTTCGACGTGGCCTTCCACGCGCCCATCTTGTGCGGATGCTTGCGTGCGTAGTTCTTGACCGACAGCGGCGCGCGGCGGTCGGAGTTGCCTTCGCGCAGCACCGGGTTCACCGCGCTGCCCTTGATCTTGTCGTAGCGCGCCTTGACGGCCTTCTCTTCGTCCGTCGACGGATCTTCCGGATAGGCCGGCAGCGCATAGCCCTGCGCCTGCAGTTCGGCGATCGCGGCCTTCAGCTGCGGCACCGATGCGCTGATGTTCGGCAGCTTGATGATGTTCGCTTCCGGCTTCAGCGTGAGCTGGCCCAGCTCGGCCAGATCGTCGGAACCCTTCTGCTCCGACGGCAGGACGTCTGCGAATGCCGCGATGATGCGGCCGGCGAGCGAGATGTCGCGCGTTTCGACGGCGACGCCGGACGAACGCGTGAAGGCCTTGACGATCGGCAGCAGCGAATAGGTCGCGAGCGCCGGCGCTTCGTCGGTGAGGGTGTAGATGATCTTGGGCGAAGTGGACATGGTGGTCAAAGCATTGCTACGTGATGATGGGACTGAGGAGCGCCGGCGGTAACCGGCGGGGAGCGACCGGGTCGATCGCGAAAGGGGTGCGCCGGCTCAGCCGGGCGGTGGTGTTGCGAGGGCCGTCATGTTCTACCTTGCAGGGCATGCGGCCGCCTCGCGGCGCCGCGGCCCGCATGCCGGGCCACCCTGCCAACAAACCTGCCATCCATGAAACGCTCCGGCGCCGGCAGTCAGCGCCGGGGCGGCCGGCAACCTGCCGGCTCACCCCGGAAGGGGTCTTACATGTTCTCGATCAGCACTTCGCCGAAGCCGGAGCACGACACCTGCGTCGCACCTTCCATCAGCCGCGCGAAATCGTACGTGACGCGCTTCTGCAGGATCGACTTCTCCATCGCGGCGATGATCGTGTCGGCTGCTTCCGTCCAGCCGAGGTGGCGCAGCATCATTTCCGCCGACAGGATTTCGGAACCCGGGTTCACGTAATCCTTGCCCGCGTACTTCGGCGCCGTGCCGTGCGTCGCCTCGAACATCGCGACCGAATCCGACAGGTTCGCGCCCGGCGCGATCCCGATGCCGCCGACCTGCGCGGCCAGTGCGTCGGAGATGTAGTCGCCGTTCAGGTTTAGCGTCGCGATCACGTCGTATTCGGCCGGGCGCAGCAGGATCTGCTGCAGGAAAGCATCGGCGATCGAATCCTTGATCACGATCTCGTTGCCCGTCTTCGGGTTCTTCACGCGCATCCACGGGCCGCCGTCGATCAGCTCGCCGCCGAATTCCTTCTGCGCGAGCGCGTAGCCGGCGTCACGGAACAGGCCTTCCGTGAACTTCATGATGTTGCCCTTGTGCACCAGCGTGACCGACTTGCGATCGTTGTCGATCGCATACTGGATCGCCTTGCGCACGAGGCGCTCGGTGCCTTCGGTCGACACGGGCTTCACGCCGATCCCCGAGGTTTCCGGGAAGCGGATCTTCTTCACGCCCATCTCGTCCTGCAGGAATTTGATCACCTTCTTCGCCTGCTCGGAGCCCGCAGCCCATTCGATGCCCGCGTAGATGTCTTCCGAGTTCTCGCGGAAGATCACCATGTCGATCTTCTGCGGCTCGCGCACCGGCGACGGCACGCCCTTGAAGTACTGGACCGGGCGCAGGCACACGTAGAGATCAAGCTCCTGGCGCAGCGCGACGTTCAGCGAACGGATGCCGCCGCCGACCGGGGTCGTGAGCGGCCCCTTGATCGACACCACGTATTCCTTCAGCACCTGCAGCGTTTCGTCCGGCAACCACACGTCCGGACCGTACACCTTGGTCGCCTTCTCGCCCGCGAAGATCTCCATCCAGTGGATCTTGCGCTGGCCCTTGTACGCATGCGCGACCGCCGCGTCGACGACCTTGATCATGACCGGCGTGATATCGAAGCCCGTACCGTCGCCTTCGATATAGGGAATGATCGGCTGATCGGAAACGTTGAGCGAGAAGTCCTTGTTGACGGTGATCTTGTCACCGCCCTCCGGAACCTTGATGTGCTGATACGGCATGATCGACTCCAGTGACGTGGCTGAGCAGGTGATGCTGGTCGAAGCTGCGCGCGCGGCGGGGCGCGGCATGGCCACCCCGTGACGACAACAGCGAGCCGCTATTCTAGCGCCCCAACCGGGCACTTCGGCGCGAACCGCGGCACTGCGTATCAAGACCTCACTTATGTCTTATATAAGACAGAGGACTTGCCGTTCCGTATTATGCATTAAGATTCCGCCATTTGCCATAGACCGCCCGCCCCCGCTTCGTGCGGGGCGCCGGCGGGCGCCCCGCCATGAACCTGATCGCCCTCAACAAGCCGTTCGGCACGATTTGCCAGTTTTCCGCGCACGAGACGCGGCCGTCGCTCGGCGACTGGGTAAAAACGCCCGGCGTGTACGCGGCCGGCCGGCTCGACGCGGACAGCGAGGGACTGCTGCTGCTCACCGACGACGGCGCGCTGCAGGCCCGCATCGCGGAGCCGCGCCACAAGCTGGTGAAGCGCTACTGGGCGCAGGTCGACGGCGCGCCGGGGCCGGCCGATCTGAAGGCGCTCGCACGCGGCGTCGACCTCGGCGACTACGTGACGCGCCCGTGCCGCGCCGAATTCATCGAGCCGCCCGACACGCTGTGGCCGCGCAATCCGCCGATCCGCTACCGCGCCGCGATCCCGACCACGTGGATCGAGCTGGCGATCACCGAGGGCAAGAACCGGCAGGTACGCCGGATGACGGCGGCCGTCGGCTTCCCGACGTTGCGTCTGGTGCGCGTGGGCATCGGCGCGCTCGACATATTCGCGCTCGGCATTGCACCGGGCGAAACGATCGCGCTGCCGCCGCGCGCGCCGTGGGACGGTTTCGCGCCGGCCGGATGACGCATCCGGGACACGCGAATTTTTCGTCATCTTTTTCGTCAACCGGCCGTGAAGATCGCGCGTTAAACCACGCAGATGCCAACCTTAGCTATCCGGCATTGGCAGCCGAACCCGTGTTTGCGTCACGAAAGCGACGTTTTATTCGAATACGATTCGGCGCCCGCAGCGCAAAGAGAAATTTCTCGAAGCGTCTGTCAACCGAAAGGTGGATGGCACCGTTAGACGACATGACTCCTATTGCCGGGTCATTTGGTTAATTAACTAAAGCTGAGGAACACAACATGAACAAACTGATCGCCGCTCTGGTCGCTGGCCTCTTCGCAACGGCTGCTTTCGCACAAGCTTCGGCTCCGGAAGCTGCTCCGGCAGCAGCAGAAGCTGCTTCGGCACCGGCCAAGCACGCTGCCAAGAAGCACCACGCTGCCAAGAAGCACCACAAGGCATCGAAGAAGGCTGCAGCAAGCGACGCAGCAGCACCGGCAGCTGCTTCGAACTAAGCAAGCTGGCTGTAATAACGCAGTCAAGAACACGCAGTCCTGCCGTTCTTACGGCGTTGAAAGGCAGATCACCGCAAGGCGATCTGCCTTTTTCTTTTTTGTGCCCGCCGGCGCGCATCGCGTACCATGCGGGTCTCGTTTTCCAGACAGGAGCCATGCCGTGTCATTCTCCCTGCGCTCGTCGCTCGGCCGCCTTGCGCGCGCCGCCGTGTTTCCCGCCGCCCTCGCCGTCCTCGCGCTCGGCATGCAGGCCGCCAGCGCGCAAGTGCCGCCCGGCGCCAAGCAGCCGAGCGAGTTCCCGCGCGTGAAGCTGCGCGCCGGCATGTACGTGATCGACGCGGCCGTCGCCGCGAACGACGCCGACCGCGAACAGGGGCTGATGTACCGTTCGCAGCTCGCGCCGAACGAAGGCATGCTGTTCGTCTTCAACGAGAACGCCGTGCACTGCTTCTGGATGAAGAACACGCTGATTCCGCTGTCGATCGCGTTCATCCGCGCGGACGGCACGATCACCGACATCGACGAGATGCGCGCGGAGACGACCGACAACCACTGCCCGCGCAACAACGGCGTCTATGCGCTCGAAATGAGCAAGGGCTGGTTCGCCGCGAAGGGCATCAAGCCCGGCATGAAGCTCGACGGCCTGCCGCGGGCCCAGTAACCGGTAACCGCGGCGGCCCGCGCGGCGCGCATCGTGCCGCGCCCCGCGCACCGACCGAAAAGCCGGCCACCGATGGTTTCCTGTCGGGCGCCGGCTTTTTTTTTCGCCCGCCGGCGCTCCCCGCCTTGATTCGGCACACGCTGCCCGCATCTGCAAAAGCCACGGACAAGCGCTATCCTTTAAATTTCGCTAGTTCCAGCCCGGGCCGGCACCTATCGGCCGGCCCGCTTACGATCCGAACCACCAGGAGGTTCACGTGCCCCGCAAAACCCCCATCGAGCGCTATCGAAATATCGGGATCAGCGCTCACATCGATGCCGGCAAGACCACGACGACCGAGCGCATCCTGTTTTACACCGGCGTGAGCCACAAGATCGGTGAAGTGCACGACGGCGCGGCCACGATGGACTGGATGGAGCAGGAGCAGGAACGCGGCATCACGATCACGTCGGCGGCGACCACGGCCTTCTGGAAGGGCATGGCCGGCAACTATCCGGAACACCGGATCAACATCATCGACACGCCCGGGCACGTCGACTTCACGATCGAAGTCGAGCGCTCGATGCGCGTGCTCGACGGCGCGTGCATGGTCTACGACTCGGTCGGCGGCGTGCAGCCGCAATCGGAAACCGTGTGGCGCCAGGCGAACAAGTACAAGGTGCCGCGCATCGCGTTCGTCAACAAGATGGACCGGATCGGCGCCGACTTCTTCCGCGTGCAGAAGCAGATCGGCGAGCGCCTGAAAGGCGTCGCCGTGCCGATCCAGATTCCGATCGGCGCGGAAGATCATTTCCAGGGCGTCGTCGATCTGGTGAAGATGAAGGCGATCGTGTGGGACGACGAAAGCCAGGGCGTGAAGTTCACGTACGAGGACATCCCCGCGAACCTCGTCGAGCTCGCGCACGAATGGCGCGAGAAGATGGTCGAGGCCGCCGCGGAAGCGAGCGAGGAACTGCTCGAGAAGTATCTGCACGACCATGAATCGCTGACCGAGGACGAAATCAAGGCCGCGCTGCGCCAGCGCACGATCGCCAACGAGATCGTGCCGATGCTGTGCGGCAGCGCGTTCAAGAACAAGGGCGTGCAGGCGATGCTCGACGCGGTGATCGACTACCTGCCGTCGCCGGTCGACGTGCCCGCGATCCTCGGCCACGACTTCGCCGATCCGGAAAAGCCGGCGGAACGTCATCCGAGCGACGACGAGCCGTTCTCGTCGCTCGCGTTCAAGATCATGACCGACCCGTTCGTCGGTCAGCTGATCTTCTTCCGCGTGTATTCGGGCGTCGTCGAGTCGGGCGACACGGTGCTCAACGCGACGAAGGACAAGAAGGAGCGGCTCGGCCGGATCCTGCAGATGCACGCGAACGAGCGCAAGGAAATCAAGGAAGTGCGCGCGGGCGACATCGCGGCGGCGGTCGGCCTGAAGGAAGCGACGACCGGCGACACGCTGTGCGACCCGGCCAAGCCGATCATCCTCGAGAAGATGGAATTCCCGGAGCCGGTGATCTCGCAGGCCGTCGAGCCGAAGACGAAGGCCGACCAGGAAAAGATGGGTCTCGCGCTGAACCGTCTCGCGCAGGAAGATCCGTCGTTCCGCGTGCAGACCGACGAAGAGTCCGGCCAGACGATCATCTCGGGGATGGGCGAGCTGCACCTCGAAATCCTGGTCGACCGGATGAAGCGCGAGTTCGGCGTCGAGGCGACGGTCGGCAAGCCGCAGGTCGCGTATCGCGAAACGGTGCGCACGACGGCGGCCGACGTCGAAGGCAAGTTCGTCAAGCAGTCGGGCGGGCGTGGCCAGTACGGCCATGCGGTGATCACGCTGGAGCCGAACCCGGGCAAGGGCTACGAGTTCCTCGACGAGATCAAGGGCGGCGTGATTCCGCGCGAGTTCATCCCGGCCGTCGACAAGGGCATCACCGAGACGCTGAAGAGCGGCGTGCTCGCGGGCTACCCGGTCGTCGACGTGAAGGTGCATCTGACGTTCGGTTCGTACCACGACGTCGACTCGAACGAAAACGCGTTCCGGATGGCCGGCTCGATGGCGTTCAAGGAAGCGATGCGCAAGGCGAAGCCCGTGCTGCTCGAGCCGATGATGGCGGTCGAGGTCGAGACGCCCGAGGACTTCATGGGCAACGTGATGGGCGACCTGTCGAGCCGGCGCGGCATCGTGCAGGGGATGGAGGACATCGCGGGCGGCGGCGGCAAGCTGGTGCGTGCCGAGGTGCCGCTCGCGGAGATGTTCGGCTATTCGACGTCGCTGCGTTCGGCCACGCAGGGCCGCGCGACGTACACGATGGAGTTCAAGCATTACGCGGAAACGCCCGCGAACGTGTCGGAAGCCGTGATCAACGCGAAAGTGAAGTAAGCGCCGCTCGCTCGCGCTCCGGCGCATGCGCGCAAAGCCCGTCCGGTTCATCCCGGACGGGCTTTTTTTCGTCCGGCGCGCGTCGCGCGCGCGGCTCGTCGATCGGCGCGCCGCCGCTTTTTTTCGCGTGCCACAATGGATGGCGATTCGTCAGATGGAACCCGCCCGATGCCGCCCACTCCTGCCCTGCGCCGCCTGCTGACTCTCTATGCCGGCCTGATCGCCGCGAACGTCGCCGTCTGGCTGTGGGCGCTCGCGGTGCTGCGCGACCATCCGCTACTGCTCGGCACCGCCGCGATCGCATACGGGCTCGGGCTGCGTCATGCGGTCGACGCGGATCACATCGCCGCGATCGACGTCGCGACGCGCAAGCTCATGCAGGACGGCCAGCGCCCGGTGAGCGTCGGCCTGTTCTTCTCGCTCGGTCATTCGACGATCGTGATCGCGGCGACGCTCGGCATCGCGCTGACCGCGTTCGCGCTGCGCGACCGGTTCGATGCGTTCCGCGAGGTTGGCGGCACGATCGGCACGGCGGTATCGGCCACCTTCCTGCTGGTGCTCGCGTGCGTGAACCTGATGATCCTGCGCGACGTGTGGCGACGCTATCGCGGCGCGTCCGGGCACACGCACGACGGCGCGCACGACCATCGTCCCGCCGGGCTCGTCTCGCGGTTGCTGCGCCCGCTGTTCCGGTTCGTGTCGAAGAGCTGGCACATGTATCCGGTCGGCGTGCTGTTCGGGCTCGGTTTCGATACTGCAACCGAAATCGGCCTGCTCGCGATCGCCGCCGCGCAGGCGAGCCAGGGGCTGCCGGTCTATACGGTCATGCTGTTTCCCGCGCTTTTCACCGCCGGCATGACGCTGATCGACTCGACCGACAACGTGCTGATGATTCAGGCGTACGGCTGGGCGATGGACGATCCGCAGCGCAAGCTGCTCTACAACGCGAGCATCACGTTCGTGTCGGCGGCCGTCGCGCTGGCGATCGGCGGGATCGAGGCGGCCGGGCTGCTGGCCGACAAGCTGTCGCTGACGGGCCCCGTGCGCGACACGCTCGATGCGCTCGGCGAACGCTTCGGCTCGATCGGCTACGGGATCGTCGCGCTGTTCCTGGTCTGCTGGATCGCATCGATCCTGTTCCACCGCTGGCAACGCGCGGCCGACGCGCCGGCACGCTGAACGACGCCCCCGACGTTTCATTCCGGAAACAAAACGCTCCCCCACGGCGTTGCACGCGCGGTCACGCGACTGCGCCCGCCTTTCACGACGGGCCCGAACGGCCGATGGCACGAATCTCGCAGAGTGAGATTCGCACGGCGGGCCCGCGTGCCGATCCGCGTTCACGGCTGACGTCCAGCGTCGGCCCCAAGGCGATCGGCCGACGATAGGACAACGAATCTTTTACGCCCCCCTGCACCACACGTAAATCGTCGCGCGGCTACGAGGCATCGCGCGCATGGGGAGGCCATGATGCATAAAACGAAACAACCGTTCCGCGCGGCGGGACGGCGCCCTCGTGCAACCTTGCTGGCCGTGGCCGCGTTCGCGTGCTGCTGCTCGTATGCCGTCGCACAGAACACGACGCCTGACGCCGCGCCCGGCGCGAATGCCAGCGCGGACACCATCATGACGCTGGTCGAGAACGCATCGCCGTGCGCCGCCAATCCGGCCGCGTGCGCGGTACACGTTTACGCCGGCGGGGGCGTCGGTAATGGCGGCGCCGGTGCGGGCGGCAGCGGGAACGGCGGCGGCACCGGGAATGGCGGCGGCACCGGGAATGGGAGCGGGAGCGGCGGCAACAACGGGAGCGGCGCCGTCGGACCTGCCGGTGTCGGCGGAACGACAGGCGGAACAACAGGCAGTACGAACGGCACCGGCCGCGGAGGCAATGCATCCGGCAACGGTGGCTCTGGGGGTGGTACTTCAGGGGGTGGTACTTCGGGTGGCGGTACTTCTGGTGGCGGTACTTCTGGTGGCGGTACTTCGGGTGGCGGTACTTCGGGTGGCGGTACTTCGGGTGGCGGTACTTCAGGTGGCGGCACTTCGGGTGGCGGCACTTCGGGGGGCGGTACTTCAGGTGGCGGCACTTCGGGCGGCGGCACTTCGGGCGGCGGCACTTCGGGCGGCGGCACTTCGGGCGGCGGCACTTCCGGTGGCGGTACTTCGGGGGGCGGTACTTCAGGTGGCGGTGGCCACGGTGGCGGCCATGGCGACGGCGGCGGTCACGGTGACGGCGGTGGTCACGGCAACGGCGGCGGTCACGGCAACGGCGGTGGCCAAGGCGGCGGTGGCGGCGGTGGCGGCGGTGGCGGCAGTGGTGGCGGCGGTGCCGGTGGCGGTGGCGGTGGCGGTGGCGGTGGCGGTGGCGGTGGCGGTGGCGGCGGCGGCGGCGGCGGTGGCGGTGGCGGTGGCGGCGGCGGCGGCGGCGGTGG